>CAWBVD010000010.1:0-77483 GCA_963792135.1 uncultured Actinomycetes bacterium | reverse complement strand
TGGTGACCGGCTGCCGCCTCACAAGTTGGGCGGTCATAGCGGCGGGGAAACACCTCTTCCCATTCCGAACAGAGAAGTTAAGCCCGCTAGCGCCGATGGTACTCGGAGAGCAATCTCCCGGGAGAGTAGGACGCCGCCCATTTCTTTCGACCCTGGTGAGACGCGAGTCTCTCCGGGGTCGTTTCGCTGCGCTCACGCGGCGCGGAGCCGCTCGCGCCACTCGGGATCGAGGTCCCGCAGTCGCTGAACCCGCACGCCAAGCGCGGGATGCGTATTGAAGAGCGCGCCCAGTCCCACGTCGGCGAACGGGTTCACCGTGTAGAGCGGCTCGGTCGCCGGGCTCGACTGGAACTGCACGATCCCCATCGCGCCCTCGAGTCGCAGGAGCGCGTCCGCCATGGCATGCGGCCCGCAGAGCTCGGCCGCGAAGAGGTCAGCCTCGTACTCGCGCTTGGGTGACAGCACCAGATGCACGAAGGACGCCGCCAGCGGCGCCAGCACGAACAGGAACCCGCGCTGGAAGTAGCCCCCGATCCGTGACGACTCCACGACTGCGCCTGCGAGCACCGAGACGATCGTCTGTGGCAGCACGTCCCGCGCGCGCAGGTGCGTGAGCTCGTGCGCGACGATCGCCTCGAGCTCCGCCGGCGTCGCGACACCAAGCATGCCCGAGGAAACCGCCAGGGCGGCGCCACCCTGCGCGCCTCGTCCCGCTGAAGCAGCACGTGGGTACGCGTCGAGCACCAGATAGAGCCTCGGCGGCACCACCCGGGCTCGCGCGGCCAGCGACTCGACCGTCGCATGGAGCGCGGGCGCCTCGCCCGGAAGCAGTTCCCGGGCGCCGAGCATCCCCATCGCGATCCGATCGGCGTACCAGTACAGCACTGCGCCGAGGAGGAAGACCGAGCCCGCGAACAGCAGCGCCAGGCGGTAGTCGCCGAGCTCCCAGCCGATCACACCCAGTGCGACCGCCGGAATGAGAAAGATCAGCCAGCCCTTGAGCAGGTTCCGCGCGACCGCGAGGCGGAAGCTCACTGCACGGCCTTACGAGTCGTCGTCGCGCTCGTCCGACTCGTCTTCCGCCAGACCCTGCGGCGGCCAGTCGGGCTCGGGCGCGTCGCAGCGGCTCGAGCAGTGGAGGGACGCGATGTTCTGCAACGGGATCAGGATGTGCCCGTTCAGCTCGATGTGCGCGACGTCGTCGACGTAGCAATACGCGGTGAGCACGCCGTCCTGATATTCGCCGCCGAAGAGCGCGACCTCGACCTGTTCACCCTTGTATTTGTTGGTGTAGTCCTCCACGGGTTGAGTCTAGCCACCGCATCTGACCTGCCTCGACCGAGATGACGTCGTAATCGCAATTGCCCGCGGTCACCCATGCATCGGCACCGCGGCAGGCGGTCGAGATCGCTCGGAGGGGGCCTCCGTGCGTCACCACCAACACGCCGTCATCCGGATGGCGCCCCGAGATGTCCGCAACCGATTCGAGCACGCGCCGCGCCATCGCCTCGAATGGCTCGCCGTTCGTCCAGCCCGTCCGGCCTTCGCGCCGCCGCCGGTGGCCGTCCGGAAATCGCTCCACGACCTCGTCGGTCGTCAGACCGGACCACTCGCCGACGTCCACCTCACGCAGGCGCTCGTCGAGCTCCACGTGAAGCCCCAGAGGGCGCGCGACGATCTCGGCGGTCTCGCTGGCCCGAATGAGGTCAGAGCTGTAGATTCGCTCGATTCCACGCCCGCGCAGAGCGTCGCCGAGGGCCCGAGCCTCGCTCCGGCCCTGGTCGTTCAACGGCTCGTCCGCGTGCCCTTGCCAGCGCCGCTCGGCGTTCCAGTCGGTCTGCCCGTGACGGGCGATGATGAGCGTCGTCATGGGCGCCGCTAACCTAGCCGCCCGTGGACCTGGGCCTGCAAGAGAGGATCTGCGTCGTCACAGGCGCCGGCGAGGGCATCGGCGGGGACGCGGCGCGGCTGCTCCAGGCAGAGGGCGCGAAGGTCGTCACCGCGAGCCGGCGCGACGACGGGCCCGGCGACCTCCACGTCGCCGCCGATCTCTCCCAACCCGAGGAGCCTCAGCGCGTCGTGAGCGGCGGCGCTCGACGCCTTCGGCCGCGTCGACTGCCTCGTGAACAACGTCGGCTGGGCCGAGATCCACCGCTACGAGGACCTCACGGAGGAGATCTGGGAGCACTCCTGGCAAATGAACCTGATGAGCGCAATCCGCGCCACCAACGCCGCGCTGCCCGGAATGCGCGAGCGGAAGGCCGGCACGATCGTCAACGTCTCGTCCACCGCGGCGAAGCGGCCCTCGACGGGCATGCCGGAGTACTCCGTGATGAAGGCCGCGATGCTGTCGTTCTCGCGCCTGATCGCCGACCTCTACGCCAAGGACGGCATCCGCTGCAACGCCGTCACACCCGGCCCGACGGCCACCAACGCGTGGACCGGCGAAGGAGGCCTCGCGGACCAGCAGGGCTCCCGCGAGGAGGTGCTGGCCAGGGTCGGCGCCCGCCGCCCGCTCGGGCGCCTGGCCCGACCGGACGAGATCGCGGCCGTGATCGTCTTCCTCTGCTCCGACCGCTCGAGCTACGTCACCGGCGCCGCCTGGAGCGTGGACGGCGGAACCGTGCCGATCATCATCTGAGCCACTCCGAGGCCGAAGCTACGCTGGCGGTAATGCCCCAGCAGAGCGGAATTCTGGCGACCTCGTTCGAGGAGCGCATCCGGCGTCTCGAGGAGATATGGCTCTCGCCGCTCGCGGTCCACTCATACGCGACCCGCGGCCGTCTGCAACCCGAGCCCGAGTCGGACGTACGGACGCCGTTCCAGCGCGACCGCGACCGGATCGTCCACTCGAAGCCCTTCCGCCGTCTGAAGGGCAAGACGCAGGTCTTCATCGACCCCGCGGGCGACCACTACCGCACACGCATGACGCACACGCTGGAGACCACGGGGATCGCCCGCGTCGTTGCCCGTGCGCTGCGCCTGAACGAGGATCTGGTCGAGGCGATCGGCCTCGGCCACGACACAGGCCACACGCCGTTCGGCCACGCCGGCGAGGAGGCCCTCGACGCGGCGCTGAGGAACCGCTTCGGCGGCCACTTCCGCCACAACGAGCAGTCGCTGCGGGTCGCCGAGACCCTCAACCTGACTCACGAGGTCAGGGACGGGATCCTCACGCACACGGGGCCGCAGGAGCCGGAGACGCAGGAGGGCAAGATCGTCCGCATCGTCGACCGCGTCGCCTACATCAACCACGACATCGACGACGCGATCCGCTACGGCATCCTCGGCGACGGCGACCTGCCGCGGGCCGAGATCGAGATCCTCGGCGACACGGGCGCCAGGCGCATCGACACGCTCGTCCACGACCTGATCGAGACCTCCGCGCGCGACGGCGACATCGTCCAGGGTGACGAGATCGGCGGCGCCATGCTCTCCCTGCGGACGTTCATGTTCGAGCGCGTCTACCTCGGTCCGGAGGCGTCGGTCGAGCACGAGCGCGCCCGGGCGGTTGTCCACCGCATCTTCGATCACCTGGCCGACCGCGGCGACGACCCGGACGGAATCACACAGTTCATCGCCGGCATGACCGACCGCTTCGCCCTCGACTACGCAGCCCGGCTCGGCTGATGGCGCGCCTGAAGGACTCGACCGTCGAGGCGGTCAAGCAACGCGCGGATCTCGTCCCGGTCGTCGAGGAACGCACGTCGCTGCGCAAGCAGGGAGCCCGCCTCGTGGGCCGTTGCCCGTTTCACGAGGAGCGCACGCCGAGCTTCAGCGTCGACGGTGCACGGGGGCTCTACCACTGCTTCGGGTGCGGCAAGGGCGGAGACACGATCCAGTTCGTGCGCGACACGCAGGGCCTCGACTTCACCGACGCGGTGGTCTGGCTGGCGGAGCGCTTCGGCATCACGCCGGAGTACGAGGACTCCTCGCCGGCCGAGGACGCGCGCCGGCTCCGCCGGAAGCGCCTGCTGGCCGTCCTCGGCGAGTCGGCCACGTTCTACGAACGCCATCTCTGGGACTCGCCGGCGGGCTCGTTCGCGCGCGACTACCTCGCCGGCCGCGGCCTCGGCGAGGAGGTCTGCAGGGAGTTCCGCCTCGGACTCGCGATCGGAGGTACGACGCTCGCGCGCAAGGCCCGCGAGAAGGGCTACACGGCGCAGGAGCTCCTCGCGACCGGACTGACACGCCAGAACGGCAGCGACTACTTCAACCGCCGGCTCGTCTTCCCCCTCGCGGATGCACGCGGGGCGGTCCTCGGCTTCCAGGCCCGGCGGCTGCACGAAGACGATCCGCTACGCGCCAAATACGTGAACACGCCCGAGTCGGAGCTGTTTACGAAGGGCGCAGTCGTCTACGGTCTCGACCGGGCTCGCTCCGCGATCGCGAAGGAGGACCGTGCCTGCATCGTCGAGGGCAACACCGACGTGCTGGCGCTACGGCAGGCGGCCTTCGAGCCCGTCGTCGCGTGCATGGGCACGGCATTGACGGAGCAGCAGCTCCGCGAGCTGGGGCGGCTCACCAAGCGGCTCTGGCTGGCGTTCGACGGCGATGCCGCCGGCCAGGCGGCGACGCTCCGCGGGATGGAGCTCGCGGTCGCGCAGGGGTTCGATGTCAAGGTCGTCGCACTTTCTCCGGGTGTCGACCCGGCGGACGACCCGGTCGGATTCGAGGCGCGGTTGGCATCCGCGAAGCCCTACGTCCTGCATCGCACCCAGGTGGAGGCCCAGCGAGCCGACGATCGCGACGCCGGCTGGCGCGCTGTGAAGGCATTCCTCAACAGCGTCCCGGACTCACCCGACCGGCGAGAGGCATGGCGCTGGGCGAACGACCACTTCGGGATGACGATCCAGCTCCGCGGCGGCGGCACCGAGGCCGCCACGGTGGCGCCCTCGCAGAAGATCATCGCGGCGGCCGACCGGATCGAGCGCGGTGCTCTCGCCGGCGTGATCGCCCACCGCGACCTCGTCCCGATCCTCGCCCGGATCCCGGCCGACCAATTCCGGAGCGAGCTCCACCGCTCGCTGCGGGCGCACCTCGTCGACGGCGCGCCGGCCGGTCCCGAGACGGTCGAGCTCCTGGCCGGCCTACATTTCTGGGCGCTCGAGCAGGAGGGCATCGACAAGCCGACGGCCGAGATCTACCTGCTGCGTATGAACGAGCGCGAGCTGCAGTTCGAGCTGCAGCACGCCGAGTTCGAGCGCGTGCCCTCGCTCAGCGCGCGGCTGCTGCGGATCCGCGAGGCGATCGCGAGCCTCGAGCAGCCGGCCGCGCCGGGTTAGTACCCGCCGCCGGAGCCGCAGGCCGCGAGCAGGAACGGTGCGACGACAAGCACGGCGAGAAGTGCCAGATAGCGGAATTTCGTCATGCCGAGGACTACGCGGGGCCCGCGCCGCTGGATTGCACTACCACGGCACGAAGATTGTGTTCACCCCAGGCCGCTCCTCTCCACCCGCCCGATGCGCCGGTGACATACTCCGGCCCCGCGCGGTGGGTCGCGTGCGGAGGGCGGCCCTGCTGCGGCTGGGGCCGTCGGCCCATAAGCCCTACAAGGATGCGCCATCAAGGGTCGCGTGAGCTCGTGAGCCGACGGCGGGTCGTGAGCTAACTAATCCGAAGTTCCGACTAATCACAGGCCGTGGCGCCTACGTCTGCGCGCGCCTGTCGCGGCCGCACGGCGATCTTCACCGACGCTGCGATGTATCACCGAGCCTGCGGCCGCACTCTCATTTCCAAGTCAGGCGTCTCATCGCTCGAGACGCTCCATGAGGAAGGGGGATCAGTCGTGATCAGCAATGCTCAGACCCGCGCATCCTTCGTAGGGCTTCTCGCGATCGTGGCGCTTGCGCTAGCCGGGATCGGAACGGGCGTCGTCGTCGTACTCACGATCGCGCTGGTCGTGTACACCATCCGCGCCGGTTGAGGCCGGGTCGTCTGTGGCCGCGCGTAGGGTGGTTTCGTGACACGAGCAATGCACGAGCCGGACGAGCAGCATCGGCCGGTCGACCCGCGTGATCCGCGTCCGACTGAGCATGTTGGTGGGTGGCTGGTGGAAGCGCGGACGCTGCCTGATGAGCGCGCTTTCCCGGGACGCTGACGCCGGAGGAAGTTCGCCGGCTGCTCGCCCCGTACCAGAAAAAGCATGCGGTCTCGGTCGAGGCCGAGGACGGCGAGGCGTGGTGGGAGTCCGCACGTCGGGATGACCGTCCTGACGCTCTCGACGGGCCTCAGGCGCGGCGAGTTGCTCGAGCTCCGCTGATGGACGTAGAGCTCCTCGAGCGGCGTCTGAGCGTCCGGCAGGCGTTCGTGCTCGGTGTGATGTCAAGCATTCCGATTCTGGCACGGCCTCCGGCACACGGCGCTGACCTGGTAGCACGTTGGCCGCTCCGGAAACGGGGCGGCTCTTCTTCTTGGCGCCGCTGCTTGGATAGAAAGGCTCCCCGATCAGGGGTAATACCTGTGCCCACGCGGCGGTCGTCGTCCCCGGCGGTGGTTTGACTGCAGTAGCGGTAGCTGGTCGGTAACAGCCGCTGAGTTAGGATCGCGCACGGGTTATTGCCGTTTCGCTGCGAAGGAGGTTCGGAGATGGGGGTGGTGCTGGTCAACGTCGATAACTTCGCTCGGGCCGAAAGCGATCGCATGTTGGCGACTCTCCAGGCTGATGCGGGCGGTGTCAATCGGCTGAAGCACAACCGTGCTCCGACGCCAATCGAGCACCAGCCGGTGATCCGGATGAACCGCGACACGCTCTACAGCTCGGCGGTCGTCGACATCTCAGAAGCGGCAACCCTGACGATCCCGGACAGCGGCGACCGCTACGTCTCGGTGATGGTCGTCAATCAGGACCACTACATCAACCGGGTGTTCCACCGGCCCGGCGAGTACTCGTTGACGGTGGAGGAGTTCGATACGCCCTGGGTCGGCGTCGCCGCGAGAATCCTGGTCGATCCCGCCGACGGCAACGATGTCGCCGCGGTCAACGCGCTCCAAGAACGAGTTCGCGATCGAGGCGAGCTCGAGCCAAGCCGGCTCCAGTTGCCTGACTACGACACAGCCAGCCTCGATGCGACGCGCACGGCGCTGCTTCGAGCTCGCCAAGGGCCTCACCGGGTTCGACGGTGCCTTCGGTGCCAAGAAGGACGTAGACCCGGTTCGCCATCTACTCGCTACCGCGGCCGGATGGGGAGGCCTGCCTGACCGGGAGGCGTCGTACATCGGCATCGAGCCCGGTAAACCCGTCGGCGAATACAAACTCACGGTCCGAGACGTTCCGGTCGACGGTTTCTGGTCGATCTCGGTCTATAACGCCGACGGATTCTTCGAGGCGAACGAACGCGACGCCTACAGCGTCAACAACGTCACCGCAACGCCGAACAGCGACGGCACCGTCACCGTCCACTTCGGCGGCTGCGGCGACGATCGCCCAAACTGCCTCCCGATCACGGACGGCTGGAACTTCACAGTGCGCCTCTACCGGCCGCGCCCCGAAGTGCTCGACGGAACCTGGACCTTCCCGTCCATCGAAACAACCTGACGAGCAGCGCGGCTTGCGCCGCGAACCTCAGGGAACATTCCGCAACTCGATGTCCGCTCGTGCGCGGGCTGCGATTGGTCTTCGTGGAAGGCGGTGACTGTCGACCCGACTTCAACCCGACTCGCGTTGCCAGATTCGGCGAATGCTCGCGGAGCGCATCCTCGACTACCTCCGACTCGTCGCGACCGGAGCCGGCAGCGGCCGCTTCGGTCTGGCGCAGCACATCCTCATCGAGGTAGAGCGTTGTTGTCAGTCCACGGACCCTGAGTGGGCTCGGGCGGTTACGAGTGGCCGTGAGCGTGCGGAAAGACGGCTCCGCGGAGGGACCTGGAGTCTACGGCCTCGGAATCCAAAAAGTGCCGATTTGCGAGTCCGGCACCGGTCCAGCACCACCTGCACAAATCCGGGCATTCCTACCGAGATGACCCTAGGAAATAAGCCAAAACAGCTTGCCTACTAGGGCCATTAGCTCCCCGGGTTGGACTCGAACCAACAACCCTTCGGTTAACAGCCGAATGCTCTGCCAATTGAGCTACCGGGGATCGCTCGGCGGGCCATTGTAGCCCGCGGGGGGTGCCTCGCCGGTTATCGGCCGTCGCGGGAGGCGTCTGAAGACTTGACCGGAACGTCGGGGAAACCGTATTCGGGCGCCCGGGCTCGAATGGGTATTGTTGTGTCCATGAGCGCGATTGCGATCGTTCTGCTGGCTGCTGCAATCGTGATCGTGGCTGCGAGCGAGTGGCCGCGGTTGTCGGGGCGGTTCGGGCCCGACGAGCGCCGTGTCCGCGAGCGCAGGCGCCGCAAGGCCAAGACGAACCTCCGCGTGGTGCACCCGGATCACGAGGAGTTCGCCCGCTCGGTCGAGCGCGACCTTGCTGCGCTGCCGACGATCGACGAGCAGGACGCAAAGCAGCGGTAGCCGCTACCGCACCGTGACGGTGCGGCGAAGGGTGGCGGTGTTCGGCTTGATCGCCGCCACGTCCTCCATGTTCTTGAGCTCCTGATAGTCGGAGGCGGTCACGATCACCAGGTGGCGGCCGGGCGAGGCCGGGATCTGGAGGCGGCCGTGCCGGTAGCGCTCGACGATGCTGTGGCCGTCGAGTGACGCCCGGATCGACTCGGGGTCGACACCTGCGCCGCCGTCGGCGATCGAGAGAGAGATCCCACCCGACGTCGAGAGCACCTGAATCCGCGGCGGGGTCGTGTCGTTCATCCAGTAACGGAAGGTGAATGGCCCGGCGCGGTTCGCCGTCGTGGTGTCGAACACGATCTCGTAGGTCCCCGGGGCGGGGAGGACCGCGCCCGCGACCGGGCGAGCCTCGCCGAAGGTCTCGAGGTACGGGTTGAGCGCGGTCGGGAGCCCGGTGAAGCCGACCAGGTGATTCTCGTCGCCGTCGAACACGACATGCGGCACCGCGTGCCCGGAGAGAACGGCGACCCCGAAGTTCGCGACCGGCTTCGTGACGTGCACCAGGTACGAGACCTCGGGCCCGAAGTACTCCGTATCGCCGCCGGTCGGGTAGCGGTAGCGAACGACGCCGTGGCTGCCGCCGACGGTGGTCGCCCGGTAGATGCCGGGGTGCGTCAGGTTCTGGGCCGGCTCGTGTGCGAGCGCGGGATGGTCTACCTCGACCCAGAACGGCACCCGCCGGGTCTGCCCGTCGTGCGAGAGGATGACGAACCCGGTCACGTCGCCGTTGACCGCGCTGTCCGCCACCTTGGCGGTGACGTCGAGCTTGCCGGGCACCGTCACCGTCGACGGAACCGTCACGGAGACACCGGCCCGCGGGTTCTGCTGCGGCGCGGTGACCGACCACGTGCCCGCGCCGCCGCCCGCATCGGCGAGGTCGACCGACACGGTGCCGCCGTTGACCGGGAACGACACCGACGTGGGCGCCGCGAACAGCAGGGGATCGTCGGCGCGGACGAGGTCGATCAGCCCGCCGCCCTCGCGGAGCACCGAGACCTCCCGGCCGTTGTCGTCCCGCACGGGATCGCCGGTCTGGACGAGCGCCGACTTGATCTGCGCCACCGTCCAGTCGGGGTGCCGCTGCATCAGCAGCGCCGCCGCGCCGGAAACCTGCGGCGCTGCCATGCTCGTTCCCGACATCGCGCCGTAGGGCCCCGCCTGGTTCACCGGCAGCGACGAGGTGATCGCGACGCCGGGGGCGGCGACGTCCGGCTTCAGCTGCAGCGAGACCGGGGTGGGGCCGCCCGACGAGAAGTCCGCGATCGTGCCGCCGAGCGTGGTGGCCGCGACCGTGATCGCAGACGGAGCGTTGGCCGGCGAGCTGATCGACCCGTAGCCGTACTCGTCGAACTGGTTGTCAGCCGCGATCACCGGCACGACGCCCGCCTGCGCGGCGGCCTCGATCGCGTGCACGACGAAGTCGCGGCTCGGCGAGATCTCGGGCTCGCCGAGCGAGAGGTTGATGACGTTCATGCCGTCCGACACGGCGGCCTCGATCGCGGCGGCGATCTGCGCCGAGTTGCCGTCGAGGCCGAACCCCGGCGTGGGGATGCGTGAGCGCCTTGTAGTTGCCGAGCTGCGCGTCCGGCGCGACGCCGGACAGGAAGAGGGCGCCGTCCTGCGTGTTGTGGTCGCCCGCGGCGATCCCGGCGACGTGGGTGGCGTGAAACGAGCCGTTCTGCGACGGGTCGAAGGGGAACGACGCGTATTCGTAGCGCGGTGAGGGCGCCGGGAACACCCGCTGCACGATCACCTTCGGCGTGGTGTCCTTCGTCAGGCCCTTCGGGAAGCCGGCCGGATACGTGAAGTCGTCGGGATCGAAGAACTCGTGCTTGGCGTCGACCCCGTCGTCGATGACCGCGATCTTCATGCCCTCGCCTGCGGTCGCGAGGTTCGCGCCCCAGAGCTTGTCGGCGCCGATCACCTGCGGCCCCTGGGTCAGCGCGCCGGCGCGGGACACCTTGATCCGCCTCACGGCCAGCGAGTGGTAGGTGAGGTTCGGCCAGACCTTGGCGATGCCCGGGACGCTCGTCGAGCCTGCCGACGTCCTGGGTCGGGACGACGAAGCGCGAAGCCGTCCGCGATCAGGCGGTAGCGCGCCACGATCTGCGCGCTCGGGATCACCTTGCGCAGGTTCGCCTCGGCCCTCGCCTGCGCAGCGGCGACGCGCCGGCGGTCGAGCTGGATCCGCGTTCCCGTCAGGCTGCGCTCACCCGCGAGCAGCGAGGGCGCATTCAAGGTGACGATCACCTCGGTGGTCGGCAGCTCGCGGGCAGCGATGCCGCTGCCCGAGACAGAAACGGCGGCTGCAGCCGCCACGCAGAGGAGGAGAAGGCGCTTCAGAGTGCGGATGAGAGGACTTGAACCTCCACGTCCAAAAGGACACACGGACCTGAACCGTGCGCGTCTACCAATTCCGCCACATCCGCTGGCAACCCCAGTCTAGCGGCCGGACCCTCAGATACCGCCTCGACGATACGATGCGTGCGTGAGCAAGGAACGCGTGCAGGGGCTGCTCGAGTCGGCGTTTCCGCGAGCCGCGGAGATTCAGGTGATCGACCGCGCCGGCGGTGACCACCTCGAGGTGCGCGTCACCGATCCGGCGTTCGACGGGCTGAGCCTCATCCAGCAGCACAAGCTCGTCTACGAGGCGCTCGACGAGCCCTGGAAGGACGGGAGCATCCACGAGCTACGCATCAAGACGAAAGGGACACAGACGTGATCAACGAGGAAGCGGTCAGCTACACGGCGCAGATCCAGGAGGTGCTCGACACCGCGGACGTCGCGCTGTTCATGAAGGGCACGCCCGACGCGATCATGTGCGGCAACAGCGAGCGCGCGCTGGGAGCGCTGCGCCGTGCCGGCGCGCCGATCACAGCGGTCGACGTGCTCCTCGACATGCAGATCCGGCAGGATCTCTCGGCGCTCTCGGGCTGGCCGACGATCCCGCAGGTGTTCGTGAAGGGCGAGCTGATCGGCGGCGCCGACATCGTCGAGGACATGGAGCGCTCCGGCGAGCTCGAGCAGACGCTCGTCGAGAAGCTGGGCGAGAGCTACTGGGACGCCCGGGGCGAGCGCACCGTCGACCTCATCGGCTGAGCGCGGCGAGCACCACGCGACCATCGGCGAGCATGCCTCGACGCCCGCGCACGGTGTACTAGCGTCCGCGTCGAGGCATGCTCGACATCCATCACGCCAACGCGTTCCTCGTCATCGCCGTCTGTGGGGTCGCCGGGGGCTCGGCGCTCCTGGCACGGAGGCGGGGCGCGGGCCGCTGGGTCAGTCATCTCCTCGCCGCCGCGCAGACGCTCCTCGTCGCACAGGTGCTGTTCGGGTTGATCCTGCTCGCGGAGCACAAGCGCGCGGCCGACCGCCTCCACTACGCCTACGGCACGTTCGCGCTGCTGGCCGTGTTCGCTCCGTTCCTCTACGCGCCGGACGAGCCGCGCGCCCGCCTGCTCTGGTTCGCGATCGCGACGCTCCTCGCCGCCGCCCTTGCGGTGCGCGCTTACATGACTGCAACGTGAGCAGAATTCCGCCGTTCGCGAGGGGCATGCTGATCATCGGGCTGATCGCGGCGACGATCGTGGTGCTCGACCAGGAGCGCTCGCTGACGACAGCCTCGACGCTGCTGCGCTTCGGCTTCTACCTGGCGATCGCCTTCGCGGGCTACATGCTGTGGCGTGACTTCGGGCGCCGCGAGATCTCGCTCTGGCCGCGGCGGCCGCAGTCGGTGTTCTACGGCGCAGTGGCGCTGCTCCTGGTCGACCTCGGCTGGTACTTCGCGACCCCGCTCGGCGGGCGCGACCTGCTCGCGTTCCTGCTCGTCGCGGTGGCCGCGGTGTACGCCGCCATACGCACGTGGCGCGACCAGCATCGCTACAGCTGAACGATCACTAGGCGGTGACGTGCGCGCCGACGCCGTCGAGGCGGTCGAGCGCAGCCCGGATCTCCATCAGCTGCCCGACGAAGATCGGCGTGTCGCGCTCCGTGTACTTGGAGGCCTCGGACTCGCGCAGGGTCAGCATCAGGTGCATGAAGTCAGCCGGCTCGTCGCACTCGAAGACGGTCATGAACTCCTGGTCGTCGATCCCGAACGAGTACGTCGTGTGGTTGTGGATCGTCTCGAACTCGTGGCCGATCCGCATGTGCTCGTCCATCGCCCGCTGGCGGTCCGACTCGGGCAGCGCGTACCACGGGCGCACCTTGACGAACGGGTAGACGACCAGGTACGGCGAGCCCTTCGGAATGATCTTCCGCGCCCGCCGCGCGTTCGTGTAGTGCGAGGCCTTCGTGGTCGCCAGGTAGTTGTAGGAGACGTCCATCCAGGCCGACAGCGGCGTCGCGTTGAGGGCGGCGCCGAACTCGCCAAGGTCCTCGTAGCGCTGCGTGATCTTCCAGAAGAAGAAGTCGCAGTCGGGGCGGACGCCCGTCGTCGAGTACGTGTTGAGCGTGTCGAACCGCGGCGCGAGCTCCTCGACCACCTCGGCGAACGCATCCTTCGCCGCCTCGCGGTCCTCGATCGGAAGGCGGCGCCACTCGGGGCGCACCTTGAAGAACGTATAGGTGACGTACTGTCCGACCGCCGGCTCGCTCATGGACGGCATTTTACCTGCCCCTTCTCCGCCGCCCTCGCCCAGGCCGCTACGCGGCGGAGGCTCTCCTTCGGCCGCTCGTTCGGGTAGTAGAGCCCCGTCTGCAGCCCGCTGAACGCCGCCTCGTCAGTCACGTGGAAGAAGACGAGCATCCGCACGAGCGGCTGGCAGGAGGCGAGCTTGATCGCCGCCGACGTAGTCGTCGGCCTGGCGCGCCTCACTGACTGGCCGGATGGACGAGGCGCGCCTCCCGGAGTAGAGGTCGAGCTCGCGCCGGGGGATCTGCGTCTGGATGCCGTACTCGCCGTAGATGATCGGCGGCGGCTTCCCGAAGGCCTCCGTGAGGAGCCCGACCAGCTTCGGGTAGTCCGCGATGCCGATCGCGGTCGAGTGCGGATCGGCGGCCGTCGGCGGGATCGACGAGTTCGCGGGATACGGGTGAAGCGAGAAGAGGTCGAGCGGAGGCTTCCGGAGTCCGCTCGCCCGGAACTCGCGGCCGAGGTCGAGGATGAAGCGGGTAGGGGAGTGCGTCTTGCGGCGCGCGTACGGGTTGTCGCTGCCGCGCGCCGCCAGCGAGCCGCCGATCACGGTGACGTGCGGCGCGGCCGCCTTGACGAGCGGGTACGCCGTGCGGAGGAGCCGGAAGTAGGAGCCCGCGGCCGCGTCGGTCCCGCCGCTGCCGAACTGCGGGCGCCAGAACATGTTCGAGTTCGGCTCGTTCCCGAGGCTGATGTAGCGCAGCTCCGGCATCGCGTGGAGGATCGCGACCGCGTAGGCGGCGAAGTCGAGCCGCTGGCGCTGCGTCTCGGGCGTGTCGGCGCCGAACGAGTAGACGGCGACGATCGGCCGGATGTCGTCGCGCTGGGCGGCATCGACGGCCGTTCGGAGCCTGGCGAGCTCCGGGTTGTCGGGCGTGGTGGCACCGCGCGTCCACACGGAGCTGAGCACGATCACCTCGAACGCGGCACGTCGCGCCCGCGCCATGTTCCCGGCCGGGTCGCTCCACTTCGCAGCGTCCTCCACGCCGCCCACGACGAGGCGGCGCGGGGAGCCGCCGCCGAGGCCGGCCGCGAGCGCCCACGCCACGAGTGCCGCCGCCCCGAGGGCGAGAGCAACGGCTGCGATCCTGCCGCGCCTCACGGTGGGCATCTTGCCTGACCCGTCTCCGCGACCTGCGCGAAGGCGGCGACCGGGCCGAGGCTGCTCTTCGGCTGCTCGTTGGGGTAGAAGAGGCCCGTCTGCATGCCGGCAAGGCTCGACTCGTCGGTGACGTGGAAGAAGAGCAGCATCCGGACGAGCGGCTGGCAGGCGGCGAGTGCGATCGCCGAGACGTAGTCGTTCGCCTGCCGCGCCTCGGCGACGGCGTCGGCGGCGGGCGGCTGGATGCCGTTGTAGAGGGACTGGTCGCCGCGCGGGATCCGCGTCTCGATGCCGTACTCGCCGTAGGCGATCGGGAGCGGACGGCCGAAGGTGCGCGTGAGGAGCTTCACGAGGCGCGGGTAGTCCGCGATTCCGATCGAGCTCGAGTCCCCGTAGCCGACCGTGGGCGGGACGGACGAGTTGGGCGGGTACGGATGGAGCGAGAGGATGTCGAGGAAGGGGCGCGTGCGCCCGCTCGCGCGGACGGCGGCGGCGAGATCCTCGATGAAGCGTGTGGGGGAGTGCGTCTTGCGTGTCGCGTTCGGGTTGTCGCTGCCGCGTGCCGCGAGCGAGCCGCCGATGATCGTGAGCCGCGGGTCGACGATCTTCAGCACGTCGTAGGCCTGCGACAGCAGAAGGAAGTACCCCTCGGCCGCGGCGTCGCTGCCTTCCGGTCCGAACTGCGGCCGCCAGAAGAGCCCGTTGTTCGGCTCGTTGCCGATGCTCATGTAGCGGAGGTCGGGGATCGCCCGCGCGATCGTCGCGGCGTACTGGTCGAAGTCGCCGCGGTCCTGAGCGGTGAGCGGCGTCTCGGTGCCGAAGTAGTAGACGGCGACGACCGGCGTGATCCCGCTGTTCCGGGCCGCCCGCGCTGCCGCCGTGAGCCGCGCCAGCTCGGGCCCGTCCGGGGTAACGCGGTGCCGGCGCCAGACCGAGCTGAGTGCCACCACGCGGAAGTTCGCGCTGTGCGCGAGCTGCATGTAGAGGCTTGGCGAGATGTACTTGGCGCCGTCCTCGACGGCCCCGACGAGGAGCGGGTGGGTCTCGTCACCGGCAGCCCCATCCCCGGCAGCATCCGGCAGCACTGGGACCGGCAGCACTGGGACCGGCTGAGAGGAGCACCGCCACGGAGAGCACTGCAGTGACAGCCCACCGCTGCACTGCCGGTCATTCTCCAACGGCCGCCCACATGGATTTCATACCCTGGGTCGATGCCGTCCGAAGAGGTCACGTCCGCGCTGAAGAGCCTGCCCGCCACGCCGGGCGTCTACCTGTTCCGCGACGAGCTCGAGAACGTGCTCTACGTCGGCAAGGCGAAGTCGCTCCGGCCGCGCGTGCGGCAGTACTTCCAGGCGGGCCGCAGCGACAACCGTGTCGGGATCGACACCCTCGTTGCGCGCGTTGCCCAGATCGAGACGATCGTCACCGGCAGCGAGGTCGAGGCGCTCCACCTCGAGCAGAACCTGGTCAAGCGCCACCGGCCGCCGTTCAACGTCCGGCTACGCGACGACAAGTCGTTCCCGTACATCGCGGTGACGCTCGAGGACGACTACCCGCGCGTGATGTTCACGCGCAAGCGGCACCGCCGCGGCGTCCTCTACTTCGGGCCGTATGCGAACGCGAAGAAGGTGCGCGAGACGCTCGACGTGCTCAACCGTGTGTTTCGCTACCGACCCTGCGAGGGGCCGAAGCCCGGACGGCGGAGCGGCATCCCCTGCCTCGACTACCACATCGAGCGCTGCCTGGCCCCCTGCGTGGACTACGTCTCCAGGGAGGCCTACCGTGAGGTGATCGACCAGGTGGTCGAGTTCCTGTCGGGGAACGACAAGCCGATCCGCGCGGAGCTCGAGCGGCAGATGCGCGAGGCTGCGGCCGACGAGCGGTTCGAGGATGCCGCGCGCTACCGCAACCGGCTGCACGCGGTCGAGCGGCTGGCCGAGCGGCAGGCGGTCGAGCGCGCGTCGATCGGGACGATCGACGTGATCGGGCTCGCGGCCGGCGAGGCCAGGGCGGCGGTGCAGGTGTTCCCGCTGCGGGGCGGCCGGATGGTCGACCGCTACTCGTTCCAGCTCGAGAACGAGGCCGAGGACGAGCCGCTCGAGGTGCTCGAAGGCTTCTGCCTCGAGTACTACGGGGCGGCGCCGGCGATTCCGCCGCAGATCCTCGTCCCCCGCGGCCTCGGCGACCTGAGCACGCTCGAGGGCTTTCTGTCGGAGCTGCGCGGCTCGCGGGTCGAGGTCCGGGCGCCGGAGCGGGGGGAGAAGCGGCGCCTGCAGGAGCTCGCGCAGCGGAACGCCGAGCTGGCGCTGTCCTCGGAGACCCTCGTGTCGGAGACGAAGCGGCTGCGCCGCGTGGAGGCGCTCGAGGAGCTCAGGGAGGTCTTGAACCTCGAATCGCTGCCGATCCGGATCGAGTGCTTCGACATCTCGAACATCCAGGGGCAGGAGATCGTCGGCTCGATGGTCGTGTTCGAGGACGGTCTCGCGAAGAAGGCGCACTACCGCAAGTTCGCGGTGCGCGGGCAGGCGGGGCAGGATGACTTCGCGGCGATGGCCGAGGTCGTGTCGCGCCGGTTCGCACGCCTCGCGGCCGGCCACAACACGGACGACTTCGACGAGAGCTTCGTCGCCACGCCGAACCTGGTCGTGATCGACGGCGGCAAGGGGCAGCTGAGCGCGGCCCTCGAGGCGATGGAGGCCTACGACCTGCCGCGGGTCGCGGTGGTCTCGCTCGCGAAGCGCGTGGAGGAGGTCTTCCTGCCGGGCCGCCCGGACCCGGTGCTGCTCCCCGACCACTCGCCCGGGCTGCAGCTGATCCAGCGGCTCCGCGACGAGGCGCACCGGTTCGCGATCACCTTCCACCGCCAGCGGCGCGATGCGAGCGCCCGCGAGTCGATGTTCGACCAGCTCGAGGGTGTCGGGCCGGCGCGCCGGCGGGCGCTCCTCCGCCACTTCGGCTCGGCCGAGCGCGTTCTGGCGGCGAGCCCGGAGGAGCTGGAGGGCGTGCCCGGCGTGCCGGCGAAGACGGCGCGGCACATCTACGCCCAGCTGCACAAGGCCGGACGAGCCTGACTACTCGACCGAGAGCAGGTCGACGACGAAGACCAGCGGCTCGTTGGGCTTGATCACTCCGCCCGCGCCGCGCGCCCCGTAGGCCATCGCCGAGGGGATCGTCAGCTTCCGCCGGCCGCCCACCCGCATCCCGGCAACGCCCCGGTCCCAGCCGGGGATGACCTGGCCCTTGCCGAGCGTGAACCGGAACGGCTGGCCGCGGTTCCACGACGCGTCGAACTCCTCGCCGGTCGAGAACGCGACGCCGACGTAGTTCACGCTGACCTTGCTCCCCTTCGTCGCCTCCTCGCCCTCGCCGACGACCAGGTCGTCGATCCCGAGATCGAAAGGGATGTCGCCCTCCGGCTTCTCGATCTGCGGGCGCTCGAGCTCCATTGCGTAGCGACACTACTACACTAGCTGCCGGCGGCCCGGCCGGGCGGCGCGGGCTACTCCGGCACGACCACGTTGTGAAGCTCGTACCAGCTCTCCACCGGCGGCTCTCCGGGATCCCCTCCGGTCTGCTCCATCACGAGCGGCATGACGACGTCGCGCATGAACGCGTCATAGGCCTCCTTCGACTCCCAGACCTCGACGATCCGGAAGCCGTTGCCCGTCCAGCCGGCGGTGTGGATGATCAGGCCGGGGTTCTCGGTGATGCGCTCCATGATCTTCTGGCTGACCGCGTCGTAGTTCGTGGTCGAGCGCTCGGTCTCTTCCTGCGGGAAGTCCTGGATGACTGCGATGGCCACTGCCTTCCTCCTTCGTCGACGGGTTGGGCGGAGCCTATCGGCGTCAGTCGCGCCAGATGCGGCGCCGCAGCGCGAGCCAGCCCGAGATCGCCGCGCCGAACACGACCCCGGCGATCACGCCCCGCGCCAGGCTGCCGCCGCTCGCGAAGTAGGCGATTACGCCGAACCCCGCCGCGAGGGCGAGGAAGAGCCAGGGCTGGGGGACCTTGTCGAGGTGCCGGATCTAGGAGTCCAGGAACGGGTAGCGGTAATCCTGCGCCGGGATGAAGGTGTCCTTGATCGTGCGCGGTGAAGCCCACCGGATCAGGTTCCACATCGAGCCCGCCTTATCGTTTGTCCCCGAGGCCCGGGCGCCGCCGAACGGCTGCTGCCCGACGACGGCGCCGGTCGGCTTGTCGTTGACGTAGAAGTTGCCGGCCGCGTAGCGCAGGCGGGCCTCCGCCTCCTGCACCGCCGCCCGGTTCTCGGCGAACACTGCGCCCGTAAGGCCGTACGGCGCGGTCGAGTCGACGAGATCCAGCGTGTCGTCCCAGCGGTTCTCGTCGTAGACGTACGTCGTCACGACCGGGCCGAAGATCTCGTCACGCATCAGCCGGAACTCCGGGTCGCGGGTCTCGATCACAGTCGGCTCGACGAAGAAGCCCTTCGAGTCGTCGGTTCCGCCGCCGACGACGATCTCCGTTCCCTCGTGGGAGCGCGCCTCGGCGATCGCCGCGCGCTGGGTCTCGAACGAGCCGGCGTCGATCACCGCGCCCATGAAGTTGCGGTAGTCGGAGACGTCTCCGACCTTGATCGTCGCCACCTGCTCCTGCAGTCGCTCGCGGAGCTCGGGCCAGAGGTTCGACGGCGCGTAGACCCGTGACGCGGCGGAGCACTTTTGCCCCTGGTACTCGAACGACCCGCGGACGACCGCGGTCGCCACCGCGTCGAGGTCGGCGGAGGGGTGGGCGACGATGAAGTCCTTGCCGCCCGTCTCGCCGACGATCCGTGGGTAGTTGCGGTAGTGGTCCATGTGGCCGGCGACGGTCCTCCACATGCCGTTGAACACGTCGGTCGAGCCGGTGAAGTGGATGCCGGCGAGGTCGCGGCTCGCGAGCGCCACGTCGCCGATCGCGGCGCCGGACCCGTAGACGAGGTTGATCACGCCGTCGGGGAGCCCTGCTGCCTGGAACAGCCGCATGCAGTAGTAGGCGCTCAGCATCGCGGTCGACGCCGGCTTCCAGAGGACCACGTTCCCCATCAGCGCCGCCGACGACGTCAGGTTGCCGCCGATCGCCGTGAAGTTGAACGGCGACACCGCGAAGACGAAGCCCTCGAGCGGCCGGTAGTCCATCCGGTTCCACATCCCCGGGGACGAGACGGGCTGGTCGGCGTAGATGCGGGTCATGTACTCGGCGTTGAAGCGCAGGAAATCGACGAGCTCGGTGGCCGCGTCGATCTCGGCCTGCTGGGACGTCTTCGACTGACCGAGCATCGTGGCCGCGACCAGTGTGTCGCGCCAGGGCCCGGCGAGCAGCTCGGCGGCGCGCAGGAAGACGGTCGCCCGCTCCTCCCACGGCCAGCGCGACCAGTCCTTCCACGCCTCGGCGGCGGTGTCGATCGCCTGCCTCGTCTCCTCGGCGCCGCCCTGGTGCACGTCGGCGAGCACGTGCTCGCGGTCGTGCGGCATCACCGCCGGCCTCGTCTTGCCGGTGGTGACGTCCTTGCCGCCGATCACGAGCGGGATCTCGATCCGCTCGTCCTTCATCGCGTCGAGCCGCGCCGTCAGCGAAGCGCGCTCGGGACTGCCCGGCGCGAACTCGCGCGGCGGCTCGTTGTGCGCAGGCGGGACGCGGAACATGCCGTGGGTACCCATGTCAGCTCCTGACGAGGTAGGTGGCGGTGATCAAGACCCAGATCATGAAACCAAGCGACGAGGCCCAGAACGTCGAGCCGACGAACGTCCAGTCGGCCGCCGCCTCGCAGACGCCGAGGAGCAGCACCGCGATCCCGCCGACGATCCCGAGGCGCCCGAACCAGACCGGCACCTTGCGCGCGCCGAGCGCGGCGAGCGACGACCCGATGATCACCGTGGCGGCGCAGGCGGACGCCGGCGCGGCGACGAGCGCGTCGTGCGAGGCGAGCGCCGCGGCCTGCAGCGCCAGGAGCGCGCCCGCGCCGAGCACCACGATGCTCGCGAAGAAGCCCTCCGGGTCGAAGCGGATGATGCGTGCGTGGAGGCTGCCCATGAACCAGAGGAACGCAAACGCGGCGCCGACGAACAGCGCGCTCGCCGCCTGGGGGTGCCGGCTGCCGAGGGCGAGCGCGAGCACGCCGAGCGGCACGTAGACGAAGCCGAGCAGGGGGGCGTATGTGCGCATCAGGCTCCGGCGGGCCATGGCTCGCGGACGGTATACAGGAACGCGTGGTGAGGACGACGCACCTGCGGTACGAGGCGCCGGAGTTCGGGGTGGGGGAGGTATGGCTCGAGGAACGGCGCGTCGTCTGGTCGGAGCTTCCGCGGCCGGGAATCGAGCCCGCGCGCCACGGCTTCTCGCCGCTCGCACGCCGGCTCGAGGCGTTCTTCTCCGGCGAGCCGGAGTCGTTCGCCGACGTCGAGCTCGAGCTCGAGAACGGCTTCTACGGCGACTGCGCGCGGGCGCTGCGGGCCGTGCCTCGGGGCGAGGTGGTCACCTACGGCGAGCTGGCGGCGCTCGCAGGCCGGCCGGGCGCGGCGCGCGCGGCGGGGACGTTCTGCGCGCGAAACCATCTCTCGCCGTTCATCCCGTGCCACCGGGTCGTGGCGTCGGACGGGATCGGCTCGTTCGGCGGGCTCGGCGTCGAGTACAAGCGCCGCATGCTGGCGCTCGAGCATGTCGCTCTCTGACGACCTGCGCAACGAGCTCGCGGCGATCGCGCCCGCCCGGCGCTGCTGCACGCTGGCCGAGCTGTCGGCCCTCTGCCATGCGGTGGGAACCTGGCACCTCCACGGCCACGGGGAGCTGTCGGTCGAGCTCGACCTGTCGACGCCGGCCGCGGCGAGGCGGGCCTTCCGGCTGCTGCGCGACCTCGACATCCGCTCGGAGATCCGCACCTACCCGCGCCGTGCGTTCGACCGCGGCACCCGCTTCCAGCTCCATCTCGACGTCGGGCCGGCCGAGGCGGCGACGCTCCGCGAGGCGGGCGTGCTCTCCGCGGGCGGCGCCCCGCTCGGCCGGCCGCCGAAGCGCGTCCTCGGCCGCCCCTGCTGCCGCAGCGCCTACCTCCGCGGCGCTCTCCTCGGCGCCGGCAGCCTGTCCGGCCCGAACGCGCCGCAGCTCGAGATTCGGACCACCGACGGCGAAGGCGCCGCGCTCCTCGCGGACGTCGCGGCGCGCGACGGCATCACGCTCAAGGTGATCGAGCGCCGCACTCACGCGGCCGCATACGCGAAGTCGGGAGAGACGATCGCCGACCTCCTCGCCCTCGCCGGCGCCGGCGAGACGGCGCTGCGTCTCGACGAGCACGCCGTCGTCGCCGCGACCCGGTCCGACGCAAACCGCCTGGCCAACGCCGACGAGGCGAACGTGAAGCGCACGGTCCGGGCCGCCCAGCAGCAGCTCGAGGCAATCAAGCAGCTCGATGTAGACGCGCTCCCGCGGAAGCTCCAGGAGATCGCCGTGCTGCGCAGGAAGCACCCGGCCCTCTCACTCGCCGAGCTTGCGAAGAAATGCAGGCCGCCGATCACGAAGGCGGCAGCGCACCACCGCATGGCCGCGCTGCGCCACCTGGCTGCTGACAACTAGCGATGAGCGGAGGAGGGGGAGCTCCGAGGACGAACTCCCCCTCTTAGTACTCCACACTCGACCGTTTGGCGCCGAACGGGGTCTGAATCCGGCTCCAAAAATGAGCGTGGGCTCCGCAGACGGCAGTATCTCGCACCGCGACGGCCGGATTCCAGGGCATTTGTAAATCATAAAGTTGCTCAGCCCGGACAAGAGGCCGCCGGTAGTCAGCATGGTCGGCTACGGTGCCCACCGGTGAACGAGAAGTTCGAAGAGCTGCGCCGGCGGCTGGCCGAGATCAGCGACCTCTCCGCAGCCTCCGCGCTGCTCGCCTGGGACCAGCAGGTGCTGATGCCGCCGAAGGGTGCGCCGATCCGGGCCGAACAGCTCGCGACGCTCAGGGCGGTCGCGCACGACAAGCTCACGTCGTCCGAGATCGGCAATCTGCTCGAGGAGCTCGCGCCCTTCGAGGAGCAGCACGAATACGACTCGTTCGAGGCGAGCCTGATCCGCGTGACGCGGCGTGACTACGAGAAGGCCTGCAAGGTTCCGTCGTCGCTTCGCGCCGAGATGTCGCGCGCGTCGGCGCTCGCGCTGCCGGTCTGGGTGGAGGCCCGGCAGAACAACGACTTCGCCGGTTTCCTGCCCGCGCTACGCGAGAACGTCGAGCTCCGGCGCCGCTACATCGAGTGCTTCGAGGGCGACTTCGCGGAGCCGTACGACGCAGTCCTCGACGACTTCGAGCGCGGCATGACCACGGCCGAGGTTCGCTCGCTCTTCGACTACCTGAAGGAGCACCAGGCGCCGCTCGTCAAGCTCGTCGCCGGCGTCGAGCCGCCCTCGGAGACGGCGGGCCCCTTCCCGCTCGAGCTGCAGAAGCGGTTCGAGCTGGAGGTCGTGAAGCGCTTCGGGTTCGACGAGACCTCCTGGCGGCTCGACCCGACCGTGCATCCGTTCGCCAGCGGGACCGGCAACAACGACATCCGGGTCACGACCCGCTACTTCGAGGACTCGCTCGAGGGCCTCTTCGCCACGATGCACGAGGTCGGGCACGGCCTCTACGAGCACCAGGTCGCAGACGAGCTTCAGCGGACGGGGCTCGGCAGCGGTACGTCGCTGGGGATGCACGAGTCGCAGAGCCGGATGTGGGAGAACCTGGTCGGTCGCTCGCTGCCGATGTGGCGGCACTTCTTCCCGCGCCTGGTGGAGACGTTCCCGGGCCGTTTGCCGGCTATGACGTCGACCGCTGGTACCGCGAGATCAACGCCGTCCGGCCGTCGCTGATCCGAGTCGAGGCGGACGAGGCGACCTACAACCTCCACATCATCCTGCGCTTCGAGCTCGAGCAGGAGCTGCTCGACGAGTCGTTCCCCCTCGAGAACCTGCCCGAGGAGTGGAACCGCCGGATGTGGGAGCTGCTCGGCGTCGAGGTGCCGGACGATAGGCGCGGCGTGCTCCAGGACACGCACTGGGCGATCGGCGCCATCGGCTATTTCCCGACCTACGCGCTCGGGAACCTGATCTCGGCGCAGCTCTGGGAACGGATCACCGCCGACCTCCCGGCCCTCGAGGAGAGCTTCGAGCGCGGCGAGTTCAGCGACCTGCGCGAGTGGCTGCGCGAGCACGTCCATCGCAACGGACGGAAGTTCACGCCGACGGAGACGCTGGAGCGGGCGATCGGCACCCCCACCATCGACCCCGAGCCCTACGTGCGCTACCTGAGCAAGAAGATCGGCGCCATCTACGGGCTGCCCGCCGCGGCGTAACGGTTCCTCCCGCCACGCCCTGCGGCCGTAACTAGAGTCGAGCACCTATGGCGAATCTCCGTGTGGGCATCAACGGCTTCGGCCGCATCGGCCGCAACTTCTTCCGCGCATCGTTGACTCGGCAGTCGAACTTCGACATCGTCGCCGCCAACGATTTGGGAGACCCGACGACGATGGCGCACCTGCTGAGGTTCGACTCGACGCTCGGGCCCTTCCCCGGCGACGTGTCGGTCGAGAGCGGTGTGCTGCACGCCGGGGGCAAGCAGATCACGCTGCTGGTCGAGAAGGATCCCGCGGCGATGCCCTGGCGCGACCTCGGCGTCGACGTCGTGCTCGAGTCGACCGGCTTCTTCACCGACCGCGCGGGTGCGCAGAAGCACCTCGACGCCGGAGCGAAGAAGGTCGTCATCTCCGCGCCCGCTACCGATCCCGACCTCACCGTTTGCCTGGGTGTGAACTTCGACGCGTACGACCCGGAGCAACACCACATCATCTCGAATGCCTCGTGCACGACGAACTGCCTCGCGCCGCTCGCGAAGGTACTCGACGACTCGTTCGGGATCGACAACGGGTTCATGACCACGATCCACGCGTACACGTCGGACCAGCGCCTGCAGGACATGCCGCACAGCGACCTGCGCCGCGCGCGGGCCGCGGCCATCAACCTGATCCCGACCTCGACGGGCGCGGCGAAGGCGATCGGGCTCGTGCTGCCCGAGCTCGTAGGCCGGCTCGACGGCGTCGCGGTTCGCGCCCCCGTGCCGACGGGGTCGCTCACCGATCTCGTGGCGACGCTGAACCAGGAGGTCACCGTCGACCAGGTGAACGCCGTCTTCGAGGAGGCGGCCGGCAAGGCGCCGCTCGAGGGCTACCTCCAGTACTCGGCCGATCCGCTCGTGTCGACCGACATCAAGGAGTCCCCCTACTCGTGCATCTTCGACAGCAAGCTGACGAACGCGCGCGGGAACCTGGTGAAGGTCTTCGGCTGGTACGACAACGAGTGGGGCTACTCGTGCCGGCTCGTCGACCTCGTGAACCTGCTCGTATAGTGCGTTTTCCGCGTTCGGTCCGCGACGCCGACGTCCGGGACAAGCGCGTCCTCGTCCGCGCCGACCTGAACGTGCCGCTCGACGACGGCCGGGTCGCGGACGACACGCGCATCCGGGCCTCGCTGCCGACGATCCGGCTGCTCCTCGACGGCGGCGCGGCCGACGTGTCCGTCTGCTCGCACCTCGGGAGGCCCAAGACCGAGGAGGACCGCGTGAAGTACTCGATCCGGCCCGTGGCCGAGCGTCTCATGGACCTCGTCGACGACGAGCGGCTCACCGTCCTCGAGAACACGCGCTTCAACCCGGGCGAGACCAAGAACGACCTGGACTTCGCCCGCCGGCTCGCGGACGGCTGCGACCTCTATGTCAACGACGCCTTCGGCTCCGCTCACCGCGCACACTCCTCGACCGAGGCCGTCGCCCACCTGCTCCCCGCCTATGCAGGGCTGCTCCTGCTGGCCGAGCTCGAGCACCTCGGCCGTCTCCTGGGCGAGGTCGAGCGGCCGTTCGTGATCGTCGCCGGCGGCGCCAAGGTGGAGGACAAGGTCGCCGTGCTCACGAACCTCGGCAGCCGTGCCGACACCGTCCTGATCGGTGGGAAGATGGCAGAGGAGCTTGCTTCGCAAGCTCCTCTGGAGGGGGTCGTGCCCACGCTTCCGATCGACGTCGTCGCCGCTAGCAGTTTTTCGGCCGAGGCCGAGACGCGAGATCACGCCGTTCGACTCCATCCCGGATGGGTGGCTAGGTCTCGACATCGGCCCCGAGACCCGATTGGTCTTCGCGGCCGCGATAGCGGACGCGAAGACCGTCTTCTGGAACGGCCCGATGGGCGTCTTCGAGTGGCCGCGCTTCGCCGCCGGCACGAACTCGGTCGCACAGGCGGTCGCGGACGCGGACGCCTATTCGGTCGTGGGCGGGGGCGACTCCGTCCGCGCCGTCAACGAGGCCGGCCTGGCGGGCCGCATCTCCTGGATCTCCACCGGCGGCGGCGCTTCCCTCGAGCTCCTCGAGGGCAAGGAGCTCCCCGGCGTCGCGGCCATTCCATCCTGATGCTGATCGCCGGCAACTGGAAGATGTTCAAGGGCCCGGCCGAGGCGGGAGAGTTCTGCCGCGCGCTCCGCGAGGCGGACCTCGGCACCGTCGACGTCGTCGTCTGCCCGCCGTACCTCTCGCTCGCCGAGGCGGTGACGGCGCTCGCGATGACGGAGATCGGCGTCGCGGCGCAGAACGTCCACTGGGCGCCGGAGGGTGCCTTCACCGGAGAGATCTCGGCGCCGATGCTGCGCGAGCTCGGCGCCTACGGCACGATCGTCGGCCACTCGGAGCGCCGTCAGTACTTCGGTGAGACCGACGAGACGGTCGTGCGCCGGATCGCCGCCGCGCTCGAGCACGGGCTGCAGGTGATCGCCTGCGTCGGCGAGACCGACGCCGAGCGCGAGGCGGGGGCGACCGAAGACGTGCTCCGACGCCAGGTTGGCGCGATCCGCGACGGGATCCCGGAGACCGACGACCTCGTGATCGCCTACGAGCCCGTGTGGGCGATCGGCACCGGCAAGACGGCGACGCCCGCGATCGCGCAGGAGGCGCACGCCTTCGTGAAGACCATCCTCGACGTGCCGGTGCTCTACGGCGGGTCGGTGAAGCCGGACAACGCCTATGAGCTGTGTAGGCAACCGGACGTCGACGGCGCTCTCGTCGGCGGCGCCTCGCTCGATCTGGAATCGTTCGCGACGATTTGCCGTCACGCTTCCCACTGGTAACCCTCGTCATCCTCGACGGCTGGGGCGTCGCGCCGTCCGGCCCGGGCAATGCCGTCGAGCTGGCCGACACGCCCGTCTTCGACGAGCTCCTGGCGCGCTACCCGCACACGCAGCTCGACGCGTCGGGCGAGGCGGCCGGGCTTCCGTCCGGGCAGATGGGGAACTCCGAGGTCGGCCACCTGACGATCGGCTCCGGGCGGCGGCTGTACCAGGATCTGATGCGGGTGAACCGCGCGATCGCCGACGGCTCGTTCGCCGAGAGCCCCGTCCTCCAGGCGGCCTTCGCCCGCCGCAACCGCGTACACCTGCTCGGGCTCGTCTCGCAGGGCGGCGTGCACTCCCACATCGAGCATCTGCGGGTGCTGCTCGACCTCGCGCCGGATCCCGACGACACGTGGATCCACGCCTTCACCGACGGCCGCGACGTCTCACCGCATGCCGCGATCGGGGACCTGGCGACGCTGCCGCTCGAGCGCATCGCGACCGTGTCCGGCCGCTACTACGCCATGGACCGCGACAACCGCCTGGACCGGACGCAGAAGGCCATGGACGCGCTGATGAAGGGCGAGGGGCACCACGCGCCGAACGCGCTCCAGGCCGTGGAGGCGAGCTACGAGGCGGGGGTGACCGACGAGTTCATCGAGCCGGTCGTGATCGACGGGACGCCGAGGATCGAGCCGGGCGACACGGCGATCTTCTTCAACTTCCGCCCCGACCGGGCGCGGCAGCTCTCGCGTGCGCTGATCGTCGCCGGCGTCGACCTGACGACGATGACGCGCTACCAGCACGACATCGACTCCCACGTGATCTTCGAGGAGCACACGGTCGGGGACACGCTCGCCGAGGTGCTCTCGCGCGCCGGCATTCGCCAGCTCCACGTGGCGGAGACCGAGAAGTACGCCCATGTCACCTATTTCTTCAATGGAGGAGTCGAGACGGCCTGGCCCGGCGAGGACCGGATCCTCGTTCCGAGCCCCCGCGACGTCCCGAGCTACGACCTCGAGCCGGAGATGTCGGCCGAGGAGCTCGCCGACCGCTTCTGTGCGCAGATCGGCGAGGGGTACGGCTTCGGACTGATCAACTTCGCGAACCCGGACATGGTCGGGCATACCGGCGTGATCCCGGCCGTGGTCGAGGGGGTCGAGACGACTGACCGCTGCCTCGGGCGCGTGGTCGACCGCGTCTCCGAGCTCGGCGGCGTGTGTCTCGTCACCGCCGACCACGGAAACGCGGAGAAGCTGATCGCCGACGACGGCTCACCGCACACCGCGCACACGACGAACCCGGTGCCGTTGGTTCTCACCACATCTGGGGAATTAAGGGAGGGTGGTGAGCTCGCCGACCTTGCTCCTACAGTGCTTTCCCTCCTTGGGGTGAAGGACTCACCTCACATGAGTGGTAGAGATTTGCTGACTGCTAAAGATTTGTACGAGCGTCTGAGAGTCGGTTAAGAGACCTGAAAGCCAGGGCTACATTGGATTCATTGGCTCTTCCGCAACCGGATCCGACGCTTCTTCGTAAAGCGCAGAACGGTGACGTTGCGGCGTTTACCGAGCTGGTCCGCGCGTACGAGACTCCGGTCCACAACTATATCCTCCGGCTGACCGGCGACCGCGGCCTCGCCGAGGATCTGACGCAGGAGGTCTTCGTCCGGGTCCTCAACGGCCTGCCGAAGTTCTCGCTCCGGTGCAAGTTCACGACCTGGCTCTTCCAGGTGACGAAGAACCGTGTGCTCGACGAGCTCCGCGCCCGCGAGCGCAGGCCGAACTCGTTCGTCAGCTTCGACGACGTCGCGCCGCTCGAGTCGTACGACCAGCCGGTCGAGCGGACGGAGACGATCGACGCGATCTGGCGGGCGGTGCACGACCTCAATCCCGACCTGAAGATGGCGCTGCTCCTTCGGGACGTCGTCGGAATGCCGTACGGAGAGATCGCCGAGGCGCTCGAGATCACTCTTTCGACCGTGAAGTGGCGGATCTTCAAGGCGCGGGAGGAGGTTCAGCTCACGCTGAGCCGCGAGGGCATCACCTTCGGCGAGGCGCCGGCCACCGCCGAGCCCGTCGGCTAGAAGCCTGGATCCAGGCTGACTACTGCCCGATCGCGAGCCGGAGCGCCAGCGTCTCCGGCAGGCCCGCGGCGCGGATCTCCGCCTGCGTCAGCTCGATCGGGTACTCCGTGCGCCGGAACCAGGCGCGGCGCGCATCGAAGTCGAGCATGAGCCAGGCGGCCCGCGGGTCGCCGCCGCGCGGCTGGCCGACCGACCCCGGGTTCAGCAGCCAGCGCGCCGCGGAGAGGTCGACCTCGTCACCGGCCTGGGCGAGCCCGCCGGAGATCGAGCCGCCCTCGTAGCCGAGCCGCAGCGCGACATGGCTGTGGCCGACCATGACGATCCCGGCGCTGACCGTGTCGAGGCTCAGGCGTGCGCCCTCCTCGCTGAGCACGTAGTCCCATACGGGGTCGACCGGACTGCCGTGGAAGAGCGCCACGCCCGCGCGCGTCGCAGCCGGCGCGAGTGGGGCCAGGAACTGCCAGGCCTCGTCGGCGAGCACCTTCCGCGTCCAGCGCGCGGCCGCCGCGGCGTCGCCGTTGAAGTCCTCGAGCGGCAGCGATCCGATCACAGCCAGGTCGTGGTTGCCGGCCAGGCAGAGGTCGGCGCGCTCCCGCACGATCTCGCAGCAGCGGTTGGGCTCGGGACCGTACCCGACGACGTCGCCCAGACACCAGATCTCGTCCGGCGCCTCGTCGGTCACCTGCGCGAGCACTGCCTCCAGCGCGTGATAGTTCGCGTGAATGTCCGAGATGACGGCGACGCGCACGGCGGGAGACTAGTTTGTCCAGGGAGACACTACGGCGGGTCGCGTTCGCCCTCGGGGTCGCCGTCGTGCTGTTCACGATCGGGACGGTCGGCTTCCACCACCTCCTCCACGAGAAGTGGAACGACTCCTTCTACCGCACCGTAATGACCGCGACCCTGACCGGCCTCGACTCCGCGCCCAAAGGTGCGGGCGCCGAGTTCCTCACCATCGCGGTGGCTCTCGGCGGCGTGGCAATCTTCGGCTACGTGGCGGCCCAGGCGATCGAGGCGATCGCCCACGAGGTGGAGGCCGGGGCACGGCGGGACAAACGGCGGAGGCGGATCATCGAGGGCCTACATGACCACTTCATCATCTGCGGCTACGGGCGCGTCGGCAGGCGGGCGGCGGAGGAGTTCGCGGCCTCCGGCCAGCCGTTCGTGGTGCTCGACACCGGCGAGGATGCGATCGAGATCGCGAAGGAGCGCGGCGTGCTCTACCGGCGCGGGACGCGGCTCGGACGACGGCGACCTGCAACGGGTCGGGATCCAGCGCGCACGGGGCCTGCTCGCGTCGGCGGACTCCGACGCCGAGAACCTCTACATCACGCTCTCGGCGCGGTCGCAGCGGGGCGACCTGATGATCGTGGCGCGCGCGTCGACCCGCGAGGCGGAGCGGAAGCTGCTGCTGGCGGGCGCCAATCGAGTGGTGCAGCCGTATGCCGCGGCCGGCACCGAGATGGCGAAGCTGGCGCTCAAGCCGCAGGTGGCGGCGTTCCTGGAGCTGATCTCGTCCTTCGCGGGCCCCGATCTTCGGCTCGAGGAGATCGAGGTCACGCCCGACGGCCCGCAGACCGGCCGCACGATCCGCCAGCTGCGGATCCGCAGCACGACCGGCGCGGTGATCATCGCGCTCCGCTCGCCGGACGGGAGCTTCGACGTGACGCCCAACCCCGACCGGACGATGGAGGCCGGGGACGTCCTGATCGCGATCGGCACGGAGGACGAGCTGCAGAAGCTCGAGGATCTGTTTGGCTCGGAGACGCTTGGCTAGCGCGCTCGAGGGCCTCGCCGACGAGCTCACCATGCTCGCGGGCCGTGCGGTCGCGCTCGAGCGGCCGAAGGACCCGGCGCACGGCGACTACTCGACCAACGTCGCGCTCCAGAGCGGCCAGTCGCCGCGCGAGTTCGCGCAGGCGCTTGCAGAACGGGTCGTCGAGCTGCCGTCGGTCGAGCGGGCGGAGGTCGCGGGCCCGGGCTTCCTGAACCTGTGGGTCTCCGACGCGTTCCTCGGCGAGCTCCTGGACGAGATCGATCGCGACTACGGCGGCGGCTGGGCGCAAGAGCCCGAGCGCGTCCAGGTCGAGATGGTCTCCGCCAACCCCACCGGGCCGCTTACTGTTGCCTCAGCGCGCAACGCGGCATATGGAGACTCGGTCGCGCGGCTGCTCGAGTTCGCCGGCCACGACGTGACCCGCGAGTACTACTGGAACGACGCCGGACGGCAGATGGATCTGTTCCGCGCTTCGGTCGAGGCGTCGCGACGCGGGGAGGACCCGCCCGACGAGGGCTACCAGGGCGCGTACATCGCCGACCTCGCACGGCTGCCCGGCGACCCGGTGCCCGCGATGCTCGAGCAGATCGAGGCGACTCTCGAGCGCTTCCGCGTGCACTTCGACTCCTGGGTTCGCGAGGTCGAGCTCGTCCCGGAGATCCCCGCGGCGATCGCGCTGATCGAGACCTACGACTCTGAGGGCACGCTCTGGGCCCGGACGACCGCTCACGGCGACGACAAGGACCGTCCGCTCCTGCGGTCGGCCGACGGCAGCCATCTCTACTTCGCGGCCGACGTCGCCTACCTGCGGCGCAAGCTCGACAACTACGCGCGTGCGATCTACGTCCTCGGCGCGGACCACCACGGGTACGTCGCGCGGCTGAAGGCGGCGGCCGCGATGCTCGGCTACGACCCCGAGCGCGTCGAGGTGCTGATCTACCAGTTCGTGAACCTCGTGAGGGGAGCGGAGCAGGCGAAGATGTCGAAGCGGAAGGGCGACGTCGTCTTCCTCGACGACTTCGTGGACGAGGTCGGTGTCGACTTCGCGCGCTGGTTTCTCGTCGACCGCGGCCACGACCAGACGATCGAGATCGACGTCGACCTGGCCACGGAGAAGTCGCGCAAGAACCCCGTCTACTACGTGCAGTACGTGCACGCGCGGACGGGCGGCATCTTCCGCGAGGCCCCCGACGATGCCGAGGTCGACCCGGCGCCGCGGCTGCCGCTGGCGGCCGAGGAGCGTGAGCTCGTCAAGCGGCTCGCCGAGTTCCCCGCCGTCGTGCGCGAGGCCACCGAGCGGCGGGGGCCGCACGCAATCCCGGTGTACGCGATCCGGCTCGCGGACGACTTCCACCGCTTCTACGACAAGCACCGCGTGCTGGCGGCGAAGGGCGGCGAGCACGAGTCGTTTCGGCTCGCCCTCGTCGCGGCCACTCGCGACGTCGTCGGCCGGTCGCTCGATCTCGTGGGCGTCGAAGCACCGGAGCACATGTGATGCCTGAGCGCATCGAGAAGCCCACTGTGGTTGCCTCCGCCGGCACGCTGCCGAAGACGATCGAGGAGTTCGTCGGCCGCGTGAACACCGGCGACGCGGGCGTCAGCATCGCGCGGATGCGCAGCCCGCAGGGCTGGGTGGAGCCGGCGCAGGCGCCCGAGTTCGACGAGTACACGCTCGTGCTCAGCGGCCTCCTCGTTGTCGAGCATGACGGTGGGCGCCTCGACGTGCGGGCGGGCGAAGCCGTCCACACGCGGCCGGGTGAGCGCGTGCGGTACTCGACGCCCGAGCCGGGCGGCGCCGAGTACGTCGCCGTCTGCCTGCCCGCGTTCTCGCCGGACACCGTCCACCGCGAGGAATGATGCGGGTGGCTCGGAAACCATGACTCTGCCGGTCGTGTGGGCGCCGGGGCGGGTGAACCTCATCGGCGAGCACACGGACTACAGCGGTGGGCTGGTGCTCCCCGCGGCGATCCAACTCGGGATCACGCTGACCGTGACGCGGCCGGAGGAGGACGTGCGGCTCGTGTCGGCCACGTACGGCTCGGCGGACGTCTTCACGGCCGACGGATCGGGGCCGCAGGTGACCGGCTGGGGGCGGTACGGGCAGGCCGTCGCCGCCGAGCTCGCGGCTCTCGGTCTTCGCCTGGCCGGATTCGAGGCGACGGTGGACTCCGACCTGCCCGCCGGGAGCGGACTGTCGTCGTCGGCTGCACTCGAGGTGGCCGTCGGACTCGCGCTGTGCGCCCTCGCTTCGGTGGAGGTCGACCGGGTCGAGCTGGCGCTCGCGTGCCAGCGGGCGGAGCTGCGGGCGGTCGGGGTGCCGTGCGGCATCCTCGACCAGGCCGCCTGCCTCCTCGGCCGGGAAGGAGCAGCGCTACTGCTCGACTGCTCGACCCTCGAGCATCGGGTCGTCCACCTGCCGGCGGGCGTCGCGCTCCTGCTCGTGCACTCGGGCGTCGAGCGGAGCCTCGAGTCGTCCGCGTACGGGGAGCGGCGGGCCCAGCTCGAGCATGCGCTCCGATTGGTCGGCGCCGAGCGCTCGCCCGACGTCACCGTCGCCGACCTGGAGCAGCTCGACGGCGTGTCGCTGCGGCGGTTGCGGCACGTCGTCGGCGAGAACGGGCGGGTGCTCCGGTTCGCGGACGCGCTCGCCGAGAGCGACCTCGCTGCGGCCGGGCTGCTGCTCCTCGAGAGCCACGCGAGTCTCCGCGACGACTACGAGGTGTCGATTCCGGAGCTGGACCTTCTCGTCGAGCTGCTGGCGAACGCGGGGGCGTACGGCGCCCGCCTCCACGGCGGCGGATTCGGCGGCGCCGTGCTCGCGCTGGTCGACGCCAATCACGCAGACGAGATCGCTACGCGCACCGAACGGGACTACCGCGGGCGAACCGGACGCGCCGCGCGGTCGCTGACCGCCCTTCCGTCGCGCGGGGCCCGAGTAGTGTGGGAGGGGCGCGAGGAGCTCAGCGGCCGCAGCACGAACGAGAAGCTGTAGGACGCTGCCGTGAGGCGGAAGCGCGGCGCCGTGTCGGGGCCGCAGCTCGCCGTTCCCAGGCCGCGCTGCGCGTGGTCGAGGCTCAGCACCACCTCGGGTCGCGGCTCGAGGTCGCTCGTGTGCCGGGCGGTGTAGAGGTCGGCTGCGGTGAAGTGGCTCGCCGTGAAGCCGATCGCCGGCAAGCCCTCGACGACGAGGCCGAAGCCGTCTCCGTCCGTGAGGGACAGCGAGCGCACGTCGCTCCGGTGCCCGTGCTCCTGCGGGAGGATGTACGGCACGTACTGCTCGCTCACGGTGCTCCGGAAGCGGCCGACGATGCTCCCGGCGCGGCGGTCGCTGTAGCTCTCCGTCGGTCCGAGCCCGACCCACTCGAGGGCCTCGAGCCCCGGCGCCAGAACGAGCACGACGCCGACGCGCGGCAGATCCCGGAGCTCGCGCCCGAGCCGAACCTCGTTCTCGACGACAAGCCCGCCCGAGGCGAGCAGGCGGTAGGTGTGCCGGTGGACGGCGTCGCTCCAGTCGCCCCGTCCCGAGGCGCGATGGACGACCTCGATCGCGTCCCGGCGCACGCGCACCGAGTCGAGCCGCTGCTCCAGGCGGTCGAGGCCGAGCTCGAGCCAGCGCGCGAGCACGCCGCCCGGCCGATCGGGGAGCATCCGGAGCCCGTCGTTGTCCGTCGCGGCGCGCCAGAGCTGGAGCCGAGGCCCCGAGACGAGCAGGTTGCCCCCGTCGATTCCGAGCTCCGCCAGCACGCCGGTCCTGCGGTCGACGGCGGCGCGGACGCGGCGCGTCGCGAGCACGCCCTCGGGATCGGGAGCGACTGTCCGGCCCGACAGACGGCGGCGCGGGCGCGAGCCGAGCGGGAGCTGCTGCCAGGCCACCTCGTGGCCGGCGGGTGCCCAGTCGGTCGCGCGACGGAGGAAGAAACGGAAGGTGACGAACCGCTCGCCGCGGCCGGGCGGCAGGTCGAGCGCCACCTCGGTTGCCTCTCCGGGCGCGGCCCGCAGGCGCGGGAGGTTCCCGCGGCGTACGACCTCGCCGTCCTCGCTCAGCTCCCACGTCCCGCGGAGATCGTCGAGGCCGGTGAAGTCGCGGCGGTTGCAGATCGCGAAGCGGCCGTCGCCGGCCGCTTCGACGCGAACCGGCTGTGCCAGGTGCTTGAGCTCGACCACTGCCGGGTGGGGGGTGCGATCCGGCCACACGAGCCCGTCGGCGCAGAAGTTGGCGTCGTTCGGCTCCTCTCCGAAGTCACCGCCGTAGGCCCAGTACTCGCGCCCATTGGCGTCGGAGCGGCGGATTCCGTGATCGACCCACTCCCAGATGAAGCCCCCCTGCAGCCGGTCATGGCGGTCGAACGCCGCGAAGTAGTCGGCGAGGCCTCCGTTCGAGTTCCCCATCGCGTGCGAGTACTCGCACATGATCAGCGGCCGGCGCTCGTCCGTCGTGGTCTGCGCCCACTCGACGATCGCCTCGAGCTCGGGGTACATCGGGCAGACGAGGTCCGTGGCCCGGGTCCCGCCCGCCCAGTCGAACTTGATCGCCCCCTCGTAGTGGAGCGGGCGGGACGGGTCGCGCCCGCGGATCCAGCCGGCCGCCGCGTCGTGATTCGGGCCGTAGCCGCTCTCGTTGCCGAGCGACCAGCAGATGACGCTCGGGTGGTTCTTGTCGCGCTCGACCAGGTTGCGCGTCCGCTCGAGGAACGCCGCCGTGTAGCGGGGGTCACGGCACAGCTCGTCGTAGTAGGCGTGCGACTCGATGTTCGCCTCGTCGATGACGTAGAGCCCGAAGCGGTCGCAGAGGTCGAGCCAGTAGGGGTCGTTCGGATAGTGCGACGTGCGCACGGCGTTCACGTTCGACTGCTTCATCAGCCGCGCGTCGCGCTCCATCAGCTCGGCCTGTACGGCACACCCGCGGCGGTCGTCGTGGTCGTGCCGGTTGACGCCGCGGATCAGCGGCGCCTTGCCGTTGACGAGCAGCTTCCCGTCGCGGATCTCGACCGTCCGGAAGCCGACCCGGCAGGAGACCGGGCCCGTCCCGTCGTCGAGGAGCAGCGTGTAGAGCGAGGGCTCCTCGGCCGACCAGAGCCGCGGCCGCCGGATGCCCGTCTCCAGCCGGCCCGCGAAGCGCCGGCGCAGGACGACGCGGCCGCGCGGGTCGACCAGCTGCGCCTCGACCTCGCCACCGTCCACGTCCACAACCAGCGAGCCGTCCGCGTCCGCGCGCGCGAACACGTCGCGCACCGAGGCCTGCGCCGCCAGCGTCACCGAGCGCGAGATGCCCGCCTGCCACCACTGGTCCTGGTCCTGGACGAAGCTCGCATCGGACCAGCGCACGACGACGGCGACGAGCTCGTTGGGGCGGCCGCGGCGAATGACGTCCGTGACGTCGAACTCGGCAGGCGTGCGGGAGTCCTTGGCGATCCCGACCGGGTGACCGTTGACGACGACGTGCAGCACCCCCTCGGTGGCGCCAAAGGCAAGCACGACGCGCCGGCCCTTCCAGTCCCGCGGCACCGAGAACGTCCGGCGATAGATCCCGGTCGGGTTCTGCTCGGGCACCCGGGGCGGCGCGATCCGGGAAGGGCATGACGACGTTCGTGTACTGCGGGATGTCGTAGCCGAGCATCGTCCAGAGGCTCGGGACCTCGACCGTGTCCCAGCCGCGCGTCCGCGCGAGCGCCGCGGGGGCCTCCTCCGGCGCAGCCGCGAGGCGGAACTCCCAGGGGCCGTCGAGGGAGCGGGTGAGCCCCGGCGGCCGCTCGAGCGTGGCCCGGGGCGGCAGCCGGTTGAGGCTCGTCAGCTCGGGCGTCTCCCAGCTCCTCAGCCCGCCGGGGGAAAGGAGCGACTCGAGTGCCTCCGTCACGCTCGCGCTTCGCGGAGCGACTGCGCAGCGGCCTCGGGGGCGACCGGGTTGAAGTAGACGCCCGAGCCCAGCTCACCGGCGGCGACGAACCGCGGCACGCCGGGCGCGCGCCACGGCGTCACGATCTCGACGTGCAGGCGGGCCTGCGGCCAGTCGCGACCGTCGAACGGGCGCTGGTGGATCCAGAGCATGTACGGCGTCTGGGCGTCGAAGAGCCGGTCGAGTGCCTGCAGGACGTCCACGAGGAGCACCGCGAGGCCGTTGCGCCCGGCGTCGTCGAGCGACGGCAGGTCGGGCACCGGCGCGTCGGGGACGAGCTTCAGGGCGTACGGGAAGATCGGCGCCTCCGGCACCCACGCGCACCAGCCCGGCCCGGTCGCGACCAGCCGGTCGCCGGGGTCGTCGAACCGCTCGCCGCGCTCGAGCTCCCGGAGCGGCAGCTCCGGCACGAAGTCGAAAGCGTAGATCTGCCCGTGCGGGTGGGCGATCGTGGCGCCGACCTCGGCGCCGCGGTTCTCGAACACGAGCACGTACTCGACGTCGGGCCGCGCCCCGAGCGCCGCCGAGCGCTCCGCCCAGAGATCGACCACCTTCCGTGCTCCCGGCACCCCGAGCGACCAGAACGTCGCGTCGTGCTCGGGCGTGTAGAGCACGACCTCGCAGCGGTCGTCGGGCAGTGCCGGCCAGCGGTTGCGGAACCAGCGGACGTCGTAGTCCTCGGGCGCCTCGAGCCCTCCCGGGCAGAAGGGGCAGCCTGCGTCCGGCAGGTTCGGTCGGGACTGGCGGGAGCCGACGACGTACGTGCGCAGCCCCGTGTGGACGTCCTCGAGAAGATGTGACGCCTCGGGGGCGATCGTCTCGTCCGTCGTGGGGAGGGGAGGCGTCACGACGCCTCAGCCCCGCGCGCCTGGCCGTTGCGCCGCCGGCGGAGCGGGGCGGCGACCAGCTCGGGGATCGACTCGGCGAGCAGCGCGAGCGCGTCGGCAGGCAGCCCGTCGTCGGTGACGAGGACGTCCGCGTCGGAGAGGGAGGCGATGCTCACGAGCCCGCGGACTCCCCACTTCGTGTGGTCGGCGACGACGACGAAGCGCGACGCGGACGCGATCAGCGCCTTGTCGGTCTCGGCTTCGAGCGGGTTGGGCGTGGTGAACCCGGCGTCCTCGGTCATCCCGTGCACGCCCATGAACAGGACGTCGACGTGGAGTGTGCGGAGGGTCCTCTCCGCGATCGGGCCGACGAGCGCGTCGGACGGCGTGCGCACGCCTCCCGTGATGACGACCGTGAGGTCGGGACGGTTCTCGGCGTGCAGGACGTCGGCGACCTGGAGAGAGTTCGTGACCACGGTGAGGTTCGGCGTCCGCCGGATGCGCCGCGCAAGCCGCCAGGTGGTCGTGCCGCCGGAGAAGGCGATCGCCTGGCCCGGCCTCACGAGCTCGGCGGCCGCGTTCGCGATCGCCTCCTTCTCGGGCAGCTGCCGGTGCGAGTTGACCTCGAACCCGGGCTCGTCGGCGGTGAGGCGCATCCGCGTCGTCGCACCGCCGTGCACCTTCTCGATCAGCCCGGACTGGGCCAGGGCGTCGAGATCGCGCCGGACCGTCATCTCCGACACGCCGAGCTGCTCGGTGAGCTCGCTAACCCGGACCGAGCCGCGACGTCTGACTTCCTCGACGATCATCATCTGCCGTGCTTCCGCAAGCATCGAGGATCGCACACTAACGGACAGATTCGAACAATGCCACCCTCGAGGCAAATTTGTCGGCAGGTAGGCGGATGTGGCTTGACAAGTGCACTACAAGCATGAAAAGGTTGCGACACTGCTCGTCCGGACCGGCGCTTACGGCTCCCGGTGCGACAGATTGGGTTCGATTTTGTTCGAATGTGATCGATTTCGAGACTTGGAGGCAAATGCGATGCCCGACGACTCCCCGCCGCAGCCAGCCCCCGCTGACGGCTCCCCGCTCCTGACCCGCGGCCGCCTGCTCGCCACCGGCGTGGCTGCAGGCGCTGCCGTCCTCTACGGCCCCGGCGCAGCCCGGGCGATGCGCACCGGTGCCCGCTCGCTCGCACGCGCGAGCGCCGGCACCGTGACGTTCGGCTCCAACGCTCCGACCCGGTGCCCAAGAAGGCGTATCGCGAACGTGATGGCCAACTTCACGAAGTCCACCGGGATCGGCGTCAAGGTCAACACCGTCGACCACAACACCTTCCAGGAGCAGATCAACAGCTACCTGCAGGGGAAGCCCGACCAGGTCTTCACCTGGTTCGCCGGCTACCGCATGCAGTTCTTCGCCCAGAAGGGGCTCGCGACGCCGATCGACGACGTGTGGCAGACGCTCACGCCGCAGATGCCGCCGGCCATGAAGGCCGCCTCGACGGGGCTCGACGGCCACCAGTACTTCGTCCCGATCTACAACTACCCCTGGGCCGTCTTCTACCGGAAGAGCGTCTTCAAGCAGCACGGCTACTCGATCCCGAAGACGTGGGATCAGCTCATCGCGCTCGCGAAGAAGATGAAGTCGGACGGCCTGATCCCGATCGCCTTCACCGACAAGGACGGCTGGCCGGCGATGGGGACGTTCGACATCCTCAACATGCGGATCAACGGCTACCAGTTCCACGTCGACCTGATGGCCGGCAAGCACGCCTGGGACAGCCCGCAGGTCAAACGGGTCTTCAACCAGTGGAAGGAGCTGCTGCCGTACTACTCGCCGGGCGCGCTCGGGCTCACCTGGCAGGAGGGTGCGCAGCAGGTCGTGGCCAAGCAGGCCGGGATGTTCCTGCTCGGGTCGTTCGTCGGCCAGCAGTTCACGAACCCCTCCGACCATGCCGACCTCGACTTCTTCCCGTACCCCGCGATCAATCCCGAAGTGGGGGCAGGACTCCCTCGACGCGCCGATCGACGGCTTCATGCTCTCGAAGGGGCAGGAGTCGAACGCGGACGCCAAGAAGCTGCTGGCGTACCTCGGGCTCGGCCGCTGCCGCAAATACCTACCTCGCGTCCGACCCGAACGACACCGCGGCGAACCGGCGCGCGAGCCGCGTGCACTACAGCGCACTGCAGAAGAAGGCGGCCGACCTGATTGCGAACGCCAAGCACATCGCGCAGTACATGGATCGCGACACGCGGCCCGACTTCGCCTCGACGGTCATGATCCCGTCGCTGCAGTCGTTCCTCAACAACCCGAACGACGTCAACTCGCTCGTGGCGAGCATCCAGAAGCAGAAGGTGGCCATCTTCGGCCAGTAGGCCGGCAGCGGGCTTGGCAACCGAAGTAGCACCCGTAGTGGCCCTGGACGGCGCGGCTCCCCGGAGACGCGCCGTCCGGCTGTCCCTGTCCGACAAGGTCGTGCTCGGGCTGATGATCGGCGTCCCGGTCGCGATCGTCAGCTTCTTCATCTGGTTCCCGACCGTCTCGTCGATCATCCTCTCCTTCTCGAACTGGGACGGGATCGGCGGCGTCGGCTCGATCCACTTCATCGGGACGCGCAACTACCACCAGATCGCGACCATCTACCCGCCCTTCTGGCCGGCGTTCAAGCACAACCTGTACTGGCTCGCGTTCCTGGCGCTGATCGCGACGCCGTTCGGGCTCCTGCTCGCGTACCTGCTCGACAAGGAGATCCGCGGGACACGGATCTACCAGAGCATCTTCTTCCTGCCGGTCGTGCTCTCGCTCGCGATCATCGGCTTCATCTGGGAGCTGATCTACTCGCCGACCCAGGGCCTGCTCAACAACCTGTTCGAGGACCCGAACCACGGCCACCTGGTCGACTGGCTCGGGAACCCGCACATCAACCTGTGGGCGATCCTCGTCGCGGCCAGCTGGCGCCACGCGGGCTACATCATGATCATCTACCTCGCCGGGCTGAAGGCGGTCGACCCGTCCCTCCGCGAGGCCGCCGCGATCGACGGCGCCTCGGAGTGGCACGCCTTCCGCACCGTCGTGTTCCCCGCGCTGAAGCCGATCAACATCGTCGTCGCGGTGATCACCGTGATCGAGGCGCTCCGCGCCTTCGACATCGTCTACATCATCAACAACGGCCGCAACGGCCTCGAGCTGCTCTCGGTGCTCGTCACCGACAACATCATCGGGGAGGCGAGCCGCGTCGGCTACGGATCCGCGATCGCGGTGATCCTGCTCACGATCTCGATCATCCCGATCACGATCTTCGTCGTGAACGCCTTCGGGGAGAAGCGCAAGTGAGCGCTGACGAGCTCGCCGGACGAGGCGCCGCTCGCCGCGTCAGAGCGGCGTGAACGCGCAAGCGCGCGTCGAACGCCCGCCAGCGCGTGCTGCTGCACGTGTTCCTGATCACGTTCGCCGTGATCTGGATCACGCCCGTCGTGTGGGCGGTGTTCACCTCGTTCCGCTCCTACGCGGACACCGCGCTGCACGGCTACGTCTCCTGGCCCCACCACCTGACCCTCACGAACTACCGCACCGCGTGGTCGCAGGCGGCGCTGCCGCACTACTTCTTCAACTCGCTGATCATCGCCGTGCCGGCGATCATCATCATCCTCCTCCTCGCCTCGTGCGTGGCGTTCGTCGTCTCGCGCTACAGCTTCTGGTTCAACGTCCCGCTGCTGATCTTCTTCCTCGCGGCCAACCTCCTGCCGCCGCAGGTGATCCTGACGCCGCTCTACAACCTCTACCTGCGGCTCCCGCTCCCGACGTGGCTCTCGGACAGCGGCCTCTTCTACGACTCCTACATCGGGCTGATCGCGATCAACGTCGCGTTCCAGACCGGGTTCTGCACGTTCGTCCTCGCCAACTACATGAAGACGATCCCGCGCTCGCTCAACGAGGCGGCGCGCGTGGACGGCGCGGGCGTCTGGCGCCAGTACTGGACGGTCATCCTCCCGCTCTGCCGGCCGGCGCTCGCCGCGCTCGCCGTGCTCGAGTTCACGTTCATCTACAACGACTTCCTGTGGGCGATCGTGCTGATGAAGTCGGGCAACAAGATGCCCATCACCTCGGCGCTGAACAGCCTGCAGGGGATCTTCTTCTCGAACAACAACCTGATCGCGGCCGCGTCCGTCCTGGTCGCGATCCCCTCGATCGTCGTCTTCGCGTTGCTGCAGAAGCACTTCATCCGGGGGCTGACGCTGGGGGCGAGCAAGGAATGAGCGGTCAGCGGATCGCGTTCATCGGCGCGGGCAGCGTCGTTTTCACGAAGAACCTCCTCGGCGACCTGCTCGCGTACCCGGAGCTGCGCAGCGCGCAGATCGCGCTGCACGACATCGATCCCGACCGCCTCGAGACCGCGCAGGCGATGGCGGAGTACGTGGCCCGCGAGCTCGGCGCGTCGCCGTCGATCACGGCACACCTCGACCGGCGGGGGGCGCTCGACGGCGCGGACTACGTCCTGAACATGGTGCAGATCGGCGGGCACGAGGCGACCCTGCTCGACTTCGAGCTGCCGGCGCGCTTCGGGTTGCGGCAGACGATCGCGGACACGCTCGGCGTGGGCGGGATCTTCCGGACGCTGCGGACGGCGCCCCATATGCTGGCGCTCGGCCGCGAGATGGCGGAGCTCTGCCCGTCGGCGTGGCTGCTCAACTACACGAATCCGATGGCGATGCTGTGCTGGCTCGTCTATGCGGGAACGCCGACGGCGAACGTCGTCGGCCTCTGCCACTCGGTGCAGTTCACGGTCGCCGACATCTCGAAGCTCGTCGGGGTGCCGGACGAGGAGGTGACGTTCCTCTCGGCCGGGCTCAACCACCAGGCCTTCATCCTCCGCTTCGAGCATGAGGGCGAGAGCCTCTACCCGCGCCTCGACGCGCGGATCGAAGGCGATCCGGAGCTCCGGCGGCGCGTGCGGGTCGCCGTGTACCGGCGCCTCGGCTACTTCCCGACCGAGTCGAGCGAGCACCTGGCGGAGTACGTCCCCTGGTTCATGCGCGACGATGAGGAGATCGAGCGCTTCCGGATCCCGGTCGACGAGTACATCCGCCGCAGCGAGGAGAACCTGGCGGAGTTCGCGCGCGTCAAGGCGCTGCTGGCGCAGGGCGAGCCGATGCCGCTCCGCCGCTCGAACGAGTACGCGGCGACGATCGTGAACGCGATGGAGACGGGCGAGCCGGCAGTGATCTACGGCAACGTCCGCAACGCCGGGCTGCTGCCGGGGCTCCCGGACGGCTGCTGCGTCGAGGTTCCGTGCCTCGTGGACGACACCGGCCTGCGGCCCGTCGCCGTGCCGGAGTACCCGGCGCACCTCGCGGCGCTGAACCGGACGTACCTGAACGTGGTCGAGCTGACGGTGAAGGCGGTGCTCGAGGAGCGGCCCGACTACGTTCGCGTCGCTGCGATGCTGGACCCCAACGCGAGTGCGACCCTGACGCTCGACGAGGTCGACGCGCTGTGCGACGAGCTGACCCGCGCGCACGGCACGGCGCTGCCGGAGCCGCTCAGGGCCGCGAAGGAGGAGGCACCCGTTTGAGTGGCATCGAGGTGAAAGGCGTGACGAAGATCTACCCGAACGGCGTGAGGGCGATCGAGAGCCTCGATCTGGAGGTCGCCGACGGCGAGTTCGTCGTCCTCGTCGGCCCGTCGGGATGCGGGAAGTCGACCCTGCTGCGGATGGTTGCGGGGCTCGAGGACGTCACCTACGGCTCGATCGTGATCGGCGGCGCCGACGTCACCGAGATGGCGCCGCAGCAGCGCGACATCGCGATGGTCTTCCAGAACTACGCCCTGTACCCGCACATGAGCGTGCGCGACAACCTCGCCTACGGCCTCAAGATCCGCAAGCTTCGCAAGCGCGAGTGGCAGGCGCGGGTCAACGAGGTGGCGAAGACGCTCGGCCTCGACGAGCTCCTCGACCGCAAGCCGGCCGCGCTGTCCGGCGGCCAGCGCCAGCGCGTCGCGATGGGGCGCGCGATCGTCCGCGAGCCGAAGGCGTTCCTGATGGACGAGCCGCTCTCGAACCTGGACGCCAAGCTGCGGGTCTCGATGCGCGCCGAGCTCGCGAAGCTGCACGAGCGGCTCGGCGTCACGACGCTGTACGTGACGCACGACCAGGTCGAGGCGATGACGCTCGGCCAGCGGGTCGCCGTGCTCCGCGACGGCACGCTGCAGCAGTACGACACGCCTCACAATCTCTTCCACCGGCCGGCGAACCTGTTCGTCGCCGCATTCATCGGCTCGCCGTCGATGAACCTCGTCGACGCGCGGGTGTGCGGCGACTGCGTGCGGTTCGCGGACCTGGAGCTCGCGCTGCCGGTCTCGTCCTCGGTATGGGGCCTCGAGCGCGACGTGATCCTCGGGCTCCGGCCGACGTGCTTCGAGCACTCGAGCGGGGCGAGCCCCGACTACCCGCGGTTCTGCGTGAAGCCGCAGGTGGTGGAGGATCTGGGTGACCAGTATCACGTGATCTTCACGGTCGACGCGCCGCGCGTCAACGCCGAGGCCGTGCGCGCCGCCGCCGATACCGACGACGAGGGGCAGCTCTTCGCCGAGGACCGGGCGGTGTTCACCGTCGTCGTCGACTCGCGGCGGCGCGTGACCGCAGGCAACGAGCTCGACCTCGCGGTCGACAACGTGAGCATGCACTTCTTCGACCCGGGCACCGGGCTGGCGATCGACGAGGCCTCGCGCGCGACCGTCGCGGTGTGACCGCCCGGCGCGAGGCAGCGCTCGAGCGGCTCGACGGCGAGCGCCTCGACCTGCTGGTGATCGGAGGCGGCGTCGTCGGCGCCGCCGTTGCCGCCCGCGCCGCGGAGCTCGGCGTTCGGGTGGGGCTCGTCGACCGGGGCGACTTCGCTTCGGGCACCTCGAGCGCGTCGTCGAAGCTGATCCACGGCGGCCTTCGCTACCTGCGCATGGGCGACGTCCGCCTGGTGCGGGAGGCGCTGAGGGAATCCGAAGCGCTCGCGCAATGGGTCGCGCCGCACCTCGTCCACCGGCAGCGCTTCGTGCTGCCGGTGTACGAGGGAGGCCCGTACGGGCGCGCGACGCTCCGCGCGGGGCTCGGGCTGTACCGCGCGCTGTCCGGGAGCGCCGACGCGAATGCCTTCGTGCCGCCCGACGTGGCGCGGGCGCTCGTGCCGTCGCTCCGGCTCGACGGTCTTCGCGTGGCGGGCATCTACGCCGACGCGCAGACGAACGACGCGCGGCTTGCGCTCGCGAACGTCCGCGCCGCGGCCGACGCCGGTGCGGCCGTCGCCAACTATGCCGAGGCGGTCGCGATCGAGCGCGCCGGCGGGGAGTGGCGCGTCGGCGTCGCCGATCTCCTCACCGGCACGCGCCTCGAGGTCGCGACGTCTGCCGTGCTCAATGCGGCGGGGCCGTGGGTCGACGAGGTCAGGCGGCTGGCCGATCCCGCCGCGGGAACCTCCGTGACGCTGAGCAAGGGGGCGCACCTGGTCGTGCCGGCGCCGCCGGGGTGGCAGGCGGCGGTGACGATCCCGCTCGACCGCTCGCGCGTCTCGTTCGCGCTGCCCTGGGAGGGGATGCTCCTGCTCGGCACGACGGACGAGGCCTACGAGGGAGACCCCGCCGCCGTCGAGGTGACCGCTGCCGACGAAACGGAGGTCCTGGCGGAGGCGGGACGGGCGCTCGAGCCCGGCGTGCTCGCCCGCGACCGGATCCTCGCGCGCTTCGCCGGGTTGCGGGTGCTTCCGGTCCGGAAGGGCCGCACGGCCTCGGCGCGGCGCGAGACGACGATCCAGCGGGACCCGGGCGGGTTGGTGACCGTGGCGGGCGGGAAGCTGACGACCTACCGGCGCATCGCGGCGGCGGCGCTCGAGGCAGTCGGCTCCGGTCTCGATCTCGGGGAGGTCGGCGTGTCGCCGGCTCCGCTCCCGGGCGCCGTCGACCCGGTGCACGCGGCCGGCGCGATCCTGGACAGCTGGCCCGCCCTCGCGACCGCGACCGCGGTGCGGCTGGCGCTGACCTACGGGTCGCTCGCGGCGGAGGTGCTGGCTCGCCGGGCAGACGGATCCGGCGCTGCTCGAGCCGCTCACCCCGGACGTCGACGTTCTCGGGGTCGAGGTCGTCTACGCCCGCGAGCGGGAGTGGGCGCTGACGGCCGAAGACGTCCTCAGGCGCCGCACGACCCTCAGCCTCAGCGGGCGCGACACACCGAAGGTCGTGGCCCGCGTCGAGGAGCTGCTCGCCCGACGGGTGCACGCCGCTCCCGCCGCGCGATGATCCTCGCGATCGACCAGGGGACCACGGGCACCACGTGCCTCGTGGTCGACGAGGCGCTGCGTCCCGTGGGCCGAGGTTACCGCGAGATCCAGCAGCACTTCCCGCGGCCGGGGTGGGTCGAGCACGATCCGGAGGAGCTCTGGCACAGCGTCGAGGGCGCGGCGGCCGAGGCGCTCCGGACGGCCGGAATGCGCGCAGGGGATCTGACGGCAATCGGGATCACGAACCAGCGCGAGACCACCGTTCTCTGGGAGCGGGCGACCGGCAGGCCGGTGGGGCGTGCCATCGTCTGGCAGGACCGGCGGACGGCCGAGCGCTGCCGTGCGCTGCCGGCCGATCTCATCCGTGAGCGGACGGGTCTCGTGCCGGACCCGTACTTCTCGGCGACGAAGCTCGAATGGCTCCTGGCCCGGACGGATGTCTCCACCGAGCGGCTCGCCTTCGGGACGGTCGACAGCTGGCTCGTCTGGAAGCTCACGGGCGGCGCGGCGCACGTCACGGACGTCACGAACGCCTCCCGGACCATGCTCCTCGACCTGGAAGCCCGGCGATGGGCGCCGGAGCTGCTCGAGCTCTTCGCGGTCGACCCGCGGGTGCTGCCGGAGGTGGTGCCGTCGTCCGGCATCGTGGCCGAGGCGTCGCTGCTCGGGGCGACGGTGCCGGTGGCGGGCATTGCCGGCGACCAGCAGGCGGCGCTCTTCGGACAGGCCTGCTTCGCCGCCGGCGCCGCCAAGGCGACGTACGGCACGGGCACGTTCGTGCTCGCGAACCTGGGCGAGACGCCGGTGCCCGTGCGCCAGGGGGTGCTGCGAACCGCGGCCGCCGTGGCGGCCGGGTGCCGCCCTCAGTTCGCCGCCGAGGGCGCCGTGCTCGTCGGCGGCGCCGCGCTCCAGTGGCTGCGGGACGGACTGGGCGTGCTCGAGTCGGCTGCGGAGTCGGAGGCGCTGGCACGGAGCGTGGAGTCGACGGAGGGCGTGTACTTCGTGCCGGCGCTGACGGGGCTCGGCTCGCCACGGTGGGATCCGGACGCGCGCGGGCTCATCTGCGGGCTGACCCGGGGATCGACGCGCGCCCACGTCGCGCGGGCGGCGCTCGAGGCGATCGCGCATCAGGTGGCCGATGTCCTCGAGGTGCTGCCGCTCGAGGTCGGCAGCCTCCGCGCCGACGGCGGCGCCAGCGCGAACGGCTTCCTGATGCAGTTCCAGGCCGACCTGATCGGGACGCGGGTGGAGGTGGCGTCGGACGCCGAGGCGACCGCGCTCGGGGCGGCGGCGCTCGCAGGTCTCGGCACGGGCGTCTGGCGGTCGGCGTCGGAAGTGGCGGGGCTCGTCGGGTGCGGCGCGGTCTACGAGCCGCGGCTCGACCGGGGTCAGGCGGAGGCGACACCGCGACGCGTGGCGTCGGGCGCTCGCGCGGGCGCTCGGCTGAGCCCGGGTGCGCGCGGTGGTTCGAGAATCCGCCGTGGGGAAGGCTTCGTAGTACCGAGAGGTCGCGGCTATACGCGGCCCTTCAAACACGAACGAGGGGGAACCGATGAACAGCAAAGTCCGCTTCGCGGTTGCGGTCATGGTGGTTCTCGGCCTGGCCGCCACGTCGATCGCGATCGCCGACAACGGCGGTCACGGCAACTTCAAAGGCAGCAAGGACGAGCAGCGGTTCACGGCACATCTCATCGGCTACAACGAGGTCCCATCGCTCAACTCACCCGCTCATGCCGACCTGACCCTGACGATCGGCACCGGCCAGCTGACGTGGTCGTTGACGTATGCCGATTTCGTCAACCAACCTATCGTGGCCCACGTCCATGTCGGCCAGCCGGGTGTGTCGGGTGGTGTCTCGTTCTACTTCTGCGGTGGCCCCAAGCCACCCTGTCCGAGCAGTGCCTCGGGGCCGGTCACGATCTCGGGCACCGTCTTGCCGGCTGACATCATCGGGCCGACGGCCCAGGGGTTCGCGGCCGGCGATCTCGACTCGGTCGTGAACGCGATCGAGGCGGGATTCACCTACGCGAACATGCACACCACGGTGTTTCCGAACGGCGAGATCCGCGGCCAACTCGTGCCGGCGGGCGGACACGGCGACAAGCACGAGGGCCAGGACGACTGACGCCCTGAACTTCCCCGCCGAGCAATGACGAAACGGTGAGGGCGGGCCCAAGGCCCACCCTCACCTACCGGAGAAGGGTGACCGCCGTCGAGCCGCCACCATCCGAGGCCGGGTTCGCGACTCGCGACGAGACCCTGGAGCGCACCGAGCCGCTAGTAGATCGTCGGTAGCTCCGTAACCTTCGTCAGAGCTTCCTCCAAGGTCGAGGTCTGGTAGATCTCGATGGTGTTCCACTGACCAAGCCTTGATTGGAAGGCGAACTCTCGCACTGTGGACATGTCATCGGCCTCGACGGCCGCAAAGACCATGTGGTTGTTCATCGGCACGTATGTCGCGAGGAGCTTCACGCCCAACTTCTCGGCCAAGTCCGGTATCTGACCGGCACCTTCCTGCGAGAGTTTCCGTACCGTCTCGTTGGCTGATGGGCACAGGTTAGGCGGGTGCTGACCGACTATGAGGTACTGCACTGTAAGTCCTCCTTTGCGAGGGGCCCGAGCCTACCACCCCCGAGTTTCACATCAAGCCTTCAGACTACGGGTTCCGGGCAGTGGTCGATGGCGGGATGTCCGGGGCGACGCGAGCGGCGAAACGCTAGAGTTCAAGCCACACGCGGGTGTAGCTCAGTTGGTAGAGCATCAGCTTCCCAAGCTGAGGGTCGCGGGTTCGAGCCCCGTCGCCCGCTTCGAGAAAGTCCCGCTCAGGCGGGGTTTTCGTTTGCGGCCAAGTGAACGCAGAAACCGCGCGGCTAAGGAACTGCTAAGGAAATAGTCTGCAAATCGCGAGCCGGACGCGTCGTCCCGCCAGCCTGCGCTCGAACGCGCCGAGCTCGCCGAGCTCGGCTACCGCTTTCACGACTTGCGGCACACGTGCGTCTCGCGGCTCGTCGCAGCCGGCGCCGACGTGAAGCTGGTGCAGGCGGTCGCCGGGCACGCCAGCCCCCTGATCACGCTCAAGCGCTACTCCCACTTGCTCGATTCGCGGATCAGCGACGCCGCGGATCGTTTTGATCCCGCCCGGACTCCTTGACGCCTTACCCGGCCGCGCTACGCTGCGCAGGCTGAGCGGACGGGCGCACGCGAGGTCCTCGGACGGGACCGACACGAGGTTGGTCGTCGAGCCCTCTTCGTCCGTGATCTCGACGAGGGCCTCGGTCGCGAAGAGCTCGACGACCGCGCCGATAGCACCGGCGGGTTGTCTTCCGCGAGCCTTGCACAGCTCAACCACGTCAAGTAGGTCAACGTTCGGCGTCATCGTCCTCTCCCATTATGCGCCGCCGGGTGGCTCGGCGACGTATCCGGTCACGAATCGCGGTGGCTCGCCTTCCGACTCCACGAGCCAGACCGTCATGACTCGCCCTGTCTCGCCGTTCAGCCCTTCGACCGGAACGACCGCCCTCGTACAGGCGCCCCCACGCCGTCTCGCGGACGGCACGTAGCCCTCGAGCTTCTCGCGGGGCACGACCACACGATCCGCCCCGGGAAGCACATCGGCGCCGGGCATCGTGGGCAGAGCGTAGGTGCACGCCCGGACACTTCGAATCGGTGCCACATGCGCCGATTGACGTTCGACTCATGCAGCGGCGTCCCGCGAACCGTCGTGAAGACCAGCTCCTCGGGGGCGTAGAGCCCGCGCTCGACCGCGCGGGCGGCAAGGCGGCGCAGGGCTTCGCCAACCGATCCGAAGAGCGGAACCGAGCGCACTCCGGCATCGGTCTTCGGACGCGTCAGCTCGCGACGCGAGTACGCCCGCTCGACGCGAATCAGTCTCATCCCGCGATCGATGTCGCGCCAGCGGATGGCACGCAGCTCGCCGAGCCGTAGTCCCGTGCCGAGTGCTACATCGAAGAAACAGACGGAAAAGAGATCCGGTTCGTTTCGGAGCGGATCAGGCGGAGCCAGCGCAGCAAGCGCCTCGCGGATCGCGTCGGTGTGCTCCCGCGGGATCTCCTTGCCAGCGAAGTCCTGCGCCGGCGGGAGATCCGCGCGCGCCGCCGGATTCGTCGCGAGCTTCCCCTGCCGCACGGCGTCGCCGAGCATCTTGCGTAGAGGCGTGACGATGTTCCGAACCGTCCCGGGCGCCTTCCCGTCGGCCTCGAGCTCCGCGATAAGCCTGTCCACGTCCTCGGTCCGGAGCGACGCGAGTGTCCGCTCGCCGAGCCTGGGGAGGACGTGCGAGAGCAGGGCTCGGCGGTACTCGGCGAACGTCGAAGGAGCAAGGCGCGTACGTCCGTGCTGCACTCTGGCGGGGTTTCGGTGCGCGAGCCATTGCGCCGAATAGGACGCGAGCGTCTCGCTCGACGGCTCGCGCCAGGCCCCCGTGTCGACCTCGTGCTTCCTTGCCGTAAGCGCGCGCTCGGCCTCGCGACGGCTCGGGCCGACCGTTTCCCACTTCTGCTTGCCGTCGACGTAGTAAACGATCGCGTAGTTGCCGCTCCTGCGCTTGACGATCGATCCGCGTGCCATCCGACTCCCTCCTACTTCGTGGCCGTCATCCCGGCGCGCAGCCAGGCAACGGCGGACTCGCGCTGGAAGAAGAGCATGCCACCGAGCTTGACGCAGCCGGGTATCTCGCCGCGCCGGGTGCGCTCGTAGAGCCAGCGCTTCCAGGTCTCCGGTCGCTTCGCGGGCGGGAGCTCGGCGACCAGTTGGTCGAGCGTGAGGAGCTGCGCGGTCCCTCCGTCGCCTGATACGCCGCCGGCTGTGCGGGTGGCGAGTTCGGCGGCGATGCGAGGGGCGAGAGCAGCGGCGAGCGGCGCGATGTCGTCGTGCGTCGGCTTCGGGTGCGGCGGCGATGCTTCCTTCGTCTGCTCCGAGGCGCGTGCCAGCTCGCGTTCCCAGTCGATGAGCGTCAGCTGGCCGGCGCTGACTTCGGGCTTGCTGAGCGGATGTCTAGGCGAAGTGGCCATCGATGTAGCGGAGACGCTCTCGGAAGCCTTGTACCATATCCGAGTCTCAACCCGGATGCAAGTCGTATGGCTCTAGACTCTCGCGGGTGGTCAGTGCCGACCTGATCCGTGAGGCCAGGCTGCGAGCCGGCCTCACCCAGCAGGAGCTCGCGCAGCGGAGCGGCCGCAAGCGGTCGGTGGTCGCCCGCTGGGAGCAGGGAGGCTCGGCACCGAGCCTCGAGACGCTTCTCGACCTGCTCGCAGTCTGCGGCTTTGACCTGCCACTCGAGCTCGCCGAGCGCGACGACCGCGCGCTCGCTCTGCTGCGCGAGAACGCGCTCCTCTCGCCCGAGCGCCGCGTTGAGCGGATGCTGCGCGCCAGAGCCAGGCTGGCCGCGAAAGGTGACGACATGGCTCCGTTCGACCCCTTCTCGATGCTGAGCGCGCTCGAGCGCCTGCGGGTCGCGTACGTCGTCGTCGGCGAGCTTCGGCCGTGTCATCCACGGCGTCGACGAGATCGCGCACGGGCTCGAGATCACTCCCTCACGCCAGCCGCCGAACCTGGCCCGGCTCCAGCGTGCGCTCCAGGAACTCGACGCGATCGAGGTCGGGGCGAACCCGGAGCCGAGGAGGGCAGGTTCACGAGCCGAGCACGGGCCGCTGACCGTCGCCTGGGAGCCGGTCGGATCACGCCGCGGCTACACCGACCTGCGCCGCGCCGGCTCACGCGAGCCACTCGGCCGCGGGCTGCGACCCTCGGTCGCCTCGGCCGCCGACCTCGCCGGAATGCTCAGCGCACTAGGCCGCCAGGAGGACCGACCAGCGATCCTCGCACTCCGCCGCCTGATCCGGCTCTAGCGTGAAGACGAGCCAACCTCGTCCGAGCATGTCGGCCCCCCGACCTCGATGCCTCTGAGAACGCTTGTTGGTGCTCGGCGTACGGCAATCCAAAATTTGATGGACGACGAGACACAGATGCATGCGTGTCACAGTCCGGAGGTCGTCGTTGCCTTTGAACGGCGGCGAGCCCCGGAGGTGACTCTTCAGATTCATGCCCGTAGGCACGTGGCCTTCTTTGGTGAGTGTCCCTCCGGGGCTCACCTGGGTGGGCGGCGTCGCTTGATAGGAGCTTGGCTTGCTGCCCCACGCATGCGTGCGCGCCGCCCGACCCGATCGTACTCCCTTACGGATCGGAGGTTGGGATGGTGTTCGTCGGAATCGACACGCACAAGAGTTCGCTCGCGGTCTGCATCGTCGACGAGCTGGGACGGCAGCTCGCGGTGGAGGCGTTCGCGAACGACCCGCGCGGTCACAGGCGTCTGCACGCCTGGGTGACCGCGCAGGCGCGCGGGGAGCGTCGGTTCGGGATCGAGAGCAGCAGCTGGCTCGGGCACGGGCTGTCGCTGTTTCTGCTCGGGCAGGGCGAGGATGTTCGCGATGTGCGCGGTCACATGACCCAGCGCGAGCGGGTGCGGTTGCGCGGGCACGGCAAGAGCGACCCGCGGGACGCTTTCGCGATCGCGAGGGTGACTGCGAGAGAGCAGCTCGCGCCGGCGCGGACCGACTCGCCGGCCCGGGACCTGAAGCTGCTCTCCGACTATCGCGATCAACTGCTGTCGGAGCGCACCCGGACGCAGAATCGCCTGCACGCAGACCTGGTCACGCTTCGCCCGGGATACGAGCGGAAGCTGCCTTCGCTTGCCACTCCGCCCAGGTTGGCTGGGGCGGAACGGCTGCTCGAGCACGACGAGTCCGTGCAGGCAGGGTTGGCGCGCCGGCGGATCGAGCGGATCCGTGAGCTCGATGGCGAGCGCCGCCAGGTCGAGCGAGAGATCCGCCGACGTGTTCACGAGCTCGGCACCACCCTGACCGAACTGGTCGGCGTCGGCGAGCTGGTCGCGGCCCGGATCATCGGCGAGGTCGGCGACATCGACCGCATCCCCTCGAACCGCCACTTCGCCTCCCTGAACGGCACCGCACCAGTCCCGGCCTCCTCCGGTCAGCGGCAACGCCACCGGCTCAACCGCGCCGGCGACCGGAGGATGAACAAGGCGATCCACATGATGGCGCTCACCCAGGCACGGATGGACCCGCGCGCCCGCGCCTACGTCGAGCGCCGACAAGCGAAGCCGCAGCCACCGCGAAGCCACCCGCGCGCTCAAGCGCCACCTCTCCGACGTCATTTACCGCCAGCTCCGCAAAGACGCGCTGGAAGCGCCGGGGTAGCCCGATCGACCAGTCGCGCTGACCGCTCGCAGGCCCGCAGAACGCCTCTCAGCGCGTCGACCCGAGACCGCCGACAGCAAAACGGCCCTCAAATCACCGGAGACGCAGATGCACGGAACCGTGACTTGACATAGGAGCTGACTGAAGGTGCAAAACGCCTCATGATTTGTGTACAGTGTTCGGATGGCGAAGCGTCGCCTACGCCGCCGGATTCCCAAGACGCCGTCCCGTGTTTCCCCGCCGCCGGTCGGCCTGGTTGGCCCGCGGAGCGCGTGGTGACTCGCCAGGCGCCCGTCGTGGAGCGGCTCGCCTACACCCGCAGCCAGGCCGCCGAAGCGCTCGGCCTCAGCCGATCGACCTTCGTCCGCAGAGTCCTTCCCTACGTCGAGACGATCGAGATGCCCTGGGGCACGAAGCTGATCCCGGTCGACGAGCTCGAACGTCTGCTCGCCGAACGGAGACGAGCGGCCAAGCCAAAGCCGGAGCCTGCCAGGCGAGGCCGTCCTGCGCTTGTCCCTGCGGATGTGGTCGAGCGCGTCCGTTCGGAGAGGGCCTCCGGCAAGAGCCTCCGTCAGATCGCGGCCGACCTCAACGCCGACCGAATCCCAACCTCGCACGGAGGCACCAGATGGTGGTCTTCGACGGTGCGCTCCGTCCTCGCCCGCTCGGGTCCGCCCGACGAGCGGGCAACGGTCGTCTCGGCGTCAGGCGTAATGGCCGGCGTTAGCCCGCGATCCGCATCTCGTAGCGGCTGATCTTGCCGTCGCGAATCTCGAGCTCGACGTGTCGGTCGCGCTCGTAGGCGAAATCGCCGCTGTCCTTCAAGCGGTCGGGCAGGCCTGCCCAGCGCTCCGGGAATGCGGCCGCGAGCCGGTGCGCGAGCGTCCGCCAGCGCTCGCCGCCTCGTCACTTCACGACAGGACAAGTCGGCCTGGACATCGCTGACAAGCGCGACGTCCAGCAAGTCCGAGACGAGCATTACGGTGAAGTCCCATCCGGGTCCTCCTTCGACTGCGAGCCTTGGCAACCCCACAGCCTCGAAGGAGGCCCGGATGACCTACTCAGCCGTCTACAACCTGTCGAGGCACTTCATCTAGGCGAGTGCGCCGGCGGCCTCGATCGCCCTGGCGGTCGGCAGCAGCACGCCCGTCGTGGAGCTCGGCGAGGCCGGCATCGAGCAACCAGCCTTCGAGCGCGTCAGAGCTGAGCCCGACGACGCCTGGCCGGTACGGGAGCCGCTGGGCCTCGTGTTCCACGGTCTCGCCTCGTGTCGGCGATCGACCATCGTGTCGCCAAAGAGCGCACGGGCCTGCGCGATCTGGTCGGGAACTGGCAGGCCCTCCCGCGACGTCGCGGGCGCGTCCTTGAACGCCGGTAGGTAGTGCTAGATCGTTGTCGTTTCCTGGTCGTGCCCGAGGCAGTCGAGCATCACGTGCTTCGGCGTGAGCGCGTAGCCGAGCGTGCTCGCGCGGCCGGCGCGGAGCTCATGCGGACCAAGGCCCAGGATCAGGCCGAGGATCCAAAGGGCGCCGCCGAGTGTGCGTGGTGCTTCCCAGGCGCGGGCGAGTTCGACTTCTTGCTCCGTCAGAGGCGTTCCTGGTCGACAGAGCGCGCGCGTCTCTATTACGCTGGCGCCGACGCGGGTTCCTTCGCCCGGGGCCCGGCCCCTGAAACAACCGCTGGAGTGCGCTGATGTGAGCTCGTGGCATGCGGTGATCGCCCTCGGTACGAACGGTGGGCAGGCGCTTGCCGACGGCGACTCGCTCGCCCAAGGCGTCCACCTGCTCTGGACGTTGCGCCCGGACCTCGGCTTTCCGGTCGAGGGCTACGACGTCTGGCGGCGCGAGCATCGCGAGCCGCAGTGGGTGTCCCTCTGCCCGACTTCGGGCTGTTGCCGCCGCCCGGAGGCGTGACGAGCTGGACGCAGGACGAGTTCAGCTTCGAGATCGACCAGGGCGTCGCCGCCCTCGACCCCGGCAGTTGCGCGCCGCGCGGAGCCGTCCACCTCGCGGCCGACGACCGCGAGTTCCAGGTGCGGGCGCCCGCAAAGTACGCCGCCGTTCGCGCCCACGGAGTCGGCGCGCCGCCGCTGGTCGAGGTCTTCGCCTCGGGCGGCGACGGCGATCCCCGCCTCGCCGCGAAGCATCGCGCCGAACGGCAGGGCGACGGCTGGATCGCCCTGGTCTGGGCCGAGGGCATCGCCGGCTGCCGGATCAGCGGCGACGACCTGCGGATCTGCGAGATCTCCTTCGGCCTCCCGGACGAGTGGAGCGCGTGGCAGAAGCTGAACGACGAGCCGATCCTCCTGCCGGTCGTCGACCACGGCACGACGAACGAGCCGGCGAACCTCCACGAGGCCGAGGCGACCCGCGCGGAGGCCTACCGCCGCCTGTCCGACACGCTCGACGGGGACCGCCGCAAAGCGCTGGCCTCGGCGCTCGCCGGCGAGCCCGCCGAGCTGCTCGAGAGCCTGGTGCGCGACGGGCGCGACGCGGTCCTGCCGAGCGCTCCCACCGAGACCACGACCGTCCGGACCCCGCCGCAGGTCGGGATGAGCGCCGGTCAGCTGGCCGCGCTGATCGCGCTCGACCCCGATGTGTCGCGGATGCTCGGCCTCTACTGGCACGACCCGGTCGACGGCGGCACATGGGACTACAAGGTCGTCGCGCATTTCGGCTCGGTGCGCTACCCGAGCCGGGTGCTCACCTTCGGCGACCGGCCCGCCGGCGACGTCGACGCGGCCACGCTCGGCCTCGACGGCGCATCGTTCGTCGGCAACGCCGGCCTCGAGGTCCTGCCCGCGGATCACGGCGGTACAGAGGCTCGGCTGCGGGTCTCGCAGCCGGTGATCGGAACGGCAGCGGGAATCCTGCTCGAGCCGCCGCGACCCGCGATCACCATCAGTGTCGACGGCAATCCGGTCACCCAGTTCGCCGCCTGGCGCGGCGCCAAGCAGGTCGCCACCGCGCTGAGCTTCATCCTCGGCAAGGTCACGCTGGAGGACGCCGGCGGCATCGACGCGGTCACGTGGTCGGTGGGGCCGATCGACCTGGTGTCGGTCGAGCTCTTCGCCGAAGCCGGGCTCGTCGGCGATCTCGAGGCCTTCGCCTGGCGGCTCTCGCCGGACGCTCCTCCACCGGTGCGCGACCTGGTGCTGACCGACGCCGGCGCCGCCGCCGACCCTCCGCGGGTGCTCGCCGACGGCACGGTCGAGCCCGCGGGCGGGATCGTCGGGCTCGACTGGGGCGAGACCAGCGCCATCGTGGACGTGAGCCGCCCGGTGCGGGCTCTCGTCGGGCGCGCAAGCCCGTCCGCGGACGGCTCGCGGAGGGCGCCGTCGGCGATCGAGGTGCGCAACGCCGAGCACCCTGCCGCCGCCTTCGCGGAGACTCCCGGCGGGACGCCCTGGCCCGGCCCCGACATGCCCCACCGCTGGCTCGAGCGCGGGCTGCCCGCAGGCTCGTACGCCTGGTCCGTGCGCGGTGTCGACGCCTTCGGCCGGCTCGGCGACTGGTCGGAGCCGCGCGTCACCAACGTGCCCGCCGGCAGCGCGCCGCCGCCGCCGGACGCCGTCGGCGCCGCCTACCTCGACCCCGACGACCCCCTGCTCAGCGACGAGCAGCGGGCGCTCGTCGACCGGGACGGTGCCGGGCTGCTGGTCTGGTGGAGCTGGCCCGCGCGGCACCGGATCGCCGCGCCCGGCGTGGAGCCCGACGGCGAGTTCCGGGTCTACGTCAACCGCGGCGATCCCAACCGGATCGCCGGCTCGGTTCTGACCGTCACCGATCTCGGCGACCACAGCCGCCTCGACACCGACTGCGACCTGCCCGGCGCGGCGGACGCCCTCACTGGAGAGCTCCTGCGGGTGGGCGGAGTCAGCTTCGGGATCGTCGGCAACACTCAGGGCGCGGACGCGTCGATCGAGGTCGCGAACCGCACGGCTCCGACGGCCCGCCCGACCGCCGGCCAGTTCTCGATCCGGCTGTCCGAGGGGAGCGCGCTCTACGACGATCTCGGCGTCTCCGGGAGCTGGGACGAGCGCGTGCACGTCCAGCCGGTCGGCGACTTGCCGCGCCTGACGACCACGGTCTCGGCCGTCACCGGCGACGGGAGCCTCACGCTCGGCCAGGCGATGCCGACACTGCCTCCCGGGACGCTGCCGGGAGTGCTGGTCGCCGGCGGAGTCGCCTTCCCGGTGCGGGCCCAGAACTCGGGCTCGCACGAGGTCGACGTCGACCCCCCAGTGCAAGTGGACGAGTCCGCGCTGCTGCCGACCGCCGGCGATCCGTGCTCGGTCTGGACGGGGCTCCGCTACGAGGCGTGGCTCCCGGGCGTCGACCTGCGGCCCGGACCGGCTGAGCCGCTCGGACTGACGCTGGTCGGCGTGAGCACGTGCGACGTCGACGCGGTCATCCTCCACGAGCCGCTCCCTCCGCACCACCGGGCACTCCGAGGCGTCGACGCGAGCCCCGGCCTGGAAGGGCCCGTCTCGCGCGTCGCGCGCGTGAGCGTCCCGCACCGCGGCGCGCCTACCGCGGTCGAGGTCACGCGCCCGCCCGAACAGGACCGCGACATCCCGGCCGACCACGCCCGTCCCGCCGACTGGTACGGGCGCGCCCGCTACGACCTGGCGTTCCCGACGGTGGCCGGCGCGACCGGGTACCGCGTCCTGCGCGCGAGCGTGGCCGCGCTGGCCGAGCGCGACCGCAGTCAGCGGCAGGCCCGCGCCGACCCATACACCGCGGAGCCGTTCGTCGACCAGGGCGCATCGGAGTCGTGGCTGGCCGAGCACTACCCGACGTTGACCGTTGACGACCTGACCGGCACGTCGGCCGACGCCGCGACGGTGCAGGCCGCGTGGCGCGACTGGAGCGCCTGGTACTACCCGCAGCAGCTGAACCGCACGCTGATGGACCTGGCCGAGCTGCCTTGCAACGAGGCGGCGTTCGCCCCCGCCCACGAGGGCACGATCGCCGGGCCGCCCTTCGCCGACACGATCGACGGCCGGGGCCTCGGCCGCTTCGTCTACCGAGTCCGGTCGATCGACGCCTCGGGCAACGTGAGCGGCCCGAGCCCCGCGTTCCCGCTCGTCGAGGTAGCGGACGTGACGCCGCCCGCGGCGCCGTCGGTGACCTCGACGCTCGGAGGCGAGTCGTCCGCCGTGCTCGGCTGGCGCGCCAACCGCGAGCCCGATCTCGCCACCTACCGCGTCTGGCGGGCGGCGAGCACCGCTGAGCTCGCCGACGTGCGCCGGCTCGAGCCGCACGCCGACCTGGCCCCCACCGCCGGCGCCGTCACCGAGACCTGGACCGACGCGGGCCTCGCCGCGCGCGTCGACTGGTACTACCGGCTGGCCGCGGTCGACGCCGCCGGCAACGTCTCGGCGCCGAGCGCGATCGTCCGCGCCCGCCCGGTCGACACGATCCCGCCCAACCCGACGACGTGGGTCAGCGCCGCCTGGACGTGGCTCGACGAGGCCGCGGGCCGGCGCGGGGTCTCGCTGGTCTGGGAGGGCGACGAGACCGGCCTGAGCTGCCTGCTCGAGCGCCGCCGCGACGGCGCCAGGACGTGGACGCCGCTCACGGACTGGATCGAGCCGGACGGCGCCGACGGGGACGGCCAGCGCTTCGCGTACGTCGACGAGCAGGCCGACCCGGCAGCCGGCTGGCGCTACCGCGCGCGCGTGCGCGACGCCGCCGGCAACGTCTCGTCGGGCATGGTCGAGGTGCTCGTCCGGGTGCCGGAGGACGAGAGCTGATGGCGCTCGACACGCTCTTCCTGCCGCTGCTCGCGCCGCCGCCCGCTCCCGTCCAGGGAGACACCGGCACCGGCGGCTCCGGCTCGAACGGCTCAGGCTCGGGCGACGGCGGCTCCGGCTCGGGCGGCTCGGGATCGGGCGACACGGGCGGCACCGACGACACGGGCGGCACGACGGAGACCACGGACACGAGCACGACGACGCCGCAGACCGGCACCCGCTATGAAGGCGACGAGTACGCCTACGAGGCGGCCGGCGGCGACGACGGAAGCCTCGTCGTCACCGCCGTTCGCGCCGCCGAGCTGCCGGCGACGATCACCGTCGTCGCGCCGCTGAAGGGAAAGCTCACGTTCCTCTCGGCGTCGACCTCGCCGATGCCGAAGCTGCCCGACGGGACGGACATCGCCGCCGACACGATCCTCTTCACCGTCGAGCCGACCCAGCTCGGCCCCTATCAGGTCGAGCTGCCCGGCCGGCCCGTGCCCGCCAGCTGGGCGTTCACCGGCATCGATACCACCTCCTTCGACACCCACCTCGAGGAGTGGAAGGCGGCGGCGACGCAGCAGGAGGTCGCGACCGCGTGGCCGGACCCGACCACGCCGCCGGCCGACGACAAGACCTCCCGTGACAACTGGAAGGCGCGCGTCCTCGCCGGCACCTTCGACGTGCAACTGGAGGCCGGAGCCGCGATCGGCGACCTCGCCGCGACCGCCTACCAGCTGACGATCCGCACCTACCAGCCGAGGCCCAAGACCGCCACGACGAGCGACCTCGTCCACCCGGCGCTCGTGCTGCCGTCGTTCGACGACGCGAACCCCGCTCTCGTCGGCCACCCGCTGATCGACGCGGTGGCCGACATCGACATCGACGTCCAGATCTTCCTGAAGTTCCAGTACCTGAAGGTCGACAACTCCACGAAGTCGCCCAAGGCCGTCCTCGCGCCGCTCGCGGACACGCTCGTCGAGGCGATCAACCTGGGTCCCGGAACCGCGATCGACTCGGCGCGCACCGCCGCCGACGGGCGTGTGACCTTCTTCGCGTCCAACTGGGACTGGTGGGGGCTCGGCGGCACGGCGGACATCTACTTCGGCGTGACGGTCGAGGAGAAGGACGCGATCGTCCGCCAGTGGGGCCGCAAGGGGACGTGGCACGGGACGTGGTCGACGCTGAGCGTTCCCCTGGAGCCCGCCATGGTCACGAGCGACTTCAAGACGATCGACGGCCAGGCGGGCTACTACCCCGACTACGCCAAGTGGACGCTGGGCACCGAGTCGAGCCCGCTCGTCTTCAACCTCGGCACGCCGCTGGTGCTCCGCGCCAAGTACCAGGCGCAGCGCTACCCGGCGACGATCAATGCCAACCGTCCGCTCGCGCGCGGGACGGAGATCCAGCTCTGCTCCACCATGCCCGACCTCGGCCAGAAGATCGTCGAGACCTTCTACGCCGACGAGGACGGCGAGGTCTGGGCGACGTGCTTCGACGTCGAGCCCGGCAACGACCTCGAGCTCGTGCTCCCTCTCGCGATCGCCGAGAACGAGGATGCCGGCTTCGTCGACTCGATCGAGCTGCCCCGCGTGGTGACGGTCGAGAACCCGCTGCCCTGGAGCGGCCAGAAGCGGAGCCCGACGACGTGCTACTGGGCGGCGTTCGGCGCGCCGTCGATCGGCTCCACGTCGCCCCCGCTCGACGTGGTGGTCGCCAGCACCCCGACCGACGACGACATCGCCGCGTTCCTCTACTTCCTCCGGTGCGTCCGCGAGACCCACCTCTGGTGGCGGACGATCACGGGCGAGGAGTGGAAGGGCATCGAGGGCGCCTGGATCAACCTCAACGACAACGTCGTCACCAGCATCATCGACTACGCCGCGTCGCTTCTCGGGACGGGCACGTTGACGAGCATGAACCCGCCGAACGCGGGCGTGCTCCTGCGCGGCAAGAACAAGTGGGATCGCAGCACCATGATCCACGAGACGTCCCACGGCGTGATGTGGGCGATCACCGGCAACACGGTCGACTTCCTGTGCGCCATCGTCAAGCTCCAGTACGGGCAGCACTACACGATGACGGAGCTGAGCGGGTTCGCCGCGCTCGTCGAGGGCTGGGCCGATCTCGCGGCAAACGCGCTCGGCGGCCTCGACGAAACGGGCGGCCCCGGCGTCGCGCACGTCCCGGCGACGCCGCCGACGCAGGTTCAGGACTCCAGCTTCCACATGGTGAACCTGGCCGCGCCGATCGGCCTCGCGGTGGAGGGCTGCTTCGCCGGCGCGTACTGGGAGTGGATGCGGACGAGCCTCAAGATCGAGCCCTGCGTCGACAGCGACGAGAAGGACCTCCAGCTCAAGGGTACGAGCGGGCCCGGGCCCAACACCACGATCGCGCCCGCGAGCGCCGACTTCAAGCGCGGGCTCTGGGATCCGGTCAAGGGGCTCTCCGGCTCGATCACACCGACCACGAGCGACCTGCTCGCGCTGGCCGAGCCGAGCCTCGGCATCAACAAGTGGGCCAACCTGAACCACTACCTCAGCAACTGGGGCCTGACGTGACCGTGACCGCGGACCGGATCTGGATCCCGCTGACGAGCTGGATCCCGGCCTGGCCGGCCGGCCTCTTCACGGCGCCGGCGCTCGACGACGTCGGCATCGTCGACTACGAGACCGGCTCGTCGGAAAACGGCCTCTCCGTCGCCTGCACCCTGGCCTTCGCGAGCGACCTCGCCTTCGGGATCCCGGGAGTGGACGCCGTCGAGCTGCTGCTCCTGTCGGACGGCGAGGACACGCGCCTGACCGTCGAGGCCGTGCTCGGCGCCGAGCTCGTCGTCACTCTGCGCGACCTGCGCGCGAGCCTGCGCTTCGACAGCGGCCTGCTGCGGCCCGTCGAGCGAGACGACGCGTCGGCGCCGTGGCAGCCGGTCGTGAGCATCGACGGCTCGACGCCGCAGCTCGTCGCCACCTTCGACGCCGGCTCAGCGACGGTCGACGGCAAGGGAAGCGTCGTGCTCGAGCCCGAGCCGGCGGTCGTCCTCGAGCCGTTCGAGATCGGCGAGACCGGCATCGTCGTCGAGGCCTCCGGGGTCCGCCTCGTCCTGGGCGGCGGCGAGCCTCCCGCAGGGCAGGTGCCGGGCTTCCGCGGCGTCTCGATCGACTCGGCGACCCTCTACCTGCCGCCCGCGTTCGCGCTCGACATCGCCCCCGACTCGATCGCGGCGACCGGCCTCGTGATCGGCACCGGCGGGGTCAGCGGCACGCTGACCGGGTCCTGGGCGCCCACCTGGTCGGGGACGACGCCGAGCGGCGACGGCGCGGGGACGCTCGGCGGCCTGGCGTTCGCGCTCGAGGCGCTGTCGCTCGAGCTCGCCCAGAACGCAATCGTCGGCGCCTCCTTGACCGGCCGCCTGGCCGTGCCGTTCTTCGACCAGGTCCTCGACGTCGAGGTGACGATCGGCGTCGACGGCACGATCGGGCTCGCCGTGCGCGCGGCCGACGACTCGACCGACGGTCTCGTCACCCTGAGCGTCCCCGGGCTCGGCTCGCTGGCGGTCGCGTCGATCGGCCTCGTCAGCGACGACGAGGGCGTCGGGCTCGTGCTCTCGGGAGACCTCCAGCCGGAGCTCGGCTCGCCGGCGCTGCAGTGGCCGACCGTCGCACTGCAAGAGCTGCGGATCGACGCCGACGGCAGCATCGACGTCGCGGGCGGCTGGCTGACCCTCCAGCAGCCGCTCGCGCTCGACCTCTACGGCTTCGGCATGGAGACTCACCCGCATCGGCTTCGGCAGCGAGGAGGACGGCCGCCGCTGGTTCGGCGTCGACGGCGCCGTGCGCCTGCACCGAGCCGCTGCCGCCGGCGCGTCCGCGCGCGGGCTGCGCGGTGATCTGGGACCCGGCGCACCCCGACGCGCTGCCGACCCTCGCCCTGGACGGGCATCGGCGTCTTCTTCGGCGTCCCGAACGCCTTCGGCTTCGACGGCGAGGTCGCGCTCACCGACGACGCCGACGATCGGCGCGAAGCTGTTCACCGGCCAGCTCTCGCTCGGGCTCGACGCGCTCGACATCGGCATCGACGCCGACATCATCGATCGGGCACGACGCGGGCGACGCCTACGTCCTCGTCCACCTCGGCGTCGACGTCCCGATCCCGGTCGCCGCCACCGGCACGGCGCTCTACGGCCTCGAGGGCCTGTTCGCGATGAACATGTCGCCGGTCGTGCGGAGCGGCCCCGTCGTCGTCAGCGAGACGGTGACCGTGAAGAAGGGCGACTGGTACGGCTGGTACAAGGACGGTGCCCGAGGCGTTCTCGGTCACCGACCCGGACAAATGGTCGCCCGACCCGGGCGCCTGGGCCTTCGGCGCCGGCCTCAGCCTCGGCACGCTGCGACGCCGGCTTCACCGTCAACACGAAGGCGCTGCTCGTCGTGCTGCTGCCGGGGCCCGTGATCCTGCTGCAGGGCAACCGCCGACATCCTCAAGGTGCCGGCGGCGTTCGGCGGCGGCGCGACCGAGGAGGGCACGCTCGGGCTGCTGGCGGCGCTCGACGGCCGCGCCGGCACGCTCCAGCTCGGGCATCGACGCCGCCTGGAGCGAGCCGCGGATCATCGACATCTCCGCGAGCACCGAGGCCTTCTTCGACTTCGACCGCCTCGACGCCTGGCACCTCTGGCTCGGACGCGACAAGCCGCGACGAGCATGCGCATCCGCGCCGACATCCTCTCGCTCTTCTACGCAGACGCCTGGCTGATGCTCGACGCACAAGGGCATCGGCACCGGCCTGCACGTGAGCTGGGGCGACTCCTGGAAGTTCGGCCCGGCGCGGCTGACGCTCTCGAGCTTGGATCGGCGGGACGGCCTCCCTGTCGCGCCGGCCTGCCCAGCTCGCCGGCGGAGCTAGCCTCGGCGGGTCGATGGCGCGTCTCCGCCGGGCCGTTCGGCCTCGGCCTCGACGTCGAGGCCAGCCTCGACGGCGCGTCCTTCGCGCCCTACCTCGTGGCCGGGACCCTGTCGGTCGCCGTCGGGCTGCCGATGCCTCTCAAGGACCTCGACGTCGACATCGAGCTCGAGTGGAGCAAGCCGGCGACACCGGCGATCGAGGACCCGTGGTGGGCGGCGCCCTGCTCGAGCACGAGCGCTGCACGCGAGTCGTGGGCGCCGACCCTCGACGGCGGCACGGACGTCGACCCGAACCGCCGACGCGCCGCGTCGTCCCGCTCGACGTCGAGCGTCCTGCTCACCTTCACGAAGCCGATGGGCGACGAGAGCGCGCGTGGCCGACAACCCGCCGACAGCCGCGCCGACGGAGGCCCTGGGCGACTACCTCGCGGCCTACTCGCTGGCCGAGCTGCACCTGTACCGCCAGCGGCGCAGCCATCCGGACGAGGGCTGGGAGGACGTCACCGAGACGGTCTTCGGGACGTGGACGCCCGACGCCGGCGGCCACGGGTCGCAGCTCCAGCTGTTCGCCCGGTCGCCCTTCGCCTTCACGCGCTCCACGTCGCGACGCTGGACCGACTCCTTCCTCGACGCGCAGCAGACGTGGCCGTGCACGCCGCAGCCGGAGGTCACGAGCACGTGCATCGACTGGACGGACCGGCAGCTCGACTCCAGCCTGCCTCGCCTCTGGGAGCAGGAGGGCGCGACCCTGAGCAGCGAGGCCGACCTCTTCGTTGGGACGACGGCCGACGGCTCCACGCCTGCCGTCCGCCTCGGCCCGAGCACCGCGCCGGATGGGACGAAGCAGCCGGGTCTGCTGTGGATCGGGCTGCCCGAGGCCGCCGCCGAGGTGACCGCGACCATCGAGATGCACGGCGTCGGGGTCATCCTGCGCGCCTGGTCGCGCGACCGGGAAGTCGCGGTCGACGCGGGCGGCCCCGAGACGAAGGAGCTGCGGGTCGTCGCCCGCGGCATCGACGCGGTCACGCTCGGCTGGGGCCTCAGCGTCGAGAGCATCCTGGTGCGCGTGTGCTGGGTGACAGCAGGCCGACGCGGACGCTCTCGTCGGCTGGGCCGCCGGCCGGCAGGGGCTCGAGGACGCGGCCGACCGCTGGTCGAGCAGCGAGCAGATCCTCGACCCCGACAGCCACTACCTGCTCGAGGTGACCACCGCCGGGGTGCTGACGAAGGGCGGGACGGAGGTCGACCGCGTCGGCGACACGCGTTTCGTGCAGTTCCAGACCGGCGGGCCGCCCGGGATCGTGCCCGTCTGGGCGCCGCCACCGCCGCCGCCCGATCCGAACGTGCCCGGCAGCTTCCCGTACGGCGGCGTGCTGGAGGATCTGGCCGCGTACGTCCGCTGGAGCATCCCCGACGCGGGCGCCGTCCCGGTCGTTCGCGCGCGTACGACCTGGGCTGCGAGTTCGACGCCACCTGCGTCCAGCAGATGTACGGCGCGGACATGCAGATCCGCGTCCTCGACAACGCCGGGCGCCCCGCGCTGGGCACCGACGGCGCGGACCTCGTCTTCGCCAACAGCTGGGTCGAGGCGCCGACGACGACGCTGGCGACGAGCGAGTCGACGTGGCTCGAACAGCTCGACGGCTGCACGGGGGCGGTCGAGTGGCTCGAGCTCGCGGGCGACGACACGCTGCGTACGGAGGTGCCGGGACTTCTCTACGACGACTTCTCCGGCACGATCGAGACGGCCTGGGAGGCGTACGTTCTCGACCCCTCCGAGACCCGCTCGGCGAACTGGCACCTCGACGGGGGGCTGCTGCGGCAGGACGTGGACGTCGCCGGCGGCGACGTCTCCCCGGACTCGCCGGACAAGCCCGGCACCGCGTACGTCGCGGGCGGCATCGACGCTGCGGACGTCGCGGTCGAGACGCTGGCCTCGGCCGACGCCGGGGCGTACGGGCTCGTCTTCCGCTGGCAGGGAACTGGCGACTACTACCGCTTCAGCGTCGGACGCCAGACCGTACGCCTGGTCCGCATGCGCGGCGGCACCGTGTCCGAGCTGTGGTCGGGGTCGGGGGGCTACGCCGGAGGGACGACGCTGCTCGCCGTGCAGGCCGAGGGGGCGCGCATCCGCTGCCAGGTCGACGAGCGGCTCGTCTGCGACGTGCGCGAGGACGATGCCGAGACGGCTCCGTCCGGAAGCGTCGGCCTGTACACGTGGAACAGCACGACCGCCGCCTTCGACGAGATCCGCGCCCGGGCGTGGCCCGGCGAGGCGCTCCGGCCCGAGCGCGGCTACACGGCGCGGCTCGAGGCGAGCCGGCCGCTCTTCACCGACGCGCTCGACGACCTCGCCGCGTTCGACGTGGTCGGGCTCGCGACGGGCGACCCGTCGACGGCGAGCTCGGCCGCCTCGGGCACGGCGACGATCGTGCGCCCGCGGCAGGACCACTCCCCCGTCGTCGCGCTCGCCGGAGATCCGGTCGCCGGCCGACTCGGTCGTCGAGTGCGTGGCGCACCCCCTGGGCTCCGACGTGTTCGGGCTCGTCGCCCGCCACACGGCCCCGGGCAGCAACCTCTCTCTCGAGCTCACCCCCGGCGCCGGCCGGTCGCTGGTCGCACGGCTCCCGGGCGCACGCGGGCTCAGCCTGGTGCGGGTGGTCTGGCACGACGACGGCGCCGGTCGACGTCGGGCGCGACTACGCGCTTTCGCTGCGCTGTGAGGGGACGCAGGTGACGGTGACGATCGACGGCGAGGAGTTCACCGCGTCCACGACTCTGACCGGCGGCCGCTTCGGCCTGCTCTCCGGAATCGCCTCATCCGGCTGCGCATTCTCGAACCTCGTCGTACGGTCGGCCCCGCGGACAGCCGTGTACGAGTGGACGTTCACGACCTCGCGCTACCTCGGCCTTCCTGACCTCCTCGACGGCTACGCCGGGCATCCCTGGCCGGTGGACGGCGCGACGGCGCGATCCGGCGGCGGTCGCGGCGGCTGCGGACGCGGTCGGCCCCTTGCTCGCCGCGGCGGCCGACGCCGTCGCGGCCGCGCGCCAGGCGCTCGCGGCCGGCGTCGCCGCGGGCGACGCGGTCGAGCTCAGCGTGCTCGGCGACGCGGCGCGCGCGGCGGTCGCGGCGCAGGACGCGGCCGCGGCGGATGCCTACGATCGGCTCGCGGACGACCTGGGGGCACCGTGGCGGCCGACGCCTCCGGTCGTCGAGCTGCTGACCCTCGCCGACGCCCGCGGCCGAACGGTCGGCCTGCTGCTCGACCTGCCCGAGCCGCTGCCGTGGGAGCGCGTCGGCTGGACGCTCGTCGCGCCCGGCGCGTCGGAGGACAGCTCGCTCCGCGACCTCGTCCTCGCCTGGAGCGGCGACGGCGCGCGCGCGATTCTCGTCCGAGACGGCGCCAAGCCGTTCGCCAGTGGTCTCTGGAGCCTCCGCCTCACCATGCACCTGGACGTAGGCGCCGAGTGCGCCGTCTGGCGGCGAGGCGGCAGCACCGCGCCGGAGGTCGGATCGCTCTCGTTCACGCTCTGAAGGGCTTTCCGGCCGCGCCGCGTGGCGCGGCATGGACACGCGGCGGCGAAGGCGACCGCGGAGAGGAGACGGCGCTTGGCCGCCACGCCCGCTATGCGGCTGAACTGCTCCGCACCATCCGCGCCCGAGACCTCGCAGCTCGGCCGAATGCCCGATGGATTTCCCGGATCTGCCGGCGTGGGTGTTGGTTGCCAGTCCAGGCGTGAGCGAGTTCCGCGGGCGCAGCCGCATCGCCGGCGCAGCGAGTGCCAATTTGAGTGCTTCTCAGCCGTGCAACCACGGGCTCGACCGTTCGGTCTCGAGCGCCCTCAACGCGCGGAGCACGGACTCGTCGAGCACCAGCCCGAGCTGGGCGGAGCTCGACCGGCGGGTCATGGAGCTCGCGCCATGGGTTCCGCTCGTGAACCCACGTTCAGTCATCGTCGTCTCACGACGGGGTCGGCAACGTCCAGTTCAACCCGGAATGGGGGACCCTCATCGCCAGCTCCGGGGCAGGTAGCCGGCCGCCAGGCAGCGCTTTGCCTTCGGCCCCGGTGAGCCGAAGTCACGGTTCGGATCAGGTGCTTTGGCGAGGCGCCAAAGCGTGGTCTACGCAGGGTCTACGTCCTTGTCGTTATCGGTCCTCGGCCGCCACCGAGGCGTACACGGTTGCTTGGATTCATGCGGCTTGCGCGACTCGGAGCGACCTGCGACGACACTCGCTCAACGCTCGTAATGATGGAGTCGACGGGTCGCCGGCTGCTAATGGATTGCTAAGGAAACGGGCGCAGAGCGCCTTCGGCGGGCTTCTGGTTGGTTTGGTCTTGGTGTACCTCCAGCCCGCATGAGCACTGGGATTACACGAAGCAGAGCGAACCATGCCGAAACAGCCGGAAGCGCTCTTTTCAGCTTCCCAAGCCGAGGGTCGCGAGTTCGAGCCTCGTCGCCCGCTTCGAGGAACCATGCGGACTAGCGCCGCACAGCTCGAGGAGCCGGGACAGGCCGACGCCTCCCATCTACCACGTCAGCCGCCCGAAGCCTCCGCGAGCGGGTCGTACAGGTCGGCGCGCTATGATCCCCGGAACAGGGGAGTTTGCCGGACCTCGAGGGAGAGCATGCCGGTTAGCCCATCGTTGCTGCGGCGGCGTGAGGCGGCGAGCACGGCTGAGCCCGATGCTGCGGGAGACGGTGCTGCCCAGCCGGTCGACCAGCAGCGGCTGCTCGCGATTCAGCGCAGCGCGGGAAACGCGGCTGTCGTGCAGCTTCTCAAGCAGGGCGGCGCCGCGGGCGGCCTGCACGTGCTCCGTGAGCCCGCCCCGGCGGAGGCGGCGCCCGCGCAGGCGGCGCCGGCGGGCGGCGCAGCCGGACAGGCGCAGCAGGCGGGGGCTCCAGCAGCCGCGTCCGGCCAGACCTTCGGCACCGATTGGTTCGTCGACTACTCGCAGGTGAAGCAGGGAGCGGGCGCTGCCGGCTCGCGGGGCAAGAACGACGCCCTGTTCGTCCAGCGGCTGGCCGTCGCGCACGGCTCCGACGCCAAGGTGCAGGTGCTGGAAGGCTTCGATGCCTCGCCGAGCGGGCCGTCGCACATCGGGCACATTCAGCACGAGCCGGGCGCAGGGCATGTGAGTGGGAACATTCAGTACATCCGTGCGGCCGACATCAAGGTCCATGCCAACCTGTCCAACGCCGCGAAGAAGCCTTCCCTGGCGCTGCATCAGCAGAAGGTCGCCGACGAGGCTGCGCAGGCGTTCGTGCGGGAGCAGTTCAACCTCGAGCAGGGCGAGGAAGCGGCGCTCGAGCAAGGGGCGACCGAGCGCGCGGACGCGGCGCTCGCGGCCGATTCGCAGGCAGCAGCCGGTGCGGGCGGCGACGCCGCTCCGACGCCGATGTCGAAGGTCGACATCTCCGTCCTCGGGAGGCACACGGACCAGCCGGCGCTGCCGCGCGTGGACTACGCGATCAACGGCGACTCGAACTGCATGGTGAACGTCCTCATCCCGAGCAAGGAGTACAAGGGGACGGTCTCCGGCTCGGTCCACACCCACACCCAGGATGCGCACCAGACCGGGGACGGAAAGCACGACAAGGACACGAGCAGCGGCAGCGTCGACGTGACCGCCGGCGGCTCGCAGACGACGCACCAGAGCACCGACGTTCACCTGCAGGAGAAGCTGAAGAAGCGGGAGCTCTACACGCTCGAGTTCGCTCAGAAGACGCACAGGGCCGTGAACGTGTCCGTCTCGCAGTCGCTCAACTCGACCCTCATGGAGATCGCGCAGGGGGCGCAGACCGAGACGAAGAAGACGATGCCCGAGATCGACACCGGCGTCGGTGACGAGTCACAGGCGAAGGAGCAGCACAAAGACGACGATCCGAGCCTCTGGGACCGGGCCGTGGGCGCGGTCACGGGGAAGCTCAAGGACTGGATCACGGACAAGTTCTGGAGCTGGGCCGACAAGCTTGCTGGCAAGGAGTACCCGATCTGGCGGCTCGTCCCAGGAGGAGTCAAGAGCTGGCTCAGGCACAAAGCCACCGATCTCGTGTGGAAGGGCGGCAAGTGGCTCTGGAACAAGATCACCGGAGGCGAGACTGAGGTGAAGCACGAGCCCGACCCGAAGCAAGACGCCGGGGAGGGTGCCGACGAGAATATCCGGCAGACGCAGACGTCGTCCTCGGCCTGGAAGCTCGTGGAGGAGATGAAGAAGGCGACGTACAGCTGGGCGACGGAGGTGTCCGAAGAGGCGCGTTCGAGCTTGAGCAAGGAGCTTGAAGTCGAGAAAAGCGTCGACGTCAAGACCGGGTCGAGCAAGGACACGACCGTGGGCGGGTCGGGTGGCATCCACGCCTCGGGCGGGCACGAAGGGGAGACCTCGTCCGGCAAGGGTCACCAGGAGGACACCGAGAAGGATACGACCCGGACCTACACGACCGAGGTCATCCGGATCGAGACCGGGAGGCCCCTGATCGAGCTCACCGTGATGCCCAAGTAGCTTTCACGCGCGGCCGAACAACACGCAGCCGTTGTGGCCGCCGAGGCCCATCGCGGTTGGAGAGCGCCACCTCGACCTGCGTCTCGCGGGGCTCGTTCGGGACGTAGTCGAGGTCGCACTCGGGGTCGGGGTTCCGGTAGTTGATCGTCGGCGGCAGGATCCCGTGGTGGAGGGCGAGGCTGCACATGATCGCCTCGATCGCGCCGGCCGCGCTGCCAATCCTTCTGCATCAGCCCGGTCAGTTCAAGCGCATCGGGAAGGTCGAGGCCGCCGAGCTCGCGGGCGGTGATCTCCGCCACGACGAGGTTGCCGCGCTCGAGTGCTTGTTTCAGGATCCGTCGGGGGTGTTGGTGTTCGCCCAGGCCGGGCCTCCGAGGCTGGGGCCGGCCGGCGAGGCAACGCTAGCGCTTGCCCTTGCGTTTCTTCTCTCGCGCGTGATGGCCGTTCTCCTCAACCGCGCGCTCAAGTTCGCGGCGCTTGCGCTTCTTGGCTCTCTTGCGGGCTTTCTTCTTGTCGGGATCTGCCATGCTGCGCGAGTCTTTCATGGTTCCGTTCGCACGGAGGCACTGTGAGGAGAGTGCGGTCGGGTGCAGTCCCCTGCAGCCGTCGAACTTCGGGGGGTATCCGCAGCGCACCCGACCGCGCTACCCACGGTAGGTGCGGGCCGTGAAGCCTGGTACGAGCTGCACGACACGATCAGCGGCTGGCCCGGAGCTTCAGTAACGGATGAGGGACCCGAGCGGATGGTCGCGCCGAGTTTCGGAGCACCCATCCCGAGACTCCCGGCGATCTCGAGCACGTTCGCGGAACCCCGCGAAGAGCTTTGCGTAGAGGCTTTCGTGCTGCCAGCGGGCGTGCCAGCGGACCGCGGCCACGTCGCACTTCGTCGGCTCGTGCTCCGCGATCAGCACGAGCAGGCCCAGCGCTTCGACGAGCGAGAGCGGCTTGAGCTGCGCCGCGAGCGCGACCGCCTGCGCGTAGTTTCCGGGCTCGCAGGCCTGAGCGAACTCGGCGGGTAGGTGCCCCTGCGACGTCACGAACGCATGTTCGGACAGGTGCGAGCGCCGCCTGGGCTCGCGGCCTGATCCTTTACTGAAGCCCGAGCGCCTCCCGAATCTTGCCGATCGCTTCCGTCTCGCGAGGCCTGACGCCACCGCTGTCCTGGGCGACGTGGTCGGCGACACCGAGGACGAGGTCGCGATATGCGGCAACCTCGCGCGGCGCCTTCGCGGCGAGCGTTGCGGCCGCGGAGCGGAGCGCTTTGAGTGTCTCGACTTCGATCCGCCACGCCGGCGCGTTGAAGCCGAACGGGTTCACGTGGGCATTCGTGAGCTCGCGGACGAGCTCGCTCCCGCTCGTCTCGCGGTACCCGGTGATGTACGTCGCGAGGGCGTTGGTCTCGCTGATCGTGTGGGTGAAGTCGGGCTCGCTTACCGAGACGAACATCCCGGCGCCGATCACGCCCTCCTCGAGCGCCTTCCACTCGTCCTCGGTGAAGTGGGCCTTGATCGCCATCGAGTCTCCTCTCGTTGGTCGTAGGTGACGAGAGGTTCGCACAGCGCGTGTCGGTCTACCACCCATCTACCGGAACGGCGGCAACCGCCGGTAGGCCGTGGTATTCGGCCGGAACGAGAACGGCACAGATCGGCTCAACGGTGGGACGGAGCGGGAGCGGGGGTAGACGGCGGGAACGTCGAACATGTTTCCCAAGCTGCGGGTCGCGAGTTCGAGCCTCGTCGCCCGCTTAGTAGTGTAAAGACCGAAACCAGCATGGTTGTGCGGGTTACGGCGTTTCGAAGCCTGTTTCTGAGTCGGCTGGGATCGGCTCGTTTCGGGTGGTGACTGGCCCGCAACTGGCCCGCACTCGGACCGCACCGCACTATGCGGCGCCCGGCTCGGGCGGTGGAGGGGCCAAGAGGCAATGCTTCTTTTCGACGACACGCACCGTCCGCAAGACACGCGAGGTACGCCGCGAACAGGCGTTGGCTGCTGCCCGTGAGGAGTTCGCCCGCGCCGGGATGAAAGGGATCGGTCGACCTGATCGCGGGCAGGCTGGCCCGCGTAGTCGCCGATCCGTTCGAGCGAGAGTCCTGCGTCGTGCATGAGGCTGACGAAGGCATGGTCGCCCGCTCTCGGCGTTCTCGGTCTTCCAAGCTGCGGCGGCCTGCTTCCGGATCGGGCCCTCGGATAAGCAGCCGGGCGCCAGGAACGGCCCCGCAGAAGCTGCAACAGCGAGAGAATGCTTCTGTGGTGCTTTCGAGAGCCCGTTCAAGCGGCGCCCTGCGGCTCGATGTGCAACACGATCTCGGCCTCTATCACGTTGCCGATAACACTGCCGGATCGCAACTCATTGGCGAACGGGCCGAAGCTGCCACATCTCTGGCATTCCTTCCGCCAGTACGAACGATCGCCGAAACTGACCATCGCGAAGTTCGTCGACCCGCACCGGACGCAATATCTTGCGCTCACAGGACGTTCGCGATCTGTGCGAGAACGAGCGCAATGATCAACCGCCTCCAGCCAGGGTTGACTATCGACACGAGCAATACCTCCTAGTTGGAAATGGACGCTGTGCCTAACTACGCTCGGTCGGCCGTCCCGGTTTTTGCACGGGAGTGACGGTTCTCTACTGGCCCGCGGATGGCCCTCGTTCCTGCGACGCTTTCCCGGTTAGCCGAACCTGTGCGCACCATCCTGGAACAAGTTGGGAAACGCGGGCCACGCCTGGCCCGTTGCGGGTTCTTTCCCAGACTGCGTCGAGGCGATGCTTCCGGTGTCGAGCTCTGCGCGCGAGGCTATGCCGTCTCCGCAAGGGCGATTGCGCCCAGCATGCCCGCCTTCGAGCCGAGCGCCGGCAGCGTGATGTAGCTGGCGATCCCGTCGCTCATGGCGGTGTTGTCGAGGTACCCGTTCATGAGCTCCGCGACAGCCCGGTGGACGCGCGGCAGGAGCCCCGGCCGCTTCATCAGGCCGCCGCCGATCACGATTCGCTCCGGTGAGAGGACGGAGATGACGCAGACGAGACCGAGCGCGAGGTACTCGGCCTGGAGTTGCCAGACTGCGTCGTCGTCGAGCTCCGACGCGGGTCGTCCCCAGCGCGCCTCGACCGCGCGGCCCGATGCGAGGCCTTCCCAGCAGTCACCGTGGTAGGGGCAGACGCCCGGAAACGGGTCGGCGTCGCGGTCGTGTGGGATGCGCATGTGGCCGAACTCGGGGTGGATGAGGCCGTGCACGAGGGTTCCGCCGACCATCGCGCCGCCACCGATTCCCGTCCCCACCGTGATGTAACAGAACGTGTCGAGCCCCTGGGCGGCGCCCCAGCGCTGCTCGCCGACCGCGGCTGCATTGACGTCGGTGTCGAAGGCCACCGGTACCGAAAGCCGGCGGCGGATCTCCTGGCCGACGTCCGTCTGCGCCCAGCCCGGCTTCGGCGTCGTCGTGATGTGTCCCCAGGTCGGGGACGTCGGCTTGCGGTCGACGGGGCCGAACGAGCCGACACCGATCGCCGCGACCGGTCCTTCCCGTTCGAAGAAGGCGACCACCCGGCCGAGCGTTTCCTGGGGGGTGGTCGTTGGAACCGTCTCCGTCGCACGTAGGTCGTCGGGCCCGGTCCCGACCGCGCATTCCCACTTCGAGCCGCCGGCCTCGATCCCGCCGTACGCGGTCATCGCGGCGTCCACACGGCGTGAGCCACCACACGACTTCCGCATGACGAACTCGGCAGGGAGGACGACGACACCCGGTCGCTGAGGGCCGCGCCCGGCGAGTCGATCGAGCAGGAGCTGCGTGCCCATCGTCCCGAACGCCTCTGCGGGTTGCTCCATGACTGTGAGGAACGGATACAGGCGCGACGCGTATTCGATGTCGTCGAAGCAGACGAGCGCCACGTCGTCGGGAACCTCGAGACCGGATGCGCGCACCGCTTCGATCGCGCCGAGAGCGACGAGGTTGTTGACGGTGAACACCGCGGTGGGAGGATCCTCGAGCGCGAGCAGCCGGCGCATCCCCTCGTGACCGCCGGAGGGGTCGACCGTTGCGTCTGCGACGAGCGCCGGATCGACCGGGATCCCGGCGGCGGTCAGGGCGGACTCGTAGCCTCGCCGCCGGTCGCGTGCGGTCGACACCTCGTCGGACTCGACGATGAAGCCGATGCGGCGATGGCCGAGCGAGATCAGGTGCTCGACGAGCTGTCGCGCGCCGCCGAAGCTGTCGCCGAGGACGACGTCGGACTCGATGCCGGAAACGGTGCGGTCGATCAGCACGAACGGCACCCCGAACTTCGCGAGCCGGCGGAGGTTGCTCTTCGACCGGTCGCTGACGGGGGCGATCACGATCCCCTCGACGCGGTGGGCGATCATCTCCTCGATCACCTCGCGCTCGAGGTCGAGGTCGGCACGCGTGTCGCAGAGGAGGACCCGGAAGCCGGCTCGGCGCGCGACGTCCTCCGCTCCGCGAACGATCAAGGTGAAGAACGGGTTGGCGACGTCCGGCACGATCAACGCGAGCGTTCCCGTCCGCTGCCGGCTGAGCGCGCTGGCGAGTCGGCTCGGGACGTAGCCGAGCTCCGAGATCGCCTGTTCGACGCGTCGGCGGGTCTCGGGGCTGACCCGCTCGCTGGCGTTGATCACGCGCGAGACCGTCATGGGCGAGACGTCTGCCAGCCGCGCGACGTCCTTGATCGTGACCGTGGCTGTGTTGGAAGTCATCGATTCGTTGGTATCAGTACCACAACGGAGCGGGAATTCTGCCTGTATCGCTGTATGGAGCGGCTTGACTGCGGGAGTGGGATTGTGTTATCGGTACCACAACCACCGCCCTAGAACAGGTGCAAACGAAAGGGAGGTACGTGATGCGTCATCCGCAGGGAGCTCCTCCATCGCGGCGCAAGCGGCTTTCGCTGGGCCTCGTGATGGCCCTGGTTGCTGTTGTCGGCAGCGCGAGCGTCGTCGCAGTCGGCTCTGCCGGCACGGCGAAGCAGAGCGACACGATCAAGGTCGGGCTGATCACGAAGGACGTAACGAACCCGTTCTTCGTGAAGATGAAGGCGGGAGCGACGGCTCAGGCGAAGAAGCTCGGTGCCGAGTTGCTCTACGCCGCCGGCAAGGACAGCTCCGACAACGCCGGTCAGATCACGGCGATCGAGAACATGGTGACGGCGGGCGTCAAGGGGATCCTCATCACCGTGGCCGACGCCAAGGCGGAGAACGCCGCGATCGCGAAGGCGAGGAAGGCGGGTGTGGTGGTGATCGCGCTCGACTCGCCCACGAGCCCGACCTCGGCCGTCGACGCGCTCTTCGCGACCAACAACTTCAACGCCGGCGTCCTGATCGGGAAGTACGCCAGGGCCGCCACGAAGGGCAAGACCGTGACGATCGCGATGCTCGACGAGCATGCCGGCTCGTCGGTGGGCGCGCTCCGGCACGACGGCTTCCTCAAGGGCTTCGGGATCAAGTCGGGTGACAAGCAGATCGTGTGCGTCGCGAACGGCGGGGGCAACACGGCCGACTCTCAGACGGCGATGGAGAACTGCCTCCAGAAGAACCCGAACATCGACGTCGTCTACACGATCAACGAGCCGAGCGCGGCGGGCGCGTGGACCGCGCTGAAGAACGCCGGCAAGAGCCAGGGCGGGACGACGATCGTGTCCGTCGACGGAGGCTGCGCGGGCGTGCGGAACGTGAAGGCGGGCGTGATCGACGCGACCTCTCAGCAGTACCCGCTGCTGATGGCCTCGCTCGGCGTCTCGTCGGTCGTCAAGTACGCGAAGACCGGGTCCAAGGCGTCCGGGTACACGGACACGGGCGTCAACCTCATCGCAGGCAAGGCTGCGCCGGGCGTGCCCTCCAAGAACGTCGCCTACGGCCTCGCCAACTGCTGGGGATAGTCGACCCTTTCTGCCGCGACCGGGGCGCCGCCGTCCTGCGCCCCGGTCGCGACCGCTCCCTGACAGCACCTAGCATCGCCTCATGCCCCGGATGCAACCGTGACGACCACCGACACCACCTCAGCGGAGGACCCGGGCAAGCGATCCGGCGCGCGCGAGCTCGGACTTCGCGTGCTGACTGCACCGACCGTCGGGCCGCTCATCGCGCTGCTGCTGGCGATGGCCTTCTTCTCGGTCAAGTCCGATCGCTTCCTGGACGCCCAGAACCTCTCGCTCGTGCTGCAGCAGGTGATGGTCGTCGGCGTGCTCGCGATCGGGCAGACGCTGGTCATCCTGACGGCCGGGATCGACCTCTCGGTCGGAACCGTGATGGCGCTCGGACAGGTCGTCATGACCAAGCTCGCCATCGACAACGGCATGTCGCCGCTCCTCGCGATCGCGCTCGGGATCCTGACCTGCGTCGCCTTCGGGGTGCTGAACGGCGGCCTGGTGACGCTCGTGGGGTTACCCGCGTTCATCGTCACGCTCGGGACGCTCAACATCGCGTTCGCGCTGACCCACATCGTCTCGAACGACCTGACGTTCTCGGGGCTCCCGAGCGCGCTGCTCTTCTTCGGGAGGACGTTCGCGGTCGGGGGCGCGAACTTCACCTACGGCGTCGTCTTCATGCTCGTGCTGTACGCGATCGCCTGGTTCGCGCTCACGCAGACCGCCTGGGGGCGACACGTCTACGCCGTCGGCGACAACCCCGAGGCCGCGCGGCGGACCGGCATCAACACGAACCGCGTCCTGCTGAGCGTCTACACGCTCGCCGGGCTGATGTCCGGGATCGCGGCGCTGCTCCTGGTCGCCCGAACCGAGCTCGGCGATCCGAACGCGGGCCAGACGACCGAGAACCTCGACAGCATCACCGCGGTCGTCATCGGCGGCACGAGCCTGTTCGGCGGGCGGGGAAGCATCATCGGGACGCTCATCGGCGCCGTGATCGTGGGCGTGTTCCGCAACGGGCTGACGCTGATCGGCGTCGAGGTCATCTACCAGTACCTCGTCACCGGCGTCCTCGTCATCCTCGCCGTCTCGTTCGATCGGCTCACGCATCGGAGACAGGCATGAGCACGCCGGCGCCGATCCTCGAGGCGCGCGGGATCGTCAAGCGCTACGGACACGTCGTCGCGCTGGGCGGGGCCGACCTCGAGCTCTACCCCGGGGAGATCCTCGCGATCATCGGCGACAACGGCGCCGGCAAGTCGACGCTGATCAAGACGCTGTCGGGTGCGCTGCAGCCGGACGAGGGGGAGCTCAGGCTCGACGGCGAGCGGGTGCACTTCCGGTCGCCTCGCGACGCGCGCCGCGCCGGGATCGAGACCGTCTACCAGGACCTCGCCGTCGCCCCGGCGCTCGACATCGCGTCCAACATCTTCCTCGGCCGTGAGCTGCGCCGGCGTGGCCCGCAGGGCAGCGTGCTGCGCATGCTCAACAAGGGCGCCATGCGTCGCGAGGCGACCCGCCACTTCGCCGAGCTCCAGATCGGCATCCGCTCCATGGCCCAGCCGGTCGAGAACCTCTCCGGCGGGCAGCGGCAGGGCGTCGCCGTCGCGCGGGCCGCGACCTGGGCCCGTCGCGTCGTGATCATGGACGAGCCGACCGCCGCGCTCGGCGTCAAGGAGACGCGCCAGGTGCTCGACCTGATCAAGCGCGTACGCGATCGCGGGCTGCCCGTGACTGATCAGCCACGACATGCCCAACGTCTTCGAGTTGGCCGACCGGATCCAGATCATGCGGCTTGGCAGACGGGTCGCGATCGTGACGCCCCAGACCCATTCGATGTCGGAGGCCGTGGCGATCATGACGGGCGCAACCGCGGCGGAATCCGATCGAGGAACAGGAGAACCGACATGAGCTATGAACCAGCCGCTGACCGCTACGACCGCATGCTCTACCGGCGCTGCGGCCAGAGTGGCCTGCGGCTACCGGCCGTCTCGCTCGGGCTCTGGTGGAACTTCGGGCACGACCGTCCGCTC
>CAWBVD010000009.1:0-138731 GCA_963792135.1 uncultured Actinomycetes bacterium | reverse complement strand
GCGAGTGCTGCCTCCGCATGATCGAGTCAGCCGAACAAGCAGCCGAGAAGGACGGAACCCTCGTCCACGTCGGAGACTGCGAGCAGCAATGGGGCAGCGCCTACGACGACTCAGACGACCCGAACACCGCGAGGAGGCGCTCGACGAGGCAGCCTGACCAGCACCGTCCGCCCTATCTACTAACCTCGATAGCAGACGAGACACAGATGCATCATCCAACCCATAAATGGGTTGAAGTGCTATAGTGGCGGTCGTGCTGAGCATCGCGAAGCTCACGCCAGGGCAGGAGCGCTACTACGAGCGCTCCGTCGCGGCCGGCCTCGACGACTACTACGAGGGCCGCGGCGAGTCGCCCGGCGTCTGGGTCGGCCGCGGCGCGAGCGCGCTCGAGCTCGAGGGCGTCGTGCACGAAGGCGAGCTCGGCCGGCTGGTCCGCGGCCTCCACCCGCACACCCAGGAGCAGCTGCGCGCACGCCGCCACGCGAAGGCGCGGCTGATCACGATCGAGCGGATCGACCCGCTCACCGACGAGCGCTGGATCGAGACCAAGAAGCTCGCCCCGGTCGCCGGGTTCGACCTCGTCTTCTCACCGCCGAAGAGCGTCAGCCTGCTCCACGCGCTCGGCGACGAGGAGACGCGCCGGGCCGTGAACGAGGCCCACCTGTCGGCCTGGCAGGCGGCGCTCAGCTACCTCGAGGACGAGGCGTGTGTCACACGGCGCGGCGCCCAACGGCGTCCAGCGCGAGCACGCAGCCGGGTTCGTCGCCGCCGCCTACCAGCACCGCACCAGCCGCGCGCAGGACCCGCACCTCCACACGCACGTGATCGTCGCGAACATGGCCCAGACCCCGAGCGACGGCAAGTGGCGCGCCCTCGACGGCGAACCGATCCTCAAGAGCTACCGGCTCGCGGCCGGCTACCTCTACCAGGCCCAGCTTCGCGCCGAGCTGACCCGGCGCCCTCGGCGTCGAATGGGACGAGCCGCGCAAGGGGATGGCCGAGCTCAAGCACGTCCCGCGCGCGGTGATCCGCGAGTTCTCGACCCGCCGCACCCAGGTCGTCGAGGAGCTCGCGCGGCAGGGCAAGGGCGGCTTCTACGCCGCCCAGCTCGCGGCCGTCGAGACGCGCGAGCGGAAGGAGCACGTCGACCTCGCCCGCCTTCGCGAGGACTGGCGCGCCCGTGCCGCAGAGCACGGCCTCGGCGCCCGCGAACTGCTCGCGCTGCTCGGGCGCGTCCGCCACCAGGAGCCCTCGCGCGAGACCCTGCTCCAGCTCGCCCGCCGGATGCTCGGCCCGCAGGGACTGACCGAGAAGCAGACCGCGTTCTCCGATCCCGAAGCCGTGATGGCCTGGGCGCAGGCACACCGCTCCGGCGCCCCCGCCGAGCGGGTGCGCCGGCTCGCGTCCCGCCTCACCCGCACCGATGGTGTCGAGGCGGTCGGCGAACCTCCGAGCCCGGGCCGGCCGGCCCGCTACTCGACGACCGAGCTCGTCGACGTCGAGCGTGCAGCGCTCGCGCTCGTCGAGCGCGGACGCGACGCCGGAGCGCCCTCGATCACCGAGCAGCGGCTCGACGAGATCGAGCGAGCCGACAAGCTCGCGCTCTCGCGACGAGCAGGAGACGATGGTTCGCGAAGCCGCGACGAGTCCCAACCGCGTCGTCTGCGTCGTCGGCCTCGCCGGCGCGGGAAAGACGACCGCGACCCACGCCGTCGCGCCAGGTCTTCGCGGAGGCGGGCATCGAAGTGCTGGGCGCCGCGCCGTCGGGCGTGGCGGCGGAGAAGCTCCAGGACGAGACCGGGATCTCCGCGACGACACTCCACCGGCTGCTCGACGACGCGCGCGCGAGCGGGGGCCTTCCGTCCGGCTCCGTCCTCGTGGTCGACGAGGCGGGCATGGCCGAGACGCGCGTCCTCGCGCCCATTCTCGAGCTGGTCGAGCAGGCGAACGGAAAGGCGATTCTCATCGGCGACCCGCACCAGCTTCCCGCGGTCGGGGCAGGCGGGCTGTTCGCCGGGATCGTCGAGCGGGAAGGCGCCGTCGTCCTGACCGAGAACCGCCGGCAGCGCGACGAGCTCGAGCGCGACGCTCTCGCGCAGCGTCCGAGGCGGAGTCGGCCGCGACTACCTCGCCTACGCCGAGAAGCGCGAGCGACTCGTCGTCTCCGAAAGCCCGGTCACCACCCGAGCGCGACTGCTCGCCGACTGGTGGGAGCAGGCCCGTGACGACCTCGCCGGCAACGTGATGCTCGCCCTCCGCCGCAGCGACGTCGCCGACCTCAACCAGCTCGCCCGGTCGCTGATGGACACCGCCGGCCGGCTCGGCAAGGAACGCCTCGTGGTCGCGGAGCGGGAGTTCGCCGCTGGCGACCGAGTGGTCTGTCTCCGCAACTCGGATGTCCTCGGCGTCAAGAACGGAACGCGCGGAACCGTCGAGCGGATCGATTCCGAACGAAGGACGCTCGTCGTGGCGACCGACCGCGGCCCGATCGTCGAGCTCAGCCGCAGCTACCTCGAGACGGGCAACGTCCGCCACGCCTACGCCCTCACCGGCCACGCCGCGCAGGGCCTCACGGTCGAACGCGCCTTCGTGCTCGGCTCAGGCGAGGCGCGTCTCCAGGAGTGGGGCTACGTCGCCCTTTCGCGGGCTCGAGCCGAGACCCGCCTCTACGTCACCGGCACCCCGCGCGAGCACGAAAGCCACTTCCACGACCTCGACGACCGCGACCCGCTCACCCGCTTCGGCCGCGCACTCGAAGAGTCAGCGATCGAGGAGCTCGCAGTCGACCAGCATCCGCTTCCGTCCGGGCCACGGCACGACGCGCGACCCGAGATCGAACGCTCAGACCTCACCGCCGACGAGCGGATGCGTCGCCGGCTCCTCGAACAGAAGCGCCGGGCCCTCGCAGAAGACGACTCGAAACGGCCGAACGAAAGCTCGAACAAGCTGAGCGCGACCTCTCCCGGTGCAGCCCTCTCCGCCGCCGAGCGCGGAACGAGCTACGCAGGGAGACGCGAGCTCCAACGCCGAGCGATCGCGATGACTCGGCAACAGCTCGCCGAGACCGATACCCAGATCGACGAATCAAGGCTCACGAGGACCGACCGAGCCGCGAGCGTGCAGCAGACGGACGCATGCTCGCGGACGCGATCGCGAGAGATGGCAGCTCGTAATCGAGAGGTAGCCGTCAGCCGCCACCCCGCTGGTCCATCCGCCCGATCCGACCGAGCCCAGCCGTTGAACGTAGCTCGTTGGTCAGCTTCACAGGGAGGAATCGAATGTTGCGGATGTCTATTGCGTGCGCGATTACGGCTCTGATCACGTTCGCGATCGCGGCGGGGAGCGGCCTTGGCGAGCACACAGCGGCGAGGGGCTCCGTCTGGATCGGCGTCGGCGACACTGCTCATTTCGCTGCCAACGACCTCTTGTGGTGAACGAGCCGGCGTCAGGTGCGTGGCGTCATCGACGCTCTCCATCCAGTGCCGACCGGCTGGGCCGCTGGGACCTGAGGTAACAGTCCGACCGGGACCAGTCACCGAATGTCGGAGGTGACGAGGCCAGCGCGCTCGACGCCGTCGAGAAGCCGTCTGCGAACGACGTGACGGTTCGCGCCGCGAACGCCGCAGAGGAGGTTCATCACCATCTCTGATTCACGAAGCGGGAGGTTCGCCGCGAGGACGAAGCGCGCATGCCACCGCGCCGCGGCCGGCTGGAAACGCCCGTCCTCCTTGTCGGCGAGCTCGAAGAGCCAGCATGAGCGCGTCCGCGAACGTCACGAACGTATGTTCCCATATCGACGGTCAGCGCTCGATCGCCCGGCCGCGGCCGCGCTCGAGCGCCGTCAGCCGCCGGAGCTGGCGCACGAGCGCGAGGTCGCGTTCCGTGCCGAGAGCCGTGGACATTCGCGCGAGGTCTCCGATCGAGGCCACCTCGGGGCGCACGCCGCGGCCGAGCGGTTCTCGCCGGGCAGCCCGTCGCAGGTCGTCGTAGCCCCGGGTTCCGGTCGGAGTCGGGATGACCTTCAACTCGCCGTAGTCCGTCGTGAGCTCGAGCACGGGCTGTTCGAGCATGCTCGACTCGACGGGCTCGAGCTCCTGAGCCCCGGCCGGCTTGGCGTGCATCTCTTGCAGGGCCTTGTCGAGCCGGTTCAGGTTGTCGGGTCGGACCGAGGGGACGATGTCGATGCCGCGCGTGATCTCCTCGGTTCCTTGGAGGACGCGCGCGAAGCCGCCGACGACGACGTACTTCACTCGCTGACGGTCGAGCGCTTGGAGAACCCCGTAGGGATCGAACCGCGGGCGCGTCTCAGCCATCGTCGCCACTCTTCTCGAGCTCGGTCAGAAGTCGGCGTGCGCGTCTCTCCGGCGACAGGTGCCGGTTCTTGTCGAGCCGGTCGTCGAGCGACGTATCCCGCTCGCTGAGCACGAGCGAGATCTCGAAGCCGCAGGCTTCGATGACCGCGAGAAAGTTGTCGATGCTCGGCGAGACCTCCCCCTGTTCCCAGCGGGCGATCAGCGATCGAGCGATGCCGCTGCGCTCCGCGAGTTCGTCCTGGGTCAGACCTGCTCGTGTCCGCGCCTCGCGGATCGGATCGGCTCCGCGCACGACCTGAGCTTACGTCAGCGGTCAGGTGCGTGAAAGAGGACCAGGGCGCAGATAGAGGACCGGCTGGCATGAGTGCCCCGAGCGCAATCCGCGTGGCGCATCCACTTGCGGAGTACAACCCATATTTGGTACAAAGATGTGAGTCGAGCGACGCTGGAGGAACTTGGTGGCAGCAGCGCAGCAGCAGCGAATCGGAGACTTCTACGCCGAGGTCGTGCTGCCCGCCCTCGCGGCTCGCCTCGACGCAGCCTTCCCCGAGTTCGGCTGGAGGCGAGATGCCCGGGGCTGGGTCGCGACCAACCAGGAGATGACCCACCGGGTGCTCGGCGTCCGCGCCGACCGCGTCGTCGCACACGGCGATGCGCCTCCCGGGTTCCTCATTCACGGCGGCCAGACGGTGCTCTGGACTGCGTACCTCAACGGGGGAGACATCCCGCATGGCGACGCGTTTCAGATCGGTTGTGCGCGATCTCGCAACGTCGAGCGGGGGTCGACGCGTCGCCGATCGAGCGATGCGCAGCCCGCGATCGCGGCAGTGAGGCTCCTCGATGACTTCTTCAGGCTGTGCCGAGGCGAATTGCACGGGAAGGACGGGCGCCTCGCGTCGCGACTACCTCGAGGGTCGCGGATTCCCCGCCGAGGCGATCGATCGAGGTCGATCTCGGCGTCGTTCCTTCCGAGCTGTACACGAAGCAGGCCCTAGAGGCCGCCGGCTACTCCGAGCTCGAGATCGCGCAGTCGGGCTGCTCGCTGACGGCCGCTGGCCGGGGAGGCTCTGCGGCGCCTGGCGGGACGAGCGCGGACGGATCGGGACCTTTTGGGCGCGCTCGCTTCGAGACTCGGATTCCTCGACCCGCTACCTCTACCTCCGCGGCGCGAGCCGCTCTGACCTTCCGCCCTATGGTCTGACGGACGTTCTCAAGTTGCCGGCGGCCGAGCGACGCGAGGTCGTCCTCGTCGAAGGGTCTGATCGACGTCCACAGGCTTCGCGCGGACGGATTCTCGAGCGTCGCTGCCGTCGGCGGCGCGCGCCTTTCGCCGCAGACCGTCACGCGACTCGGTCGGCTGGGCGTTGAGTCAGTTGTTCTGGCTTTCGACAACGATGGGCCAGGTCGAGAAGGAGCGTCGAAGGCGATGACGCCCTCACCAGGAAGAGTGATGCGCCCACGCTTCGCGTTCTCCAGCCGATCCTTCTTGGTGAAGCGAAGGATCCCGATGCCTTTGTCCGCGAACATGGCATCGCTGCGTTCCGTGCCCTGCTCGATAAGGCAGATTGCGCGATCAGCTGGCGCGCCCGCGAGCTCCTCGGACACGTAACGCCTGGTGACGACGTAAGCGAGCGGCGTGCAGCCTTGGCGCGCGCGGGCAGGTGGCTTGGGACGCTTTCGCCGCGCTACGCACTGGAACAGGAAGACGCCGTTCGCTCAGTAGCCGACCAATGCGGCTACTCGAGAGCTGCAGTCGAACGCGCATTCCGGGCTCGCTATTGGGATCCGCCCCGGGAAGGACGTACACGCGCGCTGGTCATGGAGCGGTGAGAGGAACTGAAATGACGACGACCGCCTTTCATGTCATGGCCTCGCCCGCCGTTGCCGAGGCTACTGAGGTGCCGGGACGAGTCCGCCGAAGACTTGAAGCCGGCGCTCCATCCGACGCGCGAACTGACCACTCCATCGACCTGTGAACGATCAGGACATCCTCACCTGCGCGGAGCAAGCTGCCGCGTGGCTCCTCGATCGGCGAGAGCGTCTCGAGAAGCACGAGCACGAATCCGCCACGCTGCTGTGGTCGCGTCTCGTGAAGCGGACGGAGCCGCTACCGCGGCCCATCGGCGGGCGGTAAGCCATGGCGCTTGAGCGGCACTACTCGGGGAAGGAACTCGCCGAGTTGCTGTCTTGCAATCCCGAGACGATCAGGCGCGCCGCAGCACGCGGTGATCTTCCCAGCGTTCGGGTGGGCTCCGATCGCCGCTATCCCGAGAGTAGCGTGCAGGCCTGGCTAACCCGAAACGCGGCAGCGAGCGGGCATCGCACGGGACGCGTCGTTTCACTCGATCGTCGAATTGCGAGAGGATGACCTTCCGGTAGCGGAAGGAGGGCCTCGAGCGTGACCATCCGGAAGCGTGCCAAGGGTCAGTATCAGGTGAGGGTGCGCCCGTTCGGCGCGGTGACTGTGCCGACGAAAGAGGCTGCAGAGAAGCTCGAGCTCGATCTCATGTTGCGCCGCTCGTTGGCCGACCTGTACGAGGAGGCGCCCCACACGCTGCTTCAGGAGCTCGACGCCTTCGAGCAGCGGAAGAAGGCCCTCGGCGGACGTCGAGGGCCGCTTTCCGAGCGAAGCATCGAGTTCATCGAGCGCTCCGGAAAGTTGTGGCGGAAGGAGCCGCTCGCAGCGACGCCGCTACCCTCCCTTCGCCGCGCCGTGGTCGAAGACGCTATCGTGCGTCGCGCCGCCGCGCATCCACGGTCGGCAAAGAACGAGCTCGAGCATCTCAAGGCCGTGCTCCGCGAGGCGCGATCACGCGGGCAGCGGATTGATCCGGCCATATTCGACATTCCACCGGTCGGCCATCAGCCGCGCGCCGGCCGGGCGTTGACAGTCGATGAACTGTACGAACTCGCATCCTGGTTCCCAGAGCACGTCAAGCGCCTCGTGCTGCTGGCCGGAAGGGTTGGGGCCCGCCAGCACTTCTGGTTCGCGCTCCGCGACGACATGCTCGACTTGGACAAGGGCGCGATCTCGATCCCCCGGTCGCTTGCGAAGAACCGCCGCGACCACCGTGTGTTCTTGACTGCGGGAGAGGTGACGCTCCTCCGCGAGCAGCTCGTCGCGCGACCGCGCCGCACTCGCCTCTTGTTCCCAACGATCAGCGGCAGACCGTGGACGCGCTCAGGATTTCGGGAGCGGGCTTGGGTCGACGCCGTCAAAGCGGCCGCTGCTGCCGACCGCGCGAAGAGCGGAATCGAGGCCTCGGTCTTCGACGGGTTCACGTTCCACCTGCTGCGCCACACGGCCGGCTCGCTGATGGCGCTCGCGGGCATGGATCCGGCCGTGGCGTCTGAGCGCCTCGGTCACACCGACGGTGGCGCTCTCTTCCTGCGGACGTACCGTCACCTATACGAAGGAGAAAAGCGCGCGCAGGCACAAAGGCTCGAAGAGCTCATCACGCGCGAACTCCGGCGAGTCGACGATGCGACGTCGCCCGGTTGAGCGTGCGGCACTTCGATGCGACGAAGTCGGGCATGAGCCGCTCACGTCGCCCGGCCCGCTCGGTACGCGCAGCTGACTCCGTCGCGTGTAGGGAACGCTCGCAGCCGGCCTCGCCGTATCGTCGGCTGCGACCCGTAGTCGGTGCGATCAGGAAGCCAGCTCGGTAGTCGCGGTGCCAGGCCGTTACGTGAAGATGATCCGGGGCGAGCGATCTGCCGCTTCCCAACGATCCGTTCATCCAGATTTCCGAGCCTCGCGCGGTTAGTGCGCTTCCCGCGCGACCAATTCCCACACGACATGAAGAAAGGTGACGAGCTTCTCTACTACGCGGTTGGCGGCGACAAGAAGCTCTTCGCCCAGGTCCGACTCACAGGTGATCCAGAGCGCGACGTTCCGACGGGGGACCCGGAGCGAGGCATTCCGAACTCAGAGGTATTTCGCCGCTGGCCACACGCGGCGACGGTCGACCTCGGACCGCACGTCGACTACGTGGAGTTTGGCCCCGATCTCTGGGATATCAACCCGCGTCTTATGGAAGAGATCCATCAGGGGGTCTCGCACTTCCCCATCGGCTCGTCCGATTTCGACAAAGCCGTACGGCTGATCAATAGGGGAAAGCTGGAACAGGCGAGGCGATCGAGGCAGGCAAATTGAAGTGGGTGATGCGCCGTAACGGGCGAGCAGGCCAGGGCGCGACGCCGTTTCGGCGGCAGCTCGTTGAGCAGCTGCTTATGAGAAGACCACGCTTCTTCGGATCGCTAACCACACGTCGACGCGAAGGCGAATGCACGCGTTTTCGCCCGCCGCCGTTGCCCGGATGGACGATAGCTGGGCTCAGCCGTCGGCTCGCGTGTGGACACCACGTGGACAGGATCTCAATGTCCTGGTCCCGAAAATGGCGATATCCAGGGAAAAACAAAGTGGGCGCACCTGGGATTGAACCAGGGACCTCCCGCGTGTGAAGCGGGCGCTCTCCCGCTGAGCTATGCGCCCGGGAGACGTCTAGGGTAGCCAAATCTGAATTGCGCGCCGGTGGCTTCGCTCGTGAACCCGGCGGCCATCGAGAGCGGATGGCGTTCCGCTCCTCTCTGGTTACGGCGTAGACAACCGTCGGGGCGGCCGGGTAGCGGCCGGTGGCGACGGTAAGGCCGCGGCACCTGCGAGGGATCCTTAGGGCTGCTTCCTCCCGGACCTGACCCGGTTCGGAACCTCGCAGCGCCGCGGTGAGAACAGGTTAGACGCTCAGCCGTTCATACCGAGGCTCGCGGGCGTCCCCGGGACCGCGGTGAACTTCATCTTCGCCGGGCCGCAGGTGTCGCCGTTCGACGTCTGCGTCACCGTGATCGTCCCGGCGGCCGACTTCGAGTTGGTGAAGCTGCCCTGGATCACGGCCGTTGTCACCGTCCCCTGCGGGTCGGCGAGCACCGGCTTCGCCGTGATCGTGAACGTGCCCTTGGGGGTCACGGGGATCGACCCCTTGACCACGGCAGTTGCCTCCGGGTCGCCATATGGGTCGGTGCCGACCGGGAAGGCGCCGCTGACCGCGAAGCAGCCGAGTGTGCCGAAGGTGAACCTCTTCAGGGACTTGCCGGACACCGAGAAGGTGACGAGGTCGCTGAAGCCGTTGATCGGCCGGAGCGAGGTCTTGCCTGCAAAGGGCCCGGTTACCGGCAGGGCCGCCGACGCGGCAACAGCAAGGACGAGCGTCGTCGAAACGGCCAGCGTGATCGCGAGCTTGCGCATTCAATCCACCTCGTGTCGTCGCTTGGCCGACGAATGACGGCCCCGAAAAAAAGATACTCCAGCCCCGCGGGGAGAGGCAATGGGAAGCTCAGGCGCCGCGAAGGATCGCGCGGCCCACGACGGCGGCCTCCGCGCCCGCTCCAGCGAGCTCGACGACGTCCTCCGGCGAGCGAACGCCGCCCGCGGCCAGCACCGCGAGGCCAGAGGAGGCGACCTCGGCCACCAGCTCGAGGTCGGGCCCCCCGAGCGTGCCGTCGCGGTCGATCGCCGTGCAGAGCACGCGGCGCACGCCGGCCGCGAGACACAGCTCGACCGCCCGGGCCGTCGTCAGCCCTGCCGCCTCCGTCCAGCCCGCGGTTCGCACCGTGCCGGCCTTCACGTCGAGCGCGACGACGAGCTGCTCGCCGAGCGCCGCAGCCCACGGGGCGGGATCGGGGAACGCGGCCGTTCCGAGCACGATCCGGTCGGCGCCGGCCGCGAGCAGCGCCTGGGCGTCGGCGAGCGACCGGATCCCGCCGGAGGCCTGTAGCCGCGCCGGAGCCACGGCCTGGGCCACGAGCCGCACGAGCTCCGGCCGCGGCCGGCCGTTGCGCGCGCCGTCCAGGTCGACGAGATGGATCCGCGAGGCGCCCGCCTCCGCGAACGTGGCGGCCAGCTCCACCGGGTCACCCGCCTGCTCGACCACCTGTTCGTAATCTCCCCGGTGAAGGCGCACGGCGTCCTCGCCGAGGACGTCGACGGCCGGGATCACCTCGATCGGGGCGCTGAGCCACTGGGACAGCACGCGACCATGTTAACGTGCTAACATGACCCACGCGTACCGAACTGCGCACTCTTGATGAATACGGGTCGACACACATGGAAGACGCGAGAGCTGAAGGAGCTGTCCGAGGCGATCCTCGGGCTGGAGTCGCGGGACGAGGTGGAGCGGTTCCTGCGGGACCTGTGCACGATCGCGGAGCTGGAGGCGATGGGCCACCGCTGGGCGGTCGCGCAGCTGGTGGACCGGGGGCTGCCCTACCAGGAGGTCGCGCAGAAGACGCACGCGTCGACGACGACGGTCACGCGGGTGGCGCACTGGCTCCGCCACGGCGAGGGCGGCTACCGGCTGGCGCTCGACCGGCAGAAGGCGGCGACGTCGACCGCCTGACGATCGCGGTTCCTGTCAAGGGCCGGCTCCGCGAGCCGTCCGTCTCGTTGCTCGAGGACGCCGGGCTCGGGCCCGAGCAGCCGGGCGAGCGCGCGCTCGCCTTCCCGTGCCGGAACGCCCCGGTGGACGTGCTCCTCGTCCGCGCCGCGGACGTGCCGGAGTACGTCCAGGACGGCGTCGTCGACTGCGGGATCACCGGCCAGGACCTCGTCCACGAGCGCGGCGCGCGCGTGGAGGAGCTGCTCGAGCTCGGCTTCGGCTCCTGCCGCCTCGAGGCGGCCGTGCCCGAGGAGTCGCGCTACGAGACTCTGGAGGATCTCGCCGGCACCACGATCGCAACGGTCTACCCACGGCTCGCACGTGAGCTGCTGCCCGTCGACGTCGAGCTGGTCGACGTCACCGGCTCGGTGGAGATCGCGCCGCGGCTCGGGCTCGCCGACGGGATCGTCGACCTCGTCTCGTCGGGGAACACGCTGCGCACGAACGGCCTGCGCTCGCTCGGACAGCTCTTCTCCTCGCAGGCGGTGCTGATCGGCAAGCCTGGCGCGCAACGCGGGCCAGCTGGTCTCGATGATGCGCGCGGTGGTCGAAGCGCGGGCGCACCGCTACCTGATGCTGAACACGCCCGAGTCGGCGCTCGACGCCGTCTGCGACATCATCGGCTCCCGCTCGCCGAGCGTGCTGCCGCTCGCCCAGCCCGGGATGGTCGCCGTGCACGCGCTCGTGCCCTCGAAGGAGGTATGGCGGCTGCTGCCGGAGCTCGAGGCGGTCGGCGCGTCGTCGATCCTGGTCGTCCCGGTCGAGCGGATGACTCGATGACGTCGAATCGTTCGAGGAGCATTCAAGACATCAAGCGGGACGGGGAGGAGGCGGTGCGCCGCTGGGCCGTCGAGCTCGACGGCGCCGAGCCGGAGCGCGCCGTCGCCGAGCCCGACCTGCTCCCGCGCGAGGCGCTGCTCGACCTGGCCGGCCGCGTCCGGCGCTGGCACGAGGCGCAGCGGCCGCCCGACGTCTCGCTCGAGGTCGAGCCGGGCGTCCTGCTCGAGCGGCGCTGGCTACCGCTTCGAACCGTCGGCGTCTACGTTCCGCGGAACCTCGTCTCGACCCTCGTGATGTGCGCCGTCCCGGCGCAGGCGGCGGGCGTCGAGCGGATCGTCGTCTGCACGCCGCCCGCCGGTGCAGGTCTCGTCGCGGCCGCGGCCGAGGTGCTCGGGATCGACGAGGTCTGGGCGCTCGGCGGGCCGCAGGCGATCGGCTGGCTGGCGTACGTCCGCAAGGTGGACAAGATCGTCGGCCCCGGGAACGCCTACGTGAACGAGGCGAAGCTCGCCGTCCAGCGCGACGTCGCGATCGACCTCCCCGGCGGCCCCTCCGAGGTCGTCGTCGTGGCGGCCGGCGACGTCGACCGGCGCATCGTCGACCTGGAGCTCGCCGCCCAGGCCGAGCACGGCCCGGACACGCTCTGCCGCGTGGTCGAGACGCTCGAGGAGGCGGAGGCGATCGCGCCCGAGCACCTCGTGCTGCTCGGCGACGCCGAGGCGCTCGCCGGCCAGGTACGGAACGCGGGCGCAGTCTTCGTCGGGCCGTCGTCGCCGGTCGCGGCCGGTGACTACGCGACGGGCGGCAACCACGTGCTGCCGACGAGCGGCTGGGCGCGGTCGGTCGGCGGCCTCGGGCTCGAGACGTTCCTCAAGCCGGTCACCACGCAGCGCCTGACCGCCGAGGGTCTCGCGCGGATCCGGCCGACGGTCGAGGCGCTCGCCGCGGCCGAGGGCATGCCGGCGCACGCAGCGGCGGTGCGGCGATGAGGATGAAGGAGCTCCCGGCCGAGTTCCGGGCCTACACCTGGGCGCCGCCGAACGACGAGGTCGCCCGTCTCGCCGGCATCGACCCGTCGCAGGTCGTCCGCTACGACCAGAACACGCCGCCGCTGCCGCTCCCGTCGACTCGCCCCGGCACGATCGCCGCCACGCTCGCACGGGTCAGCAGCTACCCGCCCGGGGGCTACCACGAGCTGCGTGGGGCCATTGCCCGCTACAACGGCGTGTCGCCCGACAACGTCGTCCTCGGGGTGGGCGCCGACGACCTGATCCTCCTCTGCGCCCGCTGCTTCGCCGGCCCCGGCGACACGATTGCGATCCCGGAGCCGCCGACGTACCCCGTCTACCGGATCGCCGCGCAGCTCGCACGCGCCGAGATCGGCGACGACGACCCGGTCGTCACCTTCACCTGCCGCCCGAACAGCCCCGACGGAGCGCTGCGCCCGCTGCCGGACGCGCGCCCGCTCGTCTGCGACGAGGCCTACTTCGAGTACTGCGGCCAGACTGCCGTGCCGCTGCTCGACGACGAGGTGATCGTGCTGCGCACGTTCTCCAAGGCCTTCGGGCTCGCCGGTGCGCGGATTGGCTACGCGCTCGCCGCCGAGGACGTCGCCGCCGAGCTCAACGCCCGGCAGGCGCCCGCGCCCGTGACGAGCCTCGCTGCGACGCTCGCCGTGGCCGCGCTCGCGAGGCCGCCCGACGTCAGGCCGGTGATCGAGGAGCGCGAGCGGCTCGCGTCCGCGCTGCGTGCAATCGAGCTGCCGCCGCTCGCCTCGAACGCCAACTTCCTCTTCGTCCCGTACCCCGACGGGCGCGAGCTCGCCAACCGGCTGCTGCACCAGGGGCTCGTCGTGCGCGCGTACGACGGCGGCATCCGGGTGACGATCCGGGACCGCGTCGACGACGACCTGCTCGTGGAGACGCTGGCGCGGCTGCTCGACCGGCCGTCGTCCGTCCCCGTCGCGCCGGGGCGGAGCGCGCGCCACCTGCGTGCGACCGCGGAGACGCGCATCGCCGTCCGTCTCGGCCTCGACGGCGCCTCCCGCGTGATGGTGAACACGGGCGCCGGGATCTACGATCACTTCCTCGAGCAGCTTGCCTTCCACGCCGGCCTCGACCTGGTCGTCGAGGGCACCGGCGACCTCGAGACCGGCGACCACCACACGGTCGAGGACACCGCGCTCGCGTTCGGCGAGGCCCTCGACCGCGCGCTCGGCGACCGCCGCGGCATCGCGCGCTACGGCGACGCGACCGTGCCGATGGACGACGCCCTCGCCCGCGCAGCCGTCGATCTCGGCGGCCGGCCCTACGCGGAGCTGTCGCTCGAGCCCGAGCCCGGCATGGCCGGCCACTTCTTCGGCAGCCTCGCCCAGGCGGGCCGGATGGCGATCCACGTCGAGGCCTCCGGCCGCGACGCGCACCACACCGCCGAGGCCGCCTACAAGGCCGTCGGGCGAGCGCTCAAGACGGCGCTCCGGGTCGAGTCGTCGGGCATTCCCTCGACGAAGGGGAAGCTGTGAAGGTTGCCGTCTGCGACTACAAGGCCGGGAACATCCGCTCGGTCGAGATCGCGATGCGCCGGCTCGGCGCGGAGCTCGTCGACGACGTCGCGGGCGCCGATCTCGCCGTGCTGCCGGGAGTGGGCTCGGCGCGCTCGGCGATGAACGAGCTCAGGCGGCACGGGATCGACGACGAGCTGCGCGCGAGGGTCGCCGAGGGGCGGCCGGTGCTCGGGATCTGCCTCGGCCTCCAGCTCGCGCTCGAGCACTCCGAGGAGGACGGCGGCGTCGACGGGCTCGGCATCCTGCCCGGCCGTTCGGTGCGGCTCACCGAGGGCCGCGTGCCGCGGATGGGCTGGGCCGAGGTCGACGGCACCGCGTACTACTTCGCCCACTCGTTCGCCGCGGAGACGCCCTGCGCGACCGCCTGGTCGGAGGGGATCGTGGCGGAGGCGCGCTCGGGCTCGTTCCTCGGGGTGCAGTTCCACCCGGAGAAGAGCGGCGCCGCCGGCGCCCGCTACCTCGACCGCGTGCTGACCGAGGTGAGGGAGAAATCCCTCTCCCGCGCCTGATCCCGTGCCTCGACGTCGCCGCCGGCCGCGTCGTCAAGGGCGTCAAGTTCCAGGAGCTGCGTGACGTCGGCGACCCGGTCGAGCTCGGCGCCGCCTACTCCGACCGGGTGCGGACGAGCTCGTCTTCCTCGACGTGAAGGCGACGCTCGAGGAGCGCGACACGCTGGTCGGCGTCGTTCGCCGCGTCGCGGAGCAGCTCGCCATCCCCTTCACGGTCGGCGGCGGCATCCGCTCGGTCGCCGACGCCGACGCGCTTCTCTCGGCCGGCGCCGACAAGGTCTCCGTCAACTCCGCGGCGCTCGCCGCGCCGTCGCTGATCACGCAGCTCGCCGAGAAGCTCGGCTCGCAGGCCGTGGTGGTCGCGATCGACACCGAGCACGGGCGCGTGCGCACGCGGGCCGGGACGACCGAGACGGCGCGCAAGAGCGTCGAGTGGGCGGTCGAGGCCGAGGAGCGCGGCGCGGGGGAGATCCTCCTCACGTCGATCGACTCCGACGGCACGCAGCAGGGCTACGACCTCGAGATCACGCGCGCCGTCGCGGACGCTGTCTCGGTGCCGGTGATCGCGTCGGGCGGTGCCGGCAACGCGCGGCATGTGGCCGAGGCGCTGGAGGTGGCGCAGGCGGCGCTGCTCGCGTCGATCCTGCACGAGGATCCGGAGCGCCTCACGTCGCTCCGCGACGAGCTCCGCGAACTGGGGGTGCAGCTCCGCGATGCCGCCTGAGGGCGAGCTCCGCGCAGCGGTTGTCCAGGACGCCGAGAGCGGCCGCGTCCTGATGGTCGCCTGGATGGACGCCGAGGCCGAGCGCCGCACGCGCGAGTCCGGTGAGGCGTGGTTCTGGAGCCGCTCGCGCGAGGAGTACTGGCACAAGGGCGCCACGTCGGGGAACACGATGGCCGTCGAGGAGATCCGCGACGACTGCGACGGCGACGCGCTCGTCCTGCGTGTGCGCCCCAACGGCCCCGCCTGCCACACCGGCTCGCTCTCGTGCTTCGCGCCCGCGCTCTGGCGGACGATCGCCGACCGAGCCCAGAACCGGCCCGAGGGCTCGTACACGACCAAGCTCCTCGACGAGGGCGTGCCCGCGGTGGCGCGCAAGGTGGGGGAGGAGGCGGTCGAGGTGATGGTCGCCGCGTTCTCCGAGAGCGACGAGCGCGTCGTCTCGGAGGCCGCGGATCTCGTGTACCACCTGTACGTGCTGCTTGCGACGCGGGGGCTCGATGTCGCTGCGCTCGAGGACGAGCTGGCGCGGCGCGCGCGTTAGAGCGACCGCAGTCGCTCGCGCAGCAGCTCCAGCGCGGAAGCACCCAGCGGGTCGGCCTCGTGCGCGAGCCCGTCCTCCACGAGAATCCGCCGCCCGTCGGGATAGACCGCCAGTCGGTCGCCCGGGCTCCCGTCGACCCGCCACTCGATCTCGAGCAGCGGTGTCCCGGCCGGCGGAGCCGTGACGTCGCCGGCCTGCTCCGGAAGCACGAGCTCGAGCAGCGGCACGAGCTCCGGGACGGCTGCGGGCTCGCCCGCGAACTCCCGCGACTCCGACTGCCACCTCCACCGGGTCGAGATCGTGCCTTTCCGGCCGAGCTCCCTCAGCAGCGTCTGGAGCAGCTCGTCGAGCGGCTGCACCTGGACGAGCGGATACCCCTCGACCACGATCTCCCGCGTCCCGAGCCGCCACGTCATACGGGTGCCTCCTTCGATCGCGGCCGCCTCGCCGTAGTGATCCCGGTCGACCTGCTCGAGCGCGGCTCGAACGGCTGCGCGCACATGTACGAGCCCGGTGTCGTCGAGGCGGGAGCTTTCGTGCCATCCGTCGGTTCGCTCCTCGACCCGGCCGTCGTCGTGCACGCGCCACGTGGTCGGGTCGCCGTGCGCCGGCTCGGCTCGAACCTCGAGCAGCACCGCTCAGGGCACGGGGACGGGCGCCGGGGTCGCCGGCGCCGCGGCGCCGCTCGTTGCGCCCGGCTTCGCGGTCTTCGGCCCGAGCGCCCACTCCGGGACGGAGGTGATCGTCACCAGGGCGTGGTGGAACGTCGCGTAGTGCTGCGGGAGGACGAACGTCCCGTCGGACATGATGTTCCCGTTGTCCTCGCGGATCGCGCCGGTCTCCGGAAGGCCGCTCGCCTTCTGCATTGCCTTCACGTCGTCGTCGTGGCCGGCAGGCGTCCCGAGCTGGCTGGGCTTGGTCGTGTACTCGTCGGCGAGCCCGAAGGCGTGCCCGAACTCGTGGGCGACCACGACCTGGGCGACGCCGCCGTCCGCGATCAGATCCACCCGCCGATCGTGCGCGGCGTCGCCGGTCGCGCCGGCCTCGCCCTCGATGTCGTCCTTGACGCGGGTCGTGATGTTCCGGAAGCCCTGGCTCGTGAGCTCGGTGCGCACGGCGTCGGCGCGCCGCTGCGCGAGGCGCATGTTGTACTCGTCCGTCCCGGACGTCGACGTGTGCGCCTCGAGTGTCACGTCCGCCGGCCGCGAGCCTGGGGTTCCGGCGGCGGCGCCGTTGAACGTCGTCGCGAAGTCCTTGATCTTCGACTTCGCGCCCGACGTGAGATCTGCCGAGTTGTTCGCGAAGAACACGCTCTTCCGCAGGAGGTTGTCCTCGCGCGGCTTGATGTCGGTGCTGCCGACGAGCATCGACTGGTCGTGCGGGTCGGTGTCGGAACCCCGGTCGGTCGCAGTCTCGGCTCCGAAGTCGTTGATGTCCTCGCCGGACGGGACCTTGACCGAGTTGATCAAGAGATGGTCGCCGGCCGCCTTGGCGCCCGTCTGCTCGTGAACCTCGATGTCGACGTTCACGGTGGCGCCGATCCACGTCCAGTCCGGCTTGTTGATGTGGAACTCGTACTGGTTGCTCCAGGTGCCCTCGACCGCCGACTTGACGCCGGCCAGGAACTCGGTCTTGTCGTCCGCCTTCCACTGGTGGGCGAGGATGAACTTCGTCCGCCGAGGCCCGGGGCGCGGGAGCTTGTTGATCAGCTTCGGCACCGAAGGGTCCGCGGTGACCGAGTCGCCCGAGCCGACGAGGGCGTCCTTGAAGACGACGCCGCAGCGCATCTTGACGAGGAACTGCTCGGTCTTCGGGTCGTAGGTCCCCTCGAAGCCCCCGCGCCCGCTCGTCGCGGGAACGACGTCTTTCGGCCCGAACGCGGGCCCGGCCTTGAAGGCTTCCGCGGCGGCGAAATCCGTCGGGGCGGCGCTGACGCCCGCGATCGGCACACCCGCGTCGACCGGCCCGTCTCTGGAGAGGAACCGGGCGGCGGCGCGATTGCCGATCTGTGCCTGAGCCGCAGCGGCCAGTGCCCGAAGATCGGGCGGCCGGGCCGCCTCAGGTTCGCGGTCATCGCGTGGAGCCGCCTCGGGGCGGCGCCGCCGCTCGATCTCGGGTGCGCTCACGATGCGAGATCGAGTATCGCACGGGCCTCGTCGGGTGTCGCAACCGGACGCCCGACCTCGCCGGCGATCCGGACCAGGCGCTCGACCAGCTCGGCGCTCGAGGCCGCGTAGCGGCCGCGGTGGTAGTACGCGTTGTCCTCGAGCCCCGTCCGCAGGTGGCCGCCCTGCATCAGGCAGAGCATGTTCATCGGCAGCTGCGCGCGCCCGATGCCGCAGATCGACCAGGTCGCGTCGGGCGGGATCAGCGACCGCATGAACACGGCCGCCTCGAGCGTTCCCGGCGCTCCGCCCTGCACGCCGAGGACGAACTGAAAGTGAAGCGGATCGTCGAGCAGCCCCTCGTCGCGCAACCTGAGCGCGGTCTGGATGTGACCGACGTCGAAGCACTCGATCTCGGGCTTCGCGCCGCGCACACGGAACGCGCGCGCCATGTCGCGCAGGAAGGGCAGCGGGTTCTCGAACAGCCACTCCCCGAAGTTGAGCGAGCCGCAGTCGAACGAGGCCAGCTCGGGATCGAGCTCGAGGCACTCCCAGCGCTCGGGCACGCCTGCGACCCGTCCGCCGGAGGAGCCGGTGGAGAGGTTGAGGATCGCCTCGCACCCGGCGGACCGCAGCGCTTCGACGACCGGCCGGAAGCGCTCGACGTCCTGCGTCGGCGTTCCGTCCTCCTCGCGGGCGTGGAGGTGGACGATCGCGGCGCCGGCACGCCACGCGTCGAGCGACGCCTGCACGATCTCGTCCGTCGTGATCGGGACGTTCGGGTTCGTCGACCGGTCGACGAGCGAGCCCGTCACCGCCGCCTGCACGATCACCGCGTTCGAGGAGCTCAGATCCGGAAAAGTACATCCGCATGACGACGCCGTTCTCACGGTCGCCTGGCACGCCTGGGCCGACCGGCTCGGCGCAGCGCGCTCGACGCCCTGCCGGACGTCGATCGCGACCAACGCTCGCCGACGTCACCTACGGCGGGCGAGGTCGGTGCGAGCGGCCGACGCGGCCGGTAAGGACGCCGTGGCTCGGACCGGAGCTAAGCCCAGGGCCTCGCGACCATGTCGACGATCACGACGAGGAGCATCGCGACGTCGGCGCGGGCGACGAGGAGGATCTTTCCCGCGTAGGCCTGGACAGCGGGATCGTCCGGCCCCTTCTCGGCGATCATCGCGGACCCACGCTTCGACATCGGGCCCAGTACGGCGATGCCGAGCACGAAGGTGGTGAGGAAGCCGAGCAGGCCGAAGACCAGCCAGAAGTGGTCGAAGCCGTAGTGCGAGTTGAGCACCATCGCGATGCCCATCACGAGGACGACGATCGCGGACGGCGCGAAGATCCGCTCGCCCGCGAAGGCCGCCATGCGGGCGATGTGCGCCAGTTGGGCCCCGTCCTGCGCCCGCTGGGCGAGGAGCCCGAACAGGGTCAGCAGGAGCCCGCCGCCGATCCAGATCACGACGGCGAGGATATGGACGGCGAGGAACGTCACGTACCACGTTCTCGTGCTGAGAAAGACGATCGCGACGGCGAGCGCCACGAGCGCGATCAGCACCGTCGGCAGCAGCGAGGCCGGCTTCGTCCGGGCCGGCACCTCGGATGTCGTTTCCATGCTCCCCATCTTCGCCGGAACGTTATAACGGTTGGGCGGTGTCTGCGCACGTGAACGAGTCGGGGATCGAGATCAAGCCCGTCTACGGGCCGGCCGACGCGCCGCGCGAGCCCGAGCCGCCGGGAACGATCCCGTACACGCGCGGCGTGTATCCCGACATGTACCGCGGCCGGCCCTGGACGATCCGCCAGTACGCGGGCTTCGCCTCGGCCGAGGAGTCGAACGAGCGCTACCACTACCTGCTCGCGCAGGGCCAGTCCGGGCTCTCGGTCGCGTTCGACCTGCCGACGCAGCTCGGACTCGACTCCGACGATCCGCGCGCTGCGGGCGAGGTCGGGCGGACCGGGGTCGCGATCGACTCGCTCGCGGACATGGAGATCCTGCTCGCCGGGATCCCGCTCGACCGGGTCTCGACCTCGATGACGATCAACGCGCCGGCGTCGCTGCTCCTCCTCCTCTACGAGCTCGTCGCCGAGGGGCAGGGTGTGGAGCCGGAGGCGCTGCGCGGCACCGTCCAGAACGACATCCTCAAGGAGTACATCGCCCGCGGGAACTACATCTTCCCGCCGCGGCCGTCGATGCGGCTCACGACCGACCTCTTCGCCTACTGCACGGAGCGGATCCCCGCCTGGAACACGATCTCGATCTCGGGCTACCACATCCGCGAGGCGGGGTCGACGGCGGCGCAGGAGATCGCCTTCACGCTCGCGAACGGCCTCGCCTACTGCGAGGCGGCCGTCGCCGCGGGCCTCTCGCCGGACGTGTTCGGCGAGCGCCTGTCCTTCTTCTTCAACGCGCACAACGACTTCTTCCAGGAGGTGGCGAAGTTCCGGGCGGCGCGCCGGCTCTGGGCCAGGCTGCTCTCGGAGCGGCTCGGCGTCGAGAACCCGCGCGCGCTCGCGCTGCGCTTCCACGCGCAGACCGGCGGCTCGACGCTCACGGCTCAGCAGCCCGAGAACAACGTCGTCCGGGTGGCGATCCAGGCGCTTTCCGCCGTCTGCGGCGGCGCGCAGTCGCTGCACACGAACGGTTTCGACGAGGCGCTCGCACTGCCGTCGCAGCGCGCGGCCACGCTCGCGCTCCGCACCCAGCAGGTGCTCCAGCACGAGATCGGCGTCGTCAACACCGCCGACCCGTTCGGCGGCTCGTACTACGTCGAGTCGCTGACCGACGAGCTCGAGGCGCGCGCGCTCGAGCTGATCGAGCGGATCGACGAGCTCGGCGGCGCCGTGGCGGCGATCGAGGCCGGCTGGATCCAGGGCGAGATCGAAGACGCCGCGTTCCGCTACCAGCAGGAGGTCGAGGGCGGCGGCCGGGTGATCGTCGGCGTCAACCGCTACACCGAGTCGAGCGCCGAGGCAGTCGAGCTCCACCGGCTCGATCCGGACGCCGAGCGCAGGCAGCTCGAGCGGACGGCGCGCGTGCGTGCGGAGCGGAACGCCGAGGAGGCGTCACGGGCGCTCGACGCCGTGCGCGCCGCAGCGCGCGACACGAGCGTCAATCTGCTGCCGCCGATGCGCGAGGCGCTGCGTGCGCACAGCACGGTCGGCGAGATCTGCAACGCCCTGCGCGCCGAGTTCGGCGAGCACGACAAGCGTTAGGTCAGACGCCGGCCTCCGTGGCGGCGGCGAGCTCCATCACGACCTCGGAGATGTCGCGGTTCGCGTTCCAGACGCGCAGCTGCTCCTCGGCGCCGTTGCCGCGCGCCAGGATCTCGGCGATCCCCTCGAGCTCGCGCTCCGAGCCGAGCTCGCGGGCGTGGGGCTCGAGGTCGCGGAGGGTGCGCCGGATCAGCTGCGAGATCGGCACCCTGTTCCGCCGGCCCGTCACGAGGTCCATCACCGGGGCCGCGAGGCCGTGGCGCGCGGCGAGCCACTTGTTCTCGGTGGTCAGGATCCGGTGGAAGCTCGGCGGCGTCCCGGCCGACTCGACGTGGTCGGAGAGCATCTTCACGAGCGCCTGGTAGTAGGCGGCGAGCGCGACCGCGTCCTCGACGCGCGTGACCGCGTCGCAGATCCGCAGCTCGACCGTGCCGAGCCGCGGGTGAAGGCGGATGTCCCACCAGATGTGCGTGTAGTCGGCGATGCAGCCCGTGCGCTCGAGCTGGCCGATCAGCTCCGCGAACGCCTCGTAGCTCTCGAACCGCGGCGGCACGCCCGAGCGCGGGAAGGCGGAGAAGACCATCTGCCGCGAGGAGAAGAGCCCCGTAGGCTCGCCGCGCCAGAACGGCGAGCTGGCCGAGAGCGCCAGGAACTCCGGCAGGTGGATCAGGAGCCCGTTCGCGACGTGGATCGCCTTGTCGGGGTCGTCGACCGCCGCGTGCACGTGCATGCCGAAGATCAGCTCGCGCCGTGCGATGTACTGCATCTGGTCGACGAGCTTGCGGTACCGGTCCTTGGCCGTGATCCGCTGGCGCTCGAACAGGCTGAAGGGGTGCGTCCCCGCCGAGGCGAAGCGGCAGCCGTCCGCGCGGGCCAGCTCGGCGACGTAGCGGCGGAGCTTGCGCAGCTGCTGGTCGACCTCGGCCGGCGTCCGGCAGACGGGCGTCGTGATCTCGATCGTCGACTGCATGAGCTCGGGCATGACCCGCGCCTGGAACTCGCCCTCGTCGATCTTCGCGAGCATCGAGTCGATGTGCTGCACGAGGTCCCACGTGTGCGGGTCGAGCAGCATGTACTCCTCCTCCACGCCGAGCGTGTAGGCGGCACTGGCGCCGAAGCGGTGGTCGAGGACGCTTGCCTCGGCGCCGGCGGTCGTGAGCTCGGTCACCCGTTCTCCTCCGGGATGACCGCGTCGACCTCGATCTCGACGCAGCCACCTGGGGTCGAGCAACTCGGTGACGACGCCGGTCGTCGCCGGGCGGGCGGTCGCGAACGCCTCCTTGTGCGCCCGGCCGACGTCGTCGATGTTCCCGGCGTCCGTGACGTAGATCCGCGTGCGCACGGCGTGGTCGAGGCTCGAGCCGGCCTCCTCGAGCGCGCGCCGGATGATCTCGAGGCAGATCCGCGCCTGCTCGTACGCGTCCTCGGGGGGATCGGCGTCGCCCGGCAGGATCGGCGCGGTGCCGGACACATAGACCGTGCGACCCACGCGCACGGCGCGCGAGTAGCCGACGCGTTCTTCGAACGCTGCCCCTGAGGAGATGAGCTGGCGGTGCATCGCTGGATAGTGTCGGGGTGTGGACGCGCTTCGGCAAGTCGACGGCTGGCCGTGCACCACCTGTGCCGTGGCATTGGTGTACCCCGACGGGACGACGTTGACGCACGGCAGCATCGACACGCCGCTCCGCTGGGCGTCGGTGACGAAGCTGGCGACCGCCGTCGCGGCGCTGGTCGCGGTCGAGGAGGGGATCGTCGACCTGGACGACTTCGCCGGCCCGCCCGGCTCGACGCTGCGCCATCTGCTCTCGCATGCGTCGGGCCTGCCCTTCGACACCCGCGAGCCGATCGCGGCGCCGGGAACGCGCCGGATCTACTCCAACACCGGGATCGAGATCGCCGCCGAGCGTGTCGGCGACGCGGCAGGCATGCCGTTCGCCGAGTACTTCGAGTCGGTCTGGGGCTTCCCGCTCGGAGGCTCGCCGGCGCACGGCGTCGTGCTGCCGCTGACGACGCTGCTCGAGGTGGCGCGCGAGCTCCTGCGGCCGCACCGGATTGCCGGTGAGACCCTCGCCGAGGCGGTCACGGTCCAGTTTCCCGGGCTGAACGGCGTCGTCCCGGGAATCGGACGCTTCGACCCGTGCGACTGGGGCCTCGGGCCCGAGCTCAAGGACGGCAAGCCCGGGCACTGGATGGGCACGAAGACGTCCGCCGCCACCTTCGGTCACTTCGGTGGCGGCGGCGGGTTCCTCTGGGTCGACCCCGACGCCGGGATCGCCTTGACGGCGCTCTCCGACCTCGAGTTCGGAGACTGGGCGCTCGAGGCGTGGCCGCGGCTAGCCGATGCCGTTCTCGCCGAGGCCTAGGGCCTCCTCGAGCCGTCCCTTGGGGAGCGCCCCGAGAGCCTGCGCCTGCGGCTCGCCGTTCTCGAACAGCACCATCAGCGGAATCGAGGAGACGCCGTAGCGCTGCGCGAGCCCCTGCTCCTGGTCGACGTTCACCTTGACGATGTGCACGTCGTCGTGCTCCTCGGCGATCCGGTCGAGGACGGGAGCGACCGCGTGGCACGGGCCGCACCACTCCGCCCAGAAGTCGACGATGATCTTGCCTTCGCCCTGGAGGACGACCTCCTCGAACGTCGCATCCGTTGCTTCGAGAGCCAATTGGTTTCCTTTCTCCGAGAGTTGCACTGAGGTTAACGACCCCGCAGGTCGATTGATTCCCCCTCCGTAGACTGGAAAAGCATGTTCGACCCGCTCCCCGAGAAGCCCGACAACAACGCCCTCGAGCTCGAGGTTCTCGATCGCTGGGAGCGGGAGCGCACGTTCGAGCAGCTGCGCGAGCGCAACCGCGGCGGGCCCAGGTTCTCGTTCATCGACGGCCCCGTCACCGCGAACAAGAAGCTCGCCGTGCACACCGCCTGGGGCCGGACGCTGAAGGACGTCTTCCAGCGCTACAAGGCGCTCAAGGGCTTTGACCAGCGCTACCAGAACGGGTTCGACTGCCAGGGGCTGTGGATTGAAGTAGGGGTGGAGAGACAGCTGGGCTTCAACTCCAAGCGCGAGATCGAGGAGTACGGGCTCGAGCGCTTTGCGGCCAGGTGCCGCGACGTCGTCGTCGAGTCGTCGCAGCAGCTGACGCGCGGCTCGATCCGCCTCGGCCAGTGGATGGACTGGGGCAACGACTACTTCACGTTCAGCGACACGAACATCGAGTACATCTGGGGGTTCCTGAAGATCGTCAGCGAGCGCGGCTGGCTCTACATGGGGCACCGTGCCACGGCGTGGTGCCCGCGCTGCGGCACCTCGCTCTCGCAGCACGAGTTGACGCAGGGCGGCGTCTACCAGGACAAGAGCGATCCGTCGCTCTACGTCCGCCTGCCGCTGCTCGAGCGCCCGGCGAGTCGCTCGTCGTCTGGACGACCACGCCCTGGACGCTGCCCGCCAATGTCGCGGCCGCCGTCCATCCCGAGGGCGAGTACGGCCTGCGCGAGAACGGCGAGTGGGTGCTCGCGGCCCGGTACCCGAACGACACGTTCGTGCGCCGCGTGAAGGGAACCGAGCTCGTCGGGCTCCGCTACCAGGGCGCCTTCGACAACCTCGCGCCGGGCGCCGGCATCGAGCACCGCATCGTCCCGTGGGACAAGGTCGACCTCGAGCAGGAGCAGGGAACCGGCATCGTCCACATCGCGCCCGGAGCCGGTCCGGACGACTTCGAGCTCGGCCGCTCGCTCGGCCTTGCCATGCTCGCGCCGGTCGACGAGAGCGGACGTTTCTACGACGACTACGGCTGGCTGCACGGCCTCTCGACGGTCGAGGCGGCCGACCAGATCGTCGGCGACCTCGCCGAGCGGGGCTTCCTCGTCGAGTCCGGCACGTACATCCATCCCTACGCGCACTGCTGGCGCTGCGACACGCCCGTCATCTACCGGCTCTCGGACGACTGGTTCATCGGCGTCGACGAGATCCGTCCGAAGCTGCTCGAGGAGAACGCGAAGGTCGAGTGGGTGCCCGAGTACATGGGCAAGCGCATGGACGACTGGCTGCGCAACATGGGCGACTGGAACATCTCGCGGCGCCGCTACTACGGCCTGCCGCTGCCGTTCTACCCGTGCTCGTGCGGTCAGCTGAACGTCATTGGTTCGAAAGCACAGCTGGCGGAGCGCGCCCTCGACCCGCTCGACGACCTGCCGGAGCTGCGGCGCCCGTGGATCGACCGGATCCGGATCCGCTGTGAGTCGTGCGGCGAGCCGGTCGAGCGGATCCTCGAGGTCGGCGACGTCTGGCTCGACGCGGGGATCGTCCCGTTCTCGACACTCGGCTGGCAGAACCCCGACTGGGTCCCCGAGGGCTACGCGACCGGCGCGGCCAAGGGGCTGACGCGTGCCGACCTGCCCGACCACGCCTACTGGGAGCAGTGGTTCCCGGCGGACTGGGTCTCGGAGATGCGCGAGCAGATCCGGCTCTGGTTCTACTCACAGTTCTTCATGTCGTGCGTGCTCGTCGGCCGGTCGCCGTACAAGCGGGTTCTCGGCTACGAGAAGATGCTCGACGAGCACGCCCGCGAGATGCACGGCTCGTGGGGGAACATGATCGACGCCGAGGACGCATTCGCGCGCATGGGCGCCGACGTGATGCGCTGGCAGTACTGCGCGCAGCCGCCGAACCAGAACCTGCTCTTCGGCTTCGGGCCCGCGCACGAGATCAAGCGGAAGCTGCTGACGTTCTGGAACTCGGTCGCGTTCCTCGTGCTGTACGGCAACATCGCCGAGTTCGAGCCGGACTCGCGAGACCTCGAGCACGGGCCGCCGGTGGAGCGGCCGCTCGACCGCTGGATGGTCGCGCGGACGCACGAGCTTGTCCGGCAGGCCGAGTCGGCCTACGAGGCGACCCTCTCGGTCAACGTGATCCGGGCGTTCGAGGCGTTCGTCGACGACCTCTCCAACTGGTACATCCGGCGCTCGCGGCGGCTCTACTGGAACGAGGACCAGGAGGCGTTGCGGACGCTCTGGTACGCGCTCGTCCAGTCGCTGCGCGTCATCTCGCCGGTGATGCCGTTCCTCACCGACCACCTCTGGTGGAACCTCGTCCGGGGCGGCGGTGTCCTCGGTGCACCTGGCCGGCTGGCCGGAGGTGGCGGATCCCGACGAGGAGCTGCTGAACGAGATCGCCGAGCTGCGGGCGGTGGTCGAGCTCGGGCGCCAGGCGAGGTCGACCTCCGGCATCAAGCTCCGGCAGCCGCTCGCGCGCCTGATCGTCGCGGGGGCGCCGCTCGCCGCCGCCCATGTGGAGGAGATCGGGGACGAGCTGAACATCAAGTCCGTCGAGTTCGGCGACGTCGGCGCGTCCGAGCTTCGCGTGAAGCCGAACCTGCCGGTGCTCGGGCCGAAGTTGGGCAAGGAGCTGCCCGAGGTTCGGGCGGCGCTGGCCGAGGGGCGCTTCACCGAGCTCGACGGCGGGCGCTTCCAGGTCAACGGCTACGTGCTCGAGCCCGACGATGTGCTCGTCGAGCGGATCGCGCGCGAGGGCTGGGTCGTCCAGACCGAAGGGCGGATCACCGTCGGCATCGACACGACGCTGAACGAGGAGCTGCTGCTCGAGGCGCGCGTGGCCGACCTGATCCGCGCGGTTCAGGTGCTCCGCAAGGAGTCGGGCCTCGAGGTGACCGATCGAATCCGCCTCTGGATCCCGGACGAGGACCTGCTGCCGTTCTCGGATCGCATCGCCGCCGAGACGCTCGCGGTCTCGGTCGAGCTCGGGCCCGAGCTCCGGCTCGAGAAGGCCTGAGCCGGAGGCTTGACGGAGGCTCGTAAGCGGAGGTGCCGGCCTTGCCGGCGCCGGAGCAGCAAGTATTGACGCCCCGCCTCGTCGCGATCGGGCTCGTGTCGGGCTTCGTGAGCGCGCTGTTCGGGGTCGGCGGCGGGGTGATCATCGTGCCGCTGTTGCTTCTGTGGGCGCGCTTCGACGTCAGGAAGGCCTCCGCGACGTCGTTGCTCGCGATCGGCCTGAGCGCGGTCGCCGGCGTCGCGGCCTACGCCGGCCTCGGCGACGTCCGGCCCGGCTACGCCGCTCTGGTCGGCATTCCCGCCGCGTTCGGCGCGGTCGCGGGTGCGTCACTCGCCGAGCGGATGAACGCGCGCCTGCTCGAGTACCTGTTCGCGGCGCTCCTCGTGGGCGTCGCCGGCTGGTTGTTCGTCTCATGAGCGAGCTGCTCGCCGCGGGGGTGGGGTTGCTCGCGGGCGTACTGGCCGGCATGTTCGGCGTCGGCGGCGGGATCCTGTTCGTCCCGGCGCTCGTCGCGCTCGGACTCGAGCAGCACCAGGCGACGGGGACGTCGCTGCTCGCGATCCTGCCGGCCGTAGCCGCCGGGACGTGGCGGAACGCGCGGTCGGGGACGGTCGCCTGGCGCTCCGCCGCCGTGATCGGGCTTGCAGCCGCGCTCTGCGGCGCAGGGCGGGGTGCTCGTCTCCGAGGCGCTGCCGGGGCATGTGCTGCGGAAGCTGTTCGCGCTCCTGCTGTTCGCGGTCGCCGTCCAGATCGCACTGCGGGCGAGGGGGCGACCTTTGCGTCGGACCGCCTGACTACTGCTGCGCGTCCGCGAGCGCCAGCTCGCGCCGCAGCTCGACCGGAAGCCGGAATTCGATGTCCTCCTCGAGGAAGCGGTGCTCCTCGACGTCGGTCACACCCCGGTCGCGGAACCAGGCGCAGACGCCCTGAACGAGCTTCTCGGGCGCCGAGGCACCGGAGGTGATGCCGACCACGCGGATCGAGTCGTCGAACCAGGCCTCCTCGATCTCGGTCTCGTCGTCGATCAGGTGGGACGGCACTCCGCGTGCGAGGGCCGTCTCGACGAGCCGGTTCGAGTTGGACGAGTTCTTCGAGCCGATCACGAGCAGCAGGTCGATGCGGTCGAGCAGCTCCTTCACCGCCCACTGCCGGTTGGAGGTCGCGTAGCAGATGTCCTCGCGCTGCGGTGCGCGGATCGAGGGGAAGCGCTCGCGGAGAGCGGCGATCACCTCCCTCGTCTCGTCGACCGAGAGCGTCGTCTGCGTGACGTAGGCGAGCCTCGCGTCGTCGGGAAGGTCGAGCGTCTCGACCTGCTCCTTCGATTCGACGAGCACGATCGAGTCGGGGATCTCGCCCATCGTCCCGACGACCTCCTCGTGGCCGCCGTGTCCGATCAGGACCACGGTGAAGCCGTCGGCGGCATAGCGGCGGGCCTGCACGTGGACCTTGGTCACGAGCGGGCAGGTCGCGTCGATCGTCCGCAGCTGGCGCAGCTCGGCGTTCTCGTGCACGGACGGGGCGACGCCGTGCGCGGACAGGACCATCGTCTCGCCGACCGGGACGTCGTGCTCTTCGTCGACGAAGATCGCGCCGCGCTCCTCGAGCTCGCGCACCACGTGCAGGTTGTGGACGATCTGCTTGCGTACGTAGATCGGCCGGCCGTACAGCTCGAGCGCACGCTCGACCGTCTCGACGGCCCGCTCCACGCCCGCGCAATAGCCCCGCGGGGAAGCGAGGAGCACCTTCTCAACCATCGGACAAGGAGTCTATCCGCCGACGAACGAGCCGAGCGGCCGCGGCTCGGGGTCACGTAACAGCAGTTCCCTCGACCGCGAGCGTTATTTCTTCAGCACCAGATGGACGGATCTGGTGGCGGCTTGCCCGCCGGTCGGGAAGAAGGTGACCGCGAGCTTGAGCTTGATCGATCCGCTCGTCGCGAGCGTCGACTGCCCGAGCGATGTCGGCCGGAGCATGAGCGTGACCTTGCCCGGCGACGTTAGGGCCATTCCCCTCGCCTGTACGAGCGGCTTCTGCGTCGTCGATGTCGGTGCCGCGGTGCCCACCGTCGCGCGATACGGAGACGGCTGGGCAGCGCTTTGGCTGGAGGACCCCCGGCCCGACCTACCGAATCACGCGCCCTCACCGCGCACCCGTCGGTACCGCTTGCTGAGGCCTTCTCGGCTCAGCGGACCGGGTTGACGCGGAGGCTCCGGCTCTCGCTGCGGCGAACCTGTAGCCCCTCGGGTGTCTCCCGCACTTCGTAGGCCGGCTGCGGCGCGACGGCGGGACCGGACTGCACCGAGCCGTCGTGGATGGAAAAGCGGCTGTTGTGCCAGGGGCAGACGAGGCAATCGCCGTCGAGCTCTCCCTCGAAGAGGGGGCCACCGCGGTGCGTGCATCGTCCGGCTAGGACGTACGTCTGCCCGTCGCGCTCGACGATCACGAGCGGCACGCCGTCTGCCGAGCCCTTTCGCGGGTTGTCCTCGTTTCGCGTGACGGTCGTCCACTCCGTCGGTCCTCCAGCGAACGCGGTGGTGTCGACGCCGACCCCCATGGCGTACGTCAGGTGCCCGCCGAGCCATCCAGCGGCCCCCGACGTCAGTCCGGCGAGGATGCCGTAGACGACACCGGCCGTGTGCCGGCCGCGGCGCCGCGCTCGCCAGGAGACGAGCTGCAACGCGGTGGCGGTGAGGTTCGCGGTGAGGTGGAGGAACCCGACCCGCCGCTCTGCGCCCGTCGTGTCGGTCCAGTCGGAGAGGCCGGTCGCGACCGCGGGGACGGCGAGCAGGACGCCCGCGCCCGTCAGGCGCCGGGCCGCGTCGGGCTCGCCGGACGCGTCGGCGATCAGAGCGCCGGCCCAGCAGCCGAGAGGTCCGAGCACGATCGCCGGATGCGCCGGATGGGCGAGGCCCGTTCCCGAGAGCACGTCCCGCTCGCGCGGATCGAGACGTGTGGCGCGCGAGGCGACGCGATGAATTGGGCCCGCGGCGGCATCGATCCACTCCGCGCCTTCGACATAGGCCGCGATGCGCTCGGCTCTCCGTTGCACATCGGTGAGCGTCATGCGTCTTCCGGGCCGAGCAGGCGGCCGTCGTCGCCTGCGTAGACGTCGAGCAGGAAGTGATCGTCGTCGTAGTGAGCGAGGGGCCTGAGGCGACTCCGAGCGAGCCGGCGGTGGACCGAGCCTCCGTCGCCCGGACACCCGGGCACCTCGAGCCGCCAGTGCACGGCGACGAGATGACCGTCGGGACACAGCGTCTGCGTCGCGCGGTGGACGAGCCCGTCGAGGTCGGCGGCGTCAAGGTAATACCCGAGCTCGGAGAACACGATCAGATCGAAGCGGCCGTCGGGCCAGTCGTGGGGAACCGCACCCTGCTCCAGCTCGACGTGGGTCGGAAGGGCGGCTCGGCGCGCCTGCGCCAGGGCACCCGCCGAGACGTCCATTGCCACCACGGAGTCGGCGCGCTCTGCGAGTCGGCCGGTCAAAGCTCCGATCGCGCATCCGGGCTCGAACACGCGGCGGTAGCGAGCGCGGGGCAGGGCGGCAAGCGTCAGCGCGTACTTCCTGGCCTCGTACCACCGAGTCGTAAAGCCCCAGGGGTCATCGGAGCGCGCGTACATGGCGTCGAAAAACGCGGCTCTGACGCTCATCGGAGCAGCACCTCGTAGCCGGTGTCGAACGCGTTGAAGAAGCCCTCCGGAAGAACAGGCCCGCGGCTTCCCGGGAGGAGCTCGAACTGGCTGCGGAAGCAGCGGAGCGCGGCGCGCTTCCGGTCGCCCGCCGCGTCGCTGATGCGGAGCCGCCACGTACGACCGGAGGGAAGCCGGCGGCGTGCCTGATCGTCATACCAGCCCCAGATCGGCGTCTCGACGTATGGGACGCCAGCATGGATCGCCGCACGGACGCCCGCGCTTGCGCATGCCCGATGGTCGTCGTGCGGATCCTCACGCCAGGGAAGCACGACCAGGCACGATTCGCGCCCCCGAAGCGCGTCGGCGAACAGCTCGGCGAGTTCGCGCTCGAGCGTCCTCAGATGCGCATGGACCTCCCGGTCCGGATAGCGGAGCCGGTCGACTCCGGCCGCCCCGGCGCCGACCGTCTCGAGCGCAGCTGCCCGTTCGGCCGCACGTCTCAGTGCGAGCGCGGCCCGCTCCTCCGGGCTCGCCTGGTTGTCGGCCGCTTCTCCCTCGGTGACGGCGACGATCTGGCAACTGCCGCCTCGCCGGAGGTGATCGTGGATCGTCCCGCCGAGCGCGATCGTCTCGTCGTCGGGGTGCGGAGCGACGACGATCAGGTGCGCGGCGCCGATCACCGCGGCTCCTGTTCGTCCCGGGCGGCGAGCCGGCCGATCGCCTCGAGGTCCGCCTCGCCGTGGGTCTGCCGGATGTACACGCTGAGGTCGACCGCGTGCTGCGCGTACCGACGGTCGTGCGAGAGCGGATCGGCTCCGGTGGCGCGGGCCGCTCGCTCGAGCACGAGCGCTGCGGACTCGGCGACCTCTGCGCGGAGCATCCGCGCCCGCCGCTCGAGGCCATCGGGCGAGCCCGAGGGATCGTCGATCGTGTCCGCCACGGCACCGAGGAGAGCGTCGAGGGCGGCGAGCCGGGCCGTCACCCAGCCGAGATGGGCGAGACGATGTGGATCGTCGGCCGCTCGGCGTGCCAGGGCTCGCGCAAGCGGGCGCGTTCCGCCCAGCCAGACCGCAGCGACACCCGCACCCCCGGCCCAGAATCCGGGGCGATCCAGGTAGAAGCCGGGAGCGCCTACCTCCGTGTCCGGGCCAAGAGCGACGGCGTCGAAGCGGACGTCGAGCGTTGCGCTCGCCGCCATTCCGATCGCGGGCCACGTGTCCTCGAGCGGGTGCACGCCCGGCTTGTTGAGCGGCACCAGGAAGAGCCGCTCGCCGTCGCCCGCTTCTGCGCGCACGAGTGCGTGCGTCAGGCTCGTAGCGCCCGAGCACCATCGTCGAAGGCCCTCGAGGCGCCAACCCGAGGCATTGCGAGCAGCGCGAAGCGCGTCGACCGGCCCTGCCGTCCAGACGCCGAAGAGACCGGCGGGGAGTTCCAGGCCCGCCTCGTGGGCGATCGCCAGCGCGTCGAGATGCCCCTCGGCGAGGCGGGCCAGCGAGAGATCGAACGATCCCAGGAGCTCGAGGATCGCGAACCGTCTGTGTGTCTCGCCTTCGCCGGGAAAGGGCGCTTCCAGGACGCCGCTCGCGACGAGCCGGATGAGCGCGTCGACGGGGGCGAGGTCCTCCAGCCGCATCAGCGCGACTCGGAGCGCGGTGAGCGCGTGTGCGTCAGCGTGTGTGGCCGCGTCGATCATCCGGGTTGCTCCCCGAGCCGTCTGAGCAGCGCCGCGAAGCCGTTCGGTGCGCGGCCCTCTCGGCGAGCGCTCGTGGCGACGACGATGTCCGGAACGCTCGCGACGGTCCGGCCACACTTGCGAATCGCATTCCAGAGTGCATGATCCTCCCCGCTGTCGAGCATCGCCAGACCACCTGATTCGAGGTAGGCGGCCTTCGACAGCCCGAGATTTGCGCCGTAGACGTGGGGATGCTCGTGGCCCAGTCCATGCCGAACCATGTGCTGCTCGTAACGACGCCGCACGATCGCCGGCTGCTCGTGCCAGCCGTACGGCTCGACCAGGCCGGCCACACCGTCGACACCGCGTCGGCGCCACGCCAGTTGACGGACGAGCCAGTCCGGGCGCACGACGCTGTCCGCATCCGTGGTCGCCAGCCAGACACGGTCAGCGTCCACGCCGTCAGACGCCCTGCACAGGGCTGCGAACCCGGCTTCGCGCGCAGCGCCCGCCGAGCCCGCCTGCAAGCGCAGTACCACCCCGCGTCCACCGAGTGCTGTGTCGGCGCGCTCGGCAGTCCCATCCGACGAGGAGTCGTCGACGACGACGACGTGAATTGCTGTCAGTGCGAGTGCCGGATGGCCGGCCGCGACGCGGACTGACGCCACGGCCGTCGCGATCCGCTCGACCTCGTCGCGCGCTGGGATCGCGACGCCGACGAACGCAGGAGACGGGAGCGTGCGAGGATCGTCCTGTCTAGTCCTCGTCGGTCCCGTACTGCTCCCCATGCCGCCTTACGATCCCCCGCGACGCGCGTTCTCAATCCAGGCGCGGGCGAGACACGGCAACCGAGCGCTGCCTCACTCGGTGTTGAAACGCCGCGGTTCGGGCGCGAGCCGTGGCGTTTCCGCCATCCGCCAAGCTCCCGGAGGGTTTGGGCGCGAGGGGAGGTCGGTAGAACGTGCCGGACAAGAGAGACGAGAGAAAGGAGTCGCAATGGCGACTGTCCGCACAGAGATCTGGGCGTATCGCGACCGTGACTGGACAACCGGCAACCTGATCGGCTACAGCGTCGAGGCACTCGACGGTGGCATCGGCAAGATCGACGAGGCCAGCTACGACGTCGGCGCCGGCTACCTGGTGGTCGACACTGGTCCGTGGATCTTCGGCAAGAAGGTCATGCTGCCGGCCGGCGTCGTCGTCCGTGTGAATCACGACGACGAGACGGTCTTCGTCAACCGTACGAAGGAGCAGATCAAGAACGCTCCCGAGTTGGACGAGGATCACTATCGCGACGACAGCTATCGCAGCGGCCTCGGGTCGTATTACGACCAGGGCGGCGCGGGCTGGAACGACGTCTAGGGGCGATGCACCGAGCGCTGTGGCGGCCTCAATTCGAGGCCGCCACATGGCGCCGGTTATCGCTGAGGGTGGACACCTCTACAAGGGGGCTCGCCGCCAGGCTGCACTCGCCACGGAATCGCTGACTCTCGGCGGACCTAACAATTCTGCTGTTGCATCAGTGCTGCATCGGAGCAGGGTGATTGGGTCATGAGCACAAAACCCCTGCAAATGTGCGTCACGAACGCTGAGGGAGGGGCTATGTAGAAGACCTCTCTCATAGGCGGTGCTGTGCGGGAGATGGAGGATTGCTGGCCCTCCAGCGTCGGCCTGTGGGGGCGGGCGCTAAACCGCCCTGGTGCTGCGTTGGCTGAAGACCGTCGTGGTGAGCGACCAGGGAAAAGGCGCGGCGTGACCGCGTCAGGTGGGGATCAGGAAGGCGCTCCAGAGCGCTCGGCCGTGCTTCGGCCGGGTGTCGCCGTTGAGGCGTCGTAAGGGATCAGATGGCATCGAAACCGAGGGTTTAGTTTGCCCCGAGGGATGAGCCTGGCGGGTGCCCGCATCTTGGCCAGGCGGTGCCCGGCGTAGAGGCGGCGCGAGCCTGATCTGCGGCTCTTGCACGGAACGTGAGAAGGCGAGCGTCGATACGGCGGCCTAGTGGCGCAAGCCTGCGGGTCGCGAGAGGGAGCGCGCCGAGGCAGAAACCGGAGGCGTTGAGTACCGATGCGGCGCTCGCCGGCGGACCGGCCGGTAGTAGCTGTGAAGCGCCTGCTCGCTGGGGTGGGGGTGGAGCCAAGGGGCCGGCTCACCAGGAATGTCCGAATCGAACAACCGAGGCTTCGGTCTCGGGAGGAAGCGAGGAGAACATGCCGATGCCGAAGGACAAGCCGTTCGTCATTCCCAAGCGGTTGGTGTGGGAGGCGTACAGGCGGGTCGCGGCCAACAAGGGCGCCCCGGGAGTGGATGGGCAGTCGCTGGCGGAGTTCGAGGCCGATCTTGAGGACAACCTGTACAAGATCTGGAATCGGCTCTCGTCGGGGAGCTACTTCCCTCCTCCGGTGCGGGCGGTCGAGATCCCCAAGCCGCACGGCGGCGGGACTCGGATGCTCGGTGTGCCCACGGTCGCCGACAGGGTGGCCCAGACGGTGGTAGCGATGCATCTGGAGGAGCGGGCGGAACCGAGGTTCCACCGCGACTCCTACGGCTACCGGCCGGGCAAGTCGGCCCTGGAGGCGGTCGGGGTGTGCCGGCGACGGTGCTGGGAGAACGACTGGCTGATCGATCTTGACGTCCAGAAGTTCTTCGACGAGGTGCCGTGGAGTCTCGTCGTCAAGGCGGTCGAGGCGGTCACCGACGCCCGCTGGGTGCTGCTGTATGTGAAGCGGTGGCTCGCTGCGCCGCTGCAGCACCCGGATGGCACCCTTCAAGAGCGAGACAAGGGGACTCCGCAAGGGTCGGCGGTCTCGCCGATCCTGGCGAACCTGTTCATGCACTACGCGTTCGATGCCTGGATGGCCCGGAACTTCCCCGGCTGTCCGTTCGAGCGCTACGCCGACGATGAAGTCGTGCACTGCGTGAGCAGACGGCAGGCCGAATACGTGCTTGCCGCGATCAGCCAAGCGGATGGCCGAGGTCGGGCTACGGCTCCACCCCGAAAAGACGCGGGTTGTCTATTGCAAGGACAGCAACCGCACGGGCAGGCACGAGCACACCTCGTTCTCCTTCCTCGGGTTCACCTTCCGGTCACGGGAGGCGGTCAACGGCAAGACCGGAGCGCATTTCACCGCGTTCCTGCCCGCGATCAGCCCCGAGGCGCTCAAGGCCAAAAGCGCCGACCTCCGCACGATGCGGATCCACCGGCGCACCGACCTGACCCTGGACGACCTGGCGGCGTGGCTGAACCCAATCGTCGCCGGGTGGATGAACTACTACGGCCGGTACTACCGGTCGGCGCTTCATCCCCTCCTGCGGCGCGTCAGTTTCTACCTGAGGCGCTGGGCTGCGAAGAAGTACAAACGGCTGCGGACGCACAAACGGTTCCAACGCTGGTGGGTCGGGCTGCAACAACGCGAGCCCGGCCTGTTCGCCCAGTGGCGGTGGGTCCGCTCGTACTGAGGCTGATGAGAAGAGCCCGGTGACGGGAGACCGTCACGCCGGGATCTGAGGGAGCCCGGGGGTGCGATTCCCCCGGGCCACCCGACCAGCGATCGGGACGGGCGGATTCGAACCGCCGGCCTCCTGCTCCCAAAGCAGGCGCTCTAACCAGGCTGAGCTACGTCCCGCTGACTCAGAGTGTAGGCAGAACCCAGTCCCCGTTCGCGAGAATCGGTCTCTCGTTGCCGGTGGCGTCGATGCCCCAAATGTCGACCTCTGGGCTGCCGATCATGAAGTCGGTGTGGATGCTCGACACGTTGATGCCGCGCGAGCGCCGGTCAGCCTCGCCGAGCGCCAGCGCATCGGGCGTCGCGGGAAGGACGGCGTTGCCGAGCGCGATGTGGGCCGCGGCGTTCTCGTCGAAGAGCGTGTCGTAGAAGACGAGGCCGGTCTGCCCGACGCGCGAGCTGCGGTCGACGAGTGCGACTTCACCGAGCCTCGCGGAGCCCTCGTCGGTTGCCACGTAGGCTCGGATGAAGTCCTGCCCCTCGTCCGCGTGTACCTCGACCGCCCGGCCGTCCTCGAACCGCAGCCGGAGGTTGCGGATGATGTTGCCGAGAAGTACGAGCGGGTAGGTCGACGCGACGGTTCCCTCGACCCGGCGCGCATCGGGTGTCGTGAACACCTCCTCCGTGGGCATGTTCGCCACGAACGGGATGCCGTTGCCGGTCGTCACCTCGCGGGCCGACAGCCAGACCGAGTCGGGAAGGAGGCCGATCGTGAGGTCCGTTCCAGGGCCCCGGTAGCGCAGAGCGTCGAACTGCCTCTCGTTCAGCGCCTTCGACCGTTGCGCGAGCTTGTCGAGGTGCTCGCGCCAGGACGCGACCGGGTCGGGCGTGTCGAGGCGGACAGCGGTCGCGACTGCCTGCCAGAGGCGATCGACGTCCGGCTCGCCGAACACCGTGCGCGCCCAGCCCTCGTTGGGGAACGACACGATCGACCAGTTGATCAGCCCGTCGGTGAGCCGATGGCCCTCCTCGACCACCTCCCGCATGCGCGCGCGGGCGACGCGGCTGCCGTCCAGGTCGCGGAACAGGTCGGGCTCCGGGTTGCCGCTCAACGAGAGGAGCGCGCCGCCGTCCTCGCCGAGCGTCCGCAGCCGCTCGACCAGCCAGGGCGGCGACCACCCGAGCATGTCGTCCGCCGCGCCCTCGACGTGCGCCCGCCGGACGTGCTGGTCGGAGTAGGAGACGTCGACGTAGGAGGCTCCGGCCGCGTACGCCTCGCCGGTCGCGGCGCGCACGAGCGGCGCGTGCTCGAGCAGTCCGTTGATTGCGAGCCGCTGTCCGGGCTGGAGGTTGACGCCGACGCGCACGGCGAGGCGCGCGTAATCGGCGAGCAGGTCACCGTTCGCGGCCACTGCCCGTGACTGTAACGAGAGGGCTCCACCCTCCGGCCTCACTACACTGGAGCCCGATGATTCGGAGGCACATCGATCGCCTCCTGCTCGGCGTGGTCGCGGTCGCCCTCGCGCTCGCAGCCGCGGCCTGCGGAGGATCGACCGACTACCAGCTCGACCGCTCGAAGACGTGCCTGATGCAGCGCGGCGTAAAGATCGGCGGCCCGCTCGATTTCGTCGCCAACACCGCGACGGGCGGCTCTTTCCGAGCGAACCTGTCCGACAACTGGGTCGTCATCGCCTTCGGTGACAACCTGAAGAGTGGCAAGGACATCGAGAACGCGTACACGCGGTTCGCGCTCCCGAACGTGCGCGCCGGCCTCGCCGACGTCCTCCGCCGCTACAACAACGCGGTCACGCTCTGGCACCAGCACCCGAACGACAGTGACCTCTCGCTCGTCGTCGGCTGTCTCCGCTGACCCAGTCGCGGCTACCCTTGCGAAGCCCGCGGGTGTAGCTCAATGGTAGAGCTCCAGCCTTCCAAGCTGGCTATGCGGGTTCGATTCCCGCCACCCGCTCTCCGCTCGTCTCCGGACCGTCAGCGGTCCCGCGCACGAGCCGGCCGTTATCGCGCTGGGCCTCTGGTCCTTCGTCTGCTGTCCTCGGCCTTTTCCCACGCAGCCCGAAACGAAGCAGGTCAACATGTTCAGCAGCAAGCCGCGCATCGTCGTCGGCACGGCAGTGGCGCCCTCGAACCTATTGCACCCTCGCGGCCGGGCGGCGATCCGTACGGGCGCTTGCTGCCTGGTCGTGACCCGGTGCGAGTCGTGCGGACAGGAGATTCCGGCCCCGACCGCGCCGCGCTACACGCACGCGGACTCGACGGCGCACGGCCGGAGTGTCCACGCACCGATCTTGTGGAGATTGCGATGAGAGCCCGACCGCTCTGGCGCGGCAACAAGTGGACGGCGATGCGCTCCCGCTTCCAGGAGGGAGCAAGACCCCGGTCCGGCGCGACCGGAAAGCCGCCGGGAGGAGAGGGACCCTCACCCCTCACCCTCCCGTCGACACGATCGTCAGGTGCGCGAGTGGCGAGTGTTCGGGGATGACGTCTGATTGGAGGATTTGGGATCTGGCCGCTATGCTCGCCGCACTCACACTTGGTTCAGGCAAAGGGGGTCTTGCATGTTCAAGCGAGCTTGCGGTGTTGGGTTCCCTATCGTCGCTGCGGTGTGCTTCGCCGTTGCGGCGTCAGGGGCGGCAGTACCTACCGGCGGTCTCACCTGGGATGCAAACGCGACTGCCTTCGCGGGCAAGAACGGGCTCTTGGTGGCCTACAAGTGTCCCCCTAACGGCACCCTCGGCACGATCTACGGAACGGGCGTCTACACGGACGACAGCAAGGTCTGTACCGCCGCGGTTCACGCCGGGCTGATCACGGTCGCGAGCGGGGGCACGGTCATGATCAAGATCCTCCCTGGCCGCCCGGCCTACCTCGCGAGCACGCGTCACGGCGTTACGAGTAGCGCGTACGGTTCCTGGTCGGCGAGCTTCTCGTTTGTCGTCACTCCGAAGGCGCCCACCGGGCCGATTCTGGACGGAGGAAGAACGTGGAGTGCGACGGCTGCTGCCGGTGCAATCGGGAGTCGCTACCGGTACAGCTGTCCTCCGAACGGGAAGCTCGGCCCGGTCGTTGGCTCGACTGTCTACGCCTCCAGCTCGTCGGTCTGCTCGGCGGCCGTGCACGCGGGACAGATCAGCGCGACGCAGGGTGGGAACGTAGTCATCTCGATGCAGGCCGGACGATCCTCCTACCCCGGTACGTTCAAGAACGGCGTTACGAGTAAGGCGTCCGGGCCGTCGAAGAGCAGCTTCACCTTCACGACGCCCTAGTACGGGTCGATCGGCTACTTCCCCCGTAGTGCGCCGTTGTGCGACGAGCGTTACGGGGGAAGTAGTGCGCCAAGGGGTGAGTTCGTTCGGCCTGGGCTAGTGTTCACGAATGCACTCCTGATCGTGTCAGAGGAGCGCTGCGATCTGGGCGGCCAGTTCCGGCCGGAGATAAGCGCCTCGAATGACCGTCCAGGCGCGGATCCGCGAGTCGTCTAACCCCGCCTCGACAAAGGCGGCGATCCGGTTCTCGATTTGGACGCGATCGTCGAACGGATTGTCCCTCGGGTTCCAGAGGAATGACGGGACGTCGTACTCCCGGTCGGCTGCATAAGGCTTCGGATCGATCGCCACGTACCGGTCGCCGTGTCGAAGGATGTTGTGGTGGTGAAAGTCGCCGTGGACGAGCCATTGATCGGCGTGGCCGATCTGCGCGAGCATCTCGTGTGCCAGCGGCACCAGCTCGCTGCCACTCTCGGCGGCACGGTCGAGCCAGCGGCGAACCTCGGGGACGACCGGTCGAAAGGGGGCTGCGCGCGCCGCCACAGTTTGCTCGCGATCGCAGTCGCCACCGGGACTGCGTCCGGTTCAGGCACCGCCGCCAGGTCGTCGCCGGGAACCGCCCGCTCCTCCAGAACGGCCCGACCGTGACGCCCACGCAAGCGAACGGCCCCGTTACCGTCCCACAGCGCGAGCGCCTCAGGTTCGTGCAACGACTCATCGTCGCCGTGCCACGCCACCTTGACAACGAACGCACCGGCGGGTGCGACGTAGGAGACGGTAGAGAGCGCGAACGGCGGCCCGAGCTCAAGGCCCCAATGCCGCGCCGCATCTACAGCCGCCAAGTGGGCCGAAGTCAGATCGAACCGCGCCGGCACACCTCGAGCCTACGTGGCACCCGGGTGTGCCAGCGTCCTTCCGCCCGGCCCGTCGCGACGCTCTATAGAACTGTGGCCGTGACCTCCGTGTCGAATCCCTCCGGGCGCATCCCCTTTGGTAGCGCCGTTTCCGGCTCAAACGCAGGGGAATCGTCGAGTTCTGGCGTGAAGTTCGTACGCTCCGGGTAGCCGCTGGGAGTGCGCGGGTAGGCCTCGGCAGGCCTTCTGCCCGCGACCCCGGCGGCGTTACGCGTAACCCCCGGTGACCTGTTCGCGGAGCCCGCGCGCTAACGGCGTAGCGCATCACCGGATCCCTTCGGGTAGCTGCCGCGAGGCGAGGGGCTCGTGCCCTCTGGCCTCGGCGGCGCTTCGAGGGAGGGGCCAGGTCTCGCCTCCTGCCCAGGCCCTACCGGGCTGTCGGCAATGTGACAGGATCGATGCACGCCGCAACGAGGGAGGATTGATGGCAGTTCTTGTCCGGCACAGGGTCTCCGGTATGACCCCCGGGATGTACGACGAGTCCGCGCCTCCGTTGATCGAGAAGTTGAAGATGGCGCCGGGCTTCATGTACCACGTCGCCTTCGTGGACGAGGGCGGCGTCTTCACCGTCTCTGAGATCTGGGAGAGCAAGGAGCAGCACGACCGCTGGTTCAGCGAGAACGTCGAGGGAATCATCCCGGGCATCGAGCAGCAGGTCATCGAGGTTCACGCAGTGCACGCGCCGTAGCAGGTGGTCCGTACCACCGCACGGGTGCGTGGGAATGACGCCGGAGGTGGCTAGGCCGGGGCGGTGGGTGGTCGCGAGCGGCCCCATCTCGACCACAGCCATGCAGCGAAGCCGAGCGCGACGATCGCGAACAACAGGAGGATCCACTCGACCGGCGCGGATGCGCTTGTTTGGAGGACTTGCCGGCTAGCGCCGGGTGGTCCGAAGAGGTCGGTGGTGGCGAGGGAAGAGGAGATTGATTTGCTCTCGTCGCGACGACTGACACTGTGGGCTGCCCGGTTAGGAGGAGCAGCGCCGTAACGATCAGTGCGATCGCTGCAACGGCGGTGAACGCCGTGAGGACGAGCGGTCTGCGGCGGGCGTTTTCTCGTCTGGGCGGTGGGGGGATGACACCTCGTTCGGCGGCCCAGGAGGCGGCGAACGAACGCGGATCAAAGAAACTGCTTCCCAGGTACTCGTCGGCGGAGACGCCTTCGGCCTCTGCTTCCTTGAGGTCGGAGGCCAGGTCTGTCGCCATCTCTTCGGCGAGCGGGTCGGAGACACCAAGGCGCTTCCACTCGCTGCGGCACTGCTCAACGAAATCACTCATGAGGCCACCTCGACCTTGACAGGGGCGAGCACCGCATCGACGGCATCGCGGGCAGCTCGCCATTCGGAAACCCCAAGCGCAAGTGCCAGCCGCCCCGGGCTCGAGGGGCGGTAGTACTTCCGCGCCGGTCCACCGTTGCTCGCGGCCCTGTAGGTCTCGACCAGACCGTCACGCTCCAGGCGCCCCAGCAACGGGTAGATGGAGCCCTCGCCGACGATCGCGAGGCCGCGGTCGCGCAGCCGCTTGGTCATCTCGTAGCCGTAGGCCGGTTCCTCGTCCATCACCGCCAGCAGGCAAAGATCGAGCACACCGCGGAGCAGCTCAGTTCTTCGTTGGGCGCCCATTGCCATGCGCTGCAAGGTAGCACTAAGTACCTTGCTTCGCAAGCCTTAAGTTGCGTCGTCTGCCAGAGGAAGGGGATAGATGATTCGGTGGTAGGCGAGGGCCTCCCGCCCGGCCACCAGACGCGACGTATGACACCGTGCGCCGTGACCTCCGTGTGACCTCGCGTGACCGCAAAATACGGGTCAAAACGGGCGTATACGGGGTAACACCGGAGTGTACGGAACGAGACGCCAGAAGTCGACGATTCCCCTGTGTTTGAGCCGGAAACGGCGCTGTCAAAGGGGATGCGCCCGGAGGGATTCGAACCCCCGACCATCGGCTTAGAAGGCCGCCGCTCTTCCACTGAGCTACGGGCGCAGCCTTTTCAGAGTAGTCGGGAGAACTACGTGGGTCGGCCCCGATACGATGTCGGACGCGCGGTGGCGGTAGCTCAGTTGGTAGAGCCCCGGGTTGTGGTCCCGGTGGTCGCGGGTTCGAATCCCGTCCGCCACCCTTCGCACTGCCCGGCCCCGTAGCTCAGCGGACAGAGCGGCAGCCTTCGAAGCTGCGTGCGGTGGTTCGACTCCACCCGGGGCCGCTCAGCTCGTGAACTTGAAGTTCTGCGCGATCGAAGTGAAGAGCGTCGCGGAGGCGATCTGCGAGGCCTCGATCTGGAACGAGAGCAAATAGAGCACCTTGCCGCGCGGAATCAGGAGCAGGTCGACGCCGGTCGAGACGCCTGCCTCCGTTGGGACCACCGCCTCGACGAGCTCGGCCGGCCCGACGGGGAGCTTCACGGTCTTCGGGCCGATGACCTTCGAGCCCTGGTTGGACTTCAACGCGTTGGCGTACACGGCCCCGATCGCAGGAAGACGCTTCGCCGTGACCACGTTCTTGTCGACGACGGCTCCGACCGAGACCTCGACCGGGACCGGCTGGCTCAGGCTGGCGGGCCAGTCGAACGCCTGGAAGCGGTAGATCGAGAGCTCCTGCCGCTGCTGCGGCGTGGCGATGAGCGTCAGGTAGTACTTGCCGAGGTCGGCGGTCGACTTCTTCTTCTCGAGCTTCGCCGCCAGCGCCTTCACGCCGGCGACCGTCCGCGGCACGAGCTCCCAGTTCTTCGGGATCGTGATCGTGTATCCGCCGGCCTTGTCGGCGTAGGTGGTGCTGGGGACGTTTGCTCCGTTGCCGGCCGCCGCGAGGCCGAGCGCGAGGACTCCCGCGGCCACGCCTGCCCGAGCCCTGGTCATTCAGGTTTGGTACCACAGCTGAGGACCACTACGCTGTCGCGGTCGCGATACGGCGAGAGGAGGATGGATGGCATCGGATCCTGAGGCGGAAGAGGCCGGCTTCCCGGAAGAAGAGGTGGGAGAGCCGGGGCCGTACTTCGTCGAGGTCTGGAACGACTACGACCCCTCGCAGCGCTTCGCCGTGATCTTCCCGGTGGGCGAGGACACGGGCGTCGTCTCGAGCTCCGTCGCCTACTACATCATCGAGCCGGGCAAGCACACCGGGCTCCACTCCGACAGCGCCGAGGAGGTCCTGTTCGTCGCCGAGGGCGAGGGGGAGGTCTTCTCGGTCGGACAGACCCGCCGTCTCGAGGCCGGCCAGTTCGTGGTGTTCCCGGCGGGATCGGACCACGACATCTACGCGAGGGGCAGCGTGGCGCTCCGGCTGCTGTCGTTCTTCCCGGTGCCGGAGGTGATCGCCACCTTCCAGCAGGTCGTCTACCCGATGGGCGGCAACGAGCTGAGCTCGAAGCCGCCGAGCGGGCCGGTCATCACGGAGCTCGACCCGGACAACCTTCCGGAGGACTTCCCGTTCGACCTTGCCGAGCTCGGCCTGGCAGAGGGAGGCGGCCCGAACGAGCCGCGCGAGCTGACGATGACCGAGCGCCTGATCGGCATGGAGAACCCGGACGACCCGCCGCCGTCGATCGGCCCGGAGAACGTGCTCGACCCGCAGGCTCCGAAGCGCGACGACGAAGGCTGAGTGCGGGCGAGAGGGGTCGAACCTCCAAGGGCCGAAGCCCACCGGGACCTAAACCCGGCGCGTCTGCCAATTCCGCCACGCCCGCGTCCCTGGCGATCGTACTCAGGGTAGGAACCCAACATACGACGACGGGGGCCGCCTGTCCTTTTCCGGCGGCTCGGCACCGGATCGGCCGAGGTGGATCAGCCCGACGAATTCCTCGTTCGGCTCGAGCCCGAGCGCCTCACGCGCCGCGTCCGTCTCGAAAAGCGCCGGCGTCCGCCAGTACGAGGCGAGGCCGCGGGAGTGCGCGGCGAGGAGGACGATGTAGACCGCCACGCCGGTCGCGAGCAGGTCCTCGCGATTCTGATAGCCGTCGCCCGTGTAGACGACGGAGGCGGCGACGAGGGTCGGCGCGCGCCCGAGCTTCGAGGCCTCGTTCGGGGCGCCCGCGGCGACGAGCCGGTCGAACGTCTCGGGTCCGATCACGCGGAATCGCCACGGCTCCGTGAGGTGATGGTTCGGCGCCCAGCGCGCCAGCTCGAGGAGCTCCTCCACCGTCGCGCGGTCGACCGGCTCCTTCTCGTAGACCTTGTGCGTCCGACGGGTGCGAATCGCCTCCTCGGCGTCCATCTCGCGCACGCTACCCGGCGAGCGCGAGACCGCTCGTTCCTGATTCAATGGCTCGCCTATGGAGGCCCAGCTCGAGCAGCTCGGGGAGGATCGCGTTCGTCTGACCGTCGAGGTGCCTGCGAGCGAGGTGCACCACGCCGTCGAGCACGCCACGCACGACCTGGCCGACCGGGTCAGGGTGCCCGGCTTCCGCGCCGGGAAGGTGCCGCGGGAGGTGCTCGTGCAGCGGATCGGCAAGCAGCGCCTCCTCACCGAGGCCGTCGAGTCGCACATCGGCAGCTGGTTCTGGAGCGCCGCGCGCACGCAGCGGGTACGGCCCACGGAGCAGCCGTCGTACCAGTACGAGCTTCCCAGCGGGGCCGACGAGTCCTGGCAATTCCGGGCGGAGTTTCCCGTGCAGCCGCCGGTCGTTCCGGCGGACTGGACGACGCTCGAGGTGCCGAGGCTCGAGGTCGAGGTCCCGGACGAGATCGTCGACGGGCAGCTCCAGGTTTTGCAGCAGGGCGTCGCCTCGCTCTCGCCCGTCGAGGGCCGGCCGGCGCGGCCGGGCGACGTTGCCGTCATCGACATCGAGGACGACGACGGGCACGGGCAGCGGAACTACGTCCTGCAGGTCGGGGCGGACCGCTTGATCGAGGTCCTCGACGACAAGGTCCGAGGGCTCCTTCCCGGGGACAGCGACGAGGCCACCTGGGAGGTCGGCGACGGCAGCACCCAGTCCGCCGTCGTCAGGCTGAACGAGCTATACGAGAGGGTGCTGCCGCCCCTCGACGACAGCCTCGCCACCGCCGCGTCGGAGTTCGACACGCTCGACGCGCTGCGGGCCGATATCACCGACCGAATCACCGATCTGCTCGAGCGCGAGGTGGAGAGCCAGTTCCGCATGGCCGCCGTGGACGAGCTCCTGGAGGCGTCGAACGTCGACCCGGCTGCTCTCGTGGTCGACATGCGCACGCGTGACCTGCTGAACGCATTCGTGCGCCAGCTCGAGGCCCGCGGCCTCGACCCCGTCGCCTATCTCCGCGCCACCGGCATCAGCGGCGCCGACCTCGAGCTGCGCTTCCGCGAGGAGGCACGCCAGCAGATCGGGCGCGAGCTCCTGCTCGAGGCCGTTGCCGACCAGCTCGCGATCGAGGTGAGCGATGACGAGATCAGGGAGGATCTGCGCGAGGACGGCGAGAGCGACGAGGACATCGAAGAGTTCATCGAGGCGGGCGGCGCCGACCGCGTCCGACCGGATCTGCGGCTCAGAAAAGCGGTAGACCGAATAGCAGCGGAGGTGCAGCCGATCTCGCAGGAGCTTGCGAAGGCACGCGAGAGCATCTGGACGCCGGGCAAGGAAGAAGGCGTCACGGCAGAGAAGACACTGTGGACACCCGGCACAAGGAGTGAGTGAGCGATGCCTTTGATTCCGATGGTTGTAGAGCAGACGTCGCGCGGCGAGCGCGCCTTCGACATCTACTCGCGCCTGCTCGCCGAGCGCATCGTCTTCCTAGGAACCCCCGTCGACGACCAGATCGCGAACCTCGTGATCGCCCAGCTCCTCCACCTGGAGTCCGACGATCCCGACAAGGACATCTTCCTCTACGTCAACTCACCCGGGGGCTCTGTCTACGCAGGGCTTGCGATCTACGACACGATGCAGTTCATCAAGCCGGACGTGCAGACTATTTGCGTCGGCATTGCGATGAGCATGGGGTCGCTGCTTCTGGCGGGTGGCGCGAAAGGAAAGCGCATGGCGCTGCCGAACTCGCGAATCCTGATCCATCAGGTGTCTGGAGGGTTCCAAGGGCAGGGCACCGACATCGAGATCCAGGCCCGCGAGGTGATCGGCCTCAAGCGGCGCCTGGAAGAGATCTACTCGCTTCACACCGAGAAGCCCATCGAAGACGTATCGCGCGACATGGAACGAGACTTCTTCATGAGCCCCCAGGAAGCCAAGGAGTACGGCATCATCGACAGCGTGATCACGCATCGCGACGTCCAGCGCACGGAGGAAGCGGCCTAACACCTGCCGCGGAGGAGCGATGGCACGCCCGAGCGACGGCAACGAGCAGCTCCTGTGCAGCTTCTGCGGGAAGTCGCAGCGCCAGGTCAAGAAGCTGATCGCCGGTCCCGGCGTCTACATCTGCGACGAGTGCATCGACCTCTGCAACGAGATCATCGACGAGGAGCTCACCGCTCCCTCGGCGCTCGACCTCGACAACCTCCCGCGCCCGAAGGAGATCTACACGCAGCTGAACGACTACGTCGTCAGCCAGGAGGAGGCCAAGCGGACGCTGTCCGTCGCGGTCTACAACCACTACAAGCGCGTGCAGATGGGCGCCGACGAGGGCGACGTCGAGCTGCAGAAGTCGAACATCCTGCTGCTCGGCCCGACCGGGTGCGGCAAGACGCATCTCGCGCAGACGCTCGCCCGCATCCTCAACGTTCCGTTCGCAATCGCGGACGCGACCGCGCTCACCGAGGCCGGCTACGTCGGCGAGGACGTCGAGAACATCCTGCTGAAGCTGATCCAGGCGGCCGACTTCGACATCAAGAAGGCCGAGACCGGGATCATCTACATCGACGAGGTCGACAAGATCGCGCGGAAGGCCGACAACCCGTCGATCACGCGCGACGTCTCGGGCGAGGGCGTGCAGCAGGCTCTGCTGAAGATCCTCGAGGGCACCGTCGCCTCGGTGCCGCCCCAGGGCGGACGCAAGCACCCGCACCAGGAGTTCCTCTCGATCGACACGACGAACGTCCTCTTCATCTGCGGCGGCGCGTTCGCGGGACTGGACAAGATCATCGCCAAGCGCGTCGGCAGGAACGCGATCGGCTTCGGCCGCGACATCTCGTCGAAGCGCGACGCCGACAGCGCCGAGCTGCTCGGCCAGGTCATGCCGGAGGATCTCCTCAACTTCGGCCTGATCCCCGAGTTCATCGGCCGGCTCCCGGTGCTCTCGGCGGTGCACCAGCTTCAGCGCGATGACCTGGTGCAGATCCTCACGGAGCCGAAGAACGCGCTCGTGAAGCAGTATCAGCGCTTCTTCAACTACGACCACATCGATCTCCACTTCACCGACGACGCGCTCTGGTCGATCGCCGACAAGGCGCTGCAGCGCGAGACCGGCGCCCGCGGCCTGCGCTCGATCATCGAGAACGCACTGCTCGACGTGATGTTCGAGCTGCCGTCGCGCAAGGACGTGACCAAGTGCGTGATCACGAAGGAGACGATCGAGAAGAACCTCAAGCCGACGCTCGTCACGTCGGCCGGCGCGGCGGTCGAGATGGGCGACCAGCTCGCCGAAGAGTCCGCTTGACCCTCGTCAGCGTGCCGTAACGGACGGGCGGTCGGGGGGCCGCCCCGCCACTCTTGCCTGCGGTCGTGTCGTCTAGATTGGCCTGATGGACACCGAGCGCGCGGCCCCGATGGATACGCGGTACGACCCGCACGGGGTCGAGGCGCGCTGGCAGGAGCTCTGGGAGGCCGAGGGCCTCTACCGGGCGGGCGCGGGGGCACAGCGGCCCGAGACGTTCGTGATCTGCGTTCCGCCGCCGAACGTCACCGGCGAGCTCCACATGGGCCACGCGCTCAACGGCTCGATGCAGGACTGCCTGATCCGCTGGCACCGCATGCGCGGGTTCGACACGCTCTGGCAGCCCGGCTACGACCACGCCGGCATCTCGACCCAGAACGTGGTCGAGAAGCAGCTGATCGCCGAGGGCACATCGCGGCAGGAGATCGGCCGGGGCGCGTTCCTCGAGCGAACGTGGGCCTGGCTCGAGAGCACGGGCCGCGTGATCATGGGACAGTTCCGCCGCCTCGGCTGCTCGCTCGACTACTCCCGCGAGCGCTTCACGATGGACGACGGATACGTCGACGCCGTGATGACGTACTTCGTGCGGCTCTGGGAGGCGGGGTGGATCTACCGCGCGAACCGCATCGTCAACTGGTGCCCGTACCACCAGACGGCGATCTCCGACCTCGAGGTCGAGCACGTCGAGATGGACGACACCCTCACCTACGCGCGCTACCCCTTTGTCGACGGTTCCGGAGCGATCACGATCGCGACCGTTCGGCCGGCGACGATCCTCGCCGACGTCGCGGTCGCCGTGAACCCGAACGATCCCCGGTACAGAGACGTGATCGGCAAGGAGGTCGTCGTGCCGGTCGTCGGGCGGCACGTGCCCGTGATCACGGACGCGCGCGTCGAGCCGGACTTCGGCTCGGGCGCGCTCAAGATCACGCCCGGCCACGATCCCATCGACTTCGAGATCGGCCGCGACCACGATCTACCGACGCTCACCGTCATCGGCCCCGACGGCCGGATGGTCGCCGACGGCTTTGAGGGCTCGACGCAGGAGGAGGCGAACGAGCGGGTCGTGCAGTGGCTGAAGGAGCACGACCAGCTCGAGAAGCGGGAGCACTTCCGCCACTCGGTCGGCACGTGCGAGCGCTGCCACTCGCGGATCGAGCCGCTCGTCTCGCCGCAGTGGTGGTGCCGGATGGACGAGCTCGCGCGCCCCGCGATCGAGGCCCTGCAGGCGCGGCGCGCGCGCTACCACCCCGAGAGCCAGCACCGGTTCGCGATCGAGTCGCTCGAGCAGGCGCCGGACTGGTGCGTCTCGCGCCAGCTCTGGTGGGGGCACCAGATCCCGATCTGGACGTGTCCCGACGGGCATCAGACCTCGGCCTGGCCGCCGCCGGCGGCGTGCGCGGAGTGCGGCTCCGGGGAGCTCGTGCGCGACGGCGACGTGCTCGACACGTGGTTCTCGTCGGCGCTCTGGCCGTTCGCGACACTCGGTTGGCCCGAGGAGACGCCCGAGCTCCGCCGCTACTACCCGGGCGACGTCAACGTCACCGCCCGCGAGATCATCCGCCTCTGGGAGAACCGGATGATCTTCTCCGGCCTCTTCCTCCTCGGCGACATCCCGTTCACCGACGTGATCATCACCTCGACGGTCATGGCCGTCGACGGCCGCCGGATGTCGAAGAGCCTCGGCACCGGCATCGACCCGCTCGAGGCGGTCGAGCGGCACGGCGCCGACGCGACCCGGTACGGCCTCCTCAAGATGTCCTCGCAGCAGGACCCGCGCTTCTCGTGGGGCAACATCGAGGAGGGGCAGAAGCTCGCCACCAAGCTCTGGAACGTCGCGCGCCTGATCCTCCAGCGTGCCGAGGACGTCGAGCCGGCCCTCAGCCCCCGGACGCTCGAGGAGACGTGGATCGCCGGACGCATCGACGAGACGCGGGCGCAGCTCGACGAGTGGCTCTCGCGCTTCGACTTCGCGCACGTCGCCGACACGCTGTACCACCTCACGTTCGACGACTTCTGCGACTGGTACGCCGAGGCGATCAAGCCGAGGCTCTATGCGGACGACCGCGAGGCGATCGGCACCGCTCTCGCCGCGCTCGAGCGGCTGCTCGCGCTGCTGCACCCGGTGATGCCGCACGTGACCGAGGAAGTCTGGTCGCAGTTCCACGAGGGCCGGCTGATCCTCGGCCCGTGGCCGGAGCGCCTCGGAGACGCCGATCCCGCGGCGGCGGCGGCGATGGAGCGGGTGCAGAGCGCCGCCGCAACGTTCCGCCGGAGCGGGATCCTGGTCGAGCTCGAGGGCGAGGAGAAGCGGATCTTCGATGCGGTGGTGCGGCCCGAGCGGCGCGCCGCGGTCGACGGTGCCGCGGTCGAGGCCGAGAAGGCGCGCCTGGCGAAGGAGATCGCCCGGGCGGAGGGGATGCTGGTGAACGAGCGGTTCGTCCAGCACGCGCCGCCGGACGTGGTCGACGCGGAGCGTGAAAAGCTCGAGCGGTACCGGCGCGAGCTCGAGGCCCTCGGCGACGAGTAACTCCGGCTGGCTGGAGGGCCTCTCGCCGTGGCCCGAGGAGTTCGGGCTGGGGCGGATGCGAGCGCTGCTCGCCGCGCTCGGTAACCCGCAGCGCCGCTACCCGGCGGTGCACGTCGTGGGGACGAACGGCAAGACGTCGACGACGCTGATGACAGCGGCGCTGCTCGGTGCCGAAGGGCTGCGCGTGGGCGCCTACATCTCGCCGCACGTGCGCTCGTGGGCGGAGCGGATCCAGGTCGACGGGCGGGACGCCGACCTGGAGGCGGCGCTCGAGCGCGTTCGCCCGCACGCCGCAGGCGCGACGCAGTTCGAGGTGCTCACGGCCGCGGCGCTCGCGGAGTTCGCCGCCCGCGAGGTCGACGCGGCGATCGTGGAGGCCGGCCTCGGCGGCCGGCTCGACGCTACGAACGTGCTCGACGCGCGGGTCGTGGTGCTGACGAACGTCGCGCTCGAGCACACCGATGTGCTCGGTGACACGCGGGAGGCGATCGCCGGGGAGAAGCTCGCGGTCATCCGGCCCGGGGCGCACGTCTTGCTCGGCGAGGCGGAATGGAAGCCCGCGGCGACGGCCGCCGGGGCTGCGGTCGTCGAGGTGGTGTCGCGGTCGAACCTCGCGCTCGCGGTCGCCGCGGCCGAGGCGTTCCTGGGCCGCGCGGTCGACCCCACGGCGGCGGAGGAGATGCAGCTGCCGGGGCGGCTGGAGCGGCGCGGCGAGCGGCCCCTCGAGATCTGGGACGGCGCGCACAACCTCGCCGGGATCGGGTACCTGCTGCCCCGTGTTCCCGCCCGGGACTACACGATCGTCGCATCGATCCTGGCCGACAAGAACGTCGACGGGATGCTCCGTGCGCTTACCGCGCTCGGCCGCGCCTTCGTCGCGACCCAGTCGCGGAACCCCCGCGCCCTTCCTGCCGACGAGCTCGCCCGCCTCGCCGAGCCGCACTTCGCGTGCGTCGAGACCGTCGCGGACCCGGCGGCGGCGGCGGCGCGGGCCCGGGAGATCGCGGGACCGGATGGAGCCGTCCTTGTGACAGGATCGCTCTACCTTCTCGCGGCTCTATGCCGGCCGGGTGCAGTGAATGGCTAGACCACGTACGATTTCCCCTGCCCGTGGGCGTCCTAGCGTCCTCATCTTCGCTGTCGTCCTGCTCGCCCTTTACGTTGGGCTGGCGTTTCTCGCGGGTTGGCTGATCGGGAAATACATCCTTTGACGGCATCGATCTTCACCGGGGTGCACAACTTCTTCCACTCCTCGACGTGGAAGGACATCAGCATCGGCCTGGTCGCGCTCGTCTTGCTCTTCTGGCTGGCGACCGTCTTCTGGGTGTTCAAGGACGCGCGGCGGCGGATCGAGGATCCGTTCCTGATCGCGCTCGCGACGATCATCGGCGCGGTCCCGCCCTTCCTCGGCCCGCTGATCTACATGCTCTTCCGCCCGCCGGAGTACCTCGAGGACGTGCGGGAGCGCGAGCTGGAGATCAGGGCGATCGAGAGCCGGCTCGGCACGAACGAGACGAGGTGCAAGGTCTGCGGCTACGCGGTCGAGCAAGACTTCCTCGTCTGCCCGGTCTGCACGACCAAGCTCCGCGCTCCGTGTGTGACGTGCGAGCGGCCGCTCGAGCCCGCGTGGCAGGTCTGCCCGTACTGCGCCACGCCGGTGACGGTCGAGGCGCCGGTGGCGCTGCCGAAGCGGCCGCCGACCCGCCGGACACGTACACCCCGCAGCACCGGTACGCCGAGGGGGTAGAGTCGCGGCCCCATGGCCGTCGAGCGCACCCTGATCCTCGCCAAGCCGGATGCCGTCGAGCGGAGCCTCGCCGGCGAGATCGTCGCGCGCTTCGAGCGGCGCGGGTTTCGGCTGCGCGCCGCCCGCCTGCTCGTCGCCTCGCGCGAGCTGGGCGAGGAGCACTACGCCGAGCACCGCGAGAAGCCGTTCTTCGGCGAGCTGGTCGACTTCATCACCTCGGGGCCGACGCTTGCGTTCGTGCTCGAGGGCGAGGGGGCGATCGCCACTGCGCGCAAGACGATCGGCGCCACGAACCCGGCAGACGCCGACCCCGGCTCGCTGCGCGGGTCGTTCGCGCTCGCGATGCCGAACAACCTCGTCCACGGCTCCGACTCGCCCGAGTCGGCAGAGCGCGAGATCGGGCTCTGGTTTCCCGATGGGCTCTGACGACGCGGCGCGCAACCGCAGCTCTGGACGAAGGCGACGCGGGTAGCGGATGTGATCGTCCTCGCGTCGACCTCGCCGCAGCGGTCGGCGATCCTGACGCAGCTGCGGATCCCGTTCGAGGTCGTGCCGCCCGCGTACGAGGAGACGCCGGGAGGCGATCCGCTCGAGCACGCCGCCGGCAAGGCGCGCTCGGTCGACCGCGGCACGCGGCCGGTACTCGGCGTCGACACGATCGTGCGCTGCGGCGGGCGCGTGATCGGCAAGCCGGGCGGTCCGGCGGAGGCCGAAGAGATGCTCGAGCTGCTCTCTGGGCGGTCCCACGAGGTGGTGTCGGGACTCTGCCTGCGGACGCCCGCGTGGGAGGAGCTGCACGGCGAGACGACGCGGGTGACCTTCCGGACGCTCACGCCCCGCGACCTCGGCCACTACATGCGCAGCGGCGAGTGGGAGGGACGGGCCGGCGCCTACGCGATTCAGGGGCTCGGAGCGTCGCTCGTCGAGCGGGTCGAGGGGGACTACCTGAACGTCGTCGGGCTGCCGGGCGGGCTGCTCGTCCGGCTGCTCGCGACGCGCTTCGCGGGCACCTACGGGTTCGGCTAGAGAGCCAGGAGAGCGACGCCGGCGAACACGACCAGCGACCCGGCGAGCCGCCTGCGCGAGACGTGCTCGGCGAGCACCCGGCCCGCGAGCAGGGTTGCGATCACGATCGACGAGGAGCGCACGGCCAGGACGGGCGCCGCCGCCCCGCGCCGGAGCGCGAGCAGCCCGAGCACGAACGAGCCGACGTTGGCCGCCGCAGCGGCGAGCACGGGCAGGCCGAGCTCCCGCCGCATCGCCCGCGTCCCCACGAGCGGCGGGTAGACGAGGCATGGCCCGGCGAGGACGAGCACGAAGTAGGTGAGCGCCCCCGCGTGCTGGATCCCGGCGCGGTCGACCAGCGTGTAAGCCGCGATCGAGGCGGCGATCGTCGTCACCGTCAGGAACGCCCGCGCGTCACCGTGTCCCTCCGGCCCCCGGACGAGCAAGACGCCCGCCGCGACGAGCAGCACGCCGCCGACCTCGGCCGCCGAGGCCGCGTGCCCGAGGATCGCGATCGAGCCCGCGAGCGCGAGGACCGGCGCGATCCCGCGGGTCAAGGGATAGACGAACGACAGCTCGGCCGTGCGGTAGGCGTACGCGAGCCCGATCACGTAGACCGTCTCGAGCAGCGTCGACGCGAGGGCATACGGCCACACCGACGGCTCTGCGCTCCACCAGATCAGGGCGAACGGCGCGGCCACTGCGACCGAGAGGACGAAGGTCGCCGCGGTTGCCGCCTGGATGTCCTTGGCCCGTGCGAGCAGGAGATTCCAGGCCGCGTGGAGCGCAGCAGAGCCAAGCGCAAGAGCCAGGGCGGGTAGAGTGAGCACGCCGGTCGACTATGGGCCTCTTCAATTACCTCACCGGATTCGGTGGGCGGGACATGGCGGTAGACCTCGGAACCGCCAATACGCTCGTCTACGTCCGTGGACGCGGCATCGTGCTGAGCGAGCCGTCTGTCGTCGCGATCGACCAGTCGACGGGCGACGTCCATGCGGTCGGGCTCGAGGCGAAGCGCATGCTCGGCCGGACACCCGGGACGATCAGCGCGATCCGGCCGCTCAAGGACGGCGTGATCGCCGACTTCGACGTGACCGAGCAGATGCTCCGCCACTTCATCCAGAAGGTGCACCAGCACCGCTTCGCCCACCCGCGCGTGGTCGTGTGCGTGCCGTCGGGCGTCACCGGCGTCGAGAAGCGCGCGGTCGAGGAGGCGACGCTCTCGGCCGGAGCGCGCCAGGCCTACCTGATCGAGGAGCCGATGGCCGCCGCGATCGGCGCGGGCCTGCCGGTGGCGGAGCCGACCGGGAACATGATCGTCGACATCGGCGGCGGTACCACCGAGGTCGCGGTCATCTCGCTCGGCGGGATCGTCGTCTCGCAGTCGCTGCGCGTGGGCGGCGACGAGATGGACGAGGCGATCATCAACCACATCAAGCGCGAGTACAAGCTCCTGATCGGGCAGCAGACGGCCGAGGAGATCAAGCTCGAGGTCGGCTCGGCCCATCCGCTCAAGGAGGAGATCCAGGCGGAGGTTCGAGGCCGCGACATGCTCACCGGGCTCCCGAAGACCGTGATCCTCTCGAGCGAGGAGGTGCGGCACGCACTCGAGGAGCCGATCGCGCAGATCATCGACGCGATCAAGTCCACGCTCGACAAGACCCCGCCCGAGCTCGCGGCGGACATCATGGACCGCGGGATCGTCCTTGCCGGCGGCGGGTCGCTCCTGCAGGGCCTCGACCAGCGCCTCCGCCAGGAGACGCACATGCCGACGCACCTTGCCGAGTCGCCCCTCACGTGCGTCGCGGTCGGCTCGGGCCGCAGCCTCGAGGAGTTCGAGGCGATGCGGAACAGCGCCCGCGCGCGGGCCCGCTCTCGGCAGCGCAACGGCCGCGGCCGCTATTGACCGCGGGGCTCCGGCCGGCTCCCGCCGTCACAACGCCAAGACGACGCTGAGCAGCATTTTTCCTGTGTTTCGCGCGCCTCCAGAAGTCGGGTCGCGAACCGCGTCGGTTAGACTCTCCCTCGCTCGTGCCTCGCAACCGGAACGTCCGCGTTGCGGTCCTGGGCTCCTCCGTCCAGCGCGCCGCTGCCTCCGGCCACTCCTCGACCCGTTCGAGCCCCCTGAGGCGTCGGTTCGTCGTGGTGGGTCTGGTCGTGCTCTCGCTTGCCCTGCTGACCATCTCGTTCCGGTCCACGGCTCTCGATCCGGTCGAGAGCGCCTCGTCCTCGGCCCTCCGTCCGTTCGAGATCGCAGCCAACCGGGTGGCTCACCCGTTCCGCGACGCGGCCAACTGGACGCATGGGCTCTTCAAGGCGAAGTCGGAGAACAAGAAGCTGCGGGCGGAGAACGCGCGCCTGCGGCGCATCGACGCGCAGCTGACGGGCGCGGGTGCGGACAACGTCCAGCTCCAGAAGCTCCTGAACTACGTTCAGGGACCGAGCTTCCCGAAGGACTTCGACGAGGTCGGCGCGCGCGTCCTGACTAGCCCGTCGGCGCTCGACCAGAGCATCACCATCTCGGCCGGGAGCGGTGACGGCATCAAGCTCAACGACGTCGTGATCACGAACGAGGGCCTGGTCGGCACGATCTCGAAGGTCTTCGGCGGCGAGTCCCGCGTCACGCTGATCACCGACCCGAGCAGCGCCGTCCGGGCGGTCGACCAGAAGAACCTGGCGGCAGTCGGCCTCCTCGACCACGGCACCGGCGCCTCGGCTCTCGTGCTCGACCGGGTCGGGAAGGACAAGCCGCCGGTGAACGCCGGCGACACGATCATCACCGCCGGCTCGCCCGCCGGGAGCAAGCTCGCGTCGCTCTACCCGCGCAACATCCCAATCGGCTTCGTCTCGAGCGTCGGCCAGAACGACACCGACATCTTCAAGGACATCCAGGTCGAGCCGTTCGTCGACTTCTCGTCGCTCGAGTCCGTGCTCGTGCTGATCCCGAAGCCTGCGACCCCCGCCCAAGAGAAGCGCACGCACCGCCCGTGATCCTCGACGCGCTCAAGGCGGCGGTGGCGCTCTTCCTGGCGGTGCTGATCCAGTTCGCGTTCTTCGATCTCTACACACCCTTCGGGGGCACGGCCGACCTGGTCCTCGTGACGCTGCTCTCGATCGCCCTGCTCCGCGGCTCGATCTTCGGCGCGCTCGCGGGTTTCTTCGCCGGGTACCTGATGGACGTGGGCAAGCTCGGCATGCTCGGGTTCACCTCGCTCCTGCTCACGCTGGCGGGCTTCTGGACGGGACGGTACGGCGAGACGACCGCCCGCGACCGGTTCCACGCGCCGTTCGTGTCGGTCGCGGTGATCACCGTCCTCTACGGCACCGGGAAGCTCGCGTCTGGACTTCGTCCTCGGCGAGCCCGCCCCGGCCGGCGCGTACCTCTCGGGCCTGCCGGCGACGGTGCTGCTGAACCTGATTCTCACCTGGCCCGTCTACGCGCTCGCGCGGCGGGTCTTCCCGCCCGTCGACGTCCTCGACCGCGTGCACGAGGTGCGCCTCCTTGGCTAGCCGCGAACAGTCGCGCCGGTTCCTGCCCGGCGACCCGCGGGTGGAGGAGCCGTACCGCCTGACGCCGCAGCTCGCGCTCCGGGTCGCGATCCTCGGCGGGGTCGCGCTTGCCACGTTCGCCGTGCTCTTCCTGCGCCTCTGGGCCCTGCAGGTGCTCTCCGGCACCAAGTACCGGGCGGAGGCGGCCGGGAACAACGTCCGGACGATCCCGGTCGATGCGCCGCGCGGCACGATCGTCGACCGCAAGGGCCGGATCCTCGTGAGCAACGTCCTCGGAACCAGCCTCGAGCTCTGGCCCGCCGACCTGCCGAAGGCCCCGGCACGCCGCTACGCCGAGCTGCGGGCGCTCTCGAAGGCGGTCTCGATCCCGATCTCCGAGATCGTCGCGGACATCAAGAAGGGCGCCTCCGACCCGCTGACGCCCGTCGTCCTCCGGCGCGGGATCCACAGCGACCAGTTCGACTACGTCCGCGAGAACCAGCGCATGTTCCCCGGCGTCCAGCCGGTCGACACCTACCTCCGCCAGTACCCGTACAAGGCGCTCCTCGCGCAGGTGCTCGGCTATGTCGGCCCGATCAGCCAGGCGCAGCTGAAGGACGCGAAGCGCGCCGGCTACAAGCCGCAGGACGTGATGGGGCAGGCCGGAATCGAGCAGAGCTACGACCGGTACCTGAAGGGCGCCGACGGCTCCGACGTCCTCACGGTGAACTCGCTGGGCCAGCCGACGAGCCCGATCACGCCCAAGGTGCTCCCGCAGGAGGGAAACACGCTGCGGCTCACGATCGACGTCAACGTCCAGCGCGCCGCGGAGCGGGCGCTCCGGACGCAGATCGCCGCCGCACGCGTCGCCGGCGAGACCCATGCCGACGGCGGCGCCGTCATCGCGATCGATCCGCGCACCGGCGCCGTCCTCGCGCTCGCATCGAACCCGACGTACAAGCCGTCGGTGTACGTGAGCCGCGACCCGTCCAAGCTGGCGCCGCTCCAGAACGCGAAGGTGGCGGCGGGGAAGAACTACCCCGCGCTCGACCGCGCGATCGACGGCTTCTACCCGCCCGGCTCCGTGTGGAAGCCGGTCACGGCCCTCGCCGCGATGGAGGAGGGGATCCTGTCCCCGAACGAGAGCATCGACTGCACGCCGGACTTCCTCTACTACCAGCAGCTCTTCCACAACTGGGATCCGTACGTCTCGCAGCCGATGGAGCTGACGCAGGCGCTCGCCGAGTCGTGCGACACCTACTTCTACCGGGTGGGCGCGCGCTTCTACAGCCTCGCGGCGAACCGCGGCCCGACGCTGCAGCTCTGGGCGCAGCGGTTCGGCTTCGGCTCGACGACGGGGATCGACGTGGGGCCCGAGAACGCAGGGCTCGTCCCGACGCCGGACTGGCGGAAGAAGACGTTCACAGCGGCGATCGACCGGATCTGGAAGCCGGGCTACGAGGTTCAGCTCGCGATCGGCCAGGGCGACCTCGAGGTGACGCCGATCCAGATGGCTCGCTTCTACGCGATGATCGCCAACGGCGGACAGTTGGTCACGCCGCACCTGGCGCAGGACGTCGAGCAGCCGGGGAGCGACACGTCCTCGCCGCAGGTGCTGCGTGAGCTCGCGACGCAGCAGGCGACGCCGAGCGGCGTCAACCCGGCGTACCTCCAGGCCGTACGCGAGGGCCTCTACGCGGGCACCCACTCCGTGTACGGCACCTCGTACGGCGTCTTCGGGCAGTTCCCGGTCCCGATCGCGGGCAAGACGGGCACGGCCGAGAAGGACGTGCAGCTTCCCGGCTATCCGAACCCGGTGAAGCTGAACCAGTCCTGGTGGTGCGGCTACGGGCCGTTCGACGCGCCGTCGCTCGTCGTCTGCGCGGTGATCGAGAACGGCGGCCACGGCGGCACCGCCGCGGCGCCGGCGGCGCTTCAGGTCTTCGAGGCGTACTTCCACCGGAAGGGGACCACCACGTCACACCTGAGCGACTAGGTGGCTCCTCCGGCGAGCACCTGCACCTCCTCGACGGCTGCAAATCTGCGCATGCCGTCGTCCTCAGTCGTGCCCATACCGTCTGGTATGGGCACTCCCTGCGTCCTAGGCCTGCTTGATTTTCGCTCGTCCATGAGGCACAGAGCTCACCGGAGGAACCACTAGTGGCGATCGAGGCAGTCGATCCCCGTGCGCGCGGGCTCAGGACACGCTCCCGCGAGGAGGCGGGCGGCGCCGTCGGCTTCGCCCGGCGCCTGGACTGGGTGCTCCTCACCGCCACGCTCGCCGCCGTCGCCTACGGCGTGTTCGCGATCGGCGGGATCACCCGCCACGACCCCGGCGGAAGCGCGGCGTCCCGCCAGGGCCTGTACGCCGCGGTCGGCGGGGTGCTGCTGGTCATTGCCGTCCTGATCGACCCGGCGCTCTACCGGCGCTTCTGGAAGCCGATCTACGTCGCCCTCTGCGGCGTGATGGCGTTCGTGCTCGTCATGGGTGCCGCCACGCGCGGCTCGAAGCGCTGGATCGACATCGGCTTCTTCACCTTCCAGCCGTCCGAGTTCGGGAAGGTGCTCGTTGCGCTGACGCTCGCCGCGTTCCTCGCCGACCGGGCGAAGCTGATCGGGCGGCTGGACACGCCGCTGAAGGCGATGGTTCTCGCCGCGGGCCCGATCTCGCTCGTCTTCCTGCAGCCCGACGCCGGCACGGCTCTCGTCTACATCTCCGTGCTCGCGGCCGTTCTCTTCGTCGCGGGCGTCCGCTGGCTCCACCTGGCGCTGATCGCCGGCGTCGCGCTGGTCGCTGTGCTGGGCGTGCTCTGGTGGCTGCCCGCCGCGGGCGTGAACGTGCTGAAGCCGTACCAGACGGCGCGCCTGAGCGACTCGAGCTCGTACAACCTCACGCAGTCGAAGATCGCCGTCGGCGCCGGAGGGCTCCGCGGCCGCGGCGTGGCCGGCGCGACGCAGACCGCGCTCGACTATCTGCCGGCGCACGCGACCGACTTCGCGTTCGCCTCCCTCGCCGAGCAGCGCGGCTTTCTGGGAGCATCCGTGCTCTTGCTGCTCTACCTGCTCATCGTCTGGCGAGGGCTCAAGATCGTCACGCGAGCCCGAGACCTCTACTGCGCGATCATTGCCGCCGGGATCGTCTTCGCGCTGCTCGTGCAGATCTTCGTGAACGTCGGCATGACGATGGGCATCGCGCCGATCACCGGCATCCCGCTCCCATTCATCTCGGTGGGCGGCTCCGCGATGATCAGCAACCTCGCCGCCGTCGGCGTGCTGCTCTCGATCCACGCGCGCGGAGGGCGCCGCCGCGCATGACGCGCAAGGTTCCCTTCGCCGCCCTGCGGCTGCTGCGGCAGCTCCGGCACGTCCCCGGCCCCGGCGGGACGATTGCGATCGGCGGCGCGCGCGAGCTGGTTCCGTTGCTCGCGGCGGAGCTCCGAGCGGGCGGAGAGGCCGCAGCGGTGACCGAGAACCGGGCCGACCCCGATGCGCTGGCCCTCGTCTGGATCGGGCGGCCGGACGTCGCGACGCTGCGGGCCGCGTCGAGGGCCGGGACCCTGATCGTCGGCCTCACCGAGGGCGAGAGCCTTCCCTACGTGCTCGACACGAACATCGTTCCCGTGACGCCGGGACGCGGGCTGCCGGTGCAGGACGTCGCGAAGGCGCTGGCGCGTGCGCTCGGCCCGGCCGGCGCGAGCATTGCCGCACGGCTGCCGGTGCTGCGACCGGCGGTGGCGAGCGCGCTCGCACGGAGAACGACGATCCGCGCCGGGATGATCGGCGCCACCAGCTTCACTCCCAGCCCCGACTTCCCGACGCTCACCCTCAACCAGTCGCTCCTCGTCGTCCGGACCGCGCTCGCCTCCGGACGGAAGGCGAACCCCGAGGCGCTCCTGCCGGAGCTTGCCGGCGTCGCCGTCGCAGGCCTCGCCGCACGACAGCTCGCGCGGAAGCTCGACAGCCTCCCGGTGAAGACCTCGCTGCTCAGGGCCGCGATCGCAGCCGGCGGTACCGCGGCCGTCGGTGCGGCGTTGCGCCGCCGCTTTGCGGTCGGGTAGCAGGCGACGTCCGACCCCGGTCCTAGGCTCTCCAGGAATCGCGAAGGAGGGTTTCTGATGGGTCTGACATCGAGCCGCGAGCTGAACGAGCTGCTGCTGATCGAGGAGGCGGACGCCTGGTTCGAGTACGCCGACGCGACCAAGAACCAGGCCGGATCGCGCTACGCGGAGATCGAGCCCTGGGCCTGGGCCCGGCTGCAGCAGCGCCTCCGGACCCTGCGTTCGCGGCGCGCGCGGCTCGCTCCGGCGGTCGAGGCGGCCTGACACCTGAGGGACCCGAAAAGCAGGTGCTAACCTGAGAGCAGGCGATGCCGCTGCTCTCACTATCAACCCGATGCGCGCGCCCGCAGTTCGTTCTTGACGCGACTGTGAGGCTGCACGCGCCTCATATTAAGGAGATTTCTTTTGCCTCTAGGATGGTTTCGCCGGAAGGCGAAGCAGGAACAGGCGCCTGTCGAGGCTGCCGTTCTTACACTCGAAGAACCTGATCGGCCCACCACGACTGACGCTCTGGAGCTCGATCCGGACGCAGACGGACAACAGACCGGAACGAAGAAGCGCCGCCGCGGCAGCCGCGGAGGGCGCGGCCGCAAGAAGCGCCCGGCCGGCGCAGTCAGCCCTACCGTGGACGCCGCCGAGGCGGACGAGCAGAGCGACGAGAAGGCCGCGACCGGTCGCACGTCCGACCGCAAGGGCCGCACGCAGGCGAGGCCGCGCCGGAGCCCTCCCCGCCGGGCGCCGCTGCCGAAGGCGAAGCGCGAGCTGCTCGTCTCCGTCGATCCCGGCGAGAAGCGGGTCGCGGTGATCGAGGACGGCGTCGTCGCCGAGGTGTACCTCGAGCGTCCCGAGCAGCGCTCGATCGCCGGCAACGTCTACCTGGGCACGGTCGACAACGTCCTGCCCGGGATGGAGGCCGCGTTCGTCGAGATCGGCCTCGAGAAGAACGGCTTCCTGTACGTCGACGAGATCGTCGGCCCCGAGCTCGAGGGCCGCCGCGGCGCGCGGAAGATCCAGGATCTGATTCAGCGCGGCCAGACGGTGCTCGTGCAGGCGGTCAAGGACCCGATGAAGACGAAGGGGGCCCGGCTCACGACCGAGATCTCGCTCCCCGGCCGCTTCGTCGTCTACGTCCCGCACGGCGACGGCCTCGGTGTGTCGCGCAGGCTCGACGACGACGAGCGCAACCGGCTCAAGGGGATCCTCAAGGACCTCGCGCCGAAGACGGGCGGCGTCATCGTCCGCACCGCCGCCGAGGGCGCCTCGGCCGAGGACATCGGGCGCGACCTGGAGTTCCTCCAGCGCCTCTGGTCGACGATCGAGGTAAGCGCGAAGAAGGCCTCGGCGCCGGCGCTGATCTACCAGGAGGCGGAGCTGCCGCTCCGGGTGACGCGCGACCTCTTCACCGGCGACTTCGAGCGGCTGCTCGTCGACCACGACCGCACGCACAAGCGGATCGTCGGCTACCTGAAGAAGACCTCGCCGCACATGGTCGACCGCGTGGCGCGCTACAAGGAGCGCGAGCCGCTGCTCGAGGCCTTCGGCGTCGAGCAGGAGATCAAGTCGACCCTCAGCCGCCGCGTGGACCTGCCGTCGGGCGGCTATCTGATCTTCGACTACGCCGAGGCGTTCACCGTCATCGACGTCAACACGGGCCGCTTCGTCGGCTCGCGCTCGAAGCGCAACGGCCCGGGCCGGCTCGAGGACACGATCACGAAGAACAACCTCGAGGCGGTGAAGGAGGTCGTCCGCCAGCTGCGGCTGCGCGACGTCGGCGGGATCATCGTCATCGACTTCATCGACATGGCGAACCCGAAGAACCGCCAGCAGGTGGAGGATGCGCTGCGCCAGGAGCTCGAGCGCGACCGCACGAAGACCTACGTGGTCGAGATCTCGCCGCTCGGTCTCGTCGAGATGACCCGCCAGAACGTCACCGACGGCCCGCGCGAGGTGATGACGCGCAAGTGCCCGACCTGCGGCGGCGACGGGATCATCGTCTCTGAGGACACGGCTGCGGTCGAGGTCGAGCGCCGTCTCCGCGCGCTCGTCGCACCCGGGTCGCGGGCGAAGGCCTTCAAGGTCGAGCTGAACGCGCGGGTCGCCGGGTTGATCGTCGGAGACGGGACCCGGCTGCAGGAGCTCGAGGACGTGACGAAGCGACGGTTCTTCTTCGTCGGCGTCGAGGACGTCCATCTCGACCACATGCGGGTGCTCGAGCAGGGGCCGGTCGAGAAGCTCGCGCCCGCAGCGCCCGTCGAGGTCGGCGAGGAGCTCGAGCTCAAGCTCGGCGAGCTCGGCCTGTACGACGCCCGCGCCGGTGTGGGCAAGTTCAAGGGCGTCGAGGTCGTCGTCGCCGACGCAGCCAAGCTGGTCGGCAAGAAGGTGCAGGTCCGGATCGTCGCGGTGATGGACGGGGTCGCCTACGCCGTGCAGGCCGGCTCGGAGCAGGGCGAGCCGCCGATCACTGCCGAGGCCGAGGCCGAGCGGCCGACCCGCCCGCGGCGCGCTCCCAAGGCCGCCGTGGCGGAGGCGGAGGCCGAAGCCGAAGCCGAGGAAGTCGAGCAGGCCGAGGAACCGGACGAGGCGCCGGCTCCGCGCAGGTCCCGGCAGCGCAGTTCCGCCGCGAAGCCCGTCGAGGGCGAGGCCGAGGAGACCGCGACAGCACCCAAGCGCGCCCGCTCGCGCAAGCCTGTCGCTGCCGAGGCTGCGGACACCGAGGCGGAGGACGAGCCCGACGCGGAGGGGCCGGCCGAAGGCGAGGCGCCCGCGGCCCCGAAGAAGCGGACACGCCGCGGCACCCGCGGCGGGCGCAACCGCAAGCGGAAGACGCCCGCGGCCGAGACGGCCGAGGCGAACGGCGACCTCACCCATCCGGCCGAGGAGGAGGAGGAGGAACCTGCGGTCGAGGAGGCGCCTCCCGCGCCCGTCATCCACGTTCCCGACCGCGAGCTGGGCAAGGACGACGACGAGGAGGAGTCCGCCGACGGCGAGACGCCCGCCGGCCGGTCCGCAAAGCGCGGGTCGCGCGGCGGCCGCAATCGGCGTAAGAAGCCGCCGGTCGCGACTGCCGATAGCGGCGAGGGCGACGAACCGGTCGCCACGGCGCAGAAGGAATCGGATGGCGACGAGGGCGAGTGGGAGTACACGCCGATGAGCGAGTGGGGAGACGTCTGAGCTACACTTGAGCGTCCGCGGGCGCAGCGTGCCCGCGTTTCTACGCCATAGCCCATGGACTACGCGATCATCAAGCTCGGCAACAAGCAGCACCGCGTTCGCGACGGGGAGACGCTCGTCGTCGACCGCGTCGCGACGGAGGAGGGCAAGGCGTTCGAGCCGGTCGTGCTGCTCGGGGCCACCAAGGTCACCGCGACCGTGGTCGCGCACGAGCGTGGGCCGAAGATCATCGTCGGCAAGTACAAGCGCCGCAAGGGCTACAAGCGCCACACGGGCTTCCGCGCCGCCACCTCCCGGCTCGAGATCACGCTCGGCACGGGGTCGAAAAGCACCGCCTCCAAGCGCGCCGCTGCGAAGGCGAAGCCGGCCAAGGCCGAGCAGGTCGAGGTCGAGGAGACGCCGGTTGCGGCCCCGGAGGCCGAGGGCGCACCGAGCGGCTACGAGTCGATGACGGTCGCGCAGATCCACGACGCGGCGACGGAATGGAGCGTCGACGAGCTCGAGGCGGCGCTCGCCTACGAGAAGGAGCACGCTGCGCGGAAGGGCGCGATCTCGGCGCTCGAGGCGGCGCTCGAGAAGGACGAGGCCAAGGAAGCCGAGGCGGAGGAGGGCGAGGAGTAATGGCACACAAGAAGGGACTCGGCTCGTCGAAGAACGGGCGCGACTCGAACCCGCAGTACCTCGGTGTCAAGATCTTCGCGGGCCAGGACGTGCGCGCCGGCCAGATCATCGTCCGCCAGCGCGGCACCAAGTTCCGCCCGGGCCCCGGCACGAAGCTCGGCAAGGACGACACGATCTTCGCCGTCCGCGACGGCAAGGCCGAGTTCCGCTCGAGCGGTGAGCGCCGCTTCGTCTCGGTCGTCGACGCCGGGTAAGCGGTCGCGCCCTCGGAGGCGCAGGCATGTTCGACGACAAGGCACGGATCCATGTGAAGGCCGGGCGCGGCGGCGACGGCGCTCTCTCGTTCCGGCGTGAGAAGTACGTGCCAAAGGGCGGCCCCGATGGCGGCGACGGCGGTGACGGCGGCGACGTCGTCGCAGTGGCCGATCCCGACCTGCGCGACCTCTCCTCGTTCCGCCGGCGGAAGTGGATCACGGCGCCGAGGGGCGGCTCGGGACGCGGTGCCCGCAAGCACGGGGCGACCGGCGAGGACGTGGTCGTCCACGTGCCGGTCGGGACGCAGGTCTTCGACGAGGACGACCTGATCGCCGATCTCGCACACCCGGGCGCCCGCGTGCTGCTGGCGCGCGGCGGGCGCGGCGGGCGGGGGAATGCGCGCTTCGTCAGTTCGACCCGGCAGGTGCCGCGGTTCGCCGAGGTCGGCCTGCCGGGGCAGGAACGCGACGTCGAGCTACGGCTGAAGCTGCTGGCCGACGCCGCGCTCGTCGGCCTCCCGAATGCCGGCAAGTCGTCGCTGCTCACGCGGATCTCGAATGCCCGGCCGAAGGTCGCCGACTATCCGTTCACCACCCTCGCGCCGGTGCTCGGGACGGTCGACTCCCCCGACGGGCGGCAGATGGTCGTCGCGGACGTCCCAGGGCTGATCGAGGGAGCGAGCGAGGGCGTCGGGCTCGGCCACGAGTTCCTCGCGCATCTGGAGCGCGCGAGAAGCCTGGTGCACGTCATCGACGCATCGAAGCCGACGGACGAGCAGTGGCGGACTATCGATGCCGAGCTCGCGGCGTACGGCGCGGGCGTCGACCGGCTGCCGCAGATCGTGGTGCTGAACAAGATCGACCTCGAGCCGGAGCCCGAGCTCGGGATCGCCGACGAGCGGATCGTGGCCGTCTTCCGCATCTCCTGCGCGACGGGAGCGGGCCTCGAGCAGTTCCGCTCCGCGCTGTTCACGCTCGTACCCGAGCCGGAGCCGCGCGCCGAGGTCGACGACGCCCTGCCCGAGTTCCTGGTCTACCGGCCGAGCCCGCAGGTGCGGCGCTGGAGCCTCCTGCGGACGGAGGGCGGGTTCCGCGTCATGGGCTCGCCTCCGAGCGAGGAAGAGCTCGAGCACGCGCTCCGCGAGGCGGGCGCACGCCGTGGCGTCTCCGTCGAGGTGGGCGAAGAGTCGTTCGAGTACGTGCCGTGATCGGGCTCTTCGGGGGCGCGTTCGACCCGCCGCACAACGGGCATGTCGCGCTGCTCGCCAGGGCGCGTGCCGCGCTCGGTCTCGAGGGAGCCGTGGTGATCGTGGCGGCGGTGCCGGGACACAAGGAAGTTTCGACCTCGGCGGAGACGCGGCTCGAGCTCGCCCGGGCGGCGTTTCCGGACGCCGAGGTCGTCCTCGACGACCATCCGCGGACGGTCGACATGCTGCGCGACCATCCGGAGTGGGAGGGGGCGGTGTTCCTGCTCGGCGCGGACGAGTTCGCGAGCTTCCTCGGCTGGAAGGAACCCGGGGAGGTGCTGCGGCTCGTGTCGCTGGGGGTCGCGACCCGCCCGGGGTTCCCTCGCGAGGTGCTCGACCCGGTGCTCACGCGCCTCGAGCAACCCGAGCGCGTGGAGTTCTTCGAGCTCGAGCCGCATCCGATCGCCTCGAGCGAGCTCCGCGGACGCCTCGACCGCGGGGAGGACGTCTCCGACCTCGTGCCGCCGGCGGTGTGGGATCTGATCGCGCGAGGCGGTCTCTACGGCCTTCCGGGGTACACTGAGAGCAATTGACGTCGAACGATCAGGCGCGCCGGATCGCGGCGCTGGCGCACGAGAAGCTCGCGAGGGACGTCGTCATCCTCGACATGCAGCCGGTGTGTACGTACACCGACTACTTCGTCGTGTGCACCGGGAACAACCCGCGCCAGACCAAGGCGATCTGGGACGAGGTGCACGCCCGCCTGAAGAAGGACGACGGGCTGCTGCCGCGGTCGGTGGCCGGGGAGCGCGAGGCGACCTGGATCGTGGCGGACTACCTCGACGTCGTCCTGCACGTCTTCACCCCCGAGGCGCGGGACTTCTACCGGCTCGACGACCTCTGGGGCGACGTGCCCCAGGAGGCGGTCGAGGCGGCGAGCGCGTAGGGCTGTTGTCCATTTAGGACACGGCCTGTCCGAGGCTCGGGCTACGGTTGTCGTGTTGCGCGAGTTGACGACAAACCAGAAGGGCGCCCTCGCTGAGGCGGCGATCATGAAAGAGGCGTTCGCGCTTGGCATCGAGGTGTATCGCCCGGCGATCGAGGGCGGGCGCTACGACATGATCTTTGCGCTCGAAGATGATCTGATTCGGGTTCAGTGCAAGTGGGCTCCGCTCCAAGGTGACGTCGTGATCGTGCGGTGCTACACCTGTCGGCGAGCGAGGTCGGGTGTCGTCAGGCGCCGATACGAGCCCGGTCGAGCTCGATGCTTTTGCTGCCTACTGCCTCGAGCTCGATCGGTGCTTCTTCATCCCGTTCGAGGCTGCCGGCGACAGTCCGCAGCTCTCACTCCGGGTGTCGCCGCCGCGAAACAACCAGCGGTTGAGGATTCGGCATGCCGCCGACTTCGATTTCGCCGCTACACTGCGTCCCACTCATCCCGGGCCCATAGCTCAGCTGGGAGAGCGCCGCCATGGCATGGCGGAGGCCGTCGGTTCGAGCCCGACTGGGTCCATCACTCGGCGCAGTTGACGGTGGCTGCAGCGCCCCGCGTGGAGCGATCTCACCCCGCAGATGAGCAAGGAGCCGCTTGAGCTCCGCGAGCTCGGTCTCGTCCGCCGCGTCCCCGTTCGTCCGCTGCCGCGACGGCCTCGTCGCCGAGCGGCGGAACGTCGTCGACGCCGCGCGCGTGCCGCAGAGCTGACCGCACTGTGCGACCATCCCCGGGTGGAGCTCAAGCAGTACTACCTTGGCTGCCTGGCACACGCGTCGTATCTCGTCGCCGATCCCGTCACGGGCACCGCCGTCGTCGTCGACCCGCAGCGTGACGTCGACGAGTACCTCGCCGACGCCGAGCGCCTGGGCTCCCGGATCGAGCACGTCGTGCTCACGCACCTCCACGCAGACTTTCTCGCCGGACACCTCGAGCTGCGCGACCGCGTCGGCGCGCGGATCTACCTTGGCGCCCACGCCGAGGCCGAGTACGCGTTCACGCCCCTCGCCGACGACGACGCGATCGACCTCGGGCAGGTACGGCTCGTCGCGCTCGAGACGCCCGGCCACACGCCGGAGTCGATCTCGATCCTGGTCTACGACCTCACTGTCCACCCCCAGCATCCGAACGCCCTGCTCTCCGGGGACACGCTCTTCATCGGCGACGTCGGCCGGCCCGACCTGCGAGCGTCCCTCGGCCGGAGCGCCGAGGAGCTCGGCTCGCTGCTCTACAAGTCGATACAGGAGAAGATCCTCCCGCTTCCCGACGAGACGCTCGTCTATCCCGCGCACGGTGCCGGCTCGCTCTGCGGCAAGCACCTGAGCACCGACACCGTCTCGACGATCGGCATTCAGCGCCGGTACAACTACGCGCTCCAGCCGATGAGCCGCGACGAGTTCATCGCCGTCGTCACCGCCGACCAGCCCGACCCGCCGGCGTACTTCACCTACGACGCAGTGCTCAACGCGAAGGAGCGGCCGACGCTCGACGAGACGCTTGCCGAGGAGCTGACGCCGGTTCCGCTCGACGACGTCCTTGCCCTCGCCGCCGCCGGCGCGCACCTGCTGGACACCCGCGCGAGCGCCGACTTCGCCGGCGCGCACCTCCGCGGCAGCATGAACATCGGCCTCGACGGCAGCTACGCGACCTGGGCCGGAACGCTTCTCGACCACGAGCGCCCGATCGTCCTGATCGTCGAGCCGGGACGGGAGAAGGAGTCGGCCGTGCGCCTCGCCCGGATCGGCTTCGACAACGTCGCCGGGTACCTCGCCGGCGGGATGCTGGCGCTCGAGTCCCGCCCGGAGCTCGTCGAGCGGGTCGAACGGACGACGGCGGCGACGCTCGCCGAGCAGCTCGCGGACGCCGAGCCGCCGTTCGTGCTGGACGTGCGGACGGAGGACGAGCACGAGGCGCTCGCCGTCGACGGGAGTGTGAACATCCCGCTCTCCCGCCTGCCCGAGCGGCTCGACGAGTTGCCGCACGACCGGGAGATCGTCGTGCACTGCGCGAGCGGCTACCGCTCGTCGATCGCCGCCAGCCTGATGATCCGGGCCGGCTTCACGCAGGTCACGGATCTGGTCGGAGGGCTCAACCGGCCGCTCCAGGTTCCGTCAGCGCGATCAGCCTGAGCAGGGTGTTCCAGTTGCGCTGCGTGCCCGCGACGCCGAGCTGCTTCTCGAGGTAGCCGAGCGTCAGCTTCGTCCGCCCGGCGCCGGACGGCAGCTGAAGGAAGAGCTCGCGACCCGCGAGGGCGAAGGAGTCGCCCGGGGAGCGATCTGGGTCGAGTCGAGCGGCCGCGCTCTTCGACGGCGCGCGCTGGAGGAAGACGACATGCACGCCGCTCGTGTCGCCGAATGGATTCGCGGCCTCGACGGCCACGAGCTCGGCATGGGAACGCAGCATCACCCTGACCTCGATCCCGAACCGCTTGTCGATCGCCGCCTCGAGGGCCGGCGCGATCGTACGCTCCCCCTTGGAGGAGCTGAAGACGACGTTGCCGCTCTGGATATAGGTGCGCGGATCCTCATGGCCGAGCCCGGCGAACACCTCCGCCAGTTCGGCCATCGGCACCTTCCGCGCCCCGCCGACGTTGATCCCTCGCAGCAAGGCTGCGTACGTGCGGGGCGCGGACATGGCGCCGTATTCTGGCTTCTACGCTCGGATTGCGCGCAGCGCTGCCCGGAGCGGGAGCAGGTGCCCGCGCCCGGCGGGCGCCAGCTGCCTTGCGCGCAGCTCGAGCAGCGGCAGGAGGTGCGCCGTCTGCCGGAACGGGTCGGCGATCGACTCGCCGCCCTCGACGGGCTTCGCCGCGACGACGACCCCGTTGACCTCGGCGACCACGTGACGGCCGCGCGGAAGCGGCTTGCCGTCGAGGATCGCGAGCCTGTCGAGCGCCGCGTCGTCGTGGACGGTGCAGAGGCGCAGTACCAGCTCCTCCGACTCGGCCGGCGTGGGGGTCACCGTGCGCGTCAGGTACGCCGCCCGCAGCCCACGGTCGAGCTCCTTCGCGTTCTCGTGGAGCGTCAGCTGATGAAAGTCCGGATGCATGTCCCTCTCCTCTCGCGTCCCGTAACCTGTGTTACGATCATAGCGGTTACGTAACCGGTAAAGCAAGAACGAAGGTTAGGAATTTCCATGGAGACGATCGAGCTGGTTCGGGATTTCGTGAACACGCGCGAGCTGCTCGAGGACAGCGAGGAGCTCGGAACGCCGGCCGACCTCGCGGCGTGGCTCGAGGCGCGCGGCCTCGTGGCGCCGGGTGTCGGCGCATCCGCGAAGGACCTGCGACGCGCGCTCGAGGTGCGCGAGGCATTGCGCCGGCTCCTGCTCGCGCACAACGGGCTGGACGTCCCCGAGGACGAGGCCTACGAGGTGCTCCGCGGCGCCGCCCGCCGCGCCCGGGTCGAGCTGGCGTTCGGGGGCTCGGGGAGCGAGCTCGTTCCCGCGGCGGACGGGGTCGACGGCGGTCTCGGCCGCATCCTTGCCGCCGTGCACGGCGCCATGGCCGACGGCTCGTGGCAGCGGCTCAAGGCCTGCCGGGCGTCCGACTGCCAGTGGGCGTTCGTCGACACGGCGCGCAACCACTCGCGCTCGTGGTGCTCGATGGCCTCGTGCGGCAACCGCGAGAAGGCGCGCGCCTTCCGCGAGCGGCACCGCTAGGGCGGGCTCAGCTCACGGCGACATGCGCGTAGGCGGTCGAGCCGCTGAACTGGTCGTACTGCCACTGCGTGACGTGCGGCCCGACGAGATGCGCGTTGTTCACCCACAGGTACGGCACCCACGGCACGACCTGGGTCATGAGCTTCTTGTCGAGGCCCTCGTAGCACGAGAGGCGCGCTTGGCCGGCGAGCGCGGCGCAGCGATCGAGATCGGAGTCGACGCTGGGAATGCCGGTGATCGTTCCCGTGACGCCGAGAGCCTTCGCCTGCGACGGCTTCATCCCGACCAGCGAGTAGTTGACGTTGCCCTGCGGGATGATCGTCCGGCCGTCGAAGAGCGGGTTGAAGAACGTCAGCGCGTCCGCGTAGTCCTTGGCCCAGCCCGGAAAGATCGCGATGGCGATGTTCTTGTTCGTCGTCTGGAGCGTGGGGAACGCGCCGTTGATGGTCGAGACGTGGAACGTGATCCCGAGCTGCTTCGCGTCCTGCATGATCGTCGGCAGCATCCGCGAGAACGTCTGCTGCGCGTCGTTCAGGAGCAGGACGTTGTGGCAGGCCGGTGCCCCGCACGTCCCGTTGCGCGTCGACGTCGTACTTCGACCCCTTCATCGCCGCCTTCGCCTTCGCGAGGCTGCCGTGGTCGCCGGCCGTCCGGTACGGGTCGTACTCGGTGAGCTGATTGTCGAAGATCGAGTCGGGGACGATGTGGCCGGCGATCTTCCCGATGAGCGGGCCGCCCCACACCTGACGCAGGGCCGCCTTGTCGATGATCCAGTTCATGGCGCGGCGCACATGGATGTCGTCGAACGGCGGCTGCGTCAGGTTGATCGAGAGGTACTCGACGAGGTCGCCGGAGTTGAGGTGCAGGTACTTCCGCTTCGCCGGGTCGCGTGAGTACTGCTCGAGCGTCTGCGGCGGCAGGCTCGGCCCGTTCTCGTCCTCGAGTTGGCCGGCCGCGACCCGGTCGACGATGTCGGTCACGTTCGGGTCGACCGTGAACACGAACTCGTCCGGGAGGTTCTGCCGCGCGGCCGGAGAGTCGGTCTTCGGGTCGTAGTCGGGGTTGCGGACGAGCGTGAGGTTCGAGACCCCGTCCCAGCCCTGCATCGGCTTCAGCGTCTTGCACGAGCTCGCTTCGACCTTGTCGGCGCCCTCGAGCATGTAGGGCCCGGTCGAGACGATGTCCTTGCCGTACTTGCCGGCCTGGTTCTCGAAGCAGCGCCCGATTTCGGGCGGGATGGGCCCCGTGGCCGGCATCGCCATCCGGTAGAGGAAGTCGCCGATCGGGCGGGAGAGGTGGAAGACGATCGTGCTCGCGTTCGGGGTCTGGATGCCGGCGATCGCCTTCGCCTTGCCGTGCGCGTAGGCGTCGAACCCGACGATGGGGGAGTAGTAGAAGCCGTACTCGGCGCCGTCCTTGGGATCGGCGATTCGCTCCATCGCGTAGAGCACGTCGTTCGTCGTGACCGGTCGCGACACCGGTGGCCCGAACTTGACGCCGGGCTTGAGGTGGAAGGTGTACGTCTTGCCGCCGTCGGTCGGCCGCGGCACGGTCGTCGCGAGGTCCGGAACGAGCTTGTTCCCCGCCGGCCCGGCGACGTGGTCGTAGCCGACGAGCGTCCGGATCATCAGGTTCGACTGGATCGCGAACGAGAAGGTGTAGTACTCGCCCGTGGGGTCGAAGCCGTCCGTAAACCCGAACGATTGCTCGAACGCGACGCGATACACGCCGCCCGCCTTCGGGGTGTCGGCTCGTGACGGTGCGGCGCCCGCCGTGATCAGAGTCGAGGTTGCAGCCGCAGCGCCGATTGTGGCAACCGCGGCGAGGAAACGAATGGTCCGGCGCATCGGGCCCTCCTCCGGGTTGGTTCGGAGGATCCTCTACGAGTCGCGGCTCGATGTAAAGGCCGGGAGCTCGAGCTCGAGGTAGCGCGTACCGGGGACGGGGTTCTCGCGGTAGGGCTCGATCTCGCGGAATCCGAGCGTTCGGTACAGCTCGTGGGCAGCGGCCATCTCGGGCGTCGTGTCGAGCTTGATCGTCCGGTAGCCGAGCTCGGCCGCCAGCTCGAGCGCCGCTTCGGTGAGGCGCCGTCCGAGCCCGAGGCCGCGCGCCGACGGCCGGACGTAGAGGCGCTTGAGCTCGCACACCCCGGACTCGAACGGGCGCAGGGCGACGCAGCCCGCCACCCTGCCGTCCACCCGCGCCAGCAGGAGGCCCCCGGAGGGCGGCGCGTACTGGCCGGGGAGGCTCTCCAGCTCGCTCTCGAAGTCCTGGAAGCCGAGGTCGAAGCTGAGCGAGGCGGCGTATTCCAGGAAGAGGGGGCGGACCTCGTCCACCCAAGGGTCGCGTTCGAGCGTGACCGCCATTCCCCCATCGTCGCAGCTGTGCCTGGCCAAAACGGCCACTGGTGCGGAAGCGAGGCGAGCGTCAGGATCGTCGACGTGTTGCGCGTCTGTCACGAAGTTGTCACCCGCGCGTCACACCTCAACCGTTATGTTGGCTAATAAGACAACCCGAGAAGGACAGACCAGGAGGTGGCGATGCTGGATCACTTGACGGACGACTTGCTCGAGCTCACGGTCGAGGTGAAGGGACGGAAGGCCTCCGCGTTCGCGATGCTCGTCTCGTGCTGCAGCTCGAGCTGCTGCTGCAGCTCGCGGGGTGGCGACTGACACTCGAGCCGCATATGCCGGGGGTTCCGCGCTATCCGCTGCTTGCGCCCTGGTATCGGCTGGTGCGTGACGCCGGCCGGCTCCTGCTCGAGCACGGAAGATCGGTGGTCGTCGTGCAGGGCAGCGCGGTGGAGACCCTTCTCCCCGCGCTGCTCCCGCTCCTCGACGGCACCCACAGCGTCGACGAGATCGTGGCAGAGCTCGGGGCGCGGCGCGCGGTAGAGCAGGCTCTCGAGCTGCTCGCCTCGGGCGGGGTGCTCGTGGAGGGCCCGGCGGCGGCAGCCGCCGACGCAGCGGCCACGGGCATCGCTGCCGCGTACGGGATCGGGCCGGCGGCCGTCGCGCGGCGGCTTCGGGCTGCCCGCGTGGGCGTTGTCGGCGCATCGGCGGCCGCAGATGCGATCGCGCGGATGCTGCGCGCATCCGGGGTCGGCGAGGTGGTACAGGTCGCGTGGCACGCCGAGAGCGCTGTCGACCTCGCTGTCGTCGCGCCCGTCCCGAGCGAGGCGCCGCAGCTCGTCGAGTGGAACCTCGCCGCGCTTCGCCGCGGCATCCGCTGGCTCCCTCTCCGGCCTTTCGACGGCCTGATCTCGCTTGTCGGGCCGCTCATCGTGCCCGGCGAGACGGCGTGCTACGAGTGCGTGCTTCACCGGCTCGCGGGGCACGTCGACTACGGCCCTGACCTGCGCCGCATCGAGGGCGTCCCGCCGGCCGCTCGGGCGGCCGCGCCGCTCGAGTCGCTTGCCGCGGCTGTGGCAGCGCAGATCGGCCTCTGCTGGCTCGGGGGAGCCGACCTTGCCCTCGCCGGGCTTCTCCATGTGCTCGAGACGCGCCCACTGCTCGTGCTCGGCACCCATCAGGTGCTTCGCGTTCCCCGGTGCCCGGTGTGCTCCACCGTCGCCCGTCTGGCGCCGCCGCTTCCGTGGCACGAGGCCGAGCCCGAGCGTCGAGGTCGAGGTCGAGGCGGCATGATCAACAGCCTGTCACCACCCCTCAGGCGCGCCGTCTCGCCGTACGTGGGCATCGTGCGAGGGGTCGAGGAATGCCTCGCGTCGTCCTCGGAGCCGCGGTTCTTCCAGGCGGCATGCGAGGTCGGAACGGAGGCCGCGCTGCTCGGCGTCGAGCTCGACCACCTGACCGGGATCGGTGGCGCCGGCCGTACGCGGGCCGAGGCGGCGGCCGCCGCGGTGGGCGAGGCTGTCGAGCGGTACTCGGCCTCCTTTGTTCCGCACGAGCGGCTCGTCGTGGCGCCCGCACGCGAGCTGCCGGAAGCCGTCGAGCCCGCGCGGTTCGCCCTGTTCTCGGACAGCCAACTCGCGACCCCGGGCTTCCGGTTCCGTCGCTTCACGGACGACACGGTCATCGCCTGGGTGAAGGGCCGCGAGCTTCCATCGGGGCAACCGGCCTATCTTCCCGCCGAGCTCGTCTACCTCGGTCCGGCCGGCATCCCGGGCGAGCGGCCGGTCGCGTACGCGACGAGCAGCGGGCTCGCGTGCGGGGAGAGCGTCGACGACACGCTGCAGCGCGGACTGTGCGAGGTGCTCGAGCGCGACGCGTTCATGATCGTGTGGGCGAACCGCCTCTCGCTGCCGATTCTCGACGAGTCGCAGTTCGATCCGTGGGACTCATCTCTGCTCGCATGCGCCGGGCTGCAGCATGCAACGGTCGATCTCTCGGTGTTCCATCGCTTCCCGGTGGTCCTCGGCGTCGTGCGTGCCCCCGCGCCGTTCCCGGGCGCCGTCGGGGTGGGCGCGGCCGCCGCGCCCACGGTCGAGCGAGCGTGGTGGAAGGCACTCTCGGAGGCGTTCGCGTGTCGCGCGGCAGGTGCGAAGCTCGAGCTCCTCGAGGGCCGCGCGACAGCCGCGAGCCCGGTAGCGACGTTCGAGGACCACATCCGGCGCTACGCGGCGCACGCGCTCGCACCGGCCACGGCCTTCCTCGACGCGTCGGCCGCCGTCAACCCCGCCGAGGCTGTTCCGGCGCTCGAGGGCGATACGGCCCCCGAGTGGATCGATGCGCTCTGCCGCCGCGTGTGGGCGGCCGGCTCCACGGCCTACGCAGTCGACGTCACCGCACCCGACGTCTCGTCGCTCGGCCTCACGGTGACCAGGGTCATCGCACCCGAGCTCTGCCGGCTCGACGTTCCCCACGACGCACGGTTCCTCGGCGGACGGCGTCTCTACGAGACCGCGACGCGCCTGGGGCTGCGCACGGACGTGCCGGCCGATGTCGGCGTCAACCCCGACCCTCACCCGTTCCCGTGACGCGCGTCCTGCCGACCGCGCAGTTCGCCTCCGTCGTCTACGGACTGCGCGGTGTCTCGCTCGACGATCCGGCAGAGGCCTACCACGAGGCGTCGCGGCTCTATCCGAACGTCGCGCCGGAGCGACCGGAGGTGCTGCACGAGCTCGCCACGGGCTCGGAGTTCGTTCGCACCATCACCCGCGCCGGGCGTACCCACGACCACCGTCCCTCCGTTGCGCTGCCGGCGCCGGCTCCCCTCGCTGGCCGCCTGGACGACGTCCTCGCGCGCAGGCGGTCGAGTGCCGCCGAGGTCGTGCGCCCGATCGCGCTCGCCGAGCTTGCAGCGATCCTGGTCGGCTCGTACGGTGCCTCTCCTCGCTCGGGCAAGCCGCCGCGGCGGCCGGTTCCGTCCGGCGGGGCCCTCTACCCTCTCGAGCTGTACGTCGCGGCGGCGGCCGTTCGCGGCCTCGCCCCGGGGCTGTACCACTTCCAGCCCTTCCGGCGGTGCCTCTCGCTTCTCGCGCCGCTCGACTGGTCGCGGTTCCGTGCCGCCCTCGTCGACCCTTCTCCCCTCGACACGTCGGCGGCGCTCGTCGTCGTCACCGCCGTCTTCTGGCGCTCGCGGATCAAGTACGGCCTGCGCGGCTATCGGTTCGGGCTGCTCGAGGCGGGCCATCTCGTCCAGACGATCCAGCTCGCCGCCACCGATCTCGGCTTGTCCGCGCTTCCGGTCGGCGGCTTCTTCGACCGGCGTCTCGACCAGCTCCTCGCTGCCGACGGCCTCGACGAGGCTGCCGTATACGCCGTCGCACTCGGAGGCTCGCTCTGAGCGTGCGGACTGCATGGGCACTTCTCGCCCTGATGACCTGCACCTGGGTCGTTCTGTTGCTGGTGCTCTCACCGCCGCACCCCGACCGACGCGTGCCGGTTCCGGCGGCTGTCGCGGCCGGCCTCGCCGCCGGGGTGCTCGCTTCGGCGGCCGTACTGCGCCGTGACCATGTCGCCGGGCGGGCTGCGGAGCTCGCCGGCCGCGCGTTCCGTCTCCCGAAGGCAAGGCTCGCGATCCTCGGGCTGGCTGCGGTGAACGAGGAGCTCCTCTGGCGGCGCCTCGTTCTCGGAGGGATCCTTCCCAGCGGCGCCCTCGCGGCGCTCGCGGTGAGCACGCTCGGGTTCGCCCTCGCTCACCGCGCGCGGCCGGCGCTGCATCTCGGCACGGGGGCGACGTTCGGCGGCCTGTACCTGGCGACCGGTGCGCTGGCGGCTCCGGTGGCCGCCCACTGGGCGTACAACGCGCTCCTGCTGGCAGGGCTTCGGCGCGACCCGCCGCTGCCGGCGCCCGCCGGCAGTGGTGATTCGGGGGATCGGCCGCCGTCACTCGCCCGCCTCCAGGAGGTCACCAAGCGCTTCGGGCCCAGCGTCGCGCTCGACCGGGTCTCCTTCGGGATCGGTCCCGGCGAGGTGGTCGCGGTCCTCGGCCCGAACGGGGCCGGGAAGTCAACGGCGATCTCGATCCTCCTCGGGCTTCGCCACCCGGATGCGGGCTCGGCCCGCCTCTTCGAGGCCGATCCTCGCACGGCCTCCGCACGACGACTCGTCGGTGCGGCGCCGCAGGAAACCGCCTTCCCGGCGACGCTCCGGGTGCGCGAGGTGGTCGACCTCGTACGCGCGCACTACGCCCAGCCGCTCCCGGCACAGAGGCTCTACGACCGATTCGAGCTCGGGCGGCTCGTCACGCGCCAGCTCGGTGGGCTGTCGGTCGGAGAGCGGCGGCGGGTCGGCGTCGCCCTTGCGTTCGCCGGCAACCCGCGGCTCGTCGTGCTCGACGAACCGACGGCCGGGCTCGACCGCGCGGCGCGGCTCGTCCTGTGGGAGGCCGTGCGCGTCCACGTGCAGGAGGGCGGTGCCCTCCTGCTCACCACCCACCAGCTCGAGGAGGCCGACGCCCTCGCCGATCGGCTCGTCCTCCTCGAGCACGGGCGGGTGGTCGCCGACGGTCTGGTTGCGCACCTGAAGGCAGCGGCCGGTCTGACCGTCGTCCGCTTCCGGGCCCCGCCCGGCACAGACGTCGAGGGGGCGGAGCGGGAGGGGCCGTACGTGCGAATCCTCACACGCGACGGCGGGGTCGAGGTTGAGCGCCTCGTCCGGCGCGGCGTGAGCCTCGTCGACCTCGAGGTGCGTCCGCTGACGCTCGAGGAGGCGCTGTCGGCGCGGAGCCGCGGGGCATGATCCGTAGGCTCGGCGGAGGCTCGAATGCGGAGGTGCCGGCTTTACCGGTGCCCGAGCAGCAAGCATTCATCGGGCAACCCAAGGTTGCCCGATGAGGCTCGTCCTCGTGCACGCCCGAGCGATGACTGTCGAGCTGCTCCGGTATCCGGCGTACCTCGTGCCGACGCTGCTCCTGCCGACCGTCTTCTTTCTGTTCTTCGTCTCACCTGAATCGCGTGTCGCTGCAACGGCACGGATGGCGACCTTCGCCGGCTTCGCTGTGATCGGCGTCGCCTTCTTCCAGTTCGGCGTAGGCATCGCGATCGACCGCGCCTCGCCGTGGGAGGCGTATCTACGGACGCTGCCGGTCGGACCGCCCACGCGGCTCGCGGCGCGCCTCGCCTCGGCTGCGATCTTCGCCTGCGCCGCCGCCGCACTCCTCGTCGTCACAGCGGTGTCGTCCAGCGGCGCCTCGCTCAACGGGGCCCGCTGGGCGTGCCTGGCCGTCGCGCTTGCCGCCGGCACCGTGCCCTTCGCCTGCCTCGGGTTCGCCCTCGGCTACTGGGCGCCGCCAAAGGCCGCCCTCCCGATCGCGAACCTGCTCTACCTCGTGCTCGCCTACGCGGGCGGCCTCTGGACCCGGCCCTCGACCCTCCCGCAGGCCGTCGCGGGCGTCTCCCGCTTCCTCCCTACGCGCGCCTACGCCGATGCGCTCGTCTCGGCGGCGCTCGGGCTGGGCATCGCCTGGCGCTCCTGGCTCGTTCTCGCCGTCTTCACGGCGATCTTCGGTCTCGCTGCGGTCGCGGGCTACCGGCGGGACGAGGGGCGCCGGTTCTCGTGACCTGCCGGGTGCCTCCATCCGAGCCGCGGGTTGCCCTACACTTCCAGCACCTTGCAGCTCTGGTTCGAGCTATTTGTCGTGTTGATCCTCATCAAAATCCCCGTCTTCTACGTCGGGTGGGTGCTGTGGTGGGCGATCAAGGCCGAGCCCGAGCTCGGTGCCGAGGGCGGGACGGACAGCGTCAACTGGCGCCCGTGGCGGCCGCCGTCGCCGGCGACGAAGCCCGGTCGCCCGAGCCGCGGCTCGCACCGAACTCGCGACCGTGTCCCCGTCCGGTCCCCGCACCGCCAGGCGCGTGCTGCTGAGGCGCGCAAATGAGCGCTCGCTCCGAAGCCGCAGGCAGCTCGTCCGCCGCCGACACGGCGCAGCTCGTCCTGCTGATGCTCGGCCTTGTCGGCGCGGTGCTCGAGCTCTTCTTCCACCCCTTCGCGGTCGCTTTGCCTGCGCTCATCATCACGATGATCGGGATCAGGATCAGCGACCGCTACCGCACGCTGGGCCTGATCACGATGGGCGCGATCACCCTCGGCTTCGTGATCGGGGCGTCGTTCGCGGTCTGGGACTCGCGCTCGCTGTACTAGACAGCGGGCCCGCAGCAACCGCGGGGCTGGTACAAAACATGTAGCAATGCCTGACGTCGACGGCGTCAATGCCGGCTACGCGCGTCTGCTCCTCGACGAGTATCTCGACAACCCCGAGGCCGTTTCGCCGGAGTGGCGTGCCCTGTTCGAGGCGGGGGATTCCGCGCTGGTCCGCGACCTCCCCGGGCTCGCACGGCTGCTCGAGCAGCTGCCCGCGGAGCCGAACGGCAAGCAGAACGGCGCGCCCGCAGCGCCGCCGTCACCCACGGCGGCCCCGCCGACACGTGCGCCGGCCGAGCCGGTCCAGCAGGCCGAGCCGGCCGTCGGGACGACGCCCGACTGGCAGCTCCTCGGCGGCGTCGCGGCGGCGATGGCGCTCGTCAAGGCGCACCGGATGCACGGGCATCTCGCCGCGCACCTCGACCCGCTCGGCGCCGAGCCGATCGGCGACCCGGCGCTCGATCCGCTCCGCCTGGAGCCGAAGCTGACGCCCGAGCTCCAGGCACGGATCCCGACCGCGCTCCTGCGCGTCCACGTCGAGGGCGACACGCTGCTCCAGGCGCTGCCGAAGCTGACCGAGACCTATTGCGGCTCGATGGGCTACGAGATGGAGCACATCGCGGGCCACGAGCAGCGCGTGTGGCTGCGCAAGGCGATCGAGTCGTCGCGGTTCCGCACCCCCCTCCAGCTCGAGGAGCGCCGCCGCCTCTATGCGCGCCTGTGCGAGGCCGAAGGGATGGAGCGCTACCTTCGCCGCTCCTTCCTGGGCCAGAAGCAGTTCTCGCTCGAAGGGCTCGACGTCCTGATCCCGATGCTCGACGAGGCGGTCGAGATCGCGGCCTCTGCGGGGTGTCGCGAGGTCGTCCTGGGCATGGCCCACCGCGGGCGGCTCAACGTCCTCGCGCACACGATCGGAATGCCGTACGAGCAGATCCTCCGTGAGTTCGAGGGCGAGCGGACGATCGACGTCGTCTCCGCCAACGCGGAGGGCGGGACCGGGGACGTGAAGTACCACCTCGGGGCAGAGGGCATCCGCAACACCCCGAGCGGGCCGATCGCGGTGGCGCTGGCGGCGAACCCGAGCCATCTCGAGGCGGTCGACCCGGTCGTCGAGGGGATGACGCGCGCCGCCCAGACTGACCGCACCTCGCGCGACGGGGCAGCCGACCCGAACGCCGCGATGCCGATCCTCCTCCACGGCGACGCCGCGTTTGCGGGCCAGGGGATCGTCGCCGAGACGTTCAACCTCTATGCCCTCGAGGGCTACTCGACCGGCGGAACGCTCCACATCATCACGAACAACCAGGTCGGCTTCACGACGGATCCGACGCAGGGCCGCTCGACGCGCCACTCGTCCGACCTCGCCAAGGGCTTCGACACGCCGATCATCCACGTCAACGCCGACGACCCGGAGGCCGCGATCGCCGCCATCCGGCTCGCGCTCGCCTACCGCGCGCGCTTCGGGCACGACGTCGTGATCGACCTCGTCGGGTACCGGCGCTTCGGGCACAACGAGCAGGACGAGCCCGCCTACACGCAGCCGGTCATGGCGAGCCAGATCGAGAGCCATCCGACGGTGCGCGAGCTCTACGCCGCCCGCCTCGTCGAGCTCGGCGTGATGACCGAGGAGGAAACGCGCGAGCTTGACGACGCCGTGACGGCGCGTCTGCACGAGGCGCACGACCGCCTCCGCGCCTCGTTCGGCCAGAACATTCCGCCGAAGACGCACGAGGAGCCCGTGCAGCGGGTCGGTGCGCCGGCCTCGATCGAGACCGCCGTGAGCGAGAAGCGCCTGCGGCGGCTGACCGAGAAGCTGATGCGCGTCCCCGAGGGCTTCACGGTGAACCCCAAGCTCGCCCGGCAGCTCGAGCGCCGGCTCACCGCTCTCGACGAGGGCGGCATCGACTGGGGGCACGCCGAGTCGCTGGCGTTCGCCTCGCTCCTGCGCGACGGCATCCCGGTCCGCCTCACGGGGCAGGACTCCGAGCGCGGCACGTTCTCGCACCGCCACCTCGTGCTCCACGACGCCCGCACGGGCGAGCTCGCGATCCCGATGCAGAACCTCAAGAGCTCGAAGGCGTCCTTCGAGGTCTACAACTCGCCGCTCTCCGAGTACAGCTGCGTCGGCTTCGAGTACGGCTACTCGACGGCAGCGTCGGAGGCGCTCGTGCTCTGGGAGGCGCAGTTCGGCGACTTCGCCAACGGCGCCCAGACGATCGTCGACCAGTTCATCTCGAGCGGCCTTGCCAAGTGGAAGCAGACCTCGCGCCTGACGCTGCTGCTCCCGCACGGGTACGAGGGCAACGGGCCCGAGCACTCGAGCGCCCGCCTCGAGCGGTTCCTGCAGCTCACCGCGCAGGACAACATGAGGATCGCGAACTGCACGACGTCGGCCCAGTACTTCCACCTGCTCCGCCGCCAGGCGCTCGACCCGGTCGCGCGGCCGCTCGTGATCATGACGCCCAAGGGGCTCCTCCGGCTCAAGGAGGCCTCGTCCACGCTCGAGGATCTCGCGACCGGCACCTTCCGCCCGGTGCTCGACGCGGACGTGCCCGACAAGGCGGCGATCCGCCGGCTCGTCCTCTGCACGGGCAAGGTGTACTACGACATCGTCGGGCACCCGAGCGCGCAGGACGCGCATCAGGTCGCCGTGGCCAGGCTCGAGCAGCTCTACCCGTTCCCGGTCGAGGCGGCGCGCGAGCTCGTGGCGTCGTACCCCGCGCTCGACGAGATCGTCTGGGCGCAGGAAGAGCCCGCAGAACATGGGCGCGTGGCGCTCGATCCGGCATCGGCTCGAGGAGGCTGCCGGCGGCGCGCCCGTGCGCTACGCGGGCCGCCCGTGGCGCGCGTCCACGGCGGAGGGCTATCCCACGGCGCACACGCTCGAGCAAGAGCGCATCGCGCTCGCCGTTCTCGGTTCCTGACGCGGTCTAGCGCCTCTTGCGCCGGCGCACCTCGCGCCGAACGATCGTCCCGGCCGTGCCTCCGTAGGAGGTGGTAGAGCTGCCGGCGCTGTGCCGGAGGCAGCATGCGCCACACGCTCCATGCGAGCGCTACAGTCTTGATGGGACGAGGGCGCTGAGGTTTCTTCGTACCGGCCACGGGGGCATATTCTCGCCGGGCGACGCGACTTGTAAACCACATCTGTCGTATTAGACTTGCGAGCCAACATGGCTATCGATCAGGAGGAAGGTATGCCCGTCGAGACCCAGTCGCTTTTCGCCACAGTGATCCAGCAGCACCTCGAGCTGAGGCGCCGCAATGCAGCTCTCGAGCACGACATGCCGCTCGAGCGCTACATGCCGGACGACCCGTTCGAGAACCACCCGCTCTTCAAGACCGAGGAGCAGGCCCGGATCGAGGACACGATGGACGGCGCACAATCCATAGTGGACGAGCCGACGTCCGTAGAATGGCCGGCCGCCTCGGCTGTGTTCGCCGATGAGCCGTCGGTGACGGTGACGCGCGACGAGGAGCCCGAGGCCGCCTCGGACGAGACGCTCTGGACGCGCTCCCGCGACTTCGACTGGGGCGACTGACCGAGCGAGCGGCCGCCGCGGATACCCTGGTATCCGTGGCCGATCTGAGGACCTCGAGCGCGTACTCGCCGACCGGCGACCAGCCGGCGGCGATCGACCTGCTCTCGTCCGGGCTGCTTGCGGGCGAGCGGTACCAGACGCTGCTCGGAGCAACGGGCACCGGGAAGACGGCGACGATGGCCTGGATCATCGAGAAGGTCCAGAAGCCGGCGTTGGTGATCGCCCACAACAAGACGCTCGCGGCGCAGCTGTGCAACGAGTTCCGGGAGTTCTTCCCGTCGAACGCCGTCGAGTACTTCGTCTCGTACTACGACTACTACCAGCCCGAGGCGTACGTTCCCCAGGCCGACCTCTACATCGAGAAGGACAGCTCGCGGAACGACGACATCGACCGGCTCCGCCATGCGGCGACGTCGAACCTCCTCTCGCGGCGCGACGTCGTCATCGTCGCCTCGGTCTCGTGCATCTACGGCCTCGGCTCGCCCGAGGAGTACGAGAAGAAGGTCGTCTTCCTCAACGTGGGCGAGGAGATCGACCGCGACCTCGTGCTCCGGAAGCTGGTCGACATCCAGTACGTCCGCAACGACACCCTGCTCGGCCGCGGGCGCTTCCGCGTCAAGGGCGACGTCCTCGAGCTGCAGCCCGCCTATGCCGAGACCGCGTACCGCGTCTCCTTCTTCGGCGACGAGATCGAGTCGATCACCCACTTCGACCCGCTCACCGGCGAGGTGCTGTCGCGGCTCGAGACGATCACGATCTTCCCTGCCACGCAGTACGTCACCTCGAAGCCGACGGTCGAACGCGCCGTCGTCGAGCTCCGCGCCGAGCTCGAGGCGCAGGTCAGGAAGTTCGAGAAGGACGGGCGCATGCTCGAGGCGCACCGCATCCGGCAGCGAACCGAGTACGACCTCGAGATGATGCAGGAGCTCGGGTTCTGCAACGGCATCGAGAACTACTCACGGGTGCTCGACGGCCGCCCGCCCGGCTCCGCGCCGCACACGCTGCTGGACTACTTCCCGTCGGACTACGTCGTCTTCGTCGACGAGTCGCACCAGACGGTCCCGCAGATCGGCGGCATGTACGAGGGCGACCGCTCGCGCAAGCAGACGCTCGTCGACTTCGGCTTCCGGCTGCCCTCTGCGCTCGACAACCGCCCCCTGCGGTTCGACGAGTTCCTCGCGAAGGTGCCGCGGCTCGTGATGGTCTCGGCGACGCCCGGCACCTGGGAGCTCCGCCACTCGACGCGCGTCGCCGAGCAGCTGATCCGGCCGACCGGAATCGTCGACCCCGAGGTCGAGCTGCGCCCCACGCGCAACCAGATCGACGACCTCCTCAACGAGATCCGCCGCCGCGAGGAGCGGGGCGAGCGAACGCTCGTCACGACGCTCACGAAGAAGATGGCGGAGGACCTGACCGACTACCTACTCGAAGCGGGCGTCCGCGCGCGCTACCTCCACTCCGAGATCGACACCCTGGAGCGGATCCAGATCATCCGCGACCTTCGGCTCGGCGAGTACGACGTGCTGGTCGGCGTGAACCTCCTCCGCGAGGGGCTCGACCTTCCGGAGGTCTCGCTGGTCGCGATCCTCGACGCCGACAAGGAGGGGTTCCTGCGCGGCCAGACCGCGCTGATCCAGACGATCGGCCGCGCCGCGCGGAACGTCAACGGCACGGTATTGATGTACGCCGACAAGCGCACTGAGGCGATCCAGTACGCGCTCGACGAGACGTCGCGGAGGCGCGCGAAGCAGCTCGCCTACAACGAGGAGCACGGCATCACGCCGGCGACCATCTCGAAGGGCGTCTCCGACATCGCCGAGTTCCTCGCGCTCGAGGCACCGCACGTGCCGAAGCGGTCGCGGCGCGGCCAGAAGATCGAGGGGATGGACCGCGACGAGCTCGAGAAGCTCGTCGTCACGCTCGAGGAGGAGATGTACACGGCCGCCGAGGAGCTCCGCTTCGAGTACGCCGCGAAGCTCCGCGACGAGATCAAGGAGCTCCGGCGCGAGCTGCTCGCGTTCGACGAGGTGGCAACCCCGAGCCCCTGAGACGGAGTACCCTGAGTTCATGCTTGGACGCCTGATTGGTCTGATCATCGCCGGCCTCGTGATCGGCGCGCTCGGACGGCTCATCCACCCGGGCGCGGACCCGATTCCGATCTGGCTGACGATCGTGATCGGCGTCGGCGCTGCGATCATCGCGGGGATCCTGATCCACGGCATCCTCGGCTTCATCCTCGCGGTGCTGATCGCCGCCGGTCTCGTGGCCGTGCTGGGCCGGGGCTACCGCGCCCGCGCCGCGCGCTAGCGCGAGCTGCGGGGGAACATCCGCGACCCGGCGAGCACGAAGCGGCCGCCGGCCCACACGTGCGTCTCGACGGTCAGCGAGGTCGCGTCCGACCGGTGGACGAGCACGCCGCGCACCTCGTGCCGCCGCCCCGGGCGCGGCCGGCCGAGCCCGGGTGCGGTCGCGAGCACGCAGTCACGCGAGCCGCCGTCCAGCACCTCGAAGTCGCGCCTCGCGACGGCAGTCGCCTGATGGATGTGCCCGCCGATGATCAGCTCCGCGCCGCCGTCCGCAAGCCGGCGCAGCACCTTGCTCCGCGCCGCGAGCGGCAGCTTCCGCCACCGCCACGGCGTCCCCGCGAGCTGGTGATGCAGGACGACGATCCGCAGTGCGCCCGACGGTGCTGAGCGCAGCTGCTCCGTCGCGCGCTCGAGCTCGCGCTCAGGCAGCCGGCCGCGCTGGTACCCCCACGGATTCACGGAGTTCAGACCTGTGATGAAAAGCGCCGCCGACGAGTGCAGCGTCGGCACGCCGCCCCACTGGCGCTCGAACTCCTGAAAAGGGCGCATGAGCCTCCGAGGAGGCCAGGGCGGGATGTCGTGGTTGCCGGGGACGACCAGCAGTGGTGGGCCGAGCGCCCGGAGGTACGCGGCCGCAGCCTCGTGTTCGCCGCGCTTCCCGCCGTGCGTCAGGTCGCCACTCGCGACAACGAGATCGGGGCTCAACCCCTCGATCAAGCTGCCGATTTCCCGCTCGAGCGCCGGATCGTCGAATCCGTTCTGCGCCCCCAGATGCAGGTCGGAAACGTGAAGGACGCACGTTGACAAGGTCGAAGCAGGCTACAGTGAGTGATATGAGAAACGAGCCTGGGAACGAGATCTTCGACGATCTTTATCTCGGCGTTCGCGCCGGGGGCGCACTGCGGAAAAAGCGCCGCGGCGAGCTCCTCACGGCAGACGAGATCGAGGCGCTCACGCGCTGGCAGCGGCTCTCCGCCTGGCGCAAGGGTCTCGCAATCGGCGGCTTCACCGCCGGCACCTTCGGGCTCGGCTTCACCCTCGGCGGCCTCGTCTTCGGCCGCTGGCGCAAGGCCACCTGAACTACGCCTCAATCGAGACGTAGCCCGGGTCGGCGACCCGTTCCGAGTTCGCGCGGTCGCCGCCACACCGCCATCGTGAACTGACTCCACGCGGGCATATCTGCGCCGGCCGCCGGATATTTCGTGTCGAGCGCCCGCCGGACGAGCTCGGACATCGAGAGGCTGGTCCGTTCCGACGCCTCGTTGAGGTAGGCGTACTGACGGTCGGTCACGATGATTTGAAGCGACGGCTCATAGGTACTGGTGTGTAGATGCATGTGTACCTATCCGCATCTCGCGAATCTGTGACGACTTTGCACCAAGTGCGTCACAGGAGAGTTGGACGGTCGACGGGCGAACGTCCGTTCGCTCGGTACAATGGTCTTCTCGATGGCGGCCGACGAGCTCGTAGTCCATGGCGCCCGGGAGCACAACCTCAAGGACATCACCGTCCGGCTCCCGCGGAACGCACTGATCTGCATCACCGGACTCTCCGGATCCGGAAAGTCGAGCCTTGCCTTCGACACGATCTATGCGGAGGGGCAGCGGCGGTACGTCGAGTCGCTCTCGGCCTACGCGCGCCAGTTCCTGCAGATGATGGAGAAGCCGGACGTCGACTCGATCGACGGGCTCTCGCCGGCGATCTCGATCGATCAGAAGACGACGTCGCGGAACCCTCGCTCGACAGTGGGCACGGTCACGGAGATCTACGACTACCTGCGGCTCCTCTATGCCCGGGTCGGGAGGCCGCACTGCCCGATCTGCAGCCGTCCGATCGCGGGGCAGGCGGTCGACTCGATCGTCGAGCAGATCCTGACGCTGCCCGAGGGCACGCGGTTCACCGTGAACGCGCCGGTCGTCCGCGACCGCAAGGGCGAGTACCGCGACGTGTTCGAGAGCCTGCGCAACGAGGGCTTCACGCGCGTGAAGGTCGACGGCGAGCAGTACCTCCTCGACGAGCCGCCGACGCTCGACAAGAAATTCAAACACAGCATTGAGGTCGTTGTCGACAGGCTCGTGATGAAGGACGACCTCCGGCTCAGGCTGACCCAGTCGGTCGAGACCGCCGTGGCGCTGGCCGAGGGGCTCGTGGTGATCGACCTCATCGAGACCGGCGAGCAGCGCACGTTCTCGGAGCGCTTCGCGTGCCCCGAGCACGGCGTGTCGCTGCCCGAGCTGCAGCCGCGGATCTTCTCCTTCAATTCGCCGCACGGCGCCTGCCCGCACTGCACCGGGCTCGGCGCCCAGCAGGAGATCGACCCCGACCTACTCGTCCCCGACCCGAGCCTCACGATCGACGAGGGCGCGCTCGTGCCGTGGGCGGTCGGCAACTCGAGCTTCTACGAGTCGGTGATCCAGGCGGTCGCCGACCGCTACGAGATCCCGACCGACGTGCCCTGGCAGGACCTGACCGAGAAGCAGCAGAGCTACTTCCTCTTCGGCACGGAGGGCGACCGCGTCTACGTCACGTACCGCAACCGCATGGGACGGCGGCGGGCCTACACGATCGCGTTCGAGGGCATCGTCAGCTCGCTCCAGCGCCGCTACCGCGACACTGACAGCTCCACCCAGCGCGAGCGGATCGAGGAGTACATGTCCTTCCGGCCGTGCCCGGTCTGCAAGGGCGCGCGGCTGAAGCCCGAGGTGCTGGCGGTCACGGTCGGCGAGCGCAACATCCACGAGTTCACGCAGCTGTCGGTTGCGGCGGCGCTGCGCTTCCTCGACCAGCTCGAGCTGACTCCGACCGAGGAGCTGATCGGGGCGCGGATCGTGAAGGAGATCCGCGAGCGGCTCACGTTCCTCGACAACGTCGGCGTGGGCTATCTCGCGCTCGACCGGGCGTCGGCGACGCTTTCGGGCGGCGAGGCGCAGCGGCTGCGGCTCGCGACCCAGATCGGCTCGCAGCTCGTCGGCGTGCTCTACATCCTCGACGAGCCGTCGATTGGCCTTCACCAGCGCGACAACGACCGGCTGATCGCGACGCTCGACCGGCTACGCGACCTCGGCAACACGGTCGTCGTCGTCGAGCATGACGAGCAGATGATGCGGAGCGCGGACTGGCTCGTCGACATGGGGCCCGGCGCCGGCGAGCACGGGGGCCACGTCGTGGCCGAGGGGCCGGCTTCGAAGGTGCAGCGGACCAAGAAGTCGATCACGGGGCAGTTCCTCTCCGGGACGCGCGAGATCGAAGTGCCCGAGCGCCGGACGGACGACAACGGCGTCTTCACCGTGCGCGGCGCGGCGCAGCACAACCTCAAGGGCATCGACGTCGAGTTTCCGATCGGCAAGTTCGTGGCCGTCACCGGCGTCTCGGGCTCGGGGAAGTCGACGCTCGTGAACGAGATCGTCTACAAGTCGCTCGCGAATCGGCTCCAGAAGGTGCGCGTGAAGCCGGGCGACCACGAGTCGGTCGAGGGGATCGAGGCGTTCGACAAGGTGATCGAGATCGACCAGCGCCCGATCGGCCGCACGCCGCGGTCGAACCCGGCGACCTACACCGACCTCTTCACGCACATCCGCGAGCTCTACTCGCTGACGCCGGACGCGAAGGTGCGCGGCTACAAGCCGGGCCGCTTCTCGTTCAACGTCAAGGGTGGACGTTGCGAGACGTGCAAGGGCGACGGCCAGATCAAGATCGAGATGCACTTCCTGCCGGACGTGTACGTCCCGTGCGAGACCTGCAAGGGGCGCCGCTACAACCGCGAGACGCTCGAGGTGCGGTTCAAGGGGAAAACGATCGCCGACGTCCTCGAGATGTCGGTCGAGGAGGCGCTGAAGTTCTTCGCCAAGATCCCGAAGATCCGCCGGCGGCTGCAGACGCTGCACGACGTCGGGCTCGACTACATGACGCTCGGGCAGCCGGCGACGACGCTGTCGGGCGGCGAGGCGCAGCGGGTGAAGCTCGCGGCCGAGCTCTGCAAGGTCGCGACCGGCCGGACGCTCTACATCCTCGACGAGCCGACCACGGGCCTGCACTTCGCGGACATCGAGAAGCTGCTCGAGGTGCTGCAGCGGCTCGTCGACCAGGGCAACACGGTGCTGGTGATCGAGCACAACCTCGACGTGATCAAGCAGGCGGACTGGCTGATCGATCTCGGCCCGGAGGGCGGGGAGGCCGGCGGCGAGCTGATCGCGGTTGGCACCCCGGAGGAGGTCGCCGAGGTCGAGGGGTCGTACACCGGGCAGTTCCTGCGTTCGCTCCTCGAGCGGCGCGCCGTCGCCGCGGCGTAGCGTTTCTTTCGAGACATGATGAGCCGGAAGGAGAAGCGGCGCGTCTACGTCGGCCTGGCCGCGCTCTGCCTGGCGCTGTTCGCTGGTGGGCCTGATTTACGGCTATCGCGGCCGCGACACGCCGATCTGCCCGGACGGCAAGATGCCCGTCGCCCAGCAGGACGTCGGCATCGGGCAGGTCGAGTACCGCTGCCACGACGGCCGGGTCGTCACGAAGTAGGGTCCGCGCCCGTGCGTGAGTGGTGGCTGCGGACGGTGCTCGTCCTCACGGCGCCCCGTGCGGTCTTCGCGGCGCTGCGGGACGACAGCCCGGAGGAGGCCGCGGGCCGGGCGGAGCCGGTGCTCGCGATCGTGTGGCTCGCCGGGATCGCCTTCGTCCTCGCGACGCGCACTGCGGCGCACCTGATGGACGACCAGGACTACGACGGGCTGATCGTCGCGGTCTGGGTCTTCCTCGCGGGCGGGCTGTACGGCGGAGTCGCCTACTTCGTGCTCGGCGGCCTCCTGCACCGCGCCGCTCTGCTGCTCGGCTCGCAGGGCTCGTACCGCCGCACGCGCCATATCCTCGCGTTCGCGTCGGTTCCGGTCGCGCTCTCGCTCGTGCTCTGGCCGGTGAAGCTCGCGCTGTGGGGGAGTGCGCTGTTCCACCGCGGCGGGCCAGACTCGGGCGGCGGCGGCACCGCCTTCGAGGTGCTCATGCTCGGCTTCCTCGCGTGGGCGATCTTCCTGCTCGTGCTCGGCATCGCCGAGGTTCACGGCTGGACGTGGGGGCGGGCCGCGGCTGCGGCCGTCGCTCCGGTCGCCCTCGGCGCTGTCGTCCTACTTCTCTGACAGCGCCGTCTCGAAGGCCTCGAGCTCGGCCTCCGGGATGGAGTACGTGTGCTGCTCCGCCGGGAAGGCCCCCGCCCGGACGTCGGCGATGTAGGAGGCGAGTGCCTCACCGATCTCGTCCGCGACCGACGCGTACCGCTTGACGAAACGCGGCGCGGGACCGTCGTACAACCCGAGGAGGTCGTGCCAGACGAGCACCTGCCCGTCGCACTCGGCTCCGGCGCCGATGCCGATCGTCGGGATCTCGAGCGCCTCGGTGATTCGCGCGGCCACCGGCGACGGGACGGCCTCGAGCACGATCGCGAAGCAGCCCGCGTCCTGCAGCGCGAGTGCCGACTCGTAGAGCGCGACCGCCGCGTCGGCGGTGCGACCCTGCGCCCGGAAGCCGCCGAGCTTGATCGCCGACTGCGGCGTCAGCCCGATGTGGCCCATGACGCCGATGTTCGACTCGGCGATCGCCCGGGCGCGGGCGACCATGCGCCCGGCGCCCTCGAGCTTCACGCAGTCGGCGCCGCCCTCCTTGAGCATCCGGATCGCGCTCCCGACTGCCTGCTCGTCCGAGATCTCGTACGTCCCGAACGGAAGGTCGCCGATCACGAGCGGCCGGTGCGCCGCCCGGGTCACGGCGCGCGTGAGAAAGATCATCTCGTCGAGCGTCACCGGGACGGTCGACTCGTGGCCGAGCATCACCATCGCCGCCGAGTCGCCGACGAGGACGAGCTCGATGCCCGCCTCGTCCGCCAGGCGGGCGGCCGGCGCGTCGTAGGCGGTGACCATGGAGATGCGGTCGCCGCGGCGCTTCATCTCGCGCAGCTCGGGGAGCGCCAGCTTCCCGGGCGCGGGGGCCGTCGGGCCGGGGTGGCGGGGCCTGGTGCTCATCTGTCTCCTTCCAGCAGCACGTTGTCGATCAGGCGGGTGGAGCCGACGCGGGCGGCGACGGCGAGCGTGGGGCCGTCGAGGTCGGCGACGGCCACGTAGTCGGGCTCGATCCCGGCCTCGCCGAGGAGCGCCGCTGCGCGATCGGGGTCATGGGTCGCGAGCGCGCGCGGGATCGCGAGCGCGCGTCGGCGCTCCTCGTCCGAGAGGCGCACGTTGCGCGAGGAGAGCGCAAGGCCGTCGGCGTCCCGGACGGTCGGGACCGTGCGGATCTCGAGCTCGAGGTTCAGGTCGCGGACGAGCTGCTTCACGACCGCAACTTGCTGTGCATCCTTGCGGCCGAAGTACGCGACGTCGGGCCGAACGATCGTGAACAGCTTCAGGCAGGCGGTCGCGACGCCGCGGAAGTGGCCCGGGCGTGCCTCGCCCTCGAGCCCGACCGCAGCACCCTCGGGCTCGACCCACGTCGCGTACCCGGCCGGATAGAACTCCTCGACCGGCGGCGCGAACAGGAAGTCGACACCCGAGTCCGCGGCCTGCCGCTCGTCGGCCTCGAAGCTCGCCGGGTAGGCGGCGAGGTCGCGCGGGTCCGAGAACTGGACGGGGTTGAGAAACAGGCTCGCGACGACGACGCCGCACTCGGCACGGGCGGCCGCGAAGAGCGCGCGGTGGCCGTCGTGAAGTGCGCCCATCGTCGGCACGAGACCGACCGTCGCTTCCGCGCGCAGCGGAGCGAGGGCATGCCGCAGCTCTGCGATCGAACGAATTGTCTTCATCTACGGGCTCCAGTTCCGCGGTGCGGATACCGGGCAACCCGAAGCATACGCTCCGTCCGACGCCGGGCGCAGGATTCCCGGCGATGGCTTCCTCTTCGACGCTGGTACGCTGAGCCGCGATGCCGATCTACGAGTACGTCTGCATGAGCTGCGAGTCGCACTTCGAGGAGCTCGTCCGCGGTGACGAGACCCCCGCCTGCCCCGACTGCGGGGCGACGAAGGCGAAGCGGCAGTTCTCGGTCTTCGCGGCGCACGGCACCAGCAAGCAGGCGACGCTGCGCGGCCCCTCCGGGCCGAGCGCCGGCGGCGGCTGCTGCGGTGGAGCGTGTGGCTGCGGCGGCCATTGACGCGCTGAGCAGCCACGCTGAGCTTGCTGCCTTCCGCGACGTGGTCGCGGAGTGCACGCGTTGCCCGCTCTCCCAGACGCGGACGCAGGTCGTCTTCGGCTCGGGCTCGCCTGCCGCCGACCTGATGTTCGTGGGCGAGGCGCCGGGGTTCCACGAGGACAAGCAGGGCGTGCCGTTCGTCGGCGCCGCCGGGCAGCTGCTCGGCAAGCTCCTCGGCGGCATCGGGCTGACACGCGACGACGTCTTTGTGGCCAATGTCCTAAAGTGCCGGCCCCCCGGCAACCGCGACCCGCAGCCCGAGGAGATCGACGCCTGCGAGAGCCACCTGTTCCGCCAGATCGAGCTGATCCGGCCGAAGGTCATCTGCACGCTCGGCAACTTCGCCACCAAGCTCCTGTCGGGCCGCCCCGACGGGATCACCAAGGTGCACGGCCGCGAGCAGGAGGTCGTGCTCGGGAGCACCCGCGTGCTGCTCTACCCGATCTTCCATCCCGCCGCCGCGCTCTACACGCCGCGGATGCTCGACGTCCTCCAGGCGGACTTCGCCCGCCTGCCGGAGATCCTCGGCCGCGAGACCGCCCCTCCGGAACCGCCCCCGGCGCCCGCTCCAGCGCAGGAGCCGGCGGCCGTCCAGCTCGGCCTCTTCTAACCGACCGCCGCAGGGCGTCCGTGGGACGGCCATCGCCTAAGGTGGGCTGATGGGCGACGTGGTGGTCACGAGCGGGTCGGAAGGGGAGACGGAGACGCTGGCGGGCCGCGTGGCCGACGGTCTACGGGTGGGCGACGTCGTCGGCGTGGCCGGCGAGCTCGGCGCGGGGAAGACGACGTTCGTGCGCGGCGCGTGCCGGGCGCTCGGCGTGACGTCGCCGGTCGCGAGCCCGACCTTCACGATCGGGCACCGCTACGCGGGGCGCGTTCCCGTGGCGCACCTCGACCTCTACCGCCTCGACGGCGTGGGCGAGGAAGGCTGGGCCGACCTCGAGCCCTACTTCGATGGCACGATTTCATTCGTCGAGTGGCCCGAGCGCGCGGGCGGCTGGCTGCCTTCCGTGCGCGCGACGGTCACGCTCAGCCACGTCGACGACAAACGCCGGAGCATCAGGATCGAGAGTGACGACGATTTTCGCCTTTGACACCGCGACCAGCGCCACAGCGTGCTCGCTCGTGTGCGACGGCGAGGTCGCGGGCGAGCGGCTCACGGACGCCCGCTCGGTGCTTGCGGCGGCCGACTCGCTCGTCCGCGAGGCCGGCCTCGAGCCGGCCGACATCGACGCGCTCGTGGTCGGCACCGGCCCGGGCAGCTTCACGTCGATCCGCATCGGGCTCGCGACCGCCCGCGGGCTCGCGCTGGCGCTCGGCGTTCCGGCGGCCGGCGTCTCGTCTCTCGAGGCGTTCGACGGCGGCGTTCCCGTCATCGACGCCCGCCGCGGCGAGGTCTTCACGGCCGGGCCGGCGCTCGCCCGGCCCGAAAAGCTCGACGTCGCCGGAAAGCGCCTCGTGGGCGACGGCGCCCTCCGCTACCGCGAGCTGTTCGAGGCCGCCGGCGCCGAGGTTCCGCCCGACGACGACCCCGCTCATCGGCCCTCGGCGACGTTGCTCGCCGCCCGCGCCGGCGCGTTCGGCCCGGCCGACGCGATCGAACCCACCTACCTGCGTGACCCCGACGCGAAGCCGATTGCATGACCGCGATCGGAACCGACATCCGCCCGCTCGGGCTCACCGACCTGAACGCGGTCGACGAGATCGAGCAGCGCGCGTACAAGACCCCGTGGTCGCGCTCGATGTTCGCGTCCGAGCTCGCGAAGTCGAGCTCGGTGTGCCTGGGCGCGTTCGACGGCGAGCGGCTGATCGGCTACGTGATCAACTCCCGCTACGTCGACGCGTGGCACATCATGAACGTCGCGGTCGACCCCGACTATCGCCGCCGCGGCATCGCCACACGGCTCCTGGAACAGGTCTTCGAGTCAACCCGGGATGACCAGCGGCGCGGCTACACCCTCGAGGTCCGCGTCTCCAACGACCGCGCGATCAGCCTCTACGAGAAGCTCGGCTTCGAGCGGCAGGGCATCCGCCGCGGCTACTACACCGACAACCGCGAGGACGCCCTGATCATGTGGAAGGACCCGAGTAGACCGTGGGGAACCACGAGTTCCCCCAGAGCCCTCCTCCGGTGGCCCGACATGAACGCCGCACCTGGCCTCCGCCGGGCAAAGCCCGGCTCCGGCCGCGGGCGCGACTCAACCCTGCCGGTGACAGTTGATCCCTGACCTGATCCTCGGTATCGAGACGTCGTGTGACGAGACCGCGGCGGCCCTTGTCAGCGCCGAGGGCGAGATCCGCTCGAATATCGTTTCGTCGCAGGCCGACCTGCACCGGCAGTTCGGGGGTGTGGTTCCCGAGATCGCGTCACGCCGACACCTGGAGCTGATCTCGCCGGTGATCAGGGAGGCGCTCGACGAAGCGGAGACGAGCCTCGACGAGCTCGACGTCGTCGCGGTCACCGCGGGCCCGGGTCTGATCGGCGCGCTCCTCGTCGGCGTCTCCGCCGCCAAGGGGCTCGCCTGGGGACGTGGCCTCCCACTGGTGCCGGTGAACCACCTGCACGGGCACGTCGCGTCGCTCTACCTGAAGCCGCTCGACCTCGAGCCGCCCTTCACCTGCCTGCTCGCGAGCGGCGGGCATACGCTCCTCCTCGACGTGCAGGACCGGGCGTGGGAGGGGGTGTCGGTGATGGGCACGACGCTCGACGACGCCGCCGGCGAGGCCTTCGACAAGGGCGCGCGCCTGCTCGGGCTGCCGTACCCGGGCGGAGCCGAGATCGACCGGCTCGCCCGCACCGGCGACCCCAAGGCCTACGACTTCCCGGTCGCCCGCGTGCCGGGGCTCGACTTTTCCTTCTCGGGGCTGAAGACGGCGCTGCTCTACGCCGTCCGGGGGCTCGAGCCGGCCGAGCTCGAGGCGCGGCGCGCCGATCTTGCCGCGAGCTACCAGCGCGCGATCGTCCGGGCGCTCGTCGAGCGCGTCGAGGCCGCGGGCCGTGACCGCATCGCGATTGTCGGCGGCGTGGCGGCCAACTCGGAGCTCCGTGCGTCCCTTCCCGACGCCTTCGCCGCTCCGCTCTCGCTCTGCACCGACAACGCCGCGATGATCGCATCGGCGGCGAGGTACGCGGGCCACGTCCCCGCCGACGAGTACCTTGCCCTCGATGCGTTTGCTTCGGCGTCCTGAGCTTCGCATCGCCCTTCTGGCGGCGATCGGCGTCGCCGCCTGGCTCACTGTCCGCCACTCCGGCACGCCCGTGAAGACGTCCACCGCCCCCGCCCCCGCGTCGTGGAGCGGGCTCGTCGGCACGGCCCGGCCCGCGGTCGACCTGAGCGGACGCTACGTCGTCGTCCTCAAGACGCCCTCGGTCGCCCAGCGCGTCGCCGAGGTTCAGCAGGTCGCGACCGAGTCGGCGGAGCGGCGCTGGACGGCGGAGGCGTTCGCCGCGCAACAGCAGGTCCTGACCCAGCTCGCGCGCCACGGCCTCGGCGTCCGCCCGGACTACAGCTTCGCGCGGGTTCTCGACGGCTTCTCGGCGGCGCTCGACCCGCGCGCGGTCGAGCTGCTCGAGCACAACCGCGAGGTGGCGGGCGTCTACTCCGTCCGCGCCGCCTACCCGGCCTCGCTCTCGACGTCGCGCGCCGTGGCGGCCTCCGTGCCCGCCGGCGTTCCCGGGCTCGACGGTACCGGCATCACGATCGGCCTCCTCGACACCGGCGTCGACGGCACGCACCCGTTCGTGCGCGGCCGCGTCCTGCCCGGCATCGACGTCGTCGGCGGCACCGGCGACACCTCTCCGCAGCACAACCCGCAGCAACGCCGGCAGGTCGAGCGGCACGGAACCGAGCTCGCGGGCGTCCTCGTCGGCTCGGGCGGGCCCCGCGGCGTCCGCGGTGTGGCGCCGGGCGCCTCCGTCCTGCCGATTCGGGTCGCCGGCTGGCAGCCGACGGCGTCCGGACGCTATGCCGTCTACGGCCGGAGCGACCAGCTGATCGCCGGACTCGACCGCGCCGTCGATCCGAACGCCGACGGCGACGCGCACGACGCATTGCGGATCGTGCTCGTCGGCGTCGCGGAGCCGTTCGCCTCGTTCGCCGATGGCCCCGAGGCCCAGGCCGTTGCGGGTGCGCTCACCCTCGACACGCTCGTCGTCGCGCCGGCGGGAAACGACGGCGCCGCCGGGCCGCTCTTCGGCTCGATCGCCGGCCCGGCGGGCGCTCCCGACGCGCTCGTCGTCGGAGCCACCGATTCGCGGCCCGTCACGGGGACCGTCCGTGTGATCTTCCGTCAGGGGCTCGCAGTGCTCGCCGACGGGTCGCTGCCGCTGCTCGACACGGTCACTCCCGCGCGCCCGGTGTCGCTCCCTCTGGCCGTCCCGGGCGAGCCCGGGTCGCTGGAGGGCAAGGCCGCGCTCGTGCCCGCCGGGGCAAACCCTGCGGCACGGGTGAGCGCGGCGGTCGGCGACGGGGCCGCCGCGGTGCTCGTCTACGGCCGCCGATTGCCCTCGGGGGCGCTGACCGGCTTCGCCGTCCCCGTCATCGGCGTCGATTCGAGCTTCGCGCACTCGACGCTTCAGGCCGTCCGCCGCCGCTACGTCGTCGTTGCGACGATCGGCCGGCGCACGACCGCTCCCAACGGGGATGTCGGCCGGATTGCGTCGTTCTCGTCGCGGGGGCTGACCTACGGCGGGACGCTCGGGCCGCAGCTTGCGGCGCCCGGGATCGCGGTTGCGACCTCCGAGCCCGGCTCGGCCGGCGACGGCGAGCCCGACTACGGGTCGGTGACCGGCACGAGCGCTGCCGCGGCTTCGGTCGCGGGGGACGCCGCGCTGCTCGCGCAGGCGCGGCCCGGTCTCGGCGCGTCAGAGCTGGCGAGCCTCCTGGTCGGATCGGCGCGGCCGTTCAGGGCTGCGCCCACGGCGGCGGCCGGCGGCACCGTCGACCCGGGGGCGTCGGTCGCCGGCGAGGTGGCCGCGTCGCAGACGTCGCTCGGGTTCGGGCCGTGGCACGGCAAGAGCTGGAGGGAGCTGCAGCGGTTCACCGTTCGCGACGTCTCGACCCGCCCGCTCACGCTCTCGCTCAGCTCGAGCTCCCGCCTCGTCACCGTCGAGCCGGAGACGATCGACCTCCGCCCGGGCCGGTCGGCGGTCGTCCGCGTGACGGCGGTCGCGACGACGCGCCCCGCGCTCCCGATCGTCAGCGGCACGGTCACGATCCGGCCGGCGGGCGTCCAGGCGCTGCGGATCCCCTGGGTGATCGTCTTCCGGCCGTTCACGGGCAGCCTCCTCGGCGGCGTGCGCGTCGACCCGCCGTCGTTCTCGCCCTCGGACACCAAGCCGGCGACGCTGACCGTCGTCGCCGGGCGGATCGCGGGCGGCCGGACGCTGCAGATCGAGCCGGTGGCGCGCCTCGACGTCCTCCTCTACAGCGCGGGAGGCAGGTTCCTCGGCGTCCTCGCGAAGCAGCGCGACCTGCTTCCCGGCGTCTACCGCTTCGGGCTCACCGGCCGCGGCGCGAGCGGTGCGCCCCTCCCGGCGGGGAGCTACGAGATCCGCATCGTCGCGCAGCCCGTCCTGCCGGGGCCGCCCAGCAGGGCGAAGATCGCCTTCCGGATACAGTAGGCCGGCCGTGATCACGATCGAGAGCCCGTTCCGGATCGCGCAGCAGCAGCTCCGGAACGTGGCTGACGCCTTCGGCGTCGACCACGACCTCGTCGCCATCCTCGGCGAGTGCAAGAAGGCGGTCGAGGTCTCGATCCCGATCACGATGGACGACGGCTCGGTGAACGTCTTCACCGGCTGGCGCGTCACCCACAACGTCGCCCGGGGGCCTTCGAAGGGCGGCATCCGCTACCACCCCGTCCGTCACGCTCGACGCGGTGAAGGCCCTCGCGATGTGGATGACCTGGAAGTGCGCGCTCATGAACCTCCCCTTCGGCGGTGCGAAGGGCGGCGTCGTCTGCGACCCGAAGGCGCTCTCGCACGGCGAGCTGGAGCGGCTCACGCGGCGTTACACGTCCGAGATCGTCAACGAGATCGGGCCGGAGAAGGACATTCCCGCCCCCGACGTCGGCACGAGCCCGGCGGTGATGGCGTGGATCTTCGACACGTACTCGATGAACCAGGGCTACTCCGTGCTGAGCGTCGTCACCGGCAAGCCGCTCGCGGTCGGGGGCTCGCTCGGCCGCGTGGAGGCGACCGGGCGGAGCGTCTTCTTCGCGTTGCAGGAGACGCTGGCCCGGCAGGGGCGGACGCCCGAGGGCCTGAAGGTCGCGATCCAGGGGTTCGGCAACGTGGGCTCGCTGTTCGCGACCTTCGTCGCGAATGCGGGGGCGACCGTGGTCGCGGTCTCCGACTCGAGCGGCGGCCGCTACGACCCGGCAGGGCTCGACGTCGAGGCGGCCGTCACGCACAAGTCGGCGGGCGGCCGGATCGCCGAGCTCGCCGCCGGCGACGCGGTCTCGAACGAGGATCTGCTCGAGCTGCCGTGCGACGTGCTCGCACCGTGCGCCCTCGAGCTCGTCGTGACGGAGGCGAATGCCGACCGCGTCAGGGCCGGGATCGTCGTCGAGGGCGCGAACGGCCCGGTGACGCCCGCGGCCGACGCGATTCTCGAGTCGAACGGCGTGCTCGTCGTGCCCGACGTGCTCGCGAACGCGGGCGGCGTCGTCGTCTCGTACTTCGAGTGGGTGCAGGGGCTGCAGGAGCTCTTCTGGACGGAGGCCGAGGTGAACGAGCGCCTGCGGGAGATCGTCGGCAGCGCCTTCCGCGAGACCTGGGACCTGCACGACGAGCGCGGGGTGTCGCTGCGGACGGCGGCCTACGGGCTGGCTGTCCTGCGCGTCGCCGAGGCGACCACGATCCGGGGCCTCTATCCCTAACACGAACACGGTCACATTGATGGTGGCGCGCGACTGCCATCTATGTCAGCTGGCACGCGAGGAGCTCGCGGCCTTGAGCCGGGAGCTCGGCTTCGAGGTGCGCGAGGTCGACATCACCGGGGTGCCCGAGCTCGAGCGCACCTACCGCGAGTGGATCCCCGTGGTCGAGGTCGACGGCGAGCGCGTCTCGGTGTACCGCGTCGAGGAGGAGCCGCTGCGTCACAAACTCGCCGCTCCTTGAGGACTTTGTGACGAACTGAACGGTCTGGTCTGGCCGTTCATGCACAATCCTTGTCCTGTTGCAAACGCAGCCGGAAGGGACGAGGGGATTCGAGAACCGCGTGGGCGTGGGCGTCGCCGCGCGCCTCTCCCGCTACCTGCAGGTCCTCACGCAGGCGAAGAAGATGGGCAAGGACCGCATCTCCTCGCAGGAGATCGCGGACTACACGAACATCAACGCGACGCAGATCAGGCGCGACCTCTCGAACTTCGGCAAATTCGGAAAGCGCGGCGTGGGCTACTCGATCGACGGCCTGCTGGGCGAGATCCGGAAGATCCTGCGGACCCAGGGCCAGCACAACATCGCGCTCGTCGGGGCCGGCCGGCTCGGCCAGGCGATCGCGGGCTCGCCGATCTTCGCCGAGCACGGCATCACGATCGCCGCGGTCTTCGACATCGACGAGCGGGTCGTCGGGCGCTCGATCGGCGCGATCGAGGTGAGCCCGTACGCGCGGCTGAAGGACGTCGTGCACGACAAGAACATCGTCGTCGGCGTCCTCGCCGTCCCCGCGTCCGCCGCCCAGCAGGTCGCACATGATCTCGTCGACGCGGGCGTCCGGATCATCTTCAACTACACCGAGGCGCTTCTCGACATGCCGCCCGACGTCACCGTGCACACCTCGAACCCTGCGGTCGAGCTCCTTCACGCCTTGTACTTCCACCTCACGTAGTAGTGCGGATCCTTCTCTGGCACGGGTACCTCCTGGGAGGGACCGGGTCGAACGTCTACACGCGTGCGCTCGCACGGGAGTGGAGTCTCGCCGGGCACGACGTGGTGGTGGTCTGCCAGGAGCGGGCGCCGGAGCAGTACGACCTCGCGGGAGTGCAGGTCGTGCGGCCGGAGCTGCCGGGCGGTCTCCTGCCGGTGTTCGTGCTCGACCGCTACGAGGGCCTCGAGCCCCGGCTGCTCCAGGACTTCACGCCGGCGGAGCGCCGCGGCTACGTCGACGCGAACGTCGCCGCGCTGCAGGAGCTGCTGCCCGCCGACCTCGTCTTCACGAATCACGTCCTGATGGGCGGTGCGGTCGGCGCCGGCACGGGCGCGCCCTTCCGCGTCAAGGCGCACGGCTCGGAGCTCGAGTACTCGATGCGCGGCCGGCGGGAGCTCGAGGAGTGGGGTCGAAAGGTGCTCGAGCCGGCCGACGCGGTCTATGTCGGCTCGGCGCACATCCGCACCGTGCTCGACGAGGTCACCGGCCACGTCGAGCGTGTCGTCGAGGTGCCGCCCGGCGTCAACGTCGACGAGTTCGTGCCGCAGGAGCGCGGAGAGGCGCTCGCCGACCTGCTCGCCGAGGCGCGCGCCGACCCGCCCAACCCCGGGAACGCCGAGGAGCGGCTCCCGGACGAGGGCAACGCCGCCCGGCTCGAGGCCTTCCTCGCCGCCGACGGGCCGCTCGTCGTCTACTTCGGGAAGCTGATCCTCAACAAGGGCGTCCACCTGCTGCTCGAGGCGCTCGAGGGGCTCGACGCGCGGGCGGTGATCGTCGGGTTCGGCGACTACAGGGCCGAGCTCGAGCAGGCTGCGCCCGAGCGCGTCCTCTTCACCGGGCCCCTCGAGCACCGCCACCTGGCGCACCTGCTCCCGCTCGCCGACGTCGCGGTCGTGCCGTCGATCTTCCCGGAGGCTTTCGGCATGGTTGCGGCCGAGGCGGCCGCCTGCGGCTGCCCGCCGCTCGTCGCCCGACACAGCGGCCTCGCCGAGGTCGCGGCGGGGCTCCAGGAGGCCTACCCGGAGCGCCTCGGCCGCCTGGCCTCGTTCCCGACCGGCGATGTCGAGCAACTCCGGGAGCGCCTCCGTGACATCCTGTCGCTGCCGCCCGCCGACCGCGAGGCGCTGCGCCGGGCGGCACGGGCCGTCGCCGCCGAGCGCTGGTCTTGGGCAGGCGTGGCTGCGCGGTTGCTGGCCCCCGTCGCGTAGCCTTCAGCGGCCATGGGCGAGGAACAGCGCCTTTCTCCCGAGGAGCAGCTCGCCACGGCCCGTGCGGCCTTCGAGGCGGGAACCGACTTCACCGTTGCGGTGGAGGAGGAGTTCGCCCTCCTCGACCCGGAGACGCTCGGGCTCACGAACCGCTTCGAGGACGTCAAGGCTGCTGCGCAGGGAACCGACGTCGAGCCGCACCTGGTGGGCGAGCTGATCGCGTCCGAGGCCGAGGTGCGGACGGGGAAGTGCGCCGACTTCACCGAGGCAGCCGCGACGATGGTGGAGCGGCGGGCGCAGCTCGGCGCCCTCACGCGCGACCTGGGGCTGGCGCTCGGTGCGGCCGGTGCGCATCCGTGGAGCCGCTGGCAGGACCAGCGGATCATCGACACGCCGCACTACCGCCGCAACGACGAGCTCCTCCGCTACGTGGTCTGGCGGAACAACACCTTCGGGCTCCACGTGCACGTCGGCATCAGGGGCGGCGACCGGGCGATCGCGGTCTGCAACGCGCTCCGCAACTTCCTGCCCGAGCTGCTCGCGCTCTCGGCGAGCTCGCCGTTCGTCGAGGAGGTCGACAGCGGTCTGCACTCGGTCCGCACGCAGGTCTTCACGAAGATGTTCCCCCGCTGCGGGATCCCGGACGCCTACGACGGCTGGCAGGGGTTCGAGGACTATGTCGCGTTCCTCTACCGGACGCGCTCGATCGACGAGCACACCCAGCTCTGGTGGAGCGTCCGGCCCCACCTGGCGTACCCGACGGTCGAGATCCGCATCTGCGACGCGCAGCCCGACCTGGCCGAGGCGCAGGCGCTCGCGGCGCTCGGCTACTCGCTCGCCGCCCGCTGCGCGCGGGCGTTCGACGAGGGCGAGCCGCTTCCGAACCTCCCCCACCGGCTGCTCGAGGAGAACTTCTGGCGCGCGATCCGCTACGGCCTTCCGGGCGAGCTGATCGACTTCGACCTCGGCGAGACGGTTCCCGCGCGGGCGCGCATCGAGCGGCTGATCGAGTGGGTCGCGCCCGTCGCCGAGGAGACCGGCGCGGCGCCGTTCCTTGCCGTCCCGGCGGCCAACTCGGCCGAGCGCCAGAGGGCCCGGTGGCAAGATGGAGCGACCCTCGAGGAGATCTACGCGACGGAAGGAGCCGCCGGTGAGCGAATCGGCTGACGAGCAGACTCTGAACGCCATGTTCGACGCGATCCGTCAGGCGAAGGTCTCGGAGCTCCTCCTCTCCACGATCACGACGCTGATCTCGGTCGCCTACGGCAAGGTCGAGCTGAAGGAGCTCGAGGAGGCGAAGCGGGCGATCGACGCGATCGACGCCCTGCTCCCGCTCCTCGAGGGGCAGGTCGAGGACGGCATGCGGCGCGACCTGACGCAGGCGGTGACGAACCTGAAGCTTGCTTACGCGGGCGGCGTCAGCACCGCTCAGTAGAATCCGGCGCGCGCCGAAGCCCTCGGCGCTCCACTTTCTCTGGAGGCAAGCCAATGGACTGGTTCAGGCATCACGCTGTGCTCACCGCCCTCGTCGGCGCGGGCGTGGCGGTGGGTTACGGGGTGTACCTCACTCAGTGGCTCCTCAAGCAGCCCGCCGGGAACGAGCGCATGCGCGAGATCGCGCGCGCCGTGCAGGAGGGCGCTGCCGCCTACCTGAAGCGGCAGTACCGGACGATCGCGGTCGTCGCGATCTTCCCGTTCCTCCTGCTCGGGTTCTACGACAAGCTCGGCTGGGGGGCCGCGTTCGGCTTCCTGATCGGCGCCGTGCTCTCCGCGGCCGCGGGCTTCATCGGCATGAACGTCTCGGTTCGCTCGAACCTGCGCACTGCGGAAGCGGGACGCGAGGGGCTGAAGCCGGCGCTGAACGTGGCGTTCAAGGCGGGCTCCGTCACCGGGCTCCTCGTGGTGGGCCTCGGGCTCGGCGGCGTCGCGGGCTACTACTGGTTCCTCACCGCGGGCCTGAACCACACGCCGGTCTCGGCGATCCACGACCTCGTCGGGCTCGCCTTCGGAGGCTCGCTCATCTCGGTCTTCGCGCGTCTCGGCGGCGGGATCTTCACGAAGGCCGCCGACGTCGGCGCCGACCTGGTCGGGAAGATCGAGGCCGGAATCCCCGAGGACGACCCCCGTAACCCGGCCGTGATCGCCGACAACGTCGGCGACAACGTCGGCGACTGCGCCGGCATGGCGGCCGACCTGTTCGAGACCTACGCCGTCACCGCCGTCGCCGTGATGCTGCTCGGCACGCTCAGCGGCCTCGCCGCCGACAAGCTCTACCTCTATCCGCTGGCGCTCGGCGGCATCTCGGCGATCGCCTCCGTGATCGGCACGTTCTTCGCCTACCTCGGCCGCGGCGAGAACGCCGTCATCAACGCGCTCTACCGCTCGGTGCTTGCGGCGACCGTGCTGTCCGCACTCGGGTTCATCCCGGTGACGATGTCGTTCGACAGCGGGAAGTACGACTTCACCGACCTCTACGTCTCGGCGATCGTCGGCCTCGTCGTCACATTCCTCCTCGTGGCGATCACCGAGTACTACACGGGCACGCGCTGGAACCCGGTGAAGAAGATCGCCGCGGCGTCCCAGACCGGCCACGCGACGAACATCATCGAGGGCCTCGCGGTCGGCATGCAGGCGACCGCCCTGCCCGTGCTCGTGATCGTGGTGGGCATCCTGACCGCGAACCACTTCGCCGGCCTCTTCGGGATCGGCGTCGCCGTGATGGCCCAGCTCTCGATGACGGGCCTCATCGTCGCGCTCGATGCCTTCGGCCCGGTGACGGACAACGCCGGCGGGATCGCCGAGATGGCCGACCTGCCCGAGTCGGTGCGCGCGGTCACCGACCCGCTCGACGCCGTCGGCAACACGACCAAGGCCGTCACCAAGGGCTACGCGATCGGCTCGGCCGCGCTGGCGGCGCTCGTCCTGTTCGACTCCTACAGGACGAGCCTCACCGACCAGGCCCCGGTGGGGAGCGCGCTCTCGGCGGACAGGCTGCACTTCGACCTCTCGGACCCGTGGCTGATCGCCGGGCTCTTCATCGGCGGCCTGATGCCGTTCCTGTTCGCGTCGCTCGCGATGCAGGCCGTGGGCGGGTCGGCGGCGAGGTCGTCCAGGAGGTGCGCCGCCAGTTCCGCGAGCACCCCGGGATCATGGACGGCACCGAACGCCCGGAGTACGGGCCGGCGATTGACATCGTCACGGGCTCGGCGATCAAGTCGATGCTGCTCCCGGCGTCGATCCCGATCGCTTTCCCGATCGTCGTCGGGATCATCAACGCGCGCATGCTCGGCGGCCTGCTCGTCGGCACGATCGTCACGGGGCTCTTCCTGGCGATCGCGATGACCGCGGGCGGCGGCGCCTGGGACAACGCGAAGAAGTCGATCGAGGACGGCGCCTACGGCGGCAAGGGCTCGGAGGCCCACGCGGCCTCGGTGACCGGCGACACCGTCGGTGACCCCTACAAGGACACCGCCGGTCCCGCGATCAACCCGATGATCAAGATCACGAACATCGTCGCGATCCTGATCATCCCGCTGCTCGTCTCGATCCACACCTGATGCATCCGGGCGGGGGAGGCCGTCGGGCCTCCCCCGAATCCGGTCGGGGATTCGCGGCATAGAGCCTCGTGCAGGCCCGTTTCCCCGAAAGGAGCCCCTACATGATTCGCCTGAGCGTCCTCGCCGCGACCGTTGCTGCTGCCGTCGCCGCGCTGCTCGTCATGCTCGCGCCCGCGGGCGCCGCCTCGCACCCCCAGCTCGTCGGGGTCGTCGGGCAGAACGACGCGTTCAAGATCACTCTCAGCTCCGGCGGCAAGGTCGCGAAGACGCTGAAGGCCGGGACGTACACGCTCGTCATCCACGACGACTCGGCCATCCACAACTACGAGCTCGACGGCCCCCACGGGAAGTCGTGGACGTTCACGTCGGTGCCGTTCGTCGGGACGAAGACCGTCACGCTGAAGCTCGTGGCGGGCGCCTACAAGGCGTACTGCGCGCCGCACGAGTCGGTGATGTTCCAGCACTTCAGTGTCCATTAGCAGCTTCGCCCGGTAGCTAAGCGGGCTCGGCCGGGGCGCCGGGGAGCGTCGCTTGTAGATTCCCCCGGTGCCCCGGCGGCGGAGGCAGTCGCATTCCCTCGAGCGGGTGCTGGGCACACCCGCCCTGTTTGCCACCGCCTACGGCAACGTCGGCTCGTCGATCTACTACGCGCTCGGCGTCACCGCCGCGATCGCGCTCGGGCTGACGCCCCTCGTCTTCGTCATCTCGGGGCTGATCTTCGCCTGCACGGCGGCGACCTACGCGGAGGGAACCGTCAACTTCCCGGAGGCGGGCGGCTCGTCGAGCTTCGCCCGCCATGCGTTCAACGAGCTCGTCTCGTTCGGGGCGGCGTGGGCGCAGATGCTCAACTACGTGATCACGGTCGCCATCTCGGCGTTCTTCGTGCCCCACTACCTGTCGATCTTCTGGGGACCGCTGAAGACGAATCCGTGGGACATCGTCGGCGGCGTCATCGTCGTCGTCCTGCTCGTCGGGATCAACATCGTCGGGATCAAGGAGGCCGCGGCGCTGAATGTCGGCCTGGCGGTGATCGACTTCGCGACGCAGCTCCTGCTCGTGATCCTCGGCTTCTTCCTGATCTTCAGCCCCTCCGTGCTCAAGGCCAATGTCCACTGGGGGGTGGCGCCGACGTGGTCGAACTTCGCGCTCGCGATCCCGGTGGCGATGATCGCGTACACGGGCATCGAGACCGTGTCCAACCTGGCGGAGGAGGCGCGGGACCCGCGGCGCACGATCCCCGGGTCGATCCGGCTGGTCGCGATCGCCGTGTTCGCGATCTACTTCACCCTGCCGCTGGTCGCGCTCTCGGCGCTGCCGGTCTTCCAGGATCCCAAGACGGGCGAGTACGTCACGCGGCTCGGCCTCGACCCGCCGGAGGGGTTCAAGAACGATCCGGTGCTCGGCATCGTCGAGAACCTCGGCCTGCACGGCTTCGTGCTCGACGCGGCCAAGATCTACGTCGGCGTCCTCGCGGCGACCATCCTCTTCATCGCCACGAACGCCGGCGTGATCGGCGCCTCGCGGATCACGTACTCGATGTCGACCCACCGGCAGCTCCCCGAGCTGTTCCGGCGGCTCCATCCGAAGTTCAAGACGCCGTGGATCGCGCTGCTCGTCTTCGCCGGGTTCTTCTCGATCCTGTTCATGATTCCGGGCAACGTCGACTTCATCGGCCGGATGTACGCGTTCGGGGCGATGCTCTCGTTCACGATCGCGCACGCGGCAGTGATCCAGCTCCGGCGCAAGCCGTCGCCGATCGAGCCGCCGTACCGCGTGAAGCCGAATCTGAAGCTGTTCGGGTTCAGCTGGCCGGTGTTCGCCGTGGTCGGCGGGATCGGGACCGGGCTGGCCTGGCTCGTGGTGGTCGTCCAGGATCCGCCGACGCGGTACGCGGGCCTCGCCTGGCTCGCGGCGGGGTTCGTCTTCTACACGATCTACCGGAAGCGGCTCGGCCTGCCGCTGCGCCAGACCGTGACGGCGCCGCTCCAGTTCGGCCCGGCGGTGGCGCTCGAGTACCGGTCGATCCTGGTGCCGATCGTCGCCGGGCCCGAGTCGCACGAGGCGGTCGACCTTGCGGCGCGGCTCGCCGCGGAGCGCGGCGGGACGATCATTGCGCTGCGCGTGATCGTCGTGCCGCTCGACCAGCAGATGGACGCCGACATGAGCGCCGAGGAGGAGGAAGCGGACCGCCTGCTCGACGAAGCCCGCCTCGCGGCCGAGACATACGGCGTGCGCACCGTCGACCGCCTCGTCCGCGCCCGGCACGCGGGCCGGGCGATCGTCGGCGAGGCCGGGCGCCGCCAGGCCGAGATCGTCGTCCTCGGCGCTCCCCGCGGCCGCCACAAGGCGATCTTCGGCAAGACCGTCGACTACGTCCTCAAGCACGCCCCCTGCCGCGTCATGGTCGCCGCCGGCCGGAAAGCCGCGTGATCCGGCCCCGCGTCACACTTCCGTTACCTGTCGCCGCACAAGGGCCGAAGCGGCTATGACCGCCCGGTCTCGGCTTTCGGTCGTGCTCGCCTTCGTGATGATCGGGCTCGGGATTGCCTTTCTCGTGCGCACCGCGGCGGCGGGCGGGGGGCAGGTGGGGATCCTGCTCGGGATCGGGTTCCTCGTGGCGGGGGCGGGCCGGCTCTACCTCGAGAGGCGGCGCTAGTGGCCCGCAAGCTCCCCGGCCTGCGGCGCGAGCTGGGCGCCGGCTCGCTCTTCTCGGTCGCCTACGGCGAGATCGCGTCGTCGATCTACTTCGCGCTCGGGATCATCGCGCTCCACGCCGTCGGCTTCACGCCGTTCGTGCTCCTCGGCGTCGGCGTGCTCTTCCTCATCGTCGCGCTCTCGTACGCAGAGGCGACCTCCGCGCTTCCCGAGACCGGCGGCGCGGCCACGTTCGTCCGCCGCGCCTCCAACGACCTGTTCGGCTTCCTCACCGGCTGGGTGCTGTTCCTCGACTACCTGATCGTGATCGCGCTCTCGGCGCTCTTCGTCCCGCACTACCTCGCGGGCGCCTTCCAGGTGAGCGCGCTCGAGAAGAATCCGTGGGACGTCGTCGTCGGCGTCTGCGTGATCGTGGTCGTCGGCCTCGTCCGGCTCGTCCGGCGGCCGTCCCTCTACGCCCTCAGCACGATCATCCCCGCGCTCGACGTCGTCGCCCAGCTGGTGCTGATCGTCTTCGGCCTCGCGCTCCTCTTCTCGCCCGGTGCCGTGATGAAGGGAACCGACCTCGGGACGGCGCCGACCGTCCACTCGCTGCTCTTCGCGATCCCGCTCGCGATGCTCGCGTTCACCGGTCTCGAGACCGTGGCGAACCTCGCCGAGGAGGCGAAGCGCCCCGGCGTCGACCTGCCGCGCTCGCTCTTCCTCGCCATCGCCACGGTCATCACCGCCTACGTCGCGATCGCCGTGGTCGGTCTCTCGGCCTTCCCGGGCCCGCGCACCGAGCTCGGCACCGTGTGGCTCCGCGCGCCGCTGGTCGGCATCGCCGAGGCGATCCGGGCCCACACGACGGCCGGCGTCGGCGACGCTGTCCGCTTCTTCGTCGGCGCGAGCGGCGCGCTGATCCTCGTCGCCTCGGTGACGACGTCGATGTCCGGATTCAGCCGCCTCGCCTACTCGCTCGGCGAGCACGGTCAGCTGCCGCGGGCCTTCGGACGTCTGCACCGGCGGACGCTCGTGTCGCCGCAGTCGATCGTCAGCATCACCGTCATCTCGAGCGCGATCGTGATCGCGTCGGGCTTCATCAAGCACGACGTCGCCTTTCTCGCCAGCGTCTTCTCGTTCGGCGTCCTGCTCGCGTTCACCGCCACCCAGCTCGCGGTGATCCAGCTGCGCATCACGGAGCCCGACCTTCCGCGCCCCTACCGGACGCCGCTCAACGTGACGATCCGGGGCTCGGAGATCCCGGTGCCCGCGATCGTCGGCTCGATCCTCACGATCGCCGTGTGGTTCCTCTCGATCGCCACCCATCCCGGCGCGCGCTACGCCGGCCCGATCTGGCTCCTGATCGGGATCGTCATCTTCATCGCCGTCCGGCTCTCGCACGGCGAGGGCCTGACCGAGCGCGTGATCGCCCCCGACACCGTCCGCTTCGACGACGTGCCCCACTTCCGCCGGATCCTCGTGCCGATGAAGCTCGGAGTGATCGGCGAGGAGATGGCGGCCACGGCGATCAAGCTCGCCCACGAGCACCGCGCCTCCGTCGAGGCCCTGTACGTGGTGGCCGTGCCACTCGAGCTCCCGCTCGACGCCGAGATGCCGGAGGCCGAGGTTCGCGCGGAGGCGTCGCTCGCGGAGGCACGAGCCCTCGGCGAGGAGCTCGGCGTCGAGGTCGGGGCCCTGACGCTGCGCTCCCGCGCGATCGGGCGGGCGATCGTCGACCGGGCTAGGGAGATCAACGCCGACCTGATCGTCCTCGGCTCGTCGCCGCGCTGGCGGCGGCAGTCACGCTTCTTCTCGCCGACCGTCGACTTCGTCCTGCGTCAGGCGCCGTGCGAGGTGATCATCGTCGCCTTCCCGCAGAACGTGATCGACGAGGAGCAGGCGACCGGCACCTGACCCGGTCGGCGTCCCGCACTGGGCTACGCTGCTACGTGTGAAGGTCCTTGTTGTCGGATGCGGCAGGGTTGGCAGCGCCGTGGCCCTGAACCTCAAGGCCGCAGGCTGGGAGGTGAGCGTCATCGACGAGCGCGAGGAGGCGCTCGGCCGGCTCGGCGACCACTGGACGGGCGAGTTCCACGTCGGGCACGGCATGGACATCTCGCTGCTTCGCCAGGCCGGGATCGAGGACGCCGACGCCGTCGTCGTCACGACCGACGGCGACAACTCGAACATCGTGATCGGGCAGATGGCGCAAAAGAGCTTCGGCGTGCGCTCCGTCATCGTCCGCATCCTCGACCCGGCGCGCGCCGACTTCTTCAAGACCCGCGGCCTCGACGTCGTTTGCCCCACCCAGAGCGCGATCGAGACGCTCACGGTGGCCGTCCGGGCGGTCGAGGGCGTCCTCGCCTAACCCGTGTACCTCCTGATCGCAGGCGGCGGCAAGGTGGGCTCGAACCTGGCGCGGGCGCTGATCCGCGACGGCCATGAGTTGACGCTGATCGAGCAGCGGCCGGTGCGCTTCGACATGCTCGAGGCGGAGTTCGAGCACCAGGTGCATCGCGGCGACGCCACGGAGCTCTTCGTGCTCGAGCGCGCCGGCATCAAGCGCCCGCCCGACGTGGTGGTCGCGGTCACGGGCGACGACGAGGACAACGTCGTCATCTGCCAGCTCGCGCGCGACCGCTACGGCGTCGAGACGACCATCGCCCGCGTGAACGACCCTCGCAACCAGCCGTACTTCGACCTGCTCGGCATCTCGCCCACCGTGTCGGCGACCGCGTCGATCATGGCCCTGATCGAGCACGAGGTCCCAGAGCACGGGCTGATCCACCTGCTCGAGCTGCGCCGCGAGAACCTCGAGATCGTCGAGATCGTGGTCGACCCGCATGCCGCCTGCGCCGGCAAGTCGATCAACGAGGTCAAGCTGCCGGCAGGCTCCCGCGTGATCTCGATCGTGCGCAACGGCAAGGCCGAGGCGCCGGACGGGTCCATGAAGCTCGCCCCGGGGGACTCGGTGCTCGCGATTCTCGAGCCCGGCAAGGAGGACGAGCTCCGCCGCGTCCTCGTCAAGCAACCGTGAAAGCGGCCGTCCGGGCCGCCGCGCTGCTGGCGGCGGTGGCCGCGGCATGCTCGGTGGCAGCCGCCGGAGGCGGTGCCGCCGGCGCCGGCAGCGACTGGCCGATGTTCGGCTACACGCCGGCCCGCACGAACAGCGCGCCCGGCTCGGCGGCGATCACGGCCGCGAACGTCGGGCACCTCCGGCGGCAACAGGTCGCCATTCCGGGCACGGTCGACGCCTCTCCGATCTACCTGCACGGGGTGAACGCCGGCGGCAGGACCCGCAACGTGCTCTTCGTCACCACCACGTACGGCATCACGCTCGCGATCGACGCCGCCAGCGGCAAGATCGTCTGGCGCTACACGCCGCCCTCCTATGCGAGCCTGGCCGGCTCGCCGCAGATCACGAACATGACGCCGGTCGCAGACCCGACGCGCACCGCAATCTACGCCGGGGCTCCGGACGGGTTCATCCGCAAGCTCTCGATCGCCAACGGGAAGGTGCTCTGGGCGACCTCGATCACGCGCGACCCCACGCACGAGAAGCTCGCCTCCGCCCTGAACTTCGCCAACGGACGGGTGCTTGCCGCGACCGACGGCTACATCGGCGACGCGCCGCCCTACCAGGGGCACGTCGTGGCGCTCGACCCGGCCGGCGGCCGGATCACGGCGGTCTGGAACTCGCTCTGCTCCGACCGCCACGAGCTGATTCGAGCCCTCGACCTGCTGACGCGAGCGACTCGGCGATCTGGGGCCGCTCCGCGCCGGTCGTCGATCCCGCGACCGGCGACCTGCTCGTCGCGACCGGCAACGGGCCGTTCGACGGCAGCACCAACTGGGGCGACAGCGTGCTCGTGCTCTCGCCCGACGCGAAGCGCCTGCTCGAGCACTGGACGCCGACGAACCAGGAAGAGCTCAACACCATCCGACCTCGACCTCGGCTCGACCGCGCCGGCCCTGCTCTCAGACGGCTACTTCGTCCAGGGCGGCAAGGACGGCAAGCTTCGCCTGCTCCGGCTCTCCAGCCTCGCCGGCGTCAACGGCAAGCTCGGCGGCGAGCTCCAGACCGTCCCCGTGCCCGGCTCGACCGACCTCTTCTCGGAGCCCGCGACCTGGAAGGGCGAGTGGGTCTTCCTCGCCACCTCCGCCGGAACCGCGGCCTGGCGGCTCTCCGGCCGGCGGCTCCACCAGGTCTGGTCGAACGACGACCGGCGGCACGAGCCCGGTGCTCGCCGGCGGCCTGCTCTACGTCCAGTGGAGCGGCGAGATCACCGTCTACCGCCCGACCACGGGCAGCGTGGTCGCCCGGCTCCCGATCGGCGAGGCCCACTGGCAGAGCCCGATCGTGGTCGACGGCATCGTCGCGGCGACCGAGGGCAACGCGAACGCGCACCAGACGAGCGGCGTCCTGGACATCTACCGCGCCCCGTAGCCGTTAGCCGGAGCGGCGGCGCCGGATCTGCGGCCCCGCCTGGCCGAGCGCCGCATACGCGATCGCCTGCAGCGACTCGTTGAGGTTCCGGAGCTCGTGCGCGATGACGGCCATTTCCTCGCGCTGCTCCTGGCGGCGGTTCATGCGGTCGAGCTCGGCGACCAGGCGGTCGAGGCGCTCGAGCAGGGCGTCGAGCTGGCGGTCGGTGAGCTCGTGGCGCCCCTCCATCGTCAGGCCTCCAAGTCTGCCAAAGAGCGAACGGTGCGTGCCTCCGGCCCCAGCCGCACGAGCAGCCGGTCGAGCGCCCCCGGGCCGGCCTCGAGCGCCTCGATCCGGCGGGCGGCGCCGAGATGCGCGACGGCGACCCGCGCCAGCTCGTCGGGCGCGTCGGTGAACACCCCGATCCGCACGCCGGCCGCCTGCAGCCGCCGTAGCGCGGCGGTTGCGGGTGCGCTCGGGCGCAGGTAGACGGGTGCATGATCCTCGGCGAACCGCTCGAGCAGGACACGCCAGTTCGGCAGCTCCTCGTCGAGGTTGGACGAGTCGACGTGGGCACGGCGCGAGACGTCCGCGAGCCACGCGTCGTAGAGAGGCCGCGTATCCCCCAGGACGGTATCGAGCTCGATCGCCACCGCCGGCACCCGCTCGATCCTAGTTCTCTCCGTTGACGGAGCGGACGAGGGCGCGGTCGCCGAACCAGTCGACGACGCTGATCCCGCAATGGGAGAGCTCGAGCCGGAAGATCGCGCCCAGGGGCATACGGAGAGCATCGGCAAGAACCATCCGGAGCGTTACGCCGTGCGAGACGACGACGGCGGTCTCGCCCGGGTGGGCGTCGGCGATCTGGCGGGCGGCCGCGACCGCGCGGCGCTGCACGTCAGCCACGGACTCGCCGCCCGGGAACACCACCCCGGCCGGGTTCTCCGTCCACGGCAGGTAGGCCGCGTAGCGCTCCTCGAGCTCGGGGTGTCCGAGCCCCTCGAGCTCGCCGAAGTCGATCTCTCGCAGATCGGGGACGAGCACCGGCTCGAGCCCGAGCTTCCGGGCCAGTGGCAGCGCCGTGTGCAGGGCGCGGACGAGCGGGCTCGAGTAGACGGCCGTCACGTTCTCGTCCGCGAGCCGCTCGACCAGACGGCCGGCCTGGGCGAAGCCCTCGTCGCCGAGCACGACGTCGAGGCTGCCGAAGACGCGCACACCGGCGTCGACCGGCCGCGCGTGCCGGATGAGGACGAGACGCGCCGGCCCGGTCATACGAGCGCCGCGGCGGCGAGCAGCAGCGCCGTCTCTGTCACCTCGGTCGCCGCGCCGAGAAGGTCGCCGGTCACGCCGCCGAGCCAGTGGCGGTAGAAGAGGATCGCGCCGCCGGCGAGGGCGGCCGCGACCGCCGCCATTTCCAGGCCGCGCACCGGCCCGGCCGCGAGAGCCACGGCGACGGCAACGGCGGCTGCCGCCGCGGTGCCGCTCCGGGACACGAGCCCGCCAACCGATGCGCCGGCGCCCTCCGACCGCAGCGGGCGGGAGCGCGGCCGCCACGACGAGCGGCACCGCCCGCGAGAGCGCTCCGGCGGCGACCGCCGGCCAGACCGCGTCGCCGGCGGAAACGAGCGACGCCAGCACCGCCGTCTTCACCACGAGGTCGAGCACGAGCGCGGTCGCACCGTACGCGCCGATCGCATGGTCGCGCATGATCGCGAGCGCCCGCTCGCCGCGAGTCGTCAGCGCGTCCGCCGTGTCGGCGAGCGCATCGAGGTGCATCGCGCCGGTCACGGCCGCGCCCAGCGCGAGCCCCACACCGGCCGCCGCGAGCGCGGGGAGGACGTGCGCGAGCCCAACGGCGACCCCGGCGGCCAGGGCCCCGACGCCCGCGCCGACGAGCGGGAACGCCGGCGCGCCGCGCGCCACGTCGGCCTCGTCGAGGACGACCAGCCGGCCCACCGGGAGCCTGGTCAGGAACGCGACGGCGCCGGCTGCAGCCCTAACGGCCCGCATCGGTGACGCCGGCCGACTCGAAGCTCGCCATCTCGTTCAGGATTGCGAGCGCGCTCCGAACGACCGGGATCGCGAGCGCCGCGCCGCTCCCCTCGCCGAGCCGCAGGCCGAGGTCGAGCAGCGGCTCCAATCCGAGCTCGTCGAGCACGAGCCGGTGGCCGGGCTCGGGCGAGCGGTGGGACGCGATCATCGCGCCCGTTGCCGCCGGCGCCAGCCGGGCGGCTGCAAGAGCCGCAGCGCCGGTGATGAAGCCGTCGAGCACCACCGGCACCCGCTGCGCGGCGCAGCCGAGCACGACGCCCGTGAGCACCGCGATCTCGAACCCGCCGAGGCCTGCAAGCACGGCCAGAGGCTCGCGGTCGGGGTTGGCAGCCAGCGCCCGCCGGACGACGGCGACCTTGCGCTGCACGCCGTCGTCGTCGAGGCCGGTTCCCTTACCGGTCACCGCCTCCGCGGCCCTGTCGAGGAGCGCCGCGCAGAGTGCGGAGGCAGCGGTCGTGTTGCCGATGCCCATCTCGCCGATGCCGATCAGCCCGGCTCCGAGCTCCGCGACGATCGCCGCACCCGCGAGGACAGCCTCGGCCGCGGTCTCCTCGCTCATCGCGGGACCGGCGGCGATGTTGGCCGTCCCCGATCCGAAACGGAGTGAGCGGACGCCCGACACCGGCGTCGCGACCCCGGCGTCCACGACGAGCAGCCGAGCCCCTGCCCGGCGGGCGAGGACGTTGATCGCCGCGCCTCCAGCGACGAAGTTCGCCACCATCTGCGCCGTCACCTCGCTCGGGTACGCGCTCACGCCCTCGGCGGTGACGCCGTGGTCGGCCGCCGCGACGACGATCGCCGCCTCGGGAACCGGCGGCGAGGGCTGCCCGGTGACGGCCGCGACCTGTGCCGCGACCCGCTCGAGCCGGCCCAGGCTGCCGCGCGGCTTCGTCTTGAGGTCGAGCAGCGCCTGGCACGCCGCGCGGGCCTGCTCGTCGGGCGGCTGGATTGCCGAGATCAGTTCCGCGACGTCGTTCACTCGAGCCGGAGTGTCCGCCCGGCGACGACGAAGAACGACTCGTCGGCGCTTCCGGCCCAGATCGCGTTCACCCGCCCGAGCACGTCGCGGTACGCGCGGCCGAGCGGCGTCGCCGGCACGATGCCGAGCCCGACCTCGTTCGACACCGCGATCGTGCGGCCGTTCCGCCGTGTGGCAAGAAGGACAGCCTCGTCCGCCTCCGCCTCCACCTGGGCCGGGCCGCGGTCGAGGGTGTTGGCGACCCAGAGCGAGAGGCAGTCGACGACGACGCACGCATCGTCCGGCGTCGCGGCGATCGCATCGGCCAGCGCGCGCGGCTCCTCGACCGTCGTCCAGCCGGCGGGCCGCTCGCTGCGGTGCCGCGCGATCCGCTCGGCCATCTCCTCGTCGCCGGCCTCGCCGGTCGCGATGAACACGACGGGTGCGTCCGACGCACGTGCGAGCTCGACCGCGAGCGTCGACTTCCCGCTCCGTGCGCCGCCGAGCAAGAAGGTCAGACCCACGCGAGCAGCCGCTCGTTGTCTGCACGACGCCGTACCGCCACGCGCAGGTGATCGTCGTCGAGGCCGGGGAAGGATCCGCACGGGCGCACCGAGATACCCCTTCGCTGAAGTGCAGCCACCGTGCCGGGCCCGTCCGAGACGTGCATCAGGAGGAAGTTCGCAGCTCCGGGCCAGACGCGCTGCGCGACCCGCTCGAGCCCGGCGCCGAGGAACCGCCGCTCGACCTCGACCTCCGCCGCCACCCGAGCAGGTGTCTCGCGGTCGCCGCAGCACGCGACCACCGCTGCGCACGCGAGCGCGTTGACGCTCCAGGGCTGGCGGTGCGCGTGGAGCTCCGCCACGAGCGCGGGCGGCCCGAGCAGGTAGCCCGCGCGCACCCCCGCAAGCGACCAGAGCTTCGTCAGGCTTCGCACGACCACCACGTCGGGGTCGCCGGCCAGCGTCTCCCGCTCGAGCGCGAACTCCATGAACGACTCGTCGACGACCAGAAGCCGCCCCGGCCGCTTCAGCCGCACGAGCAGCTCGCGAGCCTCGAGCGTTCCGGTCGGGTTCTCCGGGTTGCCGACGAGAACGACGTCGGCCTCGTCCGGAACGTCCGCAGGGTCGAGCCGCCAGGACTCGAGCTCGCGGAACACCTGCACCACCTCGCAGCCCGCCGCCCGGAAAGCCGCCTCCGGCTCGGTGAAGCCGGGATGGACACAGGCCACGAGCCGCGGGCCCACCGCGGCCGCGAGCAGCCAGAACGCCTCGCAGGCGCCGTTCAGCAGCAGCACCTCCTCGGGAGCGCGGCCGTGGCGGGCGGCTGCGGCAGCTCTGGCGGCGCGCGTGTCGGGATACCCGGGCTCGTCGAGCGCCGCCTGCAGCGCCTGCTCGAGGTGGGCGGGCCGCGGGCCGGGCCACACGTTCACCGCGAAGTCGAGCGTCCCCGGCGCGAGCAGCGCGTCGCCGTGGACGCGCAGGCTCACCGCCGTCTCCCCGCGACGATCGCGCAGAGAACGAGGGCGCTCCACTCCACGACCCGCGAGAGCTTGACCGCGCGCGCGATGTCCCCGACGCCGGGCGGCCGGCCGTCGCCCAGGAACGGCCGCTGCTCGAGACGGCCGCCGTATCGGTTCGCGCCGCCGAGCCTCACCCCGAGCGCGCCCGCGAACGCCGCCTCGGCCCGTCCCGCGTTCGGGCTCGGATGGGCACCACCGTCGCGGCGGAGCGTCCGGAGCGCGGTCTGCGGGCTGCCCCCGACTGTGGGTGCCGCCGCCACCGCGAGCAGCGCCGTGAGCCGTGCCGGCAGCCAGTTCACGGCGTCGTCCAGCCGCGCCGCCGCCCATCCGAACTCGCGGTACCGCTCGCTGCGGTGGCCGACCATCGCGTCGAGGGTGTTGGCGGCACGATGGGCCGCAGCGGCCGGTGCGCCGCCGGCTGCGAACCAGAAGGCCGAGGCGACCACCGCGTCCGACGTGTTCTCCGCGACGGACTCGACCACCGCGCGGGCGAGCTCGCCCGCGTCGAGCTCGCTCGGGTCGCGGCCGACGAGGGCCGGCGCGAGGGCCCGGGCGCCCGCGAGATCGCCCGCCTCGAGCAGGGCCGCCAGCCGGAGCGCCTCACGCCGCAGGGAGCGCCCGCCGAGCACGGCCCAGACGACGAAGGGCCGGGGCAGCAGGCGGCCGGCGGCGCCGGCACCGCCCACGAGCAGAGCGCAGTACATCGCTCCCGCTCTTCGGGTCGGCCGCCAGAGAAGCTCGTTCGAGCGACGACGCGATGCGTCCGAAGCCCGCTACCGGATGGAACCGCGCCGGGTCGCCGAACGCCTCGTCCAGGAGCGCGCCGGCGGCGAGTGCGCTCAGAAGTCGAGCGGGATCGCGGGGCCTCATGCGATGTGCTCGAGGTCGAGGTGGGTCTCGACTGCGTCTGCGAGACCGTCGAAGACGGTTTCGAGCGGCTCCGCCGGAACTGCGCCGAGCAGAGCGTTGCAGCCGGCGGCGCTTTCCAGAAGGCCGTGGAAGGAGACTCCGAGGACGTTGCCGTGGACGAAGACGAGGCCGTCGCCTGCGCCTCGGGTGTCGCCGTGGCGGATCTCGTAGCCGTCGAGCTCGAGCGCCGGAGAGCTCGCGTCCAGGGAGCCGGCATGCTCGCCGAAGCAGACGTTGACCTTGCGCGTCAGCTTCTCCGCCGCGTACTCCGTCTCGCACCGGGCAGACAGCCCGAGGCCTGCGCGCTGTCGTCGATCCGCTCTCCGAGCATCTGCAGCCCGCCGCAGATGCCGAGCACCCGCGTGCCGGCCGCGGCCGTGCGCTCGACCGCCTCGGCGAGGCCAGTCCGGCGGAGCCAGTCGAGGTCCGCCGGGGACGTGCTTGGAGCCGGGCAGCACGACGAGCCCGGCGTCGTCGAGCTCGCCGGGGGACGAGACGAAGCGGATGTCGGCCACCTGCTCGGCGGCGCGAAGCTCGTCCAGGTTCGACGCGGTCGGGTAGCGCACCACCGCGACCTTCGGCCCCTGGCCCGTCGCGCTGGGCCGCGCCGTCCTCGTCCGGCAGCCCGTGCTCGAGCCACGGCAGGACGCCGGCGACCGGTACGCCGGTCAGCCGCTCGAGCTCGGCGGGAGCGGGCGGCAGCAGCGAGGGGTCGCCGCGGAACTTGTTCAGCACGAACGCCCGGATCGTGGCCCGGTCGAGCTCGTCGAGCAGCGCCCACGTGCCGTAGAGATGGGCGAACGCGCCCCCGCGGTCGATGTCGGCTACGAGCAGCACCGGCGCCCCGGCGGCATGGGCCACGCGCATGTTCGCGTGGTCGGTGCTGCGGAGGTTGATCTCAGCCGGGCTCCCGGCGCCCTCGATCACCACCAGCTCGTACTCGTCGAGGAGCGACCTGAGCGCCCGCTCGATCGGCGGCCAGAGCGCGGGCCCGCGCTCGCGCCAGGGCAGCGCGCTCAGCGCCAGGTCGGGCCGGCCGTCGATCACGACCTGGCTCCGCCGCTCCCCTCCGGCTTCACGAGCACCGGGTTCATGCGGTATCCGGCTCGATCCCGCCGCGAGCGCCTGGAGGTACTGCGCAACGCCGATCTCGCCTCCGGCGACGACCCGGGCGTTGTTCGACATGTTCTGCCCCTTGAACGGCGCCACCCGCACGCCCCGCCGCGCGAGCAGGCGGACGAGCGCCGTCGTCACGAGGCGTCTTGCCCGCCCAGCTCGAGACGCCCTGGACCATCAGCGCGGGCATCAGCCGTGCCGGCGGACCGGGATGACCGCGATCGGCTCCGACCCCTCGCCGATCACCTCGACCCGCGCGTTGTAGTGCTCTGCGATCAGCTCGCGGGTGGCGATCTCCCGCGGCGCACCCGCAGCCACGAGCCGGCCGCTCGAGATGAGCGCGAGCCGGTCGCAGTACTGCGCCGCGAGCGTCAGCTCGTGCATCGCCGAGACGACGGTCAGCCGCCCGTGGAGCCGGAGCTCGGCGACGAGCTCGAGCACCTGCTGCTGGCGGCCGAGGTCGAGCGCGGCGGTGGGCTCGTCGAGCAGGAGCAGCGGCGCCTCCTGCGCGAGCGCCCGCGCGAGGACCGCCCGCTGCTGCTCGCCGCCGCTCAGCGTGCGCAGAGGCCGGCCCGCGAGCTCGACGAGCTCGAGGCGCCGGAGCGCGCGGTCGGCGGCCTCGTGGTCGCTGCGCCGCTCGGTCGCGAACGTGCCGATGTACGGCGTGCGGCCGAGCAGGACGTAGTCGCGGATGCGCATCTCGGGCGGCAGCACCGGCGACTGCGGCACGAACGCGATCCGGCGCGAGAGGTCGCGCCGTCCCAGCGACCGGCGCGTCGCGCCCGTCGAGGCGGATCGACCCCTGGAACGGCACGAGCTGTGCGATCGCGCGCAGCAGCGTGCTCTTGCCGGCTCCGTTCGGCCCGATCAGCGTCAGCCACTCGCCCTCCTCGACGGCGAGCGAGACGTTCTCCACGATCGGCACCCCCCCGAGTGCGACCGACACGGACTGGAGCGCGACCGCGTTCACGTGAAGCTCTTGCTCGTCCGGAGCACGATGGCGAAGAACGGGGCGCCGCAGAACGCGGTGATGACGCCGATCGGCAGCTCGGCCGGCGACATCACCGTCCGCGCGACGACGTCGCAGAGCACGAGGAAGCCGCCGCCGAAGAGGAGCGAGAGGGGGATGATCATCCGGTAGCTCGTGCTGAGCGTGAGCCGGATCGCGTGCGGGACGATGATCCCGACGAAGCCGATCAGCCCGCTGACGGCCACGGCCGCGGCCGTCCCGATCGTCGCCGCGACGACGATGGTGAGGCGCGCGCGGCGGACGTCGATGCCGAGGCTCGCGGCCTCCTCGTCGCCGACGCTGAGCACGTCGAGCGTCCGCCGGTGAAGGAAGATGACGACGATGCTGACGCCGATGTACGGCAGCACGAGCGCGACCTCGTGCCACCCCGCGACGTCGAGCCGGCCGAGGATCCAGCTGTAGACCTCCTGCAGCGAGTCGGAGTGCTGCTGCTGGACGAAGGTCTGCGCGGCGGTGAAGAAGCTCATGACCGTGACGCCCGCGAGGATGAGCGTCGTCGCCGTGCGCCCGGCGCCGGCCGAGCGGCCGAGGACGTACGTGCAGACCACGGCGAAGGCGCCGCCGAGGAAGCTGACGAGCGGAACGAGGTCGTAGCTCGAGACCGCGCCGCGGGCATAGATGATCGCGATCGTGGCCCCGAGGCCGGCGCCCGCGGCGATGCCGAGCAGGTACGGGTCGGCCAGCGGGTTGCGGAAGACGCCCTGGTACGACGCCCCGGCGAGGGCGAGCATCCCGCCGACCAGCACCCCGAGCACGACCCGCGGCGCACGCAGCTGCCAGAGGATCGCGTCATCCGCCGCCGAGAGATGGGAGTCGACGTGCACGAAGGGCAGGTGCGAGAGGCCTGACGTGACGATGTCGCCGAGCCCGATGTGCACCGGGCCGACGGCGAGCCCGACCAGCACGCTCCCGAGCAGGAACAACGCGCCGAGGACGAACGGCAGCGCGCCGGAAGGGGCGCGGACCGCGCCCCTTCCGGCTGCCTTGACGTGACCTGCGATCACCCGCGCGCTGCGTCGGCCTTCCGTGCCCCTGCAGCCACCGCCTGCATGAAGTCGACGATCCGCGGCCCCCAGCGCGACGCGATGTCGTCACTGACCGCGACCACGCCGCCGTTCTTCACGGCCGCGATCGTGCCCCAGCCCGGCCGTGCGCCGACCTTCGCCGCGGTCTGGCTGCAGCACTTCGTGTCGGCGAGGACGATCAGGTCGGGGCTCGCGGCGACGATGTACTCGCCCGACAGCTTCGGGTAGCCGGAGCCGCTCTTGTCGGCCGCGTCGGCGATGTCCTTCAGTCCGAGCAGCTTGAGTGCCTGCCCGCCGAACGTGGTCGACGTCGCGGAGTAGTAGTCGGGGCTCAGCTCCTCATAGACGGTGAGAGCCCCCTTCGGCATCGAGGCGACGGCCCTCGCGATGCCGCTCTTCATGCGGGCGATCACGGCCTCCGCACCCGCGCGGTGACCCGTTGCCTTGCCGAGCTGCGTGAGCTGGGCGTAGGCGCCCGCGAGGTTCTTGGCGGGCGGGTCGAGGAGCACCGGGATCTTCAGCTTGCCGAGCGCCGCGACGACGCCGTTCGAGTCGGCGGAGAGCACGACGAGATCGGGGTGGTACGCGGCGATCGCCTCCGCGTTCGGCGTGTAGCCGGAGAGCTTCGTGTGCGGGGCGTTCGCGGGGTAGTTCGACTGGTCGTCGACCGCGACCACCTGCTTGCCCGCGCCGATCGCGAACAGATCCTCCGTCGCGGTGGGCGAGAGCGAGATGATCCGCGTTGGGGCGGACTGGTGGTGCGCGGCAGCGGTCGCCGAGAGAACGAGCGCCGCCAGGGCGACCACCCCGGCGATCCTGTACCTGACCATAAAAACCTCCGCTTCGTCGAGCGGAGGGAGGTGGCCCGGCGGCTCTCGCCGCGCGAACCGCCCTTCCTCCGAGGGCTGAGTTCGTCGGCGAGGAGCAGGCGACCTGGCTCGTCCTCCCGGAGGGGGCATCGCAGTTGCGGGACAGCGCCGGAGTCGCACCGGCTTCGCTGTCTCCCCACCGGCCGGGGATATGTGCCCGGCGCCGGCGAGCATACCGAACGGCATACTCCGACGGGTGCGCGCGACCCTCCTCACGATCGGAAACGAGGTCGTCTCCGGGGACGTCGTGAACACGAACGCGGCGTGGCTCTCGCAGCGGCTCGAGGAGCTCGGGGTCCGGGTCGTCCTCGCCGCCACGGTGCCGGACGAGATCGAGACCGTCGCGGATTTCGTCAACCGCGAGCGGGAGCGCGTCGATTTCCTGATCGTCACCGGCGGCCTCGGCGGCACTCCGGACGACCTGACGCGCGAGGCGCTGTCGGCGGCGTTCGGGGTCACGCAGACCTCGGTGCCGGAGCTCGCGAACGAGCTGCGCGAGCGCTTCCCGAAGCACCCCGACTACGCCGCGCGCTGGGCGCAGCTGCCGACCGGCAGCCGGCCGCTCCGCAACCCGAAGGGCGGCGCGCCCGGGTTCGTGATCGGCAACGTCTGGGCCCTTCCCGGCCTGCCGTCGGAGATGGAGGCGATGTTCGAGGCGTACGCCGGTGAGCTGAAGGGCGAGAGGCCGATCTCGACCTGGCGGCGCGTCTTCCGCACGCGCGAGAGCGACATCGTGCACCTGCTCTCGAGCGCGACCGTCCGCTGGCCCGCCGTCTCGATCGGCTCCTACCCGCGCTTCACGCCGGACGGGCCCGAGGTCGAGATCGTGCTCAAATCGGCCGATGCGAAGGCGGTCGCGGCGGCGTCGGACTGGCTCGGGCCGGAGCTGACCGCCGCTTCCGCGTGACCGGCTACCGGTAGCGCACCTCGTTGTGGCGGGGTCGGGACGTCCGTAGGCTCCTGCTGTGCAGGCCTGTCCCGAGTGTGGGCGTGAGAACCCGGACGGGTTTCAGTTCTGTGGGTATTGCGCGGCGGCGCTGACCGAGGCTCCGTCGGGACGGCGCCGGCTCGCGACGCTCGTGTTCTGTGACCTCGTCGGCTCGACGGCGCTCGGTGAGCGCGTGGATCCAGAGTCGGTGCAGGAGCTGCTCCGGCTGTACTTCGGCGAGATGCGCGTCGCGCTCGAGCGCCACGGCGGCTCGGTCGAGAAATTCATCGGCGATGCAGTCGTCGGCGTGTTCGGGGTGCCGGTCGCACGCGAGGACGACGCGCTGCGAGCCTGCCGGGCCGCGCTCGAGATGCAGGCGCGGCTCGTCACTCTGAACAGTGAGCTCGAGGAGCGGTTCGGGGCGGCCGTCGAGGTGCGGATCGGCGTCAACAGCGGCGAGGTCGTCGGGACCCGCGAGACGTTCGTGACCGGTGACACCGTTAACGTGGCGGCGCGGCTCGAGGAGGCCGCCGGCGCCGGTGAGGTGCTGCTCGGCGAGACGACGTTCAGGCTGGTGAGGGACGCCGTTCGCGCCGAGCTGGTCGCGCCGCTCGAGGCGAAGGGGAAGTCGGAGCCCCTGCGCGCCTACCGGCTGCTCGAGGTGGCCGGTGTCGGGCCGACCTCGCGGCGGAAGGGGACGCCGCTCATCGGGCGCGAGAGCGAGCTGGCGGGCCTCGCGCTGGAGTTCGACGCGGCCGCCGACGAACGCCGCTGCCGGCTGGTCACGGTGGTCGGAGAGCCGGGGGTGGGCAAGTCGCGACTCTCCTCCGAGCTCGAGCATCGGATCGGGTCGCGGGCCCGGGTCGTCCGCGGCGCTTGCCTCTCGTACGGCGAAGGAATCACCTTCTGGGCGATCGGACAGATCGTGCGCGAGCTTGCGGGAATCCACGACGACCACTCGGTGGCCGAGGCGCGTTCGCGGCTCGACGACATGCTGGCGCCCCTCGACGGCGGGCCGGTGGTTGCGGCGCGCGTCGCACAGCTGCTCGGGCTCGGCGAGGGTGCGGCAACCGCCGAACAGACTGCCCGGGCGATCGCGCAGTTCCTGGCGGCCGCGACCGCCGAGCGTCCGCTGGTCGTGGTCGTCGACGACATCCAATGGGCCGAGCCTGCGCTGCTCGACCTCCTCGCGGCCCTCCCGGCGATGATCGGAGGCGCACCGGTCCTGTGTTGCTGCCTGGCGCGACCGGAGCTGCTCGAGAGCCGCCCCGAGTGGCCGGTGACGGTGCGCCTCGAGCCGCTCGGCGACGCCGGGGTGGACGCGCTGTTCGACGCCCTGATCGGAGGGGCGCCGGCGGCGTTGCGGTTGCGGCTCGCCCGGGTTGCCGCCGGCAACCCCCTGTTTGCGGAGGAGCTGGTGGCGATGCTCCTCGACGAAGGCGTTCTGCGCGAGCAGGACGGGAGCTGGGTGCTCGCCCGCGAGCTCGAGTCGATCGAGCTGCCCGCAAGCCTCAACGCGCTTCTCGGAGCACGTCTCGACCGCCTCGAGGCAGGCGCACGCGACGCACTCGAGCGCGGGGCAGTGGAGGGCGAGCTCTTCCACCGCGGGGCGGTCGTCGAGCTCTCGGCGGAGGGGGCCCGCGAGTCTGTGCCCGGGGAGCTCGATGAGCTGGCGCGGGAAGGACCTGATCCGTCCTGCCGCCGCAGGCTTCGCGAACGAGATCGCGTTTCGCTTCAAGCACATCCTCGTGCGCGAGGCGACCTACCGGGCGACCGCCAAGAAGCTCCGTGCCTCGCTGCACGAGCACTTTGCCGACTGGCTGGAGCGGCTCGCCGGCGAGCGCGTCGGCGAGTACGAGGAGATCCTCGGCTACCACTTCGAGCAGGCCTATCGCTACCGCGCCGAGCTCGGACCTGCCGACGACGAAGCCCGTGCCCTCGCCGAGCGCGCAGGCCGGCACCTCGGCGCGGCCGGTCGCCGCGCAAACGACCGGGGTGACGTCTACGCCGGCGCGAACCTGCTGGGTCGCGCCACCGCGCTCCTCCCCGACGACAGCCTCGAGCGACTCGAGCTGATGCTGCCTTACGGCTACGCCCTCTACGAGTCTGGGCGAGTCCTGGACAACCTGGCTGTCAACGAGGAGCTCTACGAGCGGGCGACCGCGCTCGGAGAACGGGGCCTCGCGAGCCACGCGCTCGGCCTGTGGGCCGGGTCGGAGATCCTTGCGGATCCCGCCCTCGACCTTGACGAGGCGCGTGCGATCAACGAGGAAGCGATCGAGACATTCACGGAGCTCGGTTACGAGGCCGGACTCGCACAGACGATGCGGCGACTCGGCCTGATTTGTCGCGCCGAAGGCCACGAAGCCGAGGCGACCGATTGGCTCGAACGCGCGCTCGTTCATGCGAACGCTTGCGGGGATCTGGCAACGCGGCGGATGATCACCCAGTCACTCGCCATGACCCTCTGCGGCGGCCCGATGCCCGTGGGCGAGGCGATCGCCCGTTGCGACGAGCTCCGTCAGGCAAACCGCGACGACCGCGTGCTCGATGCGGTGATCATCCGCTGCCTGGCTGAGCTCTCCGCAATGGCCGGACGATTTGACGAGGCGCGCCACTACGACCGGCGCAGCAGCCGGGTGCTCGACCAGGCCAACATGCGGACTCCGACCCGGGTCTCCCAGGTGATCGCGTCGTCGACCAGGGAGCTCCTCGGCGACCGCGCCGGCGCAGAGCGGGAGCTGAGGGCGAAGTGGCTCTTCATGCGCGACATCGCCGGCGGGATGCCCGAAGGGCGGGGGATGGGAACAGCTTGCCACCTTGCCGACTTCTACTGCGACGAGCGCCGCTGGGTCGACGCCGAGGAGTGCCTTGCCTTGTATCGAGGCACTCCCGCGCAGAATGACGTCAAGACCGTTGGTATGACCCTTGCCGTCGAGGCGCGGCTTGCAGCACACCATGGTGACCCCGACGAAGGGGTTGCGTTAGCGCAGCGCGCTGTCGAGCTCGCCAGGACGACGGACGCGCTCAACTGGTCCGCCCGCATCTGGATCGCTCTTGCCGAGGTGCAGCAGGCGGCCGGCCTCGCGGCCGAGGCGGACGCCGCCGTCGCCGCGGCGCTCGGACTGTACGAGCAGAAGGGAAACGTCGCGAGGGCCGAATGCCTGCGTGCGGGCCTTCCCGGCGCGTGACGCGGGCGCTACGTGGACTGGGCGAACGCGACCCGGAGCACGAGATCCGGCCGGAGTTGCACCCCCGTCACATTGGCGTTGACGGCCGCGTATCTCACGGAGTGGTAGAGAACGATGATCGGCCGGTCGTTGACGAGGACTTGCTGAGCTGCGTGGTAGAGCGTCCTCAGTGCCTTCGGCGTCGTGGCCTTGCGGGTATTGGCGAGGATGAGATCGAGTCGCGGGTTCGAGTAGCCGCCGTAATTCCTCGATCCTGAGGTCGCGACCCAATCGGTGATGGACTGGTCGGTGTTGGCGCCGGTCGCGGGACCCTGAATGAACGTGTCGAAGTTCCCGCTCACCGCAATCGACGTGCCGCCAACGGCGGGGTCGATGACGACGTTGATGCCGACCGCGGCTTCCTCGGCCTGGATGAACTGCGCCAGTTGAAGCATGTCGGTCGCGGTGGAGGTGAGCAGGTGCACGGTCGGATTCGGGAAGCCTGACTGAGCGACGAGCTTCTTTGCGTCGCTCGGGTTGTAGGGCGTACACCGGATGCTCGCGTCGAAGGCGGGGCTAGCGGGCGACATGGGCGTGCAGCCCGTCTGGGTGGTGCCGGCGAAGACGACCTTGTTCATCGCGTTTCGGTCGATCGCCTCCTCGAATGCCTGCCGCAGCATGGCGCTCGCTGCGAGGGGCGTGCCGAGGTTCGTGTAGGGCAGGTTGCCGATACCGTTCCTGTTGCCGAGGTTGATGATGATGCCCGCGCCAGCCGAGACCGTTCGCGTGCAGGAGTCGCAAGCCGGTGCTCTGTTGGAGGCTCGACAGCGACGTAGGCAGGATCGGGTCGAGCACCTGGATGTCCCCGGCCTGGAGTGCCCCGGTTGCGGCTGCGGCGTCGGGCAGTGCCTTGAAGACGATCTTGTCGAGGTGAACGGCGGCCTGGTCGTAGTAATAGGGGGACTTGATCACCGTCACGTTGTCGCCAACGGTCTGGTGGTCGAACATGAACGGGCCCACGCAGACCGGGTCGGTCGCGAAGTCGTCGCCGAGCCTGGCGAGTTGCGTCGGAGACAACACGGCTCCGACCGGGAGGGCGAGCGTGGCCGTCAGCGGCGTGAACGGCGTCGTCAGGTGGATCACGACCGTGGACGGCCCGGAGGCGGTAACGCTCGCGACCGAGGAGAGCTCGCCGGTGCGGGTCGAGCCCGGGAGCGTGAGGTCGCGCTGGAGCGTGGTGACGACCGCCTGGGCGTTGAGCGGTGTGCCGTCGTTGAACTCGATCCCCTGGCGGAGCGGGATCGTGTAGGTCAGCTTGTCCTTCGAGATGATCGGCAGCGCGGCCGCGAGCTGGGGAACGATGCGGGACCTGGCGTCGTAGTCGTAGAGCTGCTCGCAGAAGGTTTTGTAGACCTCGTTTGCCTGAAGCGTCCGGCTGAGCGTCGGGTCGAGTGTGTCGGGGAAGCCGCTGATGCCGACGACGAGGGTGCCGCCGTACCTCGCGTGGGCATGCGTCTGCGCCGCGGCCGAGTCGAGCACGCCGAGCGCCAGCGCAGCCCCGACCACGAGGCCGATCCTGCGCCGCCTGCGATTCGGTTGCATGTGCGGATTCGATCGTAACCCGGCTAGACGCGCGTCGTGTCGCGGCGGTAGGCCCAGCGGGCTGCCGCCGCGGCGCCGACCGTCCAAATCGCGACCACGACCCAGCCGGTCGTCGTCCAGCCCTTGCCGCCGAGGGCGACATGGCCTGCCTGGACGAGCCAGTAGGAGGGCAGCGCCTCGCCGATCTTCGTCATCACGCTGCCGGTGATCGGAAACCACGTGCCGCCGAGGACGGCGAGGAGCGCGGTCGCGCCGCCCATCACCGGGCCGATCGAGTCCGGCGTCAGCATGTGGCCGAAGACGATGCCGAGCCCCGCGAACGGGAGCAGGCCGACCAGGATCAGCCCGGTCATGCGCGCCCACTCGTTTCCGGTCAGGCTGACGCCGAGGATGATGCCTGCGGCGTAGAGCGCCGCCAGCGTGACCGCGGCCATCAGATAGCCGGTGGCGACCTTGGCGCGGAAGTAGTTGCGCGTCGTGAGCGGCGTGATGCGCAGCTGCCGGTTCCAGCCGACGGCGCGCTCACCCGCGATCCGCGCCCCCGCGGAGAGCATGGCGTTCATCGTCCCGAACGCGGCGAGCCCGACCATGAAGTAGAGCGGCGCGGAGAGGCCCGTGTTACGGAGGTCGTCGACGTGCCGGTTCGGGCCGGCGATCAGGAAGTAGAGGATGAGCGGAAAGCCGAGCGAGAAGAAGAAGAACCGCCGGTTCCGGACTGTCCGCAGGATCTCGAAGCGCAGGTAGGCGGTGTTCATCCGCCGTCCTCCCCGCCGGTGAGGGTGAGGAAGGCCTGCTCGAGGCCGGCGCCGCTGATCTCGATGTCGCGGGCGCCGGGGAAGTCGGCGAGCAGCGCGCGGATCGCGGCGTCCGAGTCGTTGCAGCCGAGCACGACCGCCTCGCCGTGGCGCTCGGCGTGCGAGACGCCCGGCAGGCGCTCGAGCTGCTCGAGCGGCGCGTCGGGCAGAGTGGCGCGGATCGTCTTCGTTCCGACCATGCCCTTGATCTCGTTCGGCGGGCCGTCGGCGACCACGGAGCCGTGCGCCATCAGCACCACGCGATCGGCGTACGCGTCGGCCTCCTCGAGGTAGTGCGTGGCGAAGAGAACGGTCTTGCCGCCCGCAGCGAAGGTGCGCATCGCGGTCCAGAAGCCGTGGCGGCTCTCGACGTCCATCGCCACCGTCGGCTCGTCGAGCACGAGCAGGTCCGGGTTGCTGACGAGCGCGACCGCGAAGCGGACGCGCTGGGTCTGGCCGCCGGAGAGCTTCTGCGTGCGCCGCCCGGCGATGTCCTGGATGCCGGTCAGCTCGAGCACGTCGTCGACCGGGAGCGGATGGGGGTAGAGGGAGGCCATCATCTCGACCAGCTCGCGCACCGAGAGGTCACGCAGGAGGGCGCCCGTCTGGAGCATCGCCCCGACGGCGCCCGCGTCGACCGCCGCCCGCGGCGGCGCCCCGAAGACCGAAACGGTGCCGGCGTCGGGCTCGAGCAGGCCGAGCAGCATGTCGATCGTCGTCGACTTCCCTGCACCGTTCGGCCCGAGCAGGGCGACGGTCTCGCCGCGCGCGATCTCGAGGTCGATCCCGCGCACGGCGCGCACCTCGCCGAAGGACTTGGTGAGATCCCGGAGCTCGATGCCGGTGGTGACAGCGGTCGCGATGGCCGTGACCATGCCACCACTTTGCCAAGTCGCGCGGAGCTCGACGGTGCGGTTATCCGGCCTTCGCGAGGAGCGCGATCGCAGCCTCGGCGACAGCGGCCGCGCTGGACTCGTCGATCGCGCGGTGCGGGTCGTTGAGCACGAGCGAGAGGACGAACGCCTTGCCGTCGTGCCGGACGAGGTACCAGGTGAGGCTGAGCACGCCGGGTTCCGACCCGCCCTTGTAGCCGGCGTACGTCCACGTCTTCGCGTCGAGCCGGACGCCGGGGTTGATCGCCATGACGGAGCGAACGGTTCGGGGAACGGGTGGCGAGCGCGGCGATGGCGTGCGCGAGGTCGCGCGGCGAGGCGAACCACTCGATCGTTCCGATGTCGATCGGCCCCGGCCACGGGGCGGTCATGGCGCCTTTCAGGCCGAGGGCGTCCACGTGGGCGAGCAGCTTGCGCCGTTCGTCTGTTGCGGCCGCTGAGAACTCGTTCCTCAGCTTCGGGGGCGCCGTGAGCTTGAGCGCGAAGAGCTCGCGGGTGGTCAGGAAGGGCTCGTTGCGGGCGGGAACACTGTTTCCGAGCGCCTCAAGCTGCGCCTCGACCGCCGGCCGGCCGAGCCGGTGAATCAGGTGGTCGGCGGCGGTGTTGTCGCTCACCGAGATCATCTGCTCGGCGTAGTGGCGAAGTGTGAAGCGCTTCCCCGCCGGGTCGGTGCGCATGTCGCCCGAGGGGAGCGACTTCCAGGCGTCGTGGATCGCGAGCTGCTCCGTCCACCCGGCCGTGCCGGCCTGGATTGCGTCTGCGAGCGCGCCCAGGACGTAGAGCTTGAACGCCGACCCGATCGCGCCCGCCCGCGTAGCCGCGAGGGAGTGGATGGGCCGTCCCGTCAGCCGTACCAGCGTAGAGGCTCGCGTCCGAGGCGAGCTTCGCGAGGCGGGTGTCGACCGCGCTCCAGCTGGTCACGCTCGGCGCGATCGGCTGGAACAGCAACCCGTCGATCAGGTGCGGGCCGGCGGCCGTGACGTGGATGCTCACCTTCAGGCTCGTGCCGTGGCGCCCGTCGATGCGCGCGTCGAGACCCTGCGGGCCCTGCCTGCCGAGGACGGCGACGAGGCGGAAGGGCTGCTGCGCCCAGATCGACGCGAGGGCCGCGACGAGCTGATCGGGCGGTACGGCCTTGAGGAAGGAGGGCGTGAAGTGCTCCCTGAGCACGGCCGGCGCCGGTGCCTTCGCGCCGTTGAGCGCCGCTACCACCCACGCGAGTTGCTGGTCGGCGGGCGTTGGTGCGCCGGCCGAGGACGCCGTGGCCGCGAGGAGTGCGGTTGCGGCGAAAGCCGATGCGAGCGACCGTCGCACTTCCGCGATCCTAGGCGCTCGGTAGCCTGGACGAGTGACGCCGACGACCGCTCCCGAGGAGTATCTCGCCGAGCTGAACGACGCCCAGCGCGAGGCGGTGACGACGACCGAGGGGCCGCTGCTCGTCGTCGCGGGCGCCGGCTCCGGGAAGACGCGGGTGCTGACCTATCGCGTCGCCCACCTGCTCGCGGCGGCCGGTGTGCAGCCGAACGAGATCCTCGCGATCACGTTCACGAACAAGGCCGCCGCCGAGATGCGGTCGCGCATCGAGGCCGCCGTCGGGCCGCGGGCGCGGGCGATCTGGATCCTCACCTTCCACGCCGCGTGCGGCCGGATCCTCCGCCGCGAGGCGGAGCGACTCGGGTACCGCTCGAACTTCACGATCTACGACCAGGCCGACCAGGTTCGCCTCGTCCGCAGCTGCCTCGAGGAGCTCGAGCGCGACCCGAAGCGCTTCACACCGCGCGGGATCCACACCCAGATCTCGAACGCGAAGAACCAGCTGATCTCGCCCGACGAGTACGCCTCGCGCGTGTCGAGCTTCTACGACCAGACCGTCGCCGACGCCTACGCGATGTACCAGCGGCGGCTGTTCGGGCTCAACGCGGTCGACTTCGACGACCTGCTGATGCTGACGGTCGAGGTGCTCCAGCGCTTCCCCGAAGCGCGCGAGCGGTGGGCGAAGGCGTTCCGTTACGTGATGGTGGACGAGTACCAGGACACGAATCACGCGCAGTACGTGCTGCTCCAGCTGCTTGCGGGCGAACACAGGAACCTCATGGTTGTTGGGCGACCCGGACCAGTCGATCTATGCGTTCCGCGGCGCCGACATCCGCAACATCCTCGAGTTCGAGCGCGACTTCCCCAACACGAAGGTGATCCCGCTCGAGCAGAACTACCGCTCGACCGAACGCGATCCTCAACGCCGCGAACGCGGTGATCGAGCACAACCGCGAGCGCAAGGAGAAGCACCTCTGGTCCGAGCTCGGCGAGGGCGAGCCGGTGCGCGTGGTGGAGACCGAGGACGAGCACGCCGAGGCGCGGTTCGTCGCCGCCGAGATCGCGGCGCAGCTCGAGTACGGCACGAGTCTCGGCGAGATCGCCGTCGTCTACCGGACGAACGCTCAGAGCCGTGTGCTCGAGGACGTGCTCGTGCGCCAGGGCGTCGCCTACCAGGTGATCGGCGGCCCGCGCTTCTACGAGCGCGCGGAGATCAAGGACGCGATCGCCTACCTTCAGGCCATCGACAACCCCTACGACGCGGTGTCGCTCACCCGGATCGCAAACAAGCCGCGACGTGGAGTGGGGGACACGTCGCTCGCGCGGCTGCAAACCCTCGCCGACGGTGAGGGGTTCTCGCTCTGGGAGGCGGTCGGCCGCGCCGAGGAGGCAGGCCTCGCGACGGCCTCGCTCAAGGCAGTCCAGGGCTGGCGCTCGCTCCTGCAGTCGCTGATGGCCGAGGCGCAGGATCTCTCGATACCCGCGCTTCTCGAGCGCATCGTCGAGCGCACCGGCTACCCCGAGTACCTGCTCCAGACGCTGCCGAAGTGGGAGGCCGAGGGCAAGATCGAGAACCTCGAGGAGCTCGTCGGCGTCGCCCGTGAGTACGAGGCCGCGGCCGAAGAGCCGTCGCTGTCGTCCTTCCTGCAGGAGATCTCGCTCTACTCCGACCAGGACGCGCTGCGCGACAGCCGCGAGAACGGCGGCCAGGTGACGCTGATGACCCTCCACAACGCGAAGGGCCTCGAGTACCGCGTCGTCTTCATGCTCGGGCTGGAGGAGGGGATCTTCCCGCACTCCCGCTCGATCGAGGAGAACGACGTCGAGGAGGAGCGCCGCCTCTGCTACGTCGGCATGACGCGCGCGAAGGAGAAGCTGACGATGCTCCACGCCGCCCGGCGCTCCCTCTACGGCCGCACCGACGCGAACCTCCCGTCGCGCTTCCTGGACGAGCTGCCGGGCGAGGGGATCGAGCGGGAGCGGCTGCGGCCGACGTCGTGGTCGAACTACGGCGCGCCGCCGCAGAGCCAGTTCGTCGCGCCGAAAGCCGAGCTGCCGGCGCTCTTCACCGGCGATACGGTCAGGCACAACACGCTCGGCACCGGGATCGTGACCCGGATCGAGCCCGACGGGGTCGTGACCGTGCGCTTCGAAGACGGGTCCGAGCGGCGGCTGATGCTCGAGTACGCCCCGCTCGAGCGCGTCGGGTAGACCTGCGCCGCTTCCAGAGTGTACGAGTCGCTCGACTTCGTCTACACGGCCGTCGAGGACGCCGGCGCCGCCGCGGCGGAGTACCAGCGGCTCGGAGCGGCGTATCTCTGGCGCGTCCGCGCCTTCGGGACGGTGGTCGCCTGCGTCCGGACGGCGGACACGGGGCCGGCGATCCTCCTCGCGGAGCACCTACACGAGTCGGAGCCGATCCTCGTCTACCGCGTTGCGGACTACGGCGCCGCGGTCGCAGCGCTGCGCGCCGCCGGGGTCGAGGAGCTCCGGGAGTCCGGCATCCCGCACGGGCCACTCGCCAGCTTCCGCGGCCCGGCGGGTGGGCGGATCGCCGTCTACGAGCTGACGCGGCCCGAGGCCGTACACCGCTTCGACGGGCGCTTCGACGAGTGACCGTCTAGGCGAATGCCTGGACGAGCAGCTCGAGGAAGCGGCCCCGGTCGGCGCCGTACGCCCACTTCGCGTTCGGCGGCGTCGCCGGGATGGGGCGGAGGTCGACGACCGTGCGGCCGCGCGTGAGGTCGCCGTTGAGCTCCACGTCGACGTGCGCCTCCCGCGTCTCGATTACGTCGGGCTCGAGGAGGTGAGCGACGCAGAGGGCGTCGTGAACCGGCGCGGAGTTGTGGATCGCCTGCGGCTGGATCGCCTCGTAGCCGGCGATCCGAGTGCGGATGATCGAGGCCGCTGCCGTGCCGGCCGGGGTGCCGAGCGCGGCGAGGCGGTCGCAGTCCTCCTCGGAGACGAGCGCCTCGTGGGTGGCGTCGAGCGGGACGACCGTCAGCTCGCGGATGCCGCTGCGGAGCACGATCCGCGCCGCCTCCGGATCGGCCCAGATGTTGAACTCGGCCTGCGAGGTCACGTTCGCGCGCGTGTGGCTGCCGCCCATCAGCACGAGTCGCGGGATCCGCTGCGCGAGCCCGGGGTCGAGGAGCAGCGCCGTCGCGATGTTCGTGAGCGGACCCGTCGGCACCAGCACGGCGTCGGAGTCGGCCCCGAACGCCGAGACGAGGAACTCCGCCGCCGGCGTCTCCTGCGCCCGGGACCGCGCCGGCGGCAGGTCGAGGTAGTCGCCGTGGATCTTCCGGCTCCGGTCGGCCTGGTCGCGGACGGCCGTCGAGGGGACGAGCGCGCCCGGCGCCCCGCGATACACGGGTGTCTCGACGCCGATGTGGTCGAGGACGCGCAGCGTGTTCTCGGTCGTGTGCTCGACCGGCGCGTTCCCGGCGACAGTCGTCACGGCGACGAGCTCGAGGTGCGGGTCGAGCGCCGCGAGCATGATCGCGATCGCGTCGTCGGTGCCCGTGTCGACGTCGAGGATGAGCTTCGTCAACTCCGGCCGTACTCCGACTCGAGCACCTCGAAGCGCCAGACCTCGCTCTCCGCGTTCATCGGGCCGCGGTCAGCGTGCTGGGCGTGCGCGTCCGAGAACTGCCGCGATTGCGCCCACGCCTTGAAGTCGTCCTCGGATGCCCAGCGGGTGTAGACGAGGTAACGGTCGCCGCCGAGAGGCTTGAGGAGCTCGAACGCCTCGAAGCCGGGCGACTCCGACACCTTGCCCGCGCGCCTCGCGAAGCGCTCCTCGAACTCGGCCTGCGCTCCATCGGCCACGGTGACCGCATTGACGACGACGAACGACATCCCACACCTCCGGTTCGGGCGACGCCCGCAGCCTAGAGGCGTGCAGGCGTCAGCGGCGCGGGGTGATCGCCGAGAGCCGGCGCGAGGACGCCACGCGGGCGCCTCCAAGGGCGCCGATCGCGGCGCTCAGCCACAGGGGAGCCCCGACTGCGGTGAAGCACGAGGCGAGCAAGATCGACACCCCGAGCGCGAGCAGCAGCCGCGGCAGCCACGCCGCGAGGCCGCGGCTCCGGGCGCTCTCGATTGTCGGCTGCATGCTGGACACGATTCCGCTCCTTTCGTCTCTTCTCAGTGCACCAGCCGAAGGTGAGGAGGTCTTGAAGGCGAGCTGAGAAGAGCCTTAACGCCGCGATCCGATAAACTCCTTCCGACCCGGGGCGGTTAGCTCAGTTGGGAGAGCACCAGCTCGACAAGCTGGGGGTCACTGGTTCGAGCCCAGTACCGCCCATCGAAGAAAGCCCCGCTCAGGCGGGGTTTTTCTGTCTCTGAATGAAAGACAAGGGGGCCCGGAGGCCCCCATGTCAGCGGAATGTCAGCGGCGGGTTGCTACACGGCACCGAATCCGTTCGCGGTGATGCGTGCGAGCAGGTCCTCACGGTGCATCGCTTTGTCGAACTCGTCGGCGTATGTGTTCAGCGTCACGCTGACGTTGGAATGTCCCGCGATCTTCGAGACACGGACCGGGTCGAGCCCGAGACCGAGGATCAGATGGGAGATGAACGTGCGCCGAAGATCGTGTGTGGCGACCTTCGTTGCTCCTGGCGGATTCAGACCCGCCTTCTCCGCCGCGACCTTGATTCCCTGGTTCAGAACGTTGTGCCGGTCGACTGGTTTGCCTGAAGCAGTGAGGAAGATCAGCCGCTCGGGAGCCACAAACCCCCGACCGAACTGCTGGCGGCGATGTCGCTTCAGCTCCTCAGCGAGCACGGGCACGAGGGGAATCGTCCGCTGCCCCGCCTTCGTTTTCGGACGCTTCAGCTGTCCCCTTTCATCGAGCTGGTGCCGCACCGTGATCTCACCGGCGTCGAAGTCCATGTCCTGCCAGCGCAGGCCGAGGGCTTCTGACACTCTGAGCCCGGTCCAGGCGAGGGTCGTGATAACGCCCCGATACGCCGGCGTGGAGCTGGCGCAGAGAGCCCTCACTTCCTCGTCGCTCAGTCGCCGTGGTTCGCGCTTCGCGATTTGGCGCGGTTTCTCCATCTTCGACAGGCGGTCGAGAGGGTTGCTGTTCATGTAGCTGCGCGACATCGCGAACGTGAAGATGGCCGAGATGACGGTGTGGGTGCCTGCCATCGTCCACTGGGAGAGCTTCTTCTCCCGCTGACGAGCGAAAACGCTGCCTATGTGCTCGCCTCGGACATCGTGGACACGTCGGTGTCCGAGGACTGGCTTGACGTGGCTGACGTATCGCTGTCGATAGAGGTCAAGCGTTCGCCGAGACCGCTCGCCCGATTCGACGAGCGCGGCAGTGATCGCGAGGAACTCTCGCCGCGACGGCTTGCGCTGGCCCCACCGCGACGGCTTGAAGTGGCCCCACCCGCCGTCGGGTTTTCTGTCTTTTGATTGATAGCTGATGGTGCGCCGCGCTGCCGTTCCGGAGCGAGCCGTAGGCGAGCGGAGGGGCGGTAGCGCGGCGCGGTCCGGGTCATGCGGCCGGTGTGGGTCGGCGGCGTTTGTTCTGGGTGAGGCCGTGGTGGAAGCGCCAGGATTCGCTGCCGGTGTCGATGATGTGGGCTCGGTGGGTGAGCCGATCAACGACGGCTTTGGCGAGCCTCGGGTCGGGGAAGACCCTGGTCCATTCGCCGAAGGGGAGGTTGGTCGTCACGATCAGCGATCCGCGTTCATGGCGTTCGGAGAGGACCTGGAAGACGAGCTCGGCGGCGCCGTCGGGCAGGCCGAGATAGCCCAATTCATCAAGGACAACGAGCTCGGTGCGGGCGTAGCGGGCGACGACACGGGCGAGCTCGCGGCGGCCTTCGGCTTCCTGGAGCTCGTTGGCGAGGCCGGCAAGGGTGGTGAAGCGGACGCGCCGTCCGGCCTGGCAGGCGCAGACCGCGAGTGCCGTTGCGAGGTGGGTCTTGCCGGTGCCGCTGTCACCGATCAGGATCACCGACTCGCGGTCGTCGATCCAGGATCCCTCGGCGAGCGCGGCGATCGTTGCCTGGGGCACCTTGGGGTTGTCGGCGAAGTTGAAGTCGTCGAGCCGTTTGATCTGGGGGAAGCGGGCCTCGTTGAGGCGGCGGCGTTCGCGCCGCTCGGCGCGCTCGCTCATCTCGGCCTCGAGGAGCGCGCCGAGGTAGGCGACCGGGGTCTGCTGCTCACGTGTTGCCTCTGCGGCCAATGGACGGAAGCGGCGGCGGACGGTCGGGAGCTTGAGCTCGACGGCGTAAGCGTCGATCAGCGCCTCCAACGCCGCGGCCTTCGCGTTGGCGGTCACCTGGATCCTCCGATCAGCTCGTTGTACTCGGCGATCCCTGGCGCGGGCCGGGCGTGGGCAGCCAGCCGTGGCTCAAGCTGCTCGAGCGGTGCCGGCGCGTGCCGTCCGGTCGCGTCGGCGCGGCGGGCGAGCACCGCGACGGCGCGGCCGTCGTGGGCGCCGGCGGCGAGCGCGCCCTGGACGGCGAGCTCGACCCGACCGGGGTCATGCTCGCGGCTGAGCAGGAGCACGTCGACCATCTGCCGGGCGGCCTCCGAGCCGCCGTAGCGGACAGTCAGCGCGGCCCACAGCTCGTCGAAGCAGCCCGGCCAGCCGCCGCGTTCGCGTTCCTGCCGCAGCGCCAATGAGTGCTGGAGCCCGCCCGGCTTGCGCTCGAGCAGCTCGAGGTAGTGATCGAGCGTCGCGCTGGTGCCGTACCGTCCCTGCAGCCGCTCGTGGCGGGCGACGAGCTCGCCGGCGTGGCTGACCGTGATCTCGCGCGCGCCGATCCGGACGCTGACCCGCAGCCCGGCCAGGCGCACCGGCACCGAGTAGCGGTTCTGGCGAACGGTGACCAGCGACTTCGCATCCACCCGCGGCGTGGCTGTCTCCGCGGCGTCGAACGCGTCGGCCGGCAGCCGACGCAGCAGCGGCCGCTCCGCGGCCCACGCCTCCCCGACCGTCACCGAACGCCCGACGATCCGCCGGCGCAGGTCGGCTTCGCAGCACTCGAGCAGGAACGCGTTCAGCTCGGCCATCGTCGCGAACGCCGGCACCGGGACGAGATGGTTGCGGCGGAAGCGGCCCACCTCACCCTCGACACCGCCCTTCTCGTGCGCGCCCTCGATCCCCGGCCTCGTGAACGCCGCGGCGTACATGTAGTGGGAGCGCAGCGCGACGAAGCGGTCGCTCTCGACCCGGCGGCGGCCCTTCAAGACCTGCTTCACGGCCGAGGTCAGGTTGTCGTAGCGGATCTGCGCGAACACGCCGCCGAACCACTCGAACGCCTCGACGTGCAGCTCGAGGAACGCCTGCTGCGTCTCGACCAGCGAGGCCTGACAGAACGCCGCCCCCGAGAACGACGGGCGCATGAAGAAGAGATGAATCGTCGTGCGCACCCCAGCCAGGTCGACCTCCGCCTCTCCCCAGTCGACCTCCGCACCGACGCCCGGGTCGTGTACCTGCGGCACGAACACCTCCCCGACCGGCCAGCCCATCGCCCGCTTCCGTGTGCGCACGTAGTCGCGCACCGTCGTCTCGGCGAGCTCGGCCCCGTGCTCGTCGACCAGCCGCTGCCAGACCCGCTTCGCGGTGTGGCGCTGCTTCCGCGGCGCCTCCCGATCAGCCTCAAGCCACCCGTCGATCAAGGGCCGATACGGCCCCAACCTCGGAGCGGGCCGAACCAGCGGCGACCGCTTCGCCGGCGGCAACGGCGAGGCCAGCGCCTGTCTCACCGCCCGCCGATGAACCCCATGCCGCTCCGCCAACGCCCGGATCGACAACCCCTCCCGATCACGGTCCCGCCTGATCTGCTCGAACTGCTCCATCCTCGACCACATCCCCACTGGCGCCTCCCGCTCGAGCTCGATGAGCCACGAACGCTTGGCCGCCGATCGGACGGAGGTGGGGCCAGTTGAAGCCGTCGCAGTGGGGCCACTTCAAACCGTCGCGCCGAGAACTCCTCTGCGACCTGTCCGAGGGTGAGGTTTGAGGGGGGGAGAATCTCCCCCCGTCGCACCTTGCTGCGGTACTCCTCTGCCTCGACCACCGCCCGCTGAATCGTGCGAGCCCGAAGCGTCGTCTGCCGCTGCTTCCCCAACTCGTCCCGGTAGATGACCTCGAACGTGTCACCTTCACGCCGGTCGGTCGGCGGCTTCGGCCGGACATACAGGTTGGGGACGCGCTGCTCGCGGTGAACCGCGGGCTGGCGCCGCTTGCGATGATTCGTGTGCATCAGGACTTACCTCCTGGTGTCACGGCCGCTACAGGCCTGAAGGATCACAGATCCTGCTCAAGCGGGAGGACCTCGACGGGGGCTGGACCTCGGCGGCGATCGGTCCTATGATGACCCCATACAAGAAAAGGCCCCGCGAGGTTGCACCCTCCGGGCACCGTAGAGTCGGCCTTAGGGCACAGTCGTTCGCACGCGCGCCTGCGCGACCTCGCCTGGGACTCCCGAAGGGGGCCGGCCGGGTCGCCTCGTGCACTCGCCTGCCCCCTCCGGCACCCGGAAAACTCGACCCGGACGCCTGGCCGAGGGGCGCGGAGTTCGTGCGCATCCGTGCCCCTGTCCGCGCCCCGAAACCGCTCAGTTATGCGGGTTTCAGCCGGGGGACGGCAGCCTTCGCTCGTTTAGGCACGGATGGGTTAGCGCGCGCCTGTTTGCGCGACCTCGTCTGGGTCTCCGAGGGGGCCGGCCGGGGTGCCCCAGATATAGTCGTGACTTCTCCGGCCCGCACTGCCGAGGCCCGCTGCGACCGACGTCGGGCGCGGTGATGGTGCCCTTCTCTCCCTCAGAGGTCGACGCGCCCCGGGAGGCCGCGTCCCGGGGCGCGGATGAGCTGGTTCAGGCCTGGTCGAGGTTGTCGGCGCCCCCGTCGGGGTTCGGATACGCGGGGTCGGGCCCCATCCCGAGCCCGGCCGGCTTCGCCGTCCCCGACACCGCTGGCCCCCCTGCATGATCGACGCCTTGTGGGCCGTCTTCTTTGCCCCACCGACGACGTTCTCGGCATCCTCGCTCCCGAGCGAGACGTCCTTCTTCGCTTTGTCCTTGATGCTCATCTCCTTTGCTCCTTTTGGTCGCCTCAAGAGCCTGCAGGTGAACCGTAAGGGTCGACCGAGGTGGGGTCGTTCGTGGCAAGGTCGTCCTGGAGTGTCGCGTTTGCGACAC
>CAWBVD010000008.1:0-217150 GCA_963792135.1 uncultured Actinomycetes bacterium | reverse complement strand
CCTTTTCGCGGCCGCGGCCGCGCACGGGGCGGGGTCGAAGATCTTCAACCCGCAGACCCTCGTCTCGGACGGATCCGTCACCGCGGTTGCCACCGATACCTCGCTCGTCAACGCCTGGGGCCTCTCCGCCGGCCCGACGACGCCGTGGTGGGTCGCGAACAACGGCTCCAACACCTCGACTCTCTACAACGGCGCCGGGACGAAGTCGGCTCTCGTCGTCACCGTCCCCGGCAACCCGACCGGCACCGTCTTCAGCGCGAGCACGACGGACTTCCCGATCAGCGCCAACGGCGTGTCCGCCGCGTCGCGCTTCCTGTTCGCGACCGAGGGCGGAACGATCCTCGGCTGGGCGCCGACCGTGAACGCGAACACGGCGATCCCGGGCGTCGACCGCTCGTCGTCCGGCGCGGTCTACAAAGGCCTCGCGACGCTGAACGACCGGCTGTACGCGACCGACTTCCACAACGGCCGTGTCGACGTCTTCGACGCGCAGTGGAACCCGGTCACGCTGCCCGCGACCGCCTTCAAGGACCCCGCGATTGCGAAGGGCTACGCGCCGTTCGGGATCCAGGCGCTGAACGGGAACATCTTCGTGACCTACGCCATGCAGGACAAGGCCAAGCACGACGACGTCGCGGGCGGCGGACTCGGCTACGTCGTCGAGTACAGCCCCGACGGCGCCCTGCTCGCGACGGTCGCCTCGCAGGGCAAGGCGAACGCGCCGCTGAACGCGCCGTGGGGGCTCGCGATGGCGCCCGCGTCGTACGGCGTGTACGGCGGCTTCCTGCTCGTGGGCAACTTCGGCAGCGGCCGGATCGACGCATACCAGGCGCTGACGCCGACGCACTGGGTCTACAAGGGCATCCTGCGCGTCGCAAACGGGGCTCCGATCACGGTCGACGGCCTGTGGGCGATCGCGTTCGGCAACGACTCGGCCGCGGGGCCGAGCACGAGCCTCTACTACGCCGCCGGCCCCTCGGGCGAGAAGCACGGCGCCCTCGGCGTCATCAACGTCGGCTAGCCGACAAGACGTGTCCCCGCGGTCCTGACGTCCCGCGGGGACACGTCCGTCAGGGTGCATGAAGGTGCCGGAGGCCCCGACGGAGCGCGAATACACTCGGGGTGTGGCGGACGGCTCCCAGCCCTACGGTTGCGAGGTCGCAGCCGAGCTCCTCGACGACGTGCTCGAGCGCTTCCTCCGCTACGCGCGGATCGACACCCAGTCCGACCGCGCGTCGCGTTCCTACCCGAGCACCGAGAAGCAGCTCGACCTGAGCCGGCTCCTCGCCGACGAGCTGCGCGGCCTCGGCCTCGACGAGGTCGAGATCACCGAGCACGGCTACGTCTTCGCAACGCTCCCGGCGGTCGGTGCGCCCGACACGCCCTCGGTCGGCCTGATCGCCCACGTCGACACGAGCCCCGACGCTCCCGGCACCGGCGTCGAGCCGCAGGTGTGGCGCGACTACGACGGCGGTGAGCTCGTTCTGCCCGGCGATCCGACCCAGGTGCTCGGTCCCGCGCAGAACCCGCTCCTCGCCGAGCGTGCCGGGCACGACATCGTCACCTCCGACGGGACGACCCTCCTCGGCGCCGACGACAAGGCCGGCGTGGCGGAGATCATGGCCGCGGCCGCCTGGCTCCTCGCCCACCCCGACGTAGCCCGCGCCCGCGCCCGGATCGGCTTCACCGTCGACGAGGAGGTCGGCCACGGCATGGACCACTTCGACCTCGAGCACTTCGGCGCCGACTTTGCCTACACCCTCGACGGCCAGCAGGTGGGCGAGATCGAGAACGAGACCTTCTCGGCGATCGAGCTCGAGGCGACCTTCACCGGCGTCGGCATCCACCCCGGCTCGGCCAAGGGGCGGCTCGTGAACCCGGTGAAGCTCGCCGCCCGGTTCATCGAGAGCCTGCCGCCGGACACACTCTCGCCCGAGACCACCGAGGGGCGCGAGGGCTTCGTCCACCCGTACAAGATCGAGGGCGGCGCGGAGGGCGTGATGGTCACCGTGATCCTCCGCGATCACGACGGCGCAAAGCTCGAGGAGCACTACGCGCTCGCCACCCGCCTGGCCGAGGAGGCCGTCGCCGGCGTCCCCGGCGGCGCGGTCTCCTTCCACCGCTGGGACCAGTACCGCAACATGCGCGAGGCGCTCGACCGCGTCCCGCACGTCGTCGAGGCGGCGCTGGAGGCGACGCGGCGGGTCGGGCTCGAGTCGTCGCTCGCCTCGATCCGCGGCGGCACCGACGGCTCGCGCCTGACCGAGATGGGGCTGCCGACCCCGAACGTCTTCGCGGGCGGCAACGATTTCCACTCGGTCCGCGAGTGGATCAGCGTCCAGGACATGGCGATCTCCGCCGCCACGGTCGTCGAGCTCCTCAGGCTCCTCGCGGAACCGCGCTGACCGCACACGCGTCCACCCGCCATCCGTCGCTCGCGGGCGCGCGCTGGGTCGTGCCCTTCGCGCTCGTGGCGGCGGCAGGCATCGCCCTGCGCGTGTGGATCTACCGCGGCGCGCTCGGCGTGCCGGACTCCGACGAGGCGATCGTCGGCCTGATGGCGCTGCAGGCGATGCACGGCCACCTCACGAACTTCTACTGGGGCCAGGGCTACGGCGGCCCGCAGGAGGCGCTGCTCACGGTGCCCGTGTTCTGGTTGTTCGGCGTCAGCTGGGCCGCGCTGCGGCTCGTGCCGATCCTGATCAGCGCCGCGGCGGCGCTCGTCCTGTGGCGGGCCGGCCGGCGCCTGTTCGGCGAGCCGGCGGGCGCCGTCGCAGGTGCGCTCCTGTGGGTCTGGCCGCCGTTCGCGCTCTTCAAGCTGACCCACCAGTTCGGCTTCTACGCGAGCGGGGTCTTCTACTGCAGCCTCCTGCTCCTGCTCGCACTGCGGGTGATCGAGCGGCCCGACCGCGTGCGCGTGGGCGTGTTCGCACTCGTCTGCGGCCTCGCGTTCTGGCAGACCGTGCAGATCGTCCCGATCGCGGCTGTGCTCATCGTCTGGATCGTCTGGCGCCGGCCGCGCGCGCTCCGCCACGCCTGGGTCGCCCTCGCGGCCGGCCTGCTCGGCGCGCTGCCCTGGATCGCCTGGAACATCGCCCACGACGGCGCATCGTTCGCGATCCCCTACGGCCAATTCCCCTACCCGCACCGGCTGCGGCTCTTCTTCTCGCCGGTCCTGCCGATGACGCTCGGGCTCCGGGTGCCGTTCTCGCAGCAGGCGCTGCCGCCGTCGGCGCTCGTCTACCCCGCGCTCGCCCTGATCGTCGGGCTCTTCGGCTACGGCGCCTGGCGCGCCCGCCGCTCGAACGCCGGCGTCCTCTACGCGATCGTCGCGGTCTTCCCGTTCCTCTACGCGCTCTCGCCGCTCACCTCGGACTCGCTCGAGCCGCGCTACACGGTCGTCCTCTCACCGATCCTGGTGCTGCTCGTGGCCCAGCTCGCCACCGACTACCCGCGCGCCCTGCTCGTCCTGCTCGCAGGCTGCGCCGTCTCGTTCGTGGTCGTCGACCGCATGAACACGTACTTCCGGACGACGCCCGCGCCGTACCCGACGGCGCCGCGCGACCTGCGGCCTCTCGTGGCGACGCTCGACCGGCTGCACCTCGACCACGTGTACGCCGACTACTGGCTCGCCTACGTGCTCGACTTCGACACCCACGAGCGGATCGTCGCCGCCCAGAGCCGCTTCGGCGGTGTGAGGTTCCGGGGGCCGAACGCGATCGTCTCGCACGACCCGGTGATCAACTGGGAGGCGTACGAGAAGGAGGTGGGAGCGGCGCCGCGGACCGGGCTCGTCTTCTTTCGGCCCGCGGTCGCACGCACCCCCCTCGTGAAGACGATCGAGCAGCACGGTTACCGGCGCACCGACGTCGGGCCGTTCGTCGTCTTCGCCCCGCCTACATGATCTCGAACGTCTCGTAGACGTCGACCGAGCCGCCGCCCGCGAACACCGGGCAGCCGCGCGCCTTGCCGACGGCATCGTCGAGGCTTCCCGCCTGGACGATCGAGTAGCCGCTGAGCCCTCCGGCGGGGCCGTTCGACCCGTCGGCCTTCACCGCGGCCGAAGGGCCGAACGGGTTGCCGACGTCGACGAAGGCGTCGCCGAGCTCGCCGATCCACGCTCTCCAGGCGGCCGTCGAGGCATTCCGCTCCTCCTCGGTCTGCGGCATCGAGCCGCCCTTGTAGACGTACACGTACTTGCCCATGTCTCCTCTCCTCTCGTTAGGACATTTGGCCGTCGAGCCAGGGATCGCGGCCCGGGTCGCCGCCGCCGCCGGCCGTCTGGAGCCGCGGCAGATAGTGCGCCCAGCCGTGTCCGTGGCGCTCCACCGAGTCGGCGGTCGGCAGGTCGCGGTGGGTGAAGCGTAGGAGCGTTCCCTCGCCGGCGGGCTCGAGCTCGAAGACGACCGTCGTCGAGCCGGGCGGGACGAGCAGCGCCTCGTCGCTCCCGCGCTCCCAGCCCCAGGTATAGACGAGCCGGCGAGGCGGATCGATCTCCACCACCTCGCCGCTCGCGACCTGGCCCGGGATCACCTCGCATCGCATCACTCCGCCGGGCCGCGGGTCGAGCTCCGCAGAGATGCCCATCCATCGGAGCTGCTTCTGCGGGTCGACGAGAAAGCTCCACACCGTTTCCGGCCGCGCCGCGATCGCGAGCTCCCGGCGCAGCTCGAGCCGTTCAGTCGTGCTCTCCACCATGCTCTTCCTCCTCCTTTTCCGCTTCGCGCTTGAGCGCCTCGAGCCGTTCGTCCCAGAAGCCGTCGAGGAACGCCTTCAGCTCGGCGAGCCCCTCCGGCCGGGCGCGGTAGAGCCGCCTGGTGCCGTTCCGTCGTTCGTCCACGAGCCCGCCTCCCTCAGGACGGCCAGGTGCTGGGAGACCGCGGGCCGCGAGATCTCGAAGTGCGACGCGATCTCGCCGGCCGACAGCTCTCCGTCACGCACGAGCGTGAGGATCCGCCGCCGGCGCGGCTCCGCGAGGGCCTTGAACGCGGTCTCCATTGCAGTAGTGTAAGCAATTGCTTACGTAAGCGCAAGCTTACGTATAGACCGAACTTTTCGGATCCAATGGATTTGGCTATGGGATCCGAGGTAGGGCTCTGCTACGCTAAAGACAGCAACACGGCCGGATCTTGGATCCAGCCGCACGAGATGAGCGAGAAAGAGGTATCCATGTCCGAGATCATTCATATCCAGGCCGCCCGGATCCCCGATCGTGATCGCCTGCTCGCCATGCTCTCCAGGCGCGGGTACGACGCCCGCCCGGTCAACGGCGTCGAGATCGACGTCCACTGCGGCTCCGACACCTTGGGCGTCGCTCCGCGGATCTACGGCGAGCTCGAGGACGCGGTCATGGACATCGGCGACCCCTTCGTGCCGATCAAGCACGAGGGCGTGATCTACCTTCGGCCGCCGATCGGCTGAGCGGCTCGCTCTCGGAAACGATCCGGCCGGGATCCCGCGCCTACAGCGGTACGACGACCTCGCCCACATCGATGCCGAGCGAGTGGGCGAGGCGGACACCGTGGTCGAGCTCGCTCTTGAGACGAGCGATGTCGGCCGCCCGCATGGCGCTCCCGATCCAGGCGCGCTCACGCGGGCGCCAGAGCTCGTGCTCCACGAAGACGGGCAGGAGCACGTTGGCGGCCTTGACGAGCTTGTCCTTCGTCTTCTTCGTCGCGCCGCGCAGCAGGATGCGCTCGTAGGCGACGCCTGCGCCGTGATGGATGCCGTCGTCAACCGCGAGCCGGAGGCACAGGCTCTCGAGCACGGTGCCCGGCGACGACTTCGCGATCAGCTTGAACTTGGGGATGATCAGCCGCTCGAAGAAGACCTGCATCAGGAAGACCTTCTCCTCGAGCGTGTCGGCGTTGATCAGGAACTCCGCCATCTTGTCCAGGTACGGGTCGCGCTCGCCGGGCCCGCCGGCCTCGACGATCAGCTGGAGCCACGCCTCGGTGTGGCGCGACTCGTCCTGCACCATCGTCGTGTAATAGAGCTTCGCCTCATGGTGTGGGGCGATCGAGAAGAGCTGCGTCGCCATCTCGACCGCGAGCTCGTCGGCCTGCAGCTGCTGCTGGATCACCGACCGCCAGACGTCGCGCCGGCGGGCCTGGCGCTGCGGCGAGCCGCGGAGCTCGGGGATCGGCGGAGCATCGCTCCAGGGCAGGTCGCGCACCTGCCACTCCGCCTTCTTCGCCAGCCTGTAGAACCTGAGAACCTCTTCCTCGGGCTCCTGCTCGACCGATAAGGCTTCCATCTCCACTCGTTGGAGTATGACTGTCGGTACCGGTACGAACTTGCGGAGAACCCGTCGAGTTCCTACCATGAGGGAGCAATGGGCGCGCAGACCACGTTGAGCGTGAAGTCGAACGCCGCAGTGTCTTTCTCGAAGGCCCAGGCGCGCTCCAAGGCTGCCTGCTAGTCGGCGACTCCCTCCCGCCCCGCCGGCTAGCACACAGGAAGCGGCGGGGGCCCTTCGCAACCGAAAGGCCTCGTCAGTGACGCCAAGCGCCACTCCCCCTGATCATCCTCCGAGAAGGCAGCGCCCCACCGAACCGGTCGGGCTCTACGACCCCGCGTTCGAGCACGACTCCTGCGGTGTCGCCTTCGTCGCGCGGCTGAACGGCGAGCCCAGCCACGAGACGCTCGAGCGCGCCGTCAAGGCGCTCGCGAACCTCGAGCACCGGGGCGCCGTCGGCGCCGACCCGCGCACGGGCGACGGCGCCGGCGTCCTGCTGCAGCTCCCGGACGAGTTCTTCCGCGCCGTCATCCGGCACGAGCTGCCGCCGTACGGCGCCTACGGGGTGTGCGTGGCGTTCCTGCCGCGCGGCGACGAGGAGCGGCGGAGCGAGCTCGAGCACATCCTCGAGAGCGTGGTCGAGGCCGAGGGGCAGCGGATCATCTGCTGGCGCGACGTTCCGATGGAGCTCGAGCACGTCGGCAACTCGGCGCGCGAGGTGGCGCCCGTCGTGCGCCAGCTCGTCGTCGCCGCCTCGGACGACCTCGCCCGTGACCGCGACGCCTTCGAGCGCAAGCTCTACGTCATCCGCCGCGTCGCGGAGAAGCGCGCCGGCGCCGCGCTCGTGATCCCGAGCTTCTCGGCGCGCACCCTCGTCTACAAGGGGATGCTCATGGCGCCGCAGCTCGCGCCGTGCTACCCCGACCTGCGCGACGAGCGGATGAAGAGCGCGCTCGTGCTGATCCACTCGCGCTTCTCGACCAACACCTTCCCGAGCTGGGAGCTCGCGCACCCGTACCGGATGATCGCCCACAACGGCGAGATCAACACCGTGCGCGGCAACGTCAACTGGATGCGCGCCCGCGAGTCGCAGCTCGCCTCCGAGCTATTCGGCGATGACCTGAAGAAGGTGCTGCCGATCGTCCGCCCGGGCGGATCGGACACGGCCAACTTCGACAACGTGCTCGAGCTGCTCGCGCTCGCGGGGCGGTCGCTGCCGCACGCGATGATGATGATGATCCCCGAGGCCTACGACGGGCGTGAGGACATGAGCGAGGAGCTGCGCGGCTTCTACGCCTTCCACAGCTGCCTGACCGAGCCGTGGGACGGCCCCGCGTCGATCTCGTTCACCGACGGCACCGTGATCGGCGCCACGCTCGACCGCAACGGCCTGCGCCCGGGCCGCTGGATGGAGACGAAGGACGGCTGGGTCGTCCTCGCCTCCGAGACCGGGGTCCTCGACGAGCCGCCGGAGAACGTGCTCCGCAAGGGGCGCCTGCAGCCGGGCCACCTGTTCGTGGTCGACCTGGCGCGCGGCCGGATCATCGAGGACGAGGAGATCAAGCGCGAGGTCGCCGGGCAGCAGCCCTACGGCGAGTGGTTCGACCAGGGAGTCGTCCATCTGAGCGACCTCCCCGACCGCCCGCCCCGCGTGCCGCGCATCCAGCCGCTGCGATCGAAGCAGCTCGCGTTCGGCTACACGCAGGAGGACCTGAAGGTGATCCTGGTGCCGCTCGTCAGGAACGGCGAGGAGGCGATCGGCTCGATGGGGAACGATCTCGCGCTCGCGGTGCTCTCCGACCAGCGCCCGCCCCTCTACTCGTACTTCAAGCAGCTCTTCGCGCAGGTGACGAACCCGCCGATCGACTCGACGCGCGAGGCGGTCGTGATGAGCGTCGCGACCAGCGTCGGCTCCGAGCGGAACCTGCTCGGCGAGACGCCCGAGCACGCGCGCCAGCTCGTCATCCCGCAGCCCATCCTGCGGGACAAGGAGCTGGAGGCGCTGCGCCAGGTGGACTCCGATGTCTTCCGGGCGCACACGATCGACATCACCTGGCCGGCCGCCGAGGGCGTTCCGGGTCTCGACACGGCGCTCGAGCGGATCAGCCGCGAGGCCGACGAGGCGCTCGCGCGCGGCGTGAACATCCTCGTCCTCTCCGACCGCAACGTCGGTCCCGACCGCGTCGCGATCCCGGCGCTGCTCGCCGTCTCGTCGGTGCACCACCACCTGGTGCGCGAGGGGACGCGCCTGCAGGCGGGCCTCGTGATCGAGTCCGGCGAGCCGCGCGACGTGCACCAGTTCGCGACGCTGATCGGCTACGGCGCTGCGGCCGTCAATCCCTACGTGATGCTCGAGACGATTTCGCAGCTCGTCGACGAGGGCTGGCTGAACGGGACATCCGACAAGGAGGGGATGACCGCCGACGAGGCTCAGAAGCGGGCGATCAAGGGCATCTCGAAGGGCCTGCTGAAGACGATCTCCAAGATGGGGATCTCGACGATCTCGTCCTACTGCGGCGCGCAGATCTTCGAGGCGATCGGCCTCGAGCACGGGCTGATCGAGCGGCACTTCACCGGCACGCCGTCCCGCATCGGCGGCATTGGCACCGAGGTGCTCGCCCGGGAGGCGCTCGACCGGCACGCGCGCGCCTACCCACGCAACGGCGACCTGCTTCCGCTCGGGGGCGTCTATGCGTGGCGCGAGGACGGCGAGTACCACCAGTGGAACCCGGAGACGATCGCGCTCCTCCAGCACTCGGTGCGCCACGGCGGGTTCGCGACCTACGAGGAGTTCTCCCGGCTCGTGAACCAGGACGCGGCGCGGCGCGCCACGCTGCGCGGCCTCCTGCGCTTCAAGAAGCGCCCGCCGATCCCGATCGACCAGGTCGAGCCGGCAAGCGAGATCGTGAAGAGGTTCTCGACCGGCGCCATGTCGCTCGGCTCGCTCGGGCGCGAGGCCCACGAGACGCTCGCGATCGCGATGAATCGCCTCGGCGGCAAGTCGAACACGGGCGAGGGAGGCGAGGATCCAGTGCGCTACGTGCGCGACGCCAACGGCGACTCGCGCCGCTCGGCGATCAAGCAGGTCGCCTCCGGCCGGTTCGGCGTGAACATCCACTACCTCACGAACGCCGACCAGCTCCAGATCAAGATGGCGCAGGGCGCGAAGCCCGGCGAGGGCGGGCAGCTGCCCGGCCACAAGGTGGACCCGTATATCGCGAAGATCCGCTTCACGACGCCCGGCGTCGGGCTGATCTCGCCGCCGCCGCACCACGACATCTACTCGATCGAGGACCTGAAGCAGCTGATCTACGACCTGCGCTGCTCGAACCCGAATGCGCAGGTGTCCGTGAAGCTCGTCGCCGAGATGGGCGTCGGCACCGTCGCCGCCGGCGTGGCCAAGTGCAACGCCGACCACGTGCTGATCTCCGGCCACGACGGCGGCACCGGCGCCTCGCCGCTCACGTCGGTGCACTACGCCGGCATCCCGTGGGAGATCGGCCTCGCCGAGACGCAGCAGACGCTCGTCATGAACGACCTGCGCTCGCGGATCTGGGTGCAGACCGACGGCCAGCTGAAGACCGGCCGGGACGTCGTGATCGCCGCCCTCCTCGGCGCCGACGAGATGGGCTTCTCGACGGCGCCGCTGATCGCCACCGGCTGCGTGATGATGCGCGCCTGCCACCTGAACACGTGTCCGGTCGGGATCGCGACCCAGGATCCCGAGCTGCGCAAGCGCTTCGCCGGCACGCCGGAGCACGTCGTCAATTACTTCTTCTTCGTCGCCGAGGAGGCGCGGACGATCATGGCCGAGCTCGGGATCGCGCGTTTCGAGGACCTGATCGGGCGCGTCGACCTGCTCGAGGCCGACGACGCTGTCGACCACTGGAAGGCGCGTGGGCTCGACCTCTCGAACCTGCTCCGGCTGCCGGACGCGCCGCCCGGGACGCCGCTTCGCCGGATGCGGCCGCAGGACTCGCCGCTCGAGGGCGCGCTCGACTGGGAGCTGATCGGCCTCGCGGAGGCCGCGATCCAGGACGGGACGCCGGTGAGCGCAGAGCTGCCGGTCCGGAACGTGAACCGCGCCGTCGGCGGCCTGCTCTCGCACGCGATCACGGTGGCGCGCGGCGCCGAGGGGCTGCCCACCGGGACGATTCAGTTCACGATGCGCGGCTCCGCCGGTCAGTCGTTCGGCGCGTGGCTGGCCCCCGGCGTCGACCTGACCCTCTGGGGCGACGCGAACGACTACACGGGCAAGGGCCTGTCGGGCGGGACGATCGCCATCCGGCCGCCCGAGGGCTCGACCTTCGCCGCCGAGGAGAACGTGATCGTCGGCAACACGGTCCTCTACGGCGCGACCGCCGGCAAGGCGTTCTTCCGCGGGCTTGCCGGCGAGCGGTTCGCCGTCCGGAACTCGGGCGCGGACGCGGTGATCGAGGGCGTCGGCGACCACGGCTGCGAGTACATGACCGGCGGTCACGTCGTCGTGCTCGGCCCGACCGGCCGCAACTTCGCAGCGGGCATGAGCGGCGGGATCGCCTACGTGCTCGACGCCGACGGCGGCTTCGCCGGGCGCTGCAACCACGAGCTGGTCGACCTCGAGGCGCTCGAGCCGGACGACGTCGAGTCGTTGCGTGCGCTCGTCGAGGAGCATCGGCTGCGGACGGGGTCGACGGTCGCCGAGCGCGTCCTCGCCGAGCTCGACGAGCTGCCGGCGCGGTTCGTCAAGGTGATGCCGCGCGACTACCGCGCCGCCCTGAAGGCGCTCGCCGGGATCAACGGCGGGCTACGGTACCCCGACGACCGGCCGATCTCGAGCGGCGGCGAGGGCTTCGTCACGGCCGAGGTCGAGAGCGGAAGCGCAGGGTAATGGGCGAGCTCGGGGCCTTCCTCAAGATCGACCGCAAGGACTACCGCGAGCGCGACCCGAAGAAGCGCGTCGCCGACTACCACGAGTTCGTCCAGACGCTCGAGGGCGACGAGCTCGCCGCCCAGGGCGCCCGCTGCATGGAGTGCGGCGTGCCGTTCTGCCACAACGGCTGCCCGCTCAACAACCTGATCCCGGACTGGAACGACCTCGTTTACCGCGACCGCTGGCAGGAGGCGATCCGCCAGCTCCACCGGACGAACAACTTCCCGGACTTCACCGGGCGGCTCTGCCCCGCTCCCTGCGAGGCGGCGTGCGTGCTCGAGATCCGCGAGGGCGAGGCGGTCACGATCAAGCAGATCGAGCTCGCGATCATCAACCGCGCCTTCGACGAAGGGCTGGGTGACCCCGCAGCCGCCGACGAGCGAGACCGGGCAGTCCGTCGCCGTGATCGGCGCCGGGCCGGCCGGCATGGCGTGCGCGCAGCAGCTGCGCCGGGCAGGCCACGCGGTGACGCTGCTCGAGCGCGACGAGGCCGGGGGCGGTCTGGTGCGGTTCGGCGTCCCGGACTTCAAGATCGAGAAGTGGATCGTCGAGCGGCGCGTGAAGCAGCTGGCCGACGAGGGCGTCGAGCTCCGCTTCGGCGTCGAGGTCGGCAAGGACATCACGGCCGCCGAGCTGAAGGAGCAGTTCGACGCGATCGTGATCGCGACCGGCGCGCGCGTGCCGCGCGACCTGCCGGTGCCGGGCCGCGAGCTCGGCGGCGTCCACTTCGCGATGGACTACCTCTACCAGCGGAACCGCCACGTCGCGCGCACCGAGGGCCCGCAGATGCCCGGCACGCCCGCGCCGCCTGCGGAGGACGAGGTCATCACCGCCGCCGGCAAGCACGTGATCGTGATCGGCGGCGGCGACACCGGCGCCGACTGCGTCGCGAACGCGCACCGCGAGGGCGCCGCGTCGGTGACGCAGATCGAGCTGATCGGCGAGCCGCCCGGTGTCGCGGCCCGACGACAAGACGCCCGTGGCCGCGCTGGCCGATGAAGCTCCGCATCCCGTACGCGCTCAAGGAGGGCGGCGAGCGCGACTTCGCGATCTCGACCACCCACTTCACCGGCAACGGGCATGTGCAGCAGATCCACTGGGTCGAGAACGGCGGCAACCCGCCCTTCGAGGCGGTTCCCGGGACCGAGGAGACGCGCCGCGCCGGGCTCGTACTGCTCGCGATGGGCTTCCTCGGCCCCGAGCAGGGCCTGCTCGAGCAGCTCGGCGTCGAGCGCGACGAGCGGTCGAACGTGAAGGCCGCCGCCTACGAGACGTCGGTTCCCGGCGTGTTCGCGGCGGGCGACGCGCGGCGCGGGCAGTCGCTGATCGTCTGGGCGATCAGCGAGGGCCGGAAGTGCGCGAAGGCCGTCGATCTGGCGCTCGCGAAGCGGCGCCCGTAGTGCGTGAGCTGATCGACTCCGGAACCCTGCCGCCCGAGGTCCGGGACGCGAAGGTGCTGTTCCTCGCGGACCGCGCGACGGGCGGGGTGCTCTCGATCACGCTCTTCGAGAGCGAGGAGGCGATGAAGAAGGCCGACGCGGTGATGAACAGCGGCGCAGGCCACGCGGGAGCCCGCCAGAGCGTGGACTTCTACGAGGTGCCGCTCCACAACCTCTGAGCGCAGTCCGGCTGGAGCAGCGTGAGATCCCGACCGCGGCGCGGCTCCTCGCGCGCGCGTTCGCGGCCGAGGCGATCGGCGCCTCCGTCTACGCCGGCACCGCGTCCTCGCGGGGGCCCTCGGGCGCTCGAGGTTGCCAGGACGCCGCCGTTCTCGAGCCACGCCGCCGAGCGCCGCCGACGGGCGGAGAGCGCCCTGTGCTCACCCCCGGCGCGAGGGCACGCTGTACCTCGAGACGCCGTTCCGGCAGACGCTCGGCTTCTACGGCCGGCTCGGGTTCGAGCTCACGCGCGAGCTTCAGCCGGACGAGACCCCGTTCGAGGCCCCGGCTCCGGTCTGGACGATGTCGCGAAGCCCCACGGCCTACAGGGGCGCCGCTTCGCACTCGGCGTTCACGTAGCCGGAGCGGAACGGCCGCGCCTCGCCGGTCTCCTCGTCATAGGTGTGCCGGAGGATGCAGCCGGTGTCGCTCGCGAGCAGGTGGATCGAGACGGAGGTGACGTCGGAGGTCGTGCGGACGCGGTGGATGTCGTCGAGCGGCGGGAGCAGCCGGTAGAAGTCGCCTGGCTCGAGCGGCCGCTGCCGCACGAGCTCGAGCCCGCCCGACGGCCAGGCCGGTAGATCTCCTCGTCCTGGTTGCCGCGGTAGAGCCCGATCAGCCCCCAGGCGAGATGGTCGTGCACGGGCGTCATCGACCCGGCGGGGACGACGAGGCTGAAGAGGCAGAGCGAGCGGTCGGCGGAGCGGAAGAGGAGCCACTGGCCGATGCCCCCACCCATGCCGCTCTTCGGCGCGTCGGCCTGGTACTCCTCGGGCAGCCACTCGCGGTCGGACATCAGCTCGGCGAAGAGCGGCTCGATCGCGGCACAGGCCGCCTCGGGCCCGGACGTGTCCTCGATGGACGCCCGCACCTGCGCGACGAGCGCGCGCACGAGCGGCGTGTCGAGAACGTACTCGTCCGCCTCGAGCGGCGGCAGGGCATGCCCGACGTCACACATCAAGCGTCAGGAACGCTTGCGGTTCGGCAGGTGGATCGCGCGGCCGAGCGCGACCAGCCCGGCCTCCTTGACCGCCTCGGAGAGCGTCGGGTGCGGCGCCATCCCGTCGGCGACGGTCTCGACCGTCGACTCGGCGTCGAGCGCGACGACGCCCGCCTCGATCAGGTCGGTCGCGTGCGGCCCGACGATCACGAGGCCGAGCAGCTCGCCGTAGCGCGTCTCGTGGATCGACTTGACCCAGCCGACGCTCTCGTCCTGCATCACGGCCCGGGCGTTCGCGACCCACGGGAAGCGGCCGACGGCGACCTCGTCGCCATGCTCTTCGCGCGCCTGCGCCTCGGTCAGCCCCACGCCGGCGATCTCCGGATCCGTGTAGATGGGCCGCGGCACCGCCGGTTCGCCCATCACGGCCTCGTGCCCGCAGGCGTTCTCGGCCGCGACCTCGCCCTCCCGGAACGCGGTGTGCGCGAGCTGCCAGTAGCCGGCGCAGTCGCCGACGGCGTAGATGTGCGCCTGGGTGGTGCGGCGATGGTCGTCGGTGCCGATGCCCTTGCGCGTGTCGTAGTCGACGCCCGCCTCCTCGAGGCCGATCCCCGAGACGAGCGGCGCGCGGCCCACCGAGACGAGCATCAGGTCGGCCGTGACGGACTCGTTGTCGCCGTAACGCACGGTGAGCCCGCCTTCGGCCTCCTCGACAGCCGTGCATTGCTTGCCGAGCTCGAGCGTGATCCCCTTCTTCGTGAACGCCTTCTGGAGCTCCTTGGCGGCATCGTCGTCCTCCTGCGGGATCAAGTGGTCGAGCATCTCGATCACCGTCACCTCGCTGCCGAAGTGGCGGAAGATCGAGGCGAACTCGCAGCCGATGATCCCGCCGCCCAGAATCACGAGCCTCCGCGGAACCTCGGTCTGCGCCAGCAGACCCGTCGAATCCACACACAGCGGATTGTCGAGCCCGGGGATCGGCGGGCGAATCGGAAAGGAGCCGGTCGCGATGATCGCCTGGTCGAAGGACACGTCCTCGTTGCCCTCGACGACGAGCGTGTTCGCGTCCTTGAACGAGCCCTTGCCGTGGAGCCAGTCGACGCCGTTCGCCTTGAACAGCGTGGCGACGCCGCCGGTCATCTGCGCGACGACGCCGCGCTTCCACTCGTTCGCGGCCCCGAAGTCGAGCTCCGGCTCGTCGACGATCACGCCCAGCTTCTCGAACGAGTCTCGGGCCTGCTTCAGCCAGTGGGCCGTCTGCACCCAGGCCTTCGTCGGGATGCACCCGACGCGCAGGCACGTCCCGCCGAGCTCCGACTCCTGCTCGACGCAGACGACGTCGGCGCCGAGCTGCGCAGCCCGGATGGCGGCCGTGTACCCACCCGGGCCCCCGCCTAGAACGGCAACGTCACACTTCATCTCGCGATCCTAGACCGTCGGGGCAGAATGGCGGCACGTGAACGTCGAGACGTACGTGGAGCGCCCGGCCGCCGGAGAGGCCGAGGGCGCGTTCGTGCTCGTGCACGGCCGCGGCGCGAGCGAGCAGGACCTCTTCGGCCTCTTCGACGCGCTCGATCCCGAGCGGCGGTTTCACGGCTACTCGCCCCGGGGGCCGCTCTCGCTGCCGCCCGGCGGCGCCCACTGGTACGCGGTCCCGCGCGTCGGCTACCCCGACCCGACGACGTTCGCGCAGGGCTTCGGGGCGCTGTCGGACTTCGTCGACGGGCTGCCGTACGAGCGGATCGTGCTCGGCGGTTTCTCGCAGGGGGCCGTCATGAGCCTCTCGGTCGGGCTCGGGAAGGGCCGGCCGCGGCCGGCCGCGATCCTCGCCTTCTCGGGGTTCGTCCCGGTCGTCGACGGCTGGGAGCTGGAGACGGAGCTTCCGTTCCCGCCGATCGCGATGGGCCACGGGGCGTACGACCCGATCATCCCGGTCGAGTTCGCGCACCGCTCGCTGACCCGGCTCGAGGCGGCGGGTGCCGAGGTGCTCTATCGCGAGTCGCCGATGGATCACGCGATCGACCCGGCGTTCGTCCGGGATCTCGTCCCCTGGCTCAGAGCTTCCGTACCAGCGTGACCGCCTCGCCCTCCTCGGCGAACGCCTCGAAGCCGCGCTCGCGGTACGCCTCCTCGTCGCTGTCCCCGCGCTGCACCGAGACCGACACCGCCGGGTAGCCCTCGTATTTCGCCCGCTCGAGCAGCGCGGTCAGCAGCTGGAGGCCGATCCCCTGCCCCTGCCGGGTCGGGACGACGACGATCGTCAGCTCGGGCGTCCGCTCGTCCACGTAGCCGTACCCCTGCAGCCGGTCGTGAAAGAGCCGGAACCAGCCCACGCCGACCGAGTGGCCGCCGTCGGTCGCGACGTACGAGACGTCCCCGGCCCGCCCCCACCCGTCGACGTAGCGCGAGATCGAGACCTCGGTGTCGAACGTCGCCAGGTGCCAGTTGTACGCGAACGCGAGCACCGACCGCATGAACGGGAGGTCCATCCGGTCACCGCGACGGATCGCGACGTTCACAGCGCCAGTGCAGGATCCTCGAGGAAACGCTTGACCGTCCGCAGGAAGTCGGCGGCCGGGGCCCCGTCGACCGCGCGGTGGTCGACGGTGAGCGTCACCGTCATCATCGGCCGCACGACAACCTCCCCGTCCACGGCGACGGGACGGTCGGTCGTCGCGCCGACGGCGAGGATCGCCGCCTGCGGCGGGTTGAGCACGGCCGAGAACTGCTCGACGCCGAACATGCCGAGGTTCGAGATCGTGAAGGTGCCGCCCTCGAGATCCGCGAGCTGCAGCGATCCGCTCCGGGCTCGCCGCACCAGCTCGGCCCGGCGCCCGCCCACCTCTGCAAGCGAGAGCCGCTCGACCGACCGGATCACCGGCACGACGAGCCCCTGCGGGGCGGCGACCGCGAGGCCGATGTCAGCCGACGGGAAGCGCAGCAGCGCCTCCTCCGCGAACTGCACGTTGACGTCCGGGTGACGGACGAGCGCGCTCCCGCACACGCGCACGATCAGGTCGGTGACGGTCAACTGCACGTCGGGGTCGAGCTCCCGCGCGCGGTCGAGGAGCGCGTTCCCGCGCGTCATGTCGGCCGACACGCTGAGCTGGAAGACGGGCACCGTCCACGCCTCGGTGAGGCGGCGGGCGATCGTCTTGCGGATCCTCGTCAGCGGCACCTGCTCGACCTCGGGCAGCACCTCTCGCGGCGCCGCCGCAGGCGTCGCCGGCTCCGAGACAGCTGCGCGCTCGACGTCCTCGGCGACGATGCGTCCCTCGGGCCCGGTGCCGGTCAGGTTCGCCAGGTCGACGCCGCGCTCGCGCGCCATCCGCCTCGCGAGGGGCGAGGCCTTGATGCGGCCGGTCGACTCCCCCGCGCCGTTGACGCCGGCGCGTAACGGGGTGTCGTCCTCGACCGGCTCGGGTGCGGCGGCCTGCTCACGAGCCAGTTCGGACGGCACGTCCGAACTGGCTGAGGTCTCACCGCGCTCACCGATGAACGCGAGCGTCTCGCCTACCGGAACCTCGCCACCCTGGACCGCTATCCGGAGCAGGACGCCGCTCGCCTCCGCCTCGACCTCCTGGGTCGCCTTCTCGGTGTCGACCTCGTAGAGCGGCTCGCCCTTCTCGACGGTGTCGCCCTCGGCCTTCAGCCACTTGACGATCGTGCCGCTCTCCATCCCCTGCCCGAGCCGCGGCAGCTTCACGTCGGTCGCCATCAGGCGCGCGCCAGCGTCTTCTTCACCGCAGCGAGCACGTCGGCCGGTTGCGGGATCACGAACTGCTCCATCGCCGGCGCGAACGCGAGCGGCGCGAACTTCGCGCCGACGCGCTCGATCGGCGCGTCGAGCCAGTCGAACGCCTTCTCCTGGAGAACGGCCGCCACCTCGGCGCCGAAGCCCATCCGCGTCACGGCCTCATGGGCGACGACCGCGCGGTTCGTCTTCTTCACCGACTCGACGAGCGTCTCCTCGTCGAGCGGCTGCAGGGTGCGCGGGTCGACGATCTCGACCGAGATGCCGTCCTTCTCGGCGTCCTCGGCCGCGCGGAGCGCGCGATGGACGAGCGGGCCGGTGGCGATCACCGTCACGTCGCTCCCCTCGCGCACGACCCGGGCCTTGCCAATCGGCACGGGCTCGATCTTCTCCGGCACCTCGCCCTTCACCGGGTAGAGCAGCCGGTGCTCGAAGACGATCACCGGGTTGTCGTCGTAGATCGCCGACCATAGGAGGCCAGCTGCGTCGGCCGGGCTCGTCGGGAACACGACCTTGAGCCCCGGGACGTGCACGAGCCACGCCTCGAGCTGCTGGGCGTGCTGGGCGCCGGGCGACCAGCCGGCGCCGCCCTGCGTGCGGATCGTGATCGGCACCTTCAGCTGCCCGCCTGACATGTAGCGGTGCTTCGCCGCCTGGTTGACGATCTGCTCGAGCGAGATCGTCAGGAAGTCCTCGTACATGATCTCGACCACCGGGCGCATGCCCTGCATCGCCGCGCCGATGCCGGCCCCGACGATCGCCATCTCGGAGATCGGGGTGTTGCGGACGCGCTCCGGGCCGAACTCCTCCACGAGCCCCTGCGTCACACCCATCGAGCCGCCCATCTCGGCGATGTCCTCGCCCATCACGAAGACGTCGCCGTCCGCGCGCATCGCCTCGGCGAGCGCATTGCGCACGGCCTCCCTGTACGAGATTTCGGGCAAGAGCGTTAGGCGTAGACGTTCTTCAAGGCGTCCTCGGGCTGCGGATCGGTCCCGTTCTTCGCGAACTCGACCGCGGCCTCGACAATACCCTGCACCTCGTCCTCGAGCGCCTGCCACTCGTCCTCCGGCACCTCGAGCCGGTCACGCAGCCGCACGATCGGGTCGTGCGCCGCGGCGTCGTCGCGATCCTCCTTGGAGCGATACACCTGCGGGTCGCCGATGTAGTGCCCGTGCATGCGGTAGGTCTCGACGTCGAGAAAGACGGGGCCCTGGCCCGAGCGCGCGTAGTCGAGCGCCTCGCAGGCGGCCTCGTAGACCTTCTCCACGTCCTGCCCGTCGACCTTCATCACGTGCATGTCGTAGGCGCCCGCCCGCTTGGACATGTCATTCCAGACCGGCGAGTGCTGCCAGCCGGGAGTCGACTCGGCCCACGAGTTGTTCTCGCACACGAACACCGTCTTCGTCTTCCAGAGCTGGGCCAGGTTGAGCGACTCGTGGAAGGTGCCCGTGTTGGTGGCTCCGTCGCCGAAGAAGGCGACGGCGACGCGCGGCTCGTCGCGCAGCTTGAACGCGAGCCCGGCGCCGACGAGCGCGGGGAGGCCGCCGGCGACGACCGCGTTCGCACCGAGGTTGCCGCGCTCCACGTCGTAGAGGTGCATCGAGCCGCCGTACCCGTGCGAGCAGCCCTCGAGCTTCCCGTACAGCTCGGCCATGAGCGCGTTCGGATGCGTTCCGCGCGCGAGCGTGTGACCGTGCGCGCGATGGGTGGAGCCGAAGACGTCGCCGTCCTCCATCGCCGCGCAGACGCCGACCTCGGCCGCCTCCTGTCCGATCGCGACGTGCAGGAACCCGGGCAGCTCACCCGCGCGGAAACGCTCTTCGACCTTCTCCTCGAACCGCCGGATCAGCAGCATCTCCCGGAGGAAGTCCCGGAGGCGGTCGTCGGAGAGCGTGCGCTTCTTCTCGACCTTCGCCATCAGCTTTGAGTGTACGTTCTGGGGCCATGGCACTCGTCGACGACTGGCAGAGGATCGAACGCGGACTTCCCTCTGACTGGCTGGACGCAAGGCTCCGGTTCACGATCGCCGACCTCGCGCAGCGCCCACGCGCCGCCGCGCTCCTCGCGCCGCTCCAGCCGCTCGAGCTCGAGACGGGTGCGCTGACGCTTCGTGTCGGCCGGCGAGGCAACGCGCCCGGCAGTGACGCGCTCCGGCGGGCGCTCGCCCGTCTCGACACCGAGCACATCGACGGCCGACTCGACCTGATCGTGTACCAGAACCGGCCGGAGGCCGCGGCCGCGGCACCGGCGCCGCCCGCGCATCTGCCCGAGTCGTGGGACGCCGCGCTGGCGGCACTCCCCGCCGACTGGAGCGACCTGCTCGGGGAGATCACGCTTGCGTCGTCGGATTACCTCGACCAGGCGGCGCTCCACCTGGCGCCGCTCAACCCGCGGCGGGCCGGCACCAGTCTGAGGCTCCAGTTTCGGAGCGCAAGCAGGTTCGGCTACGGCGCGTCGGCCGGCATGGTGCGCCGGTGCTTCGAGCGCTGCGACGCCGACAACATCCGCGGCCGCGTCGAGGTGCTGCGGGTGCTGTCGGACACGCGACCCGGTGGGAACGCAGGGCCCGGTCTGGCACATCGCCGGCCGAATGGCTGCGTCTAGAGCGCGACGAGGCGTCCGTCACCGACGAGCGGCCGCACGGAGCTCGGCGCCGAAGCGCTGCGCGAGCGCCGCGACGATCGCCTCGCGCAGCCTCGTGGCGTCCTCCTCGGTCAGCGTGCGCTCGGCGGACTGGTAGGCGACCGAGAACGCGACGGACTTGCGGCCCTCGCCGAGCTGCTCGCCGCGGTAGACGTCGAAGACGCGGACCTCGCGCAGCTCCTCGCCGGCCGCCTCGAGGGCGGCGTCGACGAGGTCGCCGACCGCGACCTCCTCGGGGACGGCGACGGCGATGTCCTGCCGGATCGCCGGGAAGGTGATCACGTCGCGATACAGGACAGTCTCGATCGAGCCGGCGAAGAGCTCGTGGAGGTCGAGCTCGAACGCCCCCCAGTCGCCCTCCAGTGCGCGCGGGTGGACCTCGCCGAGGACGCCCGCAGGGGTGCGCGCGGTCTTGCCCGGATGGAGCAGCTCGTGCTCGCCCCGCTCGAAGTGCGGCTCGGCCTTGAGCGCCGCGTACAGCGTCTCGACCACGCCCTTCACGTGCAGGAAGCCGCCCTGCGCGATCCCGGCGACGCGCAGCCGCTCCTCGGGAAGGTCGCCGCCGCGCAGGTAGACGCGCGCGATCTCGAACAGCGCGATTCCGCGGGCGCCGGCATCGACGTTGCGCTGCGCCGACTCGACCAGGCTCGGGAGGAGCCCGGTGCGTAAGGCCGTGAGCTCGACCGAGATCGGCTCGGGGAGCTTCCACGGCGTGTCCTCGTCGGGGCGCAGGCTCGGGGTGTAGATCTCGGCGAAGCCGAGGCCGGCGAGCGTGTCCTCGACGCGCCGGCGCAGCGCTTGCCCGCGGGTGAGCAGGCCGCTCATCTCACGGCGGGCCGGCAGCGTGAACGGCACGTCTTCGAGGCGGAAGCGCGCGATCTCCTCGATCACGTCGACCTCCCGAGTCATGTCGCGGGCCCGCCAGGTGGGGGACACGACCTCGCCGTCGCGGCGGTCGAAGCCGAGACGCTCGAGGATCTCGTACTGGCGCCCGGGCGGCGTGTCGACCCCGATCAGCGCATCGGCCGCCTCGGGCCGGAAGCGGATCACGGGCCGCTCGGGCAGCTTGCCCTGCACGTCGCTCGCCGCCGTCCAGCGGGCCGCCGCGAGCTCGAGGATCAGGTTGGTCGCAACCTCGGCGGCCGGGCCTGCGAGGTAGGGGTCGACGCCCTTTTCCCAGCGGTTCGAGCCCTCGGTGCGCAGCCGCTGCCGCTCGGACGTGCGATAGATGCCGTACGGCTCGAAGTTGGCCGCCTCGAGAAGCACGGTCGTCGTGCCCTCGCCGATCTCGGTCTCCTCGCCGCCCATGATCCCGGCGAGCGCGATCGCCTGGTCGGCGTCGGCGATCACCAGGTCGTCCGGGACGAGCTCGCGCTCGACGCTGTCGAGGGTCGTGAGCTTCTCGCCCGGCCGCGCGCGGCGGACGACGATCTTGCCGCCGCGGAGGGTCGTGAAGTCGAAGGCGTGCAGCGGGTTCCCGAGCCCGAGCATCACGAAGTTGGTGACGTCCACGACGTTCGAGATCGGCCGCTGGCCGGCGAGGTAGAGGCGCGAGCGCAGCCACTGCGGCGACGCCGCGATCTTCACGTCCTCGAACAGGTGCCCGATGTAGCGCGGGCACCCCTCGAAGTCCTCGATCTCGATCTCGACTGTCCCCTCGGGACGTGACGGGGGACTGTCCCCGGTCACGCCCCGAAGAGGCAGGTCGTAAAGGGTCGCAATCTCGCGCGCGAGGCCGTAGACGGAGTAGAGGTCGGGCCGGTTGCCCGTCGCCTCGACCACGAGCACGGCATCGGCGAGTGGAAGCACGTCGGAGAGCGGGGTGCCGGGCTCGGTCTCCGGGAGGAGCATGATCCCGGCGTGGTCGGCGCCGATGGCGACCTCGTCCTCGGCGAGGATCATCCCGTCCGAGACCTGGCCGCGGACCTCGCGGCGCTCGAGCTCGAGGCCGTTCGGCAGCCGCGCGCCGGGCAGCGCCACGCCGACGGTGGCGCCCACGCCGAAGTTCCAGGCGCCGCAGACGATCGAGCGCGGCTCCCCCTCGCCGACGTCCACCTTGGTGACCTGCAGGCGGTCGGCGTTCGGATGCTTCTCCGCCTCGAGCACGCGGCCGATCCTGAACAGGCCGAGGTTGCCGTTCTCGTCCGGCACCGGAGGCGGCAGCACCGCCTCGACCTCGGCGGTCGCGATCGAGAGCCGCGTCGCGAGCTCCTTCGAGCGGCATCTCGATCGGCACGTAGTCCCGGAGCCAGTCGACCGGGACCTTCATCAGAACTGCCCCCTGATCAAAATTGACTCAGCACGCGTAGATCGCCCTCCCAGAGGGCGCGGATGTCCGGGATGTCGTGGCGGAGCTGGGCGGTGCGCTCGAGCCCGCACCCGAAGGCGAAGCCGGTCCACTCCTCGGGGTCGAGGCCGACGTTCTCGAAGACGCGTGGGTCGACCATGCCGGCGCCGCCCATCTCGATCCAGCCGGAGAACTTGCACGTGCGGCAGCCGGCGCCGTTGCAGATCCCGCAGGAGACGTCCGGCTCGATCGACGGCTCCGTGAACGGGAAGTAGTGCGTCCGGAAGCGCACGCGCCGCTCGGGCCCGTAGAGCGCGCGCATCACGTGCAGGAGCGTGCCCTTGAGATCCGCGAGCGTGAGCCCGCGGTCGACGGCAAGTCCTTCGAACTGGTGGAAGATCGGGTAGCGCGTGGCCGTGATCGCGTCGCGCCGGTAGACGCGGCCGATCGAGACCATGTAGACCGGCGGCGGCTTCTCCTCGAGGACGTGGATCTGCGAGGGGCTCGTCTCCGTGCGCAGGACGTGGTCGTCGTCGAAGAAGAACGTGTCGCGCGGCGAGCGGGCCGAGTGCGTCGGCAGGAACGCGAGCTTGTCGAAGTTGTACTCGACCGTCTCGACCTCTCGGTCGTCGCGCACCTCCCACCCGAGCCCGAGGAACGCGTCCTCGACCGCCCGCCGTACCTGGGTGATCGGATGCAGGTGCCCGAGCGGCAGGTCCTCGCCCGGGAGCGTGACGTCGACGACCTCCTCGCGCAGCCGCCGGTCGAGGTCGTCGGCGGCGAGCGACGCCTCGCGCGCGTCGACCGCCGCCTCGAGCCGCTGCCGGACGCCGTTGAGGAGCATCCCGCTCTCGCGGTCGCGAACGCCGCGCAGCGCCTGCACGAGCGGGCTCTTGCGGCCCAGGTAGCGGACGCGCACGTCCTCGATCGCCGTGAGATCGGCCTCGGCGAATGCACGCTCGGCCTCGGTTGCATAGCTCTGCCAGTCGGTTTCCTGCGCCATGGACTCTCCAAGTTATCGGTGCCGCCAGGCAGCATTGCGGCGGTGTCGGCTTACGACCGTATCGCCCGGCTCTACGACCCGTGGTCGGTGAGCGTCGTGGAGGACGTGCCGTTCTACCTCGAGCGGGCGCGGCGGTCGGGCGGGCCCGTCGTCGAGCTCGGCGTCGGCACGGGCCGGCTCGCGATTCCGATCGCCGTGGACGGGATCCAGGTGATCGGCGTCGACGCGTCGGAGGGGATGCTCGAGGTGGCGCGCGAGCGCGCCGTCCTGGCCGGGCTTGAAGTTGGACGACACCTGCAGGTCGATCTGCGCTTTGGCGACTTCCGCGACCCGCCGGTCGAGGGGCCGGTTCCGCTCGTCACGATCCCGTTCCGCTCCCTCCTCCACATGCAGAGCGACGAGGACCGGCGGGCCGTCCTGCGCGCCGTCCACGGACTGCTCGAGCCGGACGGGACGTTGATCTTCGACGTCTTCTCCCCCGGCGCCGACGACATCGCCGAGACGCACGCCCGCTGGCTCGAGCGCGAGCCCGGGATCTTCGAGCGCGCCGACTGGGACGAGCGCCGCCGCACGCTCGTCCTCCGCGTCCGCGGCGACGGCGTCGAGTCGGAGCTCTCGCTCGCCTGGATCTCGATCCCGGAGTGGCGCGAGTTGCTCGGCGCCGAGGGCTTCGTCGTGGAGGGTCTCTACGGCTGGTTCGACGGCACGCCCTGGGCGGGTCACGAGGACGCGATCTTCGTCTGCCGCAGACGTGACTGAAAGGCGACGTGCCCGATGCGGCAAGCCGCGGTTCTGGACGGCGCCGACGTCGTGAGAGCGGCGTTCGCGCGCCGGTCACGGCGACGCCGGTGCACGCGACGTTCAGCGACTCCACGTCGACCGGGATGGTCGCCTCGAGATCCCGTTCGACCTCCGCCGGCAGCCCCTCGCGTTCGGCCCCGAGCAGGAACGTCACGCCGCCGCCAAGGTCGCACTCGCCGAGCGGCACTCCCCCATGCGCCACGAGCGCCACCCGCTTGGTTGCAAGTCGCGAGCGAACGCAACGAGCGGCACGCGCCAGATCGACCCGGCCGAAGCACGAAGCGCCTTGGGCCCCGTCGGGTCGGCGCAGCCTTCGCTCAAGGCCACCGCCGCGCCGAACGCATCCGCCGTGCGGATCAGCGTGCCCACGTTCCCCGGGTCGGCCACGCGCCACAGCGCCAGGACCGCAGTCCGGCCGTCAGCCGCCGGGAGATCCTCCCTCCGGTAGACGCCGATCACCCGCGGCGGGTGCGCCGCTGACGAGACCTCGGCCAGCAGCGCCGGCTCGACGTTCTCGCCCGCGACGAGCAGCTCGACCGGCTCGGCGATCGCGGCCTCGACGAGGTCCTCGCCCTCGCAGGCGAACAGCCCGAGCTTGTCGCGCCAGCGCCGCTCGTGGAGCTTGCGGACGAGCTTGAGCTTCTCGTTGTCGCGCGAGACGATCAGCTCGGGAGGGCGGCCTTCGCCTGCTCCGCGAGCTTCCCGAACTGCTCCGGATCGTGCACCGCCAGATCGGCGAGCACCTTCCGGTCGAGCTCGACCTCGGCCGCCTTCAGACCGGCGATGAACTGGTTGTACGAGAGCCCGTTCGCCCGCGCACCCGCGTTGATGCGCGTGATCCAGAGCCGGCGGAAGTTCCGCTTGCGGACCTTGCGGTCGCGGTAGGCATAGGTGAGCGAGTGCTCGACCTGCTCCTTCGCGTACGTGTAGCCGGTGCTCTTGAGACCCCAGTAGCCCTTTGCCTGCTCGAGAACCTTGCGCCGCTTCTTGCGCGCGTGGAGTGAACGCTTGACCCTGGGCATCTAACGCTTGCTCGCCTTCTTGATCCCGAGGAGGGTGCGAACGGTACGGTCGTCCGCCCTCGAAACGGGCTGCGCCTTACGAAACTCGCGCTTCAGCTTCGGCGACTTGTGCTCCAGATTGTGGCTCTGGCCCGCCTTCCGGCGCAGGAGCTTCCCCGTTCCCGTCACCGTGAACTTCTTCTTCGCCCCCGAGCTCCGTTTCTGCTTCGGCATCTCTTTTCACTCCTGCGTTCTTCGTCGGGCCAAGCACCATCGTCATGTTGCGGCCTTCGAGCAGGGGCTGGGTCTCGATCATCCCCAGCTCCTTCACGTCGTCGGCGAGCCGCATGAGCAGGTCACGCCCGCGGTCCGGGTGCTCGCGCTCTCGACCCCGGAACATGATCGTGACCTTGACCTTCGCCCGCTGGTTGAGGAAGCGGACGACATGGCCCTTCTTGGTCTCGTAATCGTGAATCCCGATCTTGGGTCTGAGCTTGATCTCCTTGACGTGAATCTGCGTCTGGTTCTTGCGGGCCTGCTTGGCCTTCTGCTCCTGCTCGTACCGGTACTTGCCGTAGTCCATGACCTTGGCGACCGGCGGATCTGCCTGCGCTGCCACCTCGACCAGGTCGAGGCCCTTGCCGTAGGCGTAGTTCCGGGCGTCCTCGACCGTCTTGATGCCAAGCTGCTGACCCTCTTCGCCGATCAGCCTCACGCGCCCTGCGCGGATGGCCTCGTTGACCCGGGTCTGCGACTCGGGACGCCGCGGCAGCTCGAATGAACCTCGCCTCGGCCTCAAATGTGCACTACCAAGCTCGTGTGTACCTCCTGGGTTAAAGACAAAAACCGCTGACATGCAGCGGCCGCGAACCGTTTCTTCAACCACTCGGTTGAACCTCCAAGCTTCCCGCCGGGAGGTGAGAGACGGTTGCGCCCCTACTTGTCAGGCTGACAGGGTAGCGAATAACGCGAGCAGCTCGTCCAGCGATCTCGTCGACTGGCCGCCCCCGTGCTCCCGGACGGCGAGCGCCTCCTCCGATTCCTTGTCGCCGTAGACGATCACGTACGGGATCTTCTGCAGCTCGGCGTTACGGATCCGCTTGCCGACGGTCTCGTCGGAGTCGTCGACCTCGACGCGGTAGGCGGCGAGCTTCCCGGCGAGCGAGTGCGCCGCATCGTGATGGCCGAGCCCAACCGGCAGGATTCGCACCTGCACCGGCGCGAGCCAGAAGGGGAACGCGCCCGCGAAGTGCTCGATCAGAATGCCGATGAACCGCTCGAACGAGCCGATCAGTGCACGGTGGATCATCACCGGCGTGTGCTCGGCGTTGTCGGCGCCCTGGTAGCGCAGGCCGAAGCGCTGCGGCATCTGGAAGTCGAGCTGCACCGTCCCGATCTGCCAGGCGCGGTCGAGCGAGTCCAGCATGTGCAGGTCGATCTTCGGCCCGTAGAACGCGCCGTCGCCCTCGTTCACGACGTACTCGATCCCCCTGGTCTCGAGAGCCTTCGCAAGCGCCGTCTCCGCCGCGTCCCACTCCTCGTCCGTCCCGAGCTTGTTCTGGGGTCGGGTCGAGAGCTCGACCTTGATCTGCAGACCGAGCCGCTCGTAGATCGCGTACCCGAACTCGAGGCAGCCGAGCACCTCCGCCTCGATCTGCTCGGGCGTGCAGAAGATGTGCGCGTCGTCCTGCGAGAACATGCGCACGCGGAGCAGGCCGTGGAGCGCGCCGCTGAGCTCGTTGCGGTGCAGCACGCCCGCCTCGGCCATCCGGAGCGGCAGCTCGCGGTAGCTGTAGGCGCCGTCGGCGTAGAGGGCGGCGTGGCCGGGGCAGTTCATCGGCTTGAGCCCGAACTGGCGGTTCTCCGACTCGAACGTGAACATGTGCTCGCGGTACTTCTCCCAGTGCCCGGAGGTCACCCACAGCTCGCTGTCGTAGATCTGCGGCGTCCGCACCTCGACGTAACCGCGGTCGCGGTTCTCGCGCCGCCGCATGTCCTCGAGCACGTTCCAGACCGCCATCCCCTTCGGGTGCCAGAACGGCGAGCCCGGCGAGACGTCCGAGAAGTGGAACAGGTCGAGCTGCGTCCCCAGGCGCCGGTGGTCGCGGCGGCGGGCCTCCTCGAGGCGCGCGAGGTGCGCGTCGAGATCGCCTTGCTTGAAGAACGCGGTGCCGTAAATCCGCGTCAGCTGCTTGTTCTTCTCGTCGCCGCGCCAGTAGGCGCCGGCGAGCCCGGTGAGCTTGAAGGCCTTGATCGGGCTCGAGTCCTGCAGGTGCAGGCCCGCGGCAGAGATCCGTGAACTCACCCTGCGTGTACAGGGAGATGTCGCCGTCGGCGGTGTCGACGAGCTCGACCTTGTACGGCTCCTCCTCGGCCTGGAACCGTTGCTTCGCGTCCGCGCGGGAGATCTCCTCACGCGACCAGGAGCGGCCCTCGGCGAGCTCGCGCCTGACCTCGTCCTCGATCCGCTCGAGGTCGGCCTCGGTGATCGGCTCCGGGAACTCGAAGTCGTAGTAGAAGCCCTGCTCGATCGGAGGCCCGATCGCGATCTTCACGCCCGGGTAGAGCCGGCGGACGGCCTCGGCGAGCAGGTGCGCGCTCGAGTGGCGCAGCACGTAGAGCGCGTCCGGGTCGTCGGAGTCGCGCGTGGTCAGGAATTGAACGGGCTGGCCGTCCTGCAGCGGCAGCCTGAGGTCCTGCACGCTCCCGTTCGTCCGCACCAGTACGGCCTGCTCGGCCAGCTTGGGGCCGATCGCGCGCGCGGCGTCGAGGCCCGTCGCGCCGTCGGGGAGCTCGAGCTCCTTGCCGTCGGGGAGAACGACCTTCACGCCGACAGGATAGGCGCGGGGTCAGCTCGAGCCGACCCGGAACCCCTCCTTGCGGCAGGCCGCGGCCACCTCGGGCGCGCTCGCGTTGAAGCGGCAGTAGTGGACGGCGGCCGCGCCGCAGTGATGCACCGTGGCGCCGCCCACGGAGGCGGAGAACGTCGCCGTGAAGCAGCGCCGGCCCGACGGGTTGCCGCCACGGGTCGCTGCGTAGACGACCCCCCCGACGATCGCGGCGAGCGCGACGATGCCCAGCACGAGCAGGAAGCGCCGGTCCGTGCGTCGGAGAGGCGCTGCCAGCCGTTCCGCCTGCCGTTCGACTGGCATCGCATCACTTTAACCTTCCTCTCTTCTTGACACATTCCGATATATCGGATACATATCTCGATATGCACAAGAGAGATCGTATTTTCATGTGGGGCCCCGGCCCCTTCGGGCCGCAGGGCTTCGGTCCCGGCGGCGGGGACTTCTTCAAGGCGCGCGTCGGCGGGCCGGGTAGTTTCAGCGAGGGCGGCTTCGGCCCCCGCGGGGGGCGCATGCGGCGCGGCAACGTTCGCGCTGCAATCCTGCTCCTGCTCGAGGAGGAGCCGCGCAACGGCTACCAGGTGATGCAGGAGATCGAGCAGCGCTCGGAGGGCGCCTGGCGCCCGAGCCCGGGCTCCGTCTACCCGGCGTTCCAGCTGCTCGCCGACGAAGGGCTGATCCGCTCCGAGTCGCGAGAGGGAGGCAACGTCTACACGCTCACCGACGCGGGCCGCACGCACGTCGAGGAGAACCGCGAGCAGCTCGGCAGCCCGTGGCAGCTGGCAGGCGAGGGCATTCCGGAAGGCGTGCGCGAGCTCTTCCACCTCGCGTTGCAGGTCGGAATCGCCACCCGCCAGGTGACCCACCACGGCACCGAGGCGCAGCGCACCGAGGCGGCCAAGGTTCTGAAGGACGCCCGCAAGTCGCTCTACCGCATCATCGCCGAGGACGACGAATAACAACGGGAGCCGAAGGTAGCTTCGGGCCATGCGCTCGAAGCTGCCCGCGGCGCTCCACGGCCGCGACTTCACCCTCCTCTGGGCGGGGCTCGTCACCGAGGGCTTCGGCACCCAGATGGTCGCCGTCGCCGTCGGGTGGCAGGTCTTCGCCGTCCGCCGCAGCCCTTTCGATCTCGGTCTGGTCGGACTCTGCGAGTTCCTGCCCCTGCTGCTGCTGGCGCTGCCGGCCGGTCAGCTCGCCGACCACGTCTCCCGCAAGCTCGTCCTGGCGGGAGCGATCGCGATCAACACGCTGGTCGCGCTCCTGCTGCTCGCGGTCACGATCAACGGGGCCGACCGGCTCTGGCCCTTCCTCGTGCTGGCGGCGGGCAACGGGGTCGCTCAGGCGATCGGCTCGCCGGCGGGCCGCGCACTCGGTCCGACGCTCGTGCCGTGGGAGCTGCTGCCAAGCGCGCTGGCGCTGCGCTCGATCGCGTTCCAGAGCGGCACCGTCGCCGGGCCGGCGCTCGGCGGGCTCCTCTTCAGCATCGATCCGGAGCTCACCTACGGCGTCGCGGCAGTCCTGCTCGCGGCCGGAGCGATCGCGGTGCTCCTGGTCCACGAGCCGCCGTTCGAGCGGACCGGCCAGGCGCCGGGGCTGGCGACGTTCCTGGCCGGCATCCACTTCATCCGTCGCACCCCCGTCATGCTCGGCGCGATCACGCTCGACCTGTTTGCGGTGCTGTTCGGCGGTGCGACCGCGCTGCTGCCCCTCTTCGCGCGCGAGATCCTCCACACCGGGCCCCTCGGGCTCGGCGTGCTCCGGAGCGCCCCCGCCGTCGGCGCGCTGCTCGCCGGAGTCGTGATGACGCGGAGGCCCGTCGGCGGCCGTACCGGGACGACGCTGCTCCTGGTCGTCGGCGCCTTCGGCGTCGCGACCATCGTGTTCGGGCTCTCGAAGTCGCTTCCGCTCTCCGTCGTGGCCCTCGCGGTCGCCGGCGGCGTCGACATGGTGAGCGTGAACATCCGCAGCACGATCGCGGTCGTCGCCGCGCCCAACGAGCTCCGCGGGCGGGTGACCGCGGTCGAGTCGGTCTTCATCAGCGCCTCGAACGAGCTCGGCGCCTTCGAGTCCGGGGTCGCAGCCTCGCTGCTCGGCGCGGTCCCCGCCGTGGTGGCGGGCGGCGTCATCACCGTCGCCCTCGCGCTCGGCTGGCGGTGGCTCTTCCCCGCCCTCGCCCGGATCGACCGGATCGAGGAGCTCCGGCCGGAACCTGCTGTGTAGGGTTTTGGCGTGGCGGTCATCCGCATCCCCCCGATCCTCCGCCCCGAGGCCGGCGGCAACCGTCAGGTCGATGCCGAGGGCGCGACGGTGCGCGAGGTGCTCGAGAACCTCGTGGCGACCTACCCGAGCCTGCGCGAGCGCGTCTTCGAGGGCGACGACCTGCCGCAGTTCCTGAACGTCTTCATCGACCAGGACGACATCCGGCTCCGCGACGGTCTCGACACCGCGGTGCCTGACGGGGCAACGGTGATCCTGCTGCCGGCGGTCGCCGGCGGGTAGGTACTTGCCTCCTTCCGGGGAGGCCGCTACAGTCTGATCCAGTTCGGTCGTCGCCGACCGAGCGCGGGCAACGAGGCCACAAGACCTGTCAACGGCGGGGTCTTGGGGCCTTTTTTGCGTTGGATCGAAAGGCGATCCGACCCCCGTGCCCGGCTTCCCGAACGTCGGAAAGGAGATCGGCTTTGCTCTTCGACACTGTCCTTCCGTATCCAACCTGGCTGAACCCCGGCGACAACGCCTGGCAGCTCACGGCGGCCACCCTGGTCGGCCTGATGAGCGTGCCGGGCCTCGTCGTCCTGTACGGCGGGGTGATGCAGAAGCGCTGGTCCGTGAACAGCATGATGCTCGCGTTCTCCGGCTTCGCCGCCGTGCTGATCGTCTGGGTGCTGTACGGCTTCAACATGGCCTTCGGCCACCCGTGGCACGGCCTGTCGAGTAACACGGCGCATTTCTTCGGCTCGTTCATCGGGCAGCCGGGCCCGGTGCTGAACCACCAGTCGCTGCAGGGCCAGGCCAGCATCCCGCTCGTCGGGGGGCCGCCCTGGCACTTCCCGCAGTCCTCGCTCGTCTACTTCCAGTTCGTGTTCGCGGCGATCACGCCGCTGCTGATGCTCGGCTCCGTGCTCGGGCGCATCAACTTCAAGGCGTGGCTCGTCTTCGTGCCGCTCTGGATCTCGGGCGTCTACGTCGTGAACGCGTTCCTGATCTGGGGCGGCGGCTACTTCGCCCACAAGGGCGCCGTCGACTTCTCGGGCGGCTACGTCATCCATCTGACCGCCGGCGTGGCCGGGTTCGTCGCCGCGGCGGTGATCGGGCCGAGGCTCGCGCGCGACCGCGAGATCGACGCGCCGAACAACCTGCTGATGGTCGCGACCGGCGCCGGACTCCTCTGGCTCGGCTGGAACGGCTTCAACGGCGGCGATCCGTACTACGCGGGCGCCGACGCCGCGGCCGCCGTGCTGAACACGAACCTCTGCACCGCGGTCGCGTTCCTCGTCTGGGTGCTCTGGGACTACATGACGGGCCGCAAGCCGTCGCTGATCGGCAGCGTCAACGGGATGATCGTCGGCCTCGTCGCCATCACCCCTTCGGCCGGCTTCGTGAACGGCTACGGCGCGATCATGATCGGGGTGATCGCCTCGTCGATCGTGTACGTGGCCTACAACTACCTCAGCCGGCTGCGCCCCTTCCGCGACGTCGACGACACGCTCGGCGTCATCTACACGCACGGCTTCGCCGGGTTCGCCGGCGGCCTCCTGGTCGGGATCTTCGCCGACTCGCACATGGCGGTCTACCTCAACCCGGACGGCACGCCGTGGTTCTCGGCCACCGGCAGCTGGCACCTCTTCAAGTGGCAGCTCTTCGCCGGCCTCTGGGTGATCGGCTTCACGGCCGTCGCGACGTTCATCATCCTCAAGCTCGTCGGTCTCGTGATCCCGCTGCGGATGACCGAGGCGGAGATGGAGCAGGGCGACATCGCCGTCCACGGGCACGAGGTGTACCCGTCGGACATCCCGTCGCTCGGCTACACCGGCGGCTCGGGCGGCCTGCTCGGAGGCACCGCCGCGGCCCACGAGCCCAGCGTCGAGTAACACGCAATGCCTACGAAGATCATCGTCTCGTACGACGGCACGGACTCTGATCGCGACGCGCTCGCCCTCGGGAGGTTGCTCTCGAGGGCGGGCGCCTCGCTCGCGCTCGCGTACGTCCGCCACGGGGTCGAGAGCGGCGGTCGCGAGCAGCTCGCCGAGCATGAGGCCGAGGAGCTGCTCGAGCGCGGCGCGGCGTGGCTCGGAAACCCGGAGCTCCCGCGGTTCGTCGTGCACAGCGCCTCGACCCCGGACGGGCTGCGGGAGCTCGCGGCCAAGGAGCACGCGGACGCGGTCGTGTTCGGATCCGCCTACCGGACGACCCCGGGGCACGTGTACCCGCAGACCTCGGCCGAGCGGCTGCTCGAGGGCGGCCCGCTCGCAGTCGCAATCGCGCCGGCGGGCTTCGCCGACCATGACAACGGCCCGATCTCGTCGATCGCCGCCGTCGACGAGGAGGGCGACACGAGCGCCGCCCAGACCGCCTCGGCGCTTGCAAGCCGGCTCGGCGCGGAGGTCGAGAACCGGCCGAGCCCGAACGCCGGGCTGCTCGTCGTCGGCTCGAAGGCCGGCGCAACCCGGGGGTCGGTGCTGATCAGCGCCGCCTCCGCGTATCTGGTCGAGCTCACGCACTGCCCGGCGATCGTGCTGCCGCGCGGGGTGCCGCTCGCGTTCTAGATGAACAGCTCGACGAAGTAGACCTCGTCCGCGCCGTGCCCGAGGCGCTCCAGCACCTCGGGCTCGGCCGGCGAGTCGAGCGAGAGCACCATCACGGCCTTGCCCGCCTCGCGGTTGCGCGAGACGGCCATGTTCGCGATGTTGATGCGCGCCTCACCGAGCAGCGTGCCGACGCGGCCGATCACCCCCGGGACGTCGTCGTAGCGGAGGACGACCATGCGCGGCGCCAGCTCGATCTCGACGTCGAACCCGAGCGCCGAGACCAGCCACTGCCGGTTGTCGCGGCCGATCGTCGTTCCCGCGACCCGCAGGTCGCCGGCCGAGACGGCGATCAGGTTCGTGAAGTCGCGCGAGCTGCGCCTTCGCTGCTCGACGACCTCGATCCCGAGCTCGGCCGCGATCAGCGGCGCGTTCACGTAATTCACCGGCTGGTCGACCCGGCCGCGGAACGCGCCGTTCAGCACGGCGAGCGTCAGGAGGCGGGTGTCGTGCTCGGCGAGCTCGCCGTCGTACTCGAGCGTGAGCCGGCCCGGCTCGCCGCGCGCGAGCTCGACCGCGAAGCGGCCCAGGCTCGCCGCGAGCGACAGGTACGGCCCGAGCACCTCGAAGTCCTCGGCGCCGACCGACGGGATGTTGACCGCGTTCGTGACGAGGCCGCCGTCGAGCGCCGCGGCCACCTGCTCGGCGACGATTACGCCCGCGCGGTCCTGCGCCTCGTCGGTCGAGGCGGCGAGGTGCGGCGTCACGACGATGTTCGGCGCCTCGAGCAGCGGGCCCGAGTACGGCTCTTGCGGAAAGACGTCGATCGCGGCGCCGCCGAGACGGCCGGACTGCAGCGCCTCGAGCAGGGCCTGCTCGTCGACCAGCTCGCCGCGGGCGGCGTTGATCAGCCGCGCGCCCTCCTTCATCAGCGCGATCGCGCCGGCGTCGATGACGCCGCGCGTCTCGTCGTTCAGCGGCAGGTGGATCGTCACGAAGTCGGCGCGGGCGAGCACGCCCTCGAGCGTGTCCTGCTCGACCCCGGCCTCGCGGAAGCGCTCGGCCGAGACGAAAGGGTCGTACGCGACGACGTTCATCTGGAGGCCGAGTGCGCGCCGTGCCACGCGCTGCCCGATCCGGCCGAAGCCGAGGACGCCGAGCGTCTTCTCGGCGAGCTCGATCCCGCCCCACTTCGAGCGCTCCCAGCGCCCCTCACGCAGCGCAGCGTGCGCCTGCGGGATGTTGCGGGCGAGGGCGAAGAGGAGGCCGATGGTGTGCTCGGCGGCCGAGACGATGTTCGACTCCGGCGCATTGGCGACGACGATCCCGCGGCGCGTCGCCGCCTCGACGTCGACGTTGTCGACGCCCACCCCGGCCCGGCCGATCACCTTGAGGTTCGTGCCGGCCTCGATCAGGTCGGCGGTGAGCTTCGTGGCCGAGCGGATGACGATGCCGTCGTAGCCGCCGATGATCGACGCGAGGTCGCTCTCGGAGTCGGTGTCGACGTCGAAGCGGGCGCGCAGGAGGTCGACGCCGGCCTCTGCGATCTCCTCGCGCACGAGAACCTTGGGACGGGCGTTCATGCGACACAACCTAGCGATGAGCGGAAGCCAGGAGGGCGAAACCCGCATCAATCCTGCAGAAATTGAAGAAACAAGACTGTAACAACTGAAGTTTCAAGACTGCAAGAAGTGAAGTGACCGGAAGGCGCATCGCGCCTCAAAACTTTACTTTTTGTACCAGTCTGGGTATGGTGGGCTCGATGGTGGGATCCACCCTTCGCAGCGGACCAACGGACGGGGCCGGGTGGGGCTTCACGGCCACCCCCGGCCTCATCCGGCTGCGCCTTCGGGATGCGCTCGGATGAGTGCCGTCCAAAAGCCGCCGCCCGATTGGGAGCTCGTCCTCAAGCGGAACCCGGTCGAGCGCCTGAAGAAGGAGAGCGCGCCGCTCGGCATCCGCGACGAGCTACCTGCGCTGATCGCGGCGGGCTACGAGAACGTGGCCGAGGAGGACATCGTCCGCCTGCAGTGGTGGGGCCTCTACCACGACAAGCCCAAGATCGGGACGTTCATGCTCCGGATCAAGATCCCGTCGGGCCAGCTGCCGCCGCACCACCTGCGCGCGATCGGCGAGGTCTCGAACCTCTACGGCAAGGGCGACGGCGAGCTCTCGACGCGGCAGAACATCCAGCTGCACTGGCTCGAGCTCGCGAAGCTGCCCGAGATCTTCGCGCACCTGGAGGCGAGCGGCGTCACCACCGCCGGCGGCTGCGGCGACACCGTCCGCAACATCACCGGCTGCCCCGTCCAGGGCATCGCGGCCGACGAGCTCTTCGACGCGTCGCCGATCGTGACCTCGGCCGCCGACCTCTTCTACGGCAACCCCGACTGGGCCGACCTGCCGCGAAAGCACAAGTACTCGATCTCGGCGTGCGCCGACCGGTGCAACGCGCCCGAGATCAACTGCATCTCGCTGATCGGAACCGTCACCGACGACGGCCGCGAGGGCTTCGCAGTGCTCGTCGGCGGCGGGCTCTCCTCGGTGCCGCGGATCGCGAGGGACATGGGCGTCTTCATCCCCAAGGAGGACGCGAACGAGATCCTGGGCGCGATCACCTCGGTCTGGTCGGAGGACCTCAAGTACCGCGTCTCCCGGGTCAAGGCCCGGCTCAAGTTCATGGTCGACGACATCGGGCCGGAGGGGATCCGCGAGCGCGTCGAGGCCAAGCTCGGCAAGAAGCTCGCGGACTACTCGCTGCCGCCGGTCACGGTCGAGCCGTCACACCACCTCGGCGTGCACCCGCAGAAGCAGGAGGGGCTGTCGTACCTGGGCGTCCCCGTCCACCTCGGCCTCGTCTCGGGCGACCAGATGATCGCGATCGCCGACCTCGCCGAGCGGTTCGGCGGCGACATCAGGCTGACGCGCCAGCAGAACTTCATCGTCACGGGGATCCCGAACGAGTCGATCGACGAGGCCAAAGCCGCCGTCGAGGCGATGGGCTTCCCGCTCGACGTCAACCCGGTGCGGGGGAACTCGATCGCGTGCACCGGAGAACCGCACTGCAACTTCTCGGTCGCCGAGACCAAGACGCGCCTCGGCGCGCTGATCGACAACCTCGACGAGAAGTTCGGCGACCAGATCGCGAGCCTGCGGCTCCACCTCGACGGGTGTCCCCACGCCTGCGCGCAGCACTGGGTCGGCGACCTGGGCTTCCAGGGCACGACCGCGCGCGACGAGGGCGGCGCCAAGCGGCAGGCCTACGACATCTTCGTCCGCGGCGGCCTCGGCCCCGAGCCGGCGATCGGACGCTCGCTCTTCCGGCGCGTCCCCACCGACGAGCTCGACTCGGCGGTGGAGGGGCTGATCGCCGGCTGGCTCGAGCGCCGCACGGACGGCGAGGGCTTTTCGGCATTCACGCGTCGTGCGAGCGACGAGGAGCTGGGCGCACTGGCCGGCCTCGAGCCGGCGAAGGCTCGACAACGGGAGGAGGCGGAGGAGTGAGCGTTCAACGGGAGGTTGACCGATGAGCACTTTCGAGCTCATTGACGAGCTGGAAGCGGGCGAGCTTGCGATCGAGTTCGAGGGGGAGGAGCCGCAGGCTGTCCTCGAGTGGGCGGTCGACCGGTTCATGCCGGGGCTGGCGCTGTCGACGTCGTTCCAGATCGACACCGTCGTGCTGATCGACATGCTCTACGAGATCGATCCGGACGTCCCGGTCTTCAGCGTCGACACGGGCCGGCTGCCGAAGGAGACGCTCGAGCTGGCCGACCGGCTGCGCAAGCGCTACCCGGGTCTCCGCCTCGAGCTGATCGAGCCCGACCCGGACGAGATCGCCGCGATGACCGGCAAGCACGGCGTCGACCTCTTCAAGACCTCCGTCGACCTTCGCCTCCTCTGCTGCAACCTCCGCAAGGTCCGCCCGCTCACGAAGCGCCTCCACACGCTCGACGCCTGGATCACGGGCCTCCGCCGGGATCAGTGGGCGAGCCGCACGAACATCCGCAAGGTCGAGATCGACCACGACCACGGCGCGATCGTCAAGCTCAACCCGCTCGCCGAGTGGACCGAGGACGAGGTCTGGGACTACGTCCGCGAGCGCGAGGTGCCCTACCACGAGCTCTACGACCGCGGGTACCGGTCGATCGGCTGCGCGCCCTGCACCCGCGCGATCGGCCCCGATGAGCAGAGCCGGGCCGGACGCTGGTGGTGGGAGACCAACGCACCGAAGGAGTGCGGGATCCACTGCGCGGTCGAGAGCGGCGGGCTCGAGCACGAGCTCCACGCGATCCTGGGGACTGAGCATTAGGAGGAGGGGGCAGTGAGCGTTCGCGTTTCGGGCGAGGCAGCCGAGGTCGCCAGGGCCGAGGCACAGGCAGTGTTGGCGATGGTCCAGGACGAGACGCGCCGGTCGCGGCTGGCCGACGTGGTGGCCGCCGTCGACGACGGCGAGGTCGACGGAGCCGATGCCGACGCACTCGCGGAGCTGCTCGAGCTCGGCCTCGCGACCGGGCGCGTGCGCGCGCTCTACGGCCCCGACGGCGAGCAGGCGACGCTGGCGCTCTTCCGCCGGCTGCCGCTCGGCAAGGAGCTCTCCGAGTCGGCGCGCGATTTGACCGGGGCGCTCGGTGCGCTCGAGGGGCGCACGATCGAACGCGTCTCGGTGAACGCCGTCGGACCTTCAGAATATGCCGTGACGATCTCGACCGACGGTTTCGAGGTCGTGCTCCGACTCGGCAGGGCCGGAGCCCGTCTAGCGACGATAGGAGCCTGAAGCAAGCATGACGTACATCATCGGTGAAGCCTGCATCGACGTGAAGGACCTCTCCTGCCAGAGCGTCTGCCCGGTCGACTGCATCCACGAAACCGACCGGATGCTCGTGATCGACGCGGAGGAGTGCATCGACTGCGGCGCCTGCGAGCCCGAGTGCCCCGTCGAGGCGATCCTCCCCGAGGACGCGGTGCCCGACGACTGGGAGCCGTTCGTGAAGATCAACTACGCGTTCAACAACGGCATCCCGGCCGTGAACGAGCTCGTCGAGGCGTATGCCGACGAGAAGGGCATAGTCCCCGGCTCCGCCGGGGACTAGCAGGTTGGGCATGAACTACTACATGGCCTGCTTGGACCTTACGGGCCGGCGGTGCGTCGTCGTAGGAGGCGGGGGCGTAGGCTTCGAGAAGGCGGCCGGCCTCGTGGGCTGCGGCGCCTCTGTCACGGTGATCTCCCCCGAGTTCGCCACCGAGTTCGGGTCGCTCGAAGTCGAGTGCGTCGCGCGCCGCTACCAGGATGGAGACCTTGACGATGCCTTCCTCGTGATCGCGGCCACTTCTGACCCGGAGGTCAATGAAAGAGTTTTCCGAGCTGCGGAGCGCCTCGGAAAACTCTGCAACGTCGCGGACGTGCCGGAGCTCTGCAACTTCATCCTCCCCGCGGTGCACCGCGAGGGTCCGATCGCGGTCGCGGTGTCGACCGGCGGCGCATCGCCGGCGCTCGCCAAGCGGCTGCGCTCGCAGATTGCCGAGCTCGTGCGTCCCGAGCACGCCGAGCTGGCCGAGGAGCTGCGGGCGCTTCGGCCCGAGGTGAAGGAGCGCTTCCCCACGTACGAGGAACGGCGCGACTACTTCGAGGAGCTGGTGACGGAGCGGCTGTCGTGACCGTCTGGCTCGTCGGCGCCGGCCCGGGCGATCCCGGACTGATCACGGCGAAGGGGCTCGACCTCGTCCGCTCGTGCGAAGCACTCGTCTACGACATCCTCGTCTCGCCCGAGCTGGTCGCCGAGGCGCCCGCCGACGCGCTCGTGATTCCGCGCGAGGACGTGAAGCAGGCGGAGCTGAACGCGATGCTCGTGCAGCTCGGGCAGCTCGGGCTCGAGGTCGTGCGCCTCAAGGGCGGCGACCCGTTCATCTTCGGCCGCGGCAGCGAGGAGGCGGAGGCGCTGCTGGCCGCCGAGGTGCCGTTCGAGGTCGTGCCGGGCGTCTCGGCGCTGTCGGCCGTGCCGGCGTCCGCGGGCATTCCTGTGACCCACCGCGGCGTGTCGGCCCAGGTCACGCTCGTGTCCGGCCACTCGGCCTCGGGCGAGGAGCTCGACTTCGCCCAGCTCGCCTCGACGCCCGGGACGCTCGTCGTCTTCATGGGGCTCGCGCATCTCGACGAGCTCGCGCGCGGCCTGATCGCCGCGGGCAAGCCTGCCGCGACGCCGTCCGCGGTCGTCTGCCGCGGCACGCTCCCCGACGGCCGCGCGGTTACGGGCGAGCTGCACGAGATCGCGCTCCTGGCGGAGGGACTCACCTCGCCGGCGCTGCTCGTGGTGGGCGACGTCGTGACGGTGGGCAGCCGTCTCACACAACCGCTCGCGGGCCGTGCCGGCGTCGCCGGAGAGCGCTGGCCGTGCGCCGGCTGAACGGCTGAGCGCTAACGTTCCGCCCCGTCAACGGCTGAAGGAGGCAGGGATGGCGTACGTGCTGATCGTGCGGATGAAAGCGCAGGAGGGAAACGAGGAGCGCGCTGCCGAGATCATGGCGGAGCTGGCCGAGGCCTCCCGGACCGAGCCCGGCTGCGAGGCGTACGAGCCCTGCCGCGGGACCGAGGACCCGCGGTCGTTCGCGATCTACGAGCGATACCGGGACAAGGCCGCCTTCAGGAGCACGGACAGACGGAGCATTTCCAACGCCTCGCCGCCGGCGAGCTCTTTCCGTTGATGGAGTCGCGCGAGCGCGTCTTCTACGAGTCGCTCTGACGACGGACCGATGGCCATCGGGGCCTTCTTATACTTGCTCCGTGGGGCTCGACGCCTCGGTGGACTACCCGCTCGGGCTCCGGCGCCCTGACCTCGTCGCCACCCCGCGGGGCGTCCCGCTGTCCGAGCTTCGGCTCGACGCACCCGGCCTCGACCCCGCCGACCTGCGCGCGGCCCCCGCGACGCTCCGCCTCCAGGCCGAAGTAGCCGCCGCGGCCGGACGGACGCAGCTCGCCGAGAACCTCCTCCGCGCGGCGGAGCTCGCGCCGCTGCCGGACGACCTGATCCTCGAGATCTACACGGCCCTCCGGCCCAGACGGTCGAGCGCTCAGGAGCTGGAGGCGTGGGCAGCGCGGCTCGACGCCCTCGACGCGCCGCGCTCGGCCACATTCGTCCGGGACGCCTGCGCCGCCTATCGCGAGCGAGGTCTCCTTGGCTGATCGCTCGGCCCGGTACATCGGCCGCGAGGCGCGCGAGCTTCGGCGCGAGGTGCTGATCGAGCCGCTCGCCGAGCTCGGCCTCGTCGCGATGAACGGCCCGAACGATCCCGAGCCGTCGCTCGTCGTCGAGGCCGGCCGGATCGTCGAGCTCGACGGTCGCCGGGAGGACGAATGGGACGCGCTCGACCGCTTCCTCGCGCACTACGGCATCGACCTCGATGCCGCGCGCGAGGCGGCGACCCTCGACGACCGTGAGCTCGCTCGGCGCCTCGTCGACGTGGACGTGGGCCGGGCCGAGCTCGTCCGCGTCTCACGCGGCCTGACCCCGGCGCGGCTTGCGCGCGTCGTCGGGATGCTCGACCCCGTCGAGCTCATGTTCGCACTCAAGAAGCTTCGCGCCCGCCGCGCGCCGGCGAACCAGGCGCACGTGACGAACCTGAAGGAGAACCCGGCCCTTCTCGCCGCCGATGCGGCCGAGGCCGCGGCGCGGGGGTTCGCGGAGGTCGAGACGACCGTCGGCGTCTCGCGCTACGCACCGCTCAATGCGATCGCCATCCTCGTCGGCTCCCAGACCGGCCGTCCCGGCGTCCTCACGCAGTGCGCGGTCGAGGAGCGCCTCAACCTCCGCCTCGCAATCCAGGGCCTCGTGACGTATGCCGAGACGCTGTCGGTGTACGGGACCGAGGCGGTGTTCGTCGACGGCGACGACACGCCGTGGTCGAAGGCCTTTCTCGGCTCGGCGTACGCGTCACGCGGAGTGAAGGTGCGCTTCACGTCGGGCGCCGGGTCGGAGGCGCTCATGGGCGAGTCGGAAGGCAAGTCGATGCTGTACCTCGAGGCTCGCTGCCTCTCCCTGGTGCGCGCCGCCGGCTCGCAGGGCGTTCAGAACGGCTCCATCTCGTGCGTCGCGCTCGCCCTCTCGGTTCCCGGCGGAACACGCGAGGTGCTGGCCGAGAACGTGCTCGCTGCGTGGCTCGACCTCGAGGTCGCGTCCGGCAACGACGCGATCTCGAGCCACTCGGAGATCCGGAAGACCGCGAAGCTGATGGGGCAGTTCCTCCCGGGGACGGACTTCGTCACCTCCGGCTACTCCGTCATGCCCCGTTACGACAACATGTTCGGCGGCGGCAACTACGACTCACACGACCTCGACGAGTGGCTGACGATGCAGCGCGACTGGCAGGTCGACGCCGGGATCGAGCCACTCGCAGAAGACGCGGCCCTCGCGATTCGCGAGCGCTCGGCGCGGGCGATCCAGGCGGTGTTCGCGGAGCTCGGCTTCCCGCCCGTGACCGACGAGGAGGTTCGCCTGGCAACGACGTGTCTCGACTCCCGCGACCTGCCGGACCGCGATCGCGCGGCCGACGTCCTCGCCGGCGACCGGGTGCTGGACGAGCGGATCAGCGGCCTCGACGTGGCTCGGGCGCTCGCACGGCGCGGCTTCGGCGACGTGGCGGAGGCGATCTTCGCGATGCAGCGCCAGCGCGTCGCCGCCGACTACCTCCAGACCTCGGCGATCATCGATCCGGACGGCAGCGTGGTCTCCGCACTGAACGACCCGAACGACTATCGCGGCCCGGGCACCGGCCACCGGCTCGAGGGCGAGCGCTGGGAGCGCCTCCGGCGCCTTCCGTACGGGGTCGACGCGACGCTGCTCGGCACCTGGGGCTTGCCGGCGCCGCCCCTGGTCGAGGTGGGGACGGCAGAGCGGAGCACGCGCGCGGACGAGGTGGTGGTCGCAGTGGGCCCCGCCTTCGGCGCGGCCCTCGGCGAGACGATCGGGAGCCTGACCCATCGCGAGGTGCTCGACACGCTCTGTGAGGGCGTTCGCGAAGGCGGCGCCGAGCCACGCGTCGTCCGCATACGACGCTCTGCCGACGTCGCCACGATCGGCCACGACGGCGCGCTGCTCTCCGGCTCAGGGGTGTCGGTAGGGCTCCAGTCCAAGGGCACCGCGCTGATCCACAGGGCCGACCGCCAGCCGCTCGACTGCCTCGAGCTCTTCGGGATGGCGCCCTCGCTCACGCTCGACTCGTACCGGCAGATCGGGCGCAACGCCGCGGGCTACGCACTCGGCCTGCCCGTCGCGCCGGTGCCGACGGTGCTCGACAACTTCGCCCGGGCGAAGCTGATCGTGCGCACGACGCTGCTCCACGCGCGCGAGTCGGCCGAGGTCGTCCGCGACGCTGAGGCGGTCACGCTCGACGTGACGCCGACACCGGTGCCGACGCCGTCGTAGGCGTGCGAAGGCCCGCCTCACGGCGGGCCTTCGCACGTGTTGGGACTAGCTGCTGCTCTGCTGAACGAGGCCGGCGCACTCGCCTTTCGCCTTGCCGCCGACCACGTTGGGCTGACCCCCGTCGAGCGGGTTGACCTGCGCCGCCGGCGAGTTGCCGCGGCAGCTCAGATCACCGGCGATCGTGTTCGTCATCACCTCGTTCGCATCCGTGTCCCCGCCCGGAGCCGCGTCGCACCCGGCCGGGAACGTCCCCGAGGCGTCACAGGCATCCGGATCCGCCGCCTGCACGACGCTCACGTTCCTGGAGTAGTCCACGCTTCCACCGACGGTGTTGCGGATCGCGCCGATCCACCCGCCCTGCCAGCCGCGCAGGGTCAGGTTCCCGCCGATCGTGTTGTCCTTGATCGGGAAGTTGTAGAAGCGGTCGCTCGTCCCGCCGCCGTTCGACGTGACGTTCCCGTGCACCGTGACAAACCCGAGGTACAGCGACAGCGGCTGATCGGCGTCGATGTTCCCGTCGACGACGTCCGTCGTCGTCGCGTAACCGAGGCCGAGCAGCGCGCCCTTGCCGACGTCGACGTTCCCGGTCACGTGAACGCTGCTCGGGATGATCCCTCCGAACACGGCACCGTCGGCGATCTCGAGGTTCCCGTTCACCGTCACCTGCGCGTTGAACGCGACCTTGCAGGTTCCGTACACCGTGAAGCCGGCGTACGTCCCCGACGACAGCGTCCCCGTCGCGCACGGATTCGCGGAGGTCAGGCCCGCGCACTCGCCGCTCGCGGTGCCGCCGACCACGTTCGGCTGGCCTCCGTCGAGCGGGTTGACCTGCGCCGCCGGCGAGTTGCCCCGGCAGCTCAGGTCGCCGGTGATCGTGTTCGTCATCACCTCGGTCGAGTCCGTGTCCCCGCCCGCCACCGCGTCGCACCCGGCCGGGAACGTGCCCGAGGCGTCACAGGCATCCGGATCGGCCGCCTGCACCGCGCTCACGTTCTTCGAGACGTCGACGTTGCCGCCGACCGTGTCGCGGATCGCGCCGATCCAGCCGCCCTGCCAGCCGTGCAACGTCAGGTTCCCGCCGATCGTGTTGTCCTTGATCGGGAAGTTGTAGAACCGGGCCGCCGTGCCGCCGCCGTTCGACGTCACGTCCCCGTGCACGGTCACGAACCCGAGGTAGAGCGACAGCGGCTGGTCTGCCTCGACGCTCCCGTCCACCACGTCGGTCTGCGTCGCATAGCCGAGGCCGAGCAACGCGCCCTTCCCGACGTTCACGTCACCCGTAACGTGAACGGTGCTCGGAACGAGCCCACCGAAGATCGCGCCGTCCGCGAGATCGAGATCGCCGTTCACCGTGACCTGCGCGTTCGGAGCCACGTTGCAGGTGCCGTACACCGTGAAGCCGGCGTACGTCCCCGACGAGAGCGTCCCCGTCGCGCACGGATTCGCGGAGGTCAGGCCCGCGCACTCGCCGCTCGCGGTGCCGCCGACCACGTTCGGCTGGCCTCCGTCGAGCGGGTTGACCTGCGCCGCCGGCGAGTTGCCCCGGCAGCTCAGGTCGCCGGCGATCGTGTTCGTCATCACCTCGTTCGCATCCGTGTCCCCGCCCGGAGCCGCGTCGCACCCGGCCGGGAACGTGCCCGAGGCGTCACAGGCATCCGGATCCGCCGCCTGCACGACGCTCACGTTCTTGGAGTAGTCCACGCTTCCACCGACGTTGTTGCGGATCGCGCCGATCCAGCCGCCGAGCCAGCCCTTCAAGGTGAGGTTCCCGTCGATCGTGTTGTCCTTGATCGGGAAGTTGTAGAAACGAGAGGAGGTCCCGCCGCCGTTCGACGTCACATCGCCGTGCACCGTCACGAACCCGAGGTAGAGCGACAGCGGCTGCTTCGCGTCGACGCTGCCGTCCACCACGTCCGTGGTGGTCGCATAGCCGAGACCGAGCAGCGCGCCCTTGCCGACCTTCACGTCCCCGGTCACGTGAACGCTGCTCGGGATGAGCCCGGCGAACACTGCGCCGTCCGCGAGCTTCAGGTTCCCGTTCACCGTCACCTGCGCATTCAGAGCCACCCTGCAGGTGCCCGTGACCGTGAAGCCTTGATACGTCCCCGACGACAACGTGCCCGACGCGCACGGATTCGCAGGCGGGCCGCCTGCCATCGCTGTCGATCCACCCACTGCCAGCAGCGCCGCCGCCCCCGCGGCGACCAGTAGAGCGATCCTTCTCACAACCTTCCCCCTTCCAAAGTTGAGCTCGAACCGAGCCAGAGCACGGCACCCTAACGATCCGCGCCCCGCTCAGGCGCCGCCCTCGTCCCAGGGCTTCCCGTTGCGCCCCCAGCGATGCGCGTCGTGCCCCTCCACGATCACCCAGGTGTGCTCGCGTAGCTCCGGCGCCTCGAGCGCCTCGAGCAGCGCATCCGTGAGCGAGGCGATCAGCTTCGACTCGAGCTCGGGCGTCAGCCGGCGCTCGAACAGCTCGACCCGAACGAGGGGCATGGCTAGTGCTCCACGTGGGTCGCGCCCCCGTCGGGGCCGAGGACGAGGTCGAGCTCCCTGTCCGGTACGTGGTCGAGAGGGACAGGGGCCAGAGCCTCCATGAACGCGACGCCGTTCTCGGAGTAGAGGGCGTGGGACACGCCGCGGTTGATCACCGCGACGTCGCCCGGCCCCATCGTCTGCGTCTCGTCCTCGACCGTCACCTCGACGGAGCCCTCGAGGATGTACATGACCTGCTCGGTGTGGTCGTGGCTGTGCCACGGCACGCGCTTGCCGGCCGCGTACACGACCCGGCAGAGGAGCACCTGCTCGCCGCCGATCGCGTGGAGCCGCACACCTTCGTGGAGCTCGAGCGGCTCGCGCCCGTTCCAGGTGCGGAAGGAGCCGCTCGCTTTGGTCTGCTCAGGGCTCGACATCGAGGTACCCCTTTCCACCGTTGGAGGAGACCGTCTTCACGGACAGATGCTCGTCGAAGATCACGCGCTTGCCGTCACGCCGCGGCTCACGCCTGGCGCGGATCGCCTCGAGCACGCGCTCCGGCCGCGCCGGCATCTCGGTGACCCACACCCCGACCGCGTCGTAGATCGCGTTCGCGATCGCGGGCGGCTGGGCGTTGTTGGCCATCTCGCCGATTGCCTTCGCGCCGAACGGACCGTCCTCGGAGGGGTTCTCGATGATCACGTTGTCGAGCTCGGGCAGGTCCTGCAGCGCCGGCCCCAGGTACGCGCCGAACTCGCCGCCCCGGTGCTCCGGTGACGGGTAGTACGGGTAGCTCTCCTCGAGGAGCCCGAGCCCGAGGCCCATGATCGCCCCACCCTCGATCTGCCCCTCGAGCAGCGTCGGGTTGATCGCGCGGCCGACGTCGTAGACCTGCACGAGCTTCTCGACCACCACCTCCCCGGTCTCGTCGTCGACCGCCACCTCCGCGATGCACGCCGCGTACGAGATCGCCGAGTGCGGCTCGATCTCGACCTGCCCGTTCGTGTCGTCGACGGTGGCGTACGGCTTGAGCGCCGTCGAGGAGCCGCTGATCAGCTCGCCGTGCGTGTAGGTCGCGGCGCCGGCGACGTCCGGGACGCCGATCCTCTTCTGCGGCGCACCCTTCGCGACCACCTCGCCGTCCTCGATCGTCAGATCGACGGCGTCGATCTCGAGCTCCTTCGACGCGATGTCGAGAATCCGCTCCCGGACGCGCTCGGCCGCGAGGCGCACGGCGTTGCCGCCGATGAAGGTGCCGCGCGAGGCGAACGTGCCGGTGCAGACGGCCGAGGAGTCGGTATTCGAGTTGTCCATCGTCACCCAGTCGTAGGGGACGCCGAGGGTGTCCGCGACGATCTGGCTGTGGACGGTCTTCGAGCCCTGGCCGACGTCGACCGTGCCGGCGAAGACGTCGACGCGCCCGTCCGGCTTGAGCTTGATCCATGCCTGGCTCGGGTCGCCGTTCTGGTTCATCCCCGTCGGGTACTCGATCGTCGCGAACCCGCGACCTTTCTTGACCGCCATCTAGGCCCCCTCTCCGTTCAGGCGCTGCTGCGCCTCCAGGTGCGGCGGGAGCATCGCTCCCGAGCGCGGGTCGGCCGTCATCGTGCGGTAGTCGACGCCGAGCTCGATGCCGATCCTCTCCGCCGCCGCGAGCGTGACCGGCACCGTCGACGGATCCTTGAGCACGACGCCGTTCCCGGTCGTATCCCCGATCCGGTTCGCGTTCTTCAGCCGCAGCTCCCACGGGTCGATGCCCATCACCTGGGCGATGCGGTTGATGTGGGTCTCGACGGCGAAGGAGACCGACGTGACGCCGAAGCCGCGCATCGCCGTCGTCGGCACGCGGTTCGTGAAGCAGACGAACCCGTCGAAGCGCAGGTTCGGGATCGTGTAGGCGCCGCAGTGGTGGAACGCGTGCTTGGTGACGCCGTAGGGGGAGAAGCGCGCATAGGCCCCGGAGTCGTGAAGAGTCAGCATCCGCCGACCGAGAATCCAGCCGTCCTTCGAGACGGCATCGGCGATCTCCATATGCCACGGCGCACGCGTGGACGAGACGAGGAACTCCTCCTCGCGCGTCCAGCGCCACTTGACCGGGCGGCGGGCCTTCAGTGCGAGCAGGGCGCAGATCGTGTCCGTCGCGGTGTCGACCTTGCCGCCGAAGCCGCCGCCGACCGTGCCGCCGACGAACTTCAGCTTGTTCAACGGCACCTGAAGGTGCGCGGCGACGACGCCCATCGAGAAGTACATCGCCTGCGTGCACGAGTAGATCGTCAATCGCCCCGAGGCCTCGGGGACGGCGTTCGCGACCTGCGTCTCGAGCGGCATCTGCTCGATCGCCTGCGGCCGGTAGACGCCTTCGACGATCGTGTCCGCCGTGTCGAAGGCCCAGTCGATGTCGCCCTTGCGCACGCGGCGGTGGTTGTAGGGCCCGTAGTGCGGATAGACGTTGCCCCACTGGTGGATCTGCGGCGACTCCGGGTCGAGCGCGGTGCGCATCTCGAAGTGCGCCGGGCGCTCGTCGTAGCCGATCTGGATCGCCTCGACAGCGGCCAGCGCCGCCTCCTCCGTCTCCGCGGCGACGACGGCGATCGGCTGGCCGCGATAGCGGACGTCGTCCTCGGCGAGCAGCGGCTCGTCGGCAGGGATGCCGAGGCCCTCCAGATGCCCGTAGACGTTCTTCGGGACGTCCTTGTGGGTGATGAGTGCCCGGACGCCCTTGACCGCCTCTGCCTTCGAGGTGTCGAGCGACGTGATCGCGGCGTGGTGGTGCGGGGAGCGAAGCGCCTTCACGACGAGCGTCTTGCCGACACGCACGTCGTCGACGAACTGCGTCCTCCCCGTGACGTGGGCCACGCCGTCGTAGCGCGGGAGCCTCGCGCCGACGGCCTTCACGAGGCACCGCTCGAGGCGGCGACAACCGCCTCCACGATCTTCACGTAGCCGGTGCAGCGGCAGTAGTGCCCGCCGAGCGCCTCCTTGACCTCATCCGGCCCGACCGTGCCCGAGCGCTCGATCAACGCATGCGCGGCGAGCACGAGACCGGGGGTGCAGAAGCCGCACTGCGCGGCGTAGTGGTCGTGAAAGGCCTGCTGCACCGTCGACAGGCTCTCGGGGTCGCCGAGGCCCTCGACCGTCGTGATCTCGGCGCCGCCGACCGCGGCGACTGCCGTCAGACACGAGCGGCGCGGCTCGCCGTCGACGAGGACGGTGCAGGTTCCGCAACCGCCCTGCTCGCAGCCGGCCTTCGGGCTCGTGATGTCGAGCTCCTCGCGGAGGACCCGCAGGAGGGTCGTCAGCGGCGGGCTCGAGACGTCGTACTCGACCCCGTTGACGGTGAGGTTCATGGCAGCTCCAGTCGCTCGAGCGCTTGACGGACGAGAACCGGAAGGACGTCGCGGCGGTAGGCCGCGGAGGCGACAGCGTCGTCGACGGGCTCGACGTCCTCGAGCACGGACTGAGGGTCGCGCGAGGCCTCGACGGCGCGGCAGCGGACGGCCGTCGCGGCGGCTCCCGCAACCGCGACGCGGAGGTCGCTGCCGTCCTTGCGCGCGCAGGCGGCGACCGCCCCGACCAGGTAGGAGTGCGCGTGGCGCCGGCGCAGGCCGCTCGCGCCGGATCTCCTCGGGAAGCGGTCGTACTCGACGTCGAGCACGAGCCGCGCGGTGCGATCGGTGGCCGCGAGGAAGTCCTCCACGGGCTCCGTCCGCTCGCCGCCGCGACCGGTCGAGCGCACCCGGGCGCCGAGCGCGATCAGGGGCGCGCCGAGGTCGCCGCGCTGCGAGTCGCGGCCGGGAGGCGCGCAGAGATTGCCGCCGACGGTCGCGACGGCACGGATCTCGAGATCGGCGATGTGGACGGCGAACCCGGCGAGCGGGCCGTCGTCGAGCTGGCCCAGCGCGGAGACCGGCGTCGCGGCGCCGATCGTCACGCGGTCGCCCTCGACGCTGCACGCTGTCGAGGCCGGCGCGGTGCAGCAGCAGCGCCTTGGTCGGGGAGATCCGTCCGGCGGTGATCTCCGGAAGAAGAATGGTGCCGCCGCCGAACACGGTGAGGCCCTCGCCGTCCCCGAACAGCGAGGCCGCCTCGGCGGCGGATGTCGGTACGAGCACGTCGGCTGTCATGCGCGGCAGTCTAAGCGCGTACGCTGAGATCGTGTCCTTCACCTCGATCGACGAGCTCGAAGCCGCGCTCGCGGAGGCCTCGTACCTCACCGACCGCGGCCTCGCGACCGCGCTCTACCTCGCCGTCACGCTCGGCAAGCCGCTCCTGCTGGAGGGCGAGGCGGGCGTCGGGAAGACGGAGGCTGCCAAGGCGATCGCCGCGACGCAGGGCGCGGGGCTGATCCGCCTCCAGTGCTACGAGGGGCTCGACATCACGAACGCGGTCTACGAGTGGAACTACGCCCGGCAGCTGCTGCACATCCGCGCGGCGCAGGAGGGAACGGTCGACGAGGCCGAGCTCTTCCGGCGCGAGTTCCTGATCCGGCGGCCGATCCTGGAAGCGATCGAGTCCGAGGAGCCGGTCGTTCTGCTGATCGACGAGGTCGACCGTGCCGACGAGGAGTTCGAGGCCTTCCTGCTCGAGGTGCTCTCCGACTTCCAGGTCTCGATCCCGGAGCTCGGCACGATCAGGGCGGAGCGGAGGCCGACGGTGGTGCTCACCTCCAACCGGACGCGCGAGCTGCACGACGCGCTCAAGCGCCGCTGCCTCTACCACTGGATCGGCCACCCGTCGGTCGAGCGCGAGATCGAGATCGTGCGCCTGCGCGTGCCGGGCGTCCCCGACCGGCTTGCCGAGGAGGCCGCGCGCTTCGCGGCGCAGCTCCGCGATCTCGACCTGCAGAAGCCGCCCGGGGTCGCGGAGACGATCGACTGGGTGCAGGCCCTGGCGGCGCTCGGGCGGCAGGAGCTCGACGTCGAGCACGTCCAGGCGACGCTCGGCTCCGTGCTCAAGTACCACGAGGATCTGCTCGCGCTCCGCGACGACGAGCTCGCGGACCTCGTCGCCGCCGCGCGGGTGCAGTGAGCAACGCCCTCGTCCGGCACCTGGTCGTGTTCGGGCGGGTGCTGCGCGAGGCCGGGCTCGAGGTCGGCCCCGGCCGGATCCAGGACGCGCTCCGCGGCCTCGACGTCATCGACCTCACCCGCCGCGACGACGTCTACTGGACCCTGCGCCAGACGCTTGTCTCACGCGCCGAGGACATCGAAGCCTTCGATCGTGCGTGGGAGGCCTGGTTCCTGCGCGCCGCCCTCCGGCCGTTCAAGCGCGATGAGCGGCAGCCCGCCGGCCCGAGGCAGCGCCGGCCGGGAGCGCCGCCGCCGGGCGCCGCGGAGCGCGAGGGCGGCGAGGTCCGGCCCGGAGGCGCGAGCGAGCGCGAGCAGCTGCGGCGTCGCGACTTCGCGGCGATGACGCCTGACGAGTTCGCGCGGGCCCGGCGCCTGATCCACGGCATTGCCTCGCAGCGGCCGCGCCGACGCACCCGCCGCCTGCGGCCCGACCCGAGGGGAACGCAGCTCGACGTACGCGGCCTGGCGCGGCGCTCGCTCGCCACGGGCGGCGACCCGGTGCTGCGCGCGTTCCGCAGCCGCAGCGAGACAGCTCGCAAGCTCGTGCTGCTGCTCGACGTCTCCGGCTCGATGGAGGCGTACTCGCGCGCGCTTCTCCTCTACCTCCACGCGGCGCGCGGGTCGGGTCGCGGCGTGGAGACGTTCGCGTTCGGGACACGTCTGACGCGGCTCACGCGCGAGCTCGCGACGCGCGACCCCGATGCCGCGCTCGCGGCGGCGGCCGGGCGCGTCGTCGACTGGTCCGGCGGCACGCGGATCGGCCTGTCGCTCAAGGCCTACAACGACGAATGGGGCCGTCGCGCCCTCACGCGCGGCGCCGTCGTCGTCGTCCTCTCCGACGGCTTCGAGCGCGGCGACCCGTCGCTGCTCGGGGCAGAGCTGGCGCGGCTCGCGCGCCAGGCCTTCGCCGTCGTGTGGGTCAACCCGCTCAAGGGCCACGAGGACTACGAGCCGCTCGTCGGGGGCATGCAGGCGGCGCTGCCCTCGATCGACCGGCTCGTCACCGGCCACGACGTCGCGAGCCTCGAGACGCTCGGACGCATCCTCGGTGACATCCATCGACGGCACGCGGCCTGACAGAGCTTTTCTCGACGGGGGCTGTTACAGTCCCGCGCGCCAATCACCCCGGACGAGTCGCAGGAGGATCCCATGCCTGTCACCGTGCACTCCGAGAAGGTTCACGAGCTCGTCGACGCCGCGGCCGACGTCGAGCAGATCGCTACCGGCTTCACCTTCACGGAGGGGCCGATCTGGATGCCCGACGGGTCGCTCCACTTCAGCGACATGCCCGCCGACAAGCGCCGCCGCTGGCATCCCGACGAAGGAGTCACCGTCCTTCGCGACCCGAGCAACAAGTGCAACGGCATGACGCTCGACAACGACGGGAACCTGATCGTCTGCGAGCACGTCACGAGCTCGGTCGTGCGCGAGCGGCCCGACGGGACGCGCGAGACGCTCGCCACGCACTACGACGGCAAGGAGCTGAACAGCCCGAACGACGTCATCGTCGCCCGTGACGGCTCGATCATCTTCACCGACCCCACGTACGGCCGTATGCCCGTCTTCGGCCTCGAGCGCGAGCAGGATCTCTCGTTCCAGGGCGTCTACCGCATCCCGGCCGGCGGCGGCGACCTGCAGCTGCTCGTCGACGACTTCGCCCAGCCGAACGGCCTCTGCTTCTCGCCCGACGAGTCGCTGCTCTACGTCAACGACACCGACCGCGCGCACATCCGCGTCTTCGACGTCGGCCCCGGCCACTCGCTCTCGAACGGACGCGTGCTCGCGGACGGGATCGGGACCGGCGACATGACGACCGGCGAGCTCGTCGACGGGATGAAGCTCGACGAGCGCGGCAACGTCTACGTCACCGGGCCGAAGGGCGTCTGGATCGTCTCGGCGGAGGGCGAGACGCTCGGCGTGATCCAGGTGCCGGAGAACGTCGGCAACCTCAACTGGGGCGGCGACGACTGGCAGACGCTCTTCATCCCCGCCTCGACCTCGATCTACAGCATCCGGCTCGAGGTCGGCGGGAACCGGCTCGGCTACATGCACTGATTCGACGACACGAGGAGGCAGACGGTGGATGCGATCGACCCCCGGCGCGCGGCCCTGATCATCCAGGACCTGCAGAACGACACCATCAGCGAGGGCGGCGCCTTCGCCGACTCCGGCGCACCCGCCCACGCCGCGAGCCAGAACGTGGTCGCGAATGTGAAGGACCTCGCCTCGACGTGCCGCAGTGCCGGCGTCCCGGTGATCCACGTCTGGTACATCGTCGAGGCGGGCGCGGCAGGCCTCAAGCTGAACGCGCCGCTCTTCAACGGCGTCAAGGACGCGAACGCGCTCGTCCGCGGCAGCTGGGGCGCGGCGCCGGCCGACGGGCTCGAGCCGCAGGACGGCGACCACGTCGTCGAGAAGATGCGCATGAACGCCTTCCACGACACGAAGCTCGACACGCTCCTGCGCGGCCTCGGCGCCGACACGCTGATCATCACCGGCGCCTGGACGAACATGTCGATCGAGCACACCGCGCGGCACGCGGCCGACGCGGGCTATCGCGCCGTCGTCGCGTCCGACGGCACCTCGACGGTGGACGACGAGTGGCAGAACGCCGCGCTGAGCTACGCGATGCAGAACGTGGCCCAGGTCGGCACCTGCGCGGAGATCGCCGCAGCCCTCGCCTAGGTCGCCTAGGCTTCAGGGGTGAGCACCACGGTCGACCTCCCGCTACTCGAGCTCCGGTCGGACTCGGGCGAGACGTTCGCGGTCGAGGATCCCTCGAACGGCGAGCACCTCGCCGACGTGCCGCGGATGGGCGAGGCGGAGACGCAGCGGGCGCTCGAGGCGGCAGCCGAGGCGCAGCCGGCCTGGCGACGGCTGCTCGCACGCGAGCGGGCCCGGATCCTCCGCGACTGGGCCGACGCGATGACGGCGAACAGCGAGGCGCTCTCCCGCCTGCTCACCCTCGAGCAGGGCAAGCCGCTCGCCGAGTCGCGGGCCGAGATCGCCTATGCCGCCTCGTTCCTCGAGTGGTTCGGCGAGGAGGGCAAGCGCGTCTACGGCGACACGATCCCGACCTACATGCACGACCGCCGCGTGGTCGTGGCCAAGGAGCCGGTCGGCGTCACCGCCGGGATCACGCCCTGGAACTTCCCGGCGGCGATGGTCACGCGCAAGGCGGCGCCGGCGCTCGCGGCCGGCTGCACGATGGTGCTGAAGCCGGCCGAGCAGACCCCGCTCTCGGCGCTCGCAGTTGCGCGCCTCGGGCTCGAGGCCGGGCTGCCCGAGGGCGTGCTCGGGATCGTCACCGGTTCCGGCGAGGACGCGCCGGTGATCGGCCGCGTGCTCACCGGCAGCCCCCTCGTCCGCAAGCTCGGCTTCACGGGCTCGACCGAGGTCGGGAAGCTCCTGATGGCGCAGTGCGCCGCCGGCGTGAAGAAGGTCTCGCTCGAGCTCGGCGGCAACGCGCCGTTCCTCGTCTTCGACGACGCGGACCTCGATGCTGCCGTGGCGGGGGCGCTGCTCTGCAAGTACCGCAACTCGGGGCAGACCTGCATCTCGGCGAACCGGATCTACGTCCAGGACGCGATCTACGACGCCTTCCTCGAGCGGCTGGCCGCGGCCGCCGCGGCGCTCCCGGTCGGGAACGGCCTCGAGCCCGACACCAAGGTCGGGCCGCTGATCGAGCAGGCGGCGATCGACAAGGTCGAGCGGCACGTCGCCGACGCCCTCGAGCGCGGCGGCGAGCTGGTCACCGGAGGCGAGAGCCTCGGCGGGCTCTTCTACTCGCCGACCGTGATCTCCGGCGTGCCGCGCGATGCCGCGATGGTCAACGAGGAGACCTTCGGCCCCGTGGCGGCGCTTGCCCGCTTCTCCACCGAGGAGGAGGCGATCCGGATGGCGAACGACACGCCCTACGGCCTCGCCGCCTACTTCTACAGCCGCGACATGGGCCGCATCTGGCGGGTGTCGGAGGCCCTCGAGTACGGGATCCTCGGCATCAACACCGGGCTCATCTCGACCGAGGTCGCGCCGTTCGGCGGCATGAAGGAGTCCGGCATCGGGCGCGAGGGCTCGAAGTACGGGATCGACGAGTGGCTCGAGATCAAGTACCTGTGCATGGGAGGGGTCGAATGATCGTCGAGGAGCGCGACTACCACGTGTTCACCGGGAAGCTCAACGAGGTCGTCGCCATGTACGAGAACGAGGGGATCGCGCTGCAGCTGAAGCACCTCGGCCGGCTGATCGGCGCCTTCACGACCGACGTCGGCGCGCTCTCGACCTACACGCACATCTGGGCCTACGACAGCTACGAGGAGCGCGCGAAGCGACGCGCCGCGCTGCAAGGCGATCCCGAGTGGAAGGACTTCCTGACGCGGCTCCAGCCGCTCCTCCACACCCAGACGAACCGGATCCTGATTCCGACCGCGTTCTCGCCGCTCCGCTGATGGGCCGCCTCGACGGGAAGGTCGCGATCGTCACCGGCGGGTCGCAGGGGATCGGCCGCGCGATCGGCGAAGGGCTCGCGGCGGAGGGCGCGCGCATCGTCGTGGCCGACCTCGAGGGCGCCGAGGACGCTGCGGCCTCGTTCGCCGGCGGCGTGGGCATCACCGCCGACGTCTCGAGCGAGGCGGACGTCGCGCGCCTCGTCCGCGAGGTGCGGTCGACGTGCGGCTCGATCGACATCCTTGTGAACAACGCCGGGCTCTACGCCTCGCTCGCGATGCGGCCGTTCGAGGAGATCCCGCTCGAGGAGTGGCGGCAGGTGATGGACGTGAACGTCGCCTCGATGTTCCTCACCTGCCGGGCCGTCGTCCCCGTCATGCGCGAGGCCGGCGGCGGGCGCATCGTCAACATCTCGTCGGGCACGCCGTTCCGCGGCGTCCCGTTCCTGCTCCACTACGTGACCTCGAAGGGCGCGATCGTCGCATTCACGCGGGCGCTCGCGAAGGAGCTCGGGAAGGCGAACGTCCTCGTCAACTGCGTCGCGCCGGGCTTCACGATGTCGGCCGGGGTCGAGGCGAACCCAGAGGTGATCGAGAAGCTGCGCGACGTCTCGGTCGCGGCCCGGACGCTGCAGCGCGACCAGCTCCCGGAGGACGTGGTCGGCGCGGTGGTCTTCCTCTGCGGGCCGGGCTCCGAGTTCATCACCGGCCAGACCATGGTCATCGACGGCGGTCAGTACGTTCCATTGATCCTGTCTCTCGAGAACCATCCGGATGGGGTCGAGACCGGGCCCGGCGACCACGTCGTCTACGACGTCGAGCGCGACGAGGCGCACGTCGGCGCCGCGCGCGTCGACGGACGCGCGCTCGTCTGGCGCCTCACCGAGCGGCCCGAGGGCGAGTGGCTCCTGCGCTGTGACCGCGTCGACTTCCCGCCCGGCGGCGTCGCCTACCTTCACACCCACCCGGGCCCCGGCTTGCGCGTGCTGCTCGAGGGCCGCATCCGGATCGACACGCAGGGCACCTCGCACGAGTACGGGCCCTTCGAGTGGTGGTACGAAACCGGCCCCGATCCCGTCTACGCCGCCGCGTCGGACACCGAGGACACGGCGTTCGTCCGCGTGATGGTGCTCCCGGCCGACTGGAAGGGCAAGCGGACGATCTCCTACGTCGACCCCGCCGACGACGAGAAGCCGAAGCTCCAGCGCGCGCGCATCTACCTCGAGCACAACCTGTGAGCGTAGGCTCGACGAGCTCACCACGGAGGCGCCGGCTCCGCCGGCGCCGGGAGCGGGAACTCTGACTCACGCCGCGGCGGCCTGCTCGTCGACCAGCTCGTCGTCCACGGGACGGAGCTCGTGTTCTGCGTGCCCGGCGAGAGCTACGTCGACGTCCTCGACGGCCTTTACGACGCACCCGTGCGTCTGATCACCTGCCGGCACGAGGCCTCGGCGGCGAACATGGCGGACGCGTACGGAAAGCTGACCGGCCGCCCGGGCGTCTGCCTCGTCACCCGCGGCCCCGGCGCGACCCACGCGGCCGTCGGCGTCCACACGGCGTTCCAGGACTCGACCCCGCTCCTGCTCCTCGTCGGCCAGGTCGCGTCCGACCAGGAGGAGCGTGAGGCCTTCCAGGAGATCGACTACCGGCGGATGTTCGGCCCGATGGCGAAGTGGGTGGCGCAGATCGAGCGCACCGACCGCATCCCGGAGTACCTCGCACGCGCCTACGCCACCGCCTGCTCCGGACGCCCCGGACCGGTCGTGCTCGCGCTCCCGGAGGACATGCTCGCCCGCGAGAGCGAGGCCTCCGACGCACCTCCGTTCGCCGCGGTGCGCCCGCACCCGGGAGCTCCGGACGTCGAGGCGCTCCGCGTCCTGCTCGCGCGGGCCGAGCGGCCCCTCGCAATCATCGGCGGCGCGGGCTGGACGCCCCGGGCAACCGCGGACCTGACGCCGTTCCTCGAGGAGAACGCCCTTCCGGCGAGCGCGGCGTTCCGGCGCCAGGACGCGCTCGACAACGACTCGCCGAGCTATGTCGGGGACGTCGGCATCGGCGTCAACCCGGCGCTCGCGGCGCGTGTGAAGGAGGCGGATCTTCTGCTCGCGATCGGGCCCCGCCTCGGGGAGATGACGACCTCGGGCTACACGCTCGTCGAGTCACCGGCGCCGAAGCAGACACTCGTCCACGTGCATCCGGGCGCGGAGGAGCTCGGCCGCGTCTACCACGCGGAGCTCCCCATCCTGGCGGGGCCGGAGGAGTTCGCGGCGGCCGTCCGGGAGCTTCGGGTCGAGCCGCGCTGGCGCGACTGGACCGCCGCCGCACGCGCCGACTACGAGGCCTGGCAGGTGCACGGGCCGCTGCCCGGCGAGCTCGACCTCGGCGCGTGCATCGCCCACCTCCGCGACCGCCTGGCGGACGCGACCGTCACGAACGGCGCCGGCAACTTCACCGTCTGGGTGCACCGCTTCTGGCGCTGGCACCGCTACGGCACCCAGCTCGCGCCGACGAGCGGGGCGATGGGCTACGGCGTGCCGGCGGCGCTCGCGGCGAAGGCGATCGACCCGGCCCGGCAGGTGGTCTGCTTCGCCGGCGACGGCGACTTCCTGATGAGCGGCCAGGAGCTCGCGACGGCAATGCAGTACGACCTGCCGGTCCTCGTCGTCGTGGTCGACAACGGGATGCTGGGCACGATCCGCATGCACCAGGAGCGGCGGTTCCCCGGCCGCACCGTCGGCACGGACCTCCGAAACCCCGACTTCGCCGCCTTCGCCCGCTCCTTCGGCGCGTTCGGCGAGAACGTCGAGCGCACCGAGGACTTCCCGGCCGCCCTCGAGCGGGCACTCGCCTCGGGAACCGCTGCCGTCGTCGCTCTGAAGCTCGACCCGGAGGCGATCACGCCGCGTACGACGCTCACGCGCGCTTCGACACGGCTCGTGAGCGATCCATACAACGCCCTGATCACGACCATCGAGCCGGGGCCACGGCGGGAGGGCCCGCTGGCGGGGCTTCGACTCGCGGTGAAGGACCTGATCGACACCGCCGGCATCCGCACGACCTACGGCTCGTCGATCTACGCCGATCATGTCCCCGAGCGCACCGCGCCGGCGGCGGCGCGCCTGCTCGCCGCCGGCGCGCAGCTGGTCGGCAAGGCGAACCTGCACGAGTTCGCCTGGGGCGTCACGAGCCAGAACCCGTGGTACGGGACGGTCGGCAACCCGGCCGAGCCCGGAGCGACGGCCGGTGGCTCGTCCGGCGGCAACGCTGCGGCGATCGCCGCCGGGCTCTGCGACATCGGCCTCGGGACCGACACGGGCTGCTCGGTCCGGCTGCCGGCGGCCTGCTGCGGCCTCGTCGGCATGAAGCCCTCGTGGGGACGGATCCCGGTCGAGGGCGTCTTCCCGCTCGTCCCCACCTTCGACACCGTCGGGCCGCTCGCCCGCACGGTCGCAGAGGCGGCGCTCGTGTGGTCGGTCCTGGCGCAGGCGCCTGTCCCTGCACCCGAGCTCGCCGGGCTCACCGTCGGGCTGCTCACGAGGCCGCCGTCGGTCGGCGGGCCTGCGCAGCCGCCCGACCCGGCTGCCGAGCAGTACGTCGAGCGGCTCGAGGCGCTGGGCGCGCGCGTGGTCGAGGCCGAGATCCCCGAGCCGCCCGCCGACACCTGGCCGCTCTTCAACTGGGAGGCTGCAGAGGCGCACCGCGCCACCTTCCCGAGCCGCGCCTCCGAGTACGGGGAGAACGTCCGGACGAAGCTCGAGGCGGCCCAGGCGGTGACGCCCGACGAGGCTGCGTCGGCCCGCGAGGCGGTCGCGCGCTGGCGCACCTACCGGCCGCCGGTCGACCTCTACGTCTCCCCGACGATCTCGCGGCCGCTGCCGCCGGAGGACTGCGACGAGCTCCAGGTCCGTCTCGAGCTCTCGGCGTTTCTGCGGCCCTTCAACGTCCTCGGCTGGGCGGCGATCGCGATCGGAGACCTTCAGCTCGCCGCACCCTCCGACGAGCGCGTGCTCGCGGCGGCGCTCGCCCTGGAGCTCGATTCGAGCTCTTACGGCGAGATGTCCTGAACGTGCGACGCCGGGGGCAGCCCGAGCGTTACGGGCGAGCCGAAGCCGGAGTAGGTCGCAGTCACGACGATCCGCCCGCTCGAGCCGTTCCGGTAGCTCACGTGAACCCGGCGGACGCGGCCCTGCGCGTCGAGCCAGAAGTCGGCCGGGAACTGCGTCGTGGCGAAGTCCGCCGAGACGGCCGCGACGATGCTCGCCGCATTCGCGCACGCAGCCGGGCGGCGAGCCGCGCCGGGTCGACGACGCCGCGGACGTGGACGAGGCCGCCGCTGCTCGCCCCGACCCGCCGTGCGTGGGCGACGCCCTCGATCAGGTACGCCGGCGCGCGGATGTGCGCGAGCTCATCGCCGTTCGCGCGACGCTGCGCCGCTGACAGCCGGCGCGTGTCGAGCTTCGTCCAGGCCTTGATCCGGGAGTCGGCCATGGCCGCCTGAACGTTGCCGTTTGTGTAGACGAATGGCCCATCGACGATCTGCTCCTCGCGGAATCCCGCCGGTCGCAAGGAGCTTGTAGATGTGGGCCCGAGGCTGGACGAACGCGATGCTGCCGCGCTCGTCGGCCCTCATGGCGAGGCCGCTCGACCGTGCCGCCGATCGCGAGCGTGAAGCGCGCGGTTCCCGCGGCGGTCGTGCGGGCCCCGGCCGTGGCCGACGTCGACCGGGGTCGGCGTCGTCGTCGTCGCGGCCGGGTGCCGACGAGCCGCCGCAGCCGGCGAGGAACACCGCGAGAAGCAGGAAGATCGCCGGACGCACGGTCGCCATTGTGCCCGGCCTTCAGAGGCGGATGACGACGCCGCCCTTCGGCTTGCCGCCGTTACCCGCGCGCACGACGTCGACGAACGCCTTCGAGGCCGGCGACCACTCGGTGCGCGAGTAAGCGGCCACCTCGCGCAGCAGCCGCGGCTCGAAGCCGCAGCACGACGCCCGGGCCGCCGGGCACCACGATGTTGTCGGGGACGAGCGCCGGGCCCGACGCCCGCCGACGGCCATCCGCACCGCGCCTTCCGCCTGCGCGGTCCTGACGCGTCCCGTGGGGGACGAACCCGGCGCGGCGGCAGACGTTGTCGAGCACCCCGGCGAGGCCGTGGTCGGGGTGGTAGAGCACCCACTCCCGGTCGGCGAGCTCCTCCAGCCGGACGGTCGAGCGCCGGGCGAGCTGATCGGTCGTGCCGCGACCACGAGCACGAACTCCTCCCAGCCGACGAGCTCGAGCGGCCCCGACCCAGCTCCGGACGGGATGCGGGCCCGATCGCGAAGTCGGCGACGCCCTGCTCGACGGCGTCCTCGAGCAGCGTGCGGTGGCGGAACTCGTGAAGACGGATCGCCACGTTCGGGTACTGCTGGTGCCAGGCCCCGATATACCCGGGGAGCAGGCCCACCGCCATCGAGAGCACGGTCGCGATCTCGAGCTCGCCGGCCTCGAGGGCGAGCGCGGCGCGAGGGGCGCGGTAGGCCCGCTCGACAGCGCGGAGCGCGGCGCGGGCCTCCGGGAGCAGGCTCCGTCCCGCCGGGGTCAGCGCCGCGCCGTGCGGGAGCCTGGTCAGGACGGCGCCGTTCAGCTCCTCCTCGAGCGCCCGGATGTGCTGCGAGAGCGACGGCTGCGCGATCCCGACGCGCTCCGCGGCTCGCGTGAACGAGCCTTCCTCCGCGACGGCGACGAAGCACTCGAGCTGCCGCAGGTTCATAGTCCGAGCCTATCGGCTCGACCGTTTTCTACCCACTTGAACTATGACGGCCGATGGGTGAGACTCCTCCTTCGTGCCGGCCACCGGGATCAACCACGTCAGCATCGCGGCCCAGGATCTCGAGGAGTCGGCCCGGTTCTACGAGGAGATCTTCGGCATGGAGCGCATTCCGACTCCCGACTTCGCGGAGCCGGTGCGGTGGCTGCGCGTCGGTGAGATGCAGCTCCACCTACTGCTCGACCGGGGCGACCGCGCCGCCCCGCCAGCACCTCGGGCTCACGATCGACGACTTCGACGCCGCGTACGAGGCCGTCCGCGCTCGAGTCGACGACACCTTCGGCTGGCACCTGGTCGAGCTTCCGTCGGGTCAGGTGCAGCTGTACTTCCGCGACCCGGCCGGCAACCTGATCGAGCTGAACTGGCCGGACGCCGACACGCTCGACCGTGCCAAGTACCCGGAGCTCGTCCGCCTCGCCGACCACCTGCCCCAGTCCGCGGAGGCGCTCGAGGCGCGGCTCTACCTCGAGACCGGCCGGTTGAGCACGATCCAGCACCCCTCGGTCCGCCACGAGCGAGCCCTTGCCACCCAGATCCGGCTCGCGAAGCGGATCGGCATCGGGCTACTCGCGCTGATCCTGCTCTTCCCCGTGATCTGGGTGCTCTTCCTCGCGCCCACCACCGGCAAATACGCGACCTCGTTCGGCTCCGCGATCCACGATCCCGAAGGACTTCCTGATCACGCTCCTGAACGGCATCACGAGCGCCGGGCTCTACTTCGTCGTCGCGAGCGGGTTCACGCTGATCTTCGGCCTGATGCGCGTCGTCAACATGGCGCACGGCGCGTTCTTCCTGCTCGGCGGCTACATCGCCCTCAGGATCCAGCGCAACATGGTCGGCGAAGGCGGCGCCTTCGGCCTCTCGAGCGACCAGATCAACCTCGCGAAATGGATCCTGCCGACGCTCGCCGCCACGGCGATCATCGGCGCCAGCGGGCTCGTCGATGCAGCAGGCGCTGCTGCGCTGGAACCAGGGCCAGGACCTCCGCCAGGCGCTGATCACGATCGCGGTGGCGATCATCCTCGCCGACCAGATGCTCGCCCACTTCGGCGGCGTCGCCGAGGACATCTCCTGGCCGCGCAACTTCGACACGTTCACCAACCTGCGCGTCGAGGGCATCCAGTACACGACGACCCGCCTCGTGATCCTCGGGATCGCGGTCGCGATCGGGATCCTGCTCTACGTCTGGCTCAAATGGACGCGGACCGGGATGGTCATCCGCGCCGGCGTCGACGACCGCGCGATGGTCGCAGCGCTCGGCATCAACCTGCAGCTCACGTTCGGCATCGCCTTCTTCGTCGGCTCCGCGCTCGCCGGCCTTGGCGGCGTGATCGGCGGCTCGTTCGCGAGCCTCGCGCCCGGCGTCGACTCGACGTGGCTCCTGTACTCGCTGGTCGTCGTGATCATCGGCGGGATGGGATCGATCGTCGGGCGCGGCGATCGGGTCGCTCCTCCTCGGCCTGACGACGAACTTCGCGGCGGCGTACCTGCCGGCGAGCTACACGTACTACTCGATCATCTTCACGTTCGCGCTCGTCGCGATCGTCCTCGCCGTCCGCCCGCTCGGGCTCTTCGGGCGGCCTGCGTGAAGGGCAGAGCCAGCTGCCGTCACCGATCGACCGCGCCGTCGGGCTCGGCGCCGTCGTTTTCGCGCTGATCGCGCCGCTCGTCCTCGACAGCTTCTGGATCGGGGCGCTGATGACCCAGATGCTGCTGCTCGGGATCGTCGCCGCGAGCGTGATCTTCCTGCAGGCCTACGGCGGCATGCTCTCGCTCGCCCAGGTGGCGCTGTTCGGGATCGCCGGGCTTCGTGGTCGGCAACGCGACCACGAACGGGAACACGAAGGGGCTCAACCTGGGCTGGAACCCGTGGTGGGGCGTCGTCCTCGGGCTCGTCATCGCTGTGGCCGTCGCGCTCGTCTTCGGCGCGCATCGCGAGCCGGAGCTTCGGGATCTACTTCCTGATGATCACGCTCACCTTCGGGGTGATCGCGAACCTCTTCTTCGGCCAGGTGACGGACCTCTCGGGGTTCGGCGGCATCAGCGGGATCCCGCACGCCGCATCTGATCGGAAGCCCGGTCTCCCATCCGAACCACCTCTACTACGTCGCGCTCGGCTGCGCGCTCGTCGTCTACGCGGTGCTGCGCTACGTCACGCGCACCCCGTTCGGGCTGACCTTCCAGGGCGTGCGCGACGACCCGGTGCGCATGGCCTCGCTCGGCTACAGCGTCGTGCTGCACCGGACGATCGCGTTCGCGTTCGCCGGCCTCGTCGCGGCGATCGGCGGCGTGCTCTTCGTCTGGTGGAACGGCCACATCGATCCGGCCTCGATCAACCTCACCGCGACGATCAACGTGCTCGTGATCGCGGTGATCGGCGGCCTCTACCGCCTCGAGGGGGCGTGGCTCGGTGCGCTCGTGTTCGTGATCCTCAACAACTACACCCAGCAGATCGGCTTCATCGACACGCGCTTCGCCACGGTGATCGGCGCGATCTTCCTCATCATCGTGCTCGTCTCGCCCGGAGGCCTCATGGGCATCTGGGAGCGCGCGCTCACGCTCGTCCCGGGGCAGCGGCGCGATCCGTCCGATCGAACCACGATCGCAGCCGAGCGGGCCGAAACCAACGTCTGAAAGGAGGCATCTGAACGAAGCTGAAGCAGCAGGTGTCCGTCCCCAAGCGCGCAGTGGAAGCACAACCATCCCGGTTCGATCAAGGAGGAGAGGCATGAGTAGGAGCGTCAAGCGGAGGTGGGCGAAGCCGGCCGGAATTGCCGTGCTGGTCTCGGCCGTCACCGCGATCGCCGCCGCGGCGGCACTCGCGCATTCGTCGGCGGCGACGCCGATCAGGATCGCGGTCATGTCGGACTGCCAGGGAGACTTCGGCTCGTTCGACAACCAGGATCTCGCGGGCGTCGTCACCGCCATGGCGCAGTTCGCGGGCGGGCACGCGAAGAACCCGAACAACCCGCACGCCGGGTGGGTCGGCGCCTCGATCAACGGTCACGAGCTGCAGCTCGTCGGCATCGGTTGCGGGAACGCCACGCCGGACAAGGCGATCACCGAGACGAAGCGGCTCATGGAGCAGCTGAAGGCCGACATCATGATCGGCCCGCTCTCCGGCGACGAGTCGATCGCGATCGCCAACTACGCGAAGCAGCATCCCACGAAGACGTTCGTCGACGGCGCTGCCGGTGCCCAGGACACGACCCTCAAGGTCCGCGCGCCGAACTTCTTCCGCTTCAACGGCGACGGTGCGCAGTGGAATGCCGGCCTCGGCGACCTGGCGTACAACAAGCTGGGCTGGAAGACGGCGGCCGTCGTCGCGGACGACTACTCGTTCGCCTGGACGTCCACGGCGGGCTTCATCGCCGAGTTCTGCGCGGTCGGCGGCAACGTGACGAAGCGGGTGTTCCCGCCCCTCGGCACGACCGACTACTCGTCGTACGCGCAGCAGCTGCCGACCAACGTCGACGGGACGTTCGTGGCGGTCGGAGGTGCGGGGCTGATCCCGTTCCTCAAGGCCTACGAGCAGGCCCACGGCCCGATCGACGGGAAGAAGTTCATCGGCAACCTGTTCTGGGGCACGCCGGGCGAGTTCCAGCAGCTCGGCACGCGCGTCGCCGGCGCATACCTCGGCGGCGCCGGCACCTCCGGCGATCTCGCCACTCCGGCCGCGCAGGCCTACAACAGGCAGGTCGGCAAGGTGTTCCACACGATCCCGCCGTTCGGCGCCGCAGCTCCGCAGGCGTCGTCGACGTTCACCTACGGCTACTACATCAACACCTGGGGCCTGCTCGCGGGCCTGAAGGCCGTGGGCGGGGACATCTCCGGCGGTCAGAAGGCCCTCCAGCAGGCGATCGGCAAGGTGAAGCTGAACTCGCCGTACGGGCCGCTCTCCCTGGACGCCAATCGCCAGGCGATCCTGAACGTCTTCTACCAGCAGCTCTACCTCAAGGACGGGAAGCTGGCGGTCAAGACCGTCGGCTCGGTGCCGGGCGTCACGCAGACGTTCGGCGGAACGTTCTCGACCAGCACACCGCCGCCGGGTCGCACCAACCCGCCCTGCACGAAGCGGTCCCTGCCCTGGATCGGGAAGGAGACCGTCCCGAAGGTCATCTCGTAAGGAGCACGTGAGCACTGCCGCTGCAACCGAGAGCGCCGCGCCGATCCTCCGCCTGCGGGGGGTCGGCCGGCGCTACGGCGGCCTCGTCGCCGTGCGCGACGTCGACCTCGACGTCGCGCCCGGCGAGCGGCGCGCCATCCTCGGCCCGAACGGCGCGGGGAAGACGACGCTGTTCAACGTCATCTCGGGCGACGTGGCGCCGAGCTCGGGCACGATCGAGTTTCGGGGGCAGGAGGTGGGAATGCTGCCGCCGCGGCTGCGCACGCAGCTCGGCATGGGCGCGCACCTACCAGAAATCCCGCTCCTTCCTCGGCCTCACGGTCGAGGACAACCTCTACCTGGCGCTGCTCGGGGTCAGGCGCGGGCCACCTGCGGCCCGTGCTGACGAAGCGCGATGCCGAGCTCCGCGAGAGCGCGCGGGGGCTCGCGCGCACGATCGGCCTCGAAGGCCGCGAGCGAGCCGTCGTCGGCGCGCTCTCCCACGGCGAGCAGCGCCAGCTCGAGATCGGGATGGCGCGCGCCTCGGATCCCATCCTGATGATGCTCGACGAGCCGGCCTCGGGGCTGTCGCGCGGCGAGCGCGTCGCGCTGACGGAGCTGCTGCTCTCGCTCGACCCGAAGATCACGCTGATCCTGATCGAGCACGACATGGACGTCGCGCTTCGCGTGGCCCAGCGCGTGACGATGATGCACGACGGCGCCGTGATCGTGGAGGGCACGCCCGACGAGATCCGCGCCAACCAGACCGTGCACGACCTCTATCTCGGCCGCGGATACGGGCAGGATGGCTGACTCCATCCTCACCGTCGAGCGCCTGAGCGCGTTCTACGGCCCGGCCCAGGCGCTGCGCGACGTCTCGTTCCAGCTCGACGCAGGAGCGACCGCGATCGTCGGGCGCAACGGGATGGGCAAGACGACCCTGTGCAACGCGATCCTGGGGATCCCGCCGGCGCGCGTGAGCGGCTCGATCCGCTTCGGCGGCACGGAGCTGGTCGGCCGCGCCTCCTACCGCACCGCCAAGCTGGGCATCGGCTTCGTGCCGCAGGGCCGGCGCCTCTTCCCGTCGCTCTCCGTCGACGAGCACCTGCGCATGGTCGCGGGGCGCAGCTCCGGGAAGCGGTGGACGGTTCAGGGCGTCTACGAGCTCTTCCCGCGCCTCGCGGGGCGAAAGCGCAACGGCGGCGCCGAGCTCTCGGGCGGCGAGCAGCAGATGCTCGCGATCGGCCGTGCCCTGCTCACGAACCCGACGCTGCTCGTGATGGACGAGCCCTCGGAAGGGCTCGCGCCGGCGATTGTCGAGCAGATGATCGAGACGTTCGGGAAGCTGGTCGAGGAGGGGCTGTCCGTGCTGCTGATCGAGCAGAACCTCGGCGTGGCGACGTCGATCGCGGAGCGGCTGCTCGTGATGGTCGCGGGCTCCCTCGCCGCCGAGACCACGGCGGCGGAGCTGACCGCCGACGTCGAGCTGCAACGGCGGTTCCTGGGGGTCGAGCCGCTCGCAGGGAAAACGTCGTGAGCGTCGCACTGGTGGGCACGCTGGACACGAAGGGGCCCGAGTACGCGTTCCTGCGCGACCGGCTGCTCGCCGAGGGCATCGACGTGCTCGTCGTCGACGCCGGCGTGCACGAGCCGGTCGGGATCCGGCCGGACGTCGACCGCGCCGAGGTCGCGCGCGCCGCCGGCGCCGACGTCTCGGAGCTCGCGCAGCGCGGCGACCGCGGCGCCGCCGTCGAGGCGATGGGCGCGGGCGCCGAGGCCGTGGTGCTCCAGCTGCTACGGCGAGGGCCGTGTCGACGGCGTGCTGGCGCTCGGCGGCTCCGGGGGCTCGTCGATCGCAACCCGCGCGATGCGCGCGCTTCCGGTCGGGGTCCCGAAGCTGATGGTCTCGACCCTCGCGTCGGGCGACACGCGCCCGTACGTCGGCGCGGTCGACGTGACGATGATGTACTCGGTCGTCGACATCTCCGGGGTCAACCGGATCTCGGCGCGGATCATGGCCAACGCCGCCGGGGCGATGGCCGGGATGGTTCGGGCCTCGGTGCCGCACGCTCGAAACGAAGCCGCTGGTCGCCGCGACGATGTTCGGCGTCACCACGCCGTGCGTGACCGAGGCGCGGGAACGGCTCGAGGAGCTCGGCTACGAGGTGCTCGTCTTCCACGCGACCGGCACGGGCGGCCAGTCGATGGAGGCGCTCGTCAAGGCGGGATACCTCGCCGGCGTCCTCGACGTGACGACGACCGAGCTCGCCGACGAGCTCGTCGGCGGCGTGCTCTCCGCCGGCCCGGAGCGGCTGACCGCGGCCGGGGCGGCAGGCGTGCCGCAGGTCGTGTCCCTCGGCGCGCTCGACATGGTCAACTTCGGGCCGCGCGACACGGTGCCGCCCCGCTTCGAGAGCCGCACGCTGTACGTCCACAACCCGACGGTGACCCTGATGCGCACGACGCCGGAGGAGTGCCGCGAGCTCGGGCGCGAGATCGGGCGCAAGCTCTCGGAGGCCACCGGCCCGACGGCGCTCTTCGTCCCGCTGCGCGGTGTCTCGATGATCGCCGTCGACGGTCAGCCGTTCCACGACGCGGAGGCGGACCGCGCACTGCACGAGGGGCTGCGCGAGACGCTCGCCCCCCACGTCGAGCTGCACGAGTGCGACGACGAGATCAACGACCCGGCCTTTGCCCACGCGATGGCCGACCGGCTGCACGAGCTGATCGGGGCCGCCCGGTGACCCGTGACGAGGCGCTCGCGCGCCTGCGGGCTCAGGTGGCCGCAGGCAAGCCGGTCGTCGGCGCGGGTGCCGGCACGGGCCTCTCGGCCAAGCTCGCGGAGGCGGGCGGCGCCGACCTGATCATCATCTACAACAGCGGCCGCTACCGGATGGGCGGGCGCGGTTCCCTCGCGGGGCTGATGCCCTACGGCGACGCGAACGAGATCGTCGTCGACATGGCGCGCGAGGTCCTGCCGGTCGTCGAGGAGACGCCGGTGCTCGCCGGCGTCTGCGGCACCGACCCCTTCCGGCTGATGCCGGTCTTCCTCGACGAGCTGCGGCGGATCGGCTTCAGCGGCGTGCAGAACTTCCCGACCGTCGGCCTGATCGACGGCACCTTCCGCACCGGGCTCGAGGAGACCGGGATGGGCTACGGCCTCGAGGTCGACATGATCGGGCTCGCGCACGAGCGCGGCTTCCTCACCGCGCCGTACGTCTTCGACCCCGACCAGGCGGCGGCGATGGCCGGCGCCGGCGCGGACGTCCTCGTGCCGCACATGGGTCTCACGACGGGCGGCGCGATCGGCGCCGAGACCGCCCGGACGCTCGAGGAGTGCGTGCCCCTGATCCAGGCGATGCACGACGCCGCGACCAGCGTCAACCCCGGAATCCTCGTGCTGTGCCACGGCGGCCCGATCGCGGAGCCGGATGACGCCGCGTACGTGATCGCGCGCACCGAGGGCGTCGTCGGCTTCTTCGGCGCGTCGTCGATGGAGCGCCTGCCGACCGAGGTTGCGATGACCGAGAACATGCGCCGCTTCAAGGCGATCCCCGTTGCTGGCAAAGGAGGGTGATGAGCAGATTCGTCATGCAGGCAGACGTCGACCAGGAGGAGTTCGACTGGGGGACGATCGGGTGGCGGTGCCGCCCGGCGAACACGGGCGCGAAGTCGCTCGTGGTCATGGACGTGACGCTCGAGCCGGGCGAGGGCCATGCCTTCCACCGGCACGACGGGCAGGAGGAGATGATCATCGTCAAGCAGGGCTCGATCACCCAGTTTCTGGAGCGGGAGTCGAGCACGCTGCGGCCGGGCGACTCGGTCTACATCGACGAGGGCGTCGTCCACGCCTCGTACAACGACGGCGACGAGACCGCGCACCTGCAGGTCGTGATCGGCCCGTCGCTCGGCGAGGGCGGGTACGGGCTCGTCGACGTGTCGGCCGAAGAGCCCTGGGCCTCGCTCCGGTGACGGCTATGGCGCGCCCTGTCACCCTCTTCACCGGCCAGTGGGCCGACCTGCCGCTCGAGGAGCTGGCGGCGAAGGCGAGCGCCATCGGCTTCGACGGGCTCGAGCTCGCGTGCTGGGGCGACCACTTCGAGGTCGACAAGGCGCTGGCCGACGACGGCTACGCGCGCGGCCGGCGCGAGCTGCTCGAGCGTCACGGCCTCGGCGTGTGGGCGATCGGCGCCCACCTCGTCGGGCAGGCGGTCTGCGACCGCATCGACGAGCGCCACCGCGCGATCCTTCCGCCCGAGGTGTGGGGCGACGGCGATCCGGAGGGCGTCCGCCGCCGCGCGGCGGAGCGGCTCGCCGACACCGCACGCGCCGCGGCACAGCTCGGCATCACGCAGGTCAACGGCTTCACCGGCTCGCCGATCTGGCACCTGATCTACTCGTTCCCGCCCAACGACTTCGACGAGATCGAGCGCGGGTACGCGGAGTTCGCCGAGCGCTTCGACCCGATCATGGACGTGTTCGACGCCGAGGGCGTGCGCTTCGGGCTCGAGGTCCATCCCACGGAGATCGCGTACGACTTCGTGACCACCCGGAAGGCGCTCGACGCGATCGGCAACCGGGCGGCGTTCGGGATCAACCTCGACCCCAGCCACTTCGCGCACCAGTTCCTCGACACGGCGCAGTTCGCCCTCGAGTTCGCCGACCGGATCTACCACGTCCACGTCAAGGACTCGAAGCGCCGCCTGGACGGACGCCGCTCGATCCTCGGGTCGCACCTGAACTTCGGCGAGGAGGCACGCGGATGGGACTTCGTGTCGCCCGGCCACGGCGACGTCGACCTCGAGGCGCTGATCCGCGCGCTCAACCGGATCGGCTACGACGGGCCGCTCTCGATCGAGTGGGAGGACAGCGGCATGGACCGCGACTGGGGCGCCGCGGACGCGCTCGCGTTCGTCCGCCGCACCGACTTCGCGCCGTCGGCCGTGGCGTTCGACGCCGCGATGCAGAGAGCCGAGACGTGAGCATCGGGGTTCAGCCGACCTCGTCGGGCGGCGCAGACGTCCCGGAGATCGGCGTCGGGATGCTCGGGTACGCGTTCATGGGGAAGGCGCACGCGAACGCGTACCGGACGCTGCCGTACATGGCGTGGCCGCCGCCGCTCCGGCCGCGGCTGGTCTCGATCGCCGGCCGCGACGGGGCGGCGGTGCAGGAGGCGGCCCGCCGTTACGGGTTCGAGCGGGCGGTCACCGACTGGCGCGAGCTCGTGGCCGATCCCGAGGTGCAGCTGTTCGACAACTCGGGGCCGAACAACCTCCACGCCGAGCCGACGGTCGCGGCCGCGGAAGCGGGCAAGCACGTCTTCTGCGAGAAGCCACTCGGACGGACGGCGGAGGAGAGCTTCGACCTGTGGCGGCGCGTCGAGGCAGCGGGCGTGAAGCACATGACGGCGTTCAACTACCGCTTCGTGCCCGCGGTGCGGCTGGCGCGGCAGATGATCGAGGCCGGCGAGCTCGGCGAGATCCACCACTTCCGCGGCCGCTACCTCCAGGACTGGGGGACGACCACGGCCGACGCGTGGCGCTTCCGCCGTGAGGAGGCGGGCTCGGGCGCGCTCGGCGATCTCGGCGCGCACGTGATCGACCTGGCGCGCTACCTGGTGGGCGAGATCTCGTCGGTGTCGGCGTCGGTTGCGACCTTCATGCCGGGCCGCGAGGTGGACGACGCCTTCGAGGCCGTGGTCGAGTTCGAGGGCGGCGCCGTCGGCACCATCGAGGCGAGCCGGTTCGCCGCCGGGCGCAAGAACGCCCTCACCTGGGAGATCAACGGATCGGCCGGCTCGCTCGCCTTCGACCTCGAGCGCCTGAACGAGCTGCAAGTGTCCGAGGGCGCGAAGGGCTTCCGGACGCTGCTCGTGTCCGAGCCCGACCATCCGTTCTGGTCGTGGTGGTGGCCGCCGGGCCACATGCTCGGCTGGGAGCACACGTTCGTGCACGAGGTGCACCATCTGCTGCAGGCGATCGCGACGGGCGGCGACGTGGCGCCGCACGGGGCGACGTTCGCGGACGGGTACCGCGCCGCCGAGGTCTGCGACGCGATCGTTCGCTCGGCCGAGACCGGACGGCGCGAGATCGTGGCCTACCGCGGTTGACTTCGGGGTAACTACCAGCGGTGCGCCTGCGTGGCGACCTCGGCTGCTCGCTGGCAATCGCGGCAGCCGTGCTGATCGCGAACGTCGCGTACCTGATCGGGGCGGCCGATGCCAATCCGCTTGCAACCCGGAGCGGGCTCGCAGCATCGGTCGTCGCGGGCCCGCTGCCGGGTGAGCGTGCAGCCGATCCCAATGACGGGTTCACCTCGCAGGCGCTCGGCCACCGGGCGGCGCTCGACCTCCTGCATCTGAGAGCGCCGTGGTGGAACCCGTACGAGGGCACGGGCGCGCCACTGGCCGGGGAGATGCAGTCGGCGGCGCTCTTCCCACCGACCCTCCTCCTCGCCCTTTCCAGCGGGCAGCTCTACGAGCACATGCTGCTCGAGCTCCTCGCCGGCATCTGCACCTACCTGCTCCTACGCCGACTTGCTCTCGCCCGCCTGGCGAGCACGGCGGCCGGCATCGCGTTCGCGCTCAACGGCACGTTCGCCTGGCTCGCGCATGCGCCGGTCAACCCGATTCCCTTCCTGCCCATGCTTCTGCTCGGGATCGAGGCCGCCTTCGCGGCAACGGTCGCCGGACGACGGGGCGGGTTCGCGCTCATGGCGGTAGCGGGAGCGCTCTCGGTCTACGCGGGATTTCCCGAGGTCGCGTACGCCGACGCCCTGCTCGCCGTCTGCTGGTTCGCCTGGCGCGGTGCCTGCCTGGAACAGGCACGTCTCGGCGCCTTCATCCGGAAGGGAGCGGCGGGCGTGCTCGTGGGGACGTTGCTCTCGGCGCCGCTCCTTGCCGCGTCGGCCGACTACGTCGCGAATGCATCGCTCGGCGGTCACGGACACGCAGGGGCCGTCCATCTTCCGGCCGCCGCCGCGCCGCAGCTCGTCCTCCCCTACGTCTACGGACCGATCTTCGCCTTCAGCGATCCGAAGCACGTCGTGTTCGGCACCTGGGGGAGCGTGGGCGGCTTCCTTTCGGCATCGCTCGTTCTCCTCGCGCTCGTCGGGCTCGCAGCGGGCCGGCACCGCGGCTTGAAGGTGGCGCTTTCGGCCTGGATCGTGCTCGCGCTCGCCCGGATGTTCGGGGAACCCCCCGGACTCGGGGCGCTGCTCGGCCTTCTGCCCGGCATGTCGCGCGTCGCGCTCTACCGCTACGGGTTCCCTTCGGTCGAGTTCGCCGTGATCGTTCTCGCGGCGCTCGGCCTCGACCGGCTCGAAGGGGCGCGGCTGCCGCGCGGACGGATCGCCGCGGCGGCAGCTGCAGCGCTCGTGCTGGTCGCGCTCGCAACCGCAGGCGCGCTGCCCTACGCGCGCCGGCTCGGAAGCGGCTCCGGGCAGATCCGGTACTTCGAGGCATCGCTCATCTGGGGCGTTGCCGTCGTACTCGGCGCGGCAGGCGCGATGCTGCTGCGCCGGAGCAGCTTGCGAATCGGGCTGGCGTCGGCGATCGTCGCCGTGGAGGCACTGCTCCTGTTCGTCGTGCCCGAGGCATCGGCGCCCCGCAGCGCCACCCTCGACACCGCACCGGTCGAGTACCTGCAGCGCCACCTCGGCAGCGCCCGCTTCTTCACGCTCGGGCCGCTGCAGCCGAACTACGGAACCTACTTCGGCGTCGCCTCGCTCAACGCAAACGACCTCCCGATACCGACCCGCTTCGCTGACTACGTCACCTCCCGGCTCGACCAGAGCGTCGATCCGACCGTGTTCGTGGGCGACCTCGGCGGAGGCCGCGCGCGGTCCGCACCTTCCCCTGAGGCCGAGCTGCTCCGCAACCGCGCCGGCTACCGCGCAGCAGGCGTCGCGTACGTCCTGACGCCGGCCGGCAACCCGCTGCCCGCGGGCTTCGCGCTCGTCTTCCGGAGCCCGACCACGTGGATCTATCGCCTGACCGGAGCCGAGCCCCTCGTGACGGCGCCCGGCTGCACCGTCACCGCGGACGAAGACACGGCCAGGCTCGTATGTTCACGCCCGACGCTTCTGGTCAGGCGCGAGACACCGCTCCCCGGCTGGCACGCGACGGTTGACGGGAGGCCGGCCCGCCTGAGAACGGTCGACGGCGACTTCCAGGCACTCCCCGTCGGGCCCGGCTCCCACTCCGTGGCCTTCTCCTACACACCGCCCTACCTCGGCTGGGCGCTCGCGGCGTTCGCGGTCGGCTGCGTGTCGCTCTGCGTCAGCTACATCAGGTTCGGCGTGTGCAGGTCCGACAGGCGTCGGGCCGTCGCCTCGTCGAAGCCGGCCGCGCGAAGGCGGCGCACCCGGTTGCGTTCCATCGTGCGCATGAGCCCGCGCACTGCCGCCCCGGCCTCGGCCAGGTCCGAGGGCTGAAGCGACCTCGCAGCCATCAGCACGAGCGAGTCCGTGACGACCGGGTTCAGGCCCGAGAGGCTCGTCAGCTTCGACGCCCGTGCCTCTGCGGCCGCAAGCAGGCTCTCTCGCTCCTCGGGCGCCCGCTCGAGCCGCAGCCGGACGTGGCCGATGCCGAACTGGACATGGCGTCGCTCGTCGCGATGAGCCAGCCGTGCCGCGGCCGCCGTGGCCGCGTCGGGGGCGTGGCGCTCGACGAACCGCAGTAGGTCGAGGAACGTCCCCTCGCCGAGCACGTTCAACAGCAGGGCCGCGGCCGAGAAGTCGCGCTCCTCGAGGAGCGTGTGGAGCGAGAGCTCGGTCGACGCAAGGGCATAGCCGCGTGCGCCGCCCGCCAGAGCGCGCTTCGTGAACACCTCGACGTGCCGGGCCTCGTCGTGCACATGGCTCGCGAGCCACTGCAGGATCTCGGCATAGCGCGGATTCACCTCGGGCAGGAACCGGGACGGCACGTAGAGCGCGGCGTACTCGTTCTGGGCGATGTAGGTCATGACCTGGGCGACCGCCGCCTCGACATGATCCGGCAGCCCGGCGGCCGCCTCCCAGGGGATGTCGGACGTGGCATCCCATTGCGAGCGGTTGGCGCGCTCTACGAGCGACGAGATGCGGGAAGCCCACAGGCGGTCGCGCTCGTTGAGGCGCCACCCGTACGGCGGACTGCCGCCCTCCGCGAGCGAGCCCAGGGGCGCGAGCCCGCCGCTTTCCGGCGCGTGGTCGGGCGGCGGCTCGATGCGGCGGAGGCCGTCGAGATCGAGCGGCGCAGGGGGTGGCGAGCGGCCCGGCAGCGCCGGCGCGAGAACGTCGGCGTGGCCGCCCCGCCTGATGCGGACGACGAATGCGTTCCTGCCGTCGCTCCCGTCGCCCGCGTGCTCGTGTCCCGCGACGCGGGCCCAGCCGGCGAGCTCGAACGCGACCGCGCGCGACGCGGTCACGACCTCGAGCTCGCCGCCCGGCGCGACGTTCTGGAGCGCAGCCCGGACGAGCGTCTCGAGCCCGGCTCCGAGCTCGAGCGTGCCGGCGTCGACCCGGTGGGGATTCACAGATAGCCCTGGTCGTGCATCGCCGCCGTCAGGTCCTCGTACCCGCGCTTGTCGCCCGGCAGCCACCGCTTGACACCCTCGAGGTCCATGAACCCGCGGACGGCCGGGTCGTCGTAGTCCATCGCCAGCAGGGCGTTCGACCAGCGCGCCGCACGCTCGCGGTCGAGCGAGGGCAGCGCGGTGAAGTTGCAGTGGAAGTACGTCGGGCTCCGCCAGACGACCTCGAGCTCCCCGGCGGCCGCGAAGCCGTCGGCGCGCAGAGCCGCCCACATGGCGTCACCGAGCGCGCCTGCGTCGGCCTCGCCTTCCGCCACGGCGCGGACGACCCGAAGCTCGGAGTCGCCTGTGTCGCCGTGCTTCCCGAGATCGGTGTCGAACCGGACGAGCGATGCCTCGTCGAGCTCGGCGCCGGCCGCGCGGAGGTAGTGAAGCGGCAGGATCGCGGCGTGGCCGGAGTCGCGGCTCCCGAGTGCGAGCCGCCTGCCGGTGAGCTCGGCCGGCGAGCCGATCGACTCGGAGCGGCGCATGACGACGACCGTCCGGTAGTCGGCATCGACGTCCCGCATCCCGAGGACCTGCGCCTCCCCGCCCAGCTGCGCCTCGGCCACGACGTACGCCGTGTTCGTGTTCCAGGCGATGTCGACATCGCCGCGCAGCAGCGCGTCGACGAGGCGCTCGTAGTTGGAGTAGAGGACGTAATCGGTGGGCTCACCGGCGCCTGCGAAGTACTCGCGGAAGCCCTCCCAGATCGTGACGATGCGCGGGTGGTAGGCCACCGCACCGACGAGCAGATCGCTCATGGCACCGGGAGCCCGGCGAGGGCCTTGCCGATCCAGTTGCGGAGGACGGCGTTGGTCGGGGCCATGACGGCGCCGGCGCGGGCGTCGCGCAGGTGCCGCTCGATCGGCAGCGACGGCGTATAGCCCTGGCCGCCGGTGACCTCGAGCGCGTTCTGCGTCACGTCGGCGGCGGCCTCGGTTGCCGCGACCTTCGCCTCCATGATCGCGACGAGTGCCGTCTCGTCCCCCTCCTCGCCGAGCCGCGCTGCGTCGCGCACGAGGAGGCGCGCCTGGCGGACGGCGAGATCCATGTCGGCGATCAGGTGCTGGATCGTCTGCACCTCGGCGAGCGAGGAGCCGTCGGGGTACTTGCGGTCGCGGGCATGCGCCGTCGCGGCGGCCGCCGCCGCGGCCGCGATGCCGACGTTGACCGCGGCGAGGCCGACGAGGAAGTACGGCGCGACGACTCCGAAGACGAGCGCTCCCGCCTCCCCCACGCCGCCGACCCGGTCGCCGTCGCCGACCTGCACGCCGTCGAGCTCGAGCGCGATGCTCGAGTTGCCGGCCATGCCGAGACCGCTCCAGGCGCCGTCGAAGGCGACGCCGGGATCGTCGCGGCCGACCAGGTAGGCGTCCGCGGTGCCTTCCTGCTCGCCCTGGACGAGGACGAGGTAGATGTCCGCGTGCCCGCCCGAGGTGACGAAGCTCTTGCGGCCCGAGATCGTGACGGCGCCGTTCGTGCGCTCGGCCTTCAGCTCCGGGTTGTAGAAGTGCGCGCCGGTGCCGCGCTCGCTGAACGCGAGCGTCCCGACGGCCTCGCCGGAGGCGAGCCGTGGCAGCAGCTCGGCCGCCCGCTCGCCGCCCCCGCCGGCGATCGTCGCCGCCGTCACCTCGTGCATCAGGAAGACCATCCCGGTCGAGGCGCAGGCGGCTCCGACCGCCTCGCAGATCTCTGCGAGCGCGGCGAGCGAGCCGCCGGCCCCGCCGTGCTCGGCGGGCACCACCGCGCCCAGGACGCCCGCCTCCCCGAGCGCCCTCAGCCCGGCGGCGGGGAAGGCGCGCTCGCGGTCGACGCGGCTCGCCTCAGGGGCGATCTTCGCCGCCGCCACCTCGCGGGTGGCAGCAAGCAACGCTCCGATGTCCTTCACAACAGCAGTCCTTTCGGTCGAGATGAACGCGCTGCTCGCACCGAGCAGCCATGGACGCGGCACGTCAACGGCGTCTCATTGCGTTCACCTCCTTCCGTCCGGAGCGCATGGCCCCGATGCTACGGAGGCCGTCAGGCGAGCGCCAGTGTGTCGACGCGGCCCGGGTGGGCCGCCTCGTACGCGGCGATGCGGTCCTCGCGCTGCAGCGTGAGACCGATGTCGTCGAGGCCCTCGACGCAGCATGTGGCGGGCGAACTCGTCGAACTCGAAGGGCAGGGTCGAGTCCGTTCGGGTGCCGGATCTCGAGCGCCTCGAGGTCGACGGTGAGCTCGTTCTGCGCGGCGAGCGCCGCCTTGATCTGCTCCAGGGCGTCCTCGGGCAGGACGATCGGCGCCATGCCGGTCTTGGTCGCGTTCGTGCGGAAGATGTCGCCGAAGCTCGGCGCCAGCACGACGCGGAAGCCGGCGTCCTCGAGCGACCACGCCGCGTGCTCGCGCGACGAGCCGCACCCGAAGTTGCGTCCGGCGACGAGGATCTGCGCCCCCTCGTACTCCGGCCGCCGGAGCTCGAAGTCCGGGTCCTTCATCCAGTCGAAGAACAGGAACTCGCCGTACCCCGAGCGCTCGATCCGCTTCAGGAACTGCTTCGGAATGATCTGGTCGGTGTCGACGTCGGGGCGATCGAGGATCGCCGCGCGCCCCGAGACCTGCCGCAGCGGCTTCATCCCAGCTCCCGGACGTCGGTGAGGCGGCCGGTGATCGCGGCGGCGGCGGCCATGGTCGGGCTGAGGAGGTGCGTGCGACCGCCGGCGCCCTGGCGGCCCTCGAAGTTGCGGTTCGAGGTCGAGGCGCAGCGCTCGCCCGGCGAGAGGATGTCGGGGTTCATGCCGAGGCACATGGAGCAGCCGGCCTCGCGCCACTCGAAGCCCGCGGCGGTGAAGACGCGGTCGAGGCCCTCCTCCTCGGCCTGCTGCTTGATCTGGGCCGAGCCGGGGACGACCATCGCGCGCACCGTCGAGGCCACCGTGTGGCCGTTCACGATCTCGGCCGCCGCGCGGAGGTCCTCGATGCGCGAGTTCGTGCACGAGCCGATGAAGACGCGGTCGACGGCGATATCGGCCAGCGCGGTTCCCGGCTCGAGATCCATGTAGGTGAGCGCCCGCTCGACGGCCTCGCGGTCGGCCGGGTCGGCGTAATCGGCGGGGTCGGGGACGCGGCCGTCGATCGGCGCGACCATCCCGGGGTTCGTCCCCCATGTCACCTGCGGCACGAGCGCGGAGACGTCGACCTCGACCTCGCGGTCGAAGACCGCCTCCGGCTCCGTCGCGAGGGCCCGCCACTCCTCGAGCGCCCGCTCCCAGCCGGCGCCCTTCGGCGCGCCCGGGCGACCCTCGAGGTAGGCGAAGGTCGTGTCGTCGGGACCGATCATCCCGGCGCGGGCGCCGCCCTCGATCGACATGTTGCAGACGGTCAGCCGGCCCTCCATCGAAAGCGCCTCGATCGCCGGCCCCGCGTACTCGAGCACGTAGCCGACGCCGCCGGCGACGCCGATCTGCCCGATCGCGCCCAGCACCATGTCCTTCGCCGTGACACCGAAGCGCCGGCCGCCCGTGAAGTTGATGCGCATCGTCCTCGGCCGCGACTGCAGCAGCGTCTGCGTCGCGAGCACGTGCTCCACCTCCGAGCTGCCGATGCCGAACGCGAGCGCGGCGAACGCGCCGTGAGTCGAGGTGTGCGAGTCGCCGCACACGATCGTCATCCCCGGCTGCGTCACACCGAGCTCCGGCCCCATCACGTGCACGATCCCCTCGCGCCCGCTCCCGGTCGCGTTCAGGGGTACGCCGAAGGCCTCGCAGTTCGCGGCCAGCGCGTCGAGCTGCGCCTTCGCGATCAGGTCGCGAATCGGCCCCGGCTCGGTCGGGACGTTGTGGTCCATGGTCGCGATCGTCAGGTCGGGTCGCCGTACTGTTCGTCCCGCGAGTCGCAGCCCTTCAAATGCCTGCGGGCTCGTCACCTCGTGCACGAGATGCAGGTCGACGAAGAGCAGCGCCGGCTCCCCCGGGCGCTCGTCGACAATGTGCGTGTCCCAGATCTTCTCGAACAGCGTCGTCATGGGTCTCGGCAACTCAGTGGTCGCCGGTCGCAGGGTAGCTGCCGAAGATCCGCACCTCCCGCGTCCACTCCCGGATCTCGACCAGCGCCTGCTGCAGCTCCGCGTCCTGCGGGTGGCAGTCCATGACGATGTCGAACCGGTAGCGGAACATCGAGCGCGGGATCGGCCGGGACACGAGCTGCACCAGGTTCAGCCCGTGCCGCTGGAACGGCCCGAGAGCGTGGTAGAGCGAGCCCGGCTGGTGGTCGGTGACGATCGACATCGCCGTCCGCCACCGCGGCTCGCGTTCGATGCGCGAGTACGGCGCGATCCCGACGAAGCGCGTGAACGCGGTGTGGTCGCCGACGTCCCGCGCGATCACGTGGAGCCCGAAATGCGCCGCCGCCTCCTCGCTCGCGATCGCTGCCTCGGCCGGGTCGTCCGACTCGGCCACCTCGCGCGCAGCATCCGCCGTCGTCGCCGAGGCGAGGCAGCGGGCGCCCGAGACGTGCACGAGCTCACGGCACTGGTCGAACGCCACCGGGTACGAGCGCAGCGTCCGGACCTCCGAGGGCTGGATCGGCGTCCTGGCGAGCAGGCAGTGCACGATCGGCAGCGTCACCTCGGACACGATCGAGAGCGGCGCCTCGTAGAGCAGGTCGTGGGTCTCGGCGACGGGGCCGTGGAGGGAGTTCTCGATCGGCAGCACGCCCATGCCGATGTCGGCCCCGACCGTCGCCTCGACGACCGCCATGAAGCTCGAGAGCGGCTCCATCGACGACCCGGGAGGCGCCAGCAGCGCCGTCGCGGCGGCCGTATGGCTCCCCTCCGGGCCCGGATAGCCGACCACGGTCACGTCCCGTGGATCTCCTTGCGGATCAGGTCGAGCACGAAGCGGAAGAGCGCGTCGACCCCCGCGTCGGAGAGCGGCCCGCTGTTCTCCTCCTGCAGCGCGGCGATCATCGCGTCCTCGCGGCCCGGGTCGCGCAGCGGCAGCCCGTTCGCGAGCTTGTGCTCGTGCAGCGCGCCACGAGCTCGAGGCGGCGGTTGACGGCGCCGAGCAGCTCGCGGTCGACCGCGTCGATCGCGATCCGCGTCCTCGCTCAGAACAACGTCGCTCAAGCAGTGACCCCCAGCTCCTCGAGCAGCGCGTCCAGGTCGGCGTCGATCTCGATCAGCGCACCTGCTGCTTCACCCTCGATTGCCTGCGGCGTCTTGAGGCCCGTGCCGGTGACGAGCACGACGACGCGATCCGACTCGCCGATGTCGCCGCGCGCCGCGGCGGCGCGAAGTGCACCCACGGTCACGCCGGCGGCCGTCTCGCCGAAGATGCCCGGCGTTCTCGGCCAGGAACGCCATGTTCTCGCCCACCTCGTCCTCGGGCACCGCGTAGATCGCGCCGCCGGACGTGCGGGCGGTGGCGATCGCGAGGTCGCCGTCGGCCGGGTTGCCGATCGCGAGCGACTTGGCGACCGAGTTCGGACGCACGGGCGAGACTCGCCGCTCCTCCCAGAACGCCGACGCGACCGGCGAGCAGCCCTCGGCCTGGCCGCCGTACAGCCGCGGCCGCCGCTCGTCGATCAGCCCGAGCCGGCCGAACTGCTCGAACCCCTGCCAGAGCTTGCTGAACATCGCGCCCGAGGCGATCGGCGCCACGACCGCGGTCGGCACGTCCCAGCCGAGCTGCTCGACGATCTCGAACGCGAGCGTCTTCGAGCCCTCGGCGTAGTACGAGCGCAGGTTGACGTTGACGATGCCCCAGTCGTCGACCTCGCCGGCGAGCTCGCTGATCAGCCGCGAGCAGTCGTCGTAGCTGCCGCGCACGCGCGTAGACGCGGGCGCCGTAGACCGTCGTCGCCTGCATCTTCTCCGGCTCGAGCCCGGCCGGACAGAAGATCACCGCCTGCATGCCCTCGGCGGCGGCGCGGGCGGCGACCGCGTTCGCGAGGTTTCCGGTCGAGGTGCAGGACAGCGTCTCGAGCCCGAACTCCTTCGCCTTCGCGGCGGCGACCGCGACGACGCGGTCCTTGAACGAGTGCGTCGGGTTCGGCAATGTCGAGCTTGAGGTAGACCTCGCCCACCCCGACGGCAGCAGCGAGCCGCGGCGCGGGAACGAGCGGCGTGAAGCCGGGCGCGGCCGTGTTTTCCGGCAGCCCCGCGACCGGCAGCAGATCCACGTAGCGCCACAGCGAGCGCGGCCCCGCCTCGATCCGCTCCCGCGTCACGACCCCGCGCAGCTCGTCCCAGTCGTACACGGGTTCGAGCGGACCGAAGCAGCGAACGCAGATACCGTTTGCGAGGGCGGGGTAGTCACTCTCGCAGACCCGGCAACGGAGGACGTCAACGGGCATGGCAGTACCTCTTTCTCGTACTCAGATGCAGTTTCGGCGAATACACGATCTCCCTCCCTACGTTTTTGCGACCGTCGACCAGCTGAAGCGGGAGCTGCGGCGCGAGGGTCGCGACGTGATCGACCTCGGCTTCGGCAACCCGGACATTCCCTCGCCCGCGCTCGCGGTCGAGAAGCTCGCCGAGGCCGCCCTGAAGCCCGGTCAACCACCGCTACTCCGCGAGCCGCGGTCTGCCGAACCTCCGCGAGGCCGTGTGCGAGCGCTACAGGAACCAGTTCGGCGTCTCGCTCGACCCGGACGTGCACGTGGTGAGCACGATCGGCGCGAAGGAGGGCCTGGCCCATCTCATGTGGGTGCTGCTCGAGGACGGCGACACGCGCCGTCGTCCCCAGCCCGAGCTACCCGATCCATCTGGTGGCGCCGCGCCTCGCGGGCGCCACGGTCATCCACGCGCGCGCCGGCCGTCATGACGACTGGCTCGCGCGCGATCGAAGAGGCGGTCAGGGCCGCGCAGCCCGCGCCGCGCGTCGTGATCATCTCCTTCCCGCACAACCCGACCACCGCCCTGGCCACGCCGGAGCTGATGCAGCGGCTCGTCGACCTGGCCCGCGAGCGCGAGTTCATCCTCGTCCACGACTTCGCCTATGCGGACATCGCCTTCGACGGCCACGAGCCGCCGAGCGTCCTCGCGGCCGAGGGCGCCCTCGACTGCGCCGTCGAGCTCTACAGCCTGACCAAGTCCTTCTCGATGGCCGGCTGGCGCGTCGGCTTCACGCTCGGGCGTCCCGACGTCGTCGCCGCGCTCGCGAAGCTCAAGTCCTACCTCGACTACGGCACCTTCCAGCCGATCCAGATCGCCTCGATCGTCGCGCTGCGCGAGGCCTCCGACTACCCGAAGGAGGTCTGCGAGCTCTACCTCCGCCGCCGCGACGCGCTCATCTCGGGCCTCGCCCGCGCCGGCTGGGACGTCGAGCCGCCGCAGGGAACCATGTTCGTCTGGGCCGAGATCCCGGAGCGCTTCCGCGAGCTGGGCTCCCTGGAGTTCGCGGTCATGCTCGCGAAGGGCGCCGATGTGGCTGTCAGCCCGGGCGTCGGCTTCGGCCCGGGCGGCGACGGACACGTCCGCTTCGCCCTCGTCGAGAACGAGCAGCGGATCACGCAGGCGACCCGTTCGATCCGCCGGCTGCTGCAGGCCTAGTACCGAGCTTCAAGAAGTCACCGCGCCGTTCGAGGCGGAGCTGACGGTGTTGGCGTACTTGGCGAACACGCCCCGCTCGTAGCGCGGCGCCGGCGCCGTCCAGCCGGCAAGCCGGCTCGCGAGCTCCTCCTCGGAGATGTCCAGGTCGAGGCGCCGCTTCTCGACGTCGAGCACGATCGTGTCGCCGTCGCGCACCGCCGCGAGCGGGCCTCCGCGCGCCGCCTCCGGCGCGATGTGGCCGACCATCAGGCCGTGCGTGGCGCCGGAGAAGCGCCCGTCGGTGATCAGCACCACCTCGTCGCCGAGGCCCTCGCCGACGAGGGCGGCGGTGACGTGCAGCATCTCGCGCATCCCGGGGCCGCCGGCGGGACCCTCGTAGCGGATCACGATCACATCGCCCGGCTGGATCGAGCGTGCCTTGACCGCCGCGAAGCAGTCCTCCTCGGAGTCGAAGACCCGCGCGGGGCCGCTGTGATACAGGCGCTCGTGCCCGGCGAGCTTCACGACGCAGCCCTCGGGAGCGAGCGAGCCGCGCAGGATGGCGATCCCACCCGTCGCCTTCAGCGGTTCCCGCCACGAGACGACCACGTCCTGGCCCGGCCGCTCCTGGACAGCGGTGCCGACCTCGCCGAGGGTGTGGCCGTCCACGCCGCGCGCGTCGGCATGCGCCACGCCGGCGCCCACGAGCTCGCGGGCAATCAGTCCGACGCCGCCTGCCTCGTACATGTCCGTGGCCACGTACCGGCCGCCGGGCTTCAGGTCGGCGACGATCGGCGTGCGTTCCGCGATCGAGTCGAAGTCCTCGAGCTCGAGCTCGATCCCGACCTCGTGCGCGATCGCGAGCAAGTGGAGCACGCCGTTCGTCGAGCCGCCCGAGCCGGCGACGGCGGCGATCGCGTTCTCGAACGCCTCTCGGGTGAGGATCTGCGAGGGCCGGATGTCGTCGCGCACGAGCTTCATCACCAGCTCGCCCGCCTCGCGAGCGGCCTCCGCCTTTGAAGGATGGGTCGCCGGGATCCCGGAGAGGTCCGCGTGGCGAGATGCCGAGGAAGTCGATCACGAGCGCCATCGTGTTGGCGGTGTACTGGCCGCCGCACGCACCGGCGCCGGGGCACGCGACGGACTCGAGCGCGTGCACCTCCTCGTCGCTCATCCGGCCGGCGGCGCGGGCGCCGACGGCCTCGAAGACGTCCTGGATCGTCACGTCACGCCCCTCGAACTTCCCGGGCGCGATCGTCCCGTTGTAGAAAACCAGCCCGGGGACGTCGAGGCGCGCCAGTGCCATGGCGCCGGCGGGGATCGTCTTGTCGCAGCCGACGATGCTGACGAGGCCGTCGAGCAGATGCCCGTCGACGACGAGCTCGATCGAGTCGGCGATCAGGTCGCGCGAGATCAGCGAGGCGCGCATCCCGGTCGTGCCCATCGAGACGCCGTCGGAGACGGAGATCGTGTTGAACTCGATCGGCGTGCCGCCGGCGGCGCGGATGCCGTCCTTGACGTGCTTGGCGAGCACGCGCTGGTTGAGGTTGCACGGCATCGTCTCGATCCAGGTCGTGGCGACGCCGACGAGCGGCTTCGCCAGATCCTCGTCCGTGAAGCCGACCGCCTTCAGCATCGCGCGGGCGGGAGCGCGCTCCCAGCCGTCGGTCAGGGCGGCGCTGCGGCGCTTGGCGGGATCAGTGGGTTGCGTATAGACGCTCATGAATAGCGTGGGCTCCTCCGGCGGCGATGGCAATGGGCAGGACATCTGCATCGAGGCTGCGGGCACGGAGCGCGTCGGCGACGTCGGCCGCACGACCCTTCTGCGCCCAGACGACGACCGAGGGGCCCGAGCCCGAGAGCGTGACACCCACGGCGCCCGGCGGCAGGCTCGCACGCAGCTCCCCGAGCAGGGGCGCGTCGGCGAGCCGGAAGGGCTCGTGCAGGCGGTCCTCGAACGCGGCGGCGAGCAGCTCGGGATCCCCCGAGGCGATCCCGGCGCCGAGCAGCACGGCCCGCGCCGCGGCGGTCGCGGCCTCCGGGTGCGGAAGCGACTCGGGCAGGCGCGCCCGCGACGCCTTCGTGCTCACGCGCGCCCCCGGGACGACCACGACGGGGTCGAGCGGCAGCTCAGTCGCAATCTGGCGCGCCTCGAACCGCTCGCCGTCGCGCCAGATCAGGCAGACGCCGCCGAGCAGCGCAGGCGCGAGGTTGTCGGCGTGGCCCTCGAGCGGCAGGCCGAGCTCGAGCAGGTCGTCGCCGCGCCCTCCCGCGACGCGGCCGGCGACGAGCCCCGCGGCCACCGTCGCGGCCGACGAGCCGAGCCCGCTCTCGAGCGGGATGCGGTTGACGAAGCGGAAGCGGTGCCCGTCGAGCGGGCTCAGCAGCGTGAAGGCGCGAAGCGCGAGGTGCGTCTCGTCGTGCGTGATCTCGTCGGCGCCGACGCCCTCGACCTCCACGAGCGGCTCGCCCTCCTCGGCCGGCAGCACGTGCAGCTCGTTCCAGAGGTCGAGCGCCGCGCCGGCGCAGTCGAACCCCGGCCCGAGGTTGGCCGACGTTGCAGGGGCGCGGACGACGAAGTTCATACCGTCACAAGGCTGGGCTTGTTCAAACCGTGCTCGAGCGCCTCGAGGATCGACTCGACGCTCGGGTCGACGAGCACCGCATCCGGGGTGTAGTCGGCCACCCGCGCCGCGTCCTTCAACCCGTGGCCGGTGAGCACGCAGACGACGGTGCTCCCGCGCTCGAGCGGCAGCTTCTCCACGGCGGCGACCCCCGCGGCCGACGACGGTTCGCAGAAGATCCCCTCGGACTGGGCGAGCTCGAGCCACATTCGCGTGATGTCCTCGTCGGTGACCGCGACCGGCTCGACCGTGCCGTCGGCGACGAGCGCCTCCACCTCGGCGATGTGGGCCGGCTCGGCGATGCGGATCGCCGAGGCGAGCGTCGTCGACCGGTCGACGGCGTGCGCCGAGATCATCCGGAGCTGCACCCCGTCCTCGGCGAAGCCCTTCGCGTAGGCCACCGTGTTGCCGCCGCCGCCGTAGGGCAGCGCGAGCAGGTCGGGGCCGCGGCCGAGCGCCTCGTCGATCTCGAAGGCGGCCGTCTTCTGCCCCTCGATCCGGTGCGGGTTGACCGAGTTGACGAGCGCGTGCGTGCCGCGGTCGGCGAGCTCGAAGCAGCTCTGGAGCGCCTCGTCGAAGCTCCCCTGCACCTCGAGCACCTTCGCGCCGACGGCACGCGATTGCGCCAGCTTCGCCGCGGCAACTGCTCCGGCCGGGCAGAGGATCACCGCGGTCAGGCCTGCGCGCGCCGCGTAGGCCGCCGCCGAGGAGGCCGTATTGCCCGTCGACGCGCAGACGACCGCCTCGGCACCCGCCTCGACCGCCTTCGAGACGGCGACGGTCATGCCGCGGTCCTTGAACGACCCGGTCGGGTTCATGCCCTCGAACTTGAAGTGCAGCTCGATCCCGAGCCGCTCGCCGATGCGCCGCGAGCGGATCAGCGGCGTGGAGCCCTCACCGAGGGTGACGTCCGGCGTGGCATCGGAGACCGGCAGCCGGTCTCTGTACCGCTGAATCACCCCCATCCGAGCCCCGCAACCCCGCGCTCCGAGACGACGGGGAAGGGCAGCGGCTTGCCGCGCACCTCGTCCATCGCCGTGATCGCCGCGAGCGCGTCGTCCAGCGCGCCCTGGCGCGTGTCGTGCGTGACGACGTGGAGCGCCGCGCCGTCGCCGTTCTGGTGCTGCAGCAGCCGTGCGACCGACACCTCGCGCTCGGCGAGCGCGTCCGCGACGCGCGCCAGCACGCCGGGCCGGTCGTCGACCGTGACGTGGAAGTAGAACGGCGAGCGGTTCTCGCCGCGCTCGAGCCGCGGCAGGTTCCGCCAGACCGGGTCGTTCTGCAGGAAGCCCGTGCCCATCGTCCCGATCACCGACGCCATGTCGGCGATCACGGCCGAGGCAGTCTCGACGCCGCCGGCGCCCGGGCCCTCGAGCGTGATCTCGCGGATCGCGTCGCCCTGCAGCATCACCGCGTTGAAGGCGCCCTCGACCGCGGCCAGCGGGTGGTGGCGGTCGACGAGGGCGGGGCCGACGCGGATGTCGACCTTGCCGTCGAGCAGGCGCGCCATGCCGACCAGTCGGATCACCATGTCGAGCTCGCGCGCCGCCGCGACGTCGAGCGGCGTGATCGTGTCGATGCCGACCATCTCGACGTCCGCGCAGGTTGAAGCGGGAGTTGAAGGCGACGGTAGCGAGGATCGCCATCTTCGCCGCCGCGTCCGCACCCGACACGTCGTCGGTCGGATCGGCCTCGGCGAAGCCGCGCTCCTGCGCCTCACGAAGCGCCTCCTCGTAGGTGGCGCCCGCCTCCATCTGCGTGAGCATGAAGTTGGTCGTGCCGTTCACGATCCCGAGCACACGGTGCACGTTCGTCACGACGAGCGACTCACGCAGCACCTTGATCACCGGAATGGCGGCGCAGACGCTCGCCTCGAAGCGCAGCTGCACGCCGGCGCCGGAGGCGGCGTGGAAGAGCTCCGCGCCGCGCTGGGCGACGAGCTGCTTGTTCGCGGTGACCACGTGCTTGCCGCTCCGGAGCGCCTGCAACACGAGCTCACCGGTCGGCTCGACGCCGCCCATCACCTCGGCGACGATCGCGATCGACGGGTCGCCGAGGATCTCGTCGACGTCGGTCGTGAGCACGCCGCCGCCGGGCGGGAAGTTCCGCTGCTTCTCCAGGCTGCGCACGAGCGCCTTCACGACCCGGAGCCGGTGCCCGGTCGCGCGCTCGATGTCGTCGGCCTGCTCGTTCAGGAGACGGTTGACGGAGGCGCCGACCGTTCCGTACCCGAGCAGGGCGACCGGGACGTCAACCGACGCCATGCGCCCCCTGCACGGGCTCCCTGGAGAGCGCCCGGAGCCGCGATCCGACCTGCTCGATCTCGGTCGCCTCGAGCTTCTTCCGGCCCTCGGCGAGGCTGGGGCTGCCCTTGTCCATCTCGGCGATCCACTCCCTGGCGAACGACCCGTCCTGGATCGCGGTCAGCACCTTCTTCATGTTCTCCTTCACGTGCGCGTCGACCACGCGCGGGCCGACCGCGAGCGAGCCGTACTCGGCGGTGTCGGAGATCGAGTAGTGCATCCGCTCGATGCCGCCCTCGAAGATCAGGTCGACGATCAGCTTCACCTCGTGGACGCACTCGTAGTACGCCATCTCGGGCGCGTAGCCCGCCTCGACGAGCGTCTCGAAGCCGGCCTGGATCAGCTGAGTCAGCCCGCCGCAGAGCACCGACTGCTCGCCGAACAGGTCGGTCTCGGTCTCCTCGCGGAAGTCCGTCTCGAGGATCCCGGCGCGCGCGGCGCCGATGCCGGCCGCGTACGCGAGTGCCGTATCGCGGGCGTTGCCCGTCGAGTCCTGGTGCACCGCGATCAGCGCCGGCGTCCCGTAGCCCTCCTCGTACATCCGCCGCACGATGTGGCCGGGGCCCTTGGGCGCGACCATGATCACGTCGACGTCGTCGGGAAAGTCGATGCGGCCGTAATGCACCGAGAAGCCGTGGGCGAAGAGGACGGCCGTGCCCGGATCGAGGCTGGGCGCGATCTCGTCGCGGAAGAGCGCTGCCTGCGGCCCGTCCGGCACGAGGATCGCGACGACCTGGGCGCCCTTCACCGCGTCGGCGACGTCGCGCACCGGCAGCCCGGCGTCCTCGGCGTTGCGGCGGGAGGTGCTCGTCGGCTTCAGGCCGACGACGACCTCGACGCCCGAGTCGGCGAGGTTGAGCGCGTGCGCGTGACCCTGGCTCCCGTAGCCGATCACGGCCACCTTGCCCGTGAGAAGGCCGACGTCCCCCGACTTGATGACTTCTTTCACTGGGTTCCCTTTCCGTTGACTTAGGAGACGGTCGCGGTGGCGTTCCGCGCTTGACGGTTGCCGGGCCGGCGGAGGCCGATCCGGCCGGTTCGGGCGAGCTCGCGCACGCCGTGCGGGCGCACGAGCTCCTCGAAGGCGTCGAGGTCCTCGGGCCGCCCGACGATCTCGAAGGTGATCGCCTCACGGCCGATGTCCGCGACCCGCGCGCCGAACACGTCGCCGAGCGCGATCAGCTCCGCGCGCTTGTCGGCGGGCGCGGCGACCGTGATCAGCGCCAGCTCGCGCTCGACCGACTCCTCCGGCCGCAGCTCGACGACTCGCAGGACGTTCACGAGCTTGTGGATCTGCTTCTCGATCTGCTCGAGCGAGTGCTCCGAGCAGTCGACGCGGAGCGTGAGCCGCGAGATGTCCGGCCGCTCGGTGGGGCCGACCGCGAGGCTCTGGATGTTGTAGCCGCGCCGCGCGAACATCTGCGAGACGCGCGCCAGAGCGCCAGGCTTGTTCTCCAGCTCGACGGAGACCGTGTGGTGACTCACCAGACACGCTCCGACTGCTCGGCACCCTCGTCGGGCAGCTCGAGGATGTCGACCGAGGCCGCGCCCGCAGGCACCATCGGGTAGCAGTTCTCGTCCGGGTCGACGCGTGCGTCGACGACGGCGGTGCGCCCGCAGTCCAGAGCCGCCTGGAGCGTCGTGTCGAGGTCGTCCTCGTTGTCGACCATGAACCCGGCGGCGCCGAGCGCCTCCGCGAGCTGGGCGTAGTCGGGCACCTGCTTGGTGAGGTGCGTCTCGGCGTAGCGCTCGGCGTAGAACATCTCTTGCCACTGGCGCACCATCCCGAGCCAGCCGTTGTTGATGATCACGGTGACGATCGGCAGCCGCTCGAGCGCCGCGGTCGCGAGCTCCTGGCAGGTCATCTGGAAGCAGCCGTCGCCGTCGATGCAGACGACGGTCGCGTCCGGCCGCGCCGCCTTGGCGCCGACAGCCGCGGGGACGCCGTAGCCCATCGTCCCGAGCCCACCCGATGTGATGAACGTGCGCGGCTTCTCGCACTGGATGTACTGCATCGCCCACATCTGGTGCTGGCCGACGCCGGTCGTCCACACGAAGTCGCCCTCCCGCTCGCCGGTGAGATCGCGGAGCCGCTCGATCACCGTCTGCGGCTTGAGCACGCCCTCGGACCGGCGGTACTTGTACGGGTAGAGCGCCTTCCACTCCTCGATCTGGGCGTGCCAGGCGCTACGGTCGGTGCGCCCGTCCGACGCCTCGAGCGCCTTGACGTCGCGCGTCAGCTGGGAGAGGGCAAGCTTGAGCGGGCCGACGACGGGAATGTCGGCCTCACGGATCTTCCCCACCTCGGCCGCGTCGATGTCGAAGTGGATGACCTTGGCGCCCGGCGCGAACGCCGAGACCTTGCCGGTGACGCGGTCGTCGAAGCGCGTGCCGACGGCGATGATCAGGTCGCACTTGTTGAGCGCCCAGTTGGCGTACTTCGAGCCGTGCATGCCGGGAGCGCCGTAGTTGAGCGGGTGCGAGTCGGGCAGGCCGCCCTTGCCCATCAGAGTGACCACGGCCGGGAGGTGCGCCGCCTCGACGAGCGCGAGCAGCTCCGCCGACGCATCGGCGTTGAGGACACCGCCGCCGGCATAGACGATCGGCTGCTTCGCCTCGGCGATCGCCTTCGCGGCCTCGCGCACCTGGCGCTCGTGCACCTTCGCCGGCGGCCGCCAGCCGGGGAGGTCGACCTCGCCGGGATAGGAGAAGTCGAGCTCCGCCTCCTGGGCGTCCTTCGCAATGTCGATCAACACTGGGCCGGAACGGCCGGTGCGCGCGACGTGGAAGGCGTTCTTGATCACCTGCGGCAGCTCCCGGACGTCCTGGACGAGCCACGAGTGCTTGACGATCGGCATGGTGATGCCGGTGGCGTCGGTCTCCTGGAAGGCGTCGGTCCCGATCAGGTTCGACCGCACCTGACCCGTGATGCACACGATCGGGGTCGAGTCCATCCACGCGTCCGCGATCGCGGTCACGAGGTTGGTGGCGCCGGGGCCGGAGGTCGCCATGGCGACGCCGACCCTGCCGGACGCGCGCGCATAGCCCTCGGCCATGTGGCCGGCGCCCTGCTCGTGGCGGGCGAGCACGTGCCGCACGGTCGTCCCCCGCGCGATCGCGTCGTAGGTGGGCAGGATCGCCCCGCCCGGTATCCCGAACATGACGTCGACGCCCTCTGCCTCGAGTGAGCGCAGGATGGCGTCGGAGCCGAGCATTCTCGTCATCGTGCGGCCTCCCTCAGTGTTTTCACGGACATTCGCGTGGCCCTTCCCTGCTCCTGGTGCGGAAACGGGTCACCAGGACGATTGATCGACGCACCTCTCCCGTCTCGAGGTGGGCGTCTGCGGCGTCTGTGGCCGCGTGAGTCAAATCCTCCCCCTTAGCGGGGGAGCATGATGATGGTCACCACGAACATCCCCGCAAGCGGGGACGGAAAATCCGACTGAACGTGACCAGTCATCGCCGAATCAGTCTGCCCGAGCGTGTTTGCGGTGTCAAACGGTGGTGCGCGCGGGCCGCTCGACCACGACGTGCTCGTGGTCGTGCTCGTCGATCAGCCAGCTGTGCCCGAAGCTGCGCATCGCCTCGATGATCGGCAGCACGGCCATGCCCTTCGCGGTGAGCCGGTACTCGACCCGGGGCGGCGACTCGGGATAGCTGCGCCGCTCGAGGATCCCGTGCCCCTCGAGCATGTGCAGCCGCTCGGAGAGCGTCCGCGGGCTGATGCCGGGGCACGCGTGCTCGAGCTCGGTGAAGCGGCGCGGCCCCTCCGAGAGGTCGTGCACGAGCAGCGCCGTCCACTTGGAGCCGAGGAGGTCCGAGGTGGCCGCAACGGCGCAGGTGAACGCATCGTGAACCTCGTTCATCCTGCGCTCCGCCATCCACGGTCAGTCTAGCCGGAGCGTCGGGGGGAAGCTACGGATTTTCCGCAGTACTACGTATTTCTTTCCAATTGGAAAGTGACTTATCCCCAAAGGTTTCAACGACTTCTAACCCCCGTCTTACCCGGTTCTTAGGCGCCGGATGGACGATCAGAGCACTGTGACGCAGGCCACACCGCACCCTCCGACGCGCGGCTTGCATCACCAGCGGCGCCCGCTCTCGCGGGCGCCGCACTCTCTCCTCACCCGCCCGCGGGCGAGTTGTCGCCCTACAACTCGCCCGCTCCCTTCTTCGCGGTGACCGGCGCCCAGAGCGGCGCCGCGACTGAGGATTTCACCTTTTCCTGGCGAATCGCCACCATTACCGGGATGGCGATCCTCGTTGTCGACGACGACCGTGCCGTGCGCGACGCGCTGCGGCGCGCTCTGACCATGAAGGGCTACGACGTCGACCTTGCAGCAGACGGCGAAGAGGCGCTCCTGAAGATCCGCTCGCACCCGAACGCCTTCGACCTGCTCGTGCTCGACGTCCTGATGCCACGACTGGACGGGCTCGATCTCACGCGCCGCCTGCGCGCCGACGGCAACGAGCTGCCGATCCTCATGCTCACCGCTCGCGACGAGGTCTCCGACCGCGTCGCCGGTCTCGAGGCGGGCGCCGACGACTACCTGGTCAAGCCGTTCGCCCTCGAGGAGCTGGTGGCGCGCGTGCGCGCCCTGCTGCGGCGGCTCGGCACCGACGACGAGCCTATGATCCTCGCGTTCGCCGACCTCGAGCTCAACACCGGCACGCGCGAGGTGACGCGCGGCGACGAGTCGCTCACACTCACCCGCACGGAGTTCGCACTGCTCGAGCTCTTCTTGCGCAACCCGCGCCAGGTACTGACCCGCTCTGTGATCTTCGACCGCGTGTGGGGCTACGACTTCGGCTACGGATCCAACTCGCTCGACGTGTACATCAGCTATCTGCGCAAGAAGACGGAGGCCGGCGGCAAGCCGCGGCTGATCCATACCGTCCGCGGCGTGGGGTATGCGCTCCGCGAGAGCTAGTCGATGAGCGGCGTAGGCTCGACGGAGCCGCCCAAGAGCGGTGCCGAGGGCTCGCTCGAACGGAGGCGCCGGCTCCGCCGGCGCCGGAGCGAGACGGTTAGCCGTGAGCATCAGGGCGAGGCTCGCGCTCGGGTCCGCGGCCGCCGTCGCGGTGGCGATCGTGCTCGCCTCGGCCGTCGTCTACTTCCTCGTCCAGAAGGAGCTGCGGGCCCAGGTCGACCGAAACCTCGAGACGGAGGCGACGCAGATCGGGCAAGCGCCGATCCCGTTCGCGGTTCTTGTCTACCCGCCGAACATCTACGCCCTCGACACGCGGGCGCCGCTCTTCGGCGGCTACTTCCAGCTCGTCGGCACCGACGGCAAGATCTACCTGCCGAACGGGTTCGTCTCCCCGAAGCCCCGGCTTGCCGTGACCGACCGCGTTCTTGCGGTGGCGAAGAACCAGTCGGGTCCGTTCTTCTACGACGCGCGGGTCCAGGGCGAGGACACCCGCGTCTACACGGTTCATTCGAGCATCACGCCGCCGGTGGCGATCCAGGTGGTCGGACAGCTCTCCGGCGTCGACCACGAGCTCGTGCGCATCCGGCTCTGGCTCTTCCTGGTCTCGATGGTCGGCGTCGGAATTGCAGGCGTCGCGGGCTTCCTGGTCGCGCGGGCGACGCTGCGCCCGCTACGCGACCTGAGCGAGACCGCCGAGCGCGTCCGGGCGACACGCGACCTGAGCCAGCGGATCGCGGTCGACTCGAGCGACGAGATCGGGACGCTCGCCGCCACCTTCAACGCGATGCTCGGCTCGCTCGACGAGGCCCAGCAGCGCCAGCGGCAGCTCGTGCAGGACGCCTCCCACGAGCTGCGGACGCCGCTCACCAGCCTGCGGACGAACATCGAGGTGCTCGCGGCCGCCGACGGCCTGCCCCCGGACGAGCGCGCGCAGCTCCTGCGGGACGTCGTCGCCCAGCTCGGCGAGATGACCGAGCTGATCAGCGAGCTGACCGAGCTCGCACGCGGCGAGGAGCAGACGATCGAGCTCGAGGACGTCCGGCTCGACCTCGTCGCCGAGGCCGCGCTCCGGCGGGCCGCCCGCAACCATCCGGAGGCGCAGTTCGACGCCGAGCTCGAGGAGACGAGCATCGTCGGCCGCCCGGCGAGCCTCGAGCGCGCGATCGTCAACCTGCTCGACAACGCCGCCAAGTGGGGCCCACCCGGCGAGCCGATCGAGGTGCGTCTCGCCGGCGGCGAGCTCACCGTGCGCGACCACGGGCCCGGGATCGCGGAGGAGGACGTTCCGCACGTGTTCGAGCGCTTCTACCGTGCGACCTCGGCGCGGAGCATGCCCGGCTCGGGCCTCGGGCTCGCGATCGTCCACCAGGTGGCCGAGTCCCACGGCGGCACGATCGAGGTCGAGGCGGCGCCGGGCGGCGGCACGCTGATGCGGCTTCGGCTCCCGGCCCGTCCAGCGGTCTCTCAGCCTTTTCTAGTATCCCGTTAAGACGCGGCTGGTCGAATGCTCCGGTGATACGCCCCCTGATCTCTCTTGTCGTGACCGCGGCGGCGCTGGTCGCGGCGACGGCCGCAACCGCGCGCTCGGCGGGCACCGCGGAGGTGAGCGCCAACTGGTCCGGCTACGTCGTCAGCGGCCCGTCGACGAGTTACACCAGCGTCACCGCGACCTGGCGGCAGCCGACGGTCACCTGCGGCTCGAACGACGCGGGCTCCTCCGCCGCGTTCTGGGTCGGGCTCGGCGGGTACGCGCAGACCTCGCAGGCGCTCGAGCAGGTGGGGACGTCCTCCGACTGCGACCTGGAGACGGGGCGCCCGTCGTACTACGCCTGGTACGAGCTCGTGCCGAGCCCGTCGGTCACCGTCAAGACCCTGAAGATCTTGCCCGGTGACGTGATCACGACCTCGGTGAACGTCGTCGGCGGCACCACGATCGTGCTCCAGGTGAAGAACCGGACACGCGGCACGGTCTTCACGACCAAGCAGCCGTTCTCGAGTCCCGACCTGACCTCCGCGGAGTGGATCGCGGAGGCCCCGTCGGACTGCTCGAGCTACCGGTGCCGGCCGATCCCGCTCTCGAACTTCGACTCGATCTCCTTTACGAAGATCGCCGCGCTCGGCAACGGGATCGGCGGCACGCTGACGGCCAATCCCGGCTGGACGACAACACCCATCCAGCTCATTCCGGACGGATCGCGCAGCTTCTTCCCCGGGCCCAACCGGTTCGCCGGGTTCGCGAGCTCGACGGCGGGAGCGCTTCCCGGCGACGCTACGACCGACGGGCGCGAATTCAGCGTCCAGTGGTCGGCAGTCGCGACCACAGCAACCTCTTAACACGCTCTAAGACGGCGCTGCTTTTCTTGGGCCCGGGTGTTCTATCTCCACTACCTCCGCTCCGAGCTCGTACGTCGTAAGGGCCGGACGATCCTCACGCTGGCGGGCCTCGCAATCGGGGTCGCGCTCGTGATCGTGATCTCTTCCCTCACGCAGGGCCTCGACCACGCGCAGAAGACGGCGCTCGACCCGCTCTCGAGCATCGGCACCGACCTGACGGTGACACTCGCGCCGGCGGGCCCCACCCAGACGAACGGCGGCACGACGAACGGCGGTGCCTTCGCGGGCGGGGGCTTCGGCGGCGGCCTTCGGCGGCGGGGGCTTCGGCGGCGGCGGGCGGGAGCTGATCCAGGCGAACAGCGCGGCGATCACCGACCTCTCGAAGCTCGGCAAGCCCGGCACGCATTTCGTCCAGGACTTCTTCCTGCCCGGAACGCAGCTCACGTTCCCGGCCAGCCAGGCGAAGCAGATCGCCGGCCTCGACGGCGTCGCGGCCGTCTCGACGGGCCTCGTCCTCAGCGGCGTCCACCAGGAGGGGACGGTGCCGAAGATCATCGCCAAGCTGAAGGCCGGCGGGCAGCGGCTCACCGTCACCGGGCGGGTCCGCTTCCAGTTCTCCGCCGCGGAGCAGGCCAAGGTACGGGCCTGCGTCCAGAAGCTCGTCACCGCGCAGACCGGGCAAACAGGCGGGGCGGGGACGACGGGCGGCGTCGGCGGCGGGCGCCTCGGAGGCGCGGGCGGCGGCCAGGGGGCGGGCGGTCGCGGCGGGTTCGGCGGGTTCGACCGCGGCGCGTTCGCCAAGTGCCTGCCGCCCCAGGCCCGGAACTTCAGTCGCACCATCACGACGCCGCAGCAGACGATCCAGCAGATCGTCGCCCCGCCGCAGACGAACATCAAGAGCTCGAGCTACACGATTGCCGGCGTGAGCCCGTCCGAGCCGTCGATCGGGCTCGTCACGCCCTCGCTCGTCTCGAAGGGCCGCTTCTTCACCCCCGGCGCGACGAACGAGGCGCTGCTCGCGAACACCTACGCGAGCCGCCAGGGCCTGAAGGTCGGCTCGACGCTCGACCTGAACAAGACGAACTTCAAGGTCGTCGGCCTGGTGAAGCCGCCGCTCGGCGGGCAGTCGGCGGACGTCTACGTGCCGCTGCCGCAGCTCCAGAAGCTCGCGAGCCAGAAGGCGCTCGCGAACGTCGTGCTCGTCCGCGCGAAGTCCGGGACGTCCGTCGGAAGCGTGCAGCAGGAGCTCCAGAAGCTGTATCCGAACGCGCAGGTCGCGAGCGCGAAGGACGTGGCCGACCAGATCAGCGGCTCGCTCGTGAACGCCTCGAACCTCTCGCACCGGCTCGGCGTCGCCCTCTCGATCCTCGCGGCGACGGCCGCGTTCCTGCTCGCCGCGCTCCTGACGCTCGCGTCGGTGAACAAGCGCGTGCGCGAGCTCGGCACGCTCAAGGCGCTCGGGTGGAGTCAGGGGCTCGTCGTCCGCCAGGTCGTCGGTGAGTCCCTCGCGCAGGGCGTCGCCGGCGGGCTGCTCGGCGTCGCGCTCGGGATCCTCGGAGCGCTCGCCGTGGGCGCCTTCGGCGTCACGCTCACCGCGCACACGTCGACGGGTGGAGCGTTCGGCTTCGGCGCGCTCGCCCGCACGGCCAGCAACACCGTGAAGCTCAACGCGCCGATCTCGGTCGAGATCCTGGCGCTCGGGTTCGGCCTCGCGATCCTCGGCGGCCTGATCGCCGGCGCCGCGGGCGCGTTCCGCTCGACCCGCCTCCGGCCCGCCGACGCCCTGCGCTCGGTCGAATGAGCGGCAACAACGGCAACCCCCCGCTCTACGAGACGGTCAACGTCTCGAAGACCTTCAAGCGGGGCTCGGATCCGGTGTACGCCGTCGACGGAGTGAGCTTCTCGATCGACGCGGGCGACTTCGTCGCGCTCGAGGGCCCGAGCGGATCCGGCAAGACGACGCTGCTCCAGCTGCTCGGCGCGCTCGACCGGCCGTCCGGCGGCCGCATCGTCTTCGACGGCCGCGACCTCGGAGCGCTTCCCGACCGCGAGCTCGCGGCGCTGCGGCTGCGGGCCTTCGGGTTCGTCTTCCAGCAGTTCAACCTCATTCCGACGCTCACCGCCCTGGAGAACGTGGAGGCGAAGCTGGCACCCACCGGCGCCCGGCGCGGGGACCTCACTGTCCGAGCCCGCGAGCTCCTCGGCGAGGTCGGCCTGGCCGAACGCGCCGGCCATCTGCCGGGCCAGCTCTCCGGCGGCGAGCAGCAGCGTGTCGCGATCGCCCGCGCCCTCGTGGTCGAACCGCGCGTCATCCTCGCCGACGAGCCGACCGGGAACCTCGACTCGAAGACGGGCGCCGACGTGATCGACCTCCTGGCCGGGCTCGCGGCGCAGCACGGCGCGACGGTCATCGTCGCCACACACGACGCGACGCTCGCCGCGCGTGCGCCGCGCCGGCTGGCGATGCGCGACGGGCGCCTCGTGGACGCTGAGACGCCGGCTCAGGTCTCTTAGGCAGTTCTTATCCACGCTTCACCCGTCGTTAGGCTCAATTGCGAATGGTGGTTGAGACCTCTGTGAAAGGACTTCGACCATGAATCCATCCAGGCGCGCCGTCGCGCTGACTGCGGCCGGCGTGGTCGGCGCCCTCGCCGCCGGCGTCGGCATCGGGGCCGGTGTCTATGCCTCCGTCGCCCCGGCGACGACCACCACCACCGTGATCGAGAGCTCCGGCACCGGCCCATCGGAGAACACCGCCGCGACCGTGCCGGGCGGCCTCTCGGTCAACACGATCTACCAGCGCACGAACCAGGGCGTCGTCGACATCACGGTCGGCTCGAGCCAGGGTCCGCGGGCCGAAGGCTCCGGCTGGGTCTACGACAGCAAGGGCGACATCGTCACGAACCAGCACGTCGTCAACGGTGCGACGTCGATCACCGTCACCTTCCCGGGCGGGAAGTCGTACAAGGGGCATCTGGTCGGGAGCGACAGCTCGACCGACCTCGCGGTCGTCCGGATCTCTGCTCCCTCCTCCGAGCTGACGCCGCTCCAGGTCGGCAACTCAGACGCCGTGGAGGTCGGCGACCCGGTGGTCGCGATCGGCAGCCCGTTCGGCCTGCCCGGCACCGTCACGAGCGGGATCGTCAGCGCCCTCCACCGCTCGATCTCGGCGCCGAACAACTTCACCATCGCCAACTCGATCCAGACCGACGCCCCGATCAACCACGGCAACTCGGGCGGGCCGCTGCTGAACGCCTCCGCCCAGGTGATCGGCGTCAACGCGCAGATCCAGAGCGACTCCGGCGGCAACGACGGCGTCGGCTTCGCGATCCCGTCGAACACGGTTCGCTCGGTGGCAGCGCAGCTGATCGCCGGCAAGAGCGTGGCGCACGCCTATCTCGGCGTCTCCGTCCGCGACTCGAGCTCGCCGCTCGGCGCCGAGCTGGCGAAGATCTTCCCGGCGACGCCCGCCGCCAAGGCCGGCCTCGAGGCCGGCGACGTCGTCACCGCAATCGACGGAAAAGCGATTGCGGGCGAGTCCGACGTCTCGGAAGCGATCGGGCAGCTGAAGCCCGGCAACCAGATCACCGTCACGTACGAGCGCGGCAGCAAGATCGCCACGGTCAAGATCACCCTCGGCTCCCGCCCCTCCTGACGTGTCCTCGCAGCACAAGCTGATCGCCGGCACCGCCGTCGTCGCGGTCCTCGCAGGCGGTGGCGCAGCGCTGGCCGCGATCGAGCTCAGCAACAGCTCGCCGGCGGCGGCGACCGCGCCGACCTCCGGCACGTACGGGAAGTGGATCGGCCGCTACGGTCTCGGCCAGGGCCGCCTGGGCGGTCGGGGCCTCGGCGGCGGGCTCGGCCCGGGCGCCGACGGCGGCCGCTTCGACGACGGCGGTCCCGGTTTCGCCGGGCCGCGGATGCTCGGCTCGAGCCTCGTCGCCGCGGCGTCGTACCTCGGGCTCTCCAGCACCGCCCTCCGCAGCCAACTCGTTTCCGGGCAGACGATGGCCCAGATCGCCAAGACGCAGGACAAGACGGTCGACGGGCTCGTGGCCGCGATGGTCGCCGCGTCGAAGAAGGCCCTCGACACGGCGGTCGGGAACGGCTACCTGACCCAGCAGCAGGAGGCCTTCATCGAGGCGAACCTGGCAGCCCGGCTGAAGGCGTTCGTGAACGGCACGCGCCCGCGCGGTCCGTTCGGCGGCGGTAGCGGTTCCCTCGGCGGCGGAACGACGACGACTTGAGCCGCGCGACCTGCGCTACGTCGGGACGGACTTCATTCTGTCCCGACCGGTAGCCAGCCGGCCTGACGTCACGCACACGATCTCGGCCGCGATCGCCAGCGCGACCTGCGCCGGCGCGCGACCGCCGAGGTCGATGCCCGCGGGGCCGTGGATCCGGTCGACGTCCGCGTCGGAGAACCCCTGCTCCAGGAGCGCGGTGCGCCGGCGCTCCTGGGTGCGCTTCGCGCCGATCGCGCCCACGTAGCGCGCGTTCCGCTCGAGGGCCGCGGCGATCGCGGGAATGTCGAGCCGCTCCTCGTGCGAGAGCGTGACGACGACCGTGCGCTCGTCGATGCGGTCGACGACCTCGTCCGGCCAGGCCTTGACCACCTCGTCGGCGCTCGGGACGCGCTCCGGCGTCGCCAGCGCCGGCCGCGCATCGACGACGGTCGTTCTCCAGCCGAGCTGCCTGCCGTAGGCGCAGAGGTGCTCGGCGGCCTCGGCGGCGCCGAAGATCAGCACGCGCAGGGGACCCTCGATCACCTCGGCGAAGATGCCGTCGTCACGGAGCCCGGTCTCCTCGAGCACGCCGCGCTCGAGCCGCTTCTCGCCGGTCACGGTGTTGGTGTAGAGCATCCCGTATGCGTCCTCGTCGAGCACGGCGCGCACGTCGCGCCAGAGCGCCGGATCGGCCTGCTCGAGCCAGACGTCGATCTGGCCGCCGCAGGACAGCCCGACCTCGAACGCGTCGCTGTCCGACACGCCGTACTTGACGACGCCGCCGTCCTCGCCCGCGAACATCGACTTCGCACGCTCCACGAGATCGGCCTCGACGCAGCCGCCGGAGACCGAGCCCTTGAAGCGGCCGCTCTCGCGGATCACCATCTTCGCGCCCGGCTGCCGCGGCGCGGAGCGGATCGTGTCGATGACGGTCGCGACCGCGACCTTCTCGCCCGCGGCGGTTCCCTCGTCGATCGCGTCGAGGATGTCCTGCTGCACGCGCTCAGCGTAGCGCCGCGGACTGCAGCGGCGGGCCGATCTTCCCGCCCCGCTTCGAGCGGCCCGCGGCCCGCACGGCGCGCGCGTACGCCTCGGCGGGCGTGGCCGCGCCGGCCATCACTTCCCCTGTCGAACGCATTTCAGGACCTCTCGTCGCCGCGCCCGGGAAGCGCTCCGCCGGGAACACGGCCTCCTTGGCCCACGCCCGCGAGGGGACGACGCGCTCGGGCAGCTCGAGAGCCGAGAGCGGCTCGCCGAGCAGCAGCCGCACCGCGTGCTCGACCAGCGGGATGCCGGTCGCCTTGGCGATGAACGGCACCGTGCGCGAGGCGCGCGGGTTCGCCTCGAGCACGAAGAGCTTGCCGCCGAGGAGCGCGAGCTGGAGGTTCATCAGACCCTTGGCCCCGAGCCCGGCGGCGATACGCGAGGCGACCGCGCGGATCTCGTCCTCGAGCGCCGGCAGCACCGAGGGCCCGGGGAACACGCACGCCGAGTCGCCCGAGTGGACGCCCGTCGGCTCGACGTGCTCGAGGATGCCCGCGACCCAGGCGTCGGTGCCGTCGCAGATTGCGTCGACGTCGAGCTCGAGTGCCCCCTCCAGGTAGCGGTCGACCAGCACCGGCCCCTCGACCCTGAGCTCGCCGGCAGAGTGCGCGACGTGCATCCCGCGTCCGCCGAGCACGTGGTGCGGCCGGACGAGCACCGGGTAGCCGAGCCCGTGCGCGACCTCGCGCGCCTCCTCGTCGTTCTCCGCGAGCCCCCACTCCGGCGCCAGGTCGCCCGCGAGCTTCGCGAAACGCCCACGGTCCTCCGCGGCGTCGATCGAGTCGAGCGGGTCTCCGAGCAGCGGCACGCCCGCCGCGGCGAGCGCCGGCGCCAGCTTGAGCGGCGTCTGCCCGCCGAACGAGACCGCGACGCCGAGCGGCTGCTCGAGCTCGCAGACGTCGAGCACGTTCTGCGGCAGCAGCGGCTCGAGGTAGAGGCGGTCGGAGGTGTCGTAGTCGGTCGAGACCGTCTCGGGGTTCGAGTTCACGAGCACCGCCTCGTACCCGAGCTTCCGCAGCGACTGCGCGGCGTGGACGCAGCAGTAGTCGAACTCGATCGCCTGCCCGATCCTGTTCGGCCCACCGCCCAGCACGATCACCGCCCGCCCCGACGGCTCGGGCCCCTCGTCGGCCCCCTCGTGCGTGACGTAGTAGTAGGGGGTGCGGGCCTCGAACTCTCCCGCGCACGAGTCGACCGGCAAGCGCGCCGTCGGCTTGCGCTGCATCGTTGTGAACCTGGAATTCGCGATCTCCAGCAGCCGGTCGGCGAAGTACGGATGGATGCCGGGCAGCTCCGAGCCCGCGCCGCGCGCACTCGAGCAGGAAGTCCCAGCGGTCCGCCATCGGCTCGCCCGCCAGCGCGACGAGCTCCTCGTCGTCGCCGGGAACCGCACTGGCGACGACTTCGCGCCCGTCCATCGCCTTCATGAACGCCTCCTGGAACGTCCGCCCGAGGCCGAGCGCTTCCCCGATAGCCCGCATCTCCGCCCCCAGCCGGCGCGAAGCGCCTGCGGGAACTTCTCGAAGTCGAAGCGCGGCGCCTTGATTGCGACGTAGTCGAGCGCCGGCTCGAAGGCGGCGGTCGTCTTGCCGGTGATGTCATTCGGGAGCTCGTCGAGCGTGAACCCGACCGCGAGCAGTGCCGCGAGCTTCGCGATCGGGAAGCCGGTCGCCTTCGAGGCGAGCGCCGACGACCGCGAGACGCGCGGGTTCATCTCGATCACGCGGTACTCCCCGCTCCTCGGATGCACCGCGAACTGGACGTTCGCGCCGCCGGTCGCGACCCCCACCGCGCGCGCCGTCGCGAACGCGGCGCCGCGGAGCTGCTGGTAGAGCGGGTCGGGGAGCGTCTGCTGCGGTGCCACCGTCCACGAGTCGCCGGTGTGGACGCCCATCGGGTCGAGGTTCTCGATCGAGCAGACGACGACGGCGTTGCCGCGCGCGTCACACATCACCTCGAGCTCGTGCTCCTGCCAGCCGTGCAGGTACTCCTCGACGAGCACCTGGTGCACCGGGCTCGCGTCGAGGCCGTGCTGGATCACGGCCGGGAGCTCCTCGCGCGTCCAGGCGATGCCGCCGCCGGTGCCGCCGAGGGTGAAGGCCGGCCGCACGATCGCCGGCACCGGGAAGTCGCTGTCGGCCGAGTGGGCGACAACCGACCGCGGCGTCGGGATGCCGACGCCGTGCACGGTCGAACGGAAGAGCTCGCGGTCCTCCGCGCGCTGGATCGCGCCGAGGTCGGCGCCGATCAGCTCGATGCCGAGATCGGCGAGCTCCACCGCGAGGTTCAAGGCAGTCTGCCCGCCGAGCGTCGGCAGGATCGCGTCCGGCTTCTCGCGCTCGATCACCTGCGCCACCGTCTCCCGGTCGAGCGGCTCGAGGTAGGTCGCGTCGGCCCACTCGGGGTCGGTCATGATCGTGGCCGGGTTCGAGTTCACGAGCACGACGCGGTAGCCCTCGCGCCGCAGCACGCGGCAGGCCTGCGCCCCCGAGTAGTCGAACTCGCATGCCTGGCCGATGCGGATCGGCCCGGAGCCGAGGATCAGGATCGAGCGAAGGTCGGTGCGCTTCGGCAAGCGTCGGCCAGGCGGTCGAAGAAGGGCAGGGCGTCGAGCGGGCCCGGCGACGCCTCGGGGTGGAACTGGACGCTCTCGAAGCCGTCGCCGACGAGGCCCTCGCAGGTGCCGTCGTTGAGCGAGACGTGCGAGATGTCGCCGCCCGCGAGCACGGCGAACCCGTGGTTCTGGACGGTGACGAGCACCCGGCCCGTCTTCACGTCGCGGACGGGGTGATTCGCGCCGCGGTGCCCGAACGGCAGCTTGAAGGTCTCGTGTCCGAGCGCGAGCCCGAGCAACTGGTGCCCGAGGCAGACCCCGAAGAGCGGGACGCGCCCCAGGAGGGCACGGATCGTCTCTATCTGACTACGCAGCACGGCTGGGTCGCCGGGGCCGTTCGCGATCAGCACGACCTTGGGGTCGGCCTCCAGGATCGCGTCGGCATCCCAGGCCCCGGGGACGACGTAGGCCTCGAGGCCGGCATCGGCGAGACGGCGCGGGATCGAGCGCTTCGAGCCGAGGTCGACGACGACCACCCGCGGGCCGACGCCCACCGAGTGCGGCTCCTGCGCACCCACCTGGCGGTCGAGAGGGCGGCCGTCGATGAAGGGCTCGGCGAGCGCGCGCTGGTGGAGCTCCTCGATCGGCGCGTCGCCGAGTGCGCAGCGGAGCACGCCGCCGTCGCGGATCTTCCGCACCAGGGTGCGCGTGTCGACGCCGCCGAGCGCTACGACGCCGCGCTCGCGCAGCCAGCCGGCGAAGACAGGTCGCGCGTCGCGCATGACGACGCCCTCGCACTGCACCCGCTCCGACTCCATCCGCGCCTCGTCGACGCCGTACGTGCCGACGAGGGGGTACGCGAAGCAGAGCACCTGCGCGACATAGCTCGGATCGGTGACCGCTTCCTCGTAGCCGGTCATGGCCGTCGTGAAGCAGGCCTCGCCCGAGGCGACGCCGGTCGCACCGACGCCGACGCCCGGAAAGACGGTGCCGTCTTCGAGGACGAGATGCATACGATCCATCGAATGTGCATAATACTCACATCGTGACAACCGCCGCCATCCTAGGAGCCGCCGGCTATACGGGCCAGGAGACGCTCGACAGGATCCTGCGCCATCCCGAGCTCGAACTGGTCGCGCTCGGCTCCGATTCGCTCGCCGGACGGCCCGCCCATGCGCTTCACCCCGGCCTCAACGGAGGCGTGCCGATGTTCGCGCCGAACGTCGAGGCGGCTGCGAGCGGAGCGGACGTCGTCTTCCTCTGCCTCGGCAACGAGCAGGCGGCAGCGTTTCAGCCGCCCGGACGACGACACGATCGTGATCGACCTGGGCGGCGTGCACCGGCTCGCGGATCCAACGCTGGCCGAGCGCTGGTACGGCCTGACGCCCGGCGCCTGGAGCTACGGGCTGCCGGAGATCCACCCCGCGGAAGGGCGCCTGGTCGCCAACCCCGGCTGCTATGCGACCGCGACCCTGCTCGCACTCTGGCCGTTGCGCGAGGTTCTGGCCGGCGACGTCGTCGTCGACGCGAAGTCCGGCATGACCGGCGCCGGCCGGACGCTCAAGGAGCGCTCGCACGCGGGCGCCGTGCTCGAGAACTTCTCGCCGTATGCCGTAGGAGCACACCGGCACGCGCCCGAGGTCGAGCAGTTGCTCGGCTCCCCGATCTGCTTCGTGCCGCACCTCCTGCCCGTGCGCCGCGGCCTGCTCGCGACCTGTTACGTCCGGACCGACGCCGACGTGCGCGCGCTGCTCGAGGAGGCGTATGCGGGCAGCCCCGTCGTGCGCGTGCTGCCCGAGGGAGTCGAGCCCGAGATCGGGCGCGTCCAGGGGACGGACGAGGCCGAGATCGGCGTGTTCGCCGACGGCAACACCGGGCTCTCGATCGTGATCTGTGCCGAGGACAACCTCGGCAAGGGCGCGGCTGGGCAGGCCGTCCAGAACGCGAACCTGGCGCTCGGCCTGCCGGAGACCGCGGGCCTTCGGCTCGGGAGCGTGCTGGTTTGAGGAGACACAGGTGAGCGTCACCGCCGCGACGGGCTTCGTCGCCTCGGGCGTCCCGGTCGGCATCCGCCGCCGCGAGCGCAAGGACCTCGCGGTCGTCCGCTCGGTCCCGCCCGCCGTGGGCGCGGCGATGTTCACCCGCAACCGCGTCCAGGCCGCCTGCCTGCAGGTGAACCGGGAGCACCTTTCGCTCGCCGAGCCGCAGGCCGTCGTCATCAACTCCGGCATCGCCAACGCGGCAACGGGGGAGCGCGGCAAGCTCGACGCGCTCGCCACGGCCGTCGAAGCGGCCCGGCTGCTCTCGCTCACCTCGGAGGAGGTGCTCGTGCTCTCGACCGGCGTGATCGGCCAGCGGCTGCCGCTGCACCGGCTCCTGCCCGGGCTCGAACCGGCCGTCGCCGCACTCTCGGAGGAAGGCGGGCCCGATGCGGCCGAGGCGATCATGACCACCGACACGCGCTCCAAGCAGGCAGCCGTCTCGCGCGACGGCTTCACGATCGGCGGCATGACCAAGGGCTCGGGGATGATCCACCCCGACCTCGCGACGATGCTGGCAGTCGTCACCACCGACTATCCGCTCGAGCCTGGCGAGGCGATCGACTTCCTGCGGCCCGCGGTCGAGGCGTCCTTCAACGCCATCTCGGTCGACGGCGAGCCGTCCACGAACGACTGCGTGATCCTGCTCGCGAACGGCGCAAGCGGCGCACCCCGGAACGACGAAGCCTTCGCGGAGGCGCTGAGCGAGGTCTGCGCCGACCTGGCGCGCCAGGTGGTCGCCGACGGCGAGGGCATCACGGTGCTCGCCGAGATCAACGTCAGCGGCGCCGTCGACGACGACCAGGCGCGCGCGATCGCGCGCCGTATCGCGACCTCGCCGCTCGTGAAGACGGCGCTCTTCGGCCACGACGCGAACTGGGGCCGCGTGCTGATGGCCGCGGGCTCTGCGCCCTTCAACGGCGGCTACGCGGCCATCGACGCCGAGCAGGTCACGCTCCTCTACAACGGCACGGTCGTCCTCGACCACGGCACGCCCACCGATGTCGAGCCCGACGTCTCGGGCCCGAGCTGCACGATCGACCTCGACCTCGGCCTCGGCTCCGGGCACGGCGGGCTACCTGACGAGCGACCTCTCCTACGACTACGTCCGCATCAACGCGGACTACAGAACATGAGCCGCCTGGTCGTCAAGGTGGGCGGACGGGTTGCAGAGGGATCGGCGGCTCCCGTCCTTGAGTTCGTGGCCGCAGGCCATCGAACTGTGCGTCGTCCACGGAGCCGGGCCGCAGATCTCCGCCGAGATGGAGCGCGCCGGGATCCCCGTCGAGTTCGTCGGCGGCCGGCGGGTGACGACGCGCGAGGGGCTCGAGGTCGTGCGGCGCTCCTTCCAGGCCGTGAACGACGAGCTCTGCGCGGCAATCGGCGAGCGCGCCGTCGGCCTCTTCGGCGACGAGGCCGGCCTGCAGGTCGACCCGGTGCCCGAGCTCGGCCTCGTCGGCGAGGCGCGGCCGGCGCCGCTGCCGGAGCTCGCGCGGCTGCTCGACGAGGGGAAGATCCCAGTCGTCGCCACCGTCACCGCCGGCCTCAACGTCAACGCCGACAGCGCCGCGGCCGCGATCGCGAGCGGCCTCCGCGCCGACCGGCTGCTCTTCCTCACCGACGTCGACGGGCTGATCCTCGGGGGCGAGATCGTCGACCACATCGACCTCGACCACGCGGAGGAGCTAATGGCGAGCGGCACGCTCGAGGGCGGGATCATCCCGAAGCTCGGAGCCGCCATAGCCGCCGCCCGCGCCGGCGTCCCCGCTTACATCGGCCGAACGGAGGTGCCCGCATGAACGTCTTGACCGGAACCCCTCTCCTTCCCACCTACGCGCGCTTCCCCGTGACCTTCGTCGACGGCGAGGGCTCCTGGCTGATCGCCGACGACGGGCAGCGCTACCTCGACCTGGTCGCCGGCATCGCCGTCGTCAGCCTCGGCCACTGCCATCCGGCGCCGCTCGAGGCGGCGCGGGAGCAGCTCGAGCGGCTCTGGCACGTCTCGAACCTCTACTCGACCGAGCCGATGGAGAACCTGGCGCGTCTGTTGTCGGAGCGCTTCGGTGGCGCGCACGCGTTCTTCTGCAACTCCGGCACCGAGGCCGTCGAGGCCGCGATCAAGTGGGCGCGCAAGTCGAGCGGCAAGACGGAGCTCGTCGCGCTCGAGGGCTCGTTCCACGGGCGGACGATGGGCGCCCTCTCGATCACCGGGCAGCCGAGCAAGCAGACGCCGTTCGAGCCGCTCGTGCCGGGCGTCCGATTCGCAACGCCCGAGACGCTCGCCGGCGCCGTCGGGCCGAACACTGCCGCGATCTTCATCGAGCCCGTCCAGGGCGAGGGCGGCGTGAAGCCGATCCCCGCCGAGACGCTCGAGGAGGCCCGCGCGCTCGCCGACGACAACGACGCGCTGCTCGTGTTCGACGAGGTGCAGACGGGGGTCGGCCGCACCGGCGAGTTCTTCGCCTGGCAGCGCTCCGGCGTGCGGCCCGACGCGGTCACGCTCGCGAAAGGGCTCGCGAACGGCCTGCCGATCGGCGCGCTGCTCGTGTCCGACCACTCACCGACCGGCTTCGTGCCCGGCGACCACGCTTCCACCTTCGGCGGCAACCCCGTCTCGTGTGCGGCGGCCTGCGCGGTCGTCGAGACGGTCGACGACGACCTGCTCGCCCACGTGCGGGCGATCGGCGAGCGCTTCGAGGCACAGCTCCCGGGCGTGCGGGGCGCGGGCCTGCTGCTCGCGGTCGAGCTCGGCCACCCGGCCGGGCCGGTCGCGCACGCGGCACTCGAGCACAACCTGCTCGTCGGCACGGCCGGCGAGACGGCCCTGCGCCTCACCCCGCCCCTCACGATCAGCGAGGAGGAGGCCGACATGGGCATCGACCTGCTCCGGGTGATCGTTGAGGTGACGACCAAGCTCGAGCGGCAGGGCGCGATCCTCCGCCTCGTCGGGGAGCGGCACATCGCCACCCAGGCCGAGCTCGCGGAGGCGCTGCGCAGGGAGGGGATCGACGCCGTGCAGGCGACGGTCTCGCGCGACATCGAGCGGCTCGGCCTGGTGAAGGTGCGGAACGGCAACGGCCGGCTGATCTACGCGCTTCCGGGCGCCGCCGACCTGCGGCGGCTCGACCAGCTCGTGACGGCCCTGCGCAGCTGGGCCGGAGCGATGATCCCGACCGGAAACCTGCTCGTGATCCACACGGCCCGCGGGCTCGCGATCGCGCTCGCCGACGCGATCGACGACGCGACCCTGCCGGAGGTCGCGGGCACCGTCGCGGGCGACAACACGATCCTCGTCGCCGTCCGCGAGGGCTCGAGCGCGGCCGAGCTCGCCGAGAGGTTCACGCACTACCTGGAGGGCGAGGGTGAGTAGCAACGGCTCGGGAGGCGCCATCCTCTCGTCCCTTCCGGTCGGCGAGCGCGTCGGGATCGCCTTCTCCGGCGGCCTCGACACGTGCTGTGCGCTCGCCTGGATGCGCGACCGCGGCGCGATCCCCTACGCCTTCACGGCCGACCTCGGCCAGTACGACGAGCCGGACATCGGCGCCGTTCCCGACCGGGCGCGCCTCTACGGCGCCGAAGACGCCGTGCTCGTCGACTGCCGCGACGCGCTCGCGCGCCAGGGCCTGCTTGCCCTCCAGTGCGGCGCCTTCCACATCCAGACCGCCGGCCGCCGCTACTTCAACACGACGCCGCTCGGCCGCGCCGTCACCGGGACGCTGCTCGTCAACGCGATGCACGAGCACGGCGTCGACATCTGGGGCGACGGCTCGACGTACAAGGGCAACGACATCGAGCGCTTCTACCGCTACGGCCTGCTCGCGAACCCGAAGCTGCGCATCTACAAGCCGTGGCTCGACAGCGCCTTCGTGGGCGAGCTCGGCGGCCGCAAGGAGATGAGCGAGTGGCTCGCCGCCCGCGGCCTGCCGCACGGCACCTCCGTCGAGAAGGCCTACTCGACCGATGCGAACATGCTCGGCGCGACGCACGAGGCGAAGGACCTCGAGCTCCTCTCGACGAGCATGAAGATCGTCGAGCCGATCATGGGGGTCGCGTTCTGGGACTCGGGCGTGCAGATCGCGCCCGAAGAGGTGACGATCGAGTTCGAGCACGGCGTCCCGACCGCGGTGGGCGGCTTCCGCACGGCTGACCCGGTCGAGATCGTCAAGCAGGCGAACACGGTCGGCGGGCGGCACGGGCTCGGGATGTCCGACCAGATCGAGAACCGGATCATCGAGGCCAAGAGCCGCGGCATCTACGAGGCGCCGGGGATGGCGCTGCTCCACATCGCGTACGAGCGGCTGCTGACCGCGATCCACAACGAGGCGACGCTCGAGGCGTACGCGGAGCAGGGGCGCCGGCTCGGACGGCTGCTCTACGAGGGGCGCTGGTTCGACCTGCAGGCCCGGATGCTGCGCGACTCGCTCCGCAGCGTCGCAGCCGTCGTCACGGGGCAGGTGACGCTCGAGCTCCGGCGCGGCGACGACTACACGATCGTCGACACGCGCGGCGAGGCCGTGACCTACGACCCGGAGCGACTGAGCATGGAGCGGAGCGCGACCGCGTTCACCGCCGCCGACCGGATCGGCCAGCTCGCGGTGCAGGTGAACGACATCGCCGACACGCAGCGGATGCTCGCCATGCAGCGCAGGCTGCCGCTCACGCCGCCCGACCCGCTGGAGCTCGGCCAATGACGCTGTGGGCGGGCCGCGTCGGGACGGGCCTCGCCCCCGAGGTCTGGGAGTTCCTGCGCGCGCAGGACGACGAGCTCCTTCCCTATGACCTGCAGGGGACGCTGATCCACGCCCGGCGGCTCGAGGCGGCCGGGATCCTCAGCGGCGCGGAGCTCGCGGACGCCGAGCAGCGGCTCGGCGCGATCACGATCGACGACCTCGAGCCCTCCGACGAGGACGTCCACTCGGCGATCGAGCGGCTGCTCGGCGACGTGGGGCGGAAGATCCACGCCGGCCGGTCGCGCAACGACCAGGTCGCAGCCGCGTTCCGGTTGTACGTGGTGGATGCGGCGGCCGAGGCCGAGGCCGGGCTGGCGCAGTTCGCTCACGCGATCCTCGACCGCGCCGCGGCCGAGGCCGAGACGCCGATGCCCGGCTACACGCACCTGCAGCGCGCGATCCCGGTGACCGTCGGCCACCACCTGCTCGCATGGACGGAGATGCTCGAGCGCGACCGCGCCCGCTTCCGGTTCGCCGGCGAGGAGGCGGCGCCGTCGCCGCTGGGGGCAGGCGCGCTCGCAGGCTCGACCCTGCCGCTCCCGCCGCCGCCGAACCCGATGCGCAACTCGCTCGACGCCGTCGCCGACCGCGACTTCGCGCTCGACTACCTCTACGCGGCCGCGGTGCTCTTCGCGCACCTCTCCAGGATCGGCGAGGAGCTCGTGCTCTGGACGACGTCCGAGTTCGGCTTCGCGCGCCTCCCGGAGGACGCCGCGACCGGGTCGTCGATGATGCCGCAGAAGCTGAACGCGGACGTGGCCGAGCTCGCGCGCGGGAAGGCCGGCACCGCGATCGGTCGGCTCACCGGCCTGCTCGCAACCGTGAAGGGGCTGCCGCTCGCCTACAACCGCGACCTGCAGGAGGACAAGCCGCCGGTGTTCGCCGCGCGCAAGGACGTCGCCGGCGCGCTCGGCGCGCTGATCGTCCTCGTCACAGGGCTCGAGCTCGACCGCGGTCGCCTGGCGGCGGCGATCAGCGATCCGCTGCTGCGCGCCACCGACGCCGCCGAAGCGCTCGTTCGGGAGGGCATGCCGTTCCGCGACGCCCACGAGCAGGTCGCCGCCCAGGTGCGGGCAGGCACCTTCGAGCCCCCGGCCGACGCGCTGCCGAGACTGGGCGACGTAGGGGCGGCGGTCGCCGCGGCGAAAGAGCGGTGGTCGTGAAGTCTCCGCTACCCGTCTCCCTCGCCGGCCGCGACCTGCTGCGAATCACCGACCTCGTGCCGGCCGAGATCGACGCCATCCTCGACCTCGCGGAGGAGCTGAAGGGCGACCGGCGGCCGCGCCTGCCCGGCCGTACGCTCGGGCTCTTCTTCGGCCAGCCCTCGACACGCACGCGGATCTCCTTCGGCGTCGCGATGGTCCAGCTCGGCGGCGGCTTCGTCACGCTCACCCCGCAGGAGATGCAGCTCTCGAGAGGCGAGTCGCTCAGCGACACCGCACACGTGCTCTCGCGGTACCTCGACGTCCTGGCGATGCGCGTGCTCTCGCACGACGAGCTCGAAGAGTGGGCCGAGGCGGCCGACATCCCGGTGATCAACGCGCTCACCTCCGTCGAGCACCCCTGCCAGGCGCTGGCAGACGTGCTCACGATCCGGCGGCGCCTGGGTGGCCTCGAGGGCGCCCGGATCGCCTGGGTCGGCGACGGGACGAACGTGCTCGTCTCGCTCGCACACACGGCGAAGCTCACCGGAATGGAGGTCGTGGCGGCCTGCCCCGAGGGCTACGACCCGCCCGCCGAGACGCCGCTCACGCTCGTACGCGATCCGCGCGAGGCGGCGAGCGGCGCCGACGTGCTCGTGACGGACATCTGGGTCTCGCTCGGCCAGGAGGCGACGAAGGAGCAGCGGCTGCGCGATCTCGAGCCGTACCGGCTCGACGAGGCGCTCGTCGCGCTCGCGGCGCCGCACGCGATCGTCCTCCACTGCCTGCCGGCGCACCCGGGCGAGGAGATCAGCCCCGGCGCCCTCTACGGCGAGCGCTCCGCCGTCTGGGACGAGGCCGAGAACCGGCTGCACGTGCAGAAGGCGCTCCTCGCGCTGATGCTCGGATAGCCGATGCGCCGCCCGAATCTCGTCGAGCGCCGCCTGTCGAAGTTCATGCAGGAGCAGCCGACCGTCCGGTCGGCGGCCCGTGCGATCGTGGCCGCTGCAGCCGCCGTCATGGTCGGCGGTGGCGTGCTGATCTGGCTTGTCGACCGACAGCGAGTACCCGAACCCGTGGATCGGGCATGTGGTGGTCGATCCAGACGGCGACCACCGTCGGCTACGGCGACGTCACGCCCGCGGCACGTCTCGGGCCGGATCGTCGGCGTCGTCGTGATGCTCTGGGGCGTCGCCTTCATCTCGATCATCACGGCGATCATCACCACCACCTTCATCACGCGCGCGCGCGTCGAGCGCGGCGTGGGCCTGGCGCGGGAGCTCGACCCGAACGACGACGCGAGAAGCCTCCTCGAGCGCTTCGACGCGGTCGAGCAGAAGCTCGCGAGCCTCGAGGCCGCGATCCGCGATTCGACCGGCCGGTAGCTACCTTGACCGGCGGTGATACTCCGCGTTCTCGCCCTACTCGCCGCCGGCACGATCCTCGTGTCCGCTGACGCCGGCGCCGCAGCCGGCCCGCAGATCGAGGTCGGCGGTTTCCCGACCGGCATCGCGCTCGATCCGGCGACCCACACGCTCTGGGTGGGCAACGGCACCACGAACACCCTCTCGCTGATCGACGCGAAGCGGTGCAACGCGTCGACCTTCGCGGCCTGCCACCGGCACGCGAGCGCGCTCACCTCCGGGATCGATCCCGTGGGGATCGCGATCGACGGGACCACGCACACCGTCTACGTCGCCAACGCCTCGGGGACGGTCGCCGTCCTCGACAGCCGGTCGTGCACCGCGGCCCGGCCGACCGGCTGCAAGCTGCATCCGGCGACCGTTCGCGTCGGCCTCGACCCGCAGTTCCTCGCGCTCGACCCGAGCACGCACACGCTCTACGTCGCCAACACGAACTCGAACACCGTCTCGGTGATCGACACGCGCGCATGTAACGCCTCGGTTCATCGGAGCTGCCGGGTGCGCGCGACGGTCAAGGTCGGCCCGGCGCCGTTCGCGGTCGCCGTCAACGACCGTTCGCACTCGGTCTACGTCAGCGACCTCGGCGCTCCGAAGGTGGCGGTGATCGACGGCGCGCACCTGCAACGGCGCCGTCGTCGACGGGTGCGGACGCCCGCCGGCGACGGTCGCGGTGGGCGAGATTCCCGGCGGCATCGCCGTCGATCCGCTGACCGACACGATCTACGTGACCGGCCAGGCGTCGAACGATGTCTCGGTGATCGACGGTCGCACCTGCAGCGCGGGCGTCACGAGCGGCTGCAGGCACCGCCCGCTCCGCATCAGGGCCGGACTCGGCGCACGCGGGGTCGCGCTCGACGAGGCGACCAGGACGCTCTACGTCGCGAACAGCGGCGACAACACGGTGAGCGTCATCGACGCGGCAACCTGCAACGCCCGCGTGCACTCCGGCTGCGGCGCGGCCTGCGCCGGCGCTGCCGGTGGGCATCAGCCCCCGCCGCGTCGCGGTCGACGAGCTGACGAACACCGTCTACGTCACGAACGCGGGCTCCGACTCGGTCTCGATGCTGAACGGGCGCACCTGCAACGGCCGCGTGCGCACCGGCTGCGGCACGGTCGCCCTGGCCCCGAGCGGAGCTGGGACGCCGGGGAAGACCCGGACGGCCACGCATCCGTACACCGCTTGAGGTGGGCGCTCACAGCACAACGAGCGTCGCCGACGCGATGAAAGCCGCCGGCTGCACCTACCGCAACGTCGGGGCCGGACAACCCCTGCTAGCGGACTTTGCTCCAGGTCTTGCCCGCGTCGTCGGTCTTCCAGACCGAGCCGTCGAAGCCGACCGCGTAGGCGGTGTCCTTCGAGCTGGCCGACCACGCCACGGGCCCGAACATGACGTTCGACTTCAGCGCCGGGTGCCAGGTCTTGCCGCCGTCGCTCGACATCTCGACGCCGAAAGCGCTCATCAGGACGATCGCCGAGTCCGACGGCTTGACCGCGTACTCCATCACCATCTTGCTGCCGCGTGAGTCCTTGTACGGCGTGCGCTGCCAGTTCGTGCCGTTGGCGCTCGAATAGGCGCCCGTGTCCATGTCACCGCCGACGAAGCGGTTGCCCTGGGTGATCGCGATCGCCCACGGCGGGATACCCAGCTTCGCCGACGCGAGCTTGAACGTCTCGCCGCCGTCGGTCGAGGTGTAGAACCGGCCGTTCGTGAGCACGGCGTAGAGCGTCTTCCCGTCCGGGTCGGTCGCGAGCGCCTGCAGCCCTGAGCTCGGCAGCCCCTTCGGGTGCACCTGGGTCCAGGTCTTCCCGCCGTCGCTGCTCGTCACGACGAGGCCCGGGCCCTTGCCGGCAGAGCGCGCCTTGCCGGTACTGACGACCGGGCTCGCGACGGCGCCCGTGTGGACCCCGGCGGCGAGCAGCTTGTCGCCGTTCTGCACGACGCTCGTCGCGTTGAACCCCTTCGGGCCGGTCGACTGCCAGGTCTTGCCGCCGTCGGTCGACAGGTAGAGCCCGCCGCTCGTCGCGAGCACGAGCTGGTTCGGGTCGGACGGCGAGACGGTCATCGTCCAGTACCACATCGCGGACGGCGCGGTCCCCGAGGTCGAGGAGACCACGGTGGCGGTCGTCACCGCGGTGTTCGAGCCGGTCGACCGCGAGACGAGGCCGATCGCGGCGAACGCCGCGACGAACGCGGCGACGATCCCGACGATGATCCACCGCTTTCTGTTCATGCGGCCCTATGCCCCTCGTCGTCGAGCGCGTACTGGTGGATCGCCTCGTAGCGGATCTTCGCCTCTTCGAGCGTGCGCTGCACGTCCGGCTCCTGCTCCCAGACGAACGCGACGGCGACGCCGCAGTTCGGGCTCACCTCACGCGGGCCGGGCACGAGCCGCGCCGGTAGGCCCGCCCGCTCGAGCACGCGCTCAGACCGCATCGCGTGCTCGGAGGCGTAGAAGGACACCACGCCACCCCACTTCAAGCGATCGTCCTCGCCGGCTCGGAGTCGCGCGCCCGAGCGGCGATGGTGCGCAGCGCGTCCGCGGCGGTGTCGATCTCGTCGTCCGTCGTGTCGTTGCTCCAGGAGAACCGCACCGTCCCGTTCGGCGCCGTGCCGAGACTGCGGTGGGCGGCGGGAGCGCAGTGCAGGCCGGCGCGGGTCATCACTCCCCATTCATCGTCGAGGAAGCGCGACACTGTTGCACTCGGCACACCGTCGACGTTGAGCGAGAGGATGCCGACGCCGTCGGCCGGGTCGGCCGGGCCCTGCATCGTGATCCCCTCGACCGCCTCGAGCGCGCCGCGGAAGCGAGTGCCCAGCTCGACAAGCCGCGCGTGGATGCGCTCGATCCCGACGTCGTGCAGGTGCTCGGCGGCGGCACCGAGGCCGACGATCCCGAGCGAGTTGAGGGTGCCGCTCTCGTAGCGGTCGGGCGCGAAGTCGGGCTGCACCTCGAGCTCCGACTGGCTGCCGGTGCCGCCGCGGATCAGCGGCTCGGGCTCGACCCCCTCCGCGAGGTAGAGAAGCCCCGTGCCGGTGGGGCCGAGCAGCCCCTTGTGCCCGGGCATCGCCACCGCGGCAGCGCCCAGGCGCGCCACGTCGAGCGGGTAGTGGCCCGCGCTCTGCGAAGCGTCGACGATCAGGGGCACGCCGGCGTCGGCCGCGCGCGCGGCGATCTCCCCTATCGGCAGCAGGACGCCGGTGACGTTCGAGGCGTGCATCACCACCGCGACGCACGGGCCGCCGGCGCGGAAGCACGCCGCCCACTCGTCGAGATCGGTGGCGCCGGTGTTGCCGTCGGCCGCGACGACCTCGACGGTGCAGAGGCCGCGGGCCTCGAGGCCCCGCAGCGGCCGCATGACCGAGTTGTGCTCGAGCGAGCTCGTCACCACCCGCGAGCCGGGGGCGACGAGGCCGAGGATCGCCAGGTTCAGCCCCTCTGTCGCGTTCTTCGTGAAGATCACCTGGTCGGGCGTCTCCGCGCCGAGCAGGTCTGCGACGCGCTCGCGCGCCAGGCTGACGGAGCGTGAGGACGCGATCGAGCGCCGGTGGCCTGCGCGGCCGACGTTCCCGCCTGCGGTCGCGAGGAACTCCTCGATCGCCCGCAGGACGCCGGGAGGCTTCGGCCAGGAGGTCGCTGCGTTGTCGAGGTAGATGCCCGCCGCTGCTGCGGTGCTCATATGACCCAGGAGCCGATGTGCGGCGAGATCCAGCTCGTGTAGACGATCGCCATCAGGTAGAAGCCCGCGAGGAACGACCAGGCGCCGATCCGGCCCTGGCCGGCAAGGACGTGCTGGCGGAGCGGACAGGCGCCGGAGAGCGTCGCGACGAAGCCGAGCACGAGCCCGCCGACGAGCAGCGCGGCGACGGCCGCCGTCCCGGAGGGCTTCGTGGCGGCGACGATGATCTCGTGGCCGAGGCCGCCGCCGTCGATCAGCCGGACGGCGCCGAAGGCCAGCCAGGAAGTCGCGAGCATCGCGCCCACACCCTTCAGCAGCGCCGTGTCGCGGACGAGCACGTAGTCGCGCAGGCCGCCGATCGTGCACATGCGCGAGCGCTGGCCGAGGTAGCCGACGATGCAGCCCACGACGAGCGAGGCGATCGAGACGGTCATCGCCGCGCCACCCGCCGCATCGTGACGGTCGCGAGCACGATCCCGGTCGCGACGCCGCCGAGGGCGATCAGGCCGCCGAGGTCGCCGTAGCCGGTGCGAATGATCAGCCGTGTCGGGCAGCCGCCGACGAAGAGCGCGGCGCCCATCACGATCCCGCCGTACACGAACTGGCGCAGGTTGCCGCCGAGGTTGATCGAGGCGAACTCGCCGTTGCGCCTGGACGCGGCGAAGGAGCCCAGCACCAGGCCGACGACGGTGAGGAGCGGCCAGGCCACGCCGGCCTGGGCGATGAAGAGCTTCGTGCCCTCGGTGTGGTTGAGGATCCAGTCCGCGAGGTCGCGCCCGTGGCAGGCCGAGCAGATGCCGTAGGCGGCGGGCGGCGCGACGTCGAACCACTCGCCGACGGCGACCGCGAGGAGCGCCACAACGATCCCGTAGAAGACGGGCGAGCGCGGGAGCCGGCCGACCCGCGCTCTCAGATCCGTCTCGACGCGAGCGCGGCGGCCGCGTCGCTGCGCCGGCCGTCATTTCGCGGCGCAGGCGGTCGACTGGGGGCCGGAGCCGGCCGCAGCCGCGGAGCCCGTCGCGAGCAGCCGAAGGCCGCCGCCGAGCAGGATGCACGCGGCGACCACGCTCAGGAAGAGGTGCTGCCGGACGAGGCGGCGTTTGACCTCGGGGACTTCAGGATGCTCGATCGCGGTGCTCGTCATCGGTCCTTCCATCGTGCCACAGCCTGCAAGCCGCCCTCGCGTTGCAGGACCCGACGGTGAAGAAGTGGTCTGGCCGAGGCCGGACAGGATGGTGGGTCAGCTGGCGGCCGTGACCGCGAAGAAGTGGATCTGGTCGAGCCCGGAGATGAACGCCCAGCGACCTGTGGTCAGCATCACCGTCGCCGACTTCCGCCCCACGAACGCGGCACTCGTGAGCTTCTTCGGTGTGTGCGCCTTCGGTCCGAGGATCACGAACCCGCCTTTCGTGTCTTTGTCAGTGAGTGCGAAGATGTAGCGCCCAGTCGGGAGCTTCGTCACCGGCTTGCCTTCCTGCGTCAGGGTCAGCTTTCCGGACGGGTTGAGGACGACTACGAGCGTGCCCTGCGGCCGGACGGCCGAGCCCACGATGTCGCTCGAGATCGTGCCCTTCCCCGACGTCGTGTCGTACGGGCTCGTCGTCGGCAGCTGCGGCGTGCCGCCGGCGAGCGTCGTGATCGTCATCTTCGTGACAGAAGGCTGGTTCAAGTCCTCGAGCGTGTAGGTCGCGCTCGGCTGAAGCGTCCAGGTGCCGATCACGTTGTCCGAGCTGCAGCCGCTGTCGAGCGTCGTGAAGGCGCTCACGCCCGGCCCCGTCATCTGGAACTGGACGTAGCCTTTGCAACCGGTAAAGTCGTTCGGGTTGCCCGAAGGCCCGCCCGGTACGAGCAACCTGAACATGATCGGCGTCGAGACGTCGAGTTCGTACTTACCCGGCGCGATCGACGTGACCGGCTGGCCGGCGTCGTTCACGACCGTGAACGTGCACTGGCTCGTGTACTGGACGTAGAGCGTCGGCAGCGGGACCGGCTGTGTCGAGCGCGTAGCGAGCGCGTCCGGAACAAGGATCGCCGCCGCGAACACGAGCCCCACGAGCAGCTTCGAAAAACGTCGGTCTGCTGCCATACGAACCTCCCTGGATTCAATGTACCAGGGCCGGCTGGATCGGCGTCCGTCCCCGATCAATGCGCCGAAACGACGATGAAGTAGCTCTTCTTGCCCGCAAAGAACGGGTAGAAGAGAGACTGCCCGACAGAGAGAACGATCGTCGCGCTGCGCTTTCCGACGAACGAGACCCCGGTGACCGTCGTCGGGAGCTTGCTCACCTGCTGGATCGTAAAGCCGTCCTTGTGGCTCCTGTCGACGACCTGAACCTTGTAGCGGCCCGCCGCAATCTCCGCGACCGGCTTGCCGTCAAAGCTCAGGGAGAGGCTCCCGCTGGCGCTCACGACCCCCTCGAGCGTTCCGCGGTCCACGATCGGCTTGCTCTTGGGCGTCGAGGCCTCCTCCTTCGTGGGGCTGTTGATGGACGGAGTCCCCTTCGGGTTCGATGCGTTGCTCGACGAGGACGATGACGGGCCCGTCGAAGCCGTGACCGGCGTGCTCGACGTGCCGAAGGTGATCGTCGTTCCCGGCGCGACGGTACTGTCCGTGGCCGTGTAGCTCGAGCCTACGGCGAAGTGTTGCGTTGACAAGTCCTCGGTCGCGTCACCCTCGCCGAGCTCGGTCGAGTAATTGACGCCCGGTCCGGTCAGGCTGAAGTTGATGAAGTCGCAGCCGCCGAGGCCACCCGCGAACGGGACCGGCGTCGTAATGATCAGTTGATACTCGCCGTACGGAATGGCGCTCCCGGAGGCGACGGCCGAGCCGCTGTCGAGGGCCATCGCGAAGTGGCACTGCGTGTTGTACGTCACGTAAAGCGATGGCAAAGCCGCCGTGAGTGCGCTCGCGCGTGTCACGCAGACGGTCGCTGCGCCGAGCGCTGCTAAAACGACCAGCACCGAGCGGCGAAACAGTATCGGCATGGAGACGATGGTAGCGCGCTGCGCCACCGTTTCCGGGTTGCGCGACCCCCAAGTCACCGTCAGGTCGCCAGACGACGCCCATGCGCGCGAGGTCGAGGGGGCTCACCACTAGACTCGGCGGGTGGAGGTCATCTCGTTCGCGGGCGAGGGGCTGGCGGGTGACTTGATCCCGGTCGAGGAGCTCGCCGATTGCGCCGCGACCGCGCTTGCCTTGGATGGCACTCGAATCCTCTCTTACGGGACGGGCGCCGGTTACACGCCGTTGCGCGAGCTGCTGGCCGAGCGCTATGGAGTTCATCCGTTTCGCGTTGTTCTGACGCCGGGCTGGCTCCAGGGATTCCAACTCCTCATCGCGAGGCGGGTGAGGGGGCACAGCGTGATCGTCGAGTACCCGACCTATCATCGAGCGCTCGACGCGTTGTTCGCGGAAGGCGTCAATGTTGTCTACCTCGACTGGCACGGGGACGGGCCGGACCTCGACTTGCTCGCGAGCCAGCTGCAGGGGATACAGCGGCCAGGGCTCGCCTATCTGATGCCGACCTTCCATAACCCGACAGGGCGTGTGCTCACGCGCGACGACCGGTGGAGGCTGGGATCGCTTCTCCACCGACGTCAGATCCTGACGCTCGAGGACGACTCGTACGGCCTCTTGCGCTTCGAGGGTGAACCGGTGCAGACGCTGTTCGAGCTCTCTGCGCGGACGATGGTCTTCAGCACCTCGTTCTCGGCCACGATCGCGCCTGGCCTGCGCGTCGGCGTTTTCGTCCTGCCCGACGCGCTTGCCGGCGAGCTGGCGAGGAGGGCGAACGACACCTTCATCACGCCGCCGCTGCTTGCGCAAGCGACGGTGTTCGAGTTCCTGCGCCGAGGACGGTTCGAGCCGCACCTCGAGCAGCTGAAGGATCGGCTCCGAGCTCGTCGCGACGCGATGCTCGACGCCCTCGAGCGCCATGTCGGCGACGGCGCCGTCTGGTCGAGGCCGCAGGGTGGGATCTACGTCCTGCTCGAGCTGCCGCCCGGAACCGACGCGAAGGAGGTGCTCGCGCGAGCCGAGGGCGTGGAAGCACGAGCGGGAATAGACGTTCACGGGAGACCGAACGCGGTGCGACTCAACTTCGCTGGTGTCGAGATCGACGAGATCGAGCCGGGGATCGAACGTCTCGCTGCTTCGCTCAAGCAGTCTCTCATCTGATCGGGAGTTCAGTAGCCGCCCGGAAACCTGATCTTCTCGGGCGCGACGAGCGGTCTGCCGACCTCGAGTTGGATCTGCTCGTGTGCATTCAGGGGAATCGACCGTGGGTTGGCGGTCCAGACGCTCCCGTCGACGATGGCGGTGACCCGCCCGTGCGCCGAGCCGGCGACGTCGGGCCCGAGCGGCTGGCCCCAGACGTCGAAGAACTCACCGAGCGAGAAGCCGCGCTTGAACGGCGCCTCGACGTGGATGATCCCGTCCGGGAAGTGCGTCGCGACCCAGGAGAGGCATTCCGCCTGCGTGATCGCGAACTGGCCGACGCGCCCGCTTTGCGCCTCGAGGACCGGCCAGATTCCGATGCCGGCCGGAATCCGCCGCGGCTTGCCTTCGACGAACGCCGTCAGATGCACGTGGATGTGGAAGGCAAGTCGCTCGTTTCGCTCGCACCTGATCCCGTCCTCGCCCTTCGCAACAAGGGCGGACGAGGCCGGAAGTCCAAGAGCAGGCGCGTTCGGGATCGGCACGAGCTCGGGCCCGAGCTTGCCGGGATTCGGCGCCGGCAGGAGATGACCGAGCGACGACAAGGGCCTGAGCGGTTCACTCGCGCCGCCGCAGGCTGTGAGCAGGGCGCCGGTGGCGACGATCGACGCGACGACCATCGCGCAGCCCGGGAGCCGCAACCTCGTCGTGAGCGGACGCGGCTGGACACGGCCCGGGGGAGCGGGTCCCCCGGGCCGCGTCGACTGTCTGCTTATGCCAACAGCAGGCTCGCGCTCTTGAGCACTCCGCGGGTGACCGCGGGCGTCATCGGCGTCTGACGGACTCGTGCGCCGGTGGCGTCGAAGAAGGCGTTCGCCATCGCCGAGCCGACCGCCGAGATCGGCGGTTCTCCCGAACCGGTCAGCGAGCCATCCTTGCGCCTGTGCGGCCGTGTTGCCGGCAAACACGTTCTGGCTCTCGTCACCGGGGGTGATCGTCGTGTAGGCACCCGGGTGAACGTTGACGAGCGTGACGGTCGGAGCGTCCTTGAAGCGGAGTACCGGGTACGTGACCCAGTCGAGGTTCGTGATTCGCTCCTTGTTCCAGGTCGCTTGCTCGAACATGGCACGGGAGAGCCCCTGAATGACGGCTCCGCTCATCTGGTTTCCGACGCCTTCGAGGTTGACCGTGATCCCGTTGTTTTGGGCGACGGTCAGGTGCTTTGCGACCATCTTGCCGGTCTTCATGTTCACCTGGACGTTCGCCACCGTGCAGCACTGCGAGCCGGCGAACGTGCCCGATTCCGATTCCAACACCCGTACGAATCGTCCCGGTCTGAGCCACCGAGTTCGCGACCCGCGGCTTGTATCCAGACGCCTGCACCGCCCCGTCGAGGACCGCGAGCCAGCGGGCCCCGATCGTCGCCGTTCCGTCGATGTTCTTCTTCCGGAATGTGTACGGATCGATGCCCATCGCGTGCGCGAGCTCGTCGACGATCTGCTCGCTTGCGAAGTACGACTGCGGCGCGTTCGGGGCACGGAGCGCCGTGATCTTCAACGAGCCGCCGTACAGCGGCTGCGTCTTCGCCAGCACCCGCCGCTGGAACTGGTAGGCCGAGCCGTAGTTCGTGTTCCCGTACGGGGTTGCGGTCGAGCCGCCGTCGGACGGATGTTGGGCCGCCGCTTCCCGGTGTCGCCGGCCAGGTCTGCTGTCCGAGGAGCTCCAGGTCGGTGTCGATGAAGCTCCCGGCTTGTCCGTATGACGTCCAGTCGGCAGCGACGATCGTTCCCGCCGAGTTCGCACCCATGGTGACGTCGTACATCTGCGACGGGCCCCAACTGTCCCAGCCGGTCTGGTCCCAGCGCATCCATTGCACCCGCACCGGCTTCCCGATCAGTGGCAGAGATCACCGCGGCCTCCTCGGAGGCCTGCGGGCTCTGGCCCTCGCCGTACGAGCCGGAGCCCTCGAAGGGGATCAAGCCGGACCTGGTTCGGCGGGATGTTGATCGGGGTCGGCAGCGCTGCGAGGATCGTGCTGATCGCCGTCGTCGACCCACCACCCTGACCCATGCCCGAGGACGGGTTCGTCCCCTGCGCGGACAAGTAGATCGTCGCGCTGTTCTTCGTCGGATCGCTCGCGTCGCCGATGCGGACGTCGGCGATGGCGCAGTGCGGCCCGATCGGCACGTACGTGTTGTAGTGGTAGCGGTATGTCGCCGAGACGGTCTTCGCCGCCGACGCCATCGCCGCGGGGACGTTCCCGGTGTCGGCGGTCCAGCGGGCCGGGTTGGTCGTGTTGGTGTCTCCCGCCTGGCGGAGCCACGACCAGTAGTCGCCCGAGCCGACCGGGAACTTCGGGTCGTCCTTCCACACCACCTTGAGCTGAGCAGCGGCCTGGATTGCGTCGTATTCCTTCGGAGCGACGACGGCCAGGAAGTTGCTGATCTGGACGATCGTGCACGCCCGGGATGTGGGCGACCGACTTCGGGTCGACGCTGAGCGGGTAGTGATTCTGCGAGGCGTTCGCGCCCGCGCCGCGCGGACGGACCCGGCGGGCGTGCACCATCCCCGGGACGCGCACGTTGTGGATGTAGGTGTACGTCCCCGCCGACCTTCGCCGGGGATGTCGATGCGGTGGACCGACCGACCGACCAGCTGATATTGGCTCACCGGCTTGGTGTTGCCCTGCCCCGGGATGTAGCCGGTCGTGGTCGTCACTGCCGGCGTCAGCGTCGCCAGGTCGAAGTTGAAGTTCTGACCTCCGTACAGATCGCTGTACTTCACCGTCTGGCCGCCCCCCGTGATCAGGCCGTTCGAGGCTGAAAGACTCGAGACAGGCACGCCCAGCTTGGTCGACGCCGCTTGCAGCAGCAGGAGTTTCGCCTGCGCAGCCGCCGCGCGGGCCACGGTCGAACGGCGACGAGATCGCGCCGCTGCCACCGCCGCCGCCGATCGAGTTCAGCCACGACTCCGGATGCGCGTACACCATCATCGACATGTCGGTGATGTTCAGTTCCTCGGCGACGAGCATGAGGATGCCGGTCGGGAGCCCCAGTGAACTCGGTCTCGCCGTGAGTGACGATCACCTTGTTCGCCGGCGTGATCGCGAGCCAGGTGTCGACCTGCGTCAGCCTCGGATCGCCCAGGTTGATGAAGTCGGCCGGAGTGCGCTCCGAGAAGGGCGTGTTCCCGGTCGCTTGGACCACACCTGCGGCGCTCGCCCCCTCCGCCAGCGCGAGCCCGGCAACGACGGCGCCGCTCCCCTTGATGAAACTCTTGCGGCTGAACTCCTTCTCGTGCATGAAGCCCGTCACTCTACGCACCGCCCTTCGCCATGACTGCCGCGGCCTTCTGGATCGCGGTCAGGATTCTCGGATAGGTCCCGCAGCGGCACAGGTGGCCGTTCATCGCCGTCTTGATCTGATCCTCGGACGGGTTCTTCGTCGTCGCGAGCAGGTCAGCGGCCTGGATCATCATGCCGTTCTGGCAGTAGCCGCAATGCGGCACCTGCACATCGATCCACGCCTGCTGCAGCGGTGCAGCGCCGGCGCCGCCGCCTGCGTGCCGCGCTGCGCCGCGTACAGGGCCGGCAGGCCCTCCAGCGTGGTGACGCTCTTCCCGGACACCGCCGCGACCGGGGTCACACAAGACCGAATCTCCTTACCGTCCAGCAGCACCGAGCAGGCGCCACACTGCGCCAGGCCGCAACCGAAGCGCGGGCCATGCAGGTGGAGCTCGTTGTGCAGGACGTAGAGAAGCGGCGTATCAAGGCTCGCACTCACCCCGTGGGTGAGCCCGTTCACCTTGATCCTGAGGCTATTCGCCATGCCAATCCTCCAGTCAAGGTTCACCACGGCGCATCCTGCACCGCGGCTAATCACTTCTGGGACAGGTTGCCACATGCTCCTGAGGCGGCAACGCCTGAACGTTACTCACGCCCCGGGCGGGTCGCAATAGTCGCAAACAGACTTTTGACAAGGCATGCGGCGCGTACGATGCGGCCATCGAGCGCGCCTAGACGACTGGAGGTCTGACGATGCAACTGGGAATGATCGGACTCGGCCGGATGGGGGCGAACATCGTCCGGCGGCTGATGCGCGACGGCCACGAGTGCGTGGTCTACGACACCGACCCGGCCGTCGTTGCCCAGCTCGAGCAGGAGGGCGCCGTCGGCGCCTCCTCGCTGGCCCAGCTCGTCCAGACGCTCGAGGCGCCGCGGGCGGCGTGGATCATGGTGCCCGCGGGGATCACCGGCCGGATCGTCGACGAGCTGGCGGGGCTGATGGAGCGTGGCGACATCGTGATCGACGGCGGCAACAGCTACTACCGCGACGACGTCGACCGCGCCGCGGCGCTCGCGCCGCGCGGCATCGAGTACGTGGACGTCGGCACGAGCGGCGGCGTCTTCGGCCTCGAGCGCGGCTACTGCCTGATGATCGGAGGTGAGCAGCACGTGTTCGAGCACCTGGAGCCGCTCTTCCGGACGATCGCGCCGGGCAGTCGACGCGGCGCCGCGGACGCCGGGCGCCGAGGGCGACCCCTCGCCGGCCGAGCAGGGCTACCTCCACTGCGGCCCGGCCGGCGCCGGCCACTTCGTGAAGATGGTCCACAACGGGATCGAGTACGGGCTCATGGCGGCGTACGCCGAGGGCCTCAACGTCCTGCACAAGGCCAACATCGGTAACGCCGAGCACAAGGCGAGCGCGGAGGAGACCCCGCTCCGCGACCCGCAGTACTACCGCTACGACCTCGACGTCGGCCAGGTGACGGAGCTCTGGCGCCGCGGCAGCGTCGTCGCCTCGTGGCTCCTCGACCTGACGGCGCACGCGCTCTCGCGCAACCCGGAGCTCTCCGGGTTCTCGGGCCGCGTGTCCGACTCCGGCGAGGGCCGCTGGACCATCCTGGCGGCGGTCGAGGAGGGCGTGCCCGTGCCCGTCCTCAGCTCGGCCCTCTTCGAGCGGTTCGACTCGCGCGGCGAGAGCATGTTCGCGAACCAGCTGCTCTCCGCAATGCGCTCCGAGTTCGGTGGCCACCTCGAGCTACCCGTCGCGGCTTCGTAACCTCGATCTGGCCCTGTTCGCCTCCGGCGAGCTCGGCCTCTGGGCCGCCGCGTACGGCGCCTATCTGACCGTTCGGGGGCTCACGATCGGAGCGCGCGCCGAAGCGGTCGCGCACGCACGGGACCTGGTGAGCGCCGAGCGGACCCTCGGGCTCTTCCGCGAGCTCTCGCTCCAGCACGCCCTCGGGCCGGCGATCACGTTCTTCTCGGCCTACTACATGCTGGGCTTCGGTCCGGTGGTCGCCGCGATCGTCGTCTGGCTGGGGATCCGCCGGCGCGACCGCTACCGGGAGCTCCGGAACGCGCTCCTCGTCTCGCTCGGCCTCGCCACGATCGTCTTCGTGCTCTTCCCGACCGCGCCGCCGCGGCTCGTGCCCGGGCTCGGCATCAGCGACACCGTCGGCCTGTCGGGGCACGACACCGGCTCGTTCCTGGACGTCCGCTTCAACCCGTTCGCCGCGGTGCCGAGCATGCACGTCGGGTGGAGCGTGCTGGTCGCGCTCGCCGGCTTTCGCGCCGTACGCGGCCGGGCCGCGCGCACGTTCTTCGCGCTCCAGCCGCTGCTGATGGTGCTTGCCGTCTCAGCCACCGGCAACCACTTCTTCCTCGACAGCCTGGGCGGTCTCACCGTGGCCGGTGCAACGCTCCTCCTCCTCCGCGATGTGGATCGGCCTCAGCTCGAGCCTCCTTTGAGCCAGTGGATGTCGGAGCCGCGCGCGACGACGATGTCGTCGACGAGGGACGGGGGAAAGAGGCCATGCTCGACCACGCCGGGCATGGCCGAGAGCCAGCCTGCGGCCATGGCGGGATCGTCGAGCTCGCCGAGATAGTCGGCGATCAGGTTTCCGTCGGGGCTCCGCGGGACCGCGCGGAGCTCGGCCGGCGAGAGCCGGTCCAGCGTCGAGGCGAGGCCGAACTCGAGCAGCTCGAGCGGGACCGGCGGGTGGAGTCGGTCGACGAGCTTGTCGGACGAGGCGATGACGACGAAACGCGCCGCGGAGGCCGCGACGATCTTCTCGCGTGTGTGGGCGGCGCCACCGCCCTTGACGAGCCAGCCGTCCGGCCCGATCTGATCCGCGCTGTCGATCGCGATGTCGAGCGGGCCGAGGGTACCGAGCGGCTCGACCTCGAGGCCGAGCGCGCGCGCAGCCTCTTCCGTGGCCGGCGAGGTGGCAGCGCAGCGGAGCCCGAGCCCGCGCGCGGCGAGGGCCGGCAGCAGATAGGCGACGGTCGAGCCCGTGCCGAGGCCGACGCGGGCGCCGGCCGGAACGAGCTGCGCGGCCGCCTCGGCAGCGAGGCGCTTCTCGTTCTCGATGCCTGCGTGCACGAGCCGATCATGGGCCACGGGCCGCCGGCTCGCATCCCGGGACGTTCGCGACCCTCTCGGTCGTTGCAACCCTACGTCCTCATTCCCGGAAAGGTTGGTGAACACATTGCGTAGGACACTTCTCATGCCTCTGCTCGTGGTGGTCGCGGCAGCCGCTGTTGCGACCGCTTCCGCCTCGGCTCCGCCGGTGGGCCCCCTCCCGTCGGGCGCGACCAAGGCGGTGGTGGTCAAGGCGAAGCGCACGTTCGTCTCTCGCCGCCGGCAAGACCTCCCTCGTCCTCGCTCTCACGCGCGGCGAGCGGCCGCATGCCTACGCCGCGCGCACGTTCCTCGTGACGGTGCGCTGAGCGCATCATTTCGCCCTGAATCGGGATCCGGCCCTAGCAGGGCGTCGCGTAGGCGAAGGGGTGATGAAAGACATCGAGCGCCCGAGTCCGCGGGGCCGCGATCGAGAAGCGATCGCCGGCGCCGATGTCCTCGACGACGACGAACAGCTCGTCCCGGCTCGTGTCCCAGTAGAGGGCGACATCGAAGTCCTGGTTTCTGCGGTGTGCCAGTTCGGTCATCTCGATCCCTCCTTCGGTGCTTGTCCTCGTGATATGCGCAAGGCTCGCTCAGAACCTGTTTCCGCGCAGCGGAGCCAACCGGCGTCTACCGGTTCGGGTAGCCACACTTCGATGGGAGCTGAGCTCCTGCAGCAGGCTCAAGTTTGGGCTGACGGCGACTTAGTGACAACCTTTACAAACGGGCCGTCCAGGGTTAGAGTCCCCTTCGCGAGACCCGCAACGAGCTTTCTCGTCAGACGTTGCCGCGGTCGGAAGGAGGAGCGTGGAAGCCGACGCCGGCACGACGCCCACGCCGGAGACGCAGATCGGCCGGCGGGAGTTCCTGACGAAGGCGGTCGCTCTCGGCCTGTCTCTCCCAGCAGGGTCGGCGGCCGTGGCGGCGCGGGCGGCGGCGGGGATCCGCGCGCGCGACCGAGGCCGGCCCTTCGAAGGGGTGAAGCTCAGTTTCGCCAAGGCGCCCCACGGCGAGAACGAGCGAGAGCTCTTCAAGAAGTGGCTCGCTCCGTTCGAGCAGGAGACCGGCGCGACGGTCGAGCACACGATCGTCCCTTGGGGCAGCGAGAGCACGCAGTACTTCTTGAACTACGCGGGGCCGGCGCCGTTCGACGTCACCTACCAGGTGACCCAGGATCTGACAGGCCTCGGCACGCGCGGGGCGCTCGAGGATCTGGCGCCGTACCTGAAGCGGCCTGACTTCGCGTCGGAGCGGAAGCACTTCCCGGACACCTTCATTCGCGCGGCCAGCTACGAGGGCAAGGTGTACGGCCTGCCCTTCATCGTCGGAACGATGGTGATGTTCTACAACCGGCGCATGCTCGCCGAGGCCGGCGTGTCGACAGTCCCGAGGACGACGACCGAGCTCGCAGTCGCCGCCCGTAAGACGATGCGCACGCCGAACGTCTGGGGCTTCTGGACGGGGACGACCGTCGCGGACCTCGCCTGGTACTGGAACCTCCACAACGTCCACAACTTCGGCGGCGACATCATGTCCGCCGACTTGAAGCGCGCGACGCTCGATTCGCGGCCCGTCCTGCAGGCCACCCAGTACGCGGTCGACATGATCAGGAAGTACAAGGTCGAGTCGCCGCCGGGTCGTATACATCCGTCCCGAGGCGGAAGCCCTCTTCGCGGCCCAACGGCTCGCCTTCCTCATCGACGAGCCGTCCTTGATCACCCCGCTCGAGCAGGAGAAGCTTCCATTCGAGTGGGACTTCGTGATGCCGGTTGGGGCACCCCACGGCCGGCGGACCGTGTTCGGGACCAATGGGCACTGGGTGATGGCCTCGAAGAGCAAGCACAAGGAAGCCGCCTGGGCGCTGATCAGGTTCCTCTCGAGCGCGCACTTCTCACTCGAGTACAACCTCGAATACGCGTTCATCCCGGTGCGGGACGACGTCGACGTCTCGAACGGCGACCCGCTTGTGGCCAAGAACGCGAGGTACGCGTCCTGCTGCTGGCAGGGCCTGCAGGCGCATCCGAAGATCTCCGAGGTTCTCGACGCCTACGGCCAGGGGCTCGAGGCCGCGGTCTACGGAAAAGCGCCGGTGCCGGTTGCGATGGCGACGGCTCAGCGGGACGCGGCGCGGCGCCTTCGCGGGGGCTGACCCTCAGCCCGTGAACGTCGCGCTGTAGATCTCTTCCTCCAGCGTCCCGAGCGCACGCGAGTCGGTCCAGATCGGATGGGCGAGACCGCCGGCGACCGCCAGGCCCTGGTAGTCGCCGTATCCGACACGGTTCGCGCCGCGTTCGGCTTCGTCGGAGGCGACAGACGCTGCGCCGACGGGCCGACTCCAGCTGCTGCCGCCGTCGGACGAGGTCGCGCACGAGTAGACCGCCCGGATGCGGCGCGGATCTCCGTTCGTTTCGTAGAAACAGACCCAGAGGGTTCCCGTCGAGGAATCGACCGCCGCCGCCGGCTGGAACTGATCCGACGGGGTCGCCCCGTCGGCCGGATCGACGAGCTTCTCGCTCAGGGGCCGGAGCGCGGGGTCGAAGGCGGCGACGAACACCCGCCAGCCGCGGTTCCGGCGGGCATCCGCGTAGCTCACGTACACCCGCCCGGCGTACCGGCCGCTCGAGTCGTCGACTGTGACGGTTGCGCCGGCGGTCACGCAGCGCCGGGGATCGGCCGGGATCGACGTGCCAGGCGGGTCGCAGGACGCCGAGCGCGGGCTGCGCTCGTTCGCGACAAGCCGCATCCGGCCGAAGTGCCGGCCGCCGTCTGTCGAGCGGGCGATCGAGATCGTGCGGGCGGCGATGTCGTCCCAGACGACGTACACGTCCCCGTCCGGCCCGACCGCGACGCTCGTGATCGCCCCGTTGACGAGCGGCCGGTCGTTCACGCGCACGGGCGCAGACCAGGTGTGCGCGCCGTCGTCCGTGCGGCTGAGCAGAACCCTGATTCCCTCGGCGCCACCGGAGCGGGTCCAGACGACGTAGGCACGGTTGGTGTGCGGGCTCGTCGGCGAGACGTCGACGGCAAGCCAGGGCTTGTCGTCTGCCTCGCCGTGACGAAGCGCGTCGCCGGCGAAGAGGGCGGCGACCGGGCGTGTGGGAGTCGTCCAGGGTGCCGTGGCGTCGGCACGGTGGGCGACGAACAACTCGGGGACCCCGACGGCGCTGCCGATGCGACCGCAGAGAAGGCCGACGATGAAGGCGTAGTACTGACGGCCCAGGCGGTCGATCCCCACGGTCGAGTCGCCGAACGCGCACGTCTGGGGCACGCCGGCGGGAAGCGGCGGATCCGCGCTGGCCGTCCAGGTCGAGCCACCATCCGTCGAGCTGTACGCGCGTGTCTTCCTCCCCCAGTTCCCGGAGCCGGCGACGAGCACGCGATTGTCCGTTGGATCGATCGCGACGCTCACCTGGCTCTGAACACCGGGATCGTTCGAGACGTCGACCTCCGGGCCTGCGGCCACGATCCAGCCGGGCGTGTGAGGCTGCGACTGCCCGGCAGCCCTGACGGCAAGAAGCGTTACTGCGGCGATGGCGAGCATCGCGACCGCAGCGCGCTTCGAGCGCAGCGACGTTCGGGCGAGCGGCGTCCGCCCCGCATGGGTGGCCATCTGGACCTCCTCGATCGCTGCTCGCGGCGGGAGGCCGCAGAGGCAGCCGTGTCGAGGCTAAGGCGGTGGGCCGTGCGAGGAACCGGCGAGAATCGCCGGTATTGCCGGCCGCGGCCGGTCAGGAGCCGGTGGGCGGGTGCCCGCGCGCTGCGAGCTCGCGGCGGGAGTGGATGCCGAGCTTGCCGTAGATCTTGCGAAGGTTCCAGTCGACGGTGCGGACGCTCATGAACAGCTCGGCGGCGACTTCGCGGTTGGTGTGGCCGGCGGCGACGAGGGCGGCGACCTTCTCCTCGGTCGGGGTCAGGTCCCAGCGCGAGGCGGCGCGTCCGCCGATCCGCCCGAGCTCGGTCGCGGGCCTTCTCCGCCCAGAGGCCGGCGCCGACACGGTCGAAGGTGGCGAGCGCCCGCTCGAGCGTCTCTCGCGCGGCTGCTTTCTGCTTTGCCCGGCGCTGGGTCACGCCCAGGGCCAGGAGCGAGCGCGCGAGCTCGAACGGCCGCGGGACACGCTCGTGCTGCTCGATTGCCTCTTCGAGCGCGGCCAGCGCGCCGGGAAGATCGCCGTTGGCGGCCAGCAGCAGCCCGCGGCAGCGGCCGCAGCGGCCGCGGGCGGTCGGGCGGTCGAACGCCAGGGCGAGCTCCTCGAACGGCTCGAGCAGCGCAACTGCCTCGTCCACACGGCCGAGCGCGATCAGCGCCTCGACGTCGTCGAGCACGAACTCGCACTCGCCCGGCTCGCGGACCCCGGCGGCTTCCGCGCCTGCCACGGCCCGAGCGAGGTAGCTCGTGCGCCTCGGCCGGACGGCCGACCCAGAGCTCGATGAACCCGAGCGTGGCGAGAGCGCGGATCCTCGACCAGTTGTGGCTGGACGCCTCAGCGAGCGCGAGCGCCCGCTCCGCCCGCGTCGCGCGCTGCGAGCGACGAGGCCGAGGTGCGCGTCGAAAGATGCCTGCTCCACGAGCGCCCAGGCGTTCTGCTCGATCGGCTGGCAGCGCTCCACGGCCTCGTCCAGGAGCTGCTTCGCCTCGACCCAGTTGCCGAGTAGCCGTTCGCGTAGTCACTGCGGTTCACGAGCAACACGGGGATCGAGCTCTCATCGCCTTGCTCGACCGCCTGATCGTAGAGCTGTTCGATCGAGGCGCGGCGCTCCTCCAGGCGGTCGGCCCATCGCGAGGAAGACGGCCATTGCGTTGCTCGCCTGGCGCAGGACGTGTGAGTGCCGCCTGTCCCCTTCCAGCTCGACCGCCCGCTCCATCAGCGCCAGCGCGCCCGGCTCGGCGCGCCGACCGTCGATCCACGCCTGCGTGATCAGCGCTCTCGCGAACGCGACCGAGTCGACGGCGGCGGCCGCTGCGACCGCCGCTCGAGCGTGAGCTGCGGCTGCGGCGAGATCTGCGCACATGAAGAGCTCCGACGACCGCGAGGCCGTGATGGCTCGCGGCCCGGGTGGCGGGATCGATGTCAGCCTCGGCAAGGGCCTCCTCCCAGAGGCGGATCGCCTGCGGGAAATCTTCGAAGAGCGTCACCCTGGCGAGGATGTTGAGGGCGTTCGCGCGGTCGCGGCTGCCAGGGGCGAGCGCGACAGCTTCCTCCCCGAGTTGCATGGCGCGTCTGGAGTCCCCGGCTTCGTAGGTGTACTCGACCGCCTTCATCGTGCGTCGCCACAGATCGGCCGCCTGCGCGGGCGGGGTCAGCTGCCGGGCCTGCTCGGTGAGCAGCGCTGCGACGTCGGTTGCGCCACGCGACGCGCGCTGCCAGGGCGGCGTGGTCGAGCGCCGAGGCGACGGTGGCATCGGGACCGTCGGCGGCGAGCGCGAGGTGCCTCGCCTTCTCCTCGGGATCGGCGCTGGCCGAGGCCAGGCGCCGGTGCAGCTGCCGCCGCCGCTCGGGCGAGGCCTCGGCGTAGAGCGTCGAGGCGAGCAGCGGGTGCGTGAACCGGATCCGCTCCTGGTCGAGCTCGATCACGTCGGCCTCGAGCGCCCGCGCGAGCGCCGACGAGGCGTCGGCTCCGTCGCCGACCGCCGCCTCGACGAGGCCGAGTGTCGGCTGCGACAGCGCCGAGGCGGCCAGGAGCGCGTCCCGTGTGCGTGCGGGAAGCGCTGCCAGGCGGTCGCGAACGAGCTCGCGCAGCGTCTCGGGCACGGGCAGCGCTCCCCCCGGATCCGCGTCGCTGCCTGAGCGGACGAGCGCCCGCCCGATCTCGAGCGCGAAGAAGGGATTGCCACCCGAGGCCTCGCGGAGGCGGCGAAGCGCCGGCAGCCGCAGATCGACCCCGAGACGCCCGAACAGCAGCCGGTGCAGCTCGCGCAGGCTCAACGGGCCGAGCCGGATCCGCCGCAGGCGCTCTTCCGGGAACGCCTGGGCGAGACCGAGCGGCGCCGGCTCGTCGCCCGTGCTCCGTCTGGCCAGGAGCAGCCCGACCGGCTCCGTCGCGCAGACGACGCGCCGCGAACTCGAGCACGCCCGCCGTCGGCCCGTCGAGCCACTGCGTGTCGTCCACCGCCACCACCACCGTCCCGGCGTCGGCAAGCGAGCGGAGCAGGCCGAGAAAGCCGAGCGCAACCGCGCGCTCCCCGGCCGGATCGTCGCCTGCCTCGGAGAGGACGAGCGCCTGACTCGAGCGCGCGCTGCTGCGGCTCGGGAAGACGCGGACAGCGTCTCCACCGGCACACCCTGCAGCAGATCCCCGAGCGCCGCGAACGAGAAACGGGCCTCCGAGCCGGTCGGCCGGCACGAGAGCACCCGGCAGCCCGCGAGCTCAGCGGCCCGCACTCCCGCCTGCCACACAGTCGTCTTGCCGATCCCCGCCTCACCCTCGACCACGAACGCGCGCGGCCCCTCCGCGAGCGCCTCGATGAATCCGGCCAGGGCGGAGAGCTCCTCGGCCTTGCCGATCAGCTCCTTCGGGATGTTCGTCGTACACCTCCTCGTCCGGGAATCGGAGGCACAGATGATCCTCCTCTCGACGGCGATTGTGAAGTGCACCGAGCGCAGCGGCCGGGACTACGACAGGTGCCGACGTGTGTCAACGTGCCCCGGAGATGCCCGCGCCGACCGACCAGGCCCTGAGCGACGAGGCCGTGCGGCAACTCGAGACCGAGCTCCGCAGGAGAGCGTTGTTGCTGAACGGGGACGCTCTGGCCGCGGCCGAGGCCGAAGCCGCCCGGGAAGGCGCCCGCCTCCTGGGTGACGCGATGCAGAGGTGCTACAGCCGTGTGGGAGAAGCGGTGCAGCTCGACTTCGGGAGCGACGGGACGGCGGCGCGGCTTGCAGCTGCGCTCGCGTTCGGCGCAGTGAGCGCACGCGTGCTCGTGCAGCGCCGCGATCCTGCACCCGGCGTGGAGCTCCTCTGCGGCGTCTTCAACCTCGGGATCGGCCTCGTCGACAACGTCTGCGACGAGGATCCCGGTACCGGAGCCGCGTTACTCGAGCTCGTCCGCCGGCACGATCTCGTCGACGCGTCGGCGGAGCCGCGGGAACGTGGCTGGCTTCGCTGCGCGTCGACCTCCGTGCTCGCGCATGACCACACGGTCGCATTCACCGTCGACGTCATCGAGACGTTCTTTCAGACGCTCCACGAGGTCTTCCCGGGGGACGAATGGTCGAAGCGCCGCCGTCTTGTCGGCGCGCAGCTCGAGGATGCGCTCGAGGCGGAGCACCGCACCGTCGTGCGCCCAGCCGGTGACGCTGCCCTCGCGGAGCTCGTCGAGTGCTCGCGCCTCACGTCCGTGCTTCCGTTCGAGATCGTCGAGACCATCGCGGGCGGCGACGGAGTAGGGACGCGTCTCGGCGAGGCGATGTGGCGGATCGACGACCTCGTCGACCTGTCTCAGGACGCACGGTCGGGCGCCCTGAACGGCATCCTTCTCGAGGCGACGAGCGTCGAGCATCTTCTGACGTCGGGCCAGATCGCGCGTGCCGCCGCGCAGGCGGCGGACGATCTCCGGGCGGCGTTGCAGCCGGCGGAGGAGCGCGCCGGCCGCTCGTTCCTCTTCTTCGTGCAGCGCTACGCCGGGCTTGCGCCGTAGGGGTCACGGCTCGTCGGCGAGCATCACCTCGAGCAGGTCCTCGTCTTCGACCGGCCGCTCGCCGACCGGCGGGATGTAGAGCGTCGCGACGGGCGGCGCGTGCTCGAGCCCGGCGGCGAGCTCGCCCAACGGCAGGCGCTGCACGACCGAACGCGTCAGCGGAAATGTCTTGGTCGTCACGAGCACGCCCTCGTGGTCGGCCGGATAGATGCCCAGCAGGTACTCCTGTAGCGGCATGAACTGATGCGCGGTGTAGGGATCCGGGTGGTAGGTCGGGTCGCCGACGACGGTCGGCTGCCAGATCACGCAGGCGACGTCGGTCTGAAGCGGACGCCGACGCAAGAGAACATCGGTGGCCTCGTACATCTGGATCCCCGTCGAAGCGATGTCGATCCCGAGGTCGACGAGCAGCGTGTCGAACGACGACACGCCCGGCAAGACCTCGACGTGCAGCCCGAGCAGCGGAGCGGCGCGCATGATCAGCGTCGTGGGGTAGCAGTAGACCCACGGGTGGCCGTACGTCGCGAGGCACACCGGCGGTTGCTCGACCGCTGCGGCGATGACCTCCGCCGCCATGCGGTGATACGTGTGCATGCGATCTCTCCCCGGCTCGTAGAAGTTCCCGAGCTCGGTCACGTGCGGAGAGAGTCCCTCGAGGTACTCGGGCATCCCGTAACCCGATTCGATTACGAACGTCTGCCGGCAGCGGCGGATCACCTCTTCGGCCTCGCGTGTGATCTGGTGCGCTCCCACGATGCCGGTGCCGACGATGCCGATGTCGAACGGCCAGACCGCCTGGACGGTCGAGTCGGTTTCGCTCAACCGATCAGGCCCATCAACCGCACCGCAGCCCCGGTGCGCTCCTCACTCGTGCTCGCCTGCTTGATCGCCTCGACCTCGTGCGCTACGGCGTTCACGCTCGGGTTCTTCTTCTTCGGCTGCCGGTTGACCCAGTCGTGCTTCCCGCTGATCGTGACCGTGATCGACCGCAGCGAGCTCGCCCCGACTCCGCCTCTGAGCGCGTCGGCGAGCTTCACGGGGTTGGTCAGCACCGACCGCTCGTCCGCCGACAGGTCGTAGCCCGCGAGCGCCACGGCGGGATTCGCCTGGCAGTCGATGTAGAACCCGTAGTCGCTCTGAATGCGGGCAAGCGCCCGCTTGAACTCGTCCAACACAGCGGGTCCCCCTTCCTTTCGAGTCGACGCGACGGTAATACCGACCGGGGTCGGTGTCAATGGACATCGACGGCGCGCGCGAGCGCGCCGATGCATGCGGCCGAGGTGAAGGTGCGATGCTGGTCGGCGACGACCAGCCCGCGGCCGCCGAGGCGAAGGCGGCGTCGCCTCTCCGGGTCGACGGTGCCCGGAAGCGGAATCCGCATGATCGGATGGCTCGGCCAGCCGCCGTCGTCGTCCTGGAGCTCGCAGAGCAGGGAGACGGAGCGGTCGACGGCGCCCCCTTCGACGCCTGCGTGCAGGAGGACCGAGAGCGAGAGCGCGGTCGCGAAGGCAGGGGCTGCCGGGTTGGGGCTCCTGAGGGCCCACCGGGCTGCGCGGCCGACCGCGTCCCCGTCGTCCATGAGCGCCGCAAGCTCGACGGCCTGCAGGCTGGCATAGTGCGGCGACGTCCACCAGTACGAGCTCCACGCGCCGTCCGGGCGCTGCAGCGAGCGAACGTAGCGCCACGCGGCGGTGGCCGCGCTCGGGGTCGAGGTCGGCGAGCGCGCGGCCCGCCGTCGCAGTGACCTCCGTGTGCTGCTGGCACCAACCGTCGAAGCGCATCCAGCGGCCGACGCCCATGAAGCGGCGGATCGGGCCGGGCTCTCGATAGGTGGCGACGCCGCCGCTTTCAGGCCGCTGGTGCTCGAGAAGGCACGAACCGGCGCGCCGGCAGACATCCTCATACCCGCCGAGCCGGGCGAGAAGGAGCAGCACGCAGGCCGTCGAGTCGGCGTCGGTGGGGACCTCCTCGTTGTAGCCCCAGCCGCCGTCGTCGTTCTGGAGACCGACGAGCGCGTCCGCGCAGCGGCGCAGCGCAGCCTCGTCTCCACCCGCGAACTCGAGCGTCGCGCCGATGAACCCGCTGGGCCACTCCGACGCTTCGCCGGCCGGCGTGAGGAAGTCGCGCCAGAGGCCGTCGGTGCCCTGCTTCGAGAGCAGGAAGCGCAGTCCGCGCTCGAGCGCTGCAAGACTTCGGGGCTCGCTCGTCCACGATGACATCATCGACGAGGCTACGGAACGACGCGGCATGCCTGCGCTTCACCTCGCCGTCGGGAGTGACCGTCGCGACGAGCACGAGCAGAAGCGGAGGCGCCTCATCCGGGTGAGGCGCCTCCCTTTAGGAGAGTCCTTCGTCGCCGTCGTGCTCGGCGAGTCAGAGCCCGGCGCACTGCCCCTGGCGGTTGCCGGTGACGGTGTTGCCGCTGCCGCTGACGTCGTGGTTGCCCTGGCATTGGAGGTTGCCCAGCACCGTGGTCTGGACGATCGTGTTGCCGGTGCCGGCGTTGGTCCGGAACTGGAGGTTCCCGGAGACCGTGACAGGCCCGCAGCCGCCGATCTGCCACGGCGAACTCGAGCCGCTCGACACGATCTGCAGGTTGCCGTCGATCGTGCTGTCGCAGATCACGTTCGCGCCGGAGCTCAGCGGATCAGTGGCCGCGGTCACGCCCTCCACCTTCACGTTGCCGTGGACGGTCGAGCCCGTGAGCCGGAGGCCGCTGCCGCCCTGGACCTGCAGGTTGCCGTTCACCGTCACGTCGACCAGATCGCACCAGCTGCCCGGCGCGACCGTCAGGTTGCCGTTGACGGTCGTCGCGTTCAGCTGCAAGTTCGAGCAGCTCATGTTGCCGTTGGTCGACGGCTGGAAGTCGTGGTCGGCGACGTAGCGGCCGACCTCGCGCCCGAGGGCCGAGCCTTGCAGGTCGGAGCTGAGGAAGTGGAAGCCGACGAGGACGCGTGCCTGATCGACGTCGTCGACGATGTCCTGGAGGCGGTCGTAGTGGCGGGTGGTGTTGGTGACGCGGCTGTCGAGCGTGAACGGAACGTTGTCGGTGCCGAAGAACGCGTCGAGGGCCGCGACCACGGCGGTGCTGTGGCAGGCGTGCGCGGACGGGTACTCGGGGAAGTTGGGTGTCGTTCCGAGCGGCAGCCAGGTCGGGTCGGCCACCGTTTCCGGGTTGCCGTCGGTGTCGGCTTGCGGGATCGCCTGGTAGGGGCGCCAGAACCAGTAGTGGTACTTGGCGTCGAAGCAGGCGATCATCGCGTCCCCGCCGGCGACGTGCGCCATCGCCAGCATGCGGGCGGTCTGGACGAGGTCGAGGCCGCGGTCGCTCGCGAGACGGAGCAGGCCGTCGTTCCACTGCCGGATGTCGTGGTCGGTCCAGAAGAGCGCCTGGGTGGTCTGCTCGGCCGTCCTGGTCGTGCTGTCGACCCGGCCGAGTTGCTCGACCTGGTTCAGGTCGTCGGCGTACTCCTGGCTGGTCAGCGAGTTCGGGCCGTCGGGCCGGAACTGCGACGCGCTTGTCAACGCGAGCGGCCTCACTCCGGGCAGGCGAAGGCCCAGCACCGCCCCGGGCGCGGGTTGCCACACGCCCGGGCCCGCGGGTGGCGGGTCGAGGTCGGCGAGGCTCGGGTTCTCCTCCAGGCCGTCGCCTGCGCGCAGAGCGAGCACGGCTGCCGCCACCTTCCGGCCGACCGCGATGCCGCTGTCTTTCGCCGGGCCGTCAGGGACCGCGTTCATGTACGCGGCGTAATCGCCATCGAGAATCGCCTGCTGGGCGGGGCTCAGGCCAAGCGCAGGCAGGCCGACGAGCGTGTCATGCGTCGCGGTCGCGATCGCCGCCTCAGGGGAGGCATCCGGCGCGCTCAGCGCGATCGCGTACGGCTTATAGCCGCCCTCGATTGCCACCGCCGCGTCGTAGATCGCGACGTGGACGATGCCCATGTACACGGCCGCCTCGCCAGGGAACTTGTTGCCGAAATTCTCCGAACCGAAGCTGCCGCCGGGGCCGGCCGGGACGATCGCGCACCGCGCCTCTGTGCTCCAGAAGGCGACCGGCGTCGACGCGGCAGGGTAACCGGCGGCCGGCGCGCACTGGGTGGTCGGCGGAGTCGCCCCCACACCCGACCCGGCGCCGACCAAGACGACCACCCCCGAGAGAACGGCCAGAAGAACCAATCTCGATCTCATTGCTACTCCTTTCGTGACGGGATCGCATCGAGTGGTCGTCTCGGGAGGGGTCGTGGGTGGCCCTTTCAGCTCGGCGCGCAACGGCTCGGGCTTGGACTCCGCAATCGCATCTGAGCACCGTTTCCACGACTTCTCGCTCCGACGCTAGGAGGGCGTGCCTACGTTGCGGCAAAATCACGGCAAACCGTGAATCAAGCGCTTCAGGTGAAGGTGTTCCTCATGGGTCGTGTCGCCCTGGAGGCGAACGGACGCCTGATCGACGACGGCCGCTTTCACGGGCGCCAGGGCCGCCTGCTCTTTGCCTACCTGGCCGCCGCGCAGAGCAGGCCGGTGCCGCGTGACGAGCTCGCGGAGGCGATCTGGGGAGAGGCACCGCCTGCAACCTGGGAGAAGGGGCTGACGGTCGTCGTGAGCAAGCTGCGAAGCGTGCTCGCAGACGACGGCATCGTCTTGACGAACGCCTTCGGCTGCTACCGGCTCGAATTGCCCCGCGGGAGCTGGGTCGACGTCGCCGCGGCGTCGAGCGCAGCGCAGGATGCCGAGGAGGCGCTTGCGGCGGGCGACCGCGAGCAAGCCAAGGCCGCTGCAGCGCGCGCCGTCTCATTGCTCGCGCAACCCTTCCTGCCGGGGGAAGAGGCGTCCTGGGTCGAACGAGAACGGCGCGAGCTCGCCGACGTGCAGGGCCGGGCGCTCAACGTGCTGACCGACGCCTGCCTGCTCTCGGGCGATGCGGCGGAGGCCGCGGAATGGGCCGAGCAGACGATCTCGCTCACGCCGTATCGCGAAACCGGTTACCGCCGACTGATGGAGGCCCACGTTGCCGCCGGCAATCCCGCCGAAGCACTCCGCGTGTACGAGAGGTGCCGGCGGCTGCTCGCAGATGAGCTGGGAACGTACCCCTCTCGCGAGATCGAGTCGATCTACCGCAAGCTCCTCGAAGTGCCCACGGCGCCGGCCCGGCCGTTGCCAACACCAGACTTACAAGGGACCCGCACCAGGCGGCGGCCCGCCGTGATCCTCGGGGGCGGGATGATCGCCGTGGCCGGTTGCGTAGCCGTCGTCGCTCTCGCAACACGGGACTACGGACTCGCAGGCAGTCCTCCGAAGGCGCCGCGTCTCGGTGAGGTCGCCACCTTCGAGGGTTCGGCCGGACAACACATCTCGTACACCGGCGTCGGCACCACGCCCGGCAACGTCGTCTTCGGGGAGGGTGCCGTCTGGGTCCTCGACACGGACGACCGGACGATCACTCGCATCGACCCTGCAACCGGACGTGTCGTGAAGACATTTGCCGTCAGCGGTGAGCCAACCGATCTTGCCGTCGGACGCAATGCGATCTGGGTCGCGAGCGGCGGCGCCGGGAAGGGGCTCGTCGAGAGTAGCGCGGCAAGCCTGGTCGTCTCCCGAGTCGACCCGGTTTCGACGGAAGTCACGAGGACGTTCCACCTTCCCGGAGCTCCCAGGTTCCTGGAGTCGAGACAGACCCTTGGCGTGAGCGGCCTCGCCATCGGTCTCGGAGGAGTGTGGGCGGTCGATTCGGACGGATCGATCTCGAGAATCACAAACGGGACCGGCCCGGTCGCGCGAATCAACGTGACCGGAGCCAAGGCGATCGCGGTCGGTGACGCAGGCGTCTGGTACCTGACGACCGTGGCGAACAGCCCCGCCGTCGCGCGGATCGATCCCCGCAGGAACAAGGTCGCGCAGGTCATTCCCGTTCCGACATCGAGTCTCGTCGGCATCGCGGTGGGCGCCGGCTCCGTCTGGGCAACCGACCCCTACGACGGCGTGGTGTGGCGCATCGCACCCGGGCCCGAACCGGTGGCACGGACGGTTGCGCTCGGCCTCGGAGTGACGCAGATCGCATTCGGCGACGGCGCGGCCTGGGCGGCGAACCTCGCGAACGGCACGGTCAGCCGCATCGATCCCCGAACCGACGAGGTCACCACGACGCGAGAGCTCCACGGGACGCCGCAGGGTCTCGCCGTCGGCGACGGCTCCGTCTGGGTCAGCGTCGCCGGTGGGGCGACCAAAGGCGCGCTTCCGGCCGCGAACTGCGCCCCCGTCGAGTCTGGCGGCGCAAGGCCCGACGTGATCGTCGCCTCCGACTTGCCGCTGCAGGGCCCGACGCTCGCGCCGACTCTTGCCGCCGCAGTTCGCTTCGTGCTCCGTTCTCACCGCTTCCGCGCCGGTCGGTTCATCGTCGGCTACCAGTCCTGCGACGATTCGACAGCGCGAACACAGGGCTCCGACTTCTTCAAGTGCGCGTCGAACGCCCGCGCATTCAGCTCGGACGAGAGGCTCGTTGCGGTGATCGGTCCGTACGACTCGTCTTGTGCTCGGCTCGAGATCCCGGTGACGAACCGTTCGCCGTCAGGACCCCTCGCGATGCTCAGTCCTGCGAACACCGCTCCGAGCCTGACCCGCGTGGAGCACGAAGCCTCGGCAGGCCAGCCCGGGATCCTGTACCCCACCGGAGTTCGGAACTTCTTCCGGCTCGCATCTCCCGACGATCTCGAAGGAGCCGGCATTGCAGTGCTCGCCAGGCAGCTCGGCGTGGCCCGCGTCTACGTCCTCTCCGACGGCAGCGTCTACGGCGAGACGCTTGCTCGCGGTTTCGAAACGGCTGCCCGGCACCTTGGCGTGACCGTGCCTGGGACGGCAATGTGGAGTGCCGCAGACGGAGGCTACAAGCGACTCCTGGCGAACGTCGCCGGTGCGAAGGCGAAGGGGGTGCTTCTCGCCGGATACAACGACGAAGCCGGCAACGTGATTCGAGCACTCCGGCGTCGATTCGGTTCTCGCGTGACGATACTCGCAGGGGACGGCTTCCTCGGGATTCCGGATACGCTGAAGCTGGCCGGCCCCGCAGCGGAAGGGATGTACGTGAACATCTCCGCCGTCGCCGATCAGAGCCTCACGCCCGTCGGGCGGCGCATGGTTGCGGCATTCGAGGCGAGCCGGCCGGGAGGCCGCGTTCCCTCCGGCACGTACCTCCCGGAGACGCTCGAAGCCGCGGAGGTCGTCGTCGACGCGATCGCCCGCTCCGACGGCACGCGGGCGTCCGTCCTGCAGAAGCTCAGCACGAGCAGGGTGAGCGGCGGCGTCTTCGGCGGCTTCCGTTTCGACCACAACGGCGACATGTCACCCGCGCCATTCGCAATTGTGCGCATCACGGGCGGCCGCGGTGATCCCGGCCTCGCCCCTGATCTCCGAGGCGCCGTCTTCGAGCGTACCGTTCGGGCACCGCTCAGCCTTCTCGACAATGACGCGCGCCCCACAGGCCAGCTCCGTGATCCCCGGCCCGACCGTGCGGGCCAGCCGTGACGTCCTCGTCCTCGTCAGAGCGCGAGCACTAGGGCAAGAGCCTCGTCGACGGCGCGAAGCTCAGCGGCATCAAGGCGCCCCGCGGGTCGGCCGAGCCTGGACGGGTCGACCACGGTCGTCTGCTCGACGAGCACGCGAGTCTCGCGACCGTCGAGGTCGATCAGCGGCCGGAAGCTGGCAGAAAGCGCGCTGGAAGAGGTCGGCGAAACGAGCACGGTGCTGAGCCCTAGGAACTCGTCTGCCTGGACGACGACCGCGTAGCGGGCGCCGCGGAGCTCGTGGCCCGGAGCGGCCCGCGGAGCCGGCAGGTGAAACAGCTCTCCCCTGACCACCTCAGCGTCGCCCGGATGGAGCGAGCTCGGCCATCTGCTCCCTGATGACCTTCATCTCCGCGCGGTCCTCCTCGTCCGCGGCGAGACGCCGAACCTCGGCGCTCAGAGCGGAGCGCACACGGCGGCGCGCTGCCGCCTCGCGAAGTGCCGTGCGCACAGCCTCGCTGTCGGAGAGGCCCTCCGCGCGCACGATCTCGAGTGCGGCCGCTGCGGCATCGTCGAGGCGCACGTGGATCGAACGGGGCACTTGGGCGACTGTAGCACAACTCGTGCTACGCAGTTCCGCTACATATTGCCCTTGAGCAGGGATTCTTCTGCAAAGCACCGGGCACGACAACACCATGACAACACCAACACGGCCTTGCACGACGACGCCCACACGGTTGAGATCCGCGCGTCATCCGACACTGTCCATAACGCGCCCGGGAGTTTTCAGCTCGATCGAGGGCATCGGGCTTGCGTCGCAGCATTGTCTCTCCCGAAGTCGCCGATGCAGGCGCCGTGCCGAGAACGCCCGTAGGGCTACCGGCGCGTCAGGCCTCGAGCGCGACGAGGGACGCAGCCACGATCGCCTCAGCGTCGATGCCGTACTCGGCGTAGAGCTCGGCCGGCCATCCGGTCTGGCCAAACCGGTCGATGCCCAGGGCGATGGAGCGGCTCCCAAGCGCGGAGCCGACGAATGCCAATGCGTGGCTCGCCCCATCGAGAACCGTCACGACGGGCAGGCCGTGCGCGGCGGGGGTAAGAAGGGACTCGAATAGAACGGCGGGGCGGTCGCCCGCGAAGCGCCTCGGTGCGGCTCGCCTGCCAGTCGCGATAGAGACGATCCGGCGAACTGAGGCAGAGGACTATCGCCTCGACCCCTCTTCCTCGCTCAGCTGCGATGCCGCCTCAAAGCGCCTCCGGAACGATTGCACCGCAGGCGGCAAGGACAACGCGATCGCTAGAGTCACCAGGTTCGCGCCTGGACTGCCGGTTGAGATCGACGATCCAGAGGACGTTCCGAGACGCCGCGTCAGCGGTTCGGCTACCGCCTCCCAGATGTTTCCCTCGTCGAGCTCCGCGTCTCCCAGAAGCGAGATGAAACGATCGCCAGTCGACGTCCCCAGGCGCGATTCCGTGAAGCGGTCGGCGAGTGCACCGAACAGTGGCGCCGCGGAACCGAGCCCGACCGAGCCGGTGGAGTAGTCGACGGGGAACGCGTCCTTGGTCCGTGACGGGTACGCCTGGAGCCCGCCGACGATCCGCACCGCCAACCAGAGCACGCGCTGCTCGATCGCGGCCAGGGTCTCGAGGTCGACGAGAGAATCGAGGCTCTCGCCGAGCGCGCCGCCGTCGGCTTCCCGGAGAGTCGACATCGACCTCAGGTCACCGGTCGACGCCGACCGGCGCGACCTCCCATTGGGCAGCAAGCTCGTCGACCCGCAGAACGGGCCCGTAGAACACCCGGAACGTATCCAGCGTGGCCTCGTGCTCCTGGACGGTGAGGGCTCCGCATGCGTCGTCCAGAAGGGCGGTGTAGTAGCCCTGGACGAATCCGTGGCGCGCGGTGGCCTCGACGCAGACGTTGGTTGCACAGCCGGCGTAGATGCACGTGCGGATACCGAGCGAGCGGAGCGTCACGTCGAGGCTCGTGTCCTGGAAGCCGTCGTAACACGGCTTGCGGATCACGGGCTCGTTCTCCTGCGGCTGCAGGACCTCGTTCATCAGCTCGGCGCCCCACGTCCCCTCACGGACGGCGACGTGCTCGAAGTCGCCGAAGATGGTCGAGAAGTTCGGGAGGATCGTCGCCTTGCTGATGACCTCCTGCAGGTAGATCACCTGGACACCGGCGGCCCTCGCAACCCTGATCGCCTCGTTGATGCCGGGCAGGGAGCCCTGCACGTGCGTCATGTCCCGCCCGATCTTCGTGACGATGTTCGCCAGCGCACCGTCGTCATGGACGAAGTCGTTCTGCACGTCGACGACGATGAGCGCCGAGTGATCCGGATGAAGAATCTCCTCGGTTCCCTTGAGAACCTCCTGATGCTGACATGTGTGCGCCATGGTCGGTTACCTCTCCGTTCGATGTAGGAACTGTCTCACTCTTCTCTGATTCCGGCCACGCGGGCTCCGATCAACCGCGGCATCGCCACCGCCACGATCAGAGAGCCACCGTAGAACACCTGGAAGACCCAGCCCGACAGCCCGATGAGCTCGAGCCCGGCAACGCCCGTCTGAAGAAAGTAAACAGCACAGAACGTGCCGATCGCATTGAAGCGGCCCGGTGTGATCGCGGTGCTGCCCAGAAACGCGGCTGCGAACGCAGGCAGCAGATACGAGGGCCCCTGCGTCGGATCGGCCGCTCCCGCCGTACCGGCAGCGAGGATCCCGGCGATTGCCGCCATCAGGCTCCCGAAGATCAAGGTCTCGGCCCGCACTGCGTTCACTCGCACCCCGGAGAGCCTGGCGACCAGCCGTCCCGCGCCCGTGAAGAAGACGAACTGGCCGATCGCCGTGAAGCGATCGATGTAGAACAGGATCGCCGTCAGCGCGATCGCATAGAAGACCGTCGGTTGCAGGCCCCGGATCGGATAGCTCGCCGCCTGGATCAGCGTGTTCGACAGACCGAAGATCGGCTGGGCAGTCACCGCGTAGGTGAGCCCTGCGAGCAGCGTTCCCATGCCTAACGTCACGATCAGGGACTCGATCCCGAGCGCGACGACGAGGAACGCGTTGATCAGCCCGACCCCCAGCCCGATCCCGAGCGCGATCAGCACCGCGACCCCGAGTGGGAGGCCGAGGTTCACGTTCGCGTAGGCGGTCATCATCATCGAGAGCCCGAGTACCCCGCCGATCGAGAGGTCGAGCTCACCGGCAGAGAGCGACGGGAGCACCCCCAGCGTCAGGATCACGAAGATCGCGCCCGTGTTGAAGATGCTGTCGAAGTTGAGCTCGGAGAAGAACGTGTCGGGTCGCGCCACGCCGAACCCGATGATCAAGGCGGCCCAGGCGATGAGCAGCCCGAAGCGCGACGCGCCTTCACCCAGCGTCCTGCGCATGCTCCGGCCCGACGGGCGCCCGACCGGCTCGGCCGCCTGAACGTCCTGCGTCCGAGCCTCGGCGCCCTCAGCTTGCATAGCACGCCTCCCGAATCGCGTATGAGTGCATGCCCTCTCCCGACAGCTCCGTGAACGAGCGATCCGGCCGGGACACGAAGACCCTGTGACAGACGCGCGCCAGGTCCTCGTACTCGGTGCTCGCGATCAGCACCGTCATGCCGTCCGCCGCGAGCTGTTGCAGCAGGTTGAGGATCGCGTGCTTCGCGCCGATGTCGACCCCCTCGGTCGGCTCGTCGAGCAGCAGCACCTTCGGCTTCGCGAGCAGCCACTTCCCGAGGAGCGCCTTCCGCCGGTTGCCGCCGCTGAAGCGCTCGTACGTGAGGTCGGTCCGTCTCGGCCTGACGTCGAGCTTCTCCATCATCTCGACCACCCGCTCCCGCTCCTTGGCCGGCCGTAGGCGCCAGCGGCGTTTCGGGTCCCGCACGATCGACGCCAGTGCCATGTTCTCCCACATCGTGACCCCTTCGGCGCCTCCGTCTTTCTCACGGTCGCCCGGAACCAGCGCGAGCCCCATGCTCACCGCCTGTCGTGTCGTGAACCGCTGCAAGTCGATCCGGCTGCCGCCGCCCACCGCCACCTGACCCTGAGCCGGGGCCGCTCCGACGATCGCGTAGGGCACACGCTCGACGCCCGAGCCACGCAGGCCGGTGATCCCGACGATCTCCCCGACCTGAGCCCGGATCGACAGCTGACGGACCTGCCGGATCGAGAGCTCCGTCACCTCGAGGGCGACTGCTTCCTCCGGGACGGAGCGCTGCCCGCCCTCGGCGAAGGCAGCCGACTCCGACCGCGTCCCCAGCATCGCGCTCACGACATCGTCGCGGGTCAGGCTCGCCGTCGGCTCGTTGAGGACGGCGACGCCGTCGCGCAGGACGGTGACCTCGTTGCTCAGGGAGAAGACCTCGTCGAGCTTGTGCGTGATCATGAGGACGGCGACGCCATGGTCCCGCGCGGCAACCACCGCATCGAGCACCCGCTGCGCCCCGTCCGACGCCAGATAGGCGGTCGCCTCGTCGACGACGAGGACGCCGCCCTCGGCGCCTCTGGCGCCTGCAGCGCGGGCGATCGCGATCATCGCCCGGTCCGACGCGGTCAGTCGGCCGGTCGGGGCGTCGAGCGCGACCTCCGTGAGGCCGAACCGGTCGAGCAGCTCGCGGCCTCTCCCGCGCTCACGACCCCAGCCGATGTGCGCGTAGTCGGCCCCGCTGTACCCGGTGATCAGAAGGTTCTCGAGCACGGTCGCCTCGGGCAGCGCGCGAGCTCCTGGTGAACGAACCTGACGTGCGCGTGATGGACGTCGTCGGCGGTGATCGGCAGCTCGATCGGCCGTCCCGCCACCTCCAGCGTCGCCCCCGGGTCGGGGGTGTAGAAGCCGGCCAGGATCTTCACCAGCGTCGACTTGCCCGACCCGTTCTCGCCGACCAGCGCGTGGATCTCGCCGGCCCGAAGGGCCAGGTCGACGCCCTTCAGCACCTTGACCCCGCCGAACGTCTTCGACGCGTTTCGGAGCGACAGCGCAACCATCGTCAGGAGGCGACGCGACGGCCCGGGCTGCCCGGGCCGTCGCACTCGCTCGAGAGCGTTCGGACGTGATGCCCCACAGCTTCTTGAAGCCGCTGACGTACTGCGGATTCCCGTACCACGGGTCCTGCGACCCGGACACGTTGAACGGCTTCACCGATGCCTGCGTGAAGAAGCGTAGCGGCAGCGCCGGGGACGGAACCGCCGGCTTGTTCAGCAGGATGCGATACACGTCGTCCATCATGAGCCAGCCCCACCAGGTCAGGTCGTAGCCGCCGTCGGCAACCCAGGTCGGCTTGGCGCCCGTCTGCATCTCCTTCATCTGCGCCTCGCTGGCGTTGAAGCTGACCATCTTGATCTTGTCCAGGGCGTTTGCGGCCTTGACCGCGGCCGTCGTGAATGCCTCCATCGTGTCGAACACCGGCGCGATGTAGTTGATCTCCGGGTGAGCCGCGAGCGCGGAGGCGACGGTGGACGTCATCTGCGTCGCCCAGTTGGCGACCGGGATATCGACCTGCTGCGTGGTGCAGCTCGAGCAGAGCCTCTTCAGCTCAGCAGCGAAGGCCTTCGCTTCCGAGTTGGAGACGCCGATATCGGGGCTGTTGATGAACAGCGCGTGCACGTTGCCCTTGGACTCGCATGACAGCGAAATCCGCCATGGCGCGACCCGCGCACGCATAGCACCCGGTCACGTCGGCCTTGATGCCCAGCGTCTTCTCGGTCGGTCGAGCGCGCCGGGCTCGTCGGCCCCCGTCACGATCACGGGATGCCCTTCGAGATGGCGTTCTTGATCGGCTGCCGATCGCCGCCGGCGGCACCGACAGGATCACGATCGCGCTGAACTTCTGGACGATCGCGCTGTTGATCGCCGCCTGGATCTGCGCCAGCGTCGCGGCGCGTAGTCGGTCTGCACGGTCACGCCCGCAGCCGCTCCGTCCGCCTGCATCGCCTTGCCGGCCGTCTCGGAGACTGGTTGTCGACCGGCGCGATGAACTTGACCTTCTTGCCCTTCAGTCTCGTACCGACCCGGATCGCCAGGCCCGGAGCCTTGAACGTCACGGGCTTCATGATCGCCTTGGCGAGCTTGTCGCCTCGGCGACGTTGGCGCCCGAATCCTGCTTCGAGGCCTGGGCGGAAACGCCGCTCGCGAGGACAACAGCCGCCGCAGCCAACATGACTGCTGCAACCCTCGTCCTGCCTAGTTTGCTTCTTTGCACCGCCTTCTCCTTTCGCGGGGGTAACTGCTGCTCGATGAGACGTGATACTCGGGGGAATCTTCGTGGTGACGCTCATGCGGCGCCGGCAACCAGGTCCGGGAAGCTCGGGACCACGTGCCGGCCGAACATGCGGATCTGGTCGAGCATCTCGTCGACGGTGTTTCCGACGAAGATCAGGCCGCAAAGATGGCTGACCCCCGCCTCCTCGAGCTGCTCGACCTGCCGAGAGATGTCGTCGGGAGTCCCGAGCAGGTTCGCCGTCATGTAGTCGTCGATATCCAGATCCTTCAGCGTCGACTGCTGCAACGAGACGAGGTGGTGGTAGACCTGCGAGCGCTGGAAGGTCTCGCTGGCCTGCTCCGAGCTCTCTCCGATGCAGACGATCAGCTGCAGCGCAATCGTGAGCTGCGAGGGGTAGCGACCCGCAGCGCGCACCCAGCCCTCGAGCTTTTCCTTGCCCGCCACGACTCCCTCGAGCGGGAGGCCCGCCGGGAGCCACCCGTCGCACAGCTCCGCGGCGCGGCGAATCGCACCGTCGGAGTTCCCGGCCGAGTAGAGCGGCAGCAGGGTCTGCACCGGCTTCGGGTACATCTCGATGTCCCGGAAGCGGATGTGCTTCCCGTCGAACGAGGCTCTCCGCTCCTCGAACAGTAGCTTGAGCGCGACGAGGCTCTCCTCCATCAGCTCGTCGCGCCGCACCGACGCGAGATTCTGGAACGCGTTCGCGAACTCCTCGCGGTAGGCGCCGATTCCCGCGCCGACGATCACGCGACCGTCGCTGAAGCTGATCGAGGGTTGAGAGTTGCTTGGCGAGCACGATCGGGTGGCGCATCGGCACCACCATCACGCCCGTCATCAGACGCAGCACCGACGTCTTGCCGCGCAGTACGCGTAGGCGATCAGCGGATCGAAGAAGTCCGGCGGATCGTCGAACGTCTCGCGGACATACCGCTGCGTCGTGAAGTGGTCGTTTCCCATGACCTCGTAGTAACCGAGCTGCTCGGACTCGACCGCAACGCGCACCACGTCCTGCGCGCTCGCGAACGGGACGGGATACAACATCCCCGCCGTACAGGTTGGCAGTGCGACTCCGAACTTCATCGGCTTCTCCCCTCAGACGTCGCTTTCGATGACCAAATGGCTGCGACCCGCTCCGCGACGTCGTCGACATCGCAACCGGCGGAGCCGACCGGGTGCACGATCAGCTCGTCGATCAGCGGCACGATCTCGGCGATCCGCCCGGCCACCTGCTCCTCGGTGCCGGCGATCGCGTAGTGGTGGAACATCTCGTCCGGCAGCAGGCGACCCGCGGCGGGAATGTCACCGTACTCGCGCCGCGCGATGAGCTCCAGCAGCTCGTCCGGCAGCCGGATCCCCAGCGCCTCGACATAGCCGAGGTTCGGGTAGCTGACCCACACGGGCAGCGCGACCATCGTCCGCACCCGCTCCCGGGCCTCCTCCTCGCTGTCGGCGATGCAGATGTCGACGCGAGCGACGAACCTCGGCGCCCGGTGGGCCGATCCGTTCTTGTCGGGCCGGGCATCCCGATCGCATACTCGAGCGCAGCATATGAGGCATAGGGGCCGAAGATCACGCCGTCGGCGACACGACCGGCTGTCGCGAGCATCCCGGACGCGCGGGCCGCGACGTAGATCGGGAGCGGCTGCGACGGGAAGTTGAGGCTCCCGCCCCGGAAGGACACGACCTCGCCCTCGAAGTCGACGCGCTCGCCCGCGAGCAGGCCACGCATGATCGTCACCGCCTCGGTGATCGCCCTGTTGGGCCGGCGGCGGACGACTCCCATCGGCGGGAATCCCGGTCCGCCCGCACCAAGGCCGATCACGAGCGGCCGCTCCGGCACGAGCTCGGCGAGCGTGCCATGGCCGCCGCGATCAGGGCCGGATGGCGGGCGTAGGGCTCCGTCACGCCGGTGCCGAGCCGCACCCGAGACGTCGCTCCCGCGACGGCGGTGAGGACGATCCAGGGTCGCGGTAGAACTTCTCGTCGGCGATCCAGAGTGTGTCGTACCCCGCCACCTTGGCGCGCCGTGCGCGCTCGAGCAGCTTCTCGACCGTGTCGGCAGGGTGCATCAGCAGGCCGAGATCACGCGGCAAACTCGTACTCCTCCTCGAGCACGCGACTCAGGCTCTCCAGGTCGGCTCGCCCAGCGGCAGCTCGCCGACCTCGAACATCGTCTCCGGATCCTTCAGGCCGCTCGACGTGATCAGGCCGACGACGCACTCGTCACCCGAGAGCTTCCCCTCGGCGGCGAGCTTGCGTGCGGCCGCGAACGGCAGCGCCGAGCTGAACTCGACGAGCAGCCCCTCGCCCTCACGGAGCTCGGTGCGCGCGCGGTGAACCTCGTCGTTCGAGACGGCGACGGCAGTGCCGCCGGACTCGCGGATCGCGCGCAGCGCCTGCAAGCGTGCCCTGCGGGGTCGCGACCGACGACGCCTCCGATCCGGAGCCCTCCACGGCGGGCGGGAGCTCCGTCGTTCTCGCGCAGCGCCGTCGACAGTGACGGGTAGGCCTCGGCGGCGACCAGGCGCGGGAGGCGTTCGAGCACGCCAGCTTCGACCAGGTCGCAGAACCCGCGGTAGATGCCCGAGATCGAGTCGCCGTAGGCGACGGGGATGATCACGACGTCGGGCGCGGCGCCGCCGAGATCCTCGACGAGCTCGTACGCGATCGTCTTGCAGCCCTCGATCGCGACCGGGTGGCTGCCGAGCGGCGGGTTCGAGACGTTCGACACCGGCAGGAAGCCCCACTGGTCGGAGACGAGCCGATTCAGCGTCCAGCGTTCGGGAGCGGACGGCGCGGCGACGACCAGCGCACCGAAGCTCCGCATGAACCGCACCATCGGCCCCAGGAAGCTCCGGGTCGTGAAGACGATGCACGGCATCCCCGCGCGCGCCGCGTACGCCGCGGCGGTGGCGCCGGCGTTCCCGGACGAGGAGACCGCGACGCCCCGGCGCCCGTGCGCCGCGCGCCCACGAGATCGCCAGCGAGCCGAGCCGGTCCTTGAACGACCAGGTCGGGTTCTGGCTCTCGTTCTTCGCCAGCAGGCGAGAGAGCCCCATGTCCGCACCGATGGTCTCGCACGCTACGAGCGGCGTCGCGCCCTCCCCGAGCGTGACGGCGACGTCCGCACGCAAGGGCAGCGCCGAGTCGTAGCGCCAGAGCCCGCGCGGCCAGCGCTCCCACTCGCGGGGATCGATCCGGAGTGGTTCCGCGTACTCGACCTCGAGGTTCACGGCGACGCCCTCGGCAGCGCAGGAGGGACAGCCGAAGTAGTCGCGGTCGGCCGAGTAGGAGCTGCCGCAGCGGATGCAGCGGAAGGTGATGCCGGAGGTGCTCATGCTCTTTTTTTTTTTTGCGCCATGGCCGGGAACAGCCCTTCCGCGTCGATGTCGGCGAGGACTGAGGAGACCTCGGCCGCAGCCCCGGTCGTCCGCTCGATCCAGGCCGGCAGCTCGTCGGGTGGCATCAGGCTCGTCGCGTAGGCGAAGCTGATGCCGGCAATCGAGCGGCCACTTGCGTCGCGGACGGTTGCAGCGATGGAGCCGATGCCCGGATACGCCTCCTCGGCGTTCAGCGCGTAGCCCAGCGTCCGCACCTCGCGGAGGTGTCGGACGAGCTGGGTCGGGCTCTTGATCGTCGAGGGGGTGAGCTGGCGCAGCCTGAAGCGGCGCACTCGCTCGAGCACCTCGTCGTCGGGCAGCTCCGCGAGTAGCGCCTTGCCGACCGTCGTCGCGTACGCCGGGTTGCGCCTCCCTGGGGGAACGTGCACGCGGAGCGGCCCCGTCCCCTCGACGGTGGCCAGGTGACGATCTCCAGCCCGTCGAGCGTGGCGAGGTACGCCGTGTGCGGAGACCCCTCGATCAGTCTTTGGAGATGCGGCCGGATCCGGAGGATCAGCGACCCGCCGCGGGAGTAGGCCTGTCCGACCTCGAAGGCCCGCAGGCCGATCTGGAAGCCGCCGCTCGTCGGGTCCTGCTCGACGAAGCCCGCGGACTCGAGCGTCCTGAGCAGCCGCAGCGCGATCGTCTTCTGCAGGCCGGTCTGTGTCTCGACCTCGACCAGGCGCAGGGGCCTCACCTCGGCGGCAGGGCCTGCAGCACGTCGAGCGCGCGCTCCACCGACTGCACGCGCTCGGTACGACTACGCTCCGCATTACGGTACGTCGTTCCGATAGTCGGGCAACGGTAACGGCGACCGTGTGCCCGGTCAACCCTCTACCGCTCGCGCAATGGCTGCCTTTACGGCTCGAGCACGTATCAGCTCGCGGTCGAGCCGGGTGACGATCTCCGGCCCGTCCGCGCGGATGATCACGGTGTCCTCGATGAACGTCCCGCCGAAGCCGAGCTCGTAGTACGGCGTCTCGACCTCGAAGACCATTCCCTCCTCGAGCTTCGTCTCGACGCCGGGCGAGAGCAACGGCATGTCGTAGAACTCGACGCCGATGCCGTGCCCGACGTGGTGGCGCTGGTAGTGCGGGATCCCGGCCTCGCGGACCCGCTCGACGGCCCCCTCGAAGACGGCCCTGGCCTCGACGCCCGGCCGCATCAGCTCGAAGGCGCGCTCCTGGCCCTGCTTGCTCGCGGCGTAGAGCTCGCGCAGACGCGCGCTCGGCTCGCCGAACGAGACGACACGCCCGATGTCCGAGCGGTAGCCGCGGTACGTGCAGCCGATGTCGAACCAGATGTAGTCGCCCCGCTCGAGCCTCGTGTCGCCGGCCGGGACCTGCCCCAGGGCCATGCCGCGCCCAAAACGGATGAGCGCGAAGCGCGGGCCGCGCTCCCGCCGCGACGATCGCGGTGTCGAACACCCGCTGGAGCTCACGCTCGGTCACGCCGTCGTACGCGGCCGCGATCGTGGCGTCGAATGCGGCCTCGGTGATCCGGAGCGCCTGGATCAGCCGCTGGTGCTCGGCGGGCATCTTGACCATCCGGATGCGCCGCAGCAGGTCGGAGGCGGGAGTGAAGGTGGTGTCGGGAAGGCGCTCGCGGAGGCTCTCGATCAGGCCGCGGTTGACGCCGCGCTCGTCGACGCCGACCGAGCCGCCGCGCAGGCCCTGGTCCTCGATCGCCGCCACCACCGCGTCGATGACGCTCCCGGCCGGCTCGAGGGCGGCGATCCGCGCCTCGTCGTCGGTCAGCTCGACGCCGTCGGGCGCGACGCGGAAGAACGAGCCCCATGCGAATGCGTTCTTGATCGTCGGGTTCGCCAACAGCGCCAGATCTGCCTCGCCCATCGAGGTGACGACCGACCCGGCGGTGACGTCGTCGGCGGACACGACGACGTAGGCCTCGCCCATCAGAGGGAAGATCTCGTGGGCGATGTTCCAGACGCCGCTGAAGTAGAACGAGTTCTCGAGCGTCGCCGTGATGAGCCCGTCGAGGCCTTCGGCGGCGAGCAGGTCGCGGGCCCGCTCGGTGTTGATGAGCGGCGTTGCCGTCGACTCTGTTTGTTCGGGGGCGATGCTCATGTGCTTTCTCCTTGGGCGTGGGCGAGTATGGGGTCCGCAACGTCGAGGTTGTAGGTCTCCGAGAGCAGTTGGGTGAGCGCGTCGAGCTCGGGCTCGATGAGCGGGATCTCCATCAGGTTCTCCGCGGTCATCTCGGGTGCTTGAGACCCGACGAGGTCAGCACGGCAGACCACCGTCTCGTCGGGATCGATCGCGCCGGCCTGCCATCAGGTGCTCGATCACCGCGAGGCTGAGCACGGACGAGACCTCGGCGTAGATGCCCTCCGTCCTGCCGCCAGGAGCTTCTGCATCGCGATCATCTCGTCGTCGCTGGCGCTGCGCGCCCACGCCGTCCGAATCGCGCAGCACGCTGCAGCGCCTGGTAGCGCGCTCGTGTCGAGCCCGACCGAGATCGCCCACCGTCGGCCCCATCTCCGTACGTCCTCGATCCTGCTCGAGCTTCTTGTCCTGGGCGTTCTTGCACGGGACCGAACACCTCGCCGGCGAGCCATCTTCGGGACGCTGTCCGTGTAGCCCAGGTCGCGGTACTCCTTGAAGCCCTTCCAGGCGCCGTAGAACGCGTCTCCGGCACCCACCGGGCATCACGACCTTGTCCGGCACGCGTGCCGAGCTGCTCGACGAGCTCGTAGCGCGATCGTCTTGTAGCCCTCGATCCCGTACGATGTTGCTGCCGACGAGCGGGTACACGAAGACCGTCACCGGGAACCAGCCGAGCCGGTCGACGCACGCCTCGACCATCCCCCAGCGGTCCTAGATCGTCGGGACCGCGATCGAGCTTCGTCCCGTAGACCCCCATCTGGACCTTCATCGCCATGCGGGAACTGCTGCGTGGTGAACATCACGCACGGCATGCCAGCGCGCGCGGCATAGGCCGCCGTCGCCGCGCCCGCATTCCCCGAGGACGAGCCCGTGATGACCTGTCGCGCCGAGGCTTGCGCGCGAACGAGACGGCGGTCGAGGCGAGGCGGTCCTTGAACGACCACGTCGGGTTCATCGTCTCGTTCTTGACGTACAGCTTCGACAGGCCCAGCTGCGCTTGCCGAGGCGCGGCAGCGTGAGTCAGCGGCGTCATGCCTTCGCCGATCGAGACGGCCGCCTCGCGATCCGCCGGCAGGAACTCCCAGTACCGCCACATGGCTCGTCGGGCGGTCCGCCAGCTTGTTCGGGTCGAACGTCTGCGCGGATCCTGTCACCGTCGACGACGACGCGGAGGTTCGTCGGGAGGCCCGCGCTCCAGGCACGCGGGACAGCCCTTGTAGAGCGGGCCGACCTCGTACTCCGTTCCGCAGCGAATGCATTCCAACCCGAGCGGCTGGGTCACGAAGCCCTCCTTCCCGTGTCAGAGGCTGTGAGCACAGCCGGGACGAGGTCGCCCATGATCCTCTCCGCAAGCTCGACGACCGATGTCCCCGCCGGCGGAAGCATACGAAAGCCACCTCGTCGATGCCCTCGTCTGCCACGAGCGTCGCCAGCCGCTCCGCGCAATCGGCGGCGTCCCCGGCGAGCGAGAAGGCCGTCACGAGCGTCTCGTCCAGCTGGCCCGAAAACTCCACCAGCTCCTGGCGGGAGAGCTTCCACGACCTGCTGTCGAGCTCCTCTCGTAAGCGCTTCGGCAGCTCCACGCCGATGTCGCCGAGGACGTCGCGGCTCGTCATCATCGAGGCGAGCACGATCGGGCGCACCGCCGCGCGCGCCTTCTCCGGGTCCCGGTCGAGGCTCGTGTAGAGCCAGGCGAGACGGCGAACGTCACTCGCCTGCCTGCCGGAGCCGGCGATTCCGGCTTCCACGTGCCGTAGGGCCCAGCGGAAGCCGGGCGGCGTCGCGTAGCCGCCGATCATCACACCGTCAGCGACCGCACCGGCGAGCTCGAGCATCCGCGGCCCGCGAGAGGCCACGTAGATCGGGATCGGACCGTTGCCGAACTCGAGTCGCCCGACGCTCGTGCTCCATTCGCTCTCGTCGCCTCCTGCACCCGTGAGACGGCGCATCGTCTCGATCGTCTCGCGGACGGCGTCCGGGGCCGCTTCGGCGTGATCCCGAGATGCGACAGCTCGCCTCCCGCTCCGAGCCCGAGGACGACCTTGCCCGGACGGAGCTCGTCGATGCTCGCGATGCTCGCCGCGGTCACAGCGGGGTGGCGCGTGTAGGGATTCGTGACGCCCACGCCGAGGCCGAGCGAGTGCGTCTTCAATGCACATGCGGTGAGGGCGACGTAGACGGAGCGTCGTAACCGCTCGTCCGGGATCCAGACACGATCGAAGCCGAGCTTCTCCGCCGTGCGGGCACGCTCGGCGATCGCGTCGACCGGAGCGTCGAGGGCAGCGCGAGGCTGAACCGAGGTGGCTCGGCGCGGCTTTCGGAAAACGGCTCTGCGGTCAAGAAATCTGAATCCTGCCTGAACGGAAGCCCGAGCCATGCCGCCTCATAGCTGCCTCCGTTCTCGTGACGACGGGAGCTCTTGGGGTCACATACCCGGTCGCCGACTCGCTTCATCGTGCTGTCTTGGCCGTACGGAATCCACAACCGCCTCGCGTGACCGCAACAGTCTGCGCGTAGTCAAGGGTCGGTCTTTCTCGACCGAAGACCGGCCCTCGCCGAAGACGTCGCGTTGGGCACTCGCGCCGAGGCCACCCCACCGCCAGAACCGCACCAGGGGGTAAGCGCTGTCATGCATCGCCGCATGTCTCCCCTGCTGAGCACTAGTCGGGGCACGTGCCGCGAACCGGCTAGTGTCCTGACGCAGCGGCATGATCGGCGGATCAGACGCCATTACCACGACAACACGCGGTGCGAAATCGCATCGACTCCAGTCTTCAAACGCCACGCTCTGCCGGTCCGTCCCGCGTGGCTAACCACGCGCGAGGAAGTCGAGCAACCGAGCCGCTTCCGACTGCTTCAACTCCGCATGAACACAGGGCTCGGAGCAGAGCCAACTCGTCATGTCGCGCCTACCTTCGAGCCACGTGCTGAGCCCTAGGAACTCTTCTGCCTGGACTACTACCGCGTAGCGGGCGCCGCGGAGCTCGTGGCCCGGAGCGGCCGCGGAGCCGGCAGGTGAAACAGCTCTCCCCTGACCACCTCAGCGTCGCCCGGATGGAGCGAGCTCGGCCATCTGCTCCCTGATGACCTTCATCTCCGCGCGGTCCTCCTCGTCCGCGGCGAGACGCCGAACCTCGGCGCTCAGAGCGGAGCGCACACGGCGGCGCGCTGCCGCCTCGCGAAGTGCCGTGCGCACAGCCTCGCTGTCGGAGAGGCCCTCCGCGCGCACGATCTCGAGTGCGGCCGCTGCGGCATCGTCGAGGCGCACGTGGATCGAACGGGGCACTTGGGCGACTGTAGCACAACACGTGCTACGCAGTTCGGCTACATGCCCATCGCGTGGTACCCGCTGTCGACGTACAGCGTGGTGCCGGTGACGTTCCGCGCGTCGTCGCCGAGCAGGTAGGCGGCGGCTCCGGCGACGTCGGCTGCGTCGATCGGGCGGTGGAGCGGCGCGCGCTCCTCGACGATCGCCTCCATCGTCGGGAAGCCGGCGATCGAGCGGGCGGCGAGCGTCCGGACGGGGCCGGCCGAGACGGCGTTGACCCGGATGTTCTTCTGCCCGAGGTCCGACGCGAGGTAGCGGACGCTCGAGTCGAGCGTCGACTTGGCGACGCCCATCACGTTGTAGTGGGGCACCGCCCGCTCGCCTCCGAGGTAGGTCATCGTGACGATCGAGCCGCCGCCGGCCTGCTCCATCAGCGGCTCGGCGGCGCGGGCGCACGCGACGAGGGAGTACGCGCTGACGTCGATCGCCATCCAGAACCGCTCGCGCGGGGTGTCGGTGAAGCGGCCCTCGAGGTCCTCGGTCGCCGCGAAGGCGACCGAGTGGACGAGCAGGTCGAGCTCGCCGCCGAAGGCCTCCACGGTCTCGGCGAAGACCCGCGCGATGTCCTCGTCGGAGCGGACATCGCAGGCCGTGACGAGCGGGCTCGACACCGTCTGGGCCAGCTCGCGCACGTTGCCCTCGATCCGCTCGCCCTGAAAGGTGAAGGCGAGCGTCGCGCCCTCTTCGGCGAGTCGCTGCGCAATCGCCCAGGCGATCGAGCGCCGGTTGGCGACGCCGAGCACCAGACCCCTTTTGCCTTCGAAGCGCATTGCCGCGACTCTAACGGCGTGCGCATTGCGGTCGTCACGGGAGCGTCGTCGGGGATCGGCGCCGCGCTTTGCCTGGAGCTGCGCGCCCGCGGCTGGCGCGTGGTGGGTCTCTCGCGCAGCCCCTCTCGCGACGCCGACGAGCACGAGGCCTGCGACGTCTCCGACCGCGCCGGCGTGGAGGCCGTCGCGGGACGGGTGCTCGAGCGCCACCCGCGGATCGACCTCCTGGTCAACAACGCGGGCATCGCCGGCCGGCAGACCTTCCTCGAGGCCGAGCCGGAACTGATCGAGCAGCTCGCCCGGACGAACTACCTGGGCTCGGTCTGGTGCCTGCGGGCGTTTCTGCCGGGGCTCGGCGAAGGGTCGCACGTCGTCAACGTCGCGTCCGTCGCAGGGCTCGTCGCCGTCGGGCCCTACTCCGCGTCGAAGCACGCCCAGCTCGCCTTCTCGCGCTCGGTCGCCTACGAGCTCGCGCCGCGCGGGATCTCGGTGCACACCGTCAGCCCCGGCTTCGTCGAGACACCGGGTTTTCCGCAGCGCGGCCGGTTCCGGGGCGGCAGCTACCGGCTCGTCGTGAGCCCCGAGCTCGTGGCCGAGCGGATCCTCGCGGCCATCGAGCGCGACCGGCGCGAGGTGGTGGTGCCGCGCTGGTACCGCCCGGCCGCGTGGGTGCAGGCGCTGGCGCCCGCCTCGCTCGCACGGCTGCTCGGGCGCACGGGAGTTCGCTAGTCGCGGCCCTCGCCCTCGAGGGCGCGCTGGAGGCCGGGCAGCAGGTCGCTCGCGACGAGGCCGGCCTGGTGCGGCGCGAGGCGCGAGGCGATGCCGTGGGCGACCGCGGCCGCGCCGGCCGCGAGGCGCGGCTCGAGCCCCTTGGCGAGGAACGCGCCGATCACGCCGGAGAGCACGTCGCCGGTCCCGGCGGTGGCGAGAGACGGAAGGCCGTAGGCCGCAACGAGAGCACCCTCGCGGGCCGACGCCACCAGCGTGTCCGCCCCCTTCAGCAGCACCGTGGCGCCGAAGCGCGACGCGGCCCGCCGGACCGATTCGAGCCGGTGGGCGTCGATCTCGTCCGCCTCGGTCTCGAGCAGCCGCGCCAGCTCACCGGCGTGCGGCGTCATCACGGTCGGCGCCGACCGGAGGAACGGCTCGAGCTCCCAGAGGGCATCGGCGTCGAGGACGACCGGCAACGTGAGCCGCTCGAGCAGCGACGACACCAGGTCACGCGTGCCGTCACTCCGGCCGAGGCCCGGCCCGAGGACGACTGCATCGGCACGCTCGGCGAGCTCCAGGATTTGCTCGGCCGACCGGGCGAGGAGGCGCCCGGCGGGATCCTCGGACAGCGGCCGCTTGACCGCCTCGAGCACCTGCGCCACCACAGCGAGCGAGGACTCGGGCACCGCGAGCGTGACGTAGCCCGCATCCGCGCGGAACGCGGCCATCGCCGCGAGCGCCGGCGCACCGGCCAGGCCGGGCGAGCCGCCGACGACGAGCACGTGTCCGGCCTGGTACTTCGTGCTCGTGGCCGTCTTGCGGGGAAGACGGTCGAGCACCGAGGGCGCCACCAGCGCGTGCTCGTGCTCGACGTCGCCGAGGCCGATCGGAGCCACGTGCACGGCTCCCGCGTAGAACCGCCCCGGCGCGACGACCAGCCCGACCTTCGGCGTCTCGAAGGTGACCGTGGTGTCCGCCTGGATCGCGGCGCCCGCCACCTCGCCGGTGGACGCGTTCACCCCGGAGGGCACGTCGACCGCGACCACGGGCCTGCCGGTGCCGTTGATCACCTCGATCATCCGGGCGACGTCCTCACGCGGGGCGTCCTTGAGCCCGATGCCGAGCAGCGCGTCCACGATCACGTCCGGCTCGCCGAGATCGCCGAACCCGTCGATCACGTCGACCTCGCGGCCGCGCTCAAGCAGCACGCGCGCGCAGACACGGCCGTCGCCGCCGTTGTTCCCGGAACCGCAGACGACCGCGACGCGCCCCGGGTAGCGCTCCGCGACGAGCTCCGCCACGGCCGTCCCGGCGCGCTCCATCAGCTCGTCGAGCGACCCCTGGTAGCCCTCCTCCGCACGGCGGATCTCGTCGGCGGTGGTGAGCGGGATCAGGTCGCTCATTCGGGCATCACCACGGCCACGGCAGCCGCGAGCTCGCGCGAGTGCGTCATCGAGAGCTCGATCGCACCGGCCTGCACCCGCTGGGCGAAGGTCGCCGTGGCGCCGCTCAGATGGACGCCGGGCTTGGGCCGGCCGCGGATCTCGATCTCGCGCCACGTGAAGTACACGCCGAAGCCGAGAGCCTTTCCGACCGCTTCCTTGGCAGCGAAGCGGCCTGCGTAGTGCTGCGCCGGGTTCGGCTTCGAGTCGCAGTACGCCCGTTCGGCCTCGGTGAAGCAGCGTTCGCGGAAGCCGTCGCCGTGACGCTCGAGCGCACGGCGGATGCGCGCGATCTCGATCAGGTCGACGCCCACGCGAATCGCGGTCACCGGTTCCTCTCGAGCCAGTCCGGCAGGTGAGCGATCGAGGAGACGATGCCGTCGGGCGAGACGCTCGCGTGCTCGAGGTCGTCGGGCCGGAACTTGCCGGTGCGGACGAGCACGGTGCGCATGCCCACCGCCTGCGCGCCGACGATGTCGCCCTCGAGATCGTCGCCGACGACCCACGTGAGCTCGGGGTCGGAGTCGATCGCCTCCAGCGCGGCCTGGAAGTAGGTCGGGCTCGGCTTGCCGAGGACGATCGCCTCGTTTCCGGAGGCGTACTCGAGGCCGGCAACGATCGCGCCCGCGTCGAGCCGCGGCCCCTCGGCCGTCTGCCACCACCGGTTCCTGTGAAGGCAGTAGAGATCCGCGCCGGCGAGCAGCTCGAGGAAGGCGCGGTTGAGGTTGAGCCAGGAGAAGATCCGGCCCGGCTCCTCGGTCTCGTCGGCGCCGCCGACGAGCACCGCGTCCGCGTTCATCCCGATCAGGTGCATGCCTGTCAGGTCGTCGAGTATGCCGGGCATCGTCAGCGCCAGCACCCGCTTGCCGGCGAGCACGCGCGACGCGACGTCACCGGTGGTCTGGAGCTCCTCGTCGGCGATCGCAAACCCGAGCGCTCGCAGCCGCTCGCCGAGCTGGCGGCGCGACATCGTCGTCGAGTTGGTGACGAACCGGATGCGGTGGCCGTCGCGGCGCAGCCTGCGGACTGCGTCGACGGCTCCCGGTATCGGTTCGCCGGACACGTGCAGCACGCCGTCGACGTCCAGCAGAATCGCGGCCATGGATGCCGAGTCTATTCGGTCGGAAGTTCGCTTCCGCTTCTCCCGGTCGAGCGGCCCGGGCGGGCAGCATGCGCAGAAGAGCTCGACCCGCGTGGAGGCGCTTTTCGACGTCGAGGCGTCGGAGGCGCTCGGCGAGGCGGAGCGGAAGCGGGTGCTCGAGCGGCTGGGGCCGGTCGTGCGCGCGGTGGCACAGGACGAACGCTCACAGCTGCGCAACCGAGAGCTCGCGACCGAGCGGATCGTCGAGCAACTGGCCGAGGCCGCCCGCCCGCGCCGGCGCCGGAGGCCGACCCAGCCGACTGAGGCCTCTCAGGAGCGGCGCCTCGGCCGCAAGCGGCGCCAGTCGGAGCTCAAGGAGTCCCGCCGGCCGCCGCCTTCGGACGACTAGAGGTTCGACCGGTGCCGGCGCTCGTCGTGGGGCCGCGAATCGGCGCCGAAGAAGCCGGCGAGGATGCACAGCGCAACGAGTGCGATCAGGAAGACGATCAGTGTCATGTCGCCATTATCGGCCGGGTGTACCATTAGCTCAAATCAACTTCTGACTGTCCTTCATCAATGAACGTGATCAAAGATCAATGAACGTGATCAGAGAAGGTGTTGCGCCGAACCCCTGGCTGGGGGTCGAGCTGCGCCATCTGGCGGCTCTCGACGCGGTCGAGAGCGAGGGCTCTTTCGGGCGTGCCGCGGTCAAGCTCGGCTACACCCAGTCGGCAGTGAGCCAGCAGATCGCGACCCTCGAGCGCATCGTCGGCGAGCAGCTGATCGAGCGGCCCGGCGGGCCGCGACCGGTGGCGCTGACCGAGGCCGGCGAGCTGCTGCTCCGCCACGCTCGCGCAATCGTCGCCCGGCTCCAGGCCGCGCAGGCCGACATCTCCGCTCTGTCGTCCGGCGAGGCCGGCTCGCTCCGCGTCGGCGCGTTCCAGAGTGTCGGGGCGCGAATCCTGCCCGAGGTCATGCGCCGGTTCACGCAGGCGTGGCCGCACGTCGAGATCGAGCTGCAGGAGTCGCACTCCGACTCGGCGCTCGCCGATCTCGTCGAGCGCGGCGTTCTCGACGTCTCGTTCGTCCAGCTGCCGCTCGAGAAACCCGGGCTCGAGACGATGCTCGTCCTGCAGGACGACTACGTGCTGGTCAGCTCGAAGGCCTCGAGCTTCGCCGCCGACGGCCGTCCGCCGTCGCTGCGCGAGATCGCCGAGCAGCCGCTGATCGGCTACCGGAACTGCCGCACGACCGAGATCGTCGCGGGCCAGCTCCGCTCGTCGGGTCGCGAGCCGCACTTCGTGTTCCGCTCCGACGACAACGGCGTCGTGCAGGGGCTCGCCGGGGCGGGGATCGGTGTGGCGATCATCCCGCGGCTCGCGATCGACCCGAACGACGACTCGGTGCGGCTCACGACCCTCAGCCCGCGCATCCCGCGCCGCCAGGTCGGGATCGCGCGTCACAAGGACCGGTACCACTCGTCGGCCGCGCGCGCCTTCGTCGCGACGGCGCTCGAGGTCGGCGCTGAGGCAGCGGTCGACCTGGCGGCGTAGCGCGACTACTCGACGGTGACGGTCTTCGCCAGGTTCCGCGGCTGGTCGACATTGAGCCCGCGAAGGCGCGCGATGCGATAGGCGAGGAGCTGCAGCGGGAGCGTCGCCAGGGCTGCCTGCAGGAACGCGGGCGAGCGCGGGACGTAGATGACGTCGTCGGCGTGGTGCTGGATCTCCTCGTTGCCCTCGGTCGCGATCGCGATCACGTGGGCGCCGCGGGCGCGCGTCTCCTGGATGTTCGACACGACCTTGTCGTAGACCGTGTCCATGTACGTGGCGACGACCACGACCGGCGTGCCCTCCTCGAGCAGCGCGATCGGCCCGTGCTTCATCTCTCCCGCCGAGTAGGCCTCGGTCGGGATGTAGGAGATCTCCTTCAGCTTCAGCGCACCCTCGAGCGCGACGGGCAGCCCGATGTGGCGGCCGAGGAAGAGGAAGAACGGCTCGCGGTAGAAGCGCTCCGCGATGTCGTCGATCGGGTGGCTACGGCGCAGGAACCGACGCATCTTCTCCGGCATGCGGTAGACCTCGTCGAGGATGAACTCGATCTCGGCGGGCGGCAGGGTCTTGCGCGTCCGCGCGAGCTCGAGCCCGATCAGGTACATGAGCCCGACCTGGGCAGAGAAGGTCTTCGACGCCGCGACACCGACCTCGAGGCCGGTGCGCGTGTAGAGGACAGAGTCGACCTCGCGCGTGATCTGCGAGCCCATCTGGTTCGTGATCGCAACCGTGCGCGCGCCCAGCTCGCGGGCGAGGATCATCGCCTGGATCGTGTCGCGCGTCTCGCCGGATTGCGAGATGCCGATCACGAGGGTGTCCTTGTCGATCACCGGGTTGCGGTAGATCCACTCGCTCGCGATGTCCGGCTCGACCGGAACGCGTCCCCACTCCTCGATCACGTAGCGGCCGACGACGCCCGCGTGGTAGGCGGTGCCGCAGGCGACGATGACGATCCGGCGGAGTGCACGCAGCTCGTCCTCGTTCATCCCGAGCCCATCCTGGACGAGGTGCCCGTGCCGGACGCGGTCGCCGATCGTGACCTCGAATCCGTCCGGCTGCTCGTAGATCTCCTTGAGCATGAAGGTCTCGTAGCCCTCTCGCTCGGCGACCTCCTCGTCCCAGTCGATCCGGACCTCCTCGAGCTCGACGGGCGCGCCGTCCTCGGCGCGGATCACGCGGACGCCGGCGGGCGTCACCTCCACGATGTCGCCGTGACCCGGATACGCCACGCGGCGGGTCTCGGAGAGGAACGCGGTCAAGTTGGAGGCGAGGAAGTTCTCGCCGTCGCCGAGACCGACCACGAGCGGCGTCTCGCGCCGCACGCCGACCAGGCGGTTCGGCTCGTCGTGATGGATCACCACGAACGTGAAGTGGCCCTCGAGGCGGCCGTAGACGGCGCGCACGGCCTCGAGCAGGTCGCCCCGATAGACGGTCTCGAGCAGGTGCGCGACGACCTCCGCGTCCGTCTCGGAGCTGAAGTGGTGGCCGCCGGCCTCGAGCTCGCTCTTGAGCTCGCGGTAGTTCTCGACGATTCCGTTGAGCACGATCGCGAGCTTCCCGTCCTCGCAGCCCGTCAGCGGGTGGGCGTTGTCCTCGTTCACGCCGCCGTGCGTGGCCCAGCGCGTGTGACCGACGCCGGTCGTCGCGTGCGAGCCGTTCGTGCCTGCGATCTCCTTGAGCTTGGACAGCGGACCGACGGCGCGTAGGTACGCGAGCCCGTCGTCCTCGAGCAGCGCGATGCCGGCGGAGTCGTAGCCACGGAACTCGAGCCGCTCGAGGCCCGCGATCAGGAGGTCCTTGGAAGCGCGGCTCCCGACGTAACCGATGATCCCACACATGCTGGACGCTCCTCTCTAGCCCGGATGGGTCATGTCGGTCAAAAAGCGCTCCTAGACGCGAAAGCCCGGCCGAATCCCTCAGTGCAAAAGCCAGCTTTGCAGGAAGGAATCAGCCGAGCTCATTCTCGACAAGGAGTGCGATGGTACCACAGGCCTCCCGCGCCAACGCTCCGTTCTCGGCCTCCACGAGCACTCGGATGATGGGTTCGGTGCCGGATGGACGGACGAGGACGCGCCCCGCGTCGCCGAGCTCGGCGTTGACGCGCTCGATCGCCTCGCGCACCGGTGGAGTCAGGCTCTTCGACGTCACGCGGACGTTCTCCTTGCACTGTGTGAAGCGGTGGAGGACGCTCGCGGCGTCGCCAAGCGTCCGGCCGTGGAGCGCCTTGCAGAGCAGGAGCGCAGCAGGGAGGCCGTCGCCGGTGACGTGGTCCCGCAGGTGAATGATGTGGCCCGACTGCTCGCCGCCGAGGATGCCACCCTCGCGTTCCAGCGCCTCGAGGACGTAGCGGTCGCCGACATCGGTCGTAACGACGCCGATCCCGTGCTCCCGCATCAGGGCGTGGAAGCCGAGGTTCGTCATCTGCGTGACGACGACCAGATCGACCCCCTCTGCGAGCGCGAGCACGGCCAGAATCCCGTCGCCGTCGACCACCTCCCCGTGCTCGTCGACCGCGATCAGACGGTCGCCGTCGCCGTCGAACGCGAGCCCGAGCGAGGCGCCCGTCTCGACGACCGTCCGCTGCAGGAGCTCGGTGTCGGTGGCACCGGAGCCGAGGTTGATGTTCGAGCCGTCGGGCTCGTTGCCGATCGCCTGAACCGTTGCGCCGAGCCGCTCGAACGCATCGACCGCGAGCCCGGAGCAAGCGCCGTTCGCGCAGTCGACCACGAGCTCGAGCCGCGTCAGGTCGGAACCGAACGTGCGGGTGACGAAGTCGACGTAGGCGTCCCGCGCGTCGGTCGGGTGCTCGACCGTTCCGCGCGTTTCGGTCGCGGGCACGTCGAGCTGGGCCTCGATTGCCTCCTCGTCGGCGTCGCTGAGCTTGCCCTCGCCGCGGAAGAACTTGACGCCGTTGTACTCGGGCGGGTTGTGCGAGGCAGTGATGACGACGCCGAGGTCGTGCTTCAGGGAGGCAAGCGCGACGGCGCCGCTCGGCAGTACGCCGCCGATGACCGCAGTCGCGCCGGCGGAGACGATCCCCTCGGCGAGAGCCGCCTCGAGGGCGACCCCGGAGGCGCGCGTGTCGCGGCCGACGAAGACGGTTCTCGCGCCGCTCCAGGCCACCGCCGCGCGGCCGAGCCGCTGGACGAGGTCTGCGGTCAGGAACTCCCCCGCGACCCCACGAACACCGTCAGTCCCGAAGTACCGGCGGGCCATGGCCCGGCAGGTTAGTGACAGAGGAACAGTCGGGCCAGCGCCGGCTGACCTAGCGCTTACTGAACTGGGGCGCCTTGCGGGCCTTGTGCAGGCCGGCCTTCTTGCGCTCGACCTGGCGGGCGTCGCGCGTGAGGAAGCCCTGACGCTTCAGCATCACGCGGAAGTCCGGGTTGATCTCGACGAGCGCGCGGGCGATCCCGTGGCGAACCGCACCGGCCTGGCCGGAGGGGCCGCCGCCGTGCACCCGGACGCGGAGGTCGTACTGCCCGGCGAGCTCGGTGGTCTCGAGCGGCGCCATGATCGCCTTGCGGTGCGCGAGGCGCGGGAAGTACGTGTCGATCTCCTTGCCGTTGATCCACGTCTTGCCGTCGCCGGGACGGAGGATCACGCGGGCGACGCTGGTCTTCCGCTTCCCGGTGCCGAGATATTGAGCTCTGGAGGTTTGGGCCGGCGTCGACATCAGAAGGGCTTCGGCTCCTGCGCCTGATGGGGGTGGTCGGGGCCCGCGTAGATCTTCAGCTTCGTCAGCTGCTGGCGGGCGAGCTTGTTGCGCGGCAGCATGCCCTTGACGGCTTTCCGGAGCACCTCGGTCGGGCGGCGCTCGAGCTGCTCGCGGAGCGGCCGCGACCGGAGCCCGCCCGGATAGCCGGAGTGCCGGTAGTAGATCTTGTCGTCCAGCTTGTTGCCGGTCACCGCGATCTTCTCCGCGTTCACGACCACGACGAAGTCGCCCGTGTCCACATGAGGCGTGAACTGCGGCTTGCCTTTGCCGCGCAGCCGGTCGGCGATCTGCGTCGCGAGGCGGCCGAGCGTCTGACCGTCGGCGTCGACGACGTACCACTCGCGAGTGATCTCACCAGGCTTGGCGCTATAGGTCTTCATCGTGAGAAGGGCGGACCGCTTGGCCCGCCGTCGGTCGATGGTAGCAGGCCTTCGGGGTCACGTGAGGAGGGCTTCGAGACCCCGTTTGAAGGCGGGCGCTCCGCCGTGCGACGGGTGCCTGACGTAGGTCCCGCCAAGGGCCTCGTGGGCCAGCCGACCGACCGGGACGACGCGGCGGCCGCGCGCGAGCTCGCGCACGAACGGCAGGCCGGCCGCGACCTCGGCGCGGGTCGGACGGCGGTTGGAGCGATCGTCGCCGGGATGCGTCGGCACGACGTTCCAGAGCAGGACGTCCCCGGCCAGGCCGAGCTCGGCGAGCACCGCGTGCACGATCGTGGCGGTCGCCTCGGCCGACCCGGTGCCCGTGAGCTGGCGCTCCGAGGTGAGCGGGACGCCCGAGACCCTCGTGCCGCGGTAGCCGGGCGCCTCGGCGACGAGCAGCACGCGGGCGGCGGCTCCGCCGTCGAGATGCGCCGCGACGCGCTCGCGCAGCAATGCAGCGCGCGGTCCCTCGCGATAGAAGTTGAACGTGTCGCCGATCCTGGCGGCGACGAGCCGATCGATGAAGCCTCGCATCACCATCAGCACTTTGACCGACGGCGGCCAGCGCGCGCTCGACATCGCCGCCGCAATCGGCGTGTTCCTCGACGGGGCGAAGCGCACGCTCGACCTCGCGCAGTACGACTTCGACCTGAAGCCGGAGACCGCCGACGTCGTGAGCGGCGCGATCCGGCGAGCCGCCGACCGCGGTGTGCACATCCGGTTCGCCTACAACGTCGACCACGCGATGCCGATCCCCGTTCCGCCGCCGGCCTCGCCCGACCAGGCGCTGATCGACGCACTACCGGTCCAGGCGCTGCCGATCGCCGGGGTCCCCGACCTGATGCACCACAAGTACGTCATCCGCGACGGCGAGGCGGTGTGGACCGGCTCGACGAACTGGTCCGACGACTCGTGGACCCGCCAGGAGAACGTGATCGTCGTCGCCGAGTCGCCCGAGCTGGCGGCGGCCTTCCGGCGCGACTTCGAACAGCTCGTGCGCCGCGGCTCCGCCGTTGGGACGGGCACGGTCGACCCCGAGTGGCACGAGGGGGTCCGCGTCTGGTTCACGCCGGGCCACGGGGAGGATCTCTCGCACCGGATCGGGCAGGCGATCGCCCGCGCCCGCCGCCGCATCCGCATCTGCTCGCCGGTGCTGACCACCCCGCCCGTGATCGGCGCGCTCGCGGCGGCGGTCGTCGCGGGAAAGGTCGACGTCGCCGGGTGCCTCGACGGCACGCAGATGGCCGAGGTCGCGGGCCAGTGGCGCTCGAGCAACGGCCACTGGAAGCTCCCGCTCCTGGGGCGGATCGAGAACGCGTTCTCCGCGAAGCAGTCGACGCCCTACGGCCGGGGCACCGTGCACGACTTCATGCACGCGAAGCTCGCGATCGTCGACGACACGGTGTTCACGGGCTCCTTCAACCTGTCGCGCTCGGGCGAGCGCAATGCCGAGAACGTGCTCGAGATCGACGACGCGGCGCTCGCGGCGCAACTGGCCGAGTTCGTGGACGACGTCAGGAGCCGCTACGGCCCCTACACCGTGTGACGGCTAGGCCACTCCGGTCGCGTTGATGTCGAGGTGATGCGGGACGGTGATGACGTAGACGTTGGGCGCCTTCTGCTCGCCCTTGCCGATCGTCACCGTCCCGGTGGCCCCCCGGAACCCGCCGGTGCCGCCCGGTGATCGGGATGACGGTGGTGCCGTCCCTGCGCGTCACGACGGGCCCGGCGTAGCTGATCGTGCCGATGCCCGGGAACGTTGCCGTCGCCGAGATCCGCCGGGCGGACTTGCTCGTGTACATCAGCGTTCCGACGTCGTAGGCGACCGGCTTGCCCGCCTTCTTGCCGAACTGCGGCTTGCGATTCAGCAGCAGATCCCTGAAGGCGATGGAGTCGCCTGCATTCAGCTTTCCCTGCGGGGCGCGATCGTGCACCTTCGCCTGGTGGGCACGGATGTGACCTCGATCGTGAGCGTCTGTGCCTGCGCCGCGGGCGCGACCGCAAAGACGAGGCCGGCGACCGCAGCGACGCCGAGAGGGATCCTCATGCGCCCATGATGCCCTGGCGTTTGCCCTTTGGCCAGGGTCTAGGTTAGGCAACCGGCGGCGTGATCGTGAACGTGTACGTGTTGAGGACGTGATCGCGGCCCGAGCCGACCGTCAGGGTGCCGCGGGCATAGGCGTACTTCCCGGTGCCGCCGGCGATGGGGACGACGAGGCCGCCGCCCGGGGTGCCGTGAACGGCCCCCGACAGCCTGAGCGTCCCCCCTGGCAGCGTCACGGTCCCCAGGAAGGTCGCCGTGTGGGCGGTCGCGTAGGTGAGCTTCCCCTGGTCGGATCCGACCACGGCGCCCTTCTTCTTCCCGAACTGCGCCGCGGCATTGAGCAGCCGGTCCCGGTAGGTGACGGAGTCGCCCTTCCCCGGCCCCTTCGGGCCGACGTCGTGGTTGACCATCGAGATCGTCACGGACGTGACCCTGATCGTCTGCGTGGCCGCCGCGGCTGCGGTCGCCGGAACGAGAGCGGCGGCGAGCGCCGCGAGTATGAACGTCTGCCTGCGAATGACGACCCCGGACGCGCGGACGTCCCTACGTCATTCCCACTCGATCGTGGCCGGAGGCTTCGAGGTGACGTCGAGAACCACCCGGTTCACGGCCGGAATCTCGTTCACGATCCGGGAGGACACGAGCTCCACCAGGTCGTACGGTAGCCGGGCCCAGTCGGCCGTCATCGCGTCGTCCGAGGTGACGGCGCGGATCACGATCGGATAGCCGTAGGTGCGGGAGTCGCCCTGGACGCCGACGGAGCGCACCGCCGGCAGCACGGCGAACGACTGCCAGAGGTCCCGGTAGAGGCCGGCGCGGCGGATCTCCTCCTGCAGGATCGCGTCGGCCTCGCGGAGGGTCTCGAGTCGCTCGTGGGTGACCTCGCCGATGATCCGGATCGCGAGCCCGGGGCCCGGGAACGGCTGACGCCAGACCATCCGCTCCGGCAGGCCGAGCTCCTCGCCGACGCGGCGCACCTCGTCCTTGAAGAGAAGGCGCAGCGGCTCCACCAGCTTCATCTTCATGTCGGCGGGGAGGCCGCCGACGTTGTGGTGGCTCTTGATCGACTCCGCGACGCCCCCCTCGCCGCCCGACTCGATCACATCCGAGTAGAGCGTCCCCTGCACCAGCCACTTCACGTCAATGTTGCCTGTACCCCGGAGCTTGCGTGCCTCGTCCTCGAAGACCCGGATGAACTCCTCGCCGATGATCTTCCGCTTCGCCTCGGGGTCGGTGACGCCGGCGAGCCGCGCCAGGAAGCGCTCCTCGGCCTGGACGTGCACGAGCGGGACGTGGAAGTGGCCGCCGAACGTCTCGACCACCTGGCCCGCCTCGTCCTTGCGCAGGAGCCCGTGGTCGACGAAGACGCAGGTGAGCTGGTCGCCGACCGCCTTGTGGACGAGCAGCGCCGCGACCGCGCTGTCGACGCCGCCGGAGAGGCCACAGAGCACGTGCTCGCGGCCGACGCGGGCGCGGATACGCTCGACCTGCTCCTCGATCACCGCCGCGGGCGTCCAGGTCGGAGCGGCGTCGGCGATGCCGTAGAGGAAGTTCTTCAGCAGCTCCTGGCCGTGCGGGGTGTGCACCACCTCGGGGTGGAACTGAATGCCGTAGAGGCCGCGCTCGCGGTCTTCGAAGGCGGCGACGGGCGTCGAGCCCGAGCTCGCGACGACAGTCGCGCCGGCGGGCGGCGCGACTACTGAGTCGCGATGACTCATCCAGACGGTCTGCTCGCCCGGAAGGCCTTCGAAGAGTGCTCCGCGCTCCGCGTGGAGCACTGCCTTGCCGAACTCCCCGGCGCCGGTGCGGTCGACCCGGCCGCCCAGCTCGAGCGCCAGCAGCTGCATGCCGTAGCAGATGCCGAGCATGGGCACCCCGAGCTCGAAGATCGCGGGATCGCAGTGCGGAGCGCCGTCGGCGTAGACCGAGGCCGGGCCACCGGAGAGGATCAGCGCGGCCGGGTTGCGCCGCCGGATCTCCTCGGCGCTCGCACGATGCGAGACGAGCTCGGAGTAGACGCGGGCCTCGCGCACGCGCCGCGCGATCAGCTGCGAGTACTGGCCGCCGAAGTCCAGCACCAGGACCGGCCGCTCTTCGGCAAGCGGCTCCGGGCGCAGCGGTACGACGTTAGGCGCGGCGATAGTTCGGGGCGTCCTTGGTGATCGTGATGTCGTGCGGGTGCGACTCGCGCAGGCCGGCACCCGTGATGCGCACGAAGCGCGCGTCCTTCATCGCGTCGACGGTCGGCGCGCCGCAGTAGCCCATCGCCTGCCGGACGCCGCCGACGATCTGGTGCACGACCCCGCTCAGCGGCCCCTTGTAGGGGACGCGGCCCTCTATGCCCTCGGGGACGAGCTTCTCGACGTCCTCGACGTCGCCCTGGAAGTAGCGGTCCTTCGAGTACCCGCGAGCCTTCATGGCGCCGATCGAGCCCATGCCGCGGTACTCCTTGTAGCGCTCCCCGTGCGAGAAGATCACGTCGCCCGGAGCCTCATCGGTTCCGGCCAGGTACGACCCGAGCATGACGCTGTCGGCCCCCGCGGCGAGCGCCTTGGCGACGTCGCCGGACGACGAGATCCCGCCGTCGGCGATGACGGGCACACCGTGGCGCTGGGCCACATCGGCCACGTCGTACACGGCCGTGATCTGGGGCACACCGACTCCGGCGACGATCCGGGTCGTGCAGGAAGAGCCGGGCCCGATCCCGCATTTCACGGCGTCCGTGCCGGCATCGATGAGTGCCTCGGCGGCCTCGCTGGTCGCGATGTTGCCGGCCACCAGCTCGAACTCGCCCGAGAGCGACCTGATGCGCTCGACCATCTCGATCACCCCGCGGGAGTGCCCGTGCGCCGTGTCGACGACGAGCACGTCGGCGCCGGCCGCGACGAGTGCCTGTGCCCGTTCGATCGCATCCGGCCCGACGCCGACCGCCGCGCCGACGCGCAGCCGGCCATGCGGGTCCTTGGTCGCCCCGGGAAACTCGATCCGCTTCTGGATGTCCTTGACCGTGATCAGCCCGCGCAGGATCCCGTTCTCGTCGACCACCGGCAGCTTCTCGATGCGATGGCGGTGGAGCAGGCTCTCGGCCTCGCCGAGCGTCGTCCCGAGGGGCGCCGTCACGAGCCCGTCCGAGGTCATGAGCGCCGAGACCGGGAGCGAGCTGTCCTTCTCGAAGCGGAGGTCGCGGTTCGTGAGGATTCCGACGAGGCGGCCGCCGTCCTCGGTGATCGGGACGCCGGACACGTGGTAGTGCTCCATCAGCTCGAGCGCGTCGCGCACGAGCGCCGCGGGCGGCAGGGTGAGCGGCTCGACGATCATCCCGGACTCCGAGCGCTTCACCTTGTCGACCTCGGCCACCTGGTCGGCGATCGAAAGGTTGCGGTGGACGATCCCGATCCCGCCCTCGCGCGCGAGCGCGATCGCCATCCTCGCCTCGGTGACCGTGTCCATCGCCGCCGACACGATCGGGATCTCGAGCGCGATCGTCCTCGTCAGCCGCGTCGCCGTCGAGACGTCGTTCGGCAGCACCGCCGACTCGGCCGGCACGAGCAGGACGTCGTCGAAGGTGAGGCCTTCCTTCGCGAATTTCTCGGAACGGTCGAGCGCGGAGTCCGTGAGGCGCTCGACTCTTCCGATCTCCATCCGGACACATTACCCGGGGCACCGGAGGCTGCCCGCGGCGGCTATGCGATCCGCGCGAGGAGCGGAATCTCCTAGACCTGAACCTCGCTCAGCTCCGTCACGACCACGCCCGCCTGGAGACGGGCTGCCTCGCGCGGGTCGAAGTTGCCGGCGCCGACCTCGAGCACGGAGGCCGCGCCGGCGGCCACCGCCTGCCGCAGCGAATCCTCCCGTCCGCGGCCGGCGACCCAGGCGGCAGCGAACCCCGCGAGCAGGGTGTCCCCCGCGCCCACCCGCGACACGGGCTCGAGCCGCGGCGCGTCGACCCGGAAGCGGTGCAGGCTGCGATCCTCGCCGCGGAGCAGCGCGTAGCAGCCGCCCTCGGTCGTGATGATCACGTTGCGTGCGCCGCGGTCGGCGATCCCGTCGAGCGCGAGCACGAAGTCCTCGTCGTCGTGGAACTCCTGCCCGACGAGGGCCTCGGCCTCCTGCTGGTTCGGGCTGACGAGGAACGGCTCCGCGTCGAGCCCCACTCGCAACGCGTCGCCCTCGCAGTCGAGCGCCGACGGGACGTGACGGCGGGTGAGCTCGCGGATCTGCTCCGCGTAGAAGTCGTCCGGAACGTCGCGCGGCAGCGAGCCGGCGAAGACGACCAGCTGCGCCCCCTGCGAGAGGTACCGGAGCTTCTCGTCGAAGAGCTCGAGCTCGTCCGGCTTCACGACCGGGCCCCACTCGTTGATCTCCGTGTAGCTCAGGTTGGTCGGATCGACGACGGCCGTCGTCGTGCGCGACTCTCCCTCGATGCGCGCGAAGTCGTTCAGGATCGCCTCGCCGGTCAGGCGCTCGACGATGCGGAGGCCGGCCTGGCCGCCGGCGAGGCCGGTGGCGACGACGGGAACGCCGAGCGTCTTCAGTGCCCGCGCGACGTTGATGCCCTTCCCGCCGGCCATCGGGAGCGCCGCGCTGGCGCGATGGCGCTGGCCGCGCTGGAAGTTCGGGACGGTGATGGTGCGCGCGAAGGCGGCGTTGAGCGTGACCGTGACGATCATGGACTCAGCAGATCTGCGACGTGGTGGACTGTACGCCGCGCGTACCACCCGACGCGGCCGGTGAGCCCCGGCTGGGAGACCGAGCGCGCCGCGACGAGCGGCCTCGAGCCCAGCAGGCGTCCGCGCGACCACACCTCGACCCGTCCCACCACCTGGCCCCGGCTCACCGGCAGCGACAGCGCCACCGGCGCCGTCACACGCTCGACCAGCGGCTGCCCCACGCGCACGACGGCGTGGAGCCGCGAGCGGGCGACGAGCGGCAGCGGGGAGCGGCCGTACGGGAGCGCCGCCGACGCGTACGCCCGGCCCGCGGCCACGGCGTCGACCTGCCGGTACTGCGCGAGCCCGTAGGCGAGCAGCGCCTCGAGGTCGTGGTTGCGGCGGGCGCGTGACGGGCTGCCGAGGATCGTCACGTAGATCGTCGTCCCGCCGCCGTGCGCCGCCAGAACCTGTCCCCAGCCGGCCTGGTCGGTGTGACCGGTCTTCACGCCGAAGACCCCGGGGAAGACGCCGAGCAGGTCGTTCCACGTATGGAGCGACCGCGCGCCGGCGATCGTCGTCGTCCGGGTGTCGACGGCGGCGCGCACCGGCGCCAGCTTCATCGCCGCCAGCGCGAGCCGGGTCACGTCGCGCGCGCTCGAGTACTCGCCCGGGGCATCGAGGCCGTCGGGGCGGACGAAGTGGGAGTCGGTGAGCCCGAGCTGCTTCGCCTTGGCGTTCATGAGTTGGGCGAACGCCGGGAAGCTGGGAGCGGTCGCGAGGGCGAGCGCGTCGGCGGCGTCGTTCGCCGACTGGATCAGCGCTCCCTTCACGAGGTCGCCGACGGTGAGCGTCTGACCGGCCTCCAGGTAGATCGACTCCTGGCCGACGGCGGCGGCCCGCGGATCGACGTCGACGACTTCGCCGAGCTTGAGGTGCTCGAGAGCGACGATGACGGTCATCAGCTTCGTGATCGATGCAATCGGCGTTCGGTAGCGATCGGCGTGGTGGGCGAGGATCTCGCCTGTCGCCGGGTTCTCGACGAGCCAGGCGCGCGCGTCGACCGCCGGCGGCCCCGCCGCCCGCGCGGGAACGGCCACGGCGCAGGCTGCCGCCAGGGCCGTCGCCGCGAGCGCAACTCTCATCGCAGGCGCAGCTTCTCGCCGATGAAGAGCGCGGTCGGCGAGACCTTCGGGTTCAGGGCGAGGATCCGGGCCTGCGGAACGCCGGTGCGCGACGAGATCCCCTCGATCGTGTCGCCGGCACGCACGACGTAGACCCGATGCGGGTGGCGCGCGGGCGCGTGGGTCTGCACGCGCGATGGATGCTTGCCCGTGGTCGGGTGCGAGCGGCCGCGAAGCTCGCCCCGCAGGAACCCGATCGCGACCGTCGCGGCGAGCAGCACCGCCGCGGGCGCGGCGAGCGCACGCCAGGTGCGGCCGCCCGGGGCGGCTACCAGCCCGAGACGTTCCATATCTCGTCCCGCAGCCGCGCCGCCTCGGCGCCCGCGGCCGCGCGGAAGTCGTCGTCGCCGCCCTCGCGGAAGGCGTAGTTCACGGAGCGGGACGCATTGACGAGCGCGCTCGCCGGGCCGCTCGTGAAGGCCCGCGCCAGGTCGGCCGGCGTCGCGCCCTGGGCGCCCACGCCCGGGAGCAGCAGCACCGCCTGCGGCATCAGCCTCCTGGCCTCGCTCACGGCGCGCGGATGGGTGGCGCCGACGACGGCGCCGACGGCCGAGAGCCCGTGCTCGCCGACGATCTCCGAGCCCCAGTCGGCGACGAGCGCCGCCACCGCCTGCCAGGCGGGTCGCCCGTCCGAGAGCGTCATGTCCTGGACGTCACTGCCCGCGTTGGACGTCTTCACGATGCAGAAGATCCCCTTGCCGTAGCGGCGCGCCGCGGCGAGGTAGGGCTCGATCGACTCGCGCCCGAGCCACGGGTTGACCGTGAGCGCGTCGGCGGGCGCGTCCACGCCCTGGAGGTACGCCGCGGCGTAGGCGCGGGCCGTCGAGCCGATGTCGCCGCGCTTGCCGTCCGCGATCACGAGCACCCCGGCCCGGCGTGCGTAGGCGCACGTGTCGCGGAACGCGCCCATGCCGTACGAGCCGAGCGCCTCGAAGAACGCGAGCTGCGGCTTGACGGCGACGGCGTACGGCGCGACCGCGTCGACGATCCCGCAGCAGAAGCGGGTGACGTCGCCGCGGAGCTCGACCGGAAGCAGGTCGGGCCGTGGATCGAGGCCGACCACGAGCTGGCTCCGTTTCCGCTCGACCTCGGCCGCCAGCCGGTCGCCGAAGGTGCGCGTCGCCACGGCCATCGGTCTCCAGCTTACGGATCAACAACGACGGAGGGCCGCTTTCGCGGCCCTCCGCTCAAACGTCCTACGTCTGTCCGTCAGCCTTTCAGCGCCGCCTTCAGCTGGCTGCCCGCGCTGAACTTGGGAACGGTGCTGGCTGCGATCTGGACGCGCTCGCCCGTCCGCGGGTTGACTCCCATACGGGCTGCGCGAGCTGCCGCGGAGAACTTGCCGAAGCCCGTGAAGTTGACGGAATCGCCGGCCTTCAGCGCGTCGGTGATCGTCTCCATGAACGCGTCGACGGCCTTCCCCGCGTCGCGGTTCGAGAGGCCGCTCTTCCCCGCGACCTTCTGGATGAACTCCTGCTTCGTCAAAGCCTTCCTCCTGGATTGGGGTGCCGATCGTCAGACCTTGCCTCAGACCCTAACAAGGCGACCGGATATCGCTCAACCATGCGGCGTCGCACTCGCTCGAACGTGCGATGCGAGCGTCAGGGGCCGAAGCCTCACGGCAGCGCGGGCGAGGGCATCCGCGCCGCCCTCCTCGCGGTCGACCACGCAGACCGCCGTCGAGACGTGCAGCCCGGCCTCGCGGAGCGCCTCCACCGCCTCGAGGGCTGCCCCGCCCGCCGTCACCACGTCCTCGACGAGACAGACGAGCTCGCCGGCCTCGAACGGGCCCTCGATCCGGTTGCCTGTGCCGTACGCCTTCGCCTCGTTGCGGACGATCACGAAGGGAAGGCCGCTCTCGAGCGAAGCCGCCGCCGCGAGCGGCACGGCGCCCAGCTCGGGCGCCGCCAGGCGCACCGCGTCGGGCTCGTGCTCGCGGACGGCCGACGCGATCGCTGCGCCGAGCGCACGGAGCAGGTCGGGCCGGGTGGAGAAGCGGTACTTGTCGAGGTAGTACGTGCTGCGTCTGCCGGAGCGGAGCACGAAGTCGCCCTCGAGCAGCGCCGCGTCGCGGATCGCCTCCGCGAGGTCGCCGGTCCCGGCCGCGCCCGCCATCTAACCCGGGAGGGAAAGGACCTCGCGCGCGAGGTCCAGCATCCGCTCCGCCTCGAGCGAGCCGTCGGGGAGCGACACCATCGAGCCGTCGGCGGCATAGAGCTCGACCCGCTCGATCCGGCGCGCGGAGCGGCGACGGTAGAGCACCGTGCCGGCAAGGCCCCCCGCGATCAGGACGAGGACGGTGACCGACTTAGGCAGAGGGGTTCCGCCGCGCGGATCTGGCCGTCCGTAGCTGCCTCGCCCGATCGACCGGGGGGCCGCTCGGGCTCGGCGCCCGCGGCCGCGCGCGGCGCGCTCGTCGATCGCGCCGAGACAGTGCTTGAGGTCGTAGAAGATCAGGCCGACCGTCGGGTCGGGCCGGGTGGTCGCGACGATCAGGCGGCCGTCGCGGCGCACCGCGAACACGCTCCCGTCGAGCGTCGAGACCTCGAGCTGGCTCAGCTCGGGGAGGCCCCGTGCGAGCCCGAGCTGCTCGGCCTCGTCGAGGAGCCGGCGGACCGCCTCGACGAACCGCCCCGTCCGGGCGTCGTCGTCTCCCGTCGCGGCAAGCAGCCTGCCGTCCTGGTCGACGATCGCCACCTGGGCGACCTGCGAGGAGATCTCGGTCAGGTCGGCGAGCGCCTGTGCGGCATCCATGCCGCTGAGCATACTGGCCGTCATGGCGACAATCCTGCGGAAGTTCTTCGCGGACCGCGGGACGCACCTCGCCGCGATGATCGCCTACTTCGCGCTGCTCTCCTTCGTGCCGCTGCTCTTCCTGTCGCTGGCGCTGCTCGGCACGGCCGACCAGGCCGACTCGGGATCGTTCTTCGTGCGCGAGCTGCACCGGACGTTCCCGAGCACGTCACTCGACTCGGTGCTCAACGCGGTGCACGCGATCCAGGACAACGCGACGGCGCTCGGCATCGTCGGGGCGGCGTTCCTGATCTGGTCGTCGCTCTCGCTCTTCAGCGTGCTCGAGAGCGCGTTCAACATCGTCTACGACCGGCCGAACAGGCCGTTCCTGCACGGGAAGGCGCTGGCGAGCCTGATGATGTTCTTCTCGCTGACGTTCCTCTACAGCTCGCTCGTCGTCGGCTCGATCGGCGTGGAGCTCCTCAGGCGCTACACGGGCCTCTCCGAGAACGTCGTCCTCGCCTGGCTCCTGACCGTGACGGTGTCGCTGGTGGGGATCTTCGTGTTCCTCGCGTCTGCCTACGTCGTACTGACGAACGTGACGCTGCGCTGGCGGGAGGTCGTGCCCGGTGCGGCGGTGGCGGCGGTGCTGCTCGAGGCGACGTTCCAGGCGCTCCCGGTCTATGTACGAGCCTCGAAGCACGACCCGGTGCTGCAGACGCTCTCGGGGCCGGCGGTGCTGCTCGTGTGGCTCTACGTGATGGCGAACCTGATCGTGATCGGCGCCGAGGTCAACTTCCACCTCCGCGCCCGGCGAGGCGCGAGGCCACAGCCGACTCGAGAGCTTGCGCTGCCCGCGCGCGGTGCGAGTTCCGACGCTTCCACTCGTCGCCGAGCTCCGCGACCGTTCGGGAATCACCTGCGGGGATGAAGATCGGGTCGTAGCCGAACCCGCCGGTGCCGCGGCGCTCGGTCGCGAGCTCGCCCTCGAGGACACCGTGGCCGCGGACCTCCTCGCCGTCGGGCGAGAGGGCGACCAGCTCGGTCACCATCCGGGCGCGCCGCTCGGGCTCGCCCTCGAGCCGGGCGAGGAGCGCGTCGGCCTGGTCGAGCCCGGGCGCCCAGCGCGCCGAGTGAAGGCCGGGGGCGCCGTCGAGCGCCACGCACTCGATACCCGAGTCCTCGCCGAGCATCCAGTCCCACGGCCAAGCCGGGACAGGCTTCAGCCTGTCCCGAGCGGAAGCCAGAAGGCGGCCGAACTCGGCCTTGAGGCGTGCGTTCTCGTAGTAGGTCTCCCCGGTCTCCTCCGGCCACTCGTCGGCCGCGAGCGGCTCGATCTCCCAGCCGGGGAGGGCATCCCTCAGCTCGTCGAGCTTGTGGCGGTTGCCCGACGCGAGCACCGCCCTGATCGGCTCATTCAACGGGCACGTCGATCGCCTCGCGCTGGAGCGCGGCGAGGTCGTCGATGCCGGCGGCGGCGAGGTCGAGCAGCTCGTCCAGCCGCTCACGATCGAAGGGGACCCGCTCTGCCGTCGCCTGCACCTCGACGAAGAGGCCCTCGCCCGTCATCACGACGTTCAGGTCGACGTCGGCGGTCGAGTCCTCCGTGTACTCGAGGTCGAGCAGCGGCTCGCCGCCCACGACGCCGACGGAGACCGCCGCGACGGAGCCGGTGAGCGCGCGGGAGAGGCCGAAGCGATCGAGGGCGCGCGCAAGCGCGACGTAGGCCCCGCAGATCGCGGCGCAGCGGGTTCCGCCGTCCGCCTGGAGGACATCGCAGTCGAGGTGCACGGTGCGCTCCCCGAGCGCCTCGAAGTCGACGATCGCCGCGCACCGAGCGGCCGATCAGCCGCTGGATCTCGACCGTCCGCCCGCCCTGGCGGCCGCGCGCGGCCTCGCGGTCCGTCCGCTCGCCGGTCGAGGCGGGCAGGAGCGAGTACTCGGCCGTCACCCAGCCGCGGCCGCTGCGGTAGAGCCAGCGCGGGACGCCCTCGGCGACGCTCGCGGTGCAGAGGACCCTCGTCTTCCCCTGCGACCAGAGCACCATCCCGTGGGGCTGCTCGAGGAAGAGCGGATCGGCCTCGATCGGGCGCAGCTCGTCGGGACGCCGTCCGTCGGCACGACTCATACGGAGCCTCCGTCAAGCCTACGCCTCATGCTGCCCGTCTCTCGAGCTCGGCGACGGAGACGCGGGTCACGTCGCCGAGGGGCAGCTGCAGGAAGCGCTCGCCGAGCGCACGGAAGGCGGCGGGGTCGCCCGTCGTGAGGAACCGGTAGGCGCCCTCGCGGCCGCGGTCGTTCTCCCAGCCCTTGCGGCGGAGCGTCTCGTCGACCTCGCGCGCCGTCTCGTCGGCGGAGAAGACGAGCGTGACGTCGCGGCCGAAGACCCGCTGGAACACGGGCCGGATCAGCGGGTAGTGCGTGCAGCCGAGGATCACCGTGTCGCAGCCGGCCGCCTTGAGCGGCGCCGCGTAGCCGCGCACGGCGTCGACCGTCTGCTCGCCGGCCTCGATCAGCGGCACGAGCTCGGGACACGGCGACGGCGGTGAAGCGGACGCCTGCGTCGAGCGTGCGGACGAGGTCGTGATAGCGGCCGGCGGTCACCGTCGCCTGCGTCGCGAGCAGGCCGATCCGGCGGTTGCGCGTCGCGCGCACGGCCGCCGCGGCCTCGGGCGCGATCACGCCGATCACCGGCACGGCCAGCGACGACTGCAGCGCCGGCAGCGCGGCCGAGGTGGCGGCGTTGCAGGCGACGACGATCAGCTTCACGCCCTGCTGCTCGAGGTAGGCGGCGATCTCGTGGGCGAAGCGCGAGATCTCGTCCAGCGGCCGCGGCCCGTACGGGAGCCGCGCGTGGTCGCCGAGGTAGACGAAGTCCTCGTCGGGCATCGTCACCAGGCACTCGTGGAGGACGGTCAGGCCGCCGACCCCCGAGTCGAAGACGCCGATGGGCCGCGCGTCCATGACCCGGGATCCTAACCTTGGGCCGTGACGCCCATCCGAGTAGGCACGTGCTCGTGGGCCGACGACGCCCTCGTCAAGCACTGGTACCCGAAGGGCGTGTCCGCGAAGGAGCGGCTCGCCTGGTACGCCGAGCACTTCTCGACCGGGGAGGTCGACTCGACCTTCTACCGCGTGCCCGACGAGCAGATGGTGCAGGGCTGGGCCGACCGGACGCCGCCCGGGTTCGTGATGCACGTAAAGGCGTTCGGGCTGATGACCAGGCATCCAGTCCGGCTCGAGCAGGTGCCGCCCGACCTGCGCGAGGGGATGCCGGTCGACGAGCGCGGCCGCGTCGACCGTCCGCCGCGAGAGCTGCGCGGGCGCGTCTTCCAGCGAGTTCCTCGGCGCGCTCGAGCCGCTGCGGCGGGAGGGGAAGCTCGGCGGGATCCTCTTTCAGCTGCCCCCGTACGTCGTGCCGAAGCCGTCGTCGTTCGACTATCTCGAGTGGGCCCGCGACCAGCTCGGCGGAGACGAGATGCTGGTCGAGTTCCGCCACCGCGACTGGTTCGCGGAGGAGCGCCGCGCCGAGGTGCTCGGGTGGCTCGAGGCGCGGCGGATGTCGTACGTGACGGTCGACGCCCCGAAGATCGACGCCGGCAACGTCCCGGAGACGGTGGTCGCGGTCACCGGGCCGATCGCTTACGTCCGCTTCCACGGCCGCAACGCCGCCACCTGGAACAAGCGCGGCGGCGGGGCGGCCGAGCGCTTCGACTACACCTACGCGCCCGAGGAGCTCGAAGAGTGGGTCGAGCCGCTGCGCGAGCTTGCGGGCTCCGCGGAGCAGGCCTACGCGTTCTTCAACAACAACAACCAGACGAACGGCGTCGCCCAGGCGCCCGCGGGCGCAGAGCTCCTGCGCAGGCTGCTCGAGGAGCACGACGTGCCGGTCGCGTAGGTTCCGGCCGTGCGCGTCCTCTCGGTGATCCACGGGCCCACGGTTCGGTCCGAGCTCTTCGGCGACGTGATTCGCGAGGCGGAGCACGAGCTCGTCGAGTGGGAGATCGGCTCCGGGCCGCAGCCGGGCGGCGAGTTCGACGCCGTGCTCGTGCTCGGCGGCCTCCAGAACGTCGGGGAGGAGGCGGAGTACCCGTGGCTCGAGGACGAGTACGAGCTGCTCCGCGACCTCGTCGCCGAGGAGAAGCCGCTGCTCGGCGTGTGCCTCGGCGCGCAGACGCTCGCTCACGCGTTCGACGGCCGCGTCGCGCCGCTCGGCCGGCAGCAGGCCGGCTTCGAGGAGGTGTGGCTGACCGGCGAGGGCCGCGACGACCCGGTGCTCGGCGTGCTGCCGGAGCGCTTCGACGCGCTGGTGGGGAACGCCTACGGCTTCGAGCTGCCGAACGAGGCGGTGCTGCTCGCGGACTCGGCGATCCAGCCGCAGGCCTTCCGCATCGGGCGAGCGCGCATGGGCGGTGCAGTTCCATCCGGAGGCGCGGCGCGAGCAGGTGCTCGACTGGTTCGCGGATGACCCCGACGACCTCCCGCGGCCGCTCGACGAGCTCGAACGCGAGCTCGACGCCAAGATCGGCGAGTGGCACCGGCTCGGCACGGCGCTTTGCCGGGCCTTCCTCGCGCAGGGACAGGCTTCAGCCTGTCCCGAGACGGACAGAGTAGGGAGCGCTTGGGCACGGGCACGGGCCCAGGCGCGCCGGTCACCGGCGACTTCCCGATCACCTGCAGCCCGCCCAGGTGCCCGTAGCTCCCCGGGAGGAGCCCGAACATCGCGAGGGCGAGCGGCAGCCGGGTCCTCGACCGCATCTCGGCCGAGTGGCGCCAGGCACCGGTAAAGCCGACGAGATCGGCGTGCGGGTTGAGGTGCCGGATCAGATGGACGAGCCGCCCCGCCTGCTTCTGCTGGTCGATCACGATCTTGTCCTGCGGGCTCCACCAGATCTGCAGCGGCACGTGCGAGAAGGCGAGCGCGCGGGCATAGGTGATCGGGCTGCGCAGCTTGAACGCCTCCGGGTTCTCGTTCGGCGGGCCGCCGAGCTCTTCGCGCGCGAGCTCCTGCAGCGACCGGCCGACCGGACCTGCCCCACGTCTTCTGACAGGCCTTGGAGCACTTGAGGTACGGGAACTCCGTGTACTGCAGCTTGAAGTTCACCACCGGGTCGAACGCCGCCGCACCGGCGAGCAGGCGCGGGTAGCGGGCGAGCAGGAGCAGCGTCTCCTGGCCGCCCATGCTCCCGCCGAGCGCGTAGATCCGCCGCTCGTCGACGTGCACCCACGGCAGCGTGCGGTGGACGATCTGCGGCATGCGGGCAAGGTCGGAGATCTGGCCGAGCGAGCCCCACGAGTAGTTCGCCAGAACGCGCCCCTGGCCGTCGGGGCTGATCACCGCGAAGCCGCCGATCGCCGGCAGCTGGCCCCAGAGCCTGATGTTCGCGCGGCCGGTGACGCCGCGGCCGTGGGGCGAGATCACGAGCGGGATCGGCGGGTCCTGCCCGGGGCGGTAGGTGCGCGGCAGTGCCACGTACGCGTTCCGGCGGTCGCCGTTGTGCGCCCGGTAGGAGATCTTCCAGACGCGGACCTGACCCACGACCGTCGACTTCGCGGCGCCGGCGCGGGCTCCGAGCGGTGCCGCCGCAACGAGCAGCGCAACCGCCCCCAGCGCCGCGATCCCTTCCATGACCCCTCGCCGCACGGCTGCGAACTCTAACCCGTTCGCACAACGAGGTCGAGGGTTCCCTTCGCACCCGAGAGATCGATCGTGCCGCTCGCAGGGTCGAACGGCCGCCGCGGGGTGACGGACCGGATGTGCTCGCCGGCCGGCAGGCGCAGCCGCAGCAGCAGGCTCCGCGGCCGGCTGCGCGACGGCACCACGACGTGTGCCGTCACCTGCCCGCGCGCAGCCTCGAGCGAGTAGGAGAGTGGGCCGAACGAGGTCGGCAGCGCCGTCACGGCGATTCGCCGCCCGGGACGCAGCCAGCCGCGCGGCGTCGCGAACGCGAGCCGGAGCCCGGCCGGCGTCTCCTGCACGAGCAGCAGCCGCAGCGTCTCCAGGAACGCATCGTTGGCGACGCCGTTCGGCGGCAGGTACATGGCCCGGTACCGCAGGCCGTCGAGCGGCGCCACGCTCGCCGCCTCGCCCGCGACGAAGGTGTTCGGCGTCATGCCCGCCGCGAGCTGGCCGTAGAGGCTGAGCACGAGCTGGTCGGGCTCGTCCTCTGCGGCGAGGAAGCGCGACGCGTTCACGCCGTAGACCTGGTCCGTGGCGGAGCGCGTGGGAACGGCGCCGGGGCCGTAGAGCGCGTAGCCGCCGGCGCGTACGAGACCGAGCAGGCGCGACCCGTGCCGGAGCAGGTAGTCGAGCGCGCCCCGGGACTCGCGGCTCTGCGGCGAGAAGAGCCCGGAGGCGAGCGCATACGGCGCGACGAGGTTCCAGTAGCTGCCGGCGCGGGACTCGGTGACGGTCTCGTACGGCTCCTCGGCCCCGCCCAGCCGCATCGGCAGGAAGAGCGAGCCGTCGGGCAGCGGCCGCTCCGAGGCGTGCACCGCCCGGCGCAGCGCCGCTCCGAGCCGCGCCGCGACCCGGTTCGCCTGCGCCGCGTAGCCGGGGCGCCCGGCGCGCGACCACTGGACGGCGATCGCCCGCAGCCCCTCCCAGGCGACGGCCTGGCCGTGCAGCGTCTGGACCCTGTCCGGGATATCGGACGAGAAGCGCTCCGGCACGAGCAGCCCGTCGGGCTCCTGGCGGCCGGCGAGCGCCGAGACGTAGCGCGGCGAGCTTCGGCGTCACCGCAGCGAGGAAGCGCCGGTCGCCGCTCAGCCGCACGGCCTCCGCCGCCGCGAGCAGCCGCTCCCCCATCGACCAGCCGGGGTAGCCGGTCGGCCGCCGTGTGAGCGACACGCGGACGATCGCACTCGCGACCGGGCCGAAGCCGAGCTCTGCCATCACCTGGGCGCCGTCGAGGCTCTCGGGGAACGAGAACTCCTCGTAGGGGTTGCCGATGCTGTAGCGCCACGAGAGCTCGAGGTTCTGTACGAGCAGCGCCCGCTCGGCGTCCTGGACGCGCGCCTCCGGAACCTCGATCTGCGCGCCCTCGGCGAGGCGCGCGCTCCAGTACTGCTCGACGGCCGCGCGCGCTTCCGCGTAGCGCGCCTGCGTCGAGCGTGAATGCCGCGCGCGGGGGCCGGCGGGTCGAGCCACGCGGCGTACGCCGGGCCCGACGCGAAGACGAGCGAGCCGCCGCTCCAGCGTGCGCCCGCTCCGAAGACCGCGTAGGTCTTGCCGCCGCGCACGAGCGCGTTGCCGTGCCGCGTGAGGCCGGTCACCGTCGGCGTCAGCCGGACGGGCCCGGGGCCCGAGACGCGGACGAAGCTGACGAGCGACCCCGTCTCGGGGATCCTGGCTGCGAACGACTCCTGGCTGAAGCCGGCGTAGCGGGTCTGCAGGATCGGCAGCCAGCCGTCCGCGAGCCGCGGTGTCGACAGCCGCTCCAGGCAGGAGCCGTAGCGGCCGCCGTCGACGTCGACCCGCAGGGCCGGACCGCCGGCCCGGCCGGAGACGATCTCGCTCCCGTCGGCGACGTGGAGGTTCACGGTGCCCGCGCCGAGGGGCCCGCCGGGCTGCGCGAACGGCAGGTAGTAGACGCCCGACGGCGTCAGCGGCCGCCCCTTGGCCGTGCGCGCGTAGAGCAGCGGCGCCAGGTGACCGCTCGCGCCGGCCAGCGTCGGCCCGCCCGGCGCGCGCAGCAGCCGGCTCCCCCAGACGTCGGTGCGCGACGCGAGCGCGTCGGTCACACGCGCCGCATAGGCGCTGCTCGCCCGCGGCGGGGCGCACCCGCCCGCGGCCGCGACCGGCGCCGACCCGGCGCACAGCGCGAGGAGCGCCACGGCGGCAAGCCTAAGCGTTGTAGTCCGCTCGGGTTGTAGCCGACGCAGGAGGCGAGCGACAGCAGCACGATCCCGGGCGGCCGCGGCCCCTGCTGGAGCAGCGACTCGAACCTCGGCTGCCAGCGGTTGCCGCCGTGCTGGAAGAAGACGTAGATGATCGCGCCCGACTCGAACCGGGCGACCCCGCCCGCCCACGCATCGTTCGCGCTCGAGACGCAGACGTGCCGTAGACCGGTCGAGTTCCTCGCGTACGGCGTGAGGTTGCTGTGGCGGAAGCCGTGGACGATCAGCTTCAGCTCCCCGGGCGTGGCCGGACGGGAACGCAGCAGCGACGCAGGCGGGCAGCGGACGCTCAGCAGGTCGCGCGCGACGGCGGCGGGAACGTAGACGCAGAGGCCGTCCGCCGGCGCCTCCTCGTCGCGCGTCCAGAGGATCTTCCAGGTGCCGCCGGAGAGGCCGAGCACGCTGTCGTGCTGCGCGGCGAGACCGTGGGTCGTGAAGCCCCACCCGATGCTCGCGTAGCCGGGATCGACCGACGAGACGAGCACCTTCTGCACCGCGACGTCCCCCTGCTGGCTCCGGAACGCGGCCAGGATCGCCGAGCGCTGGGCGTGCGTCGGCATCCGCGCGGCTGCGGCGCCGCCTGCGGCGAGCGCCGCGGCGACGACCAGCACCGCTGCGCCAGCCTTCATCCGGATCACGTCGTGTTCTTAGGTCTCGAGCGGAAGATCGGTTCGCGACCACTCGTGCCACGAACCCGGGTAGTTACGCGCATCGTAGCCCAGCCCTCGCAAAATCTGCACCGCCGTCGGCCGAGCGGGAGCCGCTGTGGCAGTACGCCACGACCTCGGCGCCCTCGGGCAGCCCGAGGCGCTCGCGGATCTCGTCGTCCGTCATCAGCACCAGATCCTCGACGCCGATGTTCACGGCGCCCGGAATGTGCCCCTGGCGTGGGTCGCACGGGCTGCCGAAGGAGCCGTCGTACTCCTCCGGGCGGCGGACGTCGAGCACCGCCACCTCCTCGAGCCGGCCGGACAGCTCCTCGACGGAGATGTCTATGGCTCGAGCCCCATCATGCGTGCAACATCCTCGTACAGCGTCTCGGCGGGGGGCAGGTCGGCAGGCGCGGCCGCCGTCCGCGCAACCCGGTGCACCTCCTCGCGGTCGGCGCCGGTGAGCCGCGCGACGACGCGTCGGGTTCGCCTCCATCGCCAGCTCGTCGCCGCGATCGAGCTGCGCGTAGAAGTCGGGCACCGAGAGGTACTCGTCGACCATGCGACCGCGTTCGTAGAGGCGGAAGCGGACGACCGCTCCGCGCTCGAGGGCGAGTGCCACGACCACGGCCCCGAGCCGGTCGGAGAGGTCACGTGCGAACCTCGCCTGCGCATCGCGGTCGGAGTCGAGGAGTGGGTCGGCGATGCGGATCCAGCCGCCGGCGGCGTCGTGGACGTCGACCGCGTCCAGGCGCGGCACGAACTGCGCGACCGCGCGCTCGACCGCGGGCCGGTCGTCGGTCTGGACGTGGGTGGACGCTCGGGACGGGCCGGCGGGCGCGTCGTCGAGATGCCCGTCGAGCTGGTCGAGCGGCTGTGCGAGGGTGAGCGCCACCGGCTCGAAGCCGAGGCGGCGCCAGACCGTCTCCGCGAGCGTGTTCGACACGAGGACGTCCAGCGAGAGGTTCGACGCCCCGGCGGCCCGCGCGGCGCGCGAGCACTCACGGAGGAGCGCCTTTGCCACACCCTGCCGCCGCGCCGGCTCACGCACGTGGACGGTCTCGACGTGCCAGCGGCCGGAGTCGGCCCGGCGCGCCTCGATCATGCCCACCGGCCCGTTGTCGTCCTCGGCCAGAAGGACACCGCCGATCGTCATCCCCTCCTGCAGCTGGGCCCACTCCTCCTCCCACGTCTCGGGCTGGAAGCCGTCCGGCTCGGGCACCTCGGCCTCGAACTCCTCCCAGAGCCCGCGCAGCGCCTGCTCGTCCGCGGTTGTCGCAGGGCGGACCTTCATGGCATCCGGGAGCCGGTCAGGAGGTAGTGCGCGGAGAGATTCTGGAACGGGTGGAGGCGCGGTCCTAGCTCGTGCACGCCGGAACCGTAGAAGAGATCGACCGCCCGGCGCAGCGCGAGGTCGCCGGCGGGCCAGGCCGTCGGGCGCGCGAGGTGGCGCGCGAGGAACCACTCGGCCGTCCAGGCTCCGATTCCGGGCAGGGTGACGAGGCGGGCCCGCACCTCGTCGTCGTCGAGCTCGTGCAGCGCGTCGAGGTCGAGCGGCGAGCGCGCGAGCCCGATCACGTACTCGGCCTTCTTGCGCGAGAAGCCCAGCTCCACGAGCTCCGGCTGCTCGGCCTGCGCGACCCGCTCGCGCGACGGGAACGACCAGGCGAGACCGGCCTGCTCCCCGAGGTGGGCGACGAAGCGGCTGCGGATCGCCGACGCCGCCCGCAGCGAGATCTGCTGCGCGGTGATCGACGTGACGAGGCTCTCGAAGGGGGTCGGCGAGAGCGGCGGCCTGAACCCCTGCAGGCTCGCGGCGAGGCTCCCGATGACGGGCCGCTGCGCTGCCCACTCGTAGAACGGCGAGAGATCGAAGGGGAGACCCAGCAGCTGATCGACGACCGGCCGGATCGCGTCGTCGAGCGGCTCGACGTCGACCCCGCCCGGTGCCTCTGCGATGCGCACCTCCCGCCCGGCCACGACCCGGTACAGCGCGCCCTCGTGCCAGAGGTTCGCAAGGTCCGTGCCGAAGACCCGGAACCGCTCCGTCGAGAGCTCGAAGCTGTAGGGCTCTGGCATCCGCAGGAGCGTCGTTTTGGCACGCTACCTGCGTGCCTCGGAAGGTGCCGAGCGTCTACGATGGCCCTCGGTCGCACGCCGGTTCCCTGGTTCTCGATGACGTCGTTTCGCATTCCTCTCCCGCGCGCCCTGGCGCTCGCCGCCGCGGCGGTGCTCGCGCTGGCGGTCGGCGCGACGCAGCGGGCGGCCGCCACGACCGCGGGGTCGTCCATCGACGACGCGGCCCCGGTCTGGTCGCCCGACGGAACGACGATCGCCTTCGCGAGCCGCCCCGGCGGCCACTGGCAGATCTACACCGTGCGGGCGAGCGGCGGCGGCCGGCGCGCCCTCACGAGCGGCGACCTCGACAGCATCGACGTCGCCTGGTCACCGAACGGCAAGCAGCTCGCGTTCTCGCGCGTCGCGGGCGGCCAGGTGATCACGGACGGCCACGTGTACGTGATCAACTCCGGCGGCGGCGGCGAGCGCAAGCTCACGAACGGCGGCGGCGGGTACGACGAGCTCTTCGACTGGTCACCGGACGGGAAGCTGCTCGCCTTCGACCGGATCACGGACGGGCTCGGGAAGATCTACGTCGTGGGCGCAGGCGGCGCAGGCGCACACGAGCTGACGCCGAGCGACGGCGACGACGACTACTGGGCCGTCTGGTCGCCCGACGGAACCAAGATCGCGTTCGACCGCACCGGCGCGAGCGCGTTCGGGGACATCTGGGTGATGAACGCCGACGGCTCCGGCCAGAAGCGGCTCACGTCCAGCCCCGCCGACGACTTCGGCTCCGCCTGGTCGCCCGACGGCAAGAAGATCGCGTTCATGTCGAACCGCACCGGGCGGTACCAGATCTACGTGATGAGCTCGAGCGGCGGCCCGCAGCTGCGGATCACGCACTCGTCCGGCGACGCCGGCGAGCCCCACTGGTCGCCGGACGGGAAGCAGATCGCCTACCAGGAGCAGGTCGGCGGCAACTACGAGATCTTCGTCGCCGGAGCAACGGGTGGCGGCCAGCACCAGCTGACGAACGTCCCGTTCGACAACACCGACCCCGCCTGGTCGCCGGACGGCAAGAAGATCGCGTTCCTCAGCAAGCGGAACGGTGGCGACAGCGTCTACGTGATGAACGTGGACGGGTCCGCTCAGAAGAAACTGGCCTAGCACGGCGACGCGGTTCCGAAGCGTTCCGAGCACCTGAGCCTCGAGCTCGACGACGTCGCCCGGGCGAAGCGCGGGCCCGGTTGCGAGGCCGGGAGCCCGCGCGACGAGGATGTCGCCGGGCCGGAGCGGCACGTTGCGGGCCGCATGTGAGACCAGCTCGGCCCACGGATGCACGAGCTCGCGAAGGTCGATCCCGCAGCGCTCCTCCCCGTTCACGCGCGCCACGACCCCGGGCCCGTGCGCTTCGTCCGGCGTGACGACGACCGGGCCGAGCGAGAGCGCGAAGTCGCTGCTCTTCGAGGGCCCGAACCCGGCCCCGCGCTCGGCGTCGGCGAGCTCCCGCGCCCGCCAGTCGTTGGCGAGCGTGAAGCCGCCGATCGCGCCGTCGAGGCCGATCACGGCCGCGACCCCGAGCCCGTACTCGAGCTCCGCGACGCCCTCGGGGTAGCGCAGCTCCTGCTCCGGGCCGAGCACCGGGTGCGGGCTTCGGAACGAGAAGAAGGGCGTCTCCGAGCGGTCGAACGGCGAGAAGACGCGCACGGCCGGCGGGTAGAGGACCGGGGCCAGCAGGGCGCAGTCGGCGAGCGCGTACTCGGCATGCTCGCGCGCACCCCCGCCGCCGGTGAAGAACGCCTGCAGCGTCTGCGCCGCGAGCTGGACGACGCGGTCGCCGTCGATGCGCCCCGGCCAGCCCCGCTCGAGCTCCAGCTCGCGCGGGGTGAACATGCACAGCCTCACCGCGCCGCAGGTTCGGTATGCACGACGACGTCGGCGATCTCCGGCGCCTCGATCCGGAGTCGCGCCTCGATCTCGCTCGCGCGCGAGTGGGCGGCGTCGAGGCTCGAACCGGCGTCGAGGCCGAGCGTGAGAAAGGCTACGAGGCCGGCGTCGGTGCGCAGGAAGCGCACCTCGAGGGGGCGCACGCCGGTCTCCTCGACCACGATCCGCTCGACCACGGCCGGGTCGCCGGCGACGAGCTCGCCCTCGGACGGCTCCGTCAGCGGCTCGAGGTGCGTCTGGACGCTGTCGACCGACGGGACCGCGGTGCGGATCTCCGACTCGAGCCGCTCTGCCACGTCGTGTGCCTCGACCAGCGTCATGCCGCCGGGCAGCTTGACATGGAGCGAGAGCTCCTTGCGCCCGTCAACCTCGACGAAGGTCACGTTGTGGATCTCGCGCACGGCGGGAACGGCGGCCGCCGCAAGGTGGACGCGCTCGCGGAGGTCGCCCTCGTCGCCGGGCTCCACGTGCACGACGACGTCGCTGCCGGGAAGCGCCCGCGCGACGGCGGCCTCGACCGCGTCGGCCGCCGCGTGCCCCTGCCCGACCCCGGCCGAGGGCGCGACGCCGATCACGACGTCCGCGAACTGCCTTCCGCCCGCCTGGCGCATCCGCAGCCGGCGCAGCTCGACGTCGGGGAGCTCCGCGATCGCCTCGCGCGCCTCCTCCTCGGCCCGGGTCGGCGCCCGGTCCATGAGGACGTCGACGTTGACGCGGATGAGCCGCGCGGCAGCCGCGAGCACGAGCACGGCGACGAAGAGTGCAGCCACCGGGTCGCCTGCCGGATGCCCGGCACGTACGAGCAGGAGCCCGATGAGCACGGCGACCGAGCCGGCGAGGTCGCTCGCGAAATGCAGCGCGTTCGAGGAGAGCGCGGCGCTCGACGTCCGCTGCGCCACGCGCCAGGAGACGGAGGCCCGCGAGGCGTCGATCGCGATCACGATCCCGATCGTGATGAAGACGTACGGCGCCGTGTGCACGGCCGAGGGTTGCGGGTTGATCAGCCGGTCGATCGCGCGGGCCGCGATCAGCACGCTCGCGAGCGAGAGGAACGACGCCTCGGCCAGCGCGGCGAGATGCTCCGCCTTGCCGTGCCCGTACTGGTGGGAGAGGTCCGCCGGCCGGCTCGCGACGCCGAGCGCCAGGAAGGTCAGGAGCGCCGCGACGAGGTCGGTGCCCGAGTGCGCCGCCTCGGAGATGAGGCCGAGGCTGTGTGCCGACAGGCCGACGACCAGCTTGAGGACGACGAGCGCCGTGGCGGCCGCGACCGACCACAGAGCGGTACGTCGCTGAGCGCTCAGGTGAGCTCCTCGAGCGGCCAGACGAGCACGTCCTGCTCGTCCGCGGCGAAGGCGAGCGGCGGGCCCTCGGGCGGGAATGGAGCGAGCGTCGCCGACTCGACCGCGACGTCGGCGTGCCGAAGCCGCCAGGGCGGATGGTGGAGCTCGGCCCGGTAGAGCCGGCCGCCGTCGGCGGTGTACAGGGCGAAGCGCTCGGTCAGGAAGTGCTCGTGCGTCCCCCCACCGGGACGGCTCGCGGCTCCGGTCGCCGAGTAGTGGGCGTAGAACGAGAGCCCGTCGCGTGACGCGGCGACGATGCCGGCGTCCAGGTTGATGCTCGCTCTATAGGCGGGCAGCCGGTGTACGCGCTTGGCGGCCTCGGCGAGGAGCGGCTTCCCGATCTCGAGCGAGAACACCCAGAGGCCCGGTCGCTCGTCCGCCGTGACGCACGCGAAGAGCTCGAGCTGTGGGAACGACGAAAGCCCGGGCAGCGGCGGCAGCCCGCGGACACGGAGGGCGGTGACCCGGTAGGCGGAGACTCCGACCCACGACCGGCCGTCGAAGACGTCGGCGGTCAGCTCGGGCGGGAGCAGGCGCTCGAGCCGGTCGTGGTCGACCGGCCAGTAAGCGAGAAGCACGTCGCGCCGGGTCTGCGCCTGCAGCCACGGGTTCTCGGGCAGCGGCCAGGGCCGCCCGGAGACGTCGTCGACCGCGCGCGCCTGCCGGGCGGCCGTCTCCAGGAACCCGTCGTCACTCACCGGATGATTGTCGCCCACACGGTGGCGGCTACTCGCGCGCGAGGACGACCGCCGAGATTCGGTGGCCGCGCCGGTCGATCACGATTCCGAGCGCGATCGCGACGGCGCCCGCGAGCTCGAGCCTGCTCAGGCTCTCGCCGAGAAGCAGCACGGCAAGCACGACGACGAAGAACGGCTGGAGGTTGCTGAAGAGCGCAGCTCGCGACACGCCCGACGCGGTCGATCGCGGTGAACCAGAGGATGTTCGTGAGGAAGAGCGGCCCGACGACCGCGAACGCGAACGCGAGCACCATCGTCCAGCCGAAGCCGTCGAAGCTCTGCTGCCGGAGCTGCGGGATGCTCACGAGCACGAGCGGGACCCAGCCGAGCGCGAGCACGTACGAGCTGATCCTGAACGGGCTGTACCGGCGCATCAGCGGCGCAATCGACAGGGAGTAGGCAGCCCACGCGACCGCCGCGGAAAGCGCGACCAGGTTCCCGAAGAGGTCGCCCGTGAGCCCGCCGCTCGCGCCGGCTGCGATCAGCCCGACGCCGCAGAACGAGACGAGTGCGGCCACCCAGAACATGCGCGTCGGCCGCTCGAGCCCGATCAGAGTCCCGATGATCGCCGCCCAGATCGGAACCGTGCCGAGCATCAGGCCCAGCGTCGACGCGCTCGTCAGCTTGACGCCGTAGACGAACGCGAGCTGGTTGACGAAGATGATCGCCCCCGCGAGGAGGATGAGCGGCAGGTCGCGGCGATCGATCCGGAAGCTCCGCTCCCGCCACCACGTGAACACCCAGAAGAGCAGGATCGCCGCGGCATACCGGAGCGCCCCGTAGGCGAGCGGGAGGAAGCCGTGGGTGACGACGTAGCGCGACGCGATCGCGTTCAGCGCCCAGATCAGCACGGTCGCGAGCAGCATCACGTCGACCGCCGACAACCTCCTCACCGGCTCGAGGGTAACTAGGCTTGCCCGTGTGACGGCCGGACCCACCCGCGCGGACGTCGACGCCCTGGTCGGGCCGGCGACGCCGCACTTCGCCTACCAGCTGCGCGCGCGCGTCGAGGAGCTGGTCGCGGATCTGCCCGAGGACGACGACGTGCGCCGCTACGCGGAGAAGAAGATGGAGCTGCTCGACCGGCTCGGCCACGCCTCGTCGAAGGCCGAGGACGGGCCCCGCGAGGCCGCATCGCGGCCCGGCTGGGATCGCATCCCGAGCTCCGCGCCGGCCGACAAGCCGCTGCCCCGGGGCCCCGAGCCGTCCTGAGTTGAACGTCCTGGTAACCGGCGGGTCGCGCGGGATCGGCCGCGCGATCGCCCTCCGCTTCGCACGCGACGGCGCGGAGCGGGTCGCGATCGGCTACCTGCGCAACGACCGCGCCGCGGAGGAGACCGCGGCCGAGCTCTCGGCCGCAGGCGCCGAGCCGGTGCTCGTGCGCGGGAACGTCACCTCCAGCCGCGTGCTGGAGGAGGTGGCCGCGCTCGGGCCGCTCGACGTGCTCGTCCACAACGCCGCGAGCGGCGTCGTCCGCGAGCCGCTCGAAACGGAGGAGAAGCACTGGGACTGGACGCTGGGCGCAAATGCCCGCGCGCTCCTCGCGCTCACGCAGGCCGCCGCACCCGCGATGCCGGCCGGCTCGTCGATCGTCGGCATCTCCTCGCTCGGCTCCCAGCGGGTCCTCCCCGGCTACACGCTGATCGGCGTCTCGAAGGCCGCGCTCGAGGCGCTCGTCCGCTACCTCGCAGTCGACCTCGCGCCGAGAGGGATCCGCGTGAACGCCGTCTCCGCAGGCGTCGTCGAGACCGGTGCGCTCGAGCACTTCCCGAACCGCGACGACCTGCTCGCCGCCGGCCGCTCCAACCCGGCCGGCCGCATGGTGACGCCGGACGACGTCGCCGCCGCGGTCGCCTTCCTCTGCTCGCCGGACGCCGACATGGTGCGCGGCCACGTCCTCGTGGTCGACGGCGGCTTCTCCTTGCCAGTCTGAAGAGCGGCGGCATACTGGATCGCATGTGGCATCGAGGGTTGGTGCTGGCTGCCCTGCTCGCCGGCCTGGTCTGGACCGGCACCGCGGCGGCCGTCGACCGCGGCTCCGACCGCCCGCCGGGACGCTTCACCGACGACGCGAAGAACATCTGGATGACCGAGTGGACTGCCTGCTGGCGCGTCCCCATGGGCCGCATCTCGAAGGTGCTCCACATCCCGGTCCGGTCGGGGACGACGCCGCAGCAGGCGGCCAACAAGCTCGCGCGTCGCGCCGTCTACCTGCTCTACGAGACGACGCCCGAGACCCTCGCCGCGGCCGATGGTTGCCGTAACGGGATTCTCTGGCGCTACTACCACCCGTCCTAGAGGCGCTCAGGTCAGGGGCGCTCGCGCATGAAGCCCTGCCGGGCGGCGCTCACGAGCGCGACCGCCTCCGGGAAGAGCACGCGCATGGCGTCCCGCAGGGCGATCGCCTGCTCGTCCGGAGTGCCGGCGACCGTGACTTGCGCCAGTGCGGACGAGGTGAGCTCGACGGCGGTGTTGAGCGTCAGCGTCGCGAACTGCTCGCGCTGGGCCTCCTGCACCGACTCCGCCTGCTGCTCGGCGAACTCGCGCAGGCCGCGGAGCAGATCCTCCGGATCGCCGCCGAACGGGAACCCAAGACCGCCGCCTTCCATCGGAAAGACCCTAGCGCAGCGGGGTCGCGTGCCGTTCCACGACCTCGTCGACGAACGCTGTGACGGTGCCGCGCGCGGTGACCATCGCGTTCGCGAACGCGGCCGAGTAGTCGGAGAGCGCGCGCTCGAGCGCCTCGGCGGCGACTCCTACGCGGTCGAGGTAGGCGTGGGAGGAGACGAAGGGCGGCGCCCCGATCGTGCGCTCGAGCTCGAGCGCCGCCTCCTCCGCCTGGTCGATGCCGGGCGGCTGCTCGGTGACCCGCATCTGCGCCAGGTTCGCGCGCAACTCGTCGAGCTGCCCGCCGCCGGCGAGCTCGCCCGCGAGCTCGCAGAGGCAGACGATCATCGCCGTCTCCCCGACGGCGGTGCGCGTCGCGGCGGGCGCGAGCTGGGCGTCGAGCACGAGCCAGCGGCGCGCGTCGCCGTCGCCGAGGGCGACCAGGTACGTGCGCTCGCCGGCGTTGGGCTCGGCGGCGAGGACGGCGCTGACGTTCCCGTACGCCGACGCCGCCTCCGCCGCCCGGGCCAGGTCGCTTTCCAGCTCCATCGGAACCACGGCCAGCGTAGACTCGGCCCGGTGAGCCGGACGGAACAGGCGAAGGCGATCTTCGCGCCGCTCGGACCCACCTACGAGCGCTACGCAACCGTCCTCTCCTACGGCCAGGACCCGCGCTGGCGGCAGTTCCTCGCGTCGCGGATCGACGCCGGCCCGGGCGACCGGGTCCTGGACGTCGCGACCGGGACGGGGCTCGTCGCGCGAGAGCTCGTCCGCCGCAAGGCGTGCGCGGTCGTGGGCGTCGACCAGAGCCCGGAGATGCTCGCGGAGGCGCGGCGGCACACGGAGGCGCGCATCGAGCTCGTCGAGGCAAGCGCCGACGAGCTTCCGTTCGCCGACGGCGAGTTCCACGCGCTGACCTTCACCTACCTCCTCCGGTACGTCGACGACCCGGCCGCGACGCTGCGCGAGCTCGTGCGGGTCGTCCGCCCCGGCGGGACGATCGCCGGTCTCGAGTTCGGCCTCCCACGGGGGCCGTGGCGGCCGGTCTGGGAGCTCCACGTTCGCGGCGTGCTTCCCGCGGCGGGCCGGGCGCTCGGCAGCGGCTGGCGGGAGGTCGGCGACTTCCTCGGCGGCTCGATCCGCGACTTCTACGAGCGCTGGCCGCTCGAGCGGCAGCTCCGGGCGTGGCGCGAGGCCGGGGTGGGCGAGGTCGCCGCACTGCCGCTCTCGTTCGGCGCGGCCGTCGTCACCTGGGGCAGAAAGCAATGACCGAGGAGGTTCGCCCGTCCTTCTACGCGCTGCGCACGGGCGGCTGGCGCGACTACATCACGATCCTGCACCTGCCCTACACGGCCTGGAACCTCGCGTACGTCGCCGTCGGGGCGTCGCTCGCGCCGGTCTTCCGCACGAACCGCATGCTCTGGACGATGGCGGCGTTCGCGCTCGCGCTCGGCGTCTCGGCGCACGCGCTCGACGAGCTCAACGGCCGCCCGCTGCGCACGCGGATCCCCGACTGGGCGCTGATCGCCCTCGCTGCCGGCTCGCTCGCCGGCGCGTGTGCGATCGGCGTCGGCGCCGCTGCGAGCTGGGGCTGGGGCCTGCTCGGATTCGTCGCGGTCGGTGCGTTCCTCGTGCCCGCTTACAACCTCGAGTGGTTCGGCGGGGCGATCCACAACCGCTTCGGCCTCGCGCTCGCCTGGGGCGCGTTCCCGATCCTGACCGCCTACTTCGCCCAGGCCCAGACGATCCGGATCGAGGCCGTGCTCGGGGCGGGGTTCGCGGCAGCGCTGATCCTCGTGCAACGAGCACTCTCGACGCCCGTGCGCCACGCGCGGCGCTCCGTCGGGAACCTCGAAGGCGTCGAGCCGATGGAGTACGCACTGCGCGTGCTGCCCGTGGGCGAACATCCTGCTCGCCGCCGCGCTCGTGGCCGCGCGCCTAAGGTGAGCGGATGAGCGGGACCGTCGCCGCCATCGTCGCGATCGTCGCGGCGGCAGCTGCCGCCGTGGCTGCCGGCCTGGCGATCTCGGCCCTCAATCGCTCCAGGCGGGCCTCCGCCGGCCTGGAGGAGGAGATCGAGCAGGGCAAGGCGCGCTTCGACGAGGTGATCGCCCACGAGTCGGAGCTGCGCGCCCGGGAGCTCGAGGGCATGCTCTCGCTCGCGCGGTCGCAGGCGATCTCACGGCTCGCCGACGAGGAGCGGCGCATCGTCGAGGAGCGCCGCCGCGAGTTCGCCGAGCGCGAGCGCGAGGCGACGAGCAAGCTCGTGGCCTCTCTCGTCGACGCCCAGCGCTCGGTCGAGCAGCGCTTCGCCGACTGGGGCAGCCAGATCGACGCTCTCGCGGCGAGCCTCGCCGCCGAGCTCGAGCGAGTCAGCGCGCGCCACGCCCAGCTGATCGCGGCGCTCGAGCAGAAGTTGATTCAGGAGACCGAGCGGCTCGAGGGCTCGCTGGAGGAGCACCGCGGCCGCGTCAACCGCGTCCGCGCGGACCTCGAGCGGGCGATGGAGGAGGTGGCGGCCGCCGTCGCCGCCGAGCTCGAGACGCACGGCGCCGAGCGGCGGCGGGCTCTGCAGGAGGTCGCCGAGCGGCTCCGGCGGCGGGAGCGGGAGCTACAGGAGCAGATCGAGCGCGAGCAGAACGAGTCGAGCCAGCGCGTGGCGGTGCAGCTCAAGGACGTCGAACGGCGCCAGGTCGAGCAGGTGAAGCGCTTCGTCGCACGAGAGACCCAGCGCGCCTCCGAGGCCGCCGTCACCCAGTTCGACCAATCGATCCGTACGGCACGTGAAGATGCCGCCCGGAGGCTCGCGCGCGAGCTCGAATTGTCGGTCGAGCGCTTCGCCCGCGACGCCGAGACGGTGCTCGCCGAGCGGGTCGCAGCGGAGCTCCGAACCGCCGAGGCGCGCCTGAACGAACTAGCCAGAAGGCTTGATTCTCTCTCGACCCATACCTGATAGATCGGGGTTACAGTGGGTCTAGAGTCCATAGACCTGGGAAAGAGACAACTGTCAGCGGGCCCACGTCCAACTTTCCGGGGCAGGGTTCGTCGATAAAGAGGCGAAGAGGCGACACGGATGGCACAGACGACCGAAATCCCACCGTCAGAGCACGAAAAGGTCGTTTCGTGGCGCCTGCATGTCCTGATCGAGGCGGGCTACCCGCAGGCGCTGGCCGAGCAGATCGCACACTCCGAGGCCGACCTGCATCACGCGGTTGAGCTGATCACCGCCGGCTGCTCGCACCAGACCGCCGCCGAGATCCTGCTCTAGCGCCTGCTACTACCCTTGGCCTGTGAAGGTCGAGGCCACCGTCGTCGAGGGCCGCAAGGTCTACTCCGTCCGTGCATTCAACGACGGCATCGCGCGCTGGCTCGCACGGCTGCCGACCGTCTGGGTCGAGGGCGAGGTCACCGAGCTGCGCCGCCAGGACCGCTGGGCGTCGGTGTTCTTCACGCTCAAGGATCCGGAGAGCGGCGCCTGCCTCGCCGTCCAGATGCCGCGCGGGCAGTTCGACGGCCTGAAGCTCGGGCTCGAGAACGGCGAGCGCGTGCACGTCTACGGGCGCCCGCAGCTCTACGAGCAGCGGGGCGACTTCCACCTCCGCGCGCTCACGATCGAGCGCTACGGGCTCGGCGCCCACCTCGCCGAGCTCGAGCGGCTGAAGAAGAAGCTCGCGGCCGAGGGCCTCTTCGCGGAGTCGCGCAAGCGGTCACTGCCTCGGTTACCGCGGCTGATCGGCCTCGTCACCGGCAACGACGCCGCCGCCAAGCGCGACGTCCTCACGGCGATCACCTCGCGCTTCCCGCCCGCCAACGTCCTCGTCGCGGAGACGTTCGTCCAGGGCGGGCGCGCCGCCCCGGCAATCGCAACCGCGCTCGGTGACCTGTGCGATCGCGGCGCGGACGTGGTCATCATCGCCCGCGGCGGCGGCAGCTTCGAGGACCTGCTGCCCTTCTCCGACGAGCGGCTCGTGCGCGCCGTCGCCGCTTGCCGCGTGCCGGTGGTCAGCGCCGTCGGTCACGAGCAGGACACGCCGCTGCTCGATCTGGTCGCCGACGTTCGAGCCTCGACCCCGTCGGTCGCCGGACGCCTGGTGGTGCCCGACCTGGCCGAGCTCCGCGCCTGGCTCGACCGGGCCCATCTCGGGCTGGAGCGAGGCGCGCGCCGGATCTGCGAGCGGCGCGCGGAGCGGCTCGACGCGGTGCACGCCCGCCTTCGCGAGGCGCCGCTGCTCGCACTCGAGCGGAGAACGGCGCGGCTCGAGGCGACGCACGGCCGGCTGCGCGCGCTCTCGCCGCGCGCCACCCTCGACCGGGGCTACGCCGTCGTCCGGAGCGGCGAGAGCCTCGTCCGCACGCCGCCGCCCGCCGGGACGCCCCTCGAGATCGAGGTGGCCGGCGGAGCCTTCGGGGCCCGGAGCGAATGAACGCCGAGCCGACCTTCGAGGAGAGCCAGGCCGAGCTCGAGCGGATCGTCGAGCGGCTCGAGCGCGGCGACGTCGAGCTCGAGGAGCTGACCCGCCTCTGGGAGCGCGGCGAGGAGCTCTACCGCCGCTGCGCCGCCCAGCTCTCGGAGGCACAGGGGAAGATCGAGGAGCTGGCGCAGCGCCTTCATGCCGACTGAAAGAATGAGCGCGTGACCGCGGTCAGGATCGCCGCCGAGAAGCCCGACCTCTCGCCCGTCCTCGGCGAGCTCGACGAGGAGCAGTTGGAGCGGCTGACGGAAGGGCTCTCCGAGACGGATGCGCAGCTCTCGGAGCTCGTGGGCACCCTCAACGAGCGCGGCGGCAACGAGTTCCATACCGACGGCATCGTCCTCGAGAGCGAGCTGTCGGGCCAGACGATGATCAAGGTGCTGCTCGAGGACGCGAAGGGCAGCGTCGGCTTCGCCGCCGAGCTGCGACCGAAGAACTTCTACGGCGACGAGGAGCACCCGTGGCAGCCGGGGCGGCCGCCGATGGTGATGGAGACCGACGGGTGGGACGTCGGCGGCGAGGTCACCGTGCGCTTCAAGACGCGGGTCCAGGGGCGCCCCTACACGATCCAGGAGCAGGTGCTCGAGATCGCCGACGAGCGCCACGAGACAGCCGACGAGGCGGTCGCCGCGTTTCGCGACGTCTGCGAACGGCTCCTGACCCTCGCGCTCTCCCGCGAGCCGACGCTCGCCGGGTGGAAGCCGGAGATCCCCGAGGCGGTCGGCGGCCCGCCGCTCAGGTAGACCGATGGCCGAGGACTGGAGAGTCACGGTCGAGCTCGAGAACGGCTCCGGGCAGGGGCTCGGGGCGAAGCTCGACGAGCACGAGATCGAGGAGGAGACGCGCAAGAAGCTCGGCGACGCGATCGCCGTCTCCGCCGACGGGCCGCGGCTCTTCCTCTACGCCGACACGCGCGAGTCGGCCGAGCAGGCGCGCGACCTCGTGCGCTCGATCCTCGCGGAGGAGGACGTGTCGGCGACGTTCTCGCTCGACCGCTGGCACCCGCTCGCCGAGGAGTGGGAGCCCGGCGACGTCCCCCTCCCCGACACCGAGGAGGAGCAGGAGGAGGAGCGCGAGGAGGCGGAGGCGCAGGACGCGGCCGACACGGCCGCCTCCGGCTACGCCGAGTGGGAGGTGCGGATCGACCTGCCCGGCCACCCCGAGGCGGTCGCGCTTGCGGAGCAGCTCGAGGCGGAGGGGTTCACGCTCACGCGCCGCTGGAAGCACCTGCTCATCGGCGCACCCACGGAGGACGACGCGAACGACGCTCGCCGAGCGTCTGCGCGCCGAGGCGCCGCAGGGCGCGGAGCTCACGGTCGAGCCGAGCGGCGAGATGGCCTGGGAGGCCGCACCGAAGCGCTCGAAGTGGTTCTTCATCGTCCCGAACATGTAGTCAGCGACTCGCCGCCGCACGCGCAGCCGGCTCCTCGGCTTCCTCGGCGCGTTCCGGCTCCTGCGCGCCCTCGGTCTCGATATCGCGCAGCGTCGCGAACGAGATCCCCTCGCGCGCGAGGAAGATCGTCCCGATCCCGATCCCGACCGAGGCCTCGATCAGCTGCAGCCCGATGCCGAACGCGAAGCCCTTCGCGTAGCGGACGCCGTACTGCGCGAGCGACACCGCGACCGCCGCCTGCACGAGCCCGACGTTCCCGGGCCAGAACGGCAGCACGGTGACGACGTTCATCATCAGCAGCACGAGGCCGGCGGCGATCAGCGGCTCGTAGATCCGGAAGCCCCGCATCGCGGCGTAGACGGCGAGCAGCTGGAAGAGCCAGCCCATGAACTGGAACGCCGCCGCGATCGCTGCCGGGAGCGGCCGCCGCATCACGGCCAGGCCGACGCGCGCGCGCACGATCAGCTCGCGCATCCGCCCGATGCCCTCGTCGAGCCTCGTCCCCGGCTGCCCGCGCGCACCGACGACCGCGAACGCGAAGAGCGCGATGCCGATTCCCGAGCACGACGATGATCGTCATCACCGCCCAGTGCGGCAGTTTCGCCGAGCTGAGGACCCAGATCACGAGCACGGTCGTGGGCAGCAGGTCGAACATCCGGTGCGCGAAGACGGTGCCGACGAGCGTGGCGAAGATCCCCTTGCGCCCCGGCATCCGCCGCGCGAGTACGGCCACGCGGCCGAGCTCGCCCACCCGCCCCGGCAGGGTGGCGTTCGCGAACAGCCCGACGCAGAACGCCGAGAAAACGAGCCGGAACCCGGGCCGCGGAGCCGTTACCGCCTCGCGGATCACCGTGTTCCAGGCCGCGGCGCGGACGACGACCGAGCAGAGGTTCAGGAAGACCGCGAGGACGATCCACGGCCAGCTCACCGAGCCGAAGGTGTCGCGGACGAGGTGCCAGTCGGGGCCGCGCCACCAGATCAGCGAGATCGCGACCGCGAACAGGACGAACGGCGACGAGCAGGCGCCAGCGGCCCCCTTTCATACGGGTATGCCCTCGTAGATGTCTTCGAGCCGGCGCGCGATGTCCGGCCAGGCATAGCGCTCCCGCGCGAGGGCGCGGGCCACCCGCCCCATCGCCACGCGCCGCTCCTCGTCGCCGAGCAGGCCGGCCACCGCCTCGACGAGTGCGTCGGTGTCACCCGCCGGCACGAGCGTCGCTGCGTCCGGCACGGCCACGTCGGCAAAGCCCGGGATGTTGGAGGCGACCACCGGGGTCGCGGTTGCGAACGCCTCGACGAGCACCATCCCGAAGCTCTCCCCTCCGAGCGCGGGCGAAACCAGCAGCTTCGCCGACGCGAGCTCGCGCGAGCGCACGTCGTTGGTGACGATCCCGAGCACGTCGATCCCGTCTTCGTCGAAGCGCATCCGGGAGTGGAGCAGGCGGTACTGGAGCGGGTCGGTTCCGATCAACCGCAAGCGGGCGCCGGTCGCCCGGCGAATCGCCGGCCAGGCGCGCAACAGGACGGGCAGACCCTTGCGCGTGTCGTGCCGGCCGATGAAGACGATCTGGTGCTCACGGTTCTCCGGATCGGCCGTCTCGGGGACGATGACGCCGTTCGGGACGATCTCGAAGGCGGTGTCGAGCCACCGCTCCGCCGACTCGGCGGCGCTGCGCGAGACGGCGATCCGAACGTCGATCCGGTCGAGCAGGAACCCCCACGACTTCAGCCCGGCCCGCATCCAGGACAGGTCGCCGGCGGCGTGCCAGGTGCCGACGATCGGGCACTGCGCGTAGGCCAGCGTCGCGACGCAGACCGCCGGCGTCATCGGCTCGTGGAGGTGCACGATGTCGAAACTGCTGCTCGGCGAGCGTCTCGCGCACGCGCCGGATCGAGCGCGGCGAGAGCACGATGTTCGGCAGCGAGCCGTTGGCGGGCACGACCACCGACCGGCCGACCGGGATGATCCCCGGCGGCAGGTCGCCGTGGCGGCCGGTCCGCGGGTGGAGGAGGCGCGTGAAGTGCCCCGGCGGATCGTGGCCCATCAGGATCTGGACGTCGTGACCGCGGTCGCGCAACGCAGCGGCCTGGTTCTCGGCGTGCTCCACCACCCCGCCCCAGTACGACCACGAGAACGGCACGACGATGCCGATCTTCACGCGTGCGATCCCGCGAGCACGGGAGCGAGCCGCTCGAGGCCGCGCTCGAGCGCCTCGTCGGTGACGGCGAGCGACAGGCGCCCCCAGCCGGCGCCGCTCGGGCCGAAGCCCTCGCCGGGCGCGATCGCGACGCGATGCTCCTCGAGCAGCCCCTCGGGCGTCACCCCCTCGGGCAGCCGGACCCAGACGTAGAACGTGCCCTCGCACACCGGCGGCTCCGGCAGCGCCTCGACCACGAGGTCGCGCCGCCGCTCGTAGGTCGCCCGCCGCTCCTCGACGGTGTCCTGCGGGCCGTCGAGCGCGGCGATCGCGGCGTGCTGCAGCGGAGCGAAGATCCCGACGCGCGCGTGGTCGCTCATCAGGTTGATGCGCTCGACGATGTCGGCGTTGCCAAGGACGAAGCCGATCCGCCAGCCCGCCATGCCGTAGCTCTTCGACATCGACCACATCTCGACGCCGACGTCCTTCGCGCCCGGGGTGGCGAGGAAGCTCTCGGGCCTCCGCCCGTCGAACACCAGGTCGTTGTAGGCGGCGTCGTGGACGATCGCGGTGCCGGTGCGCGCCGCGTAGTCGACCGCGGCCTCGAAGGTGCCGGGGGCGGCGCAGACGGCGCAGGGGTTCGAGGGGAAGTTGAGGAAGAGGGCCGCCGCCGGCGGGGCGCTGTCCAGGTCGGGCTGAAGGCCCGCCTCGGGCTCGAGCCGGACGAGCCCGAGCTCGGCGCCCGCGAGCGCGATCCCGGAGGGGTAGTCGGGGTAGTACGGGTCCGGGAGCAGGATCAGGTCTCCGCGCTCGGCCAGCACGAGCGCGAGCTCGACGATCGCCGTCTTCGTTCCGGGGACGATCGCCACCTCGCGGTGGGGGTCGAGCCCGACCCCGTAGTGGGTCTCGTAGCGGCGCGCGATCGCCTCGCGCAGCTCGGGCAGACCGCGGAGCGGCGCGTAGCCGTGGACATCGGGGCGCTGCGCACGGACGCGAAGCGCGTCGACGACGTGCGCGGGCGGGCCGACCTCGGGGTTGCCGCGGCCGAGGTCGACGAGCGGCGGCCCTGCTTCTGCGGCCGCGGCGGCAACGCGTTTGAGGAGCGCGCCGAAGTACTGCTCGGGCAGCCGGTCGAGCCGTCTTGGTCGCCGTCGCGATGACATCGCGCCGATCGTACGCGGCGTGCGAGACATTGACGCCGTCCGCAGGACTCTCTACCCTTTCCGTCGAACACACGTTCGTCACCGCCTTTCAACTACATGCCTTTCAACAACGGAGGCTTTCATGCTCACCGACCGCCAGCAGCAGATCTGGAACTTCCTGATCGAGTACGTCGACCGTCACGGCTACCCGCCGACGGTGCGCGAGATCGGCGAAGAGGTCGGACTGGCCTCGCCCTCGACCGTGCACGCGCACCTGGCGAACCTCGAGCGCGCCGGGCTCCTGCGCCGCGACCCGACCAAGCCGCGCGCCCTCGAGCTCCTCGGCCGCGAGCGCCCGTCGGCCGCCCCCGCCGCTCCCGCCGAGGTGGAGCCGGTTCCCGCGCGCGACGACGACGCGGTCACGCTCCCGCTCGTCGGCGACATCGCCGCCGGCGCACCGCTCCTCGCCGACCAGAACATCGAGGAGTACCTCACGTTTCCAGGCTCGACCAGGGGCGACTTCCTGCTCCGCGTACGCGGCGACTCGATGATCGACGCCGGCATCCTCGACGGCGACCTCGTGATCGTCCAGAAGACGCAGGACGCCCGCAACGGCGAGATCGTCGTCGCTCTCGCGGGAGGAGACGAGTCCGCCGACGAGGCGACCGTCAAGACCTTCTATCGCGAGGACGGCCGCATCCGCCTACAGCCGGAGAACGCGTCGCACGAGCCGATCTACGCCGAGTACGTCCAGATCCTGGGCCGCGTCGTGGGGGTGTTCAGAGAGCTGTGAGCGACGGCAATGTCCATTCGTTCGCGCGGACGCTCGAGCAGGAGCTGACCGCACTCATCCGCGGCGCCTCGCTCGAGTGCCTCGTCTGCGGCGAGTTCGTCATGCACGCACGCGAGGGCGTCGTGTTCTGCCCGGAGTGCGGCTCCATGGCCGGGACAGAATCGGCCCTGGCCATGCCTGAGTCCCAGTACGGGCTCGAGACCGCCTAAGATCTCTGACCGCTTCAGAGTCAACAGCGCGTCCCTCGACGCGCGGGCAGGCACGTGTCAGAGGTCTCGTCGTCAGTCAAGCCGCTGCTCCTCGTCGTGCACGACGACGAGGTCGTGCGCGGTCTGCTCGCGCGCGACCTGCGCGAGCGCTTCGGTCAGCAGTACGACCTCGAGGAGCACGCGTCCTCGGGCCCGGCGCTGGCCGCCGTGCGCCGCCACGTGGAGGACGGCCGGCTGGTGGCTGCGGTCTTCAGCGCGGACAGCTCCGCCTGCGGCGGCAGCGAGTTCCGCACCGAGCTGCGCGACCTCGACCCGAACGTCCAGCGCGTGCTCATCCTCGGCCGAGGCGAGTGGAGCAAGGCGCACCCGGCCGTCACGGCGATGCGCACCGGCCAGGCCGAGTCCTACATCTTCGTGCCGTGGGGCCCGCGGGAGCGCTGGCTGTACCTCCCGGTGACCGAGGTGCTGGCGGACTGGGAGGCATCGGGAGCGCGGCCGCCCGGCGAGATGGTGCGCCTGATCGGTCAGGAATGGGAGCCGGGCACCCACCTCCTGCGTGAGGTCTTCTCCCGGATCGGCATCCCGTACGGGTTCTACGACCCGCAGGCCGCGACAGCTCGTGAGCTGCTCGACGCTGCCGGCCTCGACGGGCAGACGCTGCCGGTGCTCGTGCTGCGGAGCGGCAGGGCGCTCGTCGACCCGAGCTATGCGGAGCTCGCCGCGGTGCTCGGGTTTGCGACGGAGCCCGAGGCCGAGCAGTACGACCTGGCGATCGTCGGCGCCGGCCCCGCGGGACTCGCGGCCGCGGTGTACGGCGCGTCCGAAGGGCTGGCGACGGTGGCGATCGACGCGGAGCTGCCCGGCGGCCAGGCGGGCACCAGCTCGCGGATCCGCAACTACCTCGGCTTCCCGACGGGCCTGTCGGGGCGCGACCTGACGAACCGCGCACTCGAGCAGGCGTGGTTCTTCGGCGCGCGGCTCGTGCTGTCGCGGCGGGCGACGGCAATCCGGCCGGCCGGGAACGAGTACGTGGTCGAGCTCGACGGCGGGCGCGAGCTGACGGCCCGCACGGTGCTGATCTCCACCGGCGTCAGCTGGCGGCGCCTCGACGTGCCTTCGCTCGAGGCAATGCAAGGCGCGGGCGTCTTCTACGGAGCGGCGGCCTCGGATGCGGCACCGGTCGAGGACGCGGACGTGTTCATCGTCGGCGCCGGCAACTCGGCCGGCCAGGCAGCCGTGCACCTCGCCCGCTCGGCCGCGACCGTCACCCTGGTCGTGCGCGGCGACGGCCTCGCCGCGAGCATGTCCGACTACCTCGTGCGCGAGCTCGACGCGACATCGAACATCAGGATCCGCCTTCAGACGGAGGTCGTCCGAGGCGCAGGCACGAGCCGGCTCACGGGCCTGACCCTGCGCGACACCGCGGCGGGCGCGGAGGAGGAGGTGCCGGCGGACGCCCTCTACGTGATGATCGGCGCGGTGCCGCACACGGGGTGGCTCGAGGGGACGCTCGCGCGCGACGAGCAGGGCTTCATCCTCACCGGAGCAGAGGCCGCGGCCCAGGACGAGCACCCGTGGCCGCTGGATCGACAGCCCATGCTGCTCGAGACGAGCCTGCCCGGCGTGTTCGCCGCCGGCGACGTGCGGCACGGCTCCGTGAAGCGCGTCGCCTCGGCCGTCGGCGCAGGAAGCATCGCCGTCCAGCTCGCCCACCTCCGCCTCGCGGAGCTGGAGCGGGCAACGGCGCGGAGCTAGAATTCGGCGTGCAGGCCGGGTGGCCGCGGATCGCCTCGGCGATTCGAGGAAAGTCCGGACACCGCAGGGCAGGACGCTGGCGCAAGCCAGGCGCCGAAAGGCGACGGAAAGTGGAACAGAAAGCAGACCGCCGTGGAGGTATCTCCGGAGATCTCGACGGTAAGGGTGAAACGGTGGGGTAAGAGCCCACCAGCGACCGCGGCGACGCGGCGGCTCGCCAAACCCCGTCCGGTGCAAGGCGAACAGGGCCCGCCACGAGGCTGCCCGCCCAGGGCCCGGGTAGCTGCCGAGAGGGATGGCCACCCTCGACAGAATCCGGCTTACAGGCCTGCTAAAGAAAAACCCCGCAAAAGCGGGGTTTTTCCATTTGGTCACGTACCGCCGTGCATCACCGGTGCATCACGGCCACGGCGTTGCACGACGCCGACAGCACCCGAAACGAGTGCTTCGAGGGTCGTGGGATCGACTTCGTCGGGGACGATGAAGTGCGAATAGACATCGAGGCTCATCGATGGTTTCGAGTGTCCGGCCCGATCCGCCAGCTCTCGAGCCGGCACACCGTTGAAGTGCCACAGGGAGATGCGGCGGTGCCTCAGCTGGTGCGGTGTGCAGTGCGGCAGCCCGCTCCGCTCGCAGAGGTCGCGCAGAGCCGAACGCAGGCCGGCCGCGGTGACGCCGGGAAAGACTCGGCCGTCAAGAGGGAGCGACCTGGCCATGATCGCCATCAACCAGGCCGGTACGGGCACGAATCGTGCGCGGCGCGATCCGCGACGGCCTTTGCGGTTGATGGCCTTGACACGGAAGCGCAGGCCAGCTACGTCGACGTCGTCCCGTTCCAGGGAGACGACTTCATTGACCCGCATCGCGGTCTGCTCGAGGATCACAAAGGGGAGCCGGTACTTCACGCCGAGTCCGTCAAGGAGCGCAACGACGTCGCTGGCTGAGGGAAGCCGGAGGTCTCGCTCGACGCGTGCCGGCAGCTTCACTGCGCGATGCCGCGCCGGGTTCGGGTCGACCTCCGCGTAGTCGAGCACCTGTCGGAGCACGCTGACTCGCTCTCGAACGCTCTTCGCGGCGAGCCCGGCGGCGACCCAGCGTGCGATCTGTGTACGTACGTCACCGGGCGCAATCGAACTTGGGTCGGCCGCCCCGAGCGGTGACGACTCGATGGCGTCGAGGTAGGCCCCGTAGACGCGCGTTGACTGCTCGGAAAGATCGATGCGTGACTCGAGCCACTCACGTCCCACGATTCTGAGCTCGCGACGCGGCCTCTCGACTGTGAGTTTCTTGAGCTCCGCCCGCGGGTTCAGCCCCGCTGCAAGCCAGCCCCCGACGAGCCGCTCCCGCTCCTTCGCGGCATCTTGTCGCCGAAAGCTGCCAGCATGCTCAAGCCGGTATCCTCGCCCGCCTCGGCGGTAGCGGACGATGTAGCGCCTCCCGCTCTCGGTTGCCCGGATGACGATATGAACGGAGCCAGGCACCGCGCGTCTCGCTAGCGGCTCACTTGCTCGAGTTCAGAGCGATCGCCCGGGGCGCGAGCGCTCATCTCTCGATGCGGCTGCTTGCCAACCGCGCGAAGAGGGTGAGTCGTGTCCATCAGATCCTAGTGCCATCCTCGATCACACGGACGACGTCCTCGCGCATGACATATACCTTGCGGAGCCCCGGCACGTGGACCTTCGGAACCTGCTGCATGATCTTCTCTGCAGCAGCTCGCGTGACGCCGAGCTCTTCCGCGATCCCGCGTTGATCAATGAGACGCGGGAGTTGCGACAACTGACCCCGTGTGCGAGGTCCGGCGACTGCTCCACGCGCGTTCATGCCAGACCTCGCTCGCGTCCAAGCTCGCGGACGAGATCGTCGGGGTCCTTGGCCGGCGCGAGGCAGTCGGGATCAACGACGAAGATGGCCGAGCTATTGGGTGCAGCCATCACCGTTCGATCGAGAGGCTGAATCCGGGTCGGTCCTGAGCGCGCTCCCAAGAGGCGGGCGGCCAGCGCCGGCAGGACGGTGTCGACATAGAAGTTCCCCGATCCTCTGTCGTTCTCGCTGCGCCGATGACATCTCAAGCCTCGTCGGAATCTCTGTACCAAATATGGGTTATATCCCACAAGTAGGGTGATGTCAAACAATTCGCCAAGCGCTGTCACCTATCTGTGCTGCGCGCTCTTTCGCGCACCCGGCCCATGACATAAGCTGGATATGTGCGCGGTGCCGATCTGATAAGGGAGGCCCGAACTCGAGCCGGCCTCACGCAGGACGAACTGTCCGACCTCAGCAAGCGTCCGCGCTCGCTGATCGCCCGCTGGGAGCAAGGCTCCGTCGCACCGAGCATCGACAACTTCCTCGAGATCATCGAGGTCTGCGGGTTCGAGCTACCTCTCGTGCTCGTCGAGCGGGACCGTGCTTTCGACGATCGTCTTGACAAGAACCGACAGCTATCGCCCGAGCGGCGCGCCCGCCGCCTGCTGACTCAGCTCGAGAAAGTCGAGCGAACCGGTGGCTGATACGCACACGAAGTTCGATCCCTACGCCATCCTGCAAGCGCTTGATCGCCACCGGGTGAGCTACGTCGTGATCGGTGCGTTCGCCAGAGTCCTCCAGGGAACAGAGGAGATCACGCGAGGGATCGACATCGTGCCGTCGACACGGGGAGACAATCTTCAACGGCTGGACGACGCTCTGCGGGAGATGAACGCAACCGAACCAGACGGCCGAGGACTCGATCTGACGGAGAGCGCCCTCGCCGACCGCTCGGCGATCGAACTGGCCACGGACTTCGGGGAGATGAAGGTCGTGCCGACCCCGGCGGGCACCCGCGGCTACGACGACCTCCGACGCGGAGCCAACCGCGAGCCGCTCGGCCGCGGGGTTCGTCCCGACGTCGCCTCGATCGGCGACCTCGCGCGAATGGCCTCGGCTACGACCGCGAGCGATACCTCACGCAGGTGATGCAGCTTCGGCGGCTTACGGCTCTCGAGCGCGGCCGAAGCCGGGCGATCGAGCGCTGAGACAGTCAAGCCGGCGTCTACCCGAGGTTCCACCGGACCCAGCCGGTTGGCGCCACGTAACCCGTCGAGCGGCCGGATGTTCGATCCGTTTCCGCTCGCGGAGCACTGCACGATCATCCCGTTCCCGAGCCAGAGCGCGACGTGGCCGTTCGGGCCGTCGTCGACCCCGAAGAAGATGAGGTCGCCGGGCTGGTAGCCGCCGGGCGGAGGATCCCGACTTCGCTGGCCGAGCCCTCTCGGTCTCAGCGCCGGCGGCGGTGCGGCACGGCTGAGGCTCCTCAACGGCAACCGAACGCCATGAACTGCGAGCCGATCAGTCGGTAGTTGGAGGCAGTCGTCTCGGTGGCAGTACGGATGCCGCCGAGACAAGCGCGCGGAAGACTGACAACGCACATCCCCTCGAGGGGTGTCGTTGGGCGCACGCCGCCGAAGGGAGGCGATGGCGATGAGAGTGCTGACGGTGTATGCGCATCCGAATCCGAAGTCGTTCTGTCATGCGGTCCTCGATCGCTTCACGGCGGGGCTCGCAGAGGGCGGCCATAGCTGCGAGGTCGTCGATCTCTATGCGATCAAGTTCGACCCGGTGTTCAGGCAGGCGGACTACTCGTTCTTCGCGCACGAGTCGGTGCCGCTGTTCGACGAGGCCGAGCTGCGGGAGGGCATGATCGATGAGAGCGGCGGCCCGATCCGCCGCCGGGTGGCGAGGCGGTGGTTGCGCAACAAGCCGCTGCCCGAGCTGCTCGAGATCGTCGCGAAGCAACGGCCCAAGGACGTGCTGGCCCAGCAGGAGAAGGTCGCCGCTGCCGACGGCCTCGCGTTCATCGCCCCGATCTTCTGGATGAACTTCCCGGCGATCCTGCGCGGCTGGATGGAGCGCGTGTTCACCTACGGCTTCGTCTACACGATGACCAGGGACGGCTGGCTGCAAGGGTGACCTGGGCGAGCGGCAGCCGCTGCTCGAGCAGCGGAAGGCGCTGATCATGACGCCGACCTTCTTCCGGGAGAGCGATTACCGCGACTCCGGCTGCGGCGCGGCGATCGAGCGGCTGGTCGACGACTTCGGCTTCCGCTACCCGGGGATCGAGCAGGTCGAGCACGTCTACTTCTACGCGGTCGGCGCGGTCGACGACGCCACCCGCCAGGACTACCTGCAGCAGGCCTACCGGCTCGGGCAGGAGTTCGAATCGAGCCTCGTCCCGCGCGTGGAGAAGGTCGAGCCCGAGACGATCGAAGGAGGTGTGAGATGAGACGGTTGCTGCTCGTCGGCGCCGCCGCCGTCGGCGTCGCGCTCGTGGCCCGCCGGGCCGCGCGCGGCTGCGGCAGCTTCGACTTCGAGTCGATGATCGAGCGGATGCCCGAGAACGCGCCGCCGAAGTGGATGTTCCGCAACATCAACGCGATCCGCGACAACACCGAGCGGATCCTGAAGCTGCTCGAGGCTGAGCGCACGCCCGCGGAGACCGAGGACGTGCGCACGGCCGCGTAGCGCCCGACAGGAGTCGAAAATGGCGGTCGTCCTCGCGTATGTCGATGCGGTGCCGGGCCGGTTGTATCCGCTGGTCGACACGCTGCTCGAGTTGGCAAAGCGCGGCCACCGCGTCGTGGTGCGCTGTGGGATCGACGACGTCGAGCGGCTGCGCTCGATCGGGCTCGACGCGCAGTCCTCTGAGGCGCGAGATCGAGCGGTTCGAGCCCGACGACTGGCGGGCGCGGACGCGGTTCGGCGCGCTCAGCTCGGGTCTCGGCCAGTTCGGCGAGCGGGCGCGCTTCCAGCTGCAAGACCTCGAGCAGGCGATCGAGGACGAGCAGCCCGATGTTCTGTTCGTCGACGAGGGCGCCTGGGGCGCGGCGGCCGCAGCCGAGCGCTCCGGCCTCCCGTGGGCGTTCTCGATCGTCTCGCCGGTGCCGCTGCCCTCGCGCGATGCGCCGCCGTTCGGGCTCGGCCTCCGTCCCCGCCACGACCGCCTCGGCCGGCTGCGCGATCGGCTGGTGAAGCCGCTCACGCTCGGGACGCTCGAGCGCGTGATCGCCAAGCACATGAACCCGCTCCGCGCGGAGATCGGGCTGCCGCCCGTGAAGACGATCGAGGATGTCTACCTCGCCGCCTCGGCGGTGATCGCCTACACGGCCGAGCCGTTCGAGTACCCGCGCTCGGACTGGCCCGACAAGCTCACGCTCGTCGGCCCCGGCCTCTGGGAACCGCCCGCCGATCCCCCCGCCTGGTTGGACAGCCTGGACAGACCGCTCGTGCTCGTCACCTGCTCGACCCTCTTCCAGAACGACCGTCGGCTCGCCGAGGTCGCGGCGGCTGCGCTCGCAGGGGAGCCGTTCGAGGTCGTCGTCACGACCGCCGACGTCGATCCGACCGGCCTCCCGGCGGCACCCAACGTTCGCGTCGAGCGCTTCCTCCCCCACGCACCGCTGCTCGACCGCGCGGCCTGCGTCGTCTGCCACGCCGGTATGGGGATCACGCAGAAGGCGCTCGCCCACGGCGTTCCGGTCGTCGCCGTTCCCTTCGGGCGCGACCAGCCCGAGGTCGCCCGCCGCGTCGAGGTCGCACGTGCAGGCGTCAGACTCCCCGCCCGGAAGCTGACACCGGACCGCCTCCGAGACGCCGTGCGCCGCGCAATCGAGCTACGACCGGGCGCCGAGCAGATCGCCTCGGCGTTCGCCTCCGCCGGAGGCGCCCCCGCGGCGGCACAGGTGATCGAAGGACTCCTCCCCCCAGGCGCCAGGCACACGAGCCGCGTGCCGACCGGCGAGCCGACGCGGCAGATGACCGCTGTCCTCTTCGTCGACATCGTCGATGCGACACCGCTGGCGGTCTCCCTCGGCGATCACGCCTGGGCCGAGCTGCTCGAGCAGTACCACGAGCTCGTGCGTACAGCCCTCGCGCACCACCGAGGTCGGCTGATGGACACCGCGGGGGACGGCTTCTTCGCGATCTTCGACGAGGTCGCGGACGCGCTCCGCTGCGCACTCGATATCCGCGAGTCTTCGCGGCGGCTCGGGCTCGAGCTTCGGGCGGGAGCCCATGTCGGGCACTGCTGGAACGCCGACGACAAGTGCGCCGGAGCCGATGTTCATGTCGGCGCGCGCCTCGCGGGCATCGCCAACCCGGGCGAGGTGTTGCTCTCGGAAGAAGCCGCGGAACGAGCCCGCCGGGCGGGACTGGCGACAACCGAGTGGGGCGTGCGTTCGTTGAAGGGCCTGCCCGGGAGGTGGCGCGTCTTTGCGGTCGGAGCCGAATCGCGGCAGCCGGTCGCGACCACGGCTACCGACCCTGACCGGTCTTGACACTCCCAGGAGAGGAGGATCCGATGACAACGATGAAGAACGCGGCCACCGAGTTCCTGAGCCATAAGCGCGTTGCCGTCACGGGCGTGTCGCGGACGCCGGGCAACCATGGCAGCAATGTCGTCTACAAGCGTCTGCGTGAGCGAGGCTACGAGGTGTTCGCGGTCAACCCGAACGCGAGCGAGGTCGAGGGCGACCCCGCCTTCCACGATCTGCACGCGATCCCCGGCGGCGTCGAAACCGTCGTGATCGGAACGCGGCCCGGAGATCGCCGAGGAGACGATGCGCGAGTGCGCCGAACTCGGGATCGAGCACGTGTGGATGCACCGCGGCCCCGGCGCAGGCAGCGTCTCGAAGACGGCAACGGAGTACGGCCGCGAGCACGGGATCACCGTGATCGACGGCGGCTGCCCCTGCATGTTCGGCCCGACCGCGGACTTCGGGCACAAGGCGATGCGGGCCGTCTTCAGCCTGACCGGCAACGTGCCCAAGCAGGTCTGAACCATCCACGGCTTCGGTTGCGCAGAAACCCTGATCCGGTGCCGGATGACGGATCCACGATCAGCGCTCAAGCCTGATCGCAATCGGCTGGTCCTCGCGAACCGCACGCGATAGCTTGGGGACAACACGATTGGAGATCCGCTCGGGCTGGCGGTCTGTTCCCCGCGTCTGACGTCTGAGATCTTCGACCGAAGACATGACGTCAGAGAGGCGATCGTTCGTCATCGCGATCGCTCGGCGCTGAAGGTCGATCTCTGTGACGAGGTCTTCGCGCCGGCGGCGGCTCAGCGGGCCGCAGCGCTCGAGCTTCACGCTGGCGGTCTCCAACTTTCGCTCGCGGCTTCGCTTGTCTTCGTGAGCGCGCGCTGCTTCTGCTCGAGGAGCCGGCGTCGCGTCCGCTCCTCCGGCGTCAGGTCCGCACGCGTTCGATCTCCGGGCGCGCCTCGTGTCGTGGCCCCGACGGAACGGTGCTGGTCGACTGCGAGCTCCTCGATCGCGGACTCTTCGAGCGCACGGCCGAAGCGGGCGAGCGGGTCGCGGTCGTCGAGGTCGTGGAAGTGGCTTTCGTGCTCGCGGGGCGTGCCGGTCACGTAGAGGCGGGTCTCGGCTCGCGCTCGCGAAAGGGCGACGTAGCCCCACTCCTGGAGACGCGCCTCGCCGGACCCGAGCACGAAGGCGCGTTCGACCGTGAGGCCCTGGGCGGCATGGCCGGTGATGGCGTAGGCGTGGCGGACGTTGCCTGTCTCGAGGTAGCTGCGGCTGAGCTCGACGATCGGCCCGCGGTCGGTCGCCACGACGAGCGTCCTTCGTTCGGAATCGATCCGCTCGACGGTTCCGCGGGTTCCGTTCTTGACGCCGAGGACATCCGAGTTGCGGAGACAGACGACTCGGTCGCCAGCCGCGAACTCCCGCTCCGCGACCACGAGGCGGTCCTTGCCGAGCCGGCCGGCGGTGTCCATGAGCGACCGGGCGAGCTGGTTCAGGTCGGCGACGTCGCTTCGGCGGAGTGCGAGCATCACGTTGCCGGCGAGGTCGTCACGGGCCTGCTCCCACCAGTCGGCGAGCAGTCGCGCTCGGGTAGTGACCGGGCTTTCGGAGACGACGAGTCGTTCGCGCTTCTCGGCGTAGGCGAGGTAGTCGCGACCGACTCCGCCTCGGACACGCGCGAGCGCGTCGCGCTCGAGCTCGTCGCGCTGCCGGCGGTTCTCGGTCAGGACGACGGCGCCTTCCCGCTGCGACGATCCCGGCGAACAGCCCGCCTGCCCCGACCGCGGGAAGCTGGTGCGGATCGCCGATGAGGATCGCCTTCCCGTTCGCCTGCTCGACCAGCTCGAGAATGGGCGCGAGGACGCGCGTCTCGGCCATTCCTGCCTCGTCGACGACGAGGACGGAGCCGGCCGGAAGGCCCCCGCTCGCGCGCGCGTCGTCGAGCAGCCGGTGGAGTGTCGTCGCGGAGATGCCGGTCTCGTCCTGGAGCTTCTCCGCCGCCACGCCCGACGGGGCGGCGCCCAGCACTTCGATGCCCGCCTCCGCGAAGACCTGGCCGACCGCGTGCGTCGCGGTCGTCTTTCCCGCGCCGGCTAGGCCCACGATGCAGACGACGCGGTTGGGACTCGTCGCGGCTTCGCGAACCATCGTCTCCTGCTCGTCCGAGAGCGCGAGCTTGTCGGCCCGCTCGATCTCGTCGAGCCGCTCCTCGGTGATCGAGGGCGCCCCGGCGTCGCGCCCGCGCTCGACGAGCGCGAGCGCCCCACGCTCGACGTCGACGAGCTCGGTCGTCGAGTAGCGGGCCGGACGGCCCGGGCTCGGCGGTTCACCGACCGCCTCAACGCCATCGGTGCGGGTGAGGCGGGACGCGAGCCGGCGCACCCGCTCGGCGGTGGCGCCGGAGCGGTGTGCCTGCGCCCAGGCCATCACGGCCTCGGGGCCGGAGAACGCGGTCTGCTTCTCGGTCAGTCCCTGCGGGCCGAGCATCCGGCCTGCGATGCGCAGCAGCTCTTCGCGCGACGGCTCCTCGTGGGAGACCCGGCCGAGAAGCCCGGCGAGCTCGCGGGCGCCGAGTCCGTGCTCGGCGGCCCGTGCGCGCCAATCCTCGCGCAGTCTGGTCAGGTCGACGTGCTCTTTTCGTTCGCGGGTCTCGAGCGCAGCGACCTGGGCGGCGTAGAAGCCCTCCTGTCCGCCGCGCGCGAGTTCCTCGACGACCTGCGTGCGGCGAGTCGAGAACTCGCGGATCACCGTGCGTGGGACGTGCTTGATCTCGGCCATGCCCTTGCGCGGCTCGTCCCATTCGACGCCGAGGGCTCGGGTCAGCTCGGCGCGAATCTGGGCCTGGTAGAGGTAGCCGGCCGCGAGCCGGTAGCTCTTGAGGATCGGTTCGCCGTCGAGGGTGCGCCACTTGCCGTCGCTGGGGCTCTGCGCCATGTTCGCGACGATCACGTGCGTGTGGAGGTGCGGATCCTGGGCGCGGCTCGTGCGGTGTTGGTACGCGGCTGCGACGAAGCCGGGTGCGTGCTCGCGGTGCACGCCCTGGGCGCCGCGACGGGTCACGCACGCTTCGTCCTCGAGGTAGCCGAGCGCGGCCTGCCATGCAGTGAGATGGGCCTCGTTGATAGCGCGGCGCGTCTGCTCGTCGCCGAGGGCGTGGAGCAGGCTGACGCTCTTGGGCGGTGAGAAGACGAGGTCGAATCCGGCGACCGGGGCGAGCTTCTTGGTCTCGATCCTGCGCTCGTCGGTGAGCGGGTCGATGCGCTCGATCGTGATCACCCGCGCCTTCGATTGGCGGCGTGCGCGCAGCTGCTTCTCGGTGTGGGGGTGCAGACCGCGGATCAGCCGGCCGAGCTCGCCTTCCTGCACGACGCCCTCTAGTTCGAGAGCTCTCGCGCCGCGCCCGGTCCAGACGCCGGGTGACTCGCCGCGGCCTGCGTAGTAGTCGTCGAGGCCCGCCGCGACGGAGCTCTCGTAGTAGCGCTCCTGGCCCGGGGTGAGCTTCGCGACGCTCAACACGACGGCCACTCTAGCACTTCAACCCATTTATGGGTTGAATAGTGCATCTGTGTCTCGTCTGCTATCGAGGTTAGTAGATCGCGTGCCGGTGATGTTCGCCAGGTCGGGCGTCGCGCGGTAGGCGGTCGCGATTGCCTCGCGCACGCGCTCGGCGTTCCGCACCGCACGGCCGCCGTTCGTCGCATCGCCGCGCGGCTCCGGCAGCGGGACGAGCTGGGCGAGGAAGCGCTCGAACTCGGCCGGACTCATCCGCTCACGGATCAACTGCCCACCGACCTGCTGCAACTCGTCGTAGTACTGCCACGCGATCCCGAGCGTGCGCCGTGCGTCGGCCATGCGGGCGTCCAGGTTCGCCGTGTGTCTCGCCTTCCACGCGCGCTCGGCGCCTTCGAGCGGCAGCATCATGCCGTTGAGGCACGCGAGGCGGAACGGCGCCACGCTGATCGTCACCGCCAACCCGCCGTCGTGGCCGTTGCGGAAGCAGAGGAGCGGGAGCACGTCCTCCCCCTCCGCGTCCCCGATCCGGATCGCGCGGTCGAGCTGCATCAACGCGTGCACGCGGGCGCCGCCGCGCGTCTCGGCCGCTCCGAGCCAGTGCGCCTCGCCCGAATCGGTCGCCACCTCGCCGCCGTCGACCCCGAGCTTGGCTCGCTCGCCGAGCTCGACCGGCAGCGGCACATCGAGCCGTACCTGGCCGCCGTCGCCAAGGCGCGCTATCCGCGTACCGGCGCGCCGCTCGCCGCCTCCGAGCGGCGCAGCCGCATCCTCACCCTCGGGCGGATGCTCGCCGACATCACCGAGTGGGGCTGGCAGGAGGCCCCACCCCGCCAGCTCGTCTTCCCCCGCGACGCTCCTCGCCTGCCGCGACCGCTGCCCCGCTACCTGTCGCCCGACGCCGACCGTCGCCTCGTCGCCGCGCTCGAGGCCTCCCCCTACCGGCTGCGCGCCGACGCGCTGCTGCTGCAACGCGCGACCGGGCTCCGGATCGGCGAGCTGCTCGACCTCGAGCTCGACTGCGTGCACGAGGTCCCAGCCGCCGGCGCCTGGCTCAAGGTGCCGCTCGGGAAGCTCCAGACCGAGCGGATGGTCCCCCTCGGCGAAGAGACGCTCGCCCTCCTCGACCGGATCGTGCAGGAGCGCTCGCCCGGCCGTCCGCTCCCCCACCCCAAGAGCGGCCGCCTGGTCGAGTTTCTCTTCACCTACCACGGCCGCCGGCTCTCGCAGGACACCCTCCGCGGCGAGCTCCACCGCGCCTCCGCCGCCGCCGGCCTCCCACCAGTCACCCCGCACCAGCTCCGCCACACCTACGCCACCGCGCTGATCAACGCCGGCGTCAGCCTGCAGGCGCTGATGGCACTGCTCGGCCACCAAAGCGCCGTGATGAGCCTCCGCTACGGACGCCTCTTCGACCAGACCGTACGAGCCGACTACGAGCGCGCGCTCACGCTCGCCAAACAGCGGCTCGGCCCGGTCCTGCCGGAGACGACCCCGGCCGCGCTCGCCGGCGACTGGCAGCAGGCGCCGCTGATCAAGGCCCGCCTCCCCGGCGGCTACTGCCTACGCACCCCAGCCCAGGGCGCCTGCGCCTACGCCAACATCTGCGAGCACTGCCCCAACTTCCGCACCGAGGCGAGCTTCCTGCCCATCCTCACCACCCAGTGCACCGACGCCGAAGCGCTCGCCGCCGACGCCCAGGCGCGCGGCTGGGGCGAGGAGGCAGCCCGCCACCGCGCCCTCGTCGAGCGGCTCGACCTGCTCATCAGCCGCGCCCAAGCCGGATGAGCCGACGCACGGGCCTGGCACTCGCCTCGAGCGGCGGCAAGGACTCCGCGCTCGCACTCTGGGCGCTGCGGAAAGAGCCAGACGCCGCTCGCTGTTGCGGCGGCGTCGGCGACCAGCGAGGACGGTGCCCGCGTCTATGCTCGGAAGCGCGTGGCGGCCGTCGACGAGCGAGCGTCCTGGACAGTCAGCACGCCGACCGTGTCGCTTGCCTCGTCGTGCTCGTACACGACGACCATCCAGCGCCACGGGCCGAGCACGAAGCGAAGGCCGTCATAGCCGCCGCCTTCCAGCTCGCGCCCGAGACGCGGGAACGCCTCGAGCGGCCTGATCGAGCGACGGAACCGCTCCTTCGCATCGGCGGGGAGGCTGTGCGTGACGATCAGGCGATCGAGCGCCGCGACCGCCTCGGGCGTGACGATGACCCGCGCCATCGCATGCGCCTACAGCTCGTCGAGCGGAACGCCTTCGCCGCGCGCGAACTGCTCGCGGCCGCGAGCGATCGACGCGCGAGCGCCACGGATTCCGTTCAGTACCTCAACAATCGTCCCCCCGTCGACCTCGGCCTCGTCGATCGCCCGCGAAAGGAGCGAGCGGGCCAGCGTCCCTTCGGCCGCATGCGACTGCTCGGCCATCCGCCGCAGCCGTCCAGCGTGCTCCTCGTCGAGAAGGACATTGATCCGGTGGGTACGTCCGCCAGCCGGCACAACCACCACGCTAGCACGATTCGACACAATTCGTGCTCGATGCGCGGCTACCTCGTGAAGGTGGCGCTGACCGGCGTTGTCTGGGTCATCAACACTCAAGTCCAGACCCGCGGATGAGCAACGACCTCCCACACCGCGTCGAACAAGCCTGCGCCGAGCTACTCGCCTCCGGGGCCGAGATCACCTTCGACGCCGTCGCCGCCCAAGCCGGCGTCGGACGCGCCACCCTCTACCGCCGCCCCGAACTACGCGCGCTCATCGAAGACCACCGCCTCCGCGGCCGCGACGCACGCACCCTCACCGGCCTCGCCGTCGAAATCGACCAACTCCGCACCAGCCTCCAAGCCCTCGCCACCAAAGTCCGCCGCCACGAAGAAACAATCCGCCGACTCCAACGACGGCAGCGCCCGACAAGGATTAGC
>CAWBVD010000007.1:0-25545 GCA_963792135.1 uncultured Actinomycetes bacterium | reverse complement strand
ACGAACGCCACCATCGCGATCCCGAGGTACTCGCGTTTCATCAGCTCAACGAGTAGCTCAGCTGCTCGACGGAGACGAGCTCGAGCCCCAGTTCCTCGACACGGTCAATGAAGCCGTGCAGCTGCGCCTGGTCAATGATGCGGCCGGTCATGATCGATCAGGTCGGCGGCGCCTGGCCGCATCTGCATGCCGTCGAAGAGATAGAGGCCCAGCGGGGATCGAGGTCGCCTCGCACGACGAGTTGGTCGTCCGAGCTCTTTGTCCGCGTCTATGCTCCACATGAGCCAGAGCCTGTCACATCGCCAGGTGATATAAATGGCCGGCGTTGACCCAGGCGCATCGATTCACCCCTAGGTTATTTCGGAGAGATCTGCGTGAGGTCGACGCCGTAGGCGCCGCTGAAGACGGCGCCGGCGAGGTCGGTCGTCGCCACGAAGCCTGGGCCGGCTGGATGAGCGGGATGAACGGGCTGCGTGCGTTGAGCGCCAGCTGGATCTGCCGGTAGAGCGACCTTCGCGTGGCCGGCGCCGTCGCGACCCGCGCCTTCGCGACGAGCTTCTCGATCGCAGGATCGCTGCCGGCCGGCCAACCGACGTGGAGCGCGACGAGCTGCCCGGGCGTGAACACGAGGTAGTCCGCGGGATCGGGGTAGTCGGGCCCCAGAGCCAGAGGCCGAAGGCCACCTTCCCCGCGCGGAACTTCGGCTGAAACGTCGTCACGCGGCGACCCCGCGAGAGCGATCTTGAACCCGGCCGCCGGCAGACTCGGCCTGCACCTTCTGGGCGAGCGTCGCGAACGACACGCCGTTGATCGTCTGGTCGCTCGGATACTCGAGCGTCACCTCCTGCGTACCGACGCCCGAGGCCGAGAGCTCGGCCTTGGCCTTCGCGACGTCCGCCTCGAGCGCCTTCTGCGGCAGCGCGCCCAGGATCATCGACGGGACGATCCCGGGAGCCTGGATGGCACCGCGCCCCGCGACGGCGACGAAGCGCCTCGTAGTCGAGCGCGTGGCGCACGGCCTGCTGAAATCGCGTGTTCGACGTGACCGACGAGATCTGCGGATCGTCGTGCGTGAAGAGGTAGAAGACCCACGGCGAGGGCTGGAGCGTCACGTGAAGCCGCCGCGTCTCCCTTCAACGTCTCCGCCTGATCGGCCGAGAGATCGATCGCGATCTGGTGCGACCCGCGCCGGATGTTGAGGAGCTGCGCGGGAGCGGGCATGTTGCGGATCACGACACTGCCGAACGCGGGCTTCCGCGAGCCCCAGTAGTTCGGGTTCGGGCGCAGCTCGACCTGCGAGGTAGGGGCGTACGAATCGATCTCGTACGGCCCGCTGCCGGCTCCGGCGGAGGCGGACGAGTCGAACCAGGGCTCGGCCTTGTCGGACGTGGAGGCGTCGGCGGCATCGGTGCCGCCGTGCGACCTGACGAGCTTCGAGTTGACGATGCCGGTCGCCGGGTTGGCGAGGATCGACGGGCAGCTGCGCGACGGGTGCTCGATCTCGATGACGACCGTGTACTGTCCCGTTCGCCGACACCTCGGACCCGGACAGGAGGAACGAGGGATTGCCCTTCAGGTTGACGAGCCGCCTGAACGAGAAGACGACGTCGGCCGCAGTCAGCGGCGTGCCGTCGGCGAAGTGGACGTTCCGCTTGAGCCGAAAGGTGAACGTCTTGGCGTCGGCGCTCGTCCAGGACCGGACGAGCAGCGGAACCGGATGCGCGAGGTCGTTGCCCCTGTAGGTGAACAGCGTGTCGTAGACCGCGCGGTCGACGATCGTCGACGTGTAGTTCGAACGCACGCTGGGGATCGGTCGTGTCGAGCGCGAACGAGTTGTCGACGACGAGCGTCGGAGCCGCCGGCGGGGCGCGGCTCCGACGCCGTGGCCGCGATCGAGCAGGCGAGCGCAGCCAGTGGCGACGAGCGCGAGCCAGCCGACGCTGCATCGCTGCCTCGCGAGGCGCGTCACGATCTAGATGAGACCGCGCTCGCGAGCACTGGTCGAGCGCCTCGCGACCGCGACTGAGACACCGAGCTTCCGGTAGATCGACCTCGTGTGGCTGTGGATCGTGTTGTGCGACAGGTAGAGCTCGCGGCCGATGTCGCGCTCGGACAGGCGGCCGGTGAGCATGCGCAGGATGACGAGCTCGCGGGCGCTGAGCGCTGCCGTCGCCGTTGCGGCGTCGCGTCCGCGGCGGTCGCTCGAGCGCCGCGAGCCAGTCCGCCAGGATCCCGGGATCCGGGCACGAGGCGACGATCGCCCTCGCTTCGTCGATCGCCTCGGCCGCGGCCTCGCGCCGATCCGCGGCCTCGAAGCGCGGCCGCCTGGCGCATCAGCGCGTGCGCGAGCGTGAGCGGATGGCCCGCGACGCGCAGGATCCCGACGGCGCGCTCGAACTGCGCCAGCGCTTCGTCGAGCTCCCCGCGCGCCGCGAGCGACGCACCGACCGCGACGAACACGTCACCCTCGACCTCCTCGAGGCCACGCTCCCGCGCGAGCTTCAGCGCCTCGTCGGCAAGCAGCGTCTGCTCGTCGACCCGGCCACGATCGCCGGCGATCGAACGACCGGTACGCCAGCGATCGCCGCGGCGACACGCCATTGCCCGCGCCACGGCGCCGAGCTCGCGCGGCCTCGGCGAGCCAGCCGTCGGCCTCGTCGAACTGCGCCGCTGTAGTAGAGGCAGACGCCGAGGGCGGAGCAGACGACGGGTCGCCAGCGCGACTCCGGCCCTTCGAGCTCGGCCGCACGGCGGCGCGTTGTCGATCCCGGCGCCGATGTCGCCCCACGGGATCGCAGCCTCTCAGCGTGGCGAGGCTCGCCTCGAGCGAGCTGAAGCCGTCGGGCAGCGGTCCCGCGTCGAGCTGCCCCAGCCGCTCGACCGCCGCGATCGCCTCCGCCGCCGCCTCGCGCCTCCCGCACAGCGAGAGCACCCAGGCCTCGACGAGCAGGAGCTGCGGGTCTTCGCGCAGCAGCTCGCGCGGGAACCGCTCGAGCCATGCGAGCACGGTCGCGTGCCGACCGGCGTTCACGTAGTCGACCCACGCGGCCGCGATCAGCGCCGCCGGCCTCGGCGAACGCCCCGGCCTCGAGCGCGTGCTCGATCGCCTCGTCGATCGAGCCGTGGTCGCGATGCCAGGCGAATGCGCGGCGGTGAAGCGTCGGCGTGAGGCCGGGCTGCCGATGCTCGAGCTCGACGCGCAGCAGCTGCGCGAAGAGGTGGTGGAAGCGGTACCACTCGCCTCGATCGTCGAGCGGCATCAGGAACAGGTTCGCGCGGGAGAGCGCGTCCAGCAGCTCGTCGGACCCCTGCTGCTCGAGCACCGCGTCACACAGCGGGCCGGACAGCCGTTCGAGGATCGACGAGCGAAGCATGAGGGCCTGCATCGCGGGGTCGTGCGCCTCGAGCACCTCGTCGACGAGGAAGTCGACGACGTGGCGGCTCTCCGCCGCCGAACCTGCTCACGAACGCCGTGCCGATCCTCGACCGCCTGAAGCGAGAGCGCCGCGAGGTAGAGCCCGGCCGGCCAGCCCTCGGTGCGCTCGACGAGATCGTCGACGTACTCGCGCTCGAGCCCGAGCTCGAGGCGATCGTTGAGGAGCACATCGGCCTCGGCCGGAGTGAAGCCGAGCTCGTCGGCTCGCACCTCGAGCAGCTCGCCGTGGGCGCGCATCGCCGCCAGCGGGAGCGCGGGCTCGCTCCGCGTCGCGAGCACGAGCTGGAACGTCGACGGGGCGTGGTCGATGAACCACGCGACGCTGTCGCGTGCATCGCCGCTCGAGAGCCGGTGGAAATCGTCGAGAACCAGTGCGGCATCGCCGATCGCGGTCAGCGCGTTGATCAGCTCCGGCAGGAAGGTGTCCACGATCGCGCGATGCTCCGAGCTGCTCCGGCGACGACGGACACGGCGAGTGCTCGGGCAGACGCTCGCGGAGCGCCGCAAGGACGTACGACCAGAGCACGACCGGGTCGTTGTCGCCCTCGTCGAGGCGTCAGCCAGGCGACCGGCCGTACGCCCTCCTGCGCCTCGCGCCAGGTTCCGAGCAGCGTCGTCTTGCCGGATCCCGCCGGGGCCGCGACCACCGTGAGCTTGATCTCCGGCCCCGCCCGCAGCCGGTCGACGAGCCGGGGACGCAAGACCGTCTGCTCACGCCGAGGCGGAGGATGCAGCTTGGTCATCAGCAGCGGCGGTGAACCCGCCCGCTGCCGCAGCTCGGTTGTGTCGCCCGCTCGATTCATCTCCATCCCGGAAGCTCGGGAGAAGCCTCATCGTGGCCCGCGCCGGCTCATCGTGCCAACGGGATGAAAGTGGTTCAGAGGAGATGTGGCAGGGTGGTGAACTCCTCTAGCCGACGATGCGCATCTCGTAGCGGGCGATCCTCCGGTCGCGGATCGTCACCTCGATGCGCCGCCGGCGCGTATACGCAGGCTCGCCCGTCTCGCGCACCCGGTAGACCTCCCGCGCCTCGGAGACGATCCGGCCGCCGCCGAGGTCGCTGAGCTCGAGCTCGTCGAACTCGATGTCGAGGTTGTCGGGCGGCCGGACCCACGTCAGGTGGTCGCGGACGTCGTCGAGGCCTCCCAGGTCCCGTTGCGGCGTCGACCACTCGACGTCCGGCGCCAGCAGCGGGTAGAGCGCCTCGGGGTCGCCCGTCCGGGCGGCAGCCGCGAGCACCTCCAGGAACTGACGCGCAACCTCGAGCTCGTCGGCCGACACGACCGCGAAATGCTGCCACGGCTGCGCCGCCGCCTCGCCAGGTTCACCTAGGTGAATCGGTCGCCGCCTCACCTACCGATCCGGGAGCCTCCACGCCACCGATCAGGAGGGAGCGACGAACGTGGCCGAGACGCTGACCGATACGCAACGCCCGACCGATTTCTCGCTGTCCACCGGGACAGCCTCGAGGGAGCAGCGCGGGCCCAAACACGCCGACGTCTTCGTGATCTTCGGGATCACCGGCGACCTCGCGAAGGTGATGACCTTCCGCTCGCTCTACCGTCTCGAGGCCCGCGGCCTGCTCGACTGCCCGATCGTCGGCGTGGCCGTGAACGACTGGACGCTCGACCAGCTCGTCGAGCGCGCGCGCGAGTCGATCGTCGGCACCGGTGAGACTCTCGACGAGGACGTCTTCAAGCGCCTCGCCGGGCGGTTCTCGTACGTCCAGGGCGACTTCGGCGATGCGGCGACGTACGCCCGGGTGGGCGAGGCGATTCAGGGCAAGACGACGCCGGTCTTCTACCTCGAGATCCCGCCCTTCCTGTTCGGCCGGGTCGTCCAGGGCCTCGCGGCGGCCGGGCTGACGAAGAACGCTCGCGTCGTCGTCGAGAAGCCGTTCGGCCACGACCTCGAGTCCGCACGCGCGCTCGCCGCCGAGCTGCACCAGTACATCGACGAGTCGCAGCTCCTCCGGATCGACCACTACCTCGGGAAGATGGGGACGGAGGAGATCGTCCAGGTCCGGTTCGCGAACGCGCTGCTCGAGCCGGTCTGGAACCGCAACTACGTCGCCTCGGTGCAGATCACCATGGCCGAGGACTTCGGCGTCGAGGACCGCGGCCACTTCTACGACCCGGTCGGCGCCCTGCGCGACGTGGTCGTCAACCACCTGATGCAGGTGGTCTCGATGTGCGCGATGGAGGCGCCCGCGCGCGGCGACCCCCAGACGATCAAGGATGCCCAGGTCGCGCTCTTCCGGGCGATCAAGCCGGCCGACCCTGCGCGGTACGTTCGTGGGCAATACGACGGCTACCGCTCGATCGACGGTGTCGCTCCGGACTCGACGACCGAGACGTACGCGGCGCTCCAGCTCGAGATCGAGAACTGGCGCTGGGCGGGCGTGCCCTTCTACATCCGCACGGGCAAGCGCCTCCCGGTGACGCAGACGGAGCTCCGGCTCGTGTTCAAGCATCCGCCGCGGCTCGGCTTCCCGGCCTTCGAGCGGGAGATGGAGCCGAACCAGCTCGTCGTCAAGCTCGACCCGTCCACCGGGATCCGGCTCGTGCTCGACGCCCATCGTGCCGACGGCCCGGGACGCATCGAGCTCGACATGGAGTTCTCGGCCGAGGGCGGTGAGGGGCCGACCCCCTACGAGGTTCTGCTCCACGCCGCGCTCGTCGGCGAGGTACTGCGGTTCACGCGGCAGGACGCCGTCGAGGAGACGTGGCGGGTCATGCAGCCGCTGCTCGACGCGCCGCCTCCGGTGCTCGCGTACGCGCCCGGCAGCTGGGGGCCGAAGAAGGCCGACGAGCTGCTTGCCGGCCACGGCCGCTGGCACGACCCCTGGATCGCGCAATGAGCAAGGCGGCGACGAAGACCGAGCCCGCGCCCCAGAGCGCAGCGGCGCCCTCGCCGTTCCCGCCGATCGCGGACTACGCGTTCCTCTCCAACTGCCACACCGGGGCGCTCGTGGCGCCGGACGGGGCGATCGACTGGCTGTGCGTGCCGGCGTTCGACTCCCCGAGCATCTTCGGCAGCCTGCTCGACCGCCAGGCCGGCTTCTTCCGGCTCGGGCCCTTCGGGATCAACCATCCGGCCTCGCGCGCCTACGAGCCCGGGACGAACGTCCTCGTGACCACCTGGAAGACGCCCGGCGGCTGGCTGGTCGTTCGCGACGCGCTGACGATGGGGCCCCGCGAGGGCGAGGACGACGTGACGCCGCACACCCGGCCTCCGGCGGACGTCGACGGCGACCACATGCTCGTGCGTACGGTCGAGTGCGTCGACGGCTCGGTCGAGCTCGAGCTCGTCTGCGAGCCCGTGTTCGACTACGGCCGCACGCCCGCGGACTGGGCGCTCGCCGACGGCAGCCGGAACACGGCCGACGCGAGCGGTGCCGGCGTCACCGTCCGGCTCGTCTCCGACCTGCCGCTCGGGGTCGAGGGGAACCGCGTCCGCGGCCGCCACGTTCTCGGCGCCGGCGACCGGGCCTACTGCGTCCTGACGTGGGCGGGCGGGCTCGTCGCACCGGCGGATGTCCCGGCGGCCGACGCGAGGATCGCGGCCACGTCGCGTTCTGGCGCGACTGGCTGGGTCGTGCGCGCATCCCCGACCACCTCTTCCGCGACCCGATCACGCGCTCGGCGCTCGCGATCAAGGGCCTGACCTACATGCCGACCGGAGCGACCGTGGCGGCGCTCACGACGTCGCTGCCGGAATCGCCGGGTGGTGAGCGCAACTGGGACTACCGCTACACCTGGATGCGCGACACGACCTTCACCCTGCAGGCGCTCCACTGGCTGAATCTCGACGAGGAGGCCGACGAGTTCATGGCCTTCATCGCCGAGATCGAGGCGACGGAGGACGGCTCGCTGCAGATCATGTACGGGATCGACGGCCGGCGGAACCTCGAGGAGTCGACGCTCGACCACCTCTCCGGCTACGCGGGCGCCCACCCCGTCCGGGTCGGCAACGGCGCCTATAACCAGCGCCAGAACGACGTCTTCGGTGCCGTGCTCGACTCGATCCTGCTCCACACGCGCCGGAGCCAGCGGCTGCCGCGGCAGCTGTGGCCGATCGTCGAGTCGCAGGCCGAGTGCGCCACCAAGGTCTGGCGCGACACGGATCAGGGGATCTGGGAGGCGCGCGGCGCGCCGCAGCACTATGTCTCGTCGAAGCTGATGGGCTGGGTCGCCCTCGACCGCGCGGCGAGCCTGGCCGAGATCCGCGGCGACCCCGAGCAGTCGGCGAAGTGGCGGGCGACGGCCGACGAGATCAAGGCCGACATCCTCGAGCACGGCGTCTCCGAAGCGCGGCGTCCTCTGCCAGCACTACGGAACCGAGGCGCTCGACGCCTCGGTGCTGCTGGCCGCGATCTTCGGCTTCCTGCCGCCGGAAGACGAGCGCCTCCAGGCGACTGTAAAGGCAATCGCGGAGGAGCTGACCGAGAACGGCTTCGTGCTCCGCTACCGCACCGACGAGACCGACGACGGCCTGTCGGGCAAGGAGGGCACCTTCCTGATCTGCTCGTTCTGGCTCGTCTCGGCGCTGGCGATCGTCGGCGAGCTGCAGCAGGCCCGAGACCTGATGGAGAAGCTCCTGCGGATCGCCTCGCCGCTCGGGCTCTACGCCGAGGAGTTCGACGCCGACACCGGCCGGCACCTCGGCAACTTCCCGCAGGCGTTCTCGCACCTCGCGCTGATGGAGGCGGCGGCGCGGATCATCCTCCCCGAGCTGCTGGGGAACAAGCACCGACGTCACGAACCCGCTCGACCGCGGCCACCTAGCCCTCCTCTCAGGAGTCCCTGACGGGTCGCAAGCCCGCCTGAGGAGGACGCATGGACGCCTACGACGTGATCATCATCGGCACCGGCGCCGGCGGCGGCACGCTCGCCCGCCACCTCGCGCCCTCGGGCAAGCGGATCCTGCTGCTCGAGCGCGGCGACTGGCTGCCGCGCGAGCTTGCGAACTGGGACACGCACGACGTCTTCGTCGACAACCGCTACGTCTCGGCCGACACCTGGCACAACGGCAACGGCGGGACGTTCCAGCCCCAGATCCACTACTTCGTCGGCGGCGCCACGAAGCTCTACGGCGCGGCCCTCTACCGCCTCCGCAAGGAGGACTTCGGCGAGCTGCACCACCACGACGGGATCTCGCCCGCCTGGCCGATCTCCTACGACGACCTCGAGCCGTACTACACGCTCGCCGAGCAGCACTACGAGGTGCACGGCGCCCGCGGCGAGGATCCCACCGAGCCGCCGGCGAGCGCGTCCTACCCGTTCCCGGCCGTCTCGCACGAGCCGCGGATCCAGCGCCTGCACGACCAGCTCGAGGCGGCCGGCTACCACCCGTTCCACGCGCCGTGCGGCGTCCGCCTGGACGAGGCGAACCGGCCGTACAGCCACTGTGTCCGCTGTGCCACCTGCGACGGCTTTCCCGTGTCTCGTGCATGCGAAGTCGGACGCGGAGGTGCTCGGCGTGCGGCCGGCGCTCGAGCACGCGAACGTCACCCTGCTCACGAACGCCAGGGCGCTCACGCTCGAGACCGACCCGTCGGGGCGGACCGTGACCGAGGTCGTCGTCGAGCGCGACGGCGAGGAGGAGCGGTACAGCGCGCCGATCGTCGTCGTCGCCTGCGGTGCGGCCAACACCGCCAAGCTGCTGCTCGCGTCCGCGAACGACAAGCATCCGAACGGCCTCGCCAACGGCTCCGACCAGGTCGGCCGGAACTACATGTTCCACGCGAGCCAGGCGGTGCTCGCGCTCTCGCGCGACGAGAACCCGACCGTGTTCCAGAAGACGCTCGGGCTGAACGACTTCTACTTCGGCGCCGACGACTTCGACTTCCCGCTCGGCAACATCCAGATGATCGGCAAGTCGCAGGCGGAGATGTTTCGCGGCGAGAAGCCCGGCGAGACGAAGCTCGCCCCCGAGTGGTCGCTCGAGAAGGTCGCGAAGCACGCGATCGACTTCTGGCTCTCGACCGAGGACCTGCCGCGGCCCGAGAACCGCGTCACGCTCGCCCCCGACGGCAACATCCGGCTCGTCTACACGCCGACCAACGAGGAGCCGAAGCAGCGGCTGTACGCGAAGCTCAAATCGCTTCTCGGCAAGCTCGACATGAACCCGGACCACCTGCTCCACCGGTTCGCCTACCTGAAGAACGAGATACCCGTCGCAGGGTGCGCCCACCAGGCCGGCACCTGCCGGATGGGGAACGATCCGGCCGCGTCGGTGCTCGACGCCGACTGCAAGGCGCACGAGCTCGACAACCTCTACCTGGTCGACACGAGCGTCTTCCCGAGCATCGGCGCCGTGAACCCGGCGCTCACGGCGATGGCGAACTCGCTCCGCGTCGGCGACCACCTCCTCGACCGGCTCTCGTGACCGCGGCGCAGATGACGCTGGCGCCGTCGGGCGAGCAGGTCGAGCTCACGCTCGGTGACCAGCGGGCCGTCGTCGTCGAGGTGGGAGGCGGATTGCGCTCCTACGCCGCCGGCGGACGGGAGCTGCTCGACGGCTACGGGATCGGCGAGCGCGCGACGTCCGGCCGCGGCCAGGTCCTCGTCCCCTGGCCGAACCGGATCCAGGACGGGAGCTACGAGTTCGACGGCGAGCGGCAGCAGCTGGCCCTGACCGAGCCCGAGCATGCGAACGCGATCCACGGGCTCGTACGCTGGACCGCGTTCACCGTCGCCGAGTCGGCACCCGACCGGGTGCGTTGGCGCACACCATCCACCCGCAGCCCGGCTATCCGTTCAGCCTTGCGGTGACCGTCGAGTACGCGCTGTCGCCGGCCGGGCTGGCGGTCACGACCAGCGCGACCAACGTGGGCGCCGGCCCCTGCCCGTACGGGTGCGGCCAGCACCCGTACCTGACCCTCGGCACCCGCACGGTCGACGAGCTCGTGCTGACGGCGCCGGGGAGCAGCGTCCTCGTGTCGGACGAGCGCGGCGACCCGACCGGCTCCGAGCCGGTCGACGGGACCGAGTTCGACTTCCGGGCCGGGCGCACGATCGGCTCGACCAGGCTGGACAACGCCTTCACCGATCTCCGAAGAGACGAGGACGGCCTGGCACGCGTCCGGCTCGAGGCCGCGCAGGGAAGACGCGGTGACACTCTGGATGGACGAGAGCTACGGCTACGTGATGCTCTTCACCGGCGACACGCGCCCCGACGTGAACCGCCGGAGCATCGCCGTCGAGCCGATGACCTGCCCGCCGAACGCGTTCCGCAGCGGACGGCGCTGATCCGGCTCGAGCCGGGCGAGTCCGTCGTCGTGCTCGTGGGGGATCTCGCCGTCATGAGCGGCAACCGCGCCCCGCGTGCTCATCCTCGGCGGCGGCTTCGCCGGCGTCGGGGCGGCGCAGAAGCTCGAGCACGCCGACGCGGACGTGGTGCTCGTGGATCGCCACGACTACCACACCTTCCAGCCGCTCCTCTACCAGCTCGCCACCGGCCTGCTCGAGACGACGGCGGTCGGGCACTCGCTCCGCGACCTGCTCGAGCACCACGGGACGTCGGTGCACACGGCGGCGGTGACCGCGGTCGACCTCGACGCACGCGAGGTGCGCTTCGACGACCTCGCGCCGATCGCCTACGACTACCTCGTCTTCGCCCTCGGGGCGCAGGTGAACTTCTTCGGGACGGAGGGCGCGCCCGAGCACGCGTTCCCGATGTACACGCTGCCCAACGCGGTCCGGCTGAAGGACCATCTCCTCGAGCGCTGGGAGACCGCCGACCGCGACCCGGCGCTGGTCGAGGACGGCGCGCTGAACATCGTCGTCGTGGGCGGCGGGCCGACCGGCGTCGAGACGGCGGGCGCGGTCGCCGAGCTCTACCGCGCGGACTTCGCCTCCGACTACCCGGACATCGCCCAGGACCAGGCGCGCGTGATCCTGGTCGAGGCCGGCCCGGAGCTCTTCCCGATGTTCAAGCCGAAGCTGCGCGAGTACGCGACCAAGGCGCTGTCCGACCGGACGGTCGAGGTGGTCACGGGCACCGCGGTGCAGTCGGTCTCGCCCGACCCGGGTGACGCTGAAGTCCGGCGAGGAGCTGAAGGCGCACACGCTCGTGTGGGGTGCGGGCCTGCAGGGCAACGAGCTCGTCCACTCACTGCCGCTCGAGCTCGCGCGCGGCAACCGGATCGCGGTCGGGCCCGACCTGCGGCTTCCCGGCCGTTCCGAGGTCTTCGTCCTCGGCGACGTCGCGGCGATCACCGACGCGAAGACCGGTCAGGTCCTGCCGCAGCTCGGATCGGTGGCCCTGCAGTCCGGCGAGCATGCGGGTGAGACGATCGCGCGCCTGATCGCCGGCAAGGAACCGAAGCCGTTCGCCTACAAGGACAAGGGAACGATGGCCGCAATCGGTCGCAAGGCCGCGGTCGTGCAGATTCTCGGCGGCCGCACGATGACCGGCCTCAAGGCGCAGCTCGCCTGGTCGGCCGTGCATCTGGCGCTCCTGCCGACGAACGAGGACCGGGCGAAGGCCGTGGTCGACTGGTTCGGAGCCGCCACGACGCACCAGCGGGCCGGCCGGATCAGCGTGGATAGCCAGTAGGGGCCGTGATGCTTGGCTCTACGGTCGTCGACCTCGCCCGGGCTCAGTTCGCCACGACCTCGATCTACCACTTCCTGTTCGTGCCGCTGACGCTCGGGCTCGGACCGCTGGTGGCAGTGATGCAGACGGCCTGGTATCGGACAAAGGACGAGCGCTGGCTCCGCCTCACGCACTTCTTCGGGACGCTCTTCCTGATCAACTTCGCGATCGGCGTCGCGACCGGGCTCGTGCAGGAGTTCGAGTTCGGGATGAACTGGTCCGTCTACTCGAAGTTCGTCGGCAACGTGTTCGGGGCGCCGCTCGCGATCGAAGGGCTCGCTGCGTTCGCCCTCGAGTCGACCTTCCTCGGCCTCTGGATCTTCGGCTGGGACCGGCTGTCGCCCCGCCTGCACCTGGCGACGCTGTGGGTTGCGGTGGTCGGCACTTGGCTGTCGGCCTATTTCATCCTGGTCGCGAACTCGTGGATGCAGCACCCGGTGGGCTACAAGCTCGTGAACGGCGAGGCGCAGCTCACGAGTGTGTGGGCGCTGCTCTCGAACTCGTTCGCGCTGCGGGCGTACCTGCACACGATGCTCGCGGGCCTGATCTTCGGGTCGATCGTGATGCTGGGCGTCTGCTGCTGGCACTTCCTGCGCGGCCGCCAGGTCGAGCTCTTCCGGGTCGCGGCCAAGCTGGCGCTGATCGTCGCGGTGCCGGTGACGCTGCTCCAGCTGGTGGTCGGCAACCGCTTCGGCGAGGCGGTCACGAGCGCACAGAGCATGAAGATCGCCGCCTCCGAGGCCCAGTGGAACACCTGCCAGCCGTGCAGCTTCTCGCTCTTCCAGATCGGGGGGTTCACCGCGTCGGACCCGACGCCGAGCTTCTCGATCGAGATCCCGCGGCTGCTCTCGTATATGGCGACCGGCTCGTTCGACGGCCAGGTGCAGGGCCTCAACCAGCTCCAAAAGCAGGAGCAGAGGAAGTACGGCCGCGGTACAACTACATGCCGAACATCGAGGTGATCTACTGGTCGATGCGGGTGATGGCCTTCGCAGGGGTGCTGATGTTCCTCGTGGCCGCCCTCGGCGCCTGGCTGTACTGGAGGAAGAAACTCGAGCGGGCACGCTGGTTCCACTGGACGGCGATCGTCGCCGTCGCCCTCCCGTACATCGCCGCGACCGCGGGCTGGATCCTGACCGAGATGGGACGCCAGCCGTGGATCGTGCAAGACCTGCTCAAGACCGCCGACGCGAACTCGCCCGCGGTCAGCACGACCTGGCTCGGGATCAGCCTCGCGATGTTCGTCTCGCTCTACGTGCTGCTGCTCGTGGTCGACATCTGGCTGATGCGGCGCTACGCCGTTCGCGACCCGCTGGCGCCGGACGAGGAGACCGAAGCCGCCACGACCCTCGCCCCGGCCTATTGACGCCGTCATGACTCTCGCCGACCTCTGGTTCATCCTTGTCGCCGTCCTCTGGAGCGGCTACTTCCTGCTCGAGGGATTCGACTTCGGCGTCGGCATGCTGCTGCCGTTCCTCTCGCGAAACGACGCCGACCGCTCGGCCATGTTCCAATCGATCGGGCCGGTCTGGGACGGCAACGAGGTGTGGCTCGTGATGGCGGGTGGAGCCACCTTCGCCGCCTTTCCTGCCTGGTACGCGACGATGTTCTCGGGCTTCTACCTGGCGCTCCTGCTCGTGCTCTTCTTCCTGATCATCCGCGTCCTCTCGTTCGAGTGGCGCACCAAGGCCCGCAGCGCGCGCTGGCGCACGATCTGGACGTGGGCCAACACGGTCGGGAGCTTCGGAGCCTCGCTCGTCTGGGGAGTCGGCCTCTCTGCCCTCCTGTACGGCGTCCCGATCAACTCGAGCGGCGATTTCTCGGGCGACTTCGCCGACCTCTTCAACCCCTACACCGTGCTCGGCGGGATCACGATCGTGCTCCTCTTCGCCTACCACGGCGCGACGTATCTCACGATCCGCGCGACCGGCGAGCTTTGCGAGCGGGCGGCAGGAGCCGCCCGCAGGCTCTCGCTGGTCGCGACCGTCGTCGGCGCCGGATTCCTCGCCTGGACCGTCGCCGTCGCAGTCGACCGCAACGACCGCGGCCTCGCCGCTCCGCTCCTCGTCGCCGTCCTCGGCATCGCAGCACTCGCGCTCTCGGTGCTGTTCACGTTGGGACGCCGCAGCGGCTTCGCGTTCGCATTCACCGCGGTCGCCACGGTGCTCTGGGTCGCGGCGCTGTTCACCAGCCTCTATCCGCGGGTGATGGTCTCTAGCACCGGCTTCGGCAACAGCCTCACCGTCGAAAACGCGTCCTCTGCGCACTACACGCTTGTCGTCATAGCCGTGGTGGCCGCGATCTGCCTGCCCCTGATCCTGCTCTACCAGGGCTGGACGTACCACGTGTTCCGGGCGAGGGTGGGCGGCACCGCCTGAGGCATGGCGACGCAGCGGGAGATCCGGACCGTCTACGCCGCGGGGGTCGCGCAGGGGATCGTGCTGGTGACGTTCCCGGCCGCGAGCACGATCTTCACCGATCCCGACCAGTACGACCTCTCGAACACGCAGTACGGCCTGCTGTTCGTGCCGCAGGTGGTGACGGCGATCTCGGCGTCGCTTCTGGGTGCGGGGCTCGCACGCCGCTTCGGCACGAAGCGGATCTATCTGGCCGGACTTGCCGCGAGCCTCGTCTCGATGGGGCTGCTGCTCGTGAGCACCGTCGCCGAGTCGGGGGCATTTCCGTTGCTCCTGGTTGCGACGGCGTTTCTCGGCGTCGGGTTCGGGATGACCGTGCCCGCGTTGAACACCCTGACCGCCGCGTTCCACCCGGACTCGGTCGAGTCCTCGGTGCTCGTGCTCAACGCGCTGCTCGGGCTCGGCACGACCCTGGCGCCGGTCTTCGTGGCGATCTTCGTCGGGCTCGGCTTCTGGTGGGGGCTCCCGCTGACCTCGGCGGTGCTGCTCTCGCTGCTCGTCGCCGGGAGCCTCGGCCTGCCGCTCCGCGTCGCCCAGCCGGCCGCCGCCGCCCGGCAACGGCCCGGGATCCCGGCCCGCTTCTGGGTCTTCGCCGCCTTCGCCGTCGTCTACGGGATCTGCGAGACCGTGAACGGCAACTGGTCACAGCTCGACATGACGAGCAAGCTCGGCGCGTCGACGACGCAGGCCGCGCTCGCGCTGACCGCGTTCTGGGGGATGGTGACCGTCGGGCGGGTCGGGTTCGCCGCCGCCGCCCGCTGGGTGCCGGAGCGGGTCACCTACCACGTGCTGCCGTTCGTCCTGGCCGGCACGTTCGCCCTGATCGCGCTGCTTCCCGAAGGCGCGGCCGGGTGGGGCATCGTCGCCTTCGGCCTCGCCGGGCTCGGCTGCTCGGCGCTGCTGCCGCTCACGATCGGGTTCGGGCAGGAGGAGTTCGCGACGATCGCCGCCGCGGTGGCGGGCGCGATCATCGCCTCCTACCAGCTCGGCTACGGCATCGCCGCCTTCGGGATCGGCCCGCTGCTCGACGCCGGCGTCGGGCTGCCGGCGGTCTACGCCGCGGCAGCCGGGATCGCGGCCGGGATGGGGCTGCTCTCCTTTGCGGTCGCGCGACGGGGCGTGGGAACCGAGTCCGATGTCCAGCGTCCGCAGGCGGGGCTCGCCTCGTGAAGGCCGCCGCATACCGCCTCGTCGTGCGCGGCGAGCTCGACCCGCGCTTCGCCTACCTCTTCGACGGTATGGAGATGGAGAGCATCGAGGGCACGACCGTCATCGCCGGAGAGGTCGTCGACCAGGCGCAGCTGCACGGCTACATCGAACGGATCGAGGAGCTCGGGCTCGAGCTTCTCTCCGTCCAGCAGCAAACCCGATGATTCACCGCGGGGTTGGGGCGCGGGTGGAAGCCATGCCACTTCCATCCGAGAAGATCGTCGGCGAGGCGCGCTGGCCGATGGCCGGGGCCGTCGTCGCGGCGATGGTTCTCACGATTCTCTTGCCCGGCACGCTGCGCTTGGGCCCGCAGTGGGTGCTCCCGCTCATCGAAGGGTTGTTGCTCGTGGCCGTGATCGCCAGCGACCCGGGCAGGATCAACCGTCGTTCGCGCTGGCTTCGGGTTCTCTCGATCGGGCTCGTGTCGGTGCTCGTTGTCGGCGCGCTGTGGGCCACCGTGCAGCTGATCGACGACCTTATCCATGGCGGCGCAGTGACGAACTCGGCGACTGAGCTGCTCGAGGACGGCACGATTGTCTGGGTGTCGAACAACATCGCGTTCGCCCTTCTCTACTGGGAGCTCGACGGCGGTGGCGCCGCGGCGCGCGCACATCACCTCCCTGCCCACGCCGATTTCGCGTTCCCCCAGCAATTGAACCCGCGGATCGCGGCTCCCGACTGGCGGCCCCGGTTCATCGATTACCTCTACCTGGGCTTCACCAACGCGACCGCTTTCAGCCCGACCGACGTCATGCCGCTCGCGCCCTGGGCGAAGATCGCGATGGCGGTCCAGTCGCTCGTCTCGCTCGGCATCCTCGGGCTCGTCATCGCGCGGGCCGTCAACGTGTTCAAATAGGTATTCGTCAAGGAGATGTCCGGGACCCCGTCGCTGGGCAGGAACTCGGGCAATCCGTGCCGAATATCAGTGCTGACAATGAGCGAGCGGCTGCGCGAAACCGAGGCGGGGGTCCTCGCCTGGATCGACCGGGACATCACCGGCCCGATGCGGGACTTCCAGGACCCGAAGCAGGAGTGGCGGCGGCTGTTCTCGGAGCTCTACGGCACCTTCTTCCTCGTGATCGTCGCCGCGGGCGGAGGGATGATGGGCGAGGCGTTCCCGAACACGATCACCCGCACTGCCGCCGTGGTCGCACCGGGGCTGATGGTGATGGGGATCATCATGTTCATGGGCAAGGTCTCCGGCGCGCACCTCAATCCCGCCGTCAGCGTCGCCTTCTCCCTCCGCGGTGACTTCCCGTGGCGGCGTGTGCCCGGCTACATCGTCGTCCAGTTGATCGGCGCGAGCCTCGCCGCGCTGTTCCTGCACGAGGTCGTCAAGGTCTCGGCGAAGTTCGGTTCCAACTACGTCGCGCATGGCTTCTCGGGCTGGCAGGGCTACCTGATGGAGGCGCTGCTCACGATGGGCCTGGTCAGCGTCATCCTCGGCACCGCCTCCGGCGCCCAGAACATCGGCATCTTCGGCGCGCTCGGCGTCGGCGCCTACATCGCGCTCGCCGGCCTGTGGGGCAGCCCGATCTCCGGCGCCTCGATGAACCCCGCCCGCACCTTCGGCCCCGACCTCGTCGGCCGCGACTTCGGCGACTACTGGGTCTACGTCGCCGGGCCGCTCACCGGCGCGATCATCGCGGTCGGTCTCGCCTACGTCCTCCGCGGGCCCGGCGGCGGGTTGGCCGGCTCCGGCGCAGCGCAAGGCGACATCGACACCGAGTCGCGGCGACCCGGCCAGGCGTAAGCGGCACACTCACTCCGGCAGCTCGCGGCCGCGGCGGATGATCAGGTCCGCCACGAGGCCCGTCCAGCCGGTCTGGTGGGAGGCGCCGAGGCCCGCGCCGGTCTCGCCGTGGAAGTACTCGTGGAACGGGATCAGGTCGTGCCACGCCGGGTCCTCCTGGAAGAGCCGGCAGCCGCCGAAGACCGGCCGCGTCCCATCCTCGCGCTCGAGAAAGATCGAGATCAGCCGGCCGGCCAGCTCGTCCGACACCTGGGCGAGCGAGAGCTCGCGACCCGAGCCGGTCGGGAATTCGACCCGGAAGCCGTCGCCGAGGTAGCGGTGGTAGACCCGAAGGCTGTCGACGAGCAGGAAGTTGACCGGGAACCAGATCGGACCGCGCCAGTTCGAGTTGCCGCCGAAGAGGCCGCTCGTCGACTCGGCCGGCTCGTAGTCGAGCGTCGCCGTGACGCCGTCCACGGAGACGTGGAGCGGATTGGCGTCGTGGAAGCGCGACAGCGCGCGCAGGCCGTGCTCGGAGAGGAACTCCTCCGGGTCGAGCATCGGCGCGAGCAAGCGGCGAAGCCGCTCTCCGCCGACGATCGAGAGCAGCCGCCAGCCCGGGTGGTCGGGTGAGGTCATGTGCGCGACGACATGCCCGGCCTCGGGGCGGTTGGTCGTGAACCACTCCAGGCGCGTCGTGAAGTCGGGCAGGCGCGCCATCGTCTTCGGCCCGAGCGTCGAGACCGCGGCGAGCGGGAGCAAGCCGACGATCGAGCGCGCGCGCAGCGGCGCGCGGTGGTGCTCGGTCTGCAGCACGTCGTAGTAGAAGCCGTCCTCCTCGCTCCAGAGCCCCTTCTCGTTCAGCGCCGAGGCGATCAGCGCGAAGTGCTCGAAGAACTTGGTCGCGATGTCCTCGTAGGTCGGGTTGTGGTCGGCGAGGAGCAGCGCGAGCTCGAGCAGGTTCTGGCAGTAGAGCGCCATCCAGGCCGTGCCGTCCGACTGCTCGAGGCGGCCCTTCACGGGCAACGCCGAGCGGTCGAACGGGCCGATGTTGTCGAGCCCGAGGAAGCCGCCCTCGAAGACGTTGTTGCCCTCGGCGTCCTTGCGGTTCACCCACCATGTGAAGTTCAGGAGCAGCTTGTGCAGGATCCGCTCGAGGAAGTCGTAGTCCTCGTCACCCGCGATCTCGAACACCCGCAGCGCCGCCCACGCGTGGACCGGCGGGTTCACGTCGCCGAACGCCCACTCGTAGGCGGGCAGCTGGCCGTTCGGGTGCATGTACCACTCGCGGCACATCAGGATCAGCTGCGCCTTCGCGAACTCGGGATCGACGTGCGCGAGCGCGACGCAGTGGAAGGCGAGATCCCAGGCCGCGTACCAGGGGTACTCCCACTTGTCCGGCATCGAGACGACGTCCATGTTGTTCAGGTGCGTCCACTCGCCGTTCCGGCCGCTCCAGCGCGCGGCGGGCGGCGGCGGGCCGGCGGGATCGCCCTCGAGCCACCTGAGCACGTCGTAGTGGAAGAACTGCTTCGACCAGAGCATCCCGCCGAGTGCCTGGCGCAGCACGAGCGCCTCGTCGGGCGAGGCGCCGGCCGGCGTCAGCTCGGCGTAGAACTCGTCGGCCTCCCGCGCCCGCGCCGCGAGCACCTGCGCGAAGTCGGCCCCGAGCCCCGGCCGCTCGCCGAGCCGGAGCTCGATCGTGGCCGTCTCGCCGCCCGCGACCTCGAGCCGGTAGCGGAACGCCGCCTTCGTCCCGGTCTGCGCCGGGTTGACAGTGGCGGCGGCGTGCACGACGTGGTCACCGATGCCGTCCTTCGGGTACGGCGTCTCCGACGGAACGCACCAAAGGCGCTCGCGGTTCGTCTCGTTCTCGCAGAAAAGGGCCTCCGGCGAACCCGAAGCCGAGAGGTAGCGCGTGCCGAGATCGGGGTGCTCGGCGACGAGCACGCCGTTCTCGAGCCGGAGCGACGGCTTCGCCGAGCCGTCCCAGCTCCAGGTGTTCCGGAACCAGAGGGTCGGCAGCACGTCGATCGTCGCGGCGTCGGGGCCGGCGTTCCGGACGGAGACTCGCAGCAGGATCTCCTCCTCGGAGGCCTTGGCGTAGTCGGCGGTGATCTCCCAGTACCGGCCGTCGTCGAAGACGCCGGTGTCGACGAGCTCGAGCTCCGGCTCGTCGCGCCCGCGCCCGTGCTGGACGAGCTGCTCGTACGGGAACTCCGCCTGCGGGTACATGTAGCGCCAGCGCATCCAGGAGTGGGTGGGGGTGGAGTCGAGATACCACCAGTACTCCTTGGCGTCCTCGCCGTGGTTCCCCTGGGGCCCGGTGAGGCCGAAGATCCGTTCCTTGAGGATCGGGTCGCGGCCGTTCCAGAACGCGAGCGCGAGGCAGAGGGTCTGCAGGTCGTCGCAGATCCCGGCGAGGCCGTCCTCGTTCCAGCGGTAGGCGCGCGAGCGCGCGTGGTCGTGGGGGAACGAGTCCCATGCCTCGCCGGTCGCGCTGTAGTCCTCGCGGACCGTTCCCCAGGCGCGCTCGGCCAGATAGGGCCCCCAGTGCCGCCACGGGGCGCGGCCCCGCGGAACCTCGTTCAACCGCTCGCGCTCTGTACTCAGGGCTCTACTGACTATCCCGAGCAAGGGCGCCAGCGGAAGGGCCGAGTCTCGCCTCGCACCACCTCGCCGCGCCGTTCGAGCAGGATCAGGTGGGCGAGGGCCTCTCGGGCGGCCAGCCAGCGGTCGAACGAATCGAGGGCCTCCCAGGGTCTCGACCACGTCATCCTCGAGGCGATGGCGAGCACCGTCTCCCTTCCCTCGGCAACGGCCAGACGCGCCTCGACCAGCCGCGCCTCGTGGTGGTCGATCAGCGCCTGCACGCGAGGCCCGAGCCGGAAGCGCGGACCGTGGGAGGGGAGGGCTTCGAGGTCGCCGAGGCGCCCGAGACGGCGCAGCGAGCTCAGATAGTCGTCGAGCGGGCTCTCGGCGGAGCCCATGTACGCGCTGATGTGCGGGGTCGTACGGGCGAGCACGTGGTCGCCGGCGAAGACCAGGCCGCGCTCGTCGAGCACGAAGCAGACGTGCCCGCGCGAGTGGCCCGGCGTGTGGAGGGCGAGCAGGCGGCCGCTCGCGAGCTCGAACGCGTCGCCGTCGAAAATGAAGCGGTCGGGCTCGACGTAGTCGATCTCGCCGATCAGGCGGACGAGCCGGCCGGCGACGCTCCGCCGCTCGTCGAGCGGCATGCCGACGTCCTCGAGCCATCCGTCGAGCCGCCGCGCGAACTCCGCCGCCACGCGCGACCGCTGCGCGACCGACCCGGCGTCGGCCTCGTGGAGGGCGAACCACCCATCGGTGAGCTCGCGAAGGCGGCTCGCCAGTCCGTAGTGGTCGGGGTGGCCGTGGGTAAAGAGCACGCCCCGCAGGTCCCGGAAGCCGAAGCCGGCAGCGCCGAGACCGCGTTCGAGGGCGTCGAGCGCGTCCGGCGAGTTCCAGCCGGCGTCGAGCAGGAGCGCGCCGTCCTCGACCTCGAGCACGTACGCGCACATCGACCCCAGCGGGCCCGGCATGGGCACGGGTAGCGCCCACACGCCGTCGGTGATCTCCTCCACCCGCGTGACGCCGGTTGCCGGCTCCATCGTCACGCCAGGTTATGCGTGCACGGTCAGGCCTGCGCTGGCTCCCTCCTCTGGCCGGATGTTCGCGGCACATCGCCGAGCGCTACACGTGCGAGGTGCCGCACGCCGTCCTCTAGTACGCTGCCCTGGCAGTGGGCGTCAGGAGCTGGTTCAGCCGGGTCTTCGGCAGCGGCGCGGAGGACGAGTCGGCCGAGGTCGAGGAGTACCACCTCCCCGACCAGGGCGCGGAGGATCTACGCGAGCATCCGGCGCCGAGCCTCTTCGGCGGCGTCGAGCCGCCGTCGGAGGGCGAGTTCGAGGCGCCGCCCGATCTGGCACCGTAGGAGGGGCTCATGGTCGCCGACCTCAACAACCATCACCGCGACACCCTGAGGCTCCTCTTCGAGCATCCTGCGAGCCGGAACATCGAGTGGCGGCAGGTCTCTCGCTGCTCGAGGCGGTCGGGACGGTCCGCGAGGAGCACAACGGCAAGCTTCACGTCACTGTGGGCTCCGAGACCCAGGTGATCGACCCCCCGACGAGCAAGGACATCGACGAGCAGCTGACCGTCGATCTGCGGAGGTTGCTGCGGGATGCAGGGCTCGATCCGGGAGGCTCACCCGTCATCGAGCTTCATCCGCGGCCCGATCTCGGCGCTTCCTGACGAGCGCTGACGCCGCTCAGTCGTCCGGAGGCGAGAGCCGAAGCAGTGCCGCGCTCGACGGGATGAAGTAGTAGGCGCCGGAGACGGGATGGGTGAAGCGGGTCAGCGCGTCACGTGTTCCGGTCCTGAGGCCGCTCATGCTCTCGAGCATCGTCGCCAGAGGCCTGCGCTCGCTGCAGAAGCCGACGAACATCGTCCCGTGCTCGCCGACGGTTCCGAACGGCGTGTTACGCCGGAAGATCTTCCCGAACGTGTCCTGGTCGGTGCTTGCGACATGCGAGTCGGCGGGCTTGTCGTCGAGCTCCTCGCTGTCGAGCTTGCGGCGCCCGATCACGAGCTCCTGGTTCGCGACGGGAAGCGCCTCCCAGGCAGGGCCGTCGTGCACCCACTTCTGCAGCAGGAGCACCGTTCCACCCTCGCCCGGCTGCCCCTCGGGCACGAGCACCACCTCGGGTGCTTCGAGGAGCGTCGGGTTCTCGGTGCCGTCGATGAAGCCGGTGAGATCCAGGTCGTGGCGGTACGGCCAGCTCGAGGTCTCGTCCATGACCGACACCACCCCCCTCAGCGCGGCGATCGCCTCCTTCGCGGTGTCGAAGACGACGTCGTAGGCGCTGCCCGACAGCCAGAGCACCGCGTCGTGCTGAGTGGCGGGCATCGTGAATCCCTCCACTCCGGCGATCTCGTCGTTGAAGCCCTCGAGGCCGGTTGGTGCGTCGGCCGGAACAGCAGCCGACCAGAGCTCGGGCCTGAAGCCCACGACGAGGTTCACTCCCCCCATCGTGGTCCTCGGCTCGCGGAGCGAGGCCACCGCGGTGACGAGCTCCCCGGGCTCGCGGCCCGGCGCCAGGTCGAGCTCGAGATAGGCATGTGACGCCGTGCCGAGCGCGAAGATGCCCGGCTGGGGGGCGGTCACGGCTGTTGTCTCACCGGCGATCGCCAAGAGGCTACCGGACTGCGTCCAGGGGTCAGATGCGATGTCCGAGGCGCGTCAGATAGCGGAGGGCGCGCCGGTGAGCGCCTGGCCCGAAGAAGCGGGCGAGCACCCGGCCGTCGGTCAGCGTCACGTCCCAACCGAAGGCCGCCGGCCGGAGCATCGCCGCCTGGGCGCTCATGCCCTGCCTATCTGTCTGGGCCGCTCCATCGAGTTCTTCAACGTGTTTGCGCGAAGCCGGATTCCAGCACCGCGCCGGCCACGAGCTCGCGCACGCGCGGCACGACCTCCGTCCCGTAGAGCTCGACCGTCGTCATGAGCTGTTCGTGCGTCAGCCCCGGCATGCCGAACTTGAGGTCGAAGCGGTTGGCCTCGAGGTTGTGGAGGTTGGCGACGATCTTCCGGGCGACGGTCTCGGGCGAGCCGACGTAGAGGGCGCCGTCGGGCCCCGTGTCGTACGCGAAGGACTCCTCGGTCGGAGGCCTGAAGCCGCGCTCCTTGCCGATTCGCGTGATCGTCGCGTGCCAGTGCGGCCAGAACGCCTCTCGGGCCTCCTCGTCGGTGGCAGCGACGTGGCCCGGGCCGTGGATGCCGACCGGCCGCGGGGGCTGTCCGAACTGCTCGAGGGCATCGCGGAAGAGCTGCGAGAAGGGGGCGAAGCGCGCCGGCGGCCCGCCGATGATCGCGAGCATGAGCGAGAAGCCGTAGCGCGCCGCGCGGATCACGGACTCGGGGCTGCCGCCGACGCCGATCCAGACCGGGAACGGCCCGTCCTCGAGATGTGGGACGACTTCCTGCTCGTGCAGGGCGGCGCGGGTCGTTCCGTTCCAGCTGACGGGGCCCCCTTTCATCAGCTCGGCGAAGAGGTTCGTCTTCTCGTCGAACAGACGCTCGTAGTCGGCGAGGTCGTAGCCGAACAGGGGGAACGACTCGATGCTCGAGCCGCGCCCGAGGATGACCTCGGCGCGACCGCCGGAGACGGCGTCGAGGGTCGAGTAGCGCTGGAACACGCGGACAGGATCGTCCGAGCTCAGCACGGTGACCGCAGAGCCGAGGTGGATGCGGCTGGTACGCGCCGCGATCGCGGAGAGCACGACGTCGGCGGCCGGCATCGGGAAGTCGTCCGTGTGGTGCTCTCCGATGCCGAAGAAGTCGACGCCGACGTGCTCGGCGAGCACGCCCTGCTCGACGACGCTGCGGATCGTCTCCGCGTGAGAGAGGGGGCGGTCGTGCTCGTCGTGGATGAGATCCCCGAACGTGTCGAGGCCGAGCACAAGGGGGAAGTCGGTCATTGAGATCCTTCCTGCGATCGAAATGTGATGACCTCAGGAAGAACGTACTTGAGTGCGCAACTATTCCGGGATGATCGTGAGCGTGCGTATGCCGGCGAGGCTGATCCGCGTGGAGGCGCCGGTCTTGGAGATCGTGACGAGGGCGTTGTCGCAGTGCGGGCAGCGGAGGACGACGCCGGCGCCGCGGAAGACGTGAGCGGCTCCGACCGGCTCGCTCGCGCCGCAGCCGCCGCACGTCGCGATCGCGATGGTCATCTCGACCGCGAACACCTCCTGCAGCAGCCCCGCGACCGCGTTGCCGTCGAGCATCAGCGCGTCCATCTCAGCCTCCTGTCGCTCCGAAGCGTTCGGTCCTGATGCGCCCCGGCTCGTGGCCGATGTGCACGAGTGCCTCCGCAACCGCCTCGACGAACGGCGTCGGGCCGCAGACGTAGACCAGCGGCCGCGCATCCGCGCCGGGGCCGACCTCGGCGAGCATCGCCTCGTCCACCCGGCGCGCGAACCCCGTCCAGCCGGGCGGCTGCGAGCGGGTCAAGGTATGGACGACGGCGACGCCGTCGTGCTCGAGCTCCTCGCGGTAGATGACGTCGTCCCAGCTGCGCGAAGAGAGCAGCAGGCGCATCTCCGCATCGCTGCCCGCGGCCCGGCGGGTGCGGATCATCGCCATCAGCGGCACGACGCCGGACCCGCCGCCGACGAGCAGCACCGGGCCGCCGAGCGAAGGCTCCCAGACGAAGTAGCCGCCGACCGGTCCGCGGAGCTCGATCCGGTCGCCGGCCCGCACCACCTCGGTGAGGTACGGCGAGACCTCGCCGTCGTCGAGCCGCTCGACTGTGAGCTCGACGCGTGTTCCATTCGCGGCCGACGCGATCGAGTAGCTGCGCTCCGCCTGGTAGCCGTCCTCGGCCGTCAGCCGGATGTCGACGTGCTGCCCGGCGCGGTGCCCCGGCCAGTCGGGTACGTCGAAGGCGATGGTCTTGACGCGCGGCGTCTCGGTGACGATCTCGACAACCTCGGCCGACCGCCACGTCAGTCGCCCCAGTAGCGCTGCTCCTGCCAAGGATCGCCGTAGTTGTTGTAGCCGTTGATCTCCCAGAAGCCCGGCTCGTCGACCGCCTGCAGCCGCAGGCCGCGCACCCACTTCGCGCTCTTCCAGAAGTAGAGGTGCGGGACGAGCATCCGCGCGGGCCCGCCGTGCTCGGGCTCGAGCGGCTCGCCGTCGTACTCGTACGCGATCCAGGCCTTGCCGCCGGTGACGTCCTCGAGCGGCAGGTTGGTCGTGTAGCCGCCGTCCGCGAACTCGACGACGAACTCCGCGGAGGTGTCGAGCCCGTCGAGCAGCGTGTCGACGGAGACCCCTCGCCAGACGGTGTCGAGCTTCGTCCACTTGGTCACGCAGTGGATGTCGCGCGTGATCTCCTCGCTCGGGAGCGCGCGGAACTCGTCCCAGCTCCAGCGGCGCGGCTCGTCGATCTCGCCGACGATCTGGAAGTCCCACTGCTCGAGCGGCGTGTGCGGCGTCGGGCCCGCCGAGAGCACGGGGAAGTCGTGCGTGACGTACTGCCCCGGCGGCACGCGGGCGGCATCGACGTCGGAGTCGCGGCGGCCGTGGAAGCCGCGTGAGACGAACGACATCGGAGCCGACTCTAGCCTAG
>CAWBVD010000006.1:0-246680 GCA_963792135.1 uncultured Actinomycetes bacterium | reverse complement strand
GAGAGCGCGAGCCTGTTCCGCGTCTGCCGGGACGCTGAGGTCGAGTTTGACGACGGCGATATCGATGGTGAGAGCAAACGCGCACTCGTCGAGCGAGAGCTGAAGCAGCGCCGCTTCGAACCGGTCGTTCGGCTCGAAGTCCAGCCGGACGCCGACCCGGCGATGCTGTCGGAGCTCAAGGAACGATTCGCGCTCGGCTCCGACGACGTGTACGAGATGACGGCGCTCCTCGACTACACGACGCTGTTCGAGATCGCCGCGCTCGAGATCGAGCCGCTGCGCGACCCGCCGTGGACACCGCTAGCGCCGAGAGCGCTCGAGACGGTCGACGGAAACATCTTTTCCGCGATGCGTGCCGGAGACATCCTCTTGCACCACCCGTACGAGAGCTTCTACGCGAGCGTGGAACGCTTCATCCGGGAAGCCGCCGACGACCCGTTGACCGTCTCGATCAAGATGACCGTGTACCGGGTGGGCGACGACACCCCGTTCGTGCAGTCGCTGATTCGCGCTGCCGAGGCCGGCAAACAGGTCGCCTGCGTCATCGAGCTCAACGCCCGGTTCGACGAGGAACGCAACCTCCACTGGTCGCGCGAGCTCGAGAAGGTCGGAGCGCACGTCGTGTTCGGGGTGAACGGGCTCAAGACGCACAGCAAGGCAGCGCTCGTGATCCGCCAGGAGGAGAGCGGCATTCGCGCCTACGCTCACATCGCCACAGGGAACTACCACGCGCGCACCGCCAGGCTGTACGAGGACGTCGGACTGCTCACAGCCAACCCGGCGGTCACGCGCGACATCGTCACGCTCTTCCATTTCCTGACAGGCCGTTCGCGCACTCCGCAGTTCGAGACGCTGATCGTCGCGCCGATGAACATGCGCGCCGAGTTCGTCGGACTGATCGAGCGCGAGATCGCCAATCGCGAGGCCGGATTGCCCGCGCGAATCGTCGCCAAGCTGAACCAGCTCGATGACCCCGACATCTGTGCGCTCCTCTCGCGAGCCTCGCAGACGGGCGTGCCGGTCGACCTCGTCGTGCGCGGCCTCTGCTGCCTCGCCCCAGGGGTCCCCGGCCTGACCGAGAACCTCCGCATCCGCTCCGTCGTAGGCCGGTTCCTCGAACACTCCCGGATCTACCACTTCGCCGCGGGCTCCGACGATCCGGTCGACGGAGAGTTCCTGATCGGCTCGGCCGACTGGATGACCCGGAACCTCTCCAAGCGGGTCGAGGCCGCGGTGCCGATCTCCGAGCGCCGCCTGCGCGCCCGTCTCTGGGAGATCCTCCAGGTCTCCCTCGCTGACACGCGCAACGCCTGGCAGATGCAACCCGACGGCCGCTACGTCCAACTCCGCCCCCATCCTGCCGACGGCCGGGGCTCAGAAGGGACGCACGAGACCATGATGAGGCTCGCCCGCGCCAGTCACGGCCTATGACGGGTGCGGCCTAACGTCGCCGTCCGATACCGCCCATGCCGTGACGCCGGTCGAACCGGGCTAAGGAAGCGTCTGTAAATTAGGTGAAGGATCTGGGCTGCGGCGGTAGAAACCGTGGTGCGTGAGTGATGCCGAGGCAGCGATCGCGGAGCGTTACCGGCTGTTGCGACCGCAGCTGAACGAGCGGCAGCGGCGAGCGTTTGCGGCCAGCGAGGCGCGCACGTTCGGCTACGGGGGGATCGCGGCGGCGGCGCGGGCGTGTGGGCTGGCGGAGAACACGGTCCGCAAGGGGCTGCGCGAGCTTGACGAGCCGCCGCTCGAGCCGGGGCGGGTGCGGGCGCGTGGCGCGGGGCGACCGGCCGCGGAGACCAGCGATCCGAAGCTGCTGGAGCTGTTAGGCGAACTCGTCGAGGGCGAGACCCGCGGTGATCCCGAGCGGGTGCTTTTGTGGACCTCGAAGAGCGCGCGCAAGCTGGCCGACGAGCTCGCCGAGCGCGGTCACCCGGTCGGGTTCCGGACTGTCCCGAGGCTGCTGCGCACGCTCGGCTACAGCCTGCAGTCGGCGCGCAAGACGCTGGAAGGCAAGCAGCATCCCGACCGCGACGCGCAGTTTCGGCAGATCAACGACACGGTCGCTGCGGCGGTGGCAGCCGGGCAGCCGGCGATCAGCATCGATACCAAGAAGAAGGAGCTCGTCGGCGAGTTCAAGAACGCGGGCCGCGAGTGGCATCCCGAAGGACAGCCCCCGAAGGTCAACACCTACGACTTCCCGAGCATGGCCGCCGGCAAGGCGATCCCCTACGGGATCTACGACATCGCCGACGACACAGGGTTCGTGTCGGTCGGGATCGACCGCGACACCGCGCAGTTCTCCGTCGCCGCGATCGGCGCCTGGTGGGAGCAGCTCGGGCGCAAGCGCTACCCCCGAGCTGGCCGGCTGGTCATCACCGCCGACTGCGGCGGCTCCAACGGCAACCGCACCCGCCTGTGGAAGACCGAGCTGCAACGCTTGGCCGACCGCACCGGCCTGCAGATCAGCGTCTGTCACTTCCCGCCCGGCACGAGCAAGTGGAACAAGGTCGAACACCGCCTGTTCAGCTACATCTCCAAAAACTGGCGCGGCCGGTCGCTGATCTCCTACGAGGTCGTCATCAACCTGATCGCCGCCACCACAACCCGCACCGGCCTCGAGGTCTACGCCCGCCTCGACCCCGACAAATACCCCAAGGTCGAAGTCGGCGACCAACAACTCGCAGCCGTGAACATCACCCACCACCCGTTTCACCCCGAGTGGAACTACACCATCAGTCCATCACCTAAATGACGGACGCTCCCTAAGAACCATCGACCTGAGGCGCTATCGGGGCATGAGCATCCATCGCGGGTTCGAATCCCTCCTCCTCGGTCAGCCCCTCCCGTTCGTCGGCCGGGTTTCGCCTCAATCCATCGCCCGGATGCGTGAGGCAACGTCGACATAGACCTTGATCGCGTCCGGGTCCTTCGTGAGGCGCGGAGCATCTCCTCGTAGCCGTCCAATCCGTCGTTCGGGTTGGTCAGGAGCTGCTCGAGCCACCCTGGGTGGTAAGCCTGTGCCTTTTGGTGAACAGGTACTGGTGATCCTCTGCGGCAAGAGCTCGAGGTCGCGGGGGGTGACCATCGACCGCTTCGACCAAACGCCTGGCGGCGTGCGGATGACCTACACCCGCGACGGCACTCAGAGTTCCCGAGGCGACGCTCGCCGTCGTCGCGATCGGCTGGAAAGCGGACACCCTCGGGCTTCGCCTCGCCGCGGCCGGCGTGGAGACCGATCCAGGCGGCCACGTACAGGTCGACGACCATCTCCGTACCTCGGCGTCGCATATCTTCGCGGCCGGAGACGCGACGAACCGGTGCGGGCTGGCGGTGATCGCGATCCACGACGGCTACGTCGCGGGAACCAACGCCGTCAACGGCCCGACCACCACCATCGGCGGCGGCGTGATTCCGCTCGGCAGCTTCACCGACCCCGTGTACGCGCACGTCGGCCTCACCGGGGAGCCCGACCGCGCAACACACGACGTCTTCGTCTCGACCGAGCACTACCAGTCGACGCCGCGCCGATCATCGACGGTCGCGAGGTCGGATACTGCAAGCTCGTCGTCGATCGAACGACGCGCACGCTCGTCGGCTGCCACATCGTCGGCGACCGAGCAGTCGAGCTCGCGCAAATCGCCGCGATCGCAATGACCTCGGGAATGCAGATCGGCCAATTCGCGCGCATGCTTGCTTCCCGACCTACACAGACGTCGTCCACCGGGCGGCCTTCCGGGCTCTCCAGCACCTGGGCGACGACCTCTCTCCGGGCCGGGACGCCGAACCCTCCACTCACGACGCCACTCCAGTCGAGTGGCCAAGATGTACCGCATCCCGCAGGTCGACATGGCTCACGACGGCCGCAGCGTCAGCTGCGTAGCCGAAGCCGTCGCGCGTCACGGCACCGTGGACTTGTAGAACGGCCGCGGGTGGCGCGCACGGTTTGCGCGCACCGCTCACGGCGGCCGATCAGCGGAGTGACCTGAACGCCTCTCGCAGCTCGGACGCGAAGAGCTCCGGCTCTTCCCAGGCGGCGAAGTGGCCGCCCTTGTCGACCTCGTTGAAGTAGATGACGTTCGGGTAGCTCGCCTCGACCCAGCTGCGCGGCGTCCGCCAGATCTCGCCCGGGAACGTCGTGAAGCCGAACGGGATCACCGGAGGCGGCAGGGGCTGACGGCCCGCGGCCGGCGCGTCAGGCCCGTAGGCCTCCCAGTACGACCGAGCCGCCGAGGCACCGGTGCCGGTCAGCCAGTACAGCGTGATGTTGTCGAGGACGTGGTCGCGGGTGAGGTTGCCCGAGGGCTGCCCCTCGACGAAGGCGCCCGCGATCTTGTAGTAGGCGTCCGTGTCGTGGTCTGACATCCAGGCCGCCAGAGCGACCGGGGAGTCGAGCAGGGCATAGCCGATCGTCTGCGGTCGGGTGGCCATCTCGACGAAGTAGCCGTTCCCGGACTGCCGGAAGCTGGCGATCTGCGCCGCCGCGGCGCGTTCCTCGTCCGTGTCCGTCGGCATGGTCCCGCTCAGCGCCGGCACGAGCAGGTTCGTGTGGATGCCGACCAGCCCCTCAGGTGCCTGGCGGCCCATCGCATCAGTGACGCCGGCGCCCACGTCGCCGCCCTGGGCCACATACCGCGTGTAGCCAAGGCGGCGCACCAGCTCGGCCCACGCCCGCCCCGTCCGGCCCAGATCCAGCCGACCTCGACCGGCTCGGCCGAGAAACCCGTACCCCGGCAGGGAGGGCAGAACGAGATGGAAGGCATCCTCGGCGCTCCCGCCGTGCGCGGTCGGATCCGTCAGCGGCCCGACCGTCTCGAGCAACTCGATGACCGAGCCGGGCCAGCCGTGCGTCATGATCAGCGGCAACGCGTCCTCGTGCTCCGACCTCACATGGATGAAGTGGATCTCCACCCCGTCGATCTCGGTCGTGAACTGGGGCAAGGCGTTGAGCTTCGCCTCGGCCCTGCGCCAGTCGTACTCGGAAGCCCAGTAACCGGCGAGCGCCTGGATCGTCGCCAGCTGCACGCCCTGCGACCGATCCGATACCAGCTCCCTGGAAGGCAAGCGCATCGCGGCGATACGGCGACGGAGATCGTCCAGCGCCTCGTCCGGAATCTCAACGTGGAAGGGACGGATCTCGGTGGCGGTCTGAACGGTGGTGCTCACGACTACCTCCTTCTGAATAGCTTGCTTGCATTCGGCTGACCTGACCGTAGCCCTGGTTCACTCGACCACGAGGACGTAGATGAGCTCCTCGCCCGGATGCTCGTGCCTGAGGGGCGGCCCTTCCGAGCTGATGTCGACCCCGTTCTGGATGACCTCGCGCCCAGGGACGCTGAGGTCGTGGCGTTGGAGGTCGGTCCGCGCGATTCCCGGGACCTGCATCGTGGTGGTCATGACAACCTCCCGGTCTCCGTAATTGCCGAGATCAGGATAGTGCGACTCACCGCCGCTCGCACGGTGGGAATCCCCAGGCCGAGGCACTGACCATTCGGCTGCCTCCACTTCGGGAACAGTCCCGGACGATGGCCCACGAGCTGACTTGCCGGTGCGTATGACGGCGTGCAAGACTCGGCAATCGCCGTGGTTTCACCAAGCCAAAGGCCGTTCGAGCTGAAAGGAGATCTGATGAGCTCACCTTCGAACAGGCTGACCACGCCGGAAGGCCCTGGGTCGGCCTACGGGGCGCCGAACCTCCCGACCGGGTTCAGCAAAACGTTCACGAGCCAGTACATCGACACAGGCGACGTGCGCCTGCAGGCGGTCGTCGGAGGCGAGGGCCCGCCGCTGCTACTGGTGCACGGCTGGCCCGAGACCTGGTACGCGTGGCGATTCATCATGCCGGCTCTCGCCCGGGACTTCGCGGTCGTCGCCGTCGACCAGCGCGGCGTCGGCCTCTCCGACAAGCCGGAGGACGGGTACGACACCGCCACCCTTGCGGGCGACCTGGTCGCGCTGATGGACGCGCTCGGCCACGAGCGGTTCGCCGTGTACGGGACCGACACAGGAATGCCGATCGCCTACGCGCTGGCCGCGGATCACCCGGAGCGGGTCGTCCGGCTGGTCGTCTCAGAGGCCCCTCTCCCGGGCGTGTCTCCGTCACCGCCCCTGTTCCTCCCGCCGCAGCTCAACGCGCGGCTCTGGCACCTCGCCTTCAACCAGCTCCCCGCCGAGGTGAACGAGGCCCTTGTGAAAGGGCGAGAGGAGATCTTCTTCGGCGCAGAGTTCGACGCCTCGGCCGGGACGAAGAAGCTCCCCGCCGACCCGTGCAGTACTACATCGACACGATCGCCTCCGACCCCGACGCCCTGCGCGGCAGCTTCGGCTTCTACCGGGCGATCGGGACAACGATCGCGCAGAACGAAAGCGCACGACCCGTCGGCTGACCCTGCCCGTGCTCGCAATGGGAGGCGCGGAGAGCGTCATTGAAGCAGTGCCGCGAACGTCATGAAGCTCGCCGCCGACGATGTACAGGGCCACGTCATTCCCGACGCCGGCCACTGGGTCGCAGAGCAAGCTCCGGAAAACCTGCTAACAGCGCTGACCGCGTTCCGGCCCCCTACCGCGACGGAGAGGCCGCGGCGACCGACTCCAGGCCGCCTGCGTCCGCCACCGTCTAGCCGCGTCGCTGCTTCGTTTCGATGCGCATGGCCCCGTCACGGTGCCTAACCCACTCCAAGCAACCCATCGTCCAAGACCCTGGCCATGGCCAATCGCGAACTCACTAAGAAGCTCCGCCGCAAAGCGAAGAAGAAATAGCAGCGGGAACTCGGCGACGCGATCGAGAGACCCGCCACCACAAGCGCAAGAAGAAGGCCGACGGCAAGCGGAGCGATCCCTCGGGCCAGGGAGCGCCGGTTCGCCCGCGCGGTGGCTCGGGCGGTGGCTTGCCGAGACGCCCGGCCCCGACGATCGGGGATTGGAGTGGCGGTCGCCCGGATGCCTGGCCGCGTTCGGCGGGAGCTCCATGCAGTAGCGCTCGCTGCCCTTCGCGCCGTCACGGATGCGTAAGGACATGAGTCGTCGCGTGAAGGACTGAGCTGTCGAGCCCGGGACGCTCCCCCGTATCCGACACGCGCCATCCCCGACGCATCCAACGCGTTCCGACTGCATCCCCGACCGCAAAACCAACAAGATCGCCTCCATCGCGTTGCGGTTCGACACCCTCCGGCAGTCGCGCTCAGCCCTTCTCATCCTCGGCATCGCCGCGATCCCCAGCTTGCGATCTTCACCCTTTCCGGCTCGGTTGCGCTCCTCGCCGACCTGGTCCGACAACTTCGGCGACGCGCTAACCGCGATCCCGCTCGGGATCGCGTTCTACCTGCGGAGCGTCCGGGGCGAACGGCTCGCCGGGCTAGCCGTCGTCCTCGCGATCTTCGTATCGGCCTGCGTGGCTCTCTACGCGACGATCATGCGCTTCATCCACCCTCAGAACCCCGGCTACCCCACGGCTTACGCGCGGTCGCGGCGAGCACGGCGTCGGTCAGACCCGCCCCCTGCTCGCCCTCGGCAACTCCATCCAACGCACGCCGCCTGAGCATTTCGATCCGGAGCAACGCGTGGCTGCGACCTCGATCGGCCGTGTGGAAGGATCAGATCCGGGGGAACAGCGACGAGAAGGAGGGTTTCATGAGACGTATGTCGATCGTGTTGCTTGCGCTGGTGTTCGGGGCCTCGCTGACGGCCGCGAGCGCAGCCTCGAAGACCGCCGCGAGGAAGAGCGTGACATTCCACCTGGTCGAGAAGCAGGACGGGGCCAACTTCATCGACAATCCGCCGCGTCAGGGCTTCAACTCGCCGCCGCTCATCGGCGATATGTTCGCATTCACGAGCGAACTCATGACCAAGTCGGGCGCTCGGGCGGGGCATCTCGAAGCTACCTGCATGATCAGCCGGGGCGGCACGAACTCGAGCGGGCCCTGCTACGGCCTGTTCGCGCTCGCGGGCGGCGACATTGCAGGCATGGGGCTTCTGAACCAGAGCAACACAACGCACATCGCGATCGTCGGGGGGACAGGTGTCTACGAGGGAGTCACCGGAAGCGTGACCTCCGTCTCGCGCGGTGAGAACAGCCCGTATACGGACGATACGGTTCACCTCATCTGGCCGTGACGTGACCCAACCGGGGGCGCAACCATCTCGGCCGCGCCCCCCGGTTAGCCGGACGACCGTCCCGACCTTTGCATCTCGGAACCGGCGCGAAGCGCCCGCGCTGCTGACCGAAGGCGCGGGCTGCGAACGAACCGACAGCGAACGCGTGCGCGACGAGAAAGCTGTGCCCCGTGGCCCGCGACCAACACAAGCGACTCGAATTTGTCCGGGGGCAGCTGGGCGTGGAAGCCCTCTACGCGCTCACCCTCGAGGCCGCATCGGCCTACGGCGCTCATCCCACCTTCGCCCAGCTCGTCCTCGTCAACACCGCCGCATCCGCGTTCTCGAGCCTCATACCTTCGCCAGGAGGAGTCGGGACCGCGGAAGCGAGCCTGACGGATCATCAGCGATCATGATTACCCCGCCTCGCGCAAAGGCGTTCAGATCGCCGAGCGAGGCGGATCAGGTCAGCGTGTTCGCCCTCAACGGCAAACGCACCATCGCCGAGTCCCGAATACGCCTCTCCTGGCCAGAGAACGAGGCGAACGGCACCCACAGCTTCTCGCCACGTGAGCGTCGCAGAAGACTCACTGTCGGCGCTCTCGGCCTGCTCGATCGCCTTTGACTCCTCATACATCGAGTGGCCGGTGGGAAGGAGCCAATAGTCCGGGCCGGGAATCGCCTTCATCTCGATCCCGACCAGGGCGAGGATCGCACTGACAAGGCCAGTGGGCGAGTAACGCTCTCCGTCGTGGCACCACTGAGGAGCCTTGTTGCCTGGTTTCCCGTCGGCACTGCGAGGCCGATCTCCGCATCGTCGGCGAGCAGTTGTGCGATCTTCGGCTGCACGCCCTTCGAGAACTGGTCGATCTTCAGCTTCAACACGTCTTCGGGTTTCACGACGCCAGCCTTAGCGAGAAGCAGGCTTTCGTCGTGTCAGGGGCAAACGGGTAGGAGCGCTCGTCTGCGCGAAGCGTGCACGCCCGTCTCAAATCCTCGTCACGGGTGCCGGTCACGCCGCCCGAGACGCCGATCAGGCCGTCCGGTTGTTCACCGCCGCGAACATGCTCGCGCTGCTCACGGCGCTTGAAGTGGGCGGCGCTAGCCGCTGCGTCGCGTCTGAACGCAGCGTGCGGAGAACTGGGCGTCCGCAAGAGCAGCCCCGCGTCGAGCGCGGCCGATTCGCCAGCGGCGGCTTCGCGGTTGTCATCTTCTCACGACTCGGCTGACGCGCTCTCGGCGAGATTTCGTTCGCGCACGCGAGGTTTGTCGAGGATCTAGAAGTTGACGACCGCCTCGCCCGCCGTAACCTGCGGCGGTGCGACGTTCAGGTCGGGCAAGTTCTCGGCGAGCCACGCTGCTGCTGCGCGATTCGACTCCTCCGCGCCCGCCTGATCGTCGAAGACGCTGATCGTTGTCGTGCCGTCGCCGGTCTTCAGGAGGTAGTAGGCCTTGAAGCCGTTGATGCCTCCGATGACTTGCCGAATCTCGTCCTCGTGCTCGGCGAGCGTATCCGCCAAGTCGGGGTTGCCAGCATAGGTGCGAACACTCGCGTGCATTAAACGCCTGCCTCCTCGCTCGTGCTTATGACCCCAGCGGATGGCAGTCTCGCACAGTCGATCGCCGAAGTCACGTCGCTCGCCGGTCAATGTTCGAAGCCGCATCCGGCGCGTCACGTCCCGGCCCGGCCCTCACGAGCTCGCCAGCCGCGCCTCTGCCACCGCATGCGCCTCCATGTGCGCCTGCGGATGACCCGTCACGGCGGCCAGGAAGTCGTCGCGCTCGAGTGCGTAGAGCGTGGTCTCGCGCTCCGCCTGGACGGTTGCGGTTCTCGGGACGTCGCGCAGCAAGGCGATCTCGCCGAAGAAGTCCCCAGGGCCCGAGTGGACGGTTCGCGAGCCGGCATCGATCGTCACCGCGCCGCTGCCCACGATGTAGAAGCGGTCGCCGGGGTCGCCCATACGGATCACGACCTCGCCGGCGGCGAGGTCGACCCGCACGAGATGGGAGGCGATTCGCTCCTTCACGACGAGTGAAAGCGGCACGAAGAGCTCGACGCCGTCGATCAGCGCAAGCTCCGTCGCAGGCGCGACCTCGGAGTCGATCTGGCGGAGCCGCCGGTGCGTGAGGAGCACGAGGATCGGCAGAACCGCGCCGACGACGACGAACGTCGGCCGGAGCCCGATCAGGCTCAGGATTGCGGGTGTGACGAACGAACCGACCGCGACCGCGCCCATTGCAAGGCCCCAGGTCACACCGAGCACACGGGTGAGCACCTCGTCGGGAACCGTGCGCTGCAGCAGCGTGAACCCGGCGACGTCGACGACGCTGTTCGCAGCGCCGATCGTCGCGAGCAGGATCACCACCGGCGCCAGGTACGGCAGCGGCGCGATCAGCATGATCGGGACGCCCCAGAAGACGAGCCCCCACGCAAAGGGCGGCACAAGCCGCACGCCGCGAAGGGACACGGCGCCGAGCGCGCCGATCAAGCCTCCGGCCCCGATGGCGGCGGTGAGGTATCCGACGACGGACGCACCCCGGTCGAGCACCTGGTAGACAGTCACGACGAGGAGGACGTTCAGGCACCCGCGGATGAACGTCTGCGAGGCGATCAGGCCCACGAGGAGCCGCGCGCGCGGAACCTCCTCGATCGCCTTCACGCCCTGCCATACCTCGAGCCTCGCCCCACTCGGAGGTACGGGGACGCGACCCCGAACCGAGACCCGGGCCAGGAGCACGGCTCCGGCGAGCAGCGTGCCGGCGCCGACCGCGAAGACCGCGGCGACATCGGCGACGACGACCAGGAGACCGGCACCGAGCGGTCCGAGCAGGGTGCCGAGGCTTTCGATCGTGGAGGTCGCTCCGTTCGCCGCGATCAGCTCCTTCGCCGTTCGCGCCAGCGACGGAAGCAGCGCGCCGAGAACGGGCCGGAACAGTGTCGAGCAGACGCCGACCACAGCCGCGGCGGCGAAGACGACGATGCGATTGTCGAGCAAGGCTCCCGCGGCGGAGACGACGAGACCCGCGGCCCCGAGCAGCGCGATCCCGACCAGGAACCGCTCACGGCGGAAGCGATCGCCGAAGGACGATGCGAAGGGCGCGATGACGGCCGCCGGGAGCAGGCGCGCGAGGCCTGCTACGCCCACCGCGGTGGAGCCCCCGTGATCGTAGGCGAACACTCCGAGGGCGACGAAGTGAGCCCACTCGGCCGACATCGTCGCGCCCCAGGCCAGCTCGGCCCGCCGCACGTCCGCATTCCGGGCCGCGACGAGGAGGGAGCCGAGCGCCTGGTGCAGCCGGGACATCGGAAGCCGCCCGGCCCGGCTACAGACTCGCGGCGAAGCGCGCGTGGGGACGGAGCGTCTGGCGCAGCGCGGCTGTCACGTCCCGCTGGATCACGTCGAGGAAGACGTGGGAGATGGCGTCCTCGCCGTTGAAGAGCTGCTGGAACGGGTCATGCGGCAGGACGAGCAGGAGCGCCCGCTCCCGTGCGATCGCGGTCACAGGAGACGGGCGGCCGTCGATCAGGCTCTCGTAGCCGAACGCTCTCCCGGGCCCTGCAAGCCCGACGCGAATCCGCCGGTTCCCGCGGATCAGCACCGTCTCGACGGCGCCCTTGATCGTCAGGTAGTACGCGGTGGACGGCGCCCCTTCGGTGAGCAACGTGCGTCCTCGAGCGCATTGCGCGTAGCTCCCGGAGGTGAGAAACCCCCAGAGCGCGACCGGATCGAAGTCGTGGAAGGTCGTCATCCGACGGATGTACTTGCTGTCCGGCGGGCCGCAGAGCTCGAGCTCGGCGATCGCGCCTGGCTCGTCGTCGGCCGGTGAGCCCTCGCCCAGCGAGGCCGCCAGATGCGCGAGCTGATTGCGAAGGCGTGCCGTCAGCAGCGATGCGAGCCGGCGCTTCAGGCTGAACGTCGCGGGGTGCCGCCGGGCGAGCATCGCTGCGAAATCGGGCCGGCTGAGCGCAAGCACGGTGCCGCCCTCGGCCGCCTGCACGCTCATCGTGTGCTCCCCGCCGTCGAGCAGCGCGATCTCGCCGACCGTCTCCCCGCGGCCCGCTCTGCCCATCTCCACCGGCCGGGCGCCGGGGACGTGGAGGGACGCGGCCAGGCTGCCCTCGACGACGAAGACCAGCTCGCGCGCCTCCTCCCCCTGCTGCCAGAGCAGCTCGCCCTCGCGCACCGTCCGCCGGCGCACGAGCCGTGCCACCTCCAGCAGCTCCGGCGTCTCCCGGCCCTCGAACAACGGAAGCGTGGCCAGGAACTCGGCGGTCTCGCCGTCAGACATCGAGGTCGCGTGTCTCGAACTCGATCCCGGCGGGAGTGAGCTCGGCGGTCAGCATCGAGTACTCCGGCACCTCGAACCACGTCGAGGGATCGGTCGTGAGCGGCTCCGAGGCGATGATCACCGAGCGCGGCGGATCGGCGGCGGTCATCCGCCAGTCGCCGTCGTGCTCGGCGTACTCGCCGCCGACCGCGTACCAGAGGCTCACGAACGGGAGATCGGTCTCGAGCATCTCGTCCTCGGGCGGGTACCAGCCGTAGTCGAACGAGAAGCGGGTCGCCACCACCGCGCGACCCGTGCTGACGCAGAGGTTCACCGGCGAGGAGGTGTCGATGCCGTGCGCAGCGCGGACCCGGCGCAGGATGCGAAGGGCGGCCGCCGTCGCGTCGGCGAGCTCGCGGGTCTCCGGGCGACCGTACGGGTCGTCGAGCTGCGAAAGGATCAGCGCGTAGATCCACTCGGAGTCCGTGGTTCCCTCGATCCGCTGCGCCAGCTCCGGCAGCACGTGCTCCACGAGCGAGTAGCGCATGCGCGCAAACTGCCGCAGGTGGCCGTTGTGGGCGAGCACGACGCTCGTGCCGGCGAATCGGAACGGGTGGAGGTTCGTCTCGGCCACGACCGCCTCGTGGGAGTAGGTGACCCCCCGGACGTGGGCGACGAGGCACGTCGGCGCGAGCTTCGACGCGAGGAAGCGCAGGTTTCGATCGAACGACGGCAGGGTCGTCGTCCGGTAGGTGAACGGATCCTCCGGCCGGAGCGACGCCGGGTCCCACGCCTGCATCCCGAAGCCTGCGAGGTTGAGGAAGGTGTTCATCATCCGCGGGCTGTACGACTGCCGGACGAGGCTGTTCCCGGGATCGAACAGGAGATTCCGCACGGGCAGCGGCTCACCGAGGTAGGCCAGGATCCGGCACACGACGCGGATCGTAGTCGGCGTCCTCCCGGCCCAACGTCGCCCGGTCATGAGCCGGCAGCCGGATACCATGGCCCGACCCGAACGTCAGGAGCAACCGATGAAGCAGTTCAATTGCGGGGACGTGGTGCCGGGATGTACGTGGGTGGCGCGCCGCGACGACGAGGAGGAGTTGTGGGTCGAGATCTCCTCACACGCGCAGGAGGCTCACGGGATGGACGAGGTCCCGCCTGAGGTCGAGGACATGATCCGTCACGTGATCACCGAGGTCTGAGCGCCCGCCGCGGGGAGCGTGCCTCGTTCCAGCAGCGTCTCGAGGGCCTCCGTGTACGGCGCCAGGTCGAGGCCCTGCGCGTCGACCCAGGCGTCGTCGTAGTACGTCGTGGCGTAGCGGTCCCCGCCGTCGCAGATCAGGGTCACGACGCTGCCGCGCTCGCCGCGGGCGAGCATCTCGGCGACGAGCAGCAGCGATCCGTACACGTTCGTCCCGGTCGAGCCGCCGACGCTGCGTCCTGTCCGTGCACGAACGAGCCGCATCGTCGCGATCGACGCGGCATCCGGAACCCGGATCATCCGGTCGATCACGTCCGGAAGGAACGACGGCTCGACGCGCTGGCGGCCGATGCCCTCGATGCGCGACGGCCGGCCGGTGAAGGCCGACAGGTCGCCCGACCAGCTCGCGTAGAAGATCGAGTCCTCCGGATCGACCACGCACATCTGCGTGGCGTACCGCCCGAAGCGCGCGTAGCGGCCGATCGTCGCACTCGTCCCGCCCGTTCCGGCTCCGACCACGATCCAGGCGGGGACGGGATGCCGCTCTCTCGACATCTGGCTGAAGATCGACTCCGCGATGTTGTTGTTGCCCCGCCAGTCGGTCGCGCGCTCGGCAAATGTGAACTGGTCCAGGAAGTGCCCTTCGCGCTCGTCGGCGAGCCGCTGCGCCTCGTCGACGATCGTCCGCGGATCGTCGACGAGATGGCACGTGCCTCCCTGCTCCTCGATGAGCGCGATCTTCTCGGGGCTCGTCGAGGCCGGCATGACCGCGATGAACGGCAAGCCGAGGTACCGGGCGAAGTAGGCCTCGGACACGGCCGTCGAGCCGCTCGAGGCCTCGACGATCGTCGACCCCTCGTGAATCCAGCCGTTGCAGAGGCCGTAGAGGAACAACGACCGGGCGAGCCGGTGCTTCAGCGATCCGGTCGGGTGGACCGACTCGTCCTTGAGGTAGAGGTCGATGCCCCACTCCTCCGGCAGCGAGAAGGCGTGCAGATGGGTGTCGGCCGAGCGGTTCGCGTCCGCCTCGAGACGGCGGACGGCCTCGTCCGCCCACTCCCTCGACCCGGGGCGCTCGCGGCGATCGACGGGCTCGAACACGCACCCAGTGTCGCTACTGAAGGCCACCACGGACCGAGGTGATCCGCTCCGTGTTGAACCCGAGCCAGTGCATCCTGCCGACGTAGCGCGCGTGCTCGACCTTGAGGCAGCGGTCCATGATGACCGTCACGCCGCCGTGCTCGGCGATCCGCGCCGCCTCCTCGTTGATCACGCCGAACTGGCACCAGAGCGCGCCGGCGTTGACCGCGACAGCCTCCGAAGCGATCGCCGGCACGGCTTCCGGTGCGCGGAAGACGTTGACGATGTCCACCGGCACCGGCACCTCCGACAGGCTCGGATAGCTCACCTCTCCGAGGATCTCGGCCTCGCGCGGATTGACCGGGATCACCCGGTAGCCATGGCGCTTGAGGTAGTAGCCGACGAAGTTGCTCGCGCGCAGCTCGTTGCCGGACAGCCCCACCACGGCGATCGTGCTCGCGCTGTGGATGACCCGCTGGATCGTCAAGGGATCCTGGTAGCGCTCGAGCTCGCTCATCTCACTGAGTCATCTAACACTGGCGAGCCCCTGCTCGAGGTCCCAGATCAGGTCGTCCACGGACTCGGTGCCGACCGACAGCCTGATCGTTCCGGGGCCGACGCCCGCCGCCTCCAGCTCGGCGTCGCTCAGCTGGCGATGCGTCGTGCTGGCGGGGTGAATGATCAGACTCTTTGCGTCACCGACGTTGGCCAGATGGGACCACAAGGTCACGCTGCGGATCAGGTCCTGTCCACCCTGCCGCCCACCGGCGCAGTCGAACGAGAACACCGCGCCGGCGCCGCGCGGCAGGTACTTCTCGACGAGCGGCCTGTACGGGCTTCCCGGCAGGCCCGGGTACCCGACGTTCGAGGCGAGCTCATGCGACTCGAGGAACGATGCGACCGCTTGGGCGTTGTCGACGTGGCGCTCCATCCGCAGCGACAGAGTCTCGAGCCCCTGCAGGAACAGGAAGGCGTTGAACGGCGCGAGCGCCGCTCCGAGATCGCGCAGCGTCTCGGCCCGCAGCTTCATGCAGTAGCCGTACATCCCGAACGTCTCGTGGAACTGCAGGCCGTGGTATGCGGGCGACGGATCCGCGACCACGGGGAAGCGTCCGTTCGACCAGTCGAAGGTGCCGGCCTCGACGACGACGCCGCCGATGCTCGTCCCGTGCCCGCCGATGAACTTGGTCGCCGAGTGGATCACGATGTCTGCACCCCACTCGATCGGGCGGCACAGATAGGGCGTCGCGAACGTGTTGTCCACGATCAGCGGCAGCTCGTGCTCGTGCGCGATCGACGCCAGGGTCTCGATGTCCAGCACGTTGCCGGCCGGGTTGCCGATCGTCTCGCCGAAGAACGCCTTCGTGTTCGGGCGCACCGCCGTCCGCCACGCGTCCGGATCGTCGGGATCGACCCAGGTCAGCTCCACGTTCATCTTCCGCAACATGTGCTTGAACTGGTTCACGGAGCCGCCGTACAGCGCCGCTGACGAGACGACGTGGTCGCCCGGCTCGAGCAGCGTGAACAGCGCGGCCGCCTGCGCGGCGATCCCGCTGGCAAACGCGACCGCGCCGGCTCCGCCCTCGAGGTTCGCCATCCGCTCCTCGAAGACGGCGACGGTCGGGTTCATGATGCGGGAGTACGTGTTCCCGTACTCCTGCAGGTTGAAGTACGCCCCGGCCGACTCGGGGTCCTCGAAGACGTAGCTCGTCGTCTGGAAGATCGGCACTGCGCGCGCCCCGGTGTTCGGGTCGGGCCGCTGCCCGGCGTGGAGCTGCCTTGTCTCGAATCCGAAGGCGCGCGCGGCCTCGCTCACTCGAAGCCCCCCGAGAAAGCGTTGGATGATCGGCGTCTGCCGCGCCTCCTCGAGCAGGAAGCAGTCGTGGCCGTACGGCGCCTCGATCACGTGGAACTCGACCGGCTTGCCGAGCCCTCGAAGCGCTTCTTCGATCTCCTGCGATCCCGACGGCGGGTACAGCCAGTCCGAGCTGAAGGCGATCAGCAGCGTCCTCGCCAAGACGCCCTCGAACGCGCGCGGGAGCGAGCCGCCGCCGTACTGGCGCGCGAGGTCGAAGTACGTGAGCGCCCGCGACGTGTAGAGGTAGGTGTTGGCGTCGAACCGCCTGACGAACGAGTCGGCCTGGTGCCGCAGGTAGCTCTCGACCTCGAACTCCGGCTCGGTGACCGTGTAGCGGATGTCGTCGGAGAACTGCAGCCGGCGGCCGAACTTGTCGCCGAGCCCCTTCGCCGAGAGGTACGTGATGTGGCCGATCATTCGCGCGACGCCCATGCCGGCGTTCGGTGCCTCTTCCGTGTCGTAGTAGTGGCCGTCGCCGCCACGCGGGGTCGCGCATGATCGCCTCCCGCGCGATCGCGTTCCAGGCCATGCCCTGCGGGTGGAGGGCATGAGTGCTCGCGATCGCCACGACAGCGTCGATCTGGTCGGGGTACAGGATCGCCCACTCGAACGCCTGCATGCCCCCGAGCGAGCCCCCGGCCACCGCCGCGAGCCGCTCGATCCCGAGCTCGTCCAGGAACGCACGCTCGGTTCTCACCATGTCGGCGACCGTGATCACGGGGAAGTCGGAGCCGTACGGCCTGCCCGTGGCCGGGTCGAGTGACGACGGCCCCGTGGTCCCGCGGCAGCCGCCGAGCAAGTTCGTGGAGACGACGAAGTACTCGTCCGTGTCGAACGCCTTGCCGGGGCCGATCATCCCGTCCCACCAGCCGAGGGCCTTACCGGCCGCGCCGTCGCGGTCGTCGGCCCCGAAGCCGTCGCGGGTGCTCTGCTGCGCGGCCTCGGGCGAGAAGCCGGCCGCGTGGGCGTCGCCGCTGAGCGCGTGGCAGACCAGGATCACGTTGTCGCGCTGGGGTGACAGCACGCCGTAGGTCTCGTACGCGATACGGACCGGGTGCAGCTCCCGCCCGCAGTCGAGCCGCACCGGGTTCGGCAGGTCGAGATACAGCGTCTCGACCGTTCCTACGGAGCCCGCGCGCGGCTGTCGCCGTTGGAATCACCGACGTATATTGTCTGGTTTTCTTGATTGGGAAACGAGACTGCGACAGGGAGGGGTGAAGCGCGATGTCCACCAGTATCGACAACGGCGTCAACGTCCAGGCACTGCTCGAGGCGCGCGAAGTCCTTGCAGGCGCACCGGAGGCCGCCCAGTTCACGTGGAAGGCGTCGTCCAGGTGGGAGCAGGGCGTCCACAGCACGACGTCGATCCAGAACTTCTTCGGCCTCGGGGCCGAGCAGAGCCACAAGACCGAAGCCGTGTTCGACGCCGACCACCCGGAGGTCTTCGCGGCTTCGGACAACGGGATCACGCCGATCGAGTATCTCCTCGTCGGGCTGGCGAGCTGCCTGACCGCAGGCGTGGCATCGGTCGCACAGAACCGCGGGATCCAGTTGAACTCGGTCGAGTCGACGGTCGAGGGCAACCACGACATCCGCGGGATCCTCGGCGTCGACAGCGACGTCCGGAACGGCTTCAACGACATCAAGGTGACGTTCAAGATCGACGCGGACGCCTCGCAGCAGGAGATCGAGGCGCTGGTCGCCCAGTCCCAGAAGCGCTCCGCGGTGTTCGACGCGCTCACGAATCCGACGGAGGTCACCGTCGAGGTCACCTGAGCGCTTCACCGCAGTCGTCATAGGGGCCGGCCACTCCGGCCTTGCCGCCAGCCACTTCCTCACCGAGCTGTCGCTCGACCACGTCGTGCTCGAGCGCGGTGAGGTGGCGAACTCGTGGCGGAGCGAGCGCTGGGACTCCCTGCGGCTGCTGACTCCCAACTGGCAGAGCCGACTTCCGGGCGTCGGCTACGACGGCCCCGATCCGGACGGCTACATGACGAGCGCCGAGGTCGTCGAGCTCATCACCCGCTTCGCCGTGCATACCCGCGCTCCGGTTCGGACGGGCACGAACGTGAGCACGGTGCGGCGAACCGACGACGGCTACCTGGTCACGACGAGCCACGGCGAGATCCGGTCGCGCGCGGTCGTCATCGCGAGCGGAGCGTGCAACCAGCCGGTGGTGCCCGCGCTTCGCAGACGCGCTGCCGCCGGAGGTCGTGCAGCTGACGCCGTTCGAGTACCGCAACCCGACCCAGCTCCCCGACGGCGGCGTGCTCGTCGTCGGCGCGTCGGCCACCGGCGTGCAGCTGGCGGCCGAGCTGAGGGAGTCGGGACGTCCGGTGATCCTCTCGGTAGGGGAGCATGTACGTCTGCCGCGGACGTATCGCGGCCGCGATGTCCTGTGGTGGATGGATGCGTCCGGCGTCTGGGATCAACGGTACGACGAGGTCGACGATCTCCAGCGCGCGCGGCGGCTACCGTCGCCGCAGCTCGTCGGCACGCCCGAGCGAACGACGCTCGACCTCAACGCACTTGACGGCGATGGGCGTCGAGCTGGTGGGCCGCCTGGCAGCTGTCCGTGACGGTCGTGCGCTCTTCTCCGGCGGCCTGCGAAACGTGTGCTCGCTGGCCGACCTGAAGCTCGAACGGCTGCTCGATCTCTTCGATGAGTGGGCCGGGTCGGACGGCGGCGAGCGCTTCGCGCCGACGGAGGTGCCCCGGTCGGCGAGGCTGGAGCTCGACCTACGCAGCGGCCAGATCCAGGCGGTCGTGTGGGCGACCGGATTCCAGCCGGACTACGAGTGGCTCGACGTGCCGGTCGTCGACGCGAAGGGCCAGCTCCGCCACGACGGCGGCGTCGTCGACAGCCCGGGCCTGTACGCCCTGGGCCTGCCCGTGCTACGGCGGCGCAAGTCCACGTTCATCCACGGCATCGAGGACGATGCGCGCGAGGTGATCGATCACCTCGGCGGGTACCTGGCGGGCGACTAGCGGGCGAGGTAGCCGCCGTCGATGACGAGCTCGGTGCCGGTCACGAAGCTCGCATCGTCGCTCGCGAGGTAGGCGACGGCGCCGGAGATCTCGCTCGGCTGGGCGCGGCGGCCGAGCGGGGTGAGCGGCACGACGCCGCCCTCCGGCTCGTTCTCGTTCATCGGGGTGGACACGCCGCCGGGGCAGATCGCGTTCACGCGGATGCGGTCGGCGGCGTGCTCGAGCGCGGCCGTCTTCGTGAGCGCGATGATCGCTGCCTTGCTGGCGGTGTACGCGGCGTAGCCCTCGGAGGCGTTGACGCCGAAGATGCTCGCGACGTTGATGATCGAGCCGCCGCCGGCCGCCTTCATCGCCGGGATCGCGGCCTGCATCCCGAGGAGCGCACCGGTGGTGTTGACGGCGAGCAGGCGGTTCCAGGCCTCGAGCGTCTCGTCGAGGAGCGGCGTGACGTGGATGACGCCGGCGTTGTTGACCAGAACGCGGAGCGGCCCGCGGGCCGTCGCGTCGGCCGCGGCGGCAGTCCAGTCCGCCGGCGAAGTGACGTCGAGGTGGCGGTAGGTGACGTCGAGGCCCTCGGCCCGCAGGACCGCGGCTGCCTCCTCGCCGGGCTCGTCGAGGACGTCGCCGCTGATGACGGTCGCACCCTCGCGGGCGAGCCGCTCCGCGTGGCTCAGACCCTGGCCGCGTGCGCCGCCGGTGACGATCGCCACGCGCCCTGCGAGCCGGCCGTTCACCGGAACGCGCTGCCCCCGGTGGCGGCGATCGTCTCGCCGGTGACGTAAGCCGCGCGACCCTCGCCGGCGAGGAACCAGACGAGGTCCGCCATCTCCTCGGGCGTCGCGGCGCGGCCGAGCGGGACGCCGGCGAGCGCTGCCTCCATCCGGCCGGTGGCGCGGTTGCCGGGCGTGTCGACCCAGCCCGGCGCGATCGCGTTCACGCGCACGCGAGGCGCCAGCTCGAGCGCGAGCGACCGGGTGAGCGCGACGACCGCGGCCTTGGAGGCGCAGTAGACGAGCTGGCCGGGCGACGGAACGAAGGCGTCGATCGAGGCGAAGTTCACGATCGCGGCGCCCTCGGGCATGTGCGGCGCCGTCGCCTGGGTGACGAGGATCGTCCCGAGCACGTTGACGTCGAAGGTGCGGCGATACAGCTCCACGGTCGCGGTCTCGAGGGTCGTCGGCGGGTAGATCCCGGCCGCGTTCACGAGCGCCGAGGGAGCGCCGAGCTCCTCGACGACCCGGTCGACGGCGGCCGCCACGGCGCCGGCGTCGGTGATGTCGACGGTCAGCCCGAGCACGCCGTCGAGCTCGGTCGGCGCGAGGTCGAGGCCCGCCACTGCCCAGCCCTCGGCGACGAACCGCTCGGCGCAGGCGCGACCCATGCCGCTCGCGGCGCCGGTGACGATCGCGACGTTCATCGAGCCGCCCGCTCCGGCGCGACGGCGCGGTCGAGGACGCGGTGCGCCGCGCGCATCTGGCGCTGCCAGATCGCGCGCACGATGTCGATGCGCGTGTCCGGCGTCTCGAGCTCGGCGAAGCGCGCGGCCAGCGCCGAGCGCGGCCCGGGGTCGAGCCCGCGCATGCGCACGACGAGCTCGGCCTGCTGCGAGTAGACGGGCAACTGCGGCCCGCGCGGTCCGGCGAGCCCGACGAAGTACAGGTTCTCCGCGCCGACCGGCAGCGTGAGTCCTGCCGTGCGCAGCGGCGCACCGTCCCGCCAGCGGATGGCGTCGGCGTCCAGGAAAGGCAGGGTCGGCTTGAACCCGGTCGCCCACAGGATCGTGTCGAACTCCTCGCTCGTCCCGTCGACGAAGTGCACGCGCAGGCCGTCGAGCCGCGCGATCTCGGGAACGACGCGGATCCGCCCGTGCTGGATCCAGTACGGCAGGAGGTTGTTGACGACCGGCGGCTGCTCGTTGAGGTTCCGCGACCGAGGCTCGGCGAGCCCGCGATACGCGCGTGCCGGCCCGATCACGACGTCGCACAGCGCACGCGAGATGCGCTCGTTCACCGGGATCGGGAGCCGTGTGAGCCACGTGAGCTCGGCGCGCGGGCGCCCGAACACCGACTTCGGCTGGAACATCTGCCCGCGCCGCATGGAGATCGTCGACTCGAGCCACGCGCCCGCGACATCGACGGCGAGGTCGCAGCCCGAGTTCCCGGCGCCGACCGTGAGCACGCGCGTTCCGTCGATGTCGGCGACCGACCGGTACGCCCCGGAATGGATCTGCTTGCCCGTGAACGTCCCGGAATACGAGGGGACGTTCGGGTTCCACAGATGGCCGTTGCAGACGATCACTCCCGCGTAGTCGCGCACCGCCCCGTCGGACGTGGACACCCGCCAGCCGTCGCGGCCCGACGCCCCGAGCGGCTCGAGCCGTTCGACCCGCACCCCGAAGGTCACGCGCCCGCGCACACCCGTCTCGTCCGCAAACCCCTCCAGGTACTCGAGCATCTGGACGCGGCTCGGGAAGACCGGGTAGCTCGCCGGCATCGGATAGCCGACGAACCCCGAGAGGTCGCGCGAAGTGATGAGGTGCAGCGACTCGTAGTCCGTGTGCCAGTGCCCGCCCACGCGGTCGGACTGCTCGAAGCAGTCGAAGGGGAGGCCGTGCCGCTGGAGCACCTCCATGGCGCCGAGGCCGGAGCCGCCGGCGCCGATCACGCAGAGCTGATCAGTCATGCGGGCAAGCATGCGCGACGGTCAGCCCCGCCGTCCAGCGCGGCTCGCCGCGGAGCCGCTCACGGGCGACGCCAACATCCGGTTGGCGCCGCCCTGGCAACCGTGCGTCAGGCGTCGCAGCGGCCGGCGAACTCCGCGGCCTGCGGGCGCCCCTTGTGCCCGGCCTCCTGCATGATCGGCGGGACCTCCGGGTCGGAGACGAAGCTCGCCCAGCCCTGCTCGTCCCAGTCGAAGAGAGCCCAGATCCGGTCGCTCTCGGAAGGATCGCGGAACACGAGCGCGCCCTTCGAGCCGTGCTGCTTGCGCTTCTCCGCGCCCTTGGTCGAGAAGATCTCCAGGAAGCGGTCGAAGTCCTCGACCTGTGTCGTTGCGAGGAGCATTGTCTCTCCTTTCTCTCTAGGTGGTAAGGACGGGAGTGCCGACGAGGGCTTCCTGCGGATCGATCGCCCCGAGGTTCTCGACGATCTCGAAGCGGCCGCCCCGGGCCTGAGCGATGTACATGTTCATTCGCACGTGGTGCTGCCCCGGCACCATCGCCGCGGGCCCGCCCGGGCCCTCGGCGATCTGCGCGTGATCGAGCGCCGCGATCACGTCGGCCTGCTCGAGCGAGCCGGCTTCCGTCACGGCCGCCGCCCACAGCCGGAGCCCGCGGTAGAGGCCCGAGCACGCACTGCCGCCGGTGAACATCGCGTCGCCGGGATAGAGCGCGTCGTACTGCGCGAGCAGGTTCCGGCTGAACGGGTCGGAGACGGCCTGGTAGTAGTCGAGGCAGCTCCAGAGCCCCTCCGCGTGCTCGGGCGGGACCAGGCCCAGGAAGTTCTCGTCGAAGTACGTGGTGACGATCTGCCCGCCGCGGCTCGTGAAGCCCGAGTCGTACAGCTGCGCGAGGAACGGCACGACCCCGGGCGGCACGGTCGTGTTGAACACGACATCAGCGCCGCTCGCGGTGATCCGGTCGACCGTCGCGCGGTAGTCCTCGTGGTCGAGCGGGAAGTACTCCTCGCCGACGATCGTCCCGCCGTTCGCGGTCACGACCTCGCGGACGCGCGCGTTCATGACGTGCGGCCAGATGTAGTCCGCGGAGGGCAGGTAGAAGGTCTTCGCGCCGGTCCGGCTCATCAACCACGGGATGAACGGGTCGACCTGCTGCGCGGGCACCGGGCCCGTGCAGAAGATGAGCGGGTCGGACTCCTGTCCCTCGTACTGCTCGGGGTAGATGTAGAGCGTCTCGCCCTCGACGACCGCCGGCCCCTTGATGGCCTGCCGCGTGGAGCTGAAGATCCCGCCGAGGATGACGTCGACCTGATCCTGCTCGACGAGCTTCCTCGCCGCGGACGCGGCGACGGCGTCATCGGTCGCGCCGTCCTCGATGATCAGCTCGAGCTGCCTGCCGAGCAGGCCGCCCTTGGCGTTGATGTCGCCGATGACCATCCTGGCCACGTTGGCGTTGGCAAGCCCGGCGAACGAGAGCGGGCCGGTCTGGTCGGCGATGACGCCGGCCTTGATTGATGCCGCCATGATGTCCTCCCTTGGGTTGAGCGTCTCGGTCGCCCGGAGCGACCACCAGCGACGCGTCGTGCAAGGATTGTGCGCGGCAATGCCCACCGATACATCGGGAGGACTCCCCATCTTGGAACAGCAGCTCCGGCTCGGCGAGCTCGTCGCCACGCTTGCGCTCGCACAGGACAACGCCTTCGGACAGCCGCTCGAGTCGCAGCTGCGCTCGTGCCTGCTCGCGACGTGGATCAGCGAGGCCGCGGGCTTCGATCAGGAGCTGCGCGAGACCACCTACTGGGTGTCGCTGCTCCGGTACATCGGCTGCACGGGCCACGCCCACGAGGTCGCAACCCTGTTCGGCGACGAGATCGCAATCCGCGCCCAGACGCTCGTGCACGACTCGGGCAATCCCGCGGAGGTGATGCGCGACATCGTCGCCTTCGCGACAGCCGGCCGCAGCCCGGAGGAACGAGACGAGATCGTCCGGATGATCCAGGACACGATCCGCGAGTGGGCGGTGTACAACTTCTCGTCCGGGTGCGAGGTGGCCGACGTGCTCGTGGAGCGGCTCGACTTCGGCCCCGGCGTGCGCGAGGCGCTCCGCTTCACGTTCGAGACCTGGAACGGGAAGGGCCATCCCAACCACGCGAAAGGCGAGGCGATCCCCCTCGCGATGCGCGTCGTGCACCTCAGCCACCCCATGGAGGCGATCGGCCGCCTCTTCTCGCCGGACCGCGCCCTCGAGGCTGCCCGCGAGCGCCGGGGCGAGACGTACGACCCGGCTCTCGCCGACCTGTTCCTGGAGCATGGGCGCGGCTGGTTCGTGGAGCTCGGCCGGACCGACCCGTGGGACGCCGTCCTCGCCCTCGAGCCGGAGCCCCACCGCATGCTGTCCGGCGCGGAGCTCGACGACGCCCTCACCGTGGTCGCCGACTTCATCGACCTCAAGTCCCCCTACATGGGTGGGCACAGCCGACGCTGCTCGGCGCTCGCAGGCGATGCCGCCCGGGTGCTCGGGCTCGAGGAGGACGACGTCACGAGGCTCCGCCGCGCGTCGCTCGTGCACGACTTCGGCACCACCGTCGTGCCGAACTCGATCTGGGACAAGCCCGGCCCGCTCACCCGGTCCGAGTTCGACCGGGTGGAGCTGCACCCGATGCTGACGGAGCAGATGCTGCGGCGCTCGCCGGCTCTCGCCGCGCTGAACCCGGTCGCGTGCGCGCACCATGAGAAGTGCGACGGGTCGGGGTACCACAGGCGCCTGCAGGCAGATGCCGACGATCTCGGCGCGTGCCTTCTGGCGGCGACGGAGATCTACGTCGGGCTGACCACCGAGCGGGCCGACCGGCTGCCGTTCTCGCCGGAGGACGCGGCCGCCGAGCTCCGCCGGCTCGAGTCCGCGGGCGTGCTCGAGCCGCGCGCGAGCCGCGCGGTGCTCGTCGCCGCGGGTCACGGCGAGCCGCGCGGCTCGACAGGCAAGCGCCCGAACAACCCCGGCGGGCTCACCCGGCGCGAGGTCGATGTACTGCGCCTCGCGGCCAGGGGGCTCACGACCCGCCAGATCGCCGACCGGCTCTACATCTCGCCCAAGACCGCGGACCACCACATCCAGCACATCTACGGCAAGATCGGCGTGTCGACGCGGGCCGCCGCTGCGCTCTGGGCCATGCAGCACACGGTCGTCCAGTGATCGTTTCCTGAGAAAGGTCCGTGAGAACGGCCTCAAAGGCCTGTGAAAGCGGCTGCGGAGCTAACTTCGCCGCCCGCCGCGCGTCATGATCCTGCACGTGGACGGTGGGCTGACGGGGGACGGGACGAAGCGCCGCACGCGCGCGGGCTGGGCGTGGCTTGCCGGCGGCGACGGCTTCGTGCTCTCGACCGTGCCGAGCGAGCGGAGCTTCCTCAACGGGCTCGGCATGTGGGTCGCCGGAATGGCGCTGGTCAGCGGGTTCGCCATGAGCGTGGCGGCCAGCCAGTGGTGGTCGACGCCGCTCACGAGCGTGCTCTGGGTGCTGCCGCTCTGGGCCGTCCTCTACTGCCTGATCGAGCGGCTCGTCCTCAAGAGCTTCGGTACGAGCTGGGCCTGGAACCTCGTGATCACGGTCCCGCGGCTGGTGCTCTCGCTCGCGATTGCGCTCGTCGTCGGGCTGCCGATGGCCCAGGTGATCTACAGCGGCTCGATCAACGACCAGCTCAGCAAGACGCAGACCGCCCGCGTCCACGCGGCCACGAACCAGATCACGCATCTGTACGACGCGAAGATCGCAGCGGCGCAGAAGGAGATCGCGGCCGTGCAGCGCCAGGAGGCGAACCTGCAGCAGCAGGTCACCGACAATCAATTCCTGTCGGAGTGCGAAGCCGGCATGAAGAGCTGCTCGCAGACGCACAAGCTCGGCTGCGGCCCGTACTGCAAGCGCGACGCCCGCCGTGCCGCAGCGGCCGCGGCGGCGCTGAAGAGCGCCCGGCCGCAGTTCGCGGCGACGATCGCGTCCGACCGGCGGAAGATCGCGCTCTGGCAGGCGGCCGAGACGAGCCAGATCGAGGGCCGCGTTGCTTCGATCAAGGCCGACCGCGACTTCCTCTCCCGGCAGGCGGCACTCGACCAGGTCGAGAACGCCAACCCGTCCGTGAGGAAGTACGTCGAGTTCTTCCTTGGCTTCCTGATCGCGATCGACCTCGTCGCGCTCATCCTCAAGCTCACCCATCTCTTCAGCACCGGCGGCGCGTACGAGCGCAGCGCGGCCGCACTCCGGGGGATGGACGTGGTCGAGGCGCACCGCCTGGAAGAGCGTGCGGCCGTGCTCACCCGCAGGATCACCCTCGAGGCGCGGGCCGAGGAAGACGCCGACGAGCTCAGGATCCGGGGCGAGATCACGCCGCGGGAGCAGCCCGCGGAGCCCGAGCCGAAGGCGGCCCCGAGGTCGAGGCGACGCTCGCCGCTCGGCGGCCCGGCGGCGGCCCCGCTCGGCGACTGATTCCGCGCGGCCCGGTCTTAACGACTGCCTTACCGAATCCGTCCAGGACTCTCACGACCCGATGACGGTCGGATGACCGACGGGGGTTACACACCGTGGCAAGAAATCGCATGTCCGGTGTCGCCGACGAAGGGAGTACGAGATGAGTTCCGGGTCAGCCATTCGAGCGACCGCGATCGGAGCCCTGCTGCTCCTCGGCGTGGCCGCGAATGCACAGGCTGCGTCTCACGACGCGCAGCATCGAGCCCGCCACGCGCACCACAGCCATCACCGCCGGCCCGACCTCGACCTGCGTCTGGCGGGCTCGCCGCCCGTCGTGGTCACCGGCCAGCAGGTCACCTACACGGCGACGATCGGGAGCCACGGCTCGGGCGCCGCCGGCAACGCCGCCTTCCTCGACATCATCCCCGAGTCACACGACGCTCGTGTCGGCCGCGGCGAGCCAGGGCAGCTGTAGCGGCAACCCGGCCGTCGTCTGCAACCTCGGCCAGCTGAACCGGCACGCCACCGCGACGGTCACGATCGTCGTGACCGCGAACCAGCGCGGCGTGATCCTCGACCGCGGCTGGGTCTCGAGCCACCGGCCCGGGCACTGGCACGACCAGCGCAACGTCTTCACCCAGGTCAGGGACGGCGGGCCGAACCTCGACCTCCGCCTGACCGGCTCACCCTCGACGGCGGCCACCGGCGGCCAGGTCGTGTATACGGCGACGATCACGAACCACGGGCCGGCGGCTGCCCCCAACGCGGCCTTCCAGGACATCATTCCCGCGAGCACGAACCTCGCCTCGGCGAACGCCAGCCAGGGCAGCTGCAGCGGCAGCCCGACCGTCGTCTGCAACCTCGGCGCGCTCGGCCCAGGGCGCGGCGGCGACCGTGACCATCACGGTGACGACGACCCGGCAGGGCACGGTCTTCGACCGCGGCTGGGTCTCCGACAGCCCGCCCGGCAACTGGCACCGCGGCCACCTCGTCGTCACGCAGGTGCGCGACGCCAACGCCGACCTCGACCTGCACCTGTCCGGATCGCCGTCGAGCGTCACCGCGGGCCAGCAGGTGACCTACACCGCCACGGTCACGAACCACGGCTCGGGCACCGCCGCGACGGCGGCGTTCCAGGACCTGATTCCCGGGACGACCACGCTCGTCTCCGCGTCGGCGAGCCAGGGCAGCTGCGACGGCAACCCGACCGTCCTCTGCAACCTCGGCTCGCTCGCGGCGAACGCCTCGGCCACCGTGACGATCGTCGTCGCCACGACCCAGCCGGGCCCGATCGTCGACCGCGGCTGGGTCTCGACGAGCCCGCCCGGCGGCTGGCACCACGAGCGTGACGTGACGACCAACGTCACCGGCGCCCCGAGCGGCGATCTCGACCTGCATCTGTCGGGGGCGCCGCCGGTCGTGAACGCCGGGCAGCAGGTCGTCTACACGGCCACGGTCGAGAACCACGGCCCCGCCGCGGTCGCCTCGGCCGCCTTCCAGGACGAGCTTCCGGGGAAGGTGACGCTCGTCTCCGCCTCCGTCAGCCAGGGCAGCTGCAGCGGCAACCCGACGATCGTCTGCAACCTCGGCCCGCTGGCCGCGAACGCCTCGGCCACCGTGACCATCACCGTCACGACGACGGACGGCGGGACGATCGTCGACCGCGCATGGGTCTCCGCCAACCCGCCGGGGAACTGGCACCACGAGCGTGACGTCTCCACCTCCGTCCGCTCCGTCAGCCCCGACCTCGACTTCCACCTCGTCGGCTCGCCCACGAGCGTGAACGTCGGCCAGCAGGTCACCTACACGGCGATCATCGGCAACCACGGCACCGGGCCCGCGAACGCCGCGTTCCAGGACGTTCTGCCCGGAAAGGCCACGCTCGTCTCGGCCACGGCCGGCACGGGAAGCTGCACCGGTAACCCGACGGTCGTCTGCACCCTCGGGACGCTCGCTCCCGGCGCGACGGCGACCGTGACGATCACCGTCACGGCGACGCAGGCCGGCCCGCTCGTGAACCGCGGCTGGGTCTCGGACAACCCGCCCGGCAACTGGGAGCACGAGCGCGACGTCGTCACCAGTGTCCACTAGCTCCGGCGCGGGGGGGGCTCCTTCGGGAGCCCCCGCCGAAGTTCCCCGGATCATCAACCTCTGCGTTTGACTCAGGGTGCCCACGCCGTGGCCTGCGCCCACTCCTCGGCCGCGTCGAGGATGCCGAGGATGCAGTCGCTCTTGGCCTCGGTGTAGCCCCAGCGATCGTCGCTCCAGACGACGAGCAGCTCCTCCTTGACCGCCGCGTAGCGCGCGGCCGCCTCGGGGTGGGCTCGCAGGTAGTCGCGGAAGAGCAGGTGCTCCCGCTCCCACTGACCGCCGCTCTCGCACACGTGGACGTGAACGTCGCGGGGCCGGTCCGCCGGCGGGCGGAAGTAGAGGTGGAGCGCGTCGCGGCTGCGCAGCTGCAAGCCTGCGTCCTCGAGCGGCCCGACGTACCGTTGCTCGTCCTCGAGCCCCGGGACGCTGATCTGAATGTCGACCGTCGGCTTCGCCGCGAGCCCGGGAACCGCGGTGGAGCCGACGTGATCGATGCGCTCCGCCACCGAGCCCAGGGCGTCGCCGAGGCGCGCCTCCCAGGCGGCGAAGCTCGCCGGCCAGTCCGGATCCGAGGGCACGAGCTCGATCCGGTCGCCGCGGCCGCTGCCCTCGGCGATCTCGAACCCCGGCAGGATCAGCGGCATGGCCCGGTGTGCCAGCTCGTTCCGCTCCTCGAGCGGCAGCTCGTGAGGCTCGAGCCCACGCTCGCGGCCGGCCAGGCGGTAGAGGTCGACGAGGGTCACCCGGCGGCCGCCGGCCTCCCGCAGCCTGCACCAGGCCTCGAACGCGGCTGCAGCCTCCACGCGCCCATCGTACGAGGCTCACTCGATCGAGTGATAGGAAGCTCGAACCGACCCGACTAGCTTCTCGGCGTCTCGCGCTTGTTGAGCGCGGCGAGGGCGGCGACGAGCGCCTGCGTCCCCTTCTGGCCGTAGCCCTGCGCGCGGGCGGCGCGGTAGAGCTGCTCGGCGAGCGCGGTCCCGGGCAGCGACACGTCCATGCGGCCCGCCTCGGCGAGCGCGATCCCGAGGTCCTTGAGGAAGTGGTCGATCTTGAAGCCGGGCTCGAGGTCGCCGCGGAGGATGCGCGGCGTGTAGTTGGTCAACGACCAGGAGCCGGCCGCGCCGCCCGAGATGGTGTCGAGCGCCTGCTCGAGGTCGAGCCCGGCGGCGTCGGCGTAGAGGAGCGCCTCGCAGACGCCGATCATCCCGCCGGCGATCGCGATCTGGTTCATCATCTTCGTGTGCTGCCCGGCCCCCGGGCCGCCCTCGAGCACGATCTTCTGGCCGAGCTTCTCGAACAGCGGCAGCACGCGCTGGAACCCCGCCTCCGTCCCACCGACCATGACGACGAGCGTCGCGTTGCGGGCGCCGATGTCGCCGCCGGAGACGGGTGCGTCGAGCGCCTCCACCCCGCGCTCGGCCGCCGCGTCGAAGATCTCGCGCGCGAGCGTGGGCTCGCTCGTCGTCATGTCGACGATCACCGAGCCCTCCGCTGCGCCCGCCAGCGCACCGGCGGGCCCAAGGATGACCGTGCGGACGTCGGCAGGGTAGCCGACGATCGAGAAGGTCACGTCGGAGCCGGCCGCGACCTCTTCGGGCGAGTCGCACCAGACGGCGCCGGCCTCGACCAGCGTCTCGGCCCGGTCGCGCGAGCGGTTGAACACCCGCACCGGGTAGCCGGCGGTCAGCAGGTGGCCGCACATCGACGAGCCCATCACGCCGGTCCCGATCCACCCGACGCGTGTCTCGGTCTCGGCCACGGCCGTGAACCCTACGTGGTCGCGGCCTGCAGCTCGCCCGCCTTCGCGCGCGCCCGCTCGAGGCCGACCGTGTACCCCTTGGCACGGTAAAGCTCCTCAGCCGCCTGGAGCTCGATTGCCGCCGCGTCGACCCTGCCGGCGGCCGCGAGCACATTCGCCAGGTCGAATCGGGCGTCGGCCGTCGCAGCGAGCATGTCGGTGTCACTGCCGAGTGCGAGCGCCTCGCCCAGGAGCCGCTGCGCCTCGGCGATGTCTCCCCGCCGGGCGAGGATCTTCCCCCGCACCTGCCTGAGCAGCATCTGGGTGATGATGTCGTCCTCCGCCCCTGCCGCGTCGGCGGTGTCGGTGTAGCTCCAGGCGTCGTCGTCGCGGCCGAGCAGGTAGAGCGCTTCGGCCGCATGGCACGCGAGCGTCGAGAGCCATCCCCGCTCTCCCAGCTCCTCGAGCCGGCGGCAACCGGCGACGGCAAGGTCTGCCGCCATGCCCGCCTCGCCCGCGATGAGCTCGACGTGGGTGCTCCCCATGGACGAGGCGGCCTCGAGCCGCTGACCGAGCTCGAGCGATCGCTGCAGCGACTCGTGGCAGAGACGGCGCGCGCGCTCGAAGTCACCGATCATGGCGTTGAGCAGCCCCATCTGGGCGAGCATCGGCGCGCGCCTCGCGACGACCTCCGCGTTCGCCTCGAACCAGGCGAGCGCCTCGTCGACGGGCACCGAGCCGAAGACGTAGCCGGAGCCCATGAGCATGGTTGCCTTCTCGACGAGATGCACGTTGCCGGCGCGGGCCGCGTGCTCCCGCATCCGCTCGAATACCTCGGCCTGCCTCGTCCACTGGCACAGGAAGTGCGCGGAGTACGCGAGCGCGCAGTACGAGTCGGCGAGGCCGACGTCGTCGCCCGTCGCGCCGAAGACCTCGAGCCCGCGCTCGCCCAGTTCCCTCATGCCCGCGCCCGTGCCGCCCGCAAGCAGGCCGTACTGCGCTGCATTGAGCCACGCGCGCAGTGCACCGGGCGCGTCTCCTCGGCGCTCGGCGCGGGCCGCGAGCTCCGCGGTGGCGTCCATCGCCCACGGCAGCTCGCCGCCGGCGAAGCGCGCCTCGATGAGCCGGAGCTCGAGCTCGAGCGGGCGTTCGGACTCCGGGAGGAGCGCGACTGCGCGCTCCATGAGCACGCGCGCCGCGCCCACGTCGTTTCGGTCGAGCGCGCGGCTCCCTGCGGCACCGAGCCGCTGCGCTGCCCGCCGGGCGAGCCTCGCCGTGCGTTCGTCGTCGAGGCCGTCGTCGTCGAGGCCGAGCTCGCAGCGGAAGCGGTGTGCCTGCTCGAGGTGATAGCCGCAGATCTCGTCGAGCTCGACCAGTTCGCCGCCGTGACTCTCGAGCCAGTCGGCGAACCGCTCGTGGAGCTCGGCACGAGTGGCCTTCGGCAGCGCGTCATATGCCGCGTCGCGGATGAGCAGGTGCCGGAAGCGAAATGCCTCGTCGCCGGGGAACTGCGTCCGGTCGGGCCGGAGGAGCTCCTTCCGCACGAGGGCCATCAGGTGGCGCGGTACGTCCCGCTCTTCCCCTGACAGCGCCTGGACGCCGCCGAGATGGAAGATGTTGCCCTCGACTGCGCCCCGCTCGAGGACGCTTCTCTCTTTCGCGTCGAGCTGGTCGAGCCGTGCAGCGAGAAGCGCCTGGATGGTCGGCGGCACGACCACCTCGTGAGCGCCCGAATCGCCGACCATCGCGAGCATCTCCTCGACGAAGAGCGGGTTTCCGCCGGCCGCGTCGCGGATCCGCGTCTTGAGGCCGGCCTCGAGCGAGGCCGCGCCGGTGAGCTGCCCGATCAGCGTGTCCGTCTCATCCGCGTTCAGCGGCTCGAGCAGCACCGTCGAGGCGTTGAGCTTCCCACCGCCCCACGTCGGCCGACGGTCGAGAAGCTCGGGGCGGGCCATGCACAGGAGCAGGATCGGCGCGTCGCGGCTCCAGTCGGCGACATGGTCGACGAGGTCGAGGAGCGTCGGCTCGGCCCAGTGCAGGTCGTCGAGGACGCAGACGACGGGCGCCGCATGCTCGAGCAGCTTGCGAAAGGCCCAGGCGATCTCCTCCGCGACCACCGGCGCGTCCGACTCGCCGAGCAGCGCCGCGAGGGCGGCCGCCGCGCGCGGGTCCGAAGGGCGGGTGCGGAGTTGCAGCACCGCCTCGACCACGGGCCAGTAGGTGATCCCCTCGCCGTAGGAGAGGCAGCGGCCGGTGACCACGCGCGCTTCCCCGAGCCCCGAGGCAAACTCGGCCGTGAGCCGCGACTTGCCCACGCCGGCCGTGCCGAGGACCGTGAAGAGGTGGCAGGAGCGCTCCGAGCCGGCCCGCTCCCAGGCCTCGGCGAGCGCGCGCAGCTCGCGCCCGCGGCCGACGATCGGGGCGTCGAGGTGGCGCGCGATCGGCGCATCGGCGACCACGGCTTCGAGCGGGTAGGCCGTCAGCGTCTCGCTCTTGCCCTTCAGCTCGAGGCTGCGCGCCTCGCCGGTCTCGACCGCGTCGCGCACGAGGGCCCTCGTGGCGGCGCCGATCAGGACCTGTCCGGGCTCGGCCGCCTGCTCGAGGCGGGCCGCGACGTTGACGGCGTCCCCGGTCGCGAGCCGCTCTGCGGTGCCGGTGACCACCTCGCCGGAGTTGACGCCGATCCGGCCCTGGAGCCCGAGCGCCGGCAGCGCCTCACGCATCTCGAGCGCCGCCCGGCAGGCGCGGAGCGCATCGTCCTCGTGCACCACCGGAACGCCGAAGACGGCCATCACCGCGTCGCCGATGAACTTCTCGACGCTGCCGCCGTGGCGCTCGACGATTCCCTTCATGGACTCGAAGTAGCGGGCGAGCTTCGTGCGCAGCGCCTCGGGGTCCGTGGTCTCGCCGAGCGCGGTCGAGCCGACGACGTCGCAGAAGAGCACGGTGACCGTCTTGCGCTGCTCGCGCGGCGGCGGCGCCGCGGCGAGCGGCGCGCCGCACTCGCTGCAGAACTTCCCGCCGGGCGCATTGTCGGTACCGCAGCTTGCGCAAATCGCCACGGACGCAGACTAGAACAGCTGTTATCGTCGGCCGCTTCCGACCAAGGAGGCGCGCCGTGCCAAGCATCCGTCGTCCCATCGTCCTTGCGGCCTTCGTCTGCTGCGCCGCCGGCCTGCTGGCCGGCTCCTCGCTCGCCTACGTCTGCCATCCGGGCGTCGCGGGCACGAAGATGCTCACGCTCCGGGGCTCCGTCGTCTCGCTCCACACCCTCGGGAACCGCGCGACCTTCGTCGTCAGGAGCACGGCGGGCTCGTGCACCCGCACCGTGTGGAACACGACGACGGGGACTGCCCTCTCGGCGCAGTCCGCTTGCCCCGTGCTCCGGAAGCCATCCTCCGCCGGAAGCATCCCGCCCGCGGGCGTGCCGCTTCCCATCAAACCGCAGACCCTCGTCGAGTCCGGCGGCGTGGCCGTCATCTCGGCGCGCGGCCAGGGCGTCTACGCGGTCCGCCTCTCGGACGGGCTCTTCGGCTTCCTCGGTCCCGACGGCGGCGGCTTCGCGCCCCGCTTCGACGCCCGCGGCGGCGTCTTCTTCCACGACGGCGAGAGCAAGCTGGCCCTGCGCCAGGGCCGGACGGTCGTCGAGCACCTGACGGGCGCCGCAGTCGCGGCGACGATCGCACGCACCGCCAAGCCGCTCGTCACCGGCGGGCCGATCCGGTCGCTGTCGATGGACGGGCCGCGCGTCGCGCTCGCCGTCGGCGACACGAGCGGCCGCTGCGACCGTGTCCTCTACTGGAACGTCGCGTGGAACCCGGCCCAGCGCGTGAGCGCCCCCTCGGGGCCGACCTGCCTCGTCCGCCCGCAGGGAGTCGAGATCCCCTCGGTCGCGATCGGCGGCTTCCGCGCCGAATGGCTCGTCACCCAGAACGGCACGTCACGGCTGATCGCCGGCTCGCCGCTCTGCCAGGAGTGGGTGCTCGGCCGCTACGGCACGACCGGCGCGGTGAGCGCGATGGCCGGTGACGGCGCGACCCTCGCCTTTGCCGCCGGCTCGAACGGCCGCACCACCGTCTCGGTCGTCAACGGCAAGTATCGCCCGGTCACGATCGCCGCGGGCAGCGGGCGCCCGACCCTCGCGGCGGACGGATCCCACGTCGCGATCCTCTGGCCGAACGGGCGCCTCGAGCTGCGGTCGCGCTCCGGCGCGCTGCTCGGCATTCGGGACACCGCCGGAACGGCGGTCGCCCTGCAGGGGAACGAGGTCGTGACCCTGGGCTCCGGGCAACTCGAGGTCTACGACGCGGCCAGGCTGGTGCACACCTGGCGCGTCCCCGCCTCCGCCCACGGGATCGACCTCCAGAACGGGATCGCCGCCTTCGCAGCCGGGCGGCGGGCCATGGTGCTCGACACCCGGACCGGCCACGCCGCGGTCGTCGCACGCGCCCCGTCAGCGCTGATCGGCGTGCAGATCGAGGGGCCCGGGCTCGCCTACGCCTGGAGCACCGGCTCCCGCGGGACGGCGCGGTTCCTCACGATGAGGCAGGTCGACCTGGCCCTGTAACCCGGAGCCCGGCCAGGAGGAACTCGTCGATCCTGCCCTCCGCGAGGACGGCGATCAGGTGCGACCGGCGGACGCCCGTCCGCGGGTCGCGCACGCCGCGGCGCTTGCCGTCCTCGTAGACGCGGACGACGAACCCGGCTTCGCCGCCGTCGTCGTCGGTGACGCCGTCGAGCACGATCACGCGCGCGAGCTCGGGCTCGCGGCCGGCGCACGTGCGGCGGTGGATCCCGGCCTCCGCGCGCAGGAGGTCGAACGTCGAGAGGCCCTCGATCCGGATCGTCCGCTCGGCGACGCGCTCGAGCTCGCGGCCGGTCCTGCCGGCCCACGCCGCGTACATCGCGACGAGCTCGTCCGCCCACTCGCCGCTCTCCTCGCCGATCGGGACGACGCGGACCACCGCGAGCCCGTGGCTCGCGTCGAAAACCGCACCGGCCAGCTCGAGCCGCGTTGCGGCGAGCCCGTCGTCCATCTCGTCGAGCGCCTCCCAGACCTCGCGGAGCCGCGGGCGGCTCCGCAGCGCCGCGGCGTCCCGGGCGAAGCCGACGAGGCCCTCCGCGCGGCGCCGGAGGTTGTCGAACCGGTCGAGCACGAGCTCGGTCCGGTAGAGGCGCGAGAGCGTCCGCCGGGCCTCGTCGGACTCGTCCCAGAAGCCCGGGTCGTGCGTGGACGCGACGAGCCGTGAGTGCTCCGCACGCAGCTCCTCGACGGCCGGGGCTGCGTTCTCGCTCTCGAGCAGCGCCGCGAGCTCCTCGCCCGCGCGCACCGCCCGCGCGACGTGCCCGAGCCGGAACGGGCCCGGGGCCGCGGTCATGATCACGATCGCGTTGCGGAAGTCCGCGGTGACGCCGGCGGCGTTCGTCGAGGCGCCCCTCGCCGAGCGCGGACAGCAGGGCGTCGAAGACCAGCGGGTTCGCCTTCTCGATCTCCGTCGAGCAGGACGACGGAGAAGGGCTGCTCGCGGATGCGGCGCGTGAGCTCGCCCTCGTCCTCCTGCTGCCAGCCCGAGCCGAGCAGCTTCGCGACCGCGTCGCCCGCGGTGTACTCACCCATGTCGAGCCGGAGAACGCGCTCCTTGCTGCCGAACAGGTACTCGGCGAGCGCCTTCGCGAGCTCGGTCTTCCCGACGCCGGTCGGGCCGACGAGAGGAACCGAGCGGCCGGTGAAGCGAGCCCGGCCTTGATCACGGTGATCAGTCGACCATCGCCTCGGTCGCCTGCCCTGGCCGAGCACGCGGGTGGCGAAGTGCGCGCGGACGTCCTTCGTCTGCAGCTGCACCTCATCCGCGATCAGCGCGACCGGCAGCCCGGTACGCGCGGCGAAGACCGCGGTCACCTGGGAGCGGTGCAGCTCCCCGGTTTCGCCGGGGCTCTCGCGCACGGTCTCCTCGAGCGCGGCGATCGCCTTGCCGGAACGCCCGGTACGGCTCGAAGCGGCGGGTGAGCTCGACGGCCGCCACCGCGTCCTGGACGACGGCGATCCCCGAGGCCGTGCCGAGGCGCTCCGCGACCGCCGCGCACAGGGAGCGGGTGAGCTCGAGGCTCGGCTCGCACGTCGATGCGGTGGAACGCCTCGACGAAGCTCGGCTCCTCAGGCACCGCGGCGAGCCCCTCGGCCGTGGTCTCGCAGATGATCGAGATGTCGCCGCTCTCCATGTAGGGGCGGAGGAACCGGGAGACGTTGTTGTCGCTCTGGCTCCAGCGGCCGGCGTCGAGGATCGGCACCGGGTCGTCCATGAAGCAGATCGCCGGCCCACCGCGGAGCGCGTCGATCAGCATCTTGGCGCGGTCCTGCCACATGCCGGTGTACTGGGCGCCGGCGATCAGCTCGTTCGCCGAGAGGCGCCAGAGGGCGGCGTCTTTCAGGGAGGCGGGAACGTCGCCTGCGGCGATCCGGGCCGCCGCCTCGTGGACGAGCGCCGTCTTCCCGACCGCGTGCGGCCCCACGAGGAGCACGCTCGAGCGCTCGGGGTCGGCGAGCGCGAGCAGGAGCCGCCGCACGAGGTCGTCGCGCCCGTCCAGGCGCCCGATCGCCCCCTCGCGGGCGCGGGCGGTGAGGTCGAGGCCGCGCTCGGCGAGAATCCGCGGCGCCTTCGGCTGTTCGCCGTCCGGCTCCTCCGTCGAGCACGAGCAGGTCGACGTAGGAGTCATCCGACTCGTCGACCGCGAGAATGCTCGATGCGAGCCAGCGCTTGACCCAGCCCGGGAACAGCTCCGCGACCCTCGGCTCGACGTCCTCGCGGCTCGTCGTCACGAACTCGAATCCGGGCGCCCCCGGAACCCGGACGAGGTACGCCTGCCCGTCGGCATGCTTCCGCTCCGAGACGACGACCCCCACCGTGAGCGCGAGCTCCACCGGATTGCGCTTCGAGGCCGGGATCGTGACCGGAACGCGGAGCAGCTGCGCGACCGGTGCGGAGACAGCGAGCCGCGGTCAAGGGATCGAGCGCCTCGACGGCCGCCACCAGGGGGGCCGCAGCGGAGCCTCCTCGAGGTCGGCCCCTGGCCCGCCGGCGCGGAAAGTCGACGGAGGACACCACGACCCCTGAGCTGTCGGGCAGCCGGCGGACGTGAAGCACGAGGCAGACCTGCATCTAGATGAGCATCGCAAGCCCTTCGAGGCTCGCGAGGTTGTGGCCGCTGGCGAGCACGTCCAGGTGCGGCAGCGCCGCGCGCATGCCGCGCGTGAGCGGCTCGTAGGCCGGGTCGCCCTTGAGCGGGTTCAGCCAGACGACCCGCCATGCGAGCCGGGCGAGGCGCTCGGCCTGCTCGCCGAGCAGCGCCGGGTCGCCGACCTCGAGGCCGTCGGAGCAGATCACGACGAGCGCGCCGCGCGCGAGCCCGCGGTGGCCGTACTCGTCGAGGAAGGACTTGAGGGCCTCGCCGATCCGCGTACCGGCGTCACGGTCGACCGCGAGCGCCGCCGCGCGCTCGAGCGCCTCATCCGGCGCGTCCGAGAGCAATGCCGGGGTGAGCCGCGTCAGCCTGGTGCCGAAGCAGAAGACCTCGCAGCGGCGGTCGGAGCGCACGGCCGCGTGCGCGTACAGGAGCAGTGCCCGGGCGTAGTCGGCCATCGAAGCCGAGATGTCGAGCAGAAGGACGACCCGGCGCGGCCGCACGCGGCGGCGGCGCCATGCGCGCTCGACCGGGTCGCCGCCCGTACGCAGCGAGCGGCGCAGCGTCCGGCGCAGGTCCGGGGCACCGCGCCGGGACGGCTCGACCCGCCGCGTCCGGCGCAGCGGGGGAACCATCGGGCTGCGCGCCATCAGCGCCGCAACCGCGGCGAGCTCCTCCTCGCTGCAGCGTGCGAAGCTCTTCTCGCGCAGGAGCTCGATCGGGCTGGCCATCCCGACCTCGACCTCCTCTCTCACCTCGCCGCTGACGGTCACCTTGACGCCGTCGCGGGCGCGCGCGGGATGCGGCCCACCGAAGTACTCGGCGAAGGCGCGGTCGTAGACGGGGATCTGCTCGGGACCGGCGACGACGGTCGCTCGCCCCGCCCAGTAGAGGTCGTCCGGCTCGAGGAGTGCAGCTGCGTTGCAGAGGGAGGCGATCCGCCCGGGGCCCACGGGGAGCCCGGCCTCGCGGAGCGCCCGTCCAAAGCCGACGAGCCTCGGCATATCCGTAGCTCAGGGAAGCACCTCCTCGGCGCGCCGGAGGTCCTCGCGCGTCTTCACGGCCCAGCCGAGCGTCTCGCGCGCGGCCTCGCCCTCGGCCGCGGCGGCGCCGAGCACCGCGAGCGCGGCCGCCCAGTCGATCGCCTCGGCCACGCCGGGGCGCTTGACGAGGTCGAGCTCGCGCAGGCGCGCGACCGTGGCCGCCACCGAGCGGGCCAGCTCGTCCGAGACGCCCGGCGCGCGCAGCCGGATGATCTCGACCTCGCGCTCGAGCTCCGGGAAGTCGATCCAGTGGTAGAGGCAGCGCCGCTTGAGCGCGTCGTGGAGCTCGCGCGTCCGGTTCGAGGTGATCACCACCGGCGGCGGCGACTCGGCGGCGAGCGTTCCTAGCTCGGGCACCGTGACCGTGTAGTCGGAGAGCACCTCGAGCAGGAACGCCTCGAACTCGTCGTCGGCACGGTCGAGCTCGTCGATGAGCAGGACGGCCGAGCTGCCCGCGCGGATCGCACGGAGCAGCGGCCGCTCGAGCAGGAAGTCCGGCCCGTACAGCTCGCTCACGTGCTCGCGCGGGTCGAGGTCGCCGGCCTGGAGCGCGCGGGCGTAGAGGAGCTGGCGGGAGTAGTCCCACTCGTAGAGCGCCTGGGCGGAGTCGATTCCCTCGTAGCACTGCAGGCGGATCAGCTCGGCGCCGAGGATGCGCGCGAGCGCCTTGCCGACCTCGGTCTTCCCCACGCCCGGCTCGCCCTCGAGCAGCAGCGGCCGCCCCATCCGGACGGCGAGGAAGACGGCGGTCGCGAGGCCGCGACCTGTGAGGTAGTTCTCGCCGGCGAGCGCCCGCTCGACCTCCGCCACGCTCTGGAAGGCCACGTCGACATCGTACGGGTGGGGAAGCGTAAGCTCGACTCGCCACGAAAAGGAGGTCCTCTTGCCAAGCATTGCCATCACTGTCAACGGCGCCCGGCACGAGGTGGAGGTCGAGCCCAGGGTGCTGCTTGCGGACTTCATCCGCGAGCAGCTCGGGCTCACCGGCACGAAAGTCGCCTGCGACACTTCGCAATGCGGCGCGTGCACCGTCTCGCTCGATGGACGTGCCGTGAAGTCGTGTACCGTCCTTGCCGTCCAGGCCGACGGCTCTAGCGTCGTGACGATCGAGGGGCTCGCCGGAGAGGGTGGGCTTCATCCGCTGCAGGAGGCGTTCTGGGAGCAGCACGGGCTCCAGTGCGGCTTCTGCACGCCGGGGATGATCATGTCCGCCACGGAGCTGATCGCGGCCGGCCCGCTCGACGACGCCGCCATCCGGCACGGCCTCGAGGGCAACCTCTGCCGCTGCACGGGCTACGAGAACATCGTCAAGGCCGTCGCGGCCGCCGCCGGGAGGTGAGCGGAATGGCAACACAGCTCCACGAGCGGTTCGTCGGCGCGCCGATCAAGCGCGTCGAGGATCCGCGGCTGATCACCGGCGCCGCGAAGTTCATCGACGACCTCAAGCTCCCGGGGGTCGCGCACGTGGCGATCCTGCGCTCCCCGCACGCGCATGCCCGCATCGGCGACATCGACGTGTCGCGCGCCGCAGCGAGCCCCGGCGTGATCGGGGTGTTCACCGGGCGGGACTTCGAGCACCTGAACCCGCTCCCCTGCGCGTGGCAGGCGACGGGAACCGAGAACCACGTGGTGACGCCGCGGGCGCTCGAGATCGACAAGGTGGCGTTCACCGGCGCGGGCGTCGCGGCCGTCGTGGCGGAGACGCGCGAGGCGGCCGAGGACGCGCTCGAGCTGATCGAGGTCGACTGGCACCCGCTCGACACGGTCGTCGACGCCGAGCAGGCGACGGCAGCCGGGGCGCCGCAGATCCACGATTCGGCGCCGGGGAACGTGGTCATGGACTGGGAGTGCGGCGATGCGGCGGCAACCGACCGGGCGCTCGCGGAGGCGGAGGTCGTCGTGCGGCAGCGGCTCGTGAACCAGCGGCTGATCCCGACGCCGATGGAGCCGCGCGGCTCGGCAGCCGACTACGACCCGGGCACGGGCCGCTACACGGTCTGGATGAGCTCGCAGGCGCCGCACGTGATGCGGCTGCTGATGACGGCGTTCGTGTTCGGGATCCCGGAGACGAAGATGCGCTGCATCTCGCCGGACGTGGGCGGCGCCTTCGGGACGAAGATCTTCCTGTACCCCGAGTACGTGCTGATGGCGGCGCTGGCCGAGAAGCTCGGCCGGCCGGTGAAGTGGATCGAGTCGCGGCGCGAGAACTACGCCGCGACGACGCACGGCCGCGACCACATCACGTACCTCGAGGTGGGCGCGAAGCGGGACGGCACGATCACGGCGCTGAAGGCGAAGACGTTCGCGAACCTCGGCGGCGTCCTCTCCACCATCGCCCCCGGGATACCGACCACGCTCTACGGGCGGATGCTCTCCGGCTGCTACCGCATCCCGGCGATCCACTGCCAGACGATCGGCGTCTACACGAACACCGGCATGGTCGATGCCTACCGCGGCGCCGGCCGGCCGGAGGCGACCTACGTCGTCGAGCGCGCGGTCGATCTCGTCGCGCGCGAGGCCGGGCTCGACCCGGTCGAGGTCCGGCGCCGGAACTTCATCCCGCCCGAGGACTTCCCGTACGACCCGGGGATCCTCGCGGGTCTCTCCTACGACACCGGCGAGTACGGGAAGGCGCTCGACCGGGCGCTCGAGCTCGTCGACTACGAGGGCTTCCGGGCCGAGCAGGAGCAGGCGCGGCGCGAGGGGCGCTACCTCGGGATCGGCTTCTCGACGTACGTCGAGATCTGCGGCGTGGCGCCGTCGGCCTGGATCGGCGCGAATGGGCAGGGCTGGGGCGCGGGTCTCTGGGAGAGCGCGAACGTGCGCGTCCACCTGACCGGCAAGGTCGTCGTGACGACCGGCTGCAAGCCGTTCGGGCAAGGCCACGAGACGACGATGGCGCAGGTCGTCGGGGACGAGCTCGGAATCGCGCTCGAGGACGTGACGGTCGAGCACGGCGACACGCTCGGCACGCCGTTCGGCTACGGCACGTACGGCAGCCGCAGCGCCGCCGTCGGCACCGTCGCGATCTACAACGCGCTGCAGCGGATCAAGGCCAAGTCGCGGCGCATCGGCGCCCACATGCTCGAGGCCGACCCCGAGGACGTGACGTTCGAGGACGGCCGGGTGTTCGTGGTCGGCGCACCGGAGACCGGGAAGACGATCCAGGAGATCGCCGCGGCCGCGGCCGTGGCGTACGACCTGCCGGAGGGCGAGGAACCGTTCCTCGACGACACCTCCTACTACGACCCGCCGAACTGCACATTCCCGTTCGGGACGCACGTCGCGGTCGTCGAGGTCGACGCCGAGACGGGCGAGGTCAAGCTCAGCCGGTACGTCGCGGTCGACGACGTCGGGAGGGTGATCAACCCGCTGATCGTCGACGGGCAGGTGCACGGCGGGATTGCGCAGGGCGTCGCGCAGGCGCTCTGGGAGGGCGCGATCTACGACGAGAGCGGCCAGCTGCAGACGGCGAGCATGATCGAGTACGCCGTCCCGAAGGCGGAGTTCTTCCCGTCGCTCGAGGTCGAGCGGACGGAGACGCTGACGGACGTGAACCCGCTCGGGGTGAAGGGCGCCGGCGAGACCGGCACGATCGCTTCCACGCCGGCCGTCGTCAACGCGGTCGTCGATGCGCTCGCTCCGCTCGGGATCGCGCACATCGACATGCCGCTCACGCCCGAGCGCGTCTGGCGGGCGATGAGGGAGAGGAGCTAGCGATGTATCTGACACGTCCGGCGCAGTTCACCTATCACCGCCCCGCGAGCGTGGAAGAGGCGGTCGAGCTCCTCGGCGAGCTCGAGGACGCGCGGCCGCTCGCCGGCGGCCACAGCCTCCTGCCCGCGATGAAGCTGCGGCTCGCGACGCCTGCGGCGCTGGTCGACCTCGGCCGCATCCCCGGCCTCGCTGGAATCGAGCAGGACGGCGACGGGGTGCGGATCGGGGCGCTCGCGACGCACTCGGAGGTCGCGGGTTCGGAGCTCGTCCAGCGCTTGTGCCCCGCCCTGGCCGAGGCAGCTTCTCTGATCGGCGACCGCCAGGTCCGCAATCGGGGCACGATCGGCGGCAGCCTCGCCCACGCCGACCCCGGCGCCGACTACCCGACGGTCGTTACGGCGCTCGACGCCACGATCACCGCTGTCGGCCGGTCGGGCTCGCGGGAAATCGGAGCGGGCGACTTCTTCACGGGCATCTTCGCCACGGCCCTCGGGCCGGGCGAGCTCGTGACGTCGGTGCTCGTGCCTGCGGTCTCGGGCGCGGCGTACGTGAAGCACAAGCACCCCGCCTCCGGGTATGCGGTGGCCGCGGTCGCGGCGGCTGTCGCGGTCGACGGCGGGACGTGCTCGCAGGCCCGCGTCGTAGTGGGCGGCGTGACCGGCACGCCGGTCGAGGCGAGTGCGGCGGCCGGGAAGCTGGTCGGCGCGGCGCCGTCGGCGGATGCGATCGCAGCGGCGGCGGCCCTCGTCCCCTCGGCGCTCGGAGGGGCGATCGGCGACGGCTACGCCTCCGGCGAGTACCGCGCGCACCTGGCCGGTGTGCTCGCGCGGCGGGCGCTCACGGCCGCGTTCGAGCGCGTGTGACGTAGCTCGGGCCGGCGGGGCGGTCTCGCGGCCGCTCCGCCGCGACGCTCGGGCTAGACTCGCGCGGCGATGCGAGTCGGCATGCTCACCGGCGGCGGCGACTGCCCAGGCCTGAACGCAGTCATCCGCGCCGTCTGCCGGCGGCTGTGGGAGGACGGGCATGAGACGGTCGGCGTGCTGAACGGCTGGCGCGGGATGATCGACGGGAGCCTGAAGCCGCTCGGCTACGACGAGATCTCGGGGATCCTGCCGCGGGGCGGGACGATCATCGGAACGTCCCGCACGAACCCGCACAAGATCGAGGGGGGCGTCGACGGCGTGAAGCGGACGTTCGGGCAGCTCGACGCGCTGGTCGCGATCGGCGGCGAGGACACCCTCGGCGTCGCCGCGCGACTCTTCGCGGAGGAGAACCTGCCGGTGGTCGGCGTCCCGAAGACGATCGACAACGATCTCAACGGCACCGACTACACCTTCGGCTTCGACACGGCCGTGTACGTGGCGACGGAGGCGATCGACCGCGTGCACTCGACGGCCGAGTCGCACAGCCGGATCATCGTGGTCGAGACGATGGGGCGGCATGCGGGCTGGATCGCGCTCATGAGCGGGATTGCGGGCGGTGCGGACTACATCCTGATCCCGGAGCAGCAGGTCGTGTACGACGACGTCGCAGCGGCGGTCGAGCGACGGCGGGCGCGGGGCAAGAACTTCTCGGTGATCGTCGCGAGCGAGGGCGCGGAGCTTCCCGGAGTGAGCGACGAGGGCGAGGTCGACGACTTCGGCCATGTCCGTGTCGAGAACCGGAACATCGGCGAGACCGTGGCGCAGGAGCTCGAGAGCCGCACCGGCATGCAGGCCCGTGCCACCGTGCTCGGCTACATCCAGCGCGGCGGCACCCCCACCCCGCGCGACCGCGTCCTCGGCCTCCGCTTCGGCCTCGAGGCCGCCGACCTCGTTCTCGCCGGCACCTGGGGCCAGATGGCCGCGCTCCACGGCGACGACGTCGTCTCGGTTCCCCTCACCGAGGCAACGGCTGAGCTGAAGCTCGTACCCGACTCCTGGTACGAGACCGCGAAGACCTTCTTCGGCTAAGGCTGCCGCGCCGACGGAACGCACGGGCCGCCGACGTCGTCGCTCACCGACGTGTCGGCGAGGAAGACGGACCCCTGCCGCGTTCCGGTGGAGTCCTGGTAGCTCCCGCTGAGGCTGCCCGGAATCGTCGACGAGTCGGACGCCCGGACCGTGACCGTCGAGTAGCGGCCCGGGGGAACGCAGACCGGTAGCTTGTTGACGAAGGTCGAATGCTCGCCTGTCGCGACGCCTCGAACGACGGCGAGGTTCGAGCGCACGACGTACGCCCGCTGTGACACGTCATCCGGGGCCCAGATCTGAAGGCTGACGTAGAAGGTCCGGGCGCGAGCCTGCCCGGGGATCGCATATACGCGTATCCGCGCCGGCACGTGCGGCCTGAGCCACCCGTCGTCATAAGGGCCGGTCGTGGCCCACGCGAGCCGCCAGGGTTTCGTGGCGTCAATCAGCATCGCGCCGTCGTTGATCCGCTGGACGTTCCCGGCGATCTGGAACCTCGACTCCGTGACGCTCTGCACCACGTACGGCGTGGGCGCGATCGTCGAGCGACCGGTCACCGGGTCGAACGCGAGCCCAAGCTTCGGAAACGTGTTGCCCGTGTACGCGTACGGCGATGGCGACGGGTATTGCGCCTGGCGCTGCACGGACTTGTTCCAGAACTCGAGGTCACGCCAGAACTTCGAGTTCACGAGATAATTGCGGCTGACCGGGTAGGGGATCTCGGTGACGTTGGCTCGTGCTCCGACCGAGCCGTCAACCCATCCGAGCGCGGCGGTTCCGTTGCTGGAGCCCGTCAGCGGGCGGACGGCCCAGTCCCCCGTCGTGATCAGACGGTGCACGTCGTACCAGGTCGCGAGCGGGATCGTCACGATCAGCACGCCGACGACAACGCCCGGAACGAGGGAGGGGCGCATCCGCGCGGCGAAGACGAGCAGCGCGCCGAGGAAGATGGTGAGGAGAGCAAGACCAGCACGCATCGAGTTCAGGCTCCCGAAGAAGTGCACCAGGGGTCGATAGAGCCCGGCGACGGGAGAGTTTGGATCGAGGGTCTCGAACTGGGACCACTGGAAGGGAGGCAACTCGTCGAGCGCGAAGCCGGCGGCGACGAGAGCCGTCGGCAGCACGAGGCTCATGGTCGGGAGGCGCCGATCGGTCACGGCGCAAAGCGTTGCCACCAGGAGCGCGGGCGCGAGATAGAAGAGGTAGCGGTCGTAGACCGTGAGGCCAGCCCCGAGACGGAGGTCGTAGACGGAGACCTGGAAGGTCACGAGCACGATCGCGACGAGGCTGACGCAAGCGAAGGCGCGGCGCTCGGGCGGCTCTTGTCCCCTCGTGACGCTCCGGGTCAGCCATGCACCACCGATGAGAGCCGGGATGATCCCGAGCCCCAGCGCGAGGGTCGACAGGTGCTGAAGCATCGAGCGGCCGGTGTCCGGAGGCAGCAGGGTTGCATCGAGTGTCGAGCCGTACGCGCCGAGGATCGAGCCGAGGCGTCCCACCGCGAGCAGCACGACTGCCACGACGGCGACAAAGGCATAGGCAGCCGAGAGGATGCGATGGCGTCGGAGCGACGGGAGCCGCCGTTGCGCCCCGAGCTCGAACGCCACCAGAGCGAGCGGCAGCACGAGCACGAGCACGATGAACTGGGTGCGCACGAGGAACGCGAGTCCGATGCCTGCGAGCGCGAGCGCGTCGCTCCGAGCGGACGGCCGCGCCAGACACCGCTCCATCCCGAGGAGCGCCAAGACGAAGGCGGGATACGCGGCGACCTCGGTGAGGAGAAAGGCGGAATAGACCATCCACGGCACAGCGACCGTGAGAAACGCCGCCAGGGGCGGCACCCAGCGCTTGCTGCTCACGTCCCGCGCGAGGAGAAAGGCCGGCACGCACGCGGAGCTCATGAGGAACGCGCCAAATACGTGAGCCGCCACCAGATCGCCGTGGACGCTCCCGTAGACGAAGAACGGCGCGAGGATCAACGGGTAGAGCTGGTCGACGCTGTTCACGATCGTCCCGTGGAGCTGGGGCAGGGGCGAGCCGGTCCGCGCGACGCTGATCGCCAACCGCTCGTACAGAAGCTCGTCGGTCATCACGAACCAGTCGGTGACACGACCGGTGAAGCGTTCGAGCGCGAACCCGCAGGCTAGCCACACGATCAGCAGCTGCGCTCGGGGAACGGCGAGCGCACGCGTCACCCACCGAAAACCGCCGCCCAGCCGACGCCCGCCTCGATGGTCGCCGACCAGGCCCGGCTCCCCCTCCACGCGCCGATCATAGACCGCGAAGCCGCCCGGCGGGGTGCCATGTGTCCTACGCGCCGCAGGCAGTCTCGTCCACGTCGCAGGCGTCCTTGCCGTCGACGGTGCAGTCCTTGCCGCGGAGCGGCAGGCGGGCGAGGAGGCCGGCGAGGGCCTCGAGCTCGGACTCGGAGAAGCGGCCCATGAAGAGCTCCTCGACGCCGCGCAGGTGCGTGTCGGCGGCAGCGCGGAGCTTCGCGTGGCCGGCGTTGGTCAGCTTCGCGTAGGAGACGCGCGCATCCGTGGCACAGGTGTCCTTCTCGACGTAGCCGGCCCGCTCGAGGCCGTCGAGGAGCCGCGTGATCCCGGAGGCCGTGAGCACGACCGTCTGCGCAAGGTCGACGCGGCGCATCCGGTGGCCCTCGGCCCGCGAGAGCAGCAGGAGCACCTCGTAGTCGTTCAGCGTCAGCCCGTGGACGTTGAGCAGGTCCGCGTTGAGCTGCCGCGTGATCGCCGAGTGAGCCCGGATGAACGACACCCAGGCCTCGAGGCGGCTAGGAGCGGAAACGGCGACGGACATCCCCTCTCAGTGTATCCGCGGGCAGGGGCTGACCTGACGCGCGAAGAGTCTCCCGAAGCATAACAACTTCTTCTTATTTGACCCATGAGCATCGCTCATGTATAACGCTCCTATCCCTACTAAATCTGTGGACAAAGTTCGACGAAAGGATCATCCTGTGAGCGAGATGTACGACCGCGGGACGATCCTGAAGAGAGGCGTGGCGGGCCTGGGCCTGGCCGCCCTCGGCTTGGCTCCTGCCGCTGCGCGCGCCGCAAGCACCCGCAGCCTCGACACGACCCTGAATCTCGTCGCCTACTCGACGCCGAAGCCCGTGATGGCGAAGATCATCTCCGACTTCCAGGCGACGCCTGCCGGCCAGGGCGTCAACTTCAGCCAGTCCTACGGCGCCTCGACCAGCCAGGCGAAGGCCGTGATCGCCGGCCAGCCGGCCGACATCGTCTTCCTCTCGACCGGCGACGACGTGAACCTGCTCGTCGACGCCAACCTCGTGAACCAGAACTGGGACCACCAGGGCTACAGCGGCATCGCCGCCGACACGGTCGTCGTCTTCGCGCTCCGCGACGGCAACCCGAAGAAGATCAAGGGCTGGAACGACCTGATCAAGCCCGGCGTGCAGGTGATCACGCCGAACCCGTTCAGCTCGGGCTCGGCGAAGTGGAACATCCTCGCCGCCTACGGCGCGCAGCGCCACCTCGGGCAAGACCGACGCGCAGGCGACCGCCTACGTCCAGCAGCTGTTCAAGAACGTGGTCTCGCAGGACACGTCGGGCTCGAACGCGACGAACACGTTCCTCTCCGGCCGCGGCGACGTCCTGATCACCTACGAGAGCGAGGCGATCAACGCCCGCCTCCAGGGCAAGGACATCCAGTACGTGATCCCGCGCCAGACGATGCTGATCGAGCTCCCGATCGCGGTCCTCCAGGGGAGCCCGAACAAGGACCTCGCGAACAAGTTCATCCAGTTCGTGAAGAGCGAGCCCGAGCAGGAGGTCTTCGCGCAGTTCGGCTTCCGCCCGGTGAACAAGCAGGCGGCCGCGAAGGTCGCCAAGCAGTTCCCGGTCCGGCCCGGGCAGTTCACGATCAACGACAAGACGATCGGCGGCTGGCGCGCGGCCGACAAGAAGTGGTTCGACCCGTCGCATGGCCTGATGGTCAAGATCGAGCAGGCGGTCGGAGGCCCAACTGCCTAGCGGGGCAGTCGCGGCTCCCGCCGCACGCGGGGGCATCGATACGCGCAAGCTGAGCGACAGGGCCGGAGCGGCCCTGTCGCTCGGCTTTGTGGGGACGTTCATCAGCGTCGTCATCGCGCTCCCGATCGCGGCACTCGTGTGGGCCTCGGTGAAGCACGGCGGCACGAGCTTCTGGGACGCGGTTACGAACCCGGAGGCGATGTCGGCGCTCAAGCTCAGCCTGGCGATCGCCGCGATCGCGGCCGTCATCAACGCCGTGATCGGGACGATCACGGCGTGGGTGCTCGTGCGGGACGACTTCCGCGGCAAATCGATGGTGAACGCAGTGATCGACCTGCCGTTCGCGCTGCCGACGATCGTCGCGGGCCTGCTCCTGCTGACGTTCTACGGGCCGTATTCTCCGGTTGGGGTCAACTTTGCGTTCTCCCGCGTCGGCATCGTTTTCGCTCTGCTGTTCGTGACGCTGCCGTTCGTGGTGCGAACGGTGCAGCCGGTCCTGATCGAGCTCGACCAGGAGATGGAGCAGGCGGCCCGGTCCCTCGGCGCGAACGAGCTCACGACCTTCCGCCGGATCATCCTGCCGAACATCCTCCCCGGGATCCTCTCGGGTATGACAATGGCATTTGCCCGCGCCGTCGGCGAGATCGGCTCGATCGTACTGATCGCGAACCGGCCGTTCCGTACCGAGATGGCGTCGGTGTTCATCCTCAACCACGTCGCGTACAACACGAGCGCGGCCGCCGCAGTCTCCGTCGTCCTCCTCACGATCTCCTTCGCCGTGCTGCTGCTCGTAGGTGGAGTGCGGCGCTTGGCCACGAAGCATGAGCGGTAGGCTCGACGGACGCTCCAGCAATGCCGCGCCGTGCCAGGCCACACGCGCCGAGACGGAGGCTCCGGCTTGGCCGGAGCCGGAGCGGGACGGCGGGATATGAGCGCCCGTAAGCTCTCCCTCCGCTTCATCGCCCTGGGGTACCTGGTCGTGATCCTTCTTGCGCCGCTCGGGCTCATGATCTGGCGGACGCTGGCGTACCACGCCGACGCCGCATGGAAGGCGATCTCCGACCCCATGACCGTGCACGCGTTCGAGGTGACGCTCGAGGCGGCCGCGATCGCCGTGCCGCTGAACACCCTGTTCGGCATCCTCTGCGGCCTCGCGATCGTGCGCCGGCGCTTCCCGGGCAAGGGGCTCGTGAACGCGTTCATCGACCTGCCGCTCGCAATCTCGCCGGTAGTCGTCGGCCTCTCGTTCTTCCTGCTCTTCGGGCGCACCGGCTGGTTCGGCCCGTGGCTCACGGAGCACGGCTACCAGATCCTGTTCGCGCTGCCGGCGATCGTCATGGTGACGGTCTTCGTCTCGGTGCCGTTCGTGGCCCGCGAGGTCATCCCGACCCTGCGCGAGATCGGGGACGAACAGGAGCAGGCCGCCCATACCCTCGGGGCTTCAGGCTGGCAGACGTTCTGGCGTATCACGCTGCCCTCGATCCGCTGGGCCGTCGTGTACGGCGTGGTGCTCACGACCGCCCGCTGCCTCGGCGAGTACGGCGCCGTCGCGGTCGTGTCCGGCAACATCGAGGGCAGGACGCAGACCGCCACGCTACGCGTGCAGGATTACTACGAGAACCTGAACACTGCCGGGATCTACGGCGTGTCGCTCACGCTTGCGACGATTGCAATCGTGACCCTGATTCTGATGTCGATCGTGAAGCCACGGGAGGAGCACATCTGATGTCCATTTCGATGAGAAACCTCTCGAAGAACTTCGGCGACTTCAAGGCGCTCGACGACGTCTCGGTCGAGGTGCCCTCCGGCTCGCTCACGGCGCTGCTCGGGCCGAGCGGCAGCGGCAAGTCGACGCTGCTCCGGGTGATCGCAGGGCTCGAGACCCCCGACCACGGGACGGTCTTCATCGACGAGCGCAACGTGACCGGCCAGCGGCCGCAGGATCGCGGCGTGGGCTTCGTCTTCCAGCACTACGCCGCGTTCAAGCACATGACCGTCTACCAGAACATCGCCTTCGGGATGAAGATCCGGAAGAAGCCGAAAACGGAGATCCGCGAGCGGGTCGCGCAGCTCCTCTCGCTGGTGCAGCTCGACGGGCTCGCGAACCGCTACCCCTCCCAGCTCTCGGGCGGCCAGCGGCAGCGGATGGGCCTCGCCCGCGCGCTCGCCGTCGACCCCTCGGTGCTCCTTCTGGACGAGCCGTTCGGGGCACTCGACGCGCAGGTGCGCACCGAGCTCCGCGCCTGGCTACGGCGGCTCCACGACGAAACGCACACGACGACGGTGATCGTCACGCACGACCAGGAGGAGGCGATGGAGGTCGCCGACGAGGTCGTCGTGATGCACCGCGGCCGGGTCGAGCAGGTGGCAGGCCCCCGCGACCTCTACGACCGCCCCGCGAACGAGTTCGTGATGACCTTCGTCGGACAGGCCAACCGCGTCGGCGATGCCTTCGTCCGGCCGCACGACTTCGAGCTCCTGACGGAGCCGAACGGCACGACGCGCGAGGCGATGATCGAGCGCATCCTCCATCTCGGCTTCGAGGTGCGTGTCGAGCTCGTGCGTGACGACGGAGAGCCCCTCTACGTACAGATCACGCGCGACGAGGCGGAGCGGCTCGAGCTCACGAACGGCCAGATCGTCTTCGTCCGGCCGACGCACGCCACGACGTTCGCCCGCTAATGCGGGAGCCAGGCGTCCTCGTCGCCTGTGAGTGACGCGACGGCGTCCGGCAGCTCACCGCTCGCGACGTCGGCCAGGGTGACCGACTCGAGCACGCCGCGCAGGCTCGCGCGCACGGCGACCCACACGTCCCTCAGCGGGGCCGCGGACCCGCCGTACGTGACGGCCTCCGGCCGGTGGCCGCGGACGTTCGCGAGCGGGCCGTCGACGGCGCGGATGATCTGGGCGAGGTCGATCTGCTCGGCGGGACGCAGCAGCCAGTAGCCGCCGTCGATCCCGCGCTGGCTGCGGACAAGCCCGGCGTTCCGGAGGTCGGACATGATGTTCTCGAGGAACTTGGTCGGGATCTCCTGGGCCTGCGAGATCCGCTCGGCCTTGACCGGCCCGCCTCCTGCCGCGGCGATCTCCACCATCGCGCGGATCGCGTAGTCCGCCTTCGCGGAAACCCTCATACGCTCACGGTACTCATCCGCCCGGGTAGAGCTGCGCGTGCCACGCCTCGCGGTAGACGTGCTGCAGGTGCTCGACCCGCTCGACGTACGCGCGCGTCTCGGGGAACTGGATCCCCTTGCCCTCCGCCCGCCAGCGGTCGACGTTCCCCTGCCCCGCGTTGTAGGCCGCGAGCGCCAGTCGCAGGGAGCCGTACTTGGAGACCAGGTCGCGGAGGTACCAGCTGCCGTAGCGGATGTTGATCTCCGGGTTCGTGAGGTCGTCGACGTTGAAGGCGGTGCCGCCGGTGCGGATCGCGATCCCCTTCGCCGTCGAGGGCGTGAGCTGCATCAGGCCGATCGCGCCCGACGACGAGCGGGCGTCCGGCCGGAACTTCGACTCCTGGTAGATCACGGCGGCGAGCAGCGCCGGGTCGATCTTCTCGGCCTGCGCGCGCTCGCGCACGACCGCCGCGTAGTGGAGCGGATAGCGGATCCGCTCGAACCACGGCGGGCTCGTCTGCACCACGTAGAACGCCGCCCCTGCAACCACGACGAGGACGACGACGAGGGCTGGGACGACGCGTCTCATCGGGTCAAATCGTCCATGACGGACCCGACGAACCGGTCGAGGTCCTCGAGCGAGCCGCTGTTGACGAAGGCGTAGTCGGCTCGCTCGATCTTCTCCCCGTCGGGCAGGAGCCGATTCTCGCGCTCCTCCACCGCCGCGTCCGAGCGCGACCGGCGCACGTCCTCTGGAGCAGTGATCACGACGACGCGGTCGAAGCGCGTCTCGCCGCCCACCTCGTAGAGGAGCGGCACCTCGGTCACGCACACCCTCGGCGGGTGCGGGAGCTCCCCGAGCTGTTCCCGCCACTGGAGGTACTCCGTCACGACGAGCGGGTGCAGCAGCTCCTCGAGCCACGTGAGCTGCTCGCGGTCGTTGAAGACGACGACGCCGATCGCGCCGCGGTCGAGCTCCCCGCCGGGCGCGACGACGCCGTTCCCGAAGCGCTCGACGACCCTCGCCTTCACGTCGTCGCGGCGCAGGAGCTCGTGGACGATCTGGTCACTCGAGACGGTCGCGGCGCCGTGACGCGCGAACGCAGCCAGCGTCGAGCTCTTTCCCGCCCCGATGCCCCCGGTGATCGCGACGGCGATCGGCCGGGACGAGATCACTCTGCTTCGGGGGATCCCGCTTCGGTCGCTTCGGCTTCGGTTTCTGCTGCCGGGGCGGGCTCGTCGACGACGGCCTCGGCCTCGGCGACCGGCCCGGCAGTCTCCTCGACCTCGACCGGAACCTCCTCGGCGGCGACGACGCCGGCCTGCGGCTCCTCGGGATCGACCACCGCGACGTAGTCGGTCTCGCCCTCGTCCTCGGCCTCGCCGCTGTCGGAGAGGTCGAGCGTCGGATGCAGGTGCACCGACTCGCCGCCGTCCGCGCGTGGCTGGACGGGGTCATCCGGCTCGACGCGCTTGAGCGACAACGAGAGCCGCCGGCGCTCACCGTCGATCTCGATGATCTTGACGTTGACCGCCTGGCCCTGCGAGACGACCTCGCGCGGGTTCTCGACGTGGTGCTGCGCGAGCTCACTGATGTGCACGAGCCCCTCGACGCCGGGAAGGATCTCGACGAAGGCACCGAAGGTGACGACCTTCGTGACGCGCCCCTCGACGACGTCGTTCTCGTGGTAGCTCTCGAGCACCTGCTGCCAGGGATCGTTCTGGGTTTGCTTGAGACCCAGCGAGATTCGCTGGCGGTCACGGTCGATGTCGAGCACCTTGACCTTGACGGTCTGGCCGATCTCGAGGATCTCCGACGGGTGGTTGACATGCGACCACGAGAGCTCGGAGATGTGAATCAGGCCGTCCATGCCGTCGAGGTCGACGAAGGCGCCGAAGTCGACGATGTTCGAGATCTGGCCCTCGACGACGGCGCCGGGCTGCAGCCGGTCGAGGATCTGCTGCCGCTGTTCCTTGCGCTCCTCCTCGAGCACGGCGCGGCGCGAGAGCACGACGTTGTTGCGCGAGCGGTTGAGCTCGATCACCTTGCAGCGGAGCTCCTGGCCCAGGAACTCGTCGAGATCCTGCACGCGGCGAATGTCCACCAGCGACGCCGGCAGGAAGCCGCGCACGCCGAGGTCGAGGATCAGGCCGCCCTTGACGACCTCGATCACGCGGCCGTCGACGGGCTCGCCCGACTCGGCGGCCCGCTCGATGTTCTTCCACGCAAGCTCGAAGCGGGCGCGCTTCTTGGACAGGATCAGCCGGCCCTCGGCGTCCTCCTTCGTGAGGACGAGCGCGTCGATCTCGTCGCCCAGGGACACCTCGTCCGAGGGATTGACCGACCGCCGGATCGACAGCTCCGCGACGGGAATGACCCCCTCGGACTTGTAGCCGATGTCGACGAGAACCTCGTCCTTGTCGACCCTCACGACGGTGCCGTGAACCACCTCCCCCTCGTTGATCTCGGGGAACGTCGACTCGTAGTCCGGAATGAGGGTTCCGTCGGGCCCGGTGACCCAGACGCCGGGCTCTTGCTGCATGAGATCGCTACTGACCAAAACGAACCGGCAGTATAGCCCGCTCCATCGGGCTCCCGTTCGGCTTCAGCTCTTGGCTTCTGCCCAATTGTCGCCAACGCCCACATCGACCGCGAGCGGCGGGTCGAGGTCGTATGCGCCGACCATCTCCGCCCGGACGAGCTCCTTCACGTCCTTGACCTCGTTGTCGGGCACCTCGAGCAGCAGCTCGTCGTGCACCTGGAGCACCAGCCGGGCTCTGCGGCCCTCCTCGCGCAGGCGCCGGTGGATGTGAATCATCGCGACCTTGATGATGTCGGCGTTCGAGCCCTGCATCGGGAAATTGACCGCGACTCGCTCCCCCGCCGATCGGATCTGGCGGTTCGACACGCGCAGCTCGGGCACCGGCCGCCGGCGGCCGAGCAGGGTCGTCACGTAGCCGACCTGCTTGGCCTGCTCGATCGTCCGCGCGAGGAAGTCCTGGACGTACGGGAAGCGCGCGAGGTAGGCGTCGATGTAGGCCTGCGCCTGCTCGCGCGGGATCTCCAGGTTCTCCGAGAGGCCGTAGGACGAGATTCCGTAGACGATCCCGAAGTTGATCATCTTCGCGATCGATCGCTCGCCCGTCGTGAGCGTCGCCGGGTCCTTCCCGAGCACCTCGGCCGCAGTCGCCCGATGGATGTCCTCGCCGCGCGCGAAGGCCTCCTTCAGCTTCGGCTCGCCGGAGAGGTGCGCCAGGATCCGCAGCTCGATCTGCGAGTAGTCGGCCGACAGCAGCTTTGCGCCCTCCTCGGAAACAAATGCCGACCGTATTTCACGACCCAGCTCGGTGCGGATCGGGATCGACTGGAGGTTGGGGCTGGTGGTGGAAAGCCGTCCGGTGGAGGCGACGGTCTGGTTGATCGTGGTGTGGAGCCGCCCGGACTGCTCGTCGATCAGCGCAGGTAGCGGCCCGAGATAGGTGTTCAGCAGCTTCGAGAGCTCGCGCCACTCCTCGATCACCGGCACGATCGCGTGGTCGTTCCGGATCGAGCGCAGCACCTTCGCGTCGGTCGAGTAGCCCGTCTTGCCCTTGCGGCCGGCCGTGAGGCCGAGCTGCTCGAACAGCACCTTCGCCACCTGCTGCGTCGAGCCGAGCATGAACTCCCCGCCCGCGAGCTCGTACGCCCGCTCCTCGAGCTCGGCCACGCGCTCGGCGAGCCGCGCGGTGATCTCGCCCATGCGGTACGTGTCGATCTTCACGCCCTCCCGCTCCATGTCGGCGAGGACGCGGGTGAGCGGAAGCTCGATCTCCCGGTAAAGGGCGGTCTGGTCGCGCTCGTCGAGGCGCGCCTGGAGGAGCGGTGCGAGCCGACGCGGCAGGTCGGCCGCGACGACCAGGGCCGCGGTGTCCTCGTCTGTTACGGGATCGGGCTGGAGCTCGATGCCGTACTCGGGGCCGAGGTCGCGCAGCTCATACGTCGAGCGGGCCGGCTCGATCAGGTACGCCATGAGGAGCGTGTCGTCGGCTGCCTCGGCGCCCTGCGACTTTGCATCATGCAACACAAGCTCGCCCTCGGACCCGGCTCGGCCGCGGGCCGATGGTGACACCCTCGTCCGTGGCGACCGCGGCGCGGTCGTCGCGGACCGCGTAGCCGACGCGGCCGTGTCACGGTCGATCTCGCCCTCGCGCCAGGGAACCGGCGATGCCGTCACCTCGGCGCGGCTGCGCAGGGAGCGCCTCGTCGAGCTCGTCGAGTCGGTTCAGCAGCGTCGCGGAACTCGAACTTGCGGAAGATCTCCTTCAGCCGCGAGCGGTCGGGCGGCGAGAGCACGAGCTCGGCCGGGTCGAAGTTGAGGTCGAGGTCGCGGCGCATCGTCGCGAGCTCCTTGGACACCCGCGCCTGGTCCGCGTGCTCGATGATCGCCCTCGAGCGCGCCGGGGAAAGCTCACCCGCGTGCTCGATCACCGACTCGAGCGACCCGTAGCGCGCGACCAGCTCGCCCGCCGTCTTGTCGCCGATGCCCGGGACGCCCGGGATGTTGTCGGAGGTGTCGCCCTTGAGGCCGATGAAGTCGGGCACCTGATCGGGCCGCACCCCGTAGCGCGCCTCGACGCGCTCGGGCGTGTAGACGTTCACGTCGGCGACCCCGCGCGGGGTCATCATCAGCGAGACGTTCTCCGAGCAGAGCTGGAAGGCGTCGCGGTCGGTCGAGACGACGCACGTCTTGATGCCCTCGCCGTCGGCGCGGGACGAGAGCGTGGCGATCACGTCGTCGGCCTCCCAACCCTCGAACTCGAGGTTCTGGTAGCCGAACGCCTCCACGATCGGCCGGAAGCTCGGGAACTGCTCGCGCAGCAGGTCCGGCATCGGCCGCCGGCCCTCCTTGTAGACCACGTCGGCGGCCTCGGCCACGGCCGTGCGGTGCGTCGGCCGCGAGTCCCACGCAACGGCGACCGCCTTCGGCCGGTAGTCCGTGAGGAGCTTGAAGAGCATGTTCGTGAAGCCGAGCAGCGCGTTGGTCGGAACGCCCTCAGACGTCGCGAGCTCCTCGGGCAGCGCGAAGAACGCGCGGTAGGCGAGGTTGTTGCCGTCGACGAGGAAGAGCTCGGCCTCGCGTGCGGGGGCGTCGTCGAGCTGCAGCTCCTCGCCCGTCAGGGTCTTCGGTGACACTGCGACCCATGCTACTGCGGCCCCCCGCATGACTCCGTCCGACCGAAGGTCGGCCAGATGAGTCGCATCCCGCTCCTGTCCGGGACGCGGATCGCCGTTGTCGACGTGCCGGAGAACGGGATCGTGCTGCGCCCGCCCCCGCCGACGGACGTCGTCCGCGACGTCGACTCCGCGACCCGGGAGGCCCTGCGCTTCCCGCTCTCGGGGCCGCCGCTCGCCTCGCTGGTGACGCCCGGCGGTACCGCGACGGTCGTGGTCGAGATGCCGAACCTCCCTGTGCCCGCATCGACCGTCGACCCGCGCCAGGAGGCGATCGCCGCCACCGTCGGCGAGCTCGAGCGGCTCGGGGTCGCGCACGTGACGATCCTCGTCGCCGGCGGGCTCTTCAGGCGGCCCTCGCCCCGCGAGATCGGGCTGCTCGTGACGCCCGAGTTCCGGCGCCGTTTCCGCGGCCGTCTGATCGTCCACGACACGGAGGCCGAGGATCTAGTCGAGGTCGGCACCGCGGCGGGCCGGCCCTTGCGCGTCGCGCCGTCGCTCGTCGAGACGGATCTGGTCGTCACCGTGACGGCTGCCGAGACGGTGCTCCACGGCGGCCCGTCGGCGCTCCTGCGCGCCTCGTCCCCGGAGGTGCTGCGCGGCTCGGGCGCCACGTCGCTGCTCGAGACGTCCTCCTCCCAGGGCTGGACGCTCGCGGTCGAGCTCGAGCGCCAGGTGGCGGCACGCACGCCGATCTACGGCGTCTCGCTCGTGCTCAACCTCCCCCACGTCTTCGGCGGCTACCCGTACGAGGAGCAGATTCTCGAGCGGATCGCGCGCTCGAAGCTCCGCCGCGGCCTCGCGCTGCTGCCCGGCCCCGTTCGCGGCAGCCGTGATCGAGCGTGTGCCGCGCGACCTGACGGCCGCCGCAGTGCTCGGCGGCACGCCCTCGGCGGCGCACACCGAGGCGCTCCTGCGCGCGATCGAGTTCAAGGGCGCGACGCTCGACGAGCCCCTGGACGCGATGGTGATCGGCATCCCGCCGACGACGCCGTTCTTGCCGCGCGGCCTCCCGAACCCGGTCTCGGCCGCCTACTTCGGGCTCGGGCTCGCGCTGCGCCTCTGGCGGAACGCGTTCCCGGTGAAGGCCGGGGGAACGGCGATCCTCCTCCACGACTTCGTCCGCCGCTTTCCCGCCCCGGTTCAGACGCCGTTCCGCTCGCTGTTCGCCGACACGCGCACGGCCCGCGACCCGGCGGCGCTGCGCGAGGCCGAGCGGTTGGCGATCGCCGACGAGCGGGCGATCCTGCGAGTACCGCGCGGGCCGCTCCGTCCATCCGCTCGAGCCGTTCCTCAGCTGGAGCGCGTGCGACGCGGCGCTGAGCCGGCTCGGCCCGGTGCTCGTCGCCGGCTGCCGGGACGCCCATGCCGCCAGGCAGCTCGGCTTCGTGCCGGTGCACAACGTCAGCGCTGCGCTGGCGATGGCGCGGGGGCGCGGAGCGGAGCAGATCGGGTTCCTGCTCTCTCCGCCGTACTACCCGCTCGTCGTCGGTACGTCCTGACGCCTCCGCACGAGCAGCGCCGGGATCCCCAGCAGAAGCGCCGCCGCCGCCAGCGCGATCAGCTCCGCGCCGAACCCGGCCGGGGCGGAGACGCCGGTGGCCGCGACCGGGACGAAGCCGATCCCTAGCCCGGCGAGCGCGACCCCTGCGAGCCACGGAACCCGCCGCCGCGCGTGCTCCTCGTCGTGCCGCGCCAGCTCGCGCGAGGCGTAGACGAGCTCGCCGGCGAGCAGCAGGCCGGCGCCGTAGAACGGCGCGGCGGCGAGCGGCATCGTGCGGGCGAGGTCGACCAGCATGAACGCGGCCGCGATCAGGACAAGACCCCAGCCGAGGAAGCGGATGAACCCGGCGAGCGCGAGTGCGACGAACACGAGCGCGGCGAGCACGACCGCACCGGTGAGCGGCGCCAGCGTCCCCGCCCGCTGCACGGCGTAGCCGCCGAGCGCGGCTGCGACCGCGACCGCCGCGACCGCGGCAATCAGCGCGCCCGGAGCGCGCCGCGCCTGAATGCGCTCACCTCCTCGAGCGCCGGGCCGAGCGGCCGGCCCTCGTGCCATTCGACGACGGGCACGCCGAGCCGCTCGTAGCGGTAGCGCAGTGCGCGCCGCCAGACGCGCCACAGCCGGAGCGACAGATCCTCCACGGCATCGCGCGGCTCCGCGACGTAGGCGAGCGGCGAGACCTCGACGATCACCAGGTCGTACCCGCGCCTCCGCAGGTCGGCGAGCGCGTCGATCGGCCTCTCGTCGAGGAGCGGGGTCAGCGCCAGCACGAGCGACTGCGGCGGCAGCGTCCGCGCCGGCAGCAGGTCGAGCTGCGACCAGACGTACGAGAAGCGGATCTCGGTCTCGATCAGCGTCTCGACGATCCGGAGCAGCTGGCGGCTGCCCGTGCTCGGGGTGAGCCAGCGCACGAAGCCGCCGAACCCGACCAGCCCGACCCGGTCGCGGCGCTCGAGGTAATGCGCCGCGAGTGCCGACGCAGCGCGCACCGCCCGGTCGAGCGTGCTGCCGTCAGCGCCGCGCGCTTCCGCAAAGCTGTCGAGGAAGAGGACGACGTCGGCGTTGCGCTCCGGGCGGTGCTCGTTGACGTGGAGCTCCTGCCTGCGCGCGCTCGCGCGCCAGTTGATGCTCCGGACCCGGTCGCCGGCGACGAACGGGCGGATGTCCGCGAACTCGATCCCGTCGCCCTTCGTCCGCGCGACCTGGTTGCCGGCGAACGGCTGCGTCCGGACGGGCTGCAGCAGCCGCTGCAGGTGCTCCGCCTCCGGGAACACGGCCAGGGGGAGCGACGCCTCGACACGCGCCTCGTCGACCGTGAGGCCGAAGCGGTCGAACGCCCTGACCACATACGCGCCGGCGCGATAGCCGCCGAAGTGGCTGCACCGGACCGCGAGTGCGAAGGCGCGTTCCTCGCCCGCGCGGAGGGGGAAGGCGGGCGGCTCGTCCTCCGCGAGCTCGAGCCCGCGCGGGAGCACGGCTCTCAACTCGAGCCGCTCGAGCGGCGTCTCCGCCTTCAGCCGCAGAACGAGCTCGACCTCGTCGTCCTCGACCGCCCGCGCGGTGTCGAGCTCTGCCTGCGACCGTCACCGCGGTGGGCCTCAGCCGGGCCAGGCCCACGGCGAGGAAGACCGCGAACGGCGCGGCGATCGCGACGAGCTCGGGCCGTCCGAGCGCGACGGCCGCGACCAGGAGAAGCGCCGGCGAGCGCGGCATAGACCCGCAGCTTGGGCAGCGCCAAGCGGGTCATTCGGAGACCGGCGTCGGCACCGCCTCGAGCGTCTCGTTCACGACGTCCTCGCCCCGCACCTCCTGTGCCCAGAGCTCGGGACGGAGCGTGAGCCGGTGGGCGAGGGCGGGCACCGCGACGGCCTTCACGTCGTCGAGCGTGACGAAGTCGCGCCCGGCGAGCGCAGCGCGGCAGCGCGACAGCTTCATCAGCGCCAGCGAGCCGCGCGGGCTCGAGCCCGACGAGCACCCTGGGGCTCTCGCGCGTCTCCGCCACGAGGTCGACCATGTAGAGCCGTGCCGGCTCCGAGACGTGGACGTCCTCGACCGCCTGCTGCATCTCGCGCAGCCCGTCCGCGTCGACGACGGGCTCGAGCGCCACGTCGTCGACGCGCCGCTCGAGGCGCTGCTCGAGCAACGCTGCCTCGTCCTCGCGCGCCGGATAGCCGACCGCGGCGCGCAGCAGGAACCGGTCGAGCTGCGCCTCGGGGAGCGGGTAGGTGCCCTCGAACTCGATCGGGTTCTGGGTCGCGAGCACGAGGAACGGGCGCTCGAGCCTCCGCGTGGCGCCCTCGACCGTCACCTGGCGCTCCTGCATCGCCTCCAGCAGGGCGGCCTGCGTCTTCGGCGGGGCGCGATTGATCTCGTCGGCGAGGAGGAGGTTCGTGAAGACCGGGCCCGGCCGGAACTCGAAGTCGCCGCGCCGCTGGTCGTAGATCGACGAGCCGGTGACGTCGGCCGGCATGAGGTCGGGCGTGAACTGCACGCGGGCGAAGCGCATGCGGCAGGTGGCGGCGAACGACCGCGCGATCAGCGTCTTCGCGAGGCCGGGGAAGTCCTCGAGCAGCACGTGCCCGTCGGCGAGCAGGCCCATGAAGACGAGCTCGAGCGCGTCGCGCTTCCCGACGACGGCGCGCTCCACCTCGTCGAGCACCGCGCCCGCAGTCGCCGCGACCTCGTTCAGCTCCATCAGATTTGCTCGACCTCCTCGATCACGCGCCGGAGCTCGTTCGCGTCGAGAGGAGCGGAAACGGTGACCTCCGGGTCGACGAGCTGCCGCAGCGCGCGGGCCGAGCAGCGCCCGAGCACGCTCTGGCTGCTTCTCGAGCACGACCCCGTGCTTGCGTGCGAGCTCGGCCGATACAACCTGGACGAGCAGGGGGCGAAAGTGGCTCGTGACGCCGCCGGCGCTGCCGTAGCCGCGGCTCACGCGGCTCTCGATGGAGGCGATCTGCGTCAGCTTCGGCGGCTTCTCCGGCCGGGGCGCCCGGGGACGCCGGCCGAGCAGCGCGGGTGCGGGCGGGAGCGAGCGTCCGATCGTTCGCGCGGCGGCCGCGACGAGGACGGCCGTCAGGAACGCGAGGTAGCCGGCAAGGGCCTTCCCGCGCACGCTCGGCCCCAGCGCGAGGACGAACACGAGTCCGCCACCCGCAAGGAGCACTGCCGCCGCGACGCGCTTCTTCACGCAGTCGCCCTCAGCGTCGCGAGCGCCGAGAGCGCCTCCTGCCGCATCTCTTCGTCGATCTCGTGACGGCTGAACTTCGCCCGCTCGAACAGCGAGGTCAGGCGGCCGGCGGAGGCCGCCGCCGCACCGAGCTCCGCCAGCACGCGCCGGAGGTACTCGAGCGGGGTCTCGGTGGGTTTCCGCGGCATCCCCTGCTCGCCGAGCGTCCGCTCCATCGCCAGGTAGGCCTTGATCACCGCGCGCCGAGGATCGCGCTCGGACTCGAGTGCCTCTACGCCGGCCGCCACCACGGGCTCGAGCGCGTCGTCCGGCTGGGCCTCGGCGTCCTCCTCAGCGCGCCGCGCCCGGGAGACGGCGACGAAGGCGAGGATCACGAGGGCCCCGATGACGAGCGCGAGGAAGAACGTCCACTGCACGTGGGGGCCGGTCGTGGGCACCGGCTTGACCGGCACCTGCCGCCCGAGCCCGGTGCCGGCCTGCGTCGTGGTGACCGCGCGATGCACGTGGCCCCGCAGGAGCAGCAGGACGACGGTGATCGGCGCCGCCACGAGCGCGAGCATCGCGAGCTGGATCAGGATCCGCTCCCGCCGCGTCCCGGGCGGCGGATCCTTGGCCGCGTCGTCCCTGAAGCGCCGGCGCGGGCGCATGATCATGAACAGCACGGCGCCGGCGACCAACACGGAGACGGTCGTCGCGACGGCGACGTCGCCGAGGAGCGTCGAGAGCCGCGGGATCGTCGACGCGTGGCCGACGTGCGAGTGCACGCCGCCCGCGACGGCACCCACGACCGCGGCGGCGACGACCACGAGGAGGGTGATCGCTCCGACCCCGCGCGGCCGGAGCGGAGCGACCGCCTCTGTCCGCAAGTGCTGGGCCGGTGCCTTCATGCCGACCGCGAGACTAACGGCTAGAATTCGAGTGCTCGCTGAGGCACGGGGTGAGGCCCCCGTTCAACCGCTCGTCCCGAGCCAATGGCCTCTACCTAATTCAGGAGGTAGAGACCATGAGCGACATCGCCATTGCGGCACTTCTGGCAGGGACGATCGTCCTTGCCTCGACCATCTCCGTCGAGGCCGGGATCTCGGTGGCGCTGATCGAGCTCGCGCTGGGCATGGTCGTCGGGAACGCGTTCTCGATCGACATCCCGACCTGGCTCAGCTTCATCGGCTCGTTCGCCGGCATCGTCCTGACGTTCCTCGCCGGCGCGGAGGTCGACGTCCCGCAGTTCAAGCGCGAGTGGCGGGCATCCCTCTCGATCGGGCTCGTCAGCTTCGCGGCGCCCTTCGTCGTCGTGGGGCTGCTGTGTTACTACGGGCTCGACTGGACGCGCCGCCAGTCCGAGATCGGCGGCCTGGCGCTCTCGACGACCAGCCTCGCGGTCGTCTACGCGGTGCTCGTCGAGACCGGCCTCTCGCGTGAGCTGGTCGGCAAGCGGCTGATGTCGGCGACGTTCGTGACCGACATCGCCACGGTCGCCGGGCTGACGATCCTCTTCATCAAGCCGACGATCTGGATCGTCCCGTTCGTCGCGGCCTCCGCCGCGCTGATCATCGGCCTGCCGCGAATGGCGCCCTGGTTCTTCGGGCGATACGGCGACCGTGTGATCGAGCCGGAGATCAAGCTCGTCTTCGCGTGCCTCTTCGGGCTCATGTGGCTCGGCTCGCGCGCGAACTCGCAGGCAGCGCTGCCGGCGTTCATCCTCGGCCTCGTGATGTCCGGGCACTACGTCCAGCACCGGCGCGAGCAGGAGCGGATGCGGGTGGTCGCGTTCGCGTTCCTGACGCCGTTCTTCTTCCTCAAGGGCGGGATGAACGTCTCGGCGAGCGCGCTCTGGGCGAACCTCGGAATCCTCGCGCTGCTCTTCGCCGGGAAGATGGTGCCGAAGCTCCTCGCCGTGTACCCGCTCGCGCGCCGCTACACAGCGCCGCACGCCGTCTTCACGACGTTGCTGATGTCGACCGGCCTCACGTTCGGGACGATCACGTCGCTCTACGGGCTCAATGCGGGAATCATCGACCGGACACAGTTCTCACTGCTGATCTCGGTCGTCGTGCTGTCGGCGATCGTGCCGACCGTGATCGCGCAGCGCTTCTACTCGCCGTCGTCGGCGGAGCTCCGGGACATCACCGCTCCCGTTCCGCCCGCGGGGCTCGCAGAGGCCGAAGCCTGATCGGTCTCGGCCGGCTTGTCGCCCTTGACGGCAGAAATCGTGTCCTGCGCCTGGGCGACACCCGGGATCGCGGCGCGGGCGATGTTCGTCGGCGAGACCGCCGAGCGAACCTCGTTCGCGCTCTGAACGGCGTCGGTGACGCCGAGGCCGTCCACCGTGCTCTTGAACTCCCGGATCCCGTTGCCGAGCGACCGGCCGATCTCCGGCAGCCGCTTGGGGCCGAAGAGCAGCAGCGCGAGGATGCCGAGGAAGAGCAGATGCACCGGCGTGAACAGCTCGACTCCCATCGACCTGCATTGTACGCCTCGGTAGGGTCGCCGTGGTGCGCGTCGAGGGAGTCACGCCGATTCTTAATGTCTCGGGTGAGCTGCGGGCTCGGGCCGGAGTCGTAAGATAGGTCAGCGTGCGGCGGTGGCGGAACTGGCAGACGCCATGGCCTCAAAAGCCACTGTCCTTCGGGACGTGTGGGTTCGAGTCCCACCCGCCGCATCTCACTCGTTAGCACTGCGTTAACGGTATCGCCCTAGCACGCCGGGGCGAATTGGTCAATCTCGCGTTATGCAGCAACAACCCTTAGGATCCCCGCGTCTAAACCGGAGTGGGGTCTCTCTCCCCCGATCCCGCATGCTCCGTAACCGATTCGTGGAAAACGAAAGGGCCGAGTTGAGAACAGCAGGCCTCATCACCAGAAAGGATCACGTATGACGAAGAGGAGACTGGCGGCAGGCTTCCTGCTTGCCGCCGGGTTGCTCGTAGTGTCTGCGGCCGTGGCAAACGCGCGCCCCAGCCATGTCTCGGGTCTCCCGAACACGTGCAGCAAGCCGTTCGGCAAGGGCGATTACGTCATCGCGAGTGACCTGCCGCTGCAGGGCGCCCTCCGCCCGCTCTCGGTCCAGATCGTTCAGGCGATCCAGCTCGAGCTGAAGTCGATGAACTACCAGATCGGCGGCAAGACGGTCCAGTACGTGAGCTGCGACGACTCGACGGCCGCAAAGGGCTCGTGGGATCCGCAGACGTGCACCAACAACGCCAACGCCTACAAGAGCGTCTCGAACCTGCTGGGGGTCATCGGCACGTTCAACTCGGGCTGCGCCGAGATCGAGGCGCCGATCCTGAACCGCGCTCCCGGCGGCGGGATCGCGATGGTCAGCCCCGCCAACACGTACGTCGGGCTCACGAAGCCGACGGGTGTGGCCGGTGAGCCGCAGAAGTACTTCCCGACCGGGAAGCGCAACTACGCCCGCGTCGCCGTGCCCGACAACTTCCAGGGTGCGGCCGACGCGCAGTTCCTCAAGGGCAAGGGCGTCACGAGCGTCTACGTCCTGAACGACGGCGAGGCCTACGGCGTCGGCATCGCGAACAACTTCGCGAACGCCGCCAAGGCGCTCGGCATCACGGTGCTCGGCAACGACAAGTGGGACGCGAGCCAGCCGAACTACCAGTCGCTGTTCCAGGGCATCGCCAGCAAGAACCCCGGCGCGGTCTTCCTCGGCGGGATCGTCTCCAACAACGGCGGCCAGCTGATCAAGGACAAGGTCTCCGTGCTGGGCGACAACTCGAAGGTCATCCTGATGGGCCCTGACGGCTTCAACGACCTCGTCGACCGCCACAGGACGCCGGCACGGCCGCCGAAGGCATGTACGTCACGATCGGCGGCCAGGACCCGAACAAGCTGACGAACGCAACGGGCAAGGCGTTCGCTGACGGCCTTCAAGAAGGCGTACCACGTCAAGCACGCTCGAGGCTTACACCGCCTACGGCGCGCAGGCCTTCCTGGTGCTCGCCAACGCGATCCAGAAGAGCAACGGCTCGCGCTCGGGGATCACGACGAAGCTGTACAGCCAGAACTTCCCGAACGGCGTCATCGGCTCGTTCCGGATCGACGCGACCGGCGACCCGTCGCTCGGCGGCGTCACGGTCGACCAGATCACGAACGGCAACATCACGCCTCTCGTGGTCGTTCTGCCGCCGGCCTCGCTGGCGGTGAAGGCGCTCGGCTAGTCGGCTAGCCGAAACCGAAGGACAATAAGCAGACATGGGAACGAGCGCGGAGACGGCGACAGCAGCAGAAAAGCCGATCCTCGCGCTCGTTCCCCGTCTGCGCGGGCCAGATCGCGAACGCGATCGGCATCGCACTCCTCGCCGTCATCATCGGCTGGGCGGTCATCAACGCGATCAAGGACTGGCAGCAGTTCACGATCGTCTTCCTGAACGGGGTCACCAACGGCTCGATCTACGCGCTCGTCGCGATCGGCTACACGCTCGTCTACGGCATCCTCGAGCTGATCAACTTCGCTCACGGAGACGTCTTCACCTGGGGCGCGATGGTCACCTACACCGTCGCCGTCAGCTGGCTCGGGCTCGACGGCTCGCAGAGCGGCTTCCCGCTCTTCGGCTCGCTCATCCTCGCGCTGATCTGCGCGGCCGCGTTCTGCGCCACGCTCAACATGGGCGTCGAGCGCGTCGCCTACCGGCGGCTCCGTAACGCCCCGCGACTCGCGCCGCTGATCACCGCGATCGGCATGTCGTTCGTGCTCTCGAACGCCGTGGCGGTCTTCTACGGCTTCAACTACATCAGCACCGAGCCGCTGCTCCCGCGCGGCCCGGTCTTCTCGGTCGGCAACCAGGCCTACGGCTGGGACAAGCTGATCGTGCTCGGCACCACGATCCCCGTCCTGATCGCCCTGAGCCATCGTCGTCAAGCGGACCCGCTGGGGCAAGGCGATGCGGGCGACCGCGCAGAACCGCGACGCGGCCCGGCTGATGGGCATCGACGTCGACCGCGCGATCTCGTTCGCGTTCGGCCTCGGCGGCGCCCTCGCCGGCGTCGGCGGCTTCATCTACTTCACGTACTTCACGCAGGCGCGCTTCGACCTCGGCTTCCGCATCGGACTCTTCGCCTTCACCGCCGCCGTGCTGGGCGGCATCGGGAACATCGCGGGAGCCGCCCTCGGCGGCTACGTGATCGGCTTCATCGAGAACTTCAACAGCGGCCTCACCTGGCACGCACCCGGCCCGAACTGGACCGAGTCGCTCGTCTTCATCCTGCTGATCCTGATCCTCGTCTTCAGGCCGAGCGGCCTGCTCGGCGAGTCGCTCTCGACGCGGTCGTGACGCGGCACCAGAGACAGTGGCTGATCGCCTTCGCTGTCGGCGGCGCTGCTGTTCCTCTATCCGGTCTTCTACCACCACTGGATCGGGAACATCGCGACGAACTGGCTGCCGAACACCTCGACGGCCTTCACGATCGCCGCGTTCACGGTGATGGGCCTCGGCCTCAACTTCGTCGTCGGCTACGCGGGCCTGCTCGACCTCGGCTACGTCGCGTTCTTCGCCGCCGGCGCCTACGTTGCGGGCTGGCTCGGCTCGCAGCAGTTCGCGCAGGTGACGGTCAGCGTCGGCGGCACGTCGTTCAAGGGCGCGTCCGGCATCCACCTCAACCCGTGGCTGGTCATCCTGGTCGCCGCAATCTTCGCGGCGCTGCTCGGCGTCCTGATCGGGATCCCGACCCTGCGCCTCCGCGGCGACTACCTGGCGATCGTGACGCTCGGGTTCGGCGAGATCATCCCCCAGTTCGTCCGCAACGGCGACAACCTGGCCGGGTTCAACCTCACGAACGGCTCGTTCGGGCTGAACGGCATCGACGGCCTCGGCTTCGGCGGCCTCCACAACACATTCCACTTCCTGCCCGCCAACTTCCTCAACGAGGCCGACTCCACCTGGTACTACTGGTCGGCCCTGCTGCTGGTCGGGATCGCGATCGGCGCCTCGATCCTGCTGCGCGACAGCCGCCTCGGGCGGGCGTGGGTCGCGATCCGCGAGGACGAGGACGCAGCCGGGGCCATGGGCGTACCCCTGATGCGGATCAAGACCCTCGCCTACCTGATCGGCGCCTTCTTCGGCGGCGCCGCCGGCTGCCTGATCACGCTGCAGGCCGGCGCGACCTCGCCGCAGGCCTTCAGCCTGCAGGTGTCGATCTTCGTGCTCTGCATGGTCATCCTGGGCGGGATGGGGAACGTCTGGGGGGTCGCCCTCGGCGGCGCCCTCCTCGCCTACATCAACTACCAGGGCCTCTACGCGGCGGGGAACCAGTTCAACTCGACGTTCGGCACGAACATCCAGATCCCGGAGTACGCCTACCTGATCTACGGCCTGCTGATCGTCAGCTTCATGCTGCTGCGGCCGGAGGGCCTGATCCCGAGCGCGCGCCGGAGGGCGGAGCTGCACGAGGACGACCCGGAGACGCAGGCCGAGCTCGCGGAGACGGCGCCGGCATGACAGCTGTTGCGGCCGAGCCGGTCTCGACGGCGACCGATCTCCTGATCGACGTCCGGCACCTGCGGAAGGAGTTCGGCGGTCTGGTCGCGGTCGCGGATGTCGACTTCACCGTCGCCCGCCGGCTCGATCTCGAGCCTGATCGGCCCGAACGGCGCCGGCAAGACGACGTTCTTCAACATGCTGACCGGCGCCTACGCGCCGAGCGGCGGCGAGATCCTCTTCGACGGCCGCGACGTCGCCGGGCTTCCGCAGCACCAGATCACCGCGCTCGGCATGGGCCGGACGTTTCAGAACATCCGCCTCTTCGGAACGATGACCTCGCTCGAGAACGTCCTCGTCGGCATGCACTGCCGGCTCAAGAGCGGCGTGCTGCGGAGCGCCTTCCGCTCGCCCCTGCAGCGGAAGGAGGAGACGCAGGCGCGGGAAAAGGCGCGCGAGCTCCTCGCGTACTGCGGCGTGCCCGCCCGGTTCGAGGGCGAGTACGCGCACCACCTGGCCTACGGCGACCAGCGCCGGCTCGAGGTGGCGCGGGCGCTCGCGACCGAGCCGAAGCTGCTCCTGCTCGACGAGCCCACCGCCGGCATGAACCCGCAGGAGACGCAGGCTTTCGTCGCCTTCGTCCGCAAGGCGCGCGAGGACCTCGGGCTGACGGTGCTCCTGATCGAGCACGACATGAAGGTGATCCTCGAGGTCTCCGAGCGCGTGACCGTGCTCGACTACGGGCAGAAGATCGCCGAGGGCCTGCCGGCCGACGTCGTCGCCGACGAGCGCGTGCGCGAGGCCTACCTCGGAAAGCAGGGCGGGCAATGAGCGCGACGCCGCCGCCGCAGCAACGGCGCGACGATGCTCGAGCTGCAGGACGTCCACGTCTACTACGGGGCGATCCACGCGCTCAAGGGCGTCACCCTCAGCGTCGAGCCGGGGAAGATCGTCACGCTGCTCGGCGCCAACGGCGCGGGCAAGTCGACGACGCTCCGCACGATCTCCGGGCTGCTGCGCCCGCGCAAGGGCTCGATCCGCTTCGAGGGCGACGAGATCACGAAGCGCAAGCCCCAGGCGATCGTGCAAGCACGGCATCGCCCAGTCCCCCGAGGGCCGCCAGCTGTTCGCCCGCATGACCGTGCTCGAGAACCTCGAGATGGGCGCGTTCCAGCGCGACGACAAGGAGGGCATCGCCGCCGACCTCGAGCGGATCTACGAGCTCTTCCCCCGGCTGGCCGAGCGCCGCTCGCAGAAGGCGGGGACGCTCTCGGGCGGCGAGCAGCAGATGTGCGCGATCGGCCGCGCCCTGCTCGCCCGGCCGCGCCTGCTGCTTCTCGACGAGCCGTCGATGGGGCTCGCGCCGGTGCTCGTCGAGCGGATCTTCGAGGTGATCGTCGACATCAACAACCAGGGGACGACCGTCCTCCTGGTCGAGCAGAACGCGGCGATGGCGCTCGAGATCGCGCACTACGGGTACGTCCTCGAGACCGGCAGGATCGCGCTCGCCGACACCGCGGAGGCGCTGCGCGCGAACGAGCGCGTCCGCGCCTCGTACCTCGGCGAGGCATGACCCTCGGACAGCGTGGCCGCCGGTTCGCCGCCGCACCGGCGGTGACGTGGAAGCGCGTTCGCGCGCGCCCCGGCCGGACGCTGCTCGTCAGCGTCGGCGTCGCCGTCGCGGTCGGGTTCCTGATCGGCGCGGCCGGCGGCAGCACCGTGTCCGAGGAGCTCGCGCTCCGGCACGCCGTCACCGCGCTGCCGCCCGCGGAGCGAGTCGTGCGCGTGACGTGGTCGGGCCAGGTGGCGACCGGCGGCTACGGGGCCCTCGACCGCACCGCCCGGCGCCAGCTCACCCGCGTGACGGGGGAGCCGGTCGACGCGGCGGTCGAGCTCGCCGACGTGCGCCTCGGGCACGGGCTCGTGAAGCTCGGCGCCGCGGACTCGCTCGCCGGCGTCGTCCACGTCACCTCCGGCAGGCTCCCCACCGGCTGCAGGCCCGCGCGCTGCGAGGTGATCGAGCTCGCCGGCCTCCCGCTCCGCCGGATCGACGATGCCGGCGTCCACCTCGTCGTCGTCGGCCGGGGGACGCTCAGCTCGCTCGTCCCGTTCGGCGAGGAAGGGCTCCAGACGCAGCCGGCCGTCGGCGGCCAGCCGCCGGAGGCGGTGCTCGTGACGAAGGGCGTGCGCGGCCTCGTCGGCCTCGGGCCGCTCGCGCTCTTCAACCGTAACTACTCCTGGAGCGCCGCGCTCGCGCCCGCCGCCGTCCACGGCTGGAGCATCGACTCGCTGCTGCGGACGGAGGGGCTCGTGCAGCAGCGGCTGACCGTCGCGAGCCCGCTCTACTCGCTGACGACCCCGGACGACGCGCTGACGGCGGCCAAGAGCCAGAGCGAGACGGCGTCGCGACGCGTCCTGCTCGTCGGCAGCTCCGCGGCGCTCCTCCTGCTCGCGTTCGCCGGGATCACCGCCGGCGCGCTTCGCCGCGACGCTCAGGCGGAGCTCCGCCGCCTGACGATGCGCGGCGCCACGCGCCGGCAGCAGGCGTCGTTCGTGCTCGGCGAGGCGGTCGCGGCGGTGATTCCCGGCGCGCTCGCCGGCCTCGCAGTCGGCGCCGTTGCCGTCGCCCTGATCGCGCACCGTGCGGGCGTGCCGGTGGGCGACGTGCTCGGGCACGGCCTGCTGACACCCACCGCCGTCGCGCTCGCCGCCGGCGGCACAATCGGCGCGATCGTCGCGGTCGTCTTCGCGCTGCGGGCCGTCGACGGACGCCGCCCGCGAGGCGTGCGCCCGGTCGACATGGCGGCGGTGGGAGCGGCCGTCGCGCTGGCGCTGCTGCTGATCCGCGGGCAGGGCTCAGCCGGCTCGCTCGGCAGCGGCCCCGCGATCGCCCTCGCCGCCACGCCGCTCCTCGCCGGCTTCGCGTTCTGCGTCCTGCTCGGGCGGCTGCTCGAGCCCGCGCTTCGGGTCGCGCTCCGGAGCGCCCGCTCCGGCCCCTCCACCCTGCTGATCGCGCTGCTGACGCTGCACCGCTCGCCCGGCCGGACCGCCGGCCTCGCCGGCTTCCTCGCGGTCTCGGCCGGCCTCGCGATGTTCGCTCTCTCGTACCGCTCGACGCTCGCCGCCTCGAGCAACGAGCGCGCGGCCTACCAGGTGCCGCTCGACTACACGCTCTCGATCGGGCCGTCGCTCGACTCGCCGCAGGACGTCGCCTCGCTCGCGCGCTACCGCGCCCTGGCCCCCGGTGTCGGCGCCTGGCCGGTCCTGCGTCAGACCGCCGAGGTCGCCGGGAGCGGAACACGGCCCGCGACCCCGACTGTCCTGGGAGTGCCCGCCGCCGCGTTCCCGTTGATCCACGGCTGGCGCAGCGACTTCTCGTCCGACGGGCCGGCCGCACTCGGCCGTCTGCTGCAGCCGCCGAAGCCGGTCGCGCTCTCGGGCGCCGTCATCCCCGAGACGGCATCGCGTCTCGAGCTGCCGGCCGTCCTGAACGGCCCGGAGATTCAGCCGGTGCTGGTCGTCCAGACGCGCTCGGGCGGCGCGGACGAGCTTCGCCCCCAGCTCGCCACCGGAGGCGCGCAGCTGCTGACCGCGGCGGTGCCACCCGCCGACCGCGGCGGGAAGATCGTCGCCCTGCGCCTCGACCTGCCTTCGGCCGTGCAGCGCTCGTCGGCGCACCAGCAGGCCGAGGGGCACAACGGGGCCCAGGCCTTCGCCGGGACGCTGCGGCTGAAGCAGCTCGTCGCGGTGACCGGATCGGGGCGCGTGCCCGTCACGTCGTTCCGCGGCTGGGACGGCCAGGGCGGCATCACGGCCACGCACAACGCCGCCGGCGTCCGTACCGACTTCGCGATCGACACCTCGGAGACGGCGCTGCTTCGCCCCCGTCAGCCCTTCGACTCACGGGTGCTTCCGGTGATCGCGAGCCCGGACATCGCGCGCGCCGCGGGCCCGGACGGCGAGCTCCAGCTCGTCTTCGGCGCCGATGTCGTCGCGGCCCGGCTCGTGGCCGTCGCCCGGCGGTTCCCGACCACCGAGGACGTCGGCGAGAGCTTCGTCGTCGCCGACGAGTCCTCGCTCGCGGCGGCGCTCGGCGCCAACGACCTCCCGACCTCGATCCCCGGCGAGCTCTGGCTCTCGACGCCGCCGGCCCTTTCCGCGCACGTCGGCGCCGAGCTCGCGCGGCCGCCGTTCGCGACGCTCCAGGTCGACTCGCGCAGTGCCATTGCTTCGTCCTACCGCGATGAGCCGCTCGCACGTGGGATCGTCGTCTCGCTGATCGCCGCGGCGGTCGCCGCAGTGGCGCTGGCGCTCGCGGGCCTCGTGCTGGTCACGGTCGGGTTCGTCCGCGACGAGGGCGACACGCTGTACGACCTCGAGACGCAGGGGGTCGGGCCGCGGGCGCTGCGCGCGTCCGTCCGCTGGCGGGCACTCGGCGTGACGGCCCTCGGGCTCGCGGCGGGCATCCTCCTCGGAGCGGTGATGGTGGCGGTGACCGAACGCCTGCTCGCCCTCGATGCCACGCTCACGCTGCCCGATCCGCCGCTCCGGCGGGTGATCCCGTGGCTGACCCTCGGCGCGGCGGCGGCGGTCTTCGCGCTCCTGGCCACTGCGCTCGTCGAGGTCGTGCTCCGCGTGTCCCAGCGCGCGTCGGCGGCGGGCCGCGGCACCACCGGGGAGAGCTGGGCATGACTGCTGTCCTAGCCCTCGAGCTGCGCGACGTCTTCCGCATCCACGAAACGACGGAGGGTGGAGCGGTTGCGCTTGCAGGGATTGAGCCTGGCCGTGCCCCAGGGCGAGCGGTGCGTCGTCCTCGGGCCGAGCGGGTCGGGCAAGAGCACGCTGCTGCGCATCGCGGCCGGCTTCGACCGGCCCTCGGCCGGGATCGCGCGAACGCTCGGGGTCGACCTCGGCCGGCTCCCGGCGCGCCGCGCCGCCGCGTTTCGTGCACGCCGGCTCGGGTTCCTCGACCAGCACTACGCACGCTCGCTCTCCCCCGAGCTCACCGCCGCCGAGAACGTCGAGCTGCCGCTCCGGCTCGCAGGCTGGGAGGCGGGGCGGCGCCGGCAGCGCGCGCTCGAGCTGCTTGCGCGCGTGGGGCTCGATGACCGCGCGGACGACCTGCCGTCGATGCTCTCGGGCGGCGAGCAGCAGCGGGTCGCCGTCTGCGGCTCGCTCGTGCACCGTCCCGCGATCCTGTTCGCGGACGAGCCGGCGGGCGAGCTCGACGTGAAGACCGCCGACTTCGTCTACGCACTTCTCGGCGAGCTTGCCGCGGACGCAGGGTGCGACGCTCGTCGTGGTGAGCCACGACGACCGGGCGACGGAGCTCGCCGACCGCGTCGTCCACGTGCGCGACGGACGGATCAGCGCCGAGGCGCTGCACGGCGAGGAGACCAGGCTCGTGGTCGGGCGCGGCGGCTGGGTGCGGCTGCCCGCGGAGGCGCGACGGCAGACCGGCATCGAGGAGCGCGCGGGCTGGGCGGTCCGCGAGAGCGAGGTGGGGCTCTCCGGCGACGGCGCTCCGGCACCCGCCCGGGAGCGCACGCCGGCGGAGCGGCAGGACGGCGAGATCGCCGTCCTGGTGCGCGGCGTCGACAAGCGCTACGGGCAGCGGGAGGTGCTGAGCGGGTTCGACGCACTGCTCCCGCGCGGCGCGCTGGTCGCGCTCGAGGGCCGCTCCGGCTCGGGCAAGACGACGATCCTTCACCTCCTCGCCGGCCTCGAGCGCCCGGACGCGGGCTCGGTCGAGGTCGCGGGACGCGAGCTGACCGGCCTCGATCGCGAAGAGCTCGCGGCGCACCGGCGCGACCACATCGGCTGGGTCGGGCAGGAGCCGGGGCTGATCCCGTTCGCGACCGCGCTCGAGAACGGCGTCCTCGCGCTCGAGATCCGCGACGGCGGCCGGCGCGAGGAGCACGAGCTCGAGGTGCGTGCGTGGCTCGATCGTCTCGGCCTCCAGGACTGCACCGACCGCATCGCCGACCGCCTCTCGGCAGGCGAGCGCCAGCGCGTCGCGATCGCCCGCGCCCTCGCCGGCCGGCCCGACGTGCTGCTCCTCGACGAGCCGACCGCGCGGCTCGACGAGGCGAGCGCGGCGCTCGTCGCCGACCTCCTCGTGACGGCGGCCAGGATCTCGAACGCCGCCGTCGTGTGCGCGACGCACGACCGCGCGGTCGCCGAGCGCGCCGACGCGGTCATGAGACTCGACCGCGCGGCGTAGTAGGGTTCGCCGCGTGCTGCCGGTCATCATCTTCGCCTGCGTCGCGATCCCGCTCCTGATCGTCGCGTTCATCGGCATCCGCCGCTCGAAGCGCGCGACCGAGCAGCTGGCGGCCGCGAGTGGGATCAGCGAGGCCGAGCTGGAGCGCGAGTTCGCCGCCGAGGAGGCGTACGAGGAGCAGCTCCGCCAGGAGCAGCACGGGCACCCGCACGACGGCCACAGCTGACGTAATCTCCACGCCGTGAGCTTCACGCCGGCCACGCTCGACCAGGCGGCAAGCCGCGACCAGAGCCGCGCCCTGTTCGGGCAGACGATGGGCCTCGTCGCGATCACGTCGGCGCTCTTCGCGCTCGGCGCGTACCTGGGCCGGAACATGTCCTACCACTGGGGCTGGGTCTGGTTCATCGCCTCCTTCGGGTGCCTGATCGGCATGAACGTCGTCATCCGGCGCTCGGAGCAGATGGCGATCTTCCTGCTCTTCGCCTTCGGCGTGGTCATCGGGCTCGCCACCGCGCCGACGATCGCCTACTACGCGAGCACCAACCCTCAGGCGGTCTGGCAAGCGGGCGGCGCCACGGCGCTGTTCATCGCCGGATTCGGCACCGCCGGCTACGCCACGCGGCGCGACCTCTCGGGGCTCGCGCGCGTCGCCTTCTGGTCGCTGCTCGGCCTGATCCTGTTCGGGTTCATCGCGATCTTCGTGAACATCCCGAACTCGGCCGTGATCTACTGCGTCCTCGGCCTGATCATCTTCTCGGCGTTCGTGCTCGTCGACTTCCAGCGGCTTCGCAAGACGAAGGACATCCGGGCGGCGCCCCTGCTCGCGGCCTCGATCTTCCTCGACGTCCTGAACGTCTTCCTGCTCTTCCTGCAGCTGTTCGGCGGCCGGCGCTAGCCGGCTCGACGGCGGCGACGAGGAGCGTCCTCACAGCTCGGAGAGCGGGAAGCTCCGGTGGCGCCGCGGCGGCACGATGAAGTTCTGGCGGTGGGTCGTCCGCAGCACCGAGTTGAAGCCCTGCGCGCGATCGCGCGGCCGGATCCCGAGCGTGCCGCCCGGCAGCACGCCGTCCATGGCGAGCCGGGTGCGGTTGAAGTCGTCACTCGAGGGGTTGAAGACGACGAAGTGGAGGCCGGCGACCGGCTCGTTTCCGCTCGTGAAGAACGGGTTGTCGAGCGTGTTGAAGTCGGCGCGGATCGGAACCGCGGTGCCCCTGCGGTAGAGAATGCCGTCCGGGCCGCGGACGTCGGCCTGCAGGCGTGACGCCGTCTGGATCGACGCGCTGTGGCCGATGCGCCCGCTCGCCGCGTACTGGCGGCGGACGTCCCTGTCGCTCGAGATCTTCACCGCCACCGTCTGCGTCCCGGGCCGCACCGCGAGCCCCGGCCGGAAGGCGGTGTCGACGCGCTCGTGGAAGGCGAAGTTCACGTACCACGCCTCGAGATCCTCGACCAGGTGTGAGAGGTGCATGTGCGTCCCCTCGTGGAAGTAGCCGCTGTCGCGGGTGTCGACGAGCCCGAGCGTCTCGAAGTTGGCGATCTTGCCGGGGCCGAACGCCGAACGCTGGGTCGACGTGAAGCCGAGGAAGAGCTCGGCGCCCTCGGGGATCAGCTCGGCGCCCAGGACGCCGGCGGCGATGGCCAGCTTCCGCGGCAGCGAGCCGCCGACGAACCCGCGCCGCAGGCTGGTGACGTGCATGAGACCGCTCATCTCGGAGGCGCTCGAGCGCGTCGTCGATGTGGGCGCGACGGTCGCTGCGGAGCAGGATCGCGACCTCGTTGCCCTCGAGCACCGTGCGCTTCGGGTCGCTCGGGAAGCGGCGGGCGTCGAGCAGTGCGGGCCTGCGGGCCCGCCGATCGAGCGGCAGGTGCGCACGGGCCGCTCCCGGGACGAGCCGCCGGAAATACGGCAGGCCCCACGCGACGGTGACGCCGAGCCCGGCGGGCGTCGGCGCGTAGTCGGCGTCGAGCCCGGCGAGCAGGTGCTCGAGCGTGCCGCGAGCGTCGGTGAGGTTGCCGTTGTCGACGAGGAGGCGCGCCGTCACGACCTCGTGGTGCAGCGGCGGCACGAGCACCTCGACCCCGTCCTCGCGCACGACGCGGATGCCCTGAAGGAGATGTTGCTCGGGCAGCGGCGTCGCCGAGGCCCGCGCCGGAGGCGGCGCGGCGAGCTGGTCGACGAGCTCGTAGAGCCCGGCGGCGCCCAGCGCCCCGGCGGCGGCGCGCTTCAGCAGCTGCCTTCGGGTGGCGCCCACGTCCGGCCATGGTAGAAACACTGCGCCTTGGTCGGCGCACTGCTGATCGGCGCAGCGGCCGCGAGTGCGCTCCTCGCAGCTGCTGCCGTCCGTTTCCCGAGCCTCGTCGCGGCGCTGCTCACGGCGTACCTCGCGCTCGTCGCCAACCTGGCGCTGACGACGCTCGTGCTCTCTCCTCTCCACGCCGTGACGCGAGCCGGGCTCGCCGTGGCGGAGGCTGTGCTCCTGCTTGCGACGCTCGCGGCCTGGTGGGCACGCGGCCGGCCGCCGCTGCCGCTCGCCGGGGCGCGGGCAGCCGGGGCCGTCGTCGTTCGCGACCCGGTGCTGCTCGTGTTCGCCGGGTTCGTGCTCGTGCTGCTCGGCTACGAGCTCGTGCTCGCGCTCGCCGTGCCGCCGAACAACGGCGACGCGCTCGGGTACCACCTGCCGAAGGCGGCCGCGTGGGCCCAGCAGCACGCGATCCACTGGATCGCGAACGCCCCGACGGTGCGCATGAACGCCTTCCAGCCGCTGGCGGAGCAGCAGATCCTGTTCCTGCTCATCGCGGCCGGGGGCGGCGCGCTGATCGCGCTGCCCCAGTACCTGGCGCAGCTCGCCATCCTGGTCGCCGTTTATGGCTCTGGGCGACGGCTCGGGTTCGACGTGCGCCGCTCCATGGCGGCCGCGCTGCTGCTCGCGACCTTCTCGCTGCTCGCACTCGAGGCGACGACGGCACAGAACGACCTCGTCGTGGCGTCGTTCCCGGTCGTCGCGGCGTGCCTGCTCCTCCGAGGCGGGACGGCGGAGGCGCTGCTCGCGGGCGCGGCGGCCGGAATGGGGGTCGGCGCGAAGCTCACGGCGGTGCTCGTGGCGCCGGTGCTGCTCTGGCTTGCGGTGCTCCGCGGGCGCCGGGTGGTGCTCGCGGGCATCGCCGGCGCGGCGGCCGGCTTCGCGGCGATCGGGAGCCTGGGCTACGCCCTCAACGCCGTCCACACCGGCCACGTGCTCGGCGTGGGCACCGGCGCGGTCGAGGACCGCGCCTCGCCCTCCTACCCCGGCAGCCTCCAGAACGGCTTCGCGCTGCTCTACGGGATGATGGACGTCTCGGTCCTCTGGAAGGGGCTGATCCTCGCGCTCGCCGTGGCGGGGTTCGTCGCGGGCCTTGCCGCGTGGACGTGGGCCAGGCGGCACCGGCGGGGGCGCGAGGCGCTCGGCGACGCCGCAGGCGCAGCGGTTCCGTTCGCAGCGCCGCTCCTCGTGCTCGGCGGCGCCGCAGTCCTTGCGCTCATCACCGATCGCTGGGGCTTTCCGATCCGAGGCGCCGGCGGGATCCTCCGGCCCGTCAACGAGAACCTCAACCAGATCTACACGCACGTCTCGAACGAGGACTACTCCGCGTTCGGCCCGGTGGGGATCGTCGCTCTCATCCTCGCGATCGTCTTGGCGGTCCGGGCAGTCGTGCGCCGGCGCGCCGACCTCCGCTACCTCGCGCTGGCGGTCACGCTGCCGTTCTTCCTCGTCGTGATGTCGCTGATCACGTCCTGGAACCCGTTCCTGATCCGCTTCTTCCTCGTGCCGGCAGTGCTCACGGCGCCGCTCCTCGCGTTCCTGTTCCGCAGCACGGCCGTGCTCGCCGCCTGGGTCGCGGCGGCGGGGATCGCGGTCACGCTGACCGTGATCCGCGACCAGACGAAGCCACTCTCGAGCCCCTACGGCTTCGGCCGGCCGTGGGAGCTGACGCAGTCGGAGTCGCTGAGCACGAACTCCCGCAACGAATACGCCGACGCGGTCGTCGCCTACAACCGGCTCGTGCCGCCGCGGGCGTGCGTCGGGGCGGTCCTCGCCGGGTTCGATCCGTCCTATCTCCTGTACGGACCGAAGCTGCACCACCGGGTGTACTACCTCTCGGCGAGCGGGAACCCGGTGCCTTCGGCCCTGCGGCGCGGGCTCTTCTACGTCGTGATCAACCCGGTCGAGGAGCACGGCGTCCCACGTGAGTTCGAGCAGGCGGGGTGGCGGATCGAGCCGCTCGGGAGCTACTGGGTGCTCGCCACCGACGCGCACGGGGGCGGTGGCGGGCGGTGCTAGACGTCGAGAGGGGCGTGCCCGACGAGCGTCCCGACGTGCCCGGGGGCGACGAGCACCGCGTCGAACCCGGCGCGCTCGAGCTGGAGCACCTCGTCGCGGTCGCCGACGTCGACGTCCGCGATCGCGAGCTTCCCGGCCGGCACGTCGGGGAGCAGCTCGAGCGCGAGCTCGAGCGGATCGCCCTCGTCGGACGGTGAGATGAGGAAGATCTCGGGGTCGTGCTCCTCGAGCGCCGACTCGAGCTCCTCCTCGTCGCGGACCTCCATGACCGTCTCGAGCTCACCATGGCCGTCGTCGCCGTCGGGCCTGACGGCGATCGCGTCGGCGTCGACCGGATCGCCAGCGGCGAGCCAGAGAACAGGCAGGCTCGTCGAGTCGCGGATGCCGGCGATCGGCCGGTCGACGGCGAGCGCCTTCGCGCCCTGGTCCTGCGCGGCGCGCGCCGACGCCGCGTCGCTCACCCGGACGATGATCGCGATCCCGTCACCTTCCGAGATCCTTTGGCTCAGACGTCGAGTACCCGGCACCTGGTCGCGCAAGAGTACTGGTTCGCTACGAATCCAGGTCGATCACCAGTCCGTCCCAGGCAGGCTCCCATCCGTCCGTCGCGCCGAGGCGGACGAGCTCGTCGTGGGAGAGGCGATCCATCTCCTCGACGTGCGAGAGGACGGCGCGCCGGGGCGCGAGCGCGCGAAGGTGCTCGAGCGTCTGGCCGTACCGTGTCTTGCGGACCGGAGGCTTGCAGAACTCCTCCGGAATCAGGCGCTCGCCGGTGTAGGGGTGGTGCTCGAAGACGCCGAGCGGCAGGACCGCGAGGTCGAGCGGTCGGAGGTCGGGCGGCGTCCAGCCGTGGGTCTCGTCCATCGCGACGAGGACGCGCCTCCCGTCGCTCTCGAACAGGAAGGCGCAGGCGTTCTCCGCGTCGAGGGGGATCGACGTCACGGTGGCGCCGCCGACGGCGAAGGGCTCGTTCTCGGAAATGCGCACGACCTTCACCGTCCCCTGGCGCTCCATGAACCGGAACTGGTCGGCGAGGCCGTAGTTCTGCTCGAAGTCGTCCCAGACGCGCTCGGGGATGTAGAGCGGCGTCGTCTCGTAACGGCGCGGCCAGGAGCGGAAGTCGAAGTTGCGCGACTCCCAGACGCGGCGGCCGGCTGTGTGGTCAGGGTGCCAGTGTGAGTAGAGGCCGGCGGCGATCGGGCCGACCTGCGAGCGGTTGAGCTGGAGCTTCGATTCCTCGGGCGTGTCGATCAGGACGTCGGGGCCGTGGACGAAGACGCTCGGGCCGGAGCGGCTGTACGGGACGCCCTTCTCGCGCGCCTCGACGCAGACGCGGCAGGAGCAACCGGGCCGGGGGATCGTGACCGCCCCGCCGGAGCCGAGGATCTCGACCCTCACGAGGTCAGGTGCCGATGGGGTGCCAGACGGTCTTCAGCTCGAGGAACGCCGAGATCTCGTACAGGCTCTGCGAGTCGGGCGCGCCGGAGACGACGCGCTTGACGTTCTCGGCGGCCGAGCGCTCGAGGTCGGCGCGGAGGCCGTCGGCGCCGGTGACGTCGATCGCGTTGACGTCCATGTGCGAGGCGAGCCACGGCGCCAGCTCGGCGCGGTGGCCGGTGAGCAGGTTGACGACGCCGCCGGGGAGGTCGCTCGTCGCGAACACCTCGGCGAGCTCGACCGCCGCGAGGGGACTTCCCTCGGAGGCGACCGCCACGGCCGTGTTGCCGCCGACGAGCGCGGGCGCGAGCCGGGAGACGAGCCCGAGCAGAGGCGGCTCCTCCGGCGCGATGATCGCCACGACGCCGGTCGGCTCGGGGACGGTGAAGTTGAAGTACGGCCCGGCGACGGGGTTCGACCCGCCGAGCACCTGGGTCAGCTTGTCGGAGAAGCCCGCGTACCAGACCCAGCGGTCGATCGCCCGCTCGACCTCGTCGCGCCCGGTCGTGAGCTCGGCGAACTCGGCGGCCCGGGCCTCCATCATCTCGGCGATCCGGTACAGCACCTGGCCGCGGTTGTACGCGGTCGCCCCCGCCCACTTCGCCTGGGCCCCGCGGGCGGCGACGACGGCATCGCGGGCGTCCTTCCGCGACGCGCGCGCGACGTTCTGCCCCTGCGCCTCGTACGTCCGCCCCGACTCCGAGCGGGGGAACGCGCCGCCGATGTAGAGCTTGTAGGTCTTCCTGACGGGCAGCCGGTCGATTGGTCCAGGATACGTCGTCCACCGGCTCAGCCGGCTAGACGCAGGGCCATGAGGATGTCGTCGACGTACTGGTCGTTGAGGAAGAACTCCTCTCGCTGTACACCCTCGACGACGAAGCCCGCCGACTCGTAGAGGCGCCGCGCGGGCTCGTTGGGCGCGAAGACCCGCAGCGTCAGCCGCCGCGCACCGCGCCGGCGGGCCTCGGCGATCGCCGCGTCGACCAGAGCCCGTCCGATGCCACGGCCGCGGAGCGCCGGCTCGACCGTGATGCCGCGGATCTGCCGCACGTGGCTCGTCGCCGCGAGCGGCGTCGCAGGCGCCACTCGCACGTAGCCGGCGATCTCGCCGTCCACCACCGCCACCAGCACCTCGTCGACCGGCCGCTGCTCATGGAAGAACGTCCAGTCCTCGCCCGGCTGCGGCAGCGGGCTCGAAAGCCAGGACCAGGTCGCAAGGTCGAGCGCGGCGAGCGGTCCTCGTCGGCGGCCGTCGCCGGCCGAACGTCAACCACCGTTGCCGTCGAAGGCAAGGTACGGCTCCAGCCCGTGCCGGCCGCCCTCCCTTCCGAAGCCCGACTCCTTGTAGCCGCCGAACGGGCTCGTCGGGTCGAAGCGGTTGAACGTGTTCGCCCACACGACGCCGGCCCTCAGCCGCTCGGCCATCCAGAGGATGCGCGACCCCTTCTCCGTCCAGACGCCGGCGGACAGGCCGTAGGGCGTGTTGTTCGCCTTCTCGAGCGCCTCGTCGGGCGTCCGGAACGTGAGCACCGACAGCACGGGTCCGAAGATCTCCTCCTGCGCGATCCGGTAGCTCTGCGCGACGTTCGTGAACACGGTCGGCGGGAACCAGTAGCCCTTCTCCGGCAGCCGGCAGGGCGGCTGGTAGATCTCGGCGCCCTCCTCCGAGCCGGCGGCGACGAGCTCCTGGATCTTCTCGAGTTGCTGGCGCGAGTTGATCGCGCCGACATCCGTGTTCTTGTCGAGCGGGTCGCCGACGCGGAGCGTCGACATCCGCCGCTTCAGCTTGTCGACGAGCGGCTCTGCGATCGACTCCTGCACAAAGAGCCGCGAGCCCGCGCAGCAGACGTGGCCCTGGTTGAAGTAGATGCCGTTGACGATCCCCTCGACCGCCTGATCGAGCGCGGCGTCGTCGAAGACGATGTTCGCGGCTTTGCCGCCGAGCTCGAGGGTGAGCTTCTTGCCCGTGCCGGCGAGCCGCCGCTGGATCATCTTCCCCACCTCGGTCGAGCCGGTGAAGGCGATCTTGTCCACCTCGGCGTCGACGAGCGCGGCGCCCGCGCGGCCGTCGCCGGTGACGATGTTGACCACGCCCGGCGGCAGCTCGGCCTGGCGGAGCACGTCGCAGAAGAGGAGCGCCGTGAGCGGCGTCGTCTCCGCGGGCTTCAGCACCACCGTGTTTCCGGCGGCCAGCGCCGGGGCCAGCTTCCAGGCCAGCATCAGCAGTGGGAAGTTCCACGGGATGACCTGGCCGGCGACGCCGAGCGGCCGCGGCGAGCGGTTCGGAAACGCGTACTCGAGCTTGTCGGCCCAGCCCGCGTAGTAGAAGAAGTGCGCCGCCGCGAGCGGCAAGTCGACGTCGCGCGACTCCTTGATCGGCTTGCCGCCGTTCAGCGACTCGAGCACCGCGAACTCGCGCGAGCGCTCCTGCAGGATGCGCGCGATCCGGAACAGGTACTTGGCGCGCTCGCTGCCCGGGATCCGTCCCCAGTCCTGGAAGGCCTCGCGGGCGGCGGCGACGGCGAGCTGGACGTCCTCGGGGCCCGCCTGCGCGACCTCCGCGAGCGGCTCCTCGTCGCGCGGGGCAAGCGTCGCGAAGCTCTCGCCGGTGCGTGGCTCGACCCACTGCCCGGCGATGAAGAGCCCGTAGCGCTCCTGGAGCTCGACGATGTCGCGCGACTCGGGAGCGGGCGCGTACGTCCAGTCCTTCGGCACCGGCGAGCGCTCCTGCCGCTTCGCGACCTCAGTCATTCGATGAAGTAGTCCTTCGACTGGTAGGCGCCGGTCCGTTCCTTGCGCATCTGCATCAGGATGTCGTTCAGCAAGGACGACGCGCCGAGCCGGTAGAGGTCGGGCGTGAGCCACTCGGGGCCGAGCGTCTCGTAGACCTGCACGAGGTACTGGATCGCGTTCTTCGACTGGCGGATCCCGCCGGCGGCCTTCATCCCCACGCGGCGGCCGGTCTCCTCGTAGACGTCGCGGATCGCCTCGAGCATCACGAGCTGCACCGGCAGCGTCGCCGCCACCGGCAGCTTCCCGGTGGAGGTCTTGATGAAGTCGGCGCCGGCCGCCATCGCGAGCAGCGAGGCGCGGCGGACGTTGTCGTACGTGCCGAGCTCGGCGGTCTCGAGGATGACCTTCAGGTGGGCGTCGCCGCAGGCCTCCTTCACCTTCACGATCTCGTCGTAGACGAGGGCGTAGCGGCCGGAGAGGAACGCGCCGCGGTCGATCACCATGTCGACCTCGTCGGCGCCGAACCCGACCGCCGCCTCGACGTCCCGCACCTTCACGGCGAGCGGGCTCTGGCCGGACGGAAAGGCCGTCGCGACGGACGCCACCTTGACGCCGGTCCCGCGGAGCCGCTCGACCGCGGTCGGCACGAGGTTCGGGTAGACGCAAACGGCGGCGACCGACGGAACGCTCGGATCGGTCGGGTCGGGCCGCACAGCCTTGCTGCAGAGCGCCGCCACCTTGCCGGGCGTGTCCTGCCCCTCGAGCGTCGTCAGGTCGCAGCAGCGGACGGCCAGGTCGAGCGCCCAGAGCTTCGAGTCCTTCTTGATGCTCCGCTTGGCGAGCGCGGCCGCGCGCTCCTCGACACCGACCTGGTCGATCGCGCCGATGCGCGGCAGCCGCTGCTTGAGCGGCAGCTCGAACCCGGACGGAAGCGCCGGCGCCTTGGCCATACGTCGAGTCTATGTGCGGCGTAAGGTGGGGCCGTGGCGATTCGGCCGATCGTGCTGCTCGGCGCCATGGCGCTTCTTTCTGCCGGGTGCGGCAGCAAGAGCTAGCCGCCTCTGACGAAGGCCGAGTACGTGAAGCAGATGAAGGTCATCGGGCTCGGGCTCGGGCAGTCGCTGAACAAGTTCGCGAACGCGAGCACCCCGAAGGCGGCCGGCGCCGCCCTCACTGCCGCGCAGGACGACCTGCGCACGGCCGCGAAGAAGCTCGACGACATCAACCCGCCGAGAACGTCCAGGCGGCGCATCAGAAACTCGTCGACGCGGTGAACGAGTTCGCCGACGAGCTCGACCCGATCATCGAGAAGCTGAACAACGGCAACGCGAGCGCCGCGCAGCTGGTGCTGACGACGAAGGGCTTCCAGGCGCTCCAGGCCGCCTCGAACGCAATTGCGAAGGCGGGCTACCCGATCCTGTCGGGCTGAGAGACCGCGCGGCGTTGCCTAGAGACCCAGGCGCTCCAGCATCGCCTCGTTCCGCCGCCACTTGGGCGAGGCCTTGACCTGGAGCTGGAGGTAGATCTCGTGGCCGAGGATCGCCTCGATGCCCGGCCGGGCGGAGCGGCCGATCTCGCGCACCATCGAACCGCCCTTGCCGATCAGGATCTGCTTCTGGCTCTCGGTCTCGGTGTAGAGCCGGACGTGGACGTGCCCGTCCTCGATCTCGACCACCTCGGCCGTGAGCGCGTGCGGAACCTCCTCGCGCGTGAGCCTCAGCGCCTGCTCGCGGACGAGCTCGGCGATGCGCGCCTCGAGCGGCATGTCGGTCACCTCGCCCTCCGGGTAGAGCCACGGGCCGTCGGGAAGCAGCGTGACGAGATCGGAGCGGAGCTCGTCGATGCCGTCGCCGGTCCTGGCGCTGACCGGGTGCAGCGCGTGGAAGTCGCCGAGCGTGGCGGCGTTCTTCATCTGCTCGGCGACGTGGCCGTGCTTGAGCCGGTCGATCTTGTTGAGTGCGATCACGACCGGCACGCCCAGGTCGAACACGCGCTGCGCAACGTAGCGATCGCCCGCGCCGATGCGCTCCCGCGCGTTGAGGACGAGCACGATCACGTCGAGATCGTCCGCGATCGTCTCCTCGACGCGGCTCTGCATCCGTTCGGTCAGCGGGTCGATCGGCTTCTGCCAGCCGGGGAGGTCGACGAGGACGAGCTGCGCGTCGGGCTCCGTCCAGACGCCGCGGATCCGGTGGCGGGTGGTGTGCGGGATGCGGGAGACGATCGCGACCTTCTCGCCGGTGAGCGCGTTGACGAGGGTGGACTTCCCGACGTTGGGCCGACCGGCCAGTGCGGCGAAGCCGGACTTCATGCGGGCAGGTTCCACGTGTCCGGCAGGAGCTCGCCGGGCGTGGTCGTGCGCAGCTCGCCGTCGTCCGCGCGGTAGCTCACCTCGCCGACCCGGAACTCGTGCAGCCACTGGCGGCAGCCGCCGCACGGCGAGGCCGTGATCCCGATCGCCTCCAGATCGCCCGGGCGGCAGCCGGCGACCACGGCGGCAACGATCGCCGACTTCTCCGCGCACACGCCGAGCGGGTACGCGGCGTTCTCCACGTTCACGCCCTCGAACTCGCGCCCGTCCCTCGCCCGCACGACGGCGCCGACGAGGTACTGCGAGTACGGCGCGTACGCCCGCGCCGCGACGGCGTCGGCCTTCTCGACCAGCTCTCTGCTCACGCCGACAGTGTCCCAGATGCCTGTGGACGCATCGGCTACCGCTGCAGCAGCGCCACGACGTGCTGCAGCAGCTTCCAGGTCACGTCCGGGTTCGCGCGGGCGAACTCGCGGAAGTCGGAGAACGCGATCTCGAGGCAGTGAAGCTCCGTCCGCGCCGTCACGGTCGCCGTCCGCGCGCTGCGCGAGACGAGGGCGACTTCGCCGAAGTGGTCGCCGGCCGTGAGCGTCGCGACCTGCTTGCCGTCCACGGTGACCGTGGCCTCGCCATCCGTGACGACGAAGAAGCCGATGCCGCTCAGCGCCCCTTGGCGCACGACGTCGACGCCCGGCTTGAACATCCGCTCGCGGAACTTCCCGGCGAGCTTCCTTCGCTGCCGGGCACTCAGGTGCTCGAAGAGCGGGACTCGCTGCAGCTCGTCGGCCGCGCTCGGCATCGCCGCTCGATCCTACAAGCGCTTCAGCTCGACAGCTGGAAGAGCGCGAGCGTCATCAGGGCGCCCAGCAACCCGCCCAGGGCGACCTCGAGCGAGGAGTGGACGCCCGACTCGACCCGGGTCTGCGCGACGAGGACCGCGAGCACGAACCCGATCGTCGAGATCAGGAAGCGGTGGTCGGCGTCCGCGATGTAGGTGAGCGCAATCCAGCCGGCGAACGCGACGGCGGCGTGGCCCGAAGGCAGGCCGCCGCGCAGCGGCCGGCCGCTGCCGGTCCAGGCCTTGATCGCGACCACGACGATGACGACCAGCACGAAGGCGACGATCGTCAGCTCGGCCGGCGCGTCGCGGACGCGGTCGATCAGCCGCGCGGTCTTGGTCGCGGTCTTGCCGGAGAAGACGAGGTAGCCGACGGCGACCGCGTTGATCGCGGCGATCAGCACCGCGCCGGCGGCCATGTCCTTCGCGAGCTTCGCCATCGGGTCGAACGAGCTCGTGGCGACGTCGATCGCGCCCTCGATCGCGGTGTTGATCATCTCGGCGATCAGCACGAAGGCGATCGCGAGCAGGAGCGCGATCAGCTCGAGCTTCGTCACGTCGGTCGCGATCGCGACCACCAGCACCACGACGGCGACCGCGAAGTGGATCCGCATGTTCCGCTGCGTGCGGAGGACGTGGATGATCCCCTCGAACGCGAAGTTGAAGGAGTCGAACAGGCCCGGCGAGCGCTGGCTCATTCGGCCAGTCCTCCTCGCGCCGTTCCATCTCCTCGCCGTGGTCGTAGCCGAGCAGGTGGAGCAGCCCGTGCGTCAAGGGCGCCCGCCAGGCGTCGCCGACCACCTGCGGGCAGAGGACGATGTCGCCGAGCGCGCGCGGCATTCCCTCCGGGAGCCGGTCGCGCCCGTCGATCGGGAACGAGAGCACGTCGGTCGCCTCGTCGATCCCGAGGTGCTCGCGCTTCAGCGCGCGGCTCTCCTCCGGACCGACGAACGCGAGCCCGAGCTCGCCGTCCTCGATCCCCTCGGCGCGCAACACGCGGCAGGCGAGCTCCACGGCGGCCCCTTCGTCCACCTCGATCACCGCTTCTGTTGTCGACCTCGACGGTCAGCAAGGGCACCGCGATTATCTGCTTCGTTCGGTGCCCGTCTCCTCCGCATGGGTGCGGTAGGCCTCCACGATGCGCTGCACCAGCTTGTGGCGCACGACGTCCTGATGGCCGAAGCGGACGAACGCGATCCCCTCGATCCCGTCGAGGATGCTCTGCACCTGAATCAGCCCGGAGGGCTGGTCGCGCGGAAGGTCGACCTGCGTCACGTCGCCGGTCACGACCACCTTCGAGCCGAAGCCGAGGCGCGTGAGGAACATCTGCATCTGCTCCGGCGAGGTGTTCTGGGCCTCGTCGAGGATGATGAAGCTGTCGTTCAGCGTGTTGTGCGTGACGAGGAAGCCGTCCGTGACGTACAGGGAGTCTGCCGCCGCGACGGAGATGCACACGGTTTCCTCCTCGCCGAAGGGCTCGATCGACTCGATGAAGCGCATCGGGCGGCCGCCTCCGTGGCGCCGGTAGATCTCGAGCTTTCGTTGAAGGCGGAAAGGCTCGATCGCGGCCGGCAGCCGAAGGTCCGACGAACGTCGCAACGGGCGACCGTCGCGAACGGTCCTCGGGCCTCGCGCCGCCGCCAATACGCGACGCCACCAAGCGATCGCACCAGATACACCACGTCATCGCGTAATTCCTCGGAGCACGTCGTGTACTGGATGCGGCAGGTGCGACCGTGCTGGGTCACCGGTCCGCCGTCGCTGTCGAGGAGTCCTTGGAGCACGGCAATCCGCACGTCGACCGCGTTGTGGATGTAGTCCTCTGGAATGAACTTCGTGTGTGAGTCGGTACCCGCCAACTCGAGCCGTCGCAGCGTGAGCGTGACCGGATTGGAGACGATGACGCCGCCCCGACCGCCGTCGATGCGGCGCAGTTCGATTCCGTCGAGCGCATCCTCGAGCGCGGCTGCTAGCTCGGGTCCGTCAGATCGCGTCGTGCCGTCACCGAGGAGAAGTCCGAGCGCGTACGGGTCGACCGGCACGTCGCGCGCCTCGAACTCGGCCGGCGCTGACAGCAGTGGCAGCTCGAATCGATGCTGATGCGCCGAACGAAGGCGGCCGATCATCTCCCGGGTCTCGAGGATTCGTCCCTGCTTCCCCCGTCGCCAATCCTCGGGAGTGAAGACGTGCCAGAGATGCTCACCACAGCACAGGGTCGACGCGCCGTCCTGTGTCCGTACGCGAAACACCTCTTTTCGGCCCCGCGGATACACGCCGAGAACCGGTGTCGGCTGTCCGTTGGAACCGGTGACGAGGTCGCCGACGCGCAGCCTGCCGATCGGCCAGAAACCCTCCGGTGTCAAGACCTGGCTCCAGAGCGGCTGCGCCCGACCACGCATGAACGCCAGCGGCGCCACTTCGATCGTCCCGCGCTCCATGTAGGTGTTCGCGCGCTCGGGGTCGAGCATGTCGTAGAGCGCGTCGAAGAGCGGACGCAGGTACGGATCGACCTTGGCGAGCATGTCGCCCGGCAGGAAGCCGAGCCGCTCGCCCGCCTCGACCGCCGGGCGCGTGAGGATGATTCGCGCCACCTGGCGCTCCTGCAGCGCCGCCACGGCGAGCGCCATCGCGAGGTATGTCTTCCCGGTGCCGGCCGGCCCGATCCCGAAGGTCACGGTCTTCGCCCGGATCGCGTCGACGTAGGCCTTCTGCGTCACGGTCTTCGGCGCGATCTGCTTGCCGCGGTGGCGCCAGACGACGTCCTCGAACACCTCGCGCACGTCATGGTTCGACTCGAGCGCGCCGAGCACCGCGTCGACGGTCTGCGAGCCGATCTGGTGGCCGCCCTCGATCAGCTCGACGAGCTCGTCGACGACCTCACGCGCCTCCCCGACCTTCGCGTCGTCGCCGTCGAGCGTCAGCTGATTGCCGCGCAGGCGGATCGTGCAGCCGAGACGGTCGCGCAGCGCGTCGAGCACGCTCTCCCCCATCCCCGCCAGCTCGGCCGCAACCGCATTGGAAACATCGAGAACTTCCTGCACTTGAGCTCAGTGTAGGCGGGCTCCTACGAGTCAAGCTCGCCGACGAGCCGGTCCACCCGATCGACCAGGAGCGTCGAGCCCTTGCGCTCGGCGACCTCGCGGGCCTGGGTGAACGCCGCGCGCGCCTCGCCGTTGCGGCCGGCAGCCGCCAGGAGCTCCGCGTAGGCGAGCCGGATCTCCTGCTGCATCGTCAGGTACTCCCGCGAGTCCACGAGCTCGACCGCCTCGCGCCCGAGCTCGCACGCGGACTCGTGGTCGCCGCGCCCGGACGCGACGAAGCCGCGGCCGGTCAGGACCTGCGCGACGGTGACCCAGTCGTCAGGCGTGCTCAGGCTCATCGCCTCGTCGAGGATCGCTTCCGCCTCCTCGAGCTCTCCGCGCCGCGCGAGCATCTCCCCGAGGTAGCCGCCGACCGTGGAGCGGATCCCCCGCTCGCCGAACTCGCCGAACCCGTCCCAGCCCTCGCGCAGGAGCTCGATCGCGCGGTCGAGGTCGCCTTCGGCGAGCTCGATCATGCTGCGCCAGATGACGCCGATGTAGACGTTGATCAGGCGGCCGTGCTCACGCTCGTTCCGCCGATAGTCGTCCGAGAGCCGCCGCGCCTCCTCCACTCGGCCCTGCATGCCGGCCGCGATGCCTTGCAGCATTCCGGTGTCGAGGCCCTGCGCCGCCAGCTCGAGCGCCTGCACCTCGGCCTCGGGCCAGGGAACGTCCCCGTGCAGCACGCGGGCCGCGTCGAGGCGGATCGCCGCCAGCTCGAGAGGCCGGTCACCGGCCGAGCGCGCGAGCGCGATCGCCCGCTGGGCCTGCTCGGTCGCCGCTTCGAGCCGGCCGCTCCAGTACAGCGCCCAGCCGAGCAGGTTGTACCCGGCCGCCAGCGTCCCGTCGCTCGCCGCTCCCTCACCCTCGCCAGCCCGGCGCGGACGTCGCGCTCGATCTCGTAAGGGGAGATCGACTCGCCGTGACCGCGCACCGCCGTCTTCATGAAGAACGCCCGCGCCGCGGTGTCGGGATCGGCGCGCTCGCTCGCCGCGTCGAAGGTCCGGTAGGCGTCGTCGAGCCGTCCGAGGAGGTACAGCGCCTGGCCGAGCGGAGGCAGGAGCGCGAGCCGCCGCGGATCATCCGGCTCGAGCAGGCCGGACGCCCGCTCGAGCAGCGACACGCAGGCGTTCGCATCCTCCCGCGCGCCCGCGCGCCGGCCCGCCGCCGCGAGCCGCTCCGCGGCCCGCTCCTGCAGAGCCGGAGAGGGATCGCCGAGCTCCGCCCGGTACCGCGCCGCCTGCTCGAGGTGGTAGCCGAGGATCTCGTCCAGCTCGACGAGGTCCGGCGCGCGCCCCTCGAGCCAGACGGCGAAGCGCTCGTGGAGCTCGGCGCGGCTCGCCTTCGGCAGCGCCTCGTAGGCGGCGTCGCGGATCAGCAGGTGCCGGAACCGGAACGCGTCGTCATCGGGAAGGAGCGCCGTGCTCGGCCGGACGAGCTCCTTGCGAACGAGGCCGAGCAGACGCGCGGGCACGTCGGGGTCGTCGGGCGCGAGGGCCGCGACCGCGCCGCCGTGGAAGATCTGTCCCTCGACCGCGCCCCGCTCGAGCGCGGCCCGCTCGGCGGCCGGGAGCTGGTCGAGCCGCGCCGCGAGGAGCGCCTGGATCGTCCCCGGCACCGTCACCGCATCCGGCGACTCCTCGACCATCGCGAGCATCTGCTCGACGAAGAGCGGGTTGCCTTCCGCGGCGGTCCGGATCCGCTCGCGCAGCTCCGGGTCGAGCGCCCGGCCGTCGAGGAGCGCGTCGATCAGCTCGTCGGTCTCCAGGGCCGAAAGCGGCTCGAGCAGCACCGTCGTCGCGTTCAGCTTCCCGCCGCCCCAGCCCGGCCGCAGCTCGAGCAGCTCGGGCCGCGCCAGGCAGAGGAGCAGGATCGGGGCGTCCCGCGACCAGTCGGCGACGTGCTCGACCAGGTCGAGGAACGTCGGCTCGCCCCAGTGGATGTCGTCGAAGACGACCACGAGCGGCCGGTCCGAAGCAACGGCCTGCAGGAGCTTGCGCACTCCGCCCGCGATCTCCTCGGCGGTCGCCTGCCCGTCGCCGAGCAGCGCGGCGATTGCCGGGTCGCCGGGCGGCGTATCGCCGAGAAGCTGCTTCAGCACACCAACGACCGGCCAGTACGTGATCCCCTCGCCGTACGACAGGCACCGGCCGCCGGCGACGGTCGCATCGAGCCCGTCCAGGAACTCGGCCGTGAGGCGGGACTTGCCGACACCGGCCGTGCCGAGGATGGTGAAGAGCGAGCAGGCCCGCTCCGAGCGCGTCCGCTCCCAGGCATCCTCGAGCAGCCGCCGCTCACGCGTCCGACCGACGAGCGGTGCGTCCTGGCGCCGCGCCACCGCCACGTCACCGGTCACCGCGCGGAGCCGGTAGGCCGTCAGCGGCTCGCTCTTGCCCTTCGCCGCGAGCGGCGGCAGGAGCTCCGCGTCGACGGCGTCGCGGACGAGCCGGTAGGTCTCGGAGCCGAGCAGCACCTCCCCGGGCTCGGCGGCCTGCTCGAGCCGCGCCGCAACGTTGACGGCGTCTCCGGTGACGAGCGAGTCGTCCGTGCCGGTCACGACGGCGCCGGTGTTGACCCCGATCCGAACTTCGACGTCGACCGCGTCCCGCAGGTCCTCGGCCGCGCGCACCGCCCGCAGCGCATCGTCCTCGCGCACGACCGGGACGCCGAAGACGGCCATCACCGCATCGCCGATGAACTTCTCGAGCGTCCCGCCGTGCCGCTCGATCGCCACCCGCGCCACGTCGAAGTAGCGCGCCATCACCGCCCGCAGCGCCTCCGGGTCGAGCCGCTCCCCGAGGGCGGTCGACCCGGCGACGTCGCAGAAGAGGACGGTGACGGTCTTCCGCTGCTCTCGCGCCTGCGGCGCGGCGGCGAGCGCCGCGCCGCAGGCATCGCAGAAGCGCGCACCCTCCCTGTTCTCGGCGCCGCAGCTCGCGCAGGTCATGCGCGAACGATAGGCGGGTTAGGCTGAGCGTCGCGCAACCGACGGCGAAAACGCGCTCTCAGACGTGCGCGAGCGCCCGTGGCCGGCGCGAGAGCGCGAACGAGGTCGCGAGCCCGACGACCGCCGCGGCGGCCGCCGTCGTGCAGAGCAGGAGCCCGGAGGCGAGGCCGAAGTTGATCGCCTCCTGGCGGTGGACACCGAGCGCGAGTAGCACTGCTGCGGTCGCGCCGACATTGGCGATGACGCCGCCCGACGTGACCGGGATCAGCGAGGCAGCCGCTGCCAGGCAGAGGACGACGAGCGCAAGTGTGGGCGAGAACCCGGCGCCGAGCCCGGCCAGGAGCAGCATGCTCCCTGTCGCACGCGTGCTCCAGCAGCCGACCAGGAAGAGCCAGGCCAGGATCGCGTCACGGGTCGTGCCCCGGGGTGCTGGGCGACCCGCTCAGCAAGCCGCGAGAGGCGCGTGCGCCGGGCGACGAACGGCAGCCTCGGGACGTGCCGGCCGGCGACGAGGACGCCGCAGGCTCCGAGCCCGAACAGCACCACGAGGATCAGCGGCACCCGGAAGCCCGACGAGCTGGTCGCGGTCGCGGAGATGGAGAGCGGAAGGAACGCGACCGCGTCGACGAGACCGAGCGAGATGATCGAGAAGACGATCGCCTCGAGCCCGAGCTTGACTCCGGGCATCCGGCGCAGCGTCGCGACCTTGACGACGTAGTCGAGACGGAAGGGCAGGACCACCCCGCTCGCCGCGGCGGCGCCGCAGGCGGTCAGGCACCGTCCCCGGCCGGGACGCTCGAGGGCCGGGAAGAGCTTCTGCCAGCCGAGCGCTCGGAAGACGTAGCTCGAGAAGTACAGCGCGACGGCGCCGCCGACGAAACCCATGTCTGCGCGCTCGAGTGGCCAACTCGTGTGGGTGAGCCGGCGCGCGAGCAGCACGGTGACACCGAGCGTCAGCGCCGCGAACGTGACCCCGGCGAGCAAGCGGCGGCGGCTCGGGCCGGCGTCGGCAGCTCCCTCGAGCGATGAGACCGGATGCCGTACCGTGGTCACAGCGCGCCGCACGTCGCGGACGGGCCTGGGCGTGACGGCTCGAACGCCAGCACGCCGACTCGTCCGCACCGGGTGCAGCCTCTTCTTCCAGGAGAACAACCCATCGCCTCGGCAATTGTCGACGACCCAACCGCCCTGCGACAAGACACGGATGGGTCAATCGAGGATCGTCGCGTAGCCGGCCGGCGGCGACTGCCGCGCTGCGACTAAGGTCGGCGCATGGAGCGCAAGTGGTGGACGCTCGTGGCCGTGTGCATCGCCATCTTCATGCTGCTGATCGACATCACGGTGGTGAACGTCGCACTGCCGTCGCTCCAGAAGTCGCTCGGCGCCACGTTCAGCGAGCTCCAGTGGGTCGTCGATGCCTACGCCCTGACGCTTGCGACGTGCGTCCTCACCGCAGGCTCGGCGGGGGATCTGTACGGGCGAAAGCGCGTGTTCATCGCCGGGATCGTGCTCTTCACCGCGGCGTCAGCGCTGTGCGGCGCGGCACCCGACCCCATCTTCCTGATCCTGTCGCGGGCGCTGCAGGGGATCGGCGGCGCGATCATGTTCGCCGTCTCGCTCGCGCTCGTCTCGCAGGAGTTTCACGGCAAGGAGCGCGGGACGGCCTTCGGGATCTGGGGTGCGACGACCGGCGCGGCCGTCGCGATCGGCCCGCTCGTCGGAGGGATGCTCACCTCGTGGCTCTCCTGGCGCTGGATCTTCTTCGTCAACGTCCCGATCGGCATCGTCGCGTTCGTGCTCTCGCTCCGGGTGCTCCACGAGTCGAGCGATCCCGAGCACGGGAGCATCGACCCACTCGGCCTCGTGCTGCTCACAGGCGGCCTCTTCAGCCTCGTCTTCGCGCTGATCGAGGGCAACACGCGCGGCTGGTCGAGTGCCCTGATCGTGTCCCTGCTCGTGGCGTCCGTAGTCCTGCTCGCGGGCTTCATCGTGCAGCAACTGCTGCGGCGCGTGCCGATGATCGACCCGCGCCTCTTTCGGAAGCCCGCGTTCACCGGCGTTCAGGCGGCGGCGTTCGCGATCTCGGCCTCGCTCTTTGCCATGTTCCTCTACCTGACCCTCTACATGCAGGAAGTGCTCGGTTACTCGCCGCTGCAGGCGGGGATCCGCTTCCTGCCGATGTCGCTGCTCGCCTTCGTCGCGGCGCCGATCGGCGGAAAGCTGTCGGCGAAGGTGCCGGTACGCCTGCTGATGGGCGGCGGCCTCGCCCTCTGCGCCCTGGCGCTGGCGCTGATGGCCGGTCTGACGCCGTCCTCGGGCTGGACGGCCCTCCTCGCGGGCTTCATCGTGGGCGGCATCGGCATCGGGCTGACGAACCCGGCGCTCGCATCGACGGCCATCTCGACCGTCCCGCGCGAGCAGGCGGGCGCGGGCTCGGGCGTGAACGCGACGTTCCGCCAGGTCGGCATCGCGACCGGCATCGCCGCGCTCGGCGCCATCTTCCAGCACCAGCTCGCGGCGCATCTCGGCGGTCACGCAGCGCCTGCCAACGGCGGCGGCGTGGGCTCGATCCCGGAGGCCGTGAAACCGGCCTTCGTGGCGGCGCTCAACGACATCCTCTGGGTAGGCGCAGCGACGGCCGCCGTCGGGGCCGTCGTCGCGCTCGCGCTGGTGCGGCGTCGGGACCTGGTCGTGAGCGCTCAGCCTGTCGCGACGCACTGAGCGCGGAACGCGACGGTCACGTACGGCAGCGCGAACGGCTGCGGGAGCCCCTCGACGAGGCTGCGAACCGCCTCCTGGACGTGCTCCCGCTTGCCCTCGTCAGCCACGAGGTACATCGAGCGGCTCTGGATCAGGCGAACGAGCGACTCGGTCGTGTGCTCGACCGAGTGCCGGAACTCGGTCCGCTCGGGCCGGCCGAACAGCGGGCCGAAGTCTCGGCCGGGCACGACGTGGACGGAGGCACTCGCGCCCGCACCGGCCGGGATGATCGGCGTCAGCCTCGCCACCCAGTCGACCGACTCGTCGCGGATGTTCCAGATCGGGGCGAAGACCCCGCCGGGGCGCAGGACGCGAGCGATCTCGGCGCGGGCTTCGTCGTTGTCGAACCAGTGGAACGACTGCGCCGCAACGACCGCGTCGGCCGAGCCGGACGCCAGCGGGATCCTCTCGGCCGAGCCCTGTACGGCGGTCACGCCGGGGCTCGTGGCGACGAGGCGCCCGAGCATGGCTGCGTCGTGGTCGACCGCAGTGACTGTGTGGCCGAGCGCGGCGACGGCGCGGCTGAAGATCCCCGTGCCGGCACCGACATCGACGACCTCCTGCGACGCCTCGCCGAGCATCCAGCGGATCGCTTCTTCCGGGTAGGAAGGCCGGGCGTCGTCGTAGAGAGCTGCCGCCGGCCCGAACGAGCGGGCGAGGCGCTCGAACGACACCTCGGCCACGTCGCTAGGCGAGCTTCTCGCGGACGAGCTGGCCGACGGCGCTCCCGTCGGCGCGGCCGGCGATCTGGGGCATCACATCAGCCATCACGCGCCCCATATCGCGCATGTTCGTCGCCTTGTTCTCGGCGATCGCGTCGTCGACGATCCGCTCGAGCTCCTCCTCGGAGAGCGGCGCCGGCATGAACTCCTCGAGGATCTCGAGCTCGCCCTCCTCCTTCCGAGCCTGCTCCTCGCGCCCGGCCTCGCGGAAGGCCTCCGCGGCCTCGATTCGCCGCTTGCGCTCGCGCTGCAGCACCTGCAGCTCCTCGTCCTCGGAAAGGGGCCGCTGCAGGTCCTTCTCGGCGGAGCGGAGGCTCGAGAGGATCAGGCGCAGCGCGTCGCGGCGCTGACTGTCGCGCGCGAGCGTCGCCTCCTTGACCCCCTCCTCGATCTCCTCGATGAGACTCACAGCTCGGTCACCTCTGTGCTGTCGGGAAGCGGCTGCCCGTGAATGTGCTTGCGGCCGAGGATGTGCCAGTGGAGGTGGAACACGGTCTGGCCGGCCGACCTGCCGACGTTGACCTGCACCTTGTAGTCCTCGAGCCCCTCGTCGCGGGCGGTGTCGGCGATGAACTCGAGCAGCCGGTGGGTCTCCTCCGCGCCGAGGTCGCTGACGTCCCGGAACGTGTCCACATGGTGCTCGGGGATCACGAGCAGGTGCACGGGTGCCTGCGGGTTGATGTCCTTGATCGCCACGAAGCCCTTGGTCGCTGCCACATGGTCGCCGTCCCGATAAAGCTTGCAGAAGAGGCAGTCGTCACGCCGCGGCGGCAACGATCCCCTCCTCGGTCAGCCGCTCGGCCCTCACGCGGACGAGCTCGCCGACGGGTGCGTCGACGAGGAACGGCGAGTAATCGTCGCCGTAGCCGCGACCGGGGCGGTCGACCAGCACCACGTCCTGCGTTCCGAGCTTGCCGTGCCAGCGGCGCCGCTCGAGCTCGCGCGAGAGCGCGCGCAGCCGGGCACCGCGCGCCCTCTTCACCGCGGCGGGCACGCGGTCCTCGGCGGCCGTCTCGGTGCCGGGCCGCGGCGAGTACGGGAAGACGTGGACGCGCGTGATTCCCGCCGCCTCGACCGTGCGCAGCGTGCGCTCGAAGGCGGCCTCGTCCTCGGCCGGGAAGCCGACGATCACGTCGCTCGTGAGGTTGAACTCGCCGGCCAGCGGCTCGAGGCGGCGGAGGTAGGTAGCGGTCGAGTAGCGGCGCTTCATCGCGTGCAGGACGCCGTCGTCGCCGGACTGGAGCGGCACATGGAGGTGGCGCGAGACCGTCGGGGTGTCGTACAGCGCGGCGACGAGCTCGTCGTCGACGTGGTTGATCTCGATCGAGCTGAGCCGGAGCCGCTGCAGCCCGCGGACGGCCCCTACCTCGCGGACGAGCCGCGGCAGGCCGTAGCCGGCCTCGCGGTCGCGAAAGCAGCCCAGGTTGATGCCGGTGAGGACGACCTCGCGGTGGCCCTGGGCGACCCGCTTCTCGACCTCGCGGAGCACGGCGTCCGCCCGGCGGCTGCGGGAGGCGCCGCGCACGAGCGGGATCACGCAGAAGCCGCACGAGAACGAGCAGCCGTCCTGAATCTTGACGAAGGCGCGGACGCGGTCGAGCTGGGAATCGGCCTGGACGCAGCCGAGCGCGCCAACGTCGCCGGCCACGAGCTCTGCGGTGTCCTCTGCGCGGCGGGCGACCACGCTGACGTTCCCCGGGAGGGGCTCGGTCGCGTCCAGATTTGCGGCGCAACCGGTGAGGTAGACGCGGGTGTGCGTGCGCGCGGCGCGGGCTGCGGCCTTGCGGCTCTTCGCGGCCGCCGTGTTCGTCACGCAGCACCCGTTGACGACCGCCACGTCGGCGCCTTCGCCTGCGGCGGCCTCGACGTGGCCGTCCGCGAGCAGCCGCTCACGGATCTCGTGCGCGTCCACGTGCGAGACCTTGCAGCCGAGAAAGTCGACGCTGAACCGCATCGCTCGCAGGATCGTACTGCGAGCGAGTCAGCGCCGTGCGCGCCGGAGCAGGATGCCGGCGAGCGCCGCCGCTCCTGCGCCCGCCGCGGCAATGCCGAACGCGGCGGCGACGCTCCCGTGGCTCGAGAGGACGCCGGCGAGCGCGGAGCCGATGGCCGAACCGGCCGCCTCGGCGGTGGTCACCCACGTCAGCGACTCGGCCCCGCTGCCCGGCACGAGCACGTCGAGCGTCTCGAACAGCGCAACGGTGGCCGGGCCGAAGGCGAGGCCGGTGAGGAACAGGACGACGCCCAGCTCGGCAGGGTTGTCGACGATCACCGCGGGGACGAGGAGGACGCCGACGAGCAGCACGGCGCGCAGGTAGCGGTCGAAGGCCGAGAGGTGCCAGACACGGCTGCCGTACCAGAGCGCGCCCGTGACACTGCCGGCTGCGAACGCCGCGAGGAGGACGCCGGCGAGTGAGGCCTGGTGCCAGTGGGCGGTGGCCGCGGGCACCGCGACCTGGACGACACCCTGCGAGCCGCCGAAGAGGATCGAGACGCCGAGCAGGCCGGCGAGCGCCGGGCTGCCGCGGAGCGACGGCATCGGCACGGGCGTGACGTCGGCATCGATGTGCCTGCGCGCCGGGAGCGAGAGGAACGCGCCGCAGACGGCGAACGCCCCGCACACGAAGGCACCCGGCCACGAGGAGAAGAGGAAGAACGCGGCGGCGACGATCGGCCCGATGATCTGGCCGGCGTCGTAGAGCAGGGACATCAGGACGTACCCGCGGCGGACGAGCTCCGGCTCGACCACGTGCACCCACAGCGACCGGGCGGAGGCGAAGATCGGCGGCGCGCTGAGGCCGGAGCCGGCGGCGAGGAGGACGAGCGTCCAGGGCGGAGCGCCGCCGTGGGCGGCGAAGTCGAGCGCGACGAGGAAGGCCGCGTAGCCCGAGGCCGTGGCGGGCAACCAGATGCGGGCGCCGCCGCGGTCGATCAGCCGGCCCCGGAACGGCGCCGAGACGGCAGCCATGAGCGCCCACGCCGCGACCGCGAAGCCGGCTATGCGGTAGGAGTCGGTCGACCGCTCGACCGTGAGCAGCACGGTCAGCGAGAGCATTCCGTAGGAGAGCGTCGTCGTCGCGAGCGCGTAGAGCAGGCGGCGGGCCGGACGGTGCCCGACGAGGGCGGCGTAACTGGCGTCCATCGGCGGCGCCTAACCTAGACGCATGCAGCAGCTCGCCGAGCCGCCTCGCCGCATCGTCACCGAGCGGCTGCTTCTCCGACCCTACGAGGCGCGCGACGCTCTGCTTCTCAAGCACGCAATCGATACGAGCCTCGAGCACCTGCGGGCGTTCATGGACTGGGCGTGGGCGGCACCCGAGCCCGAGGCCGTGCTCCGGCGGCGGCTGCGCGACTTCCGCCGCCTTTTCGACCAAGGCGACGACTGGATCTACGGGATCTTCACGCTCGACGGGTCGGAGCTCATCGGCGGCGGCGGGCTGCACCGCCGCGTCGGCGCCGAGGCGCTCGAGATCGGCTACTGGATCCGCGCAAGCCGGGTGCGCCAGGGGCTCGCGACCGAGACCGCGGGCGCGCTGACGCGGGTCGCCTTCGAGCGCTGCGGCGTCATCCGGACGGAGATCCACGTCGACCCCGCGAACGCGCCCAGCCTCGCGGTCGCCGACCGGCTCGGATACGTGCGCGAGGCGGTGCTGCGCCAGCGCCTGCCGCCCGTGCGGCCGGGGAGCGGGAGGCGGGACGAGGTCGTGTCCTCGCTGCTCGAGGAGGAGTACGCGGGGTCCCCGGCCGCGGCCGTCTGGGTCGAGGAGCTCGCCTGGCGCAAGTAGAGATCCGCCGCCCAGCTATCGCGCTCGTGCCGTTCCGCGTGGGCGTACCCGGGGAGCGCGGGGCGGTCGGTGGCGAGATAACCGGCGGTGACGACGCGCGGCGAGTCAAGCCTCGGGGCGGCGGTCTGGACGAGCTCGAGCGAGATGTTCGCCACGGCGAGCCCGGCAGGCGGGAGGGCTTCCTCCCGCAGGTCGAGGCGCCGTGCCTCGACCTCGACGCCGTTCGCGGCCGCGTTCTCGCGCGTCACCTCGACGGCCACCTCGTCCACGTCGACCGCGACCACTGGTCCGAAGCCGAGCTTCGCGGCGGCGATCGAGAGGACGCCGGAGCCGCAGCCGACGTCGAGCAGCGAGCCTCGGCGCTCGTCGAGCAGGAGCTCGAGCGCGAGCCGGGTCGAGGGGTGCGCACCTGTCCCGAACGCACGGCCGGGGTCGATCACGACGGCGAGCGCCTCGGACGGCGGCTCCTCCCACGGCGGCCCGACCCAGAGCGGGCCGATCCGGATCGCGTGGTGGAACTCGCGCCAGCGGTCCGGCCACGAATCGTCGACCTCGCTGACGGATGCATCCGGGAAGGCCCCGAGAACCCGCTCGGCGGCGGGGCCGTAGGCGGCGAGCTCCACGGCACCCGGGTGCTCCTGCTCCTCGAAACCTTCGGGCGCCAGCTCGATGAACCGCGCCCGCAGCTCCTCGGCCTGGCCGGCCGCGACGGTGACGGCGGCGCGGATCAGTGGAACGCGTTCTTGAGCTTCTCGAAGAACCCGGCGTGGTGCTGGTAGGTGTCGTCGTCGGAATGCTCCTCGAACTCCTCGAGCAGCCGCCGCTGCTCCTGCGTCAGGCGGAGCGGCACGGTGACGCTGACGAGGACCCGCTGGTCGCCGCTGCCGAAGCCCTGCAGTACGGGCATCCCCTTGCCCTTGAGCACGCGGATGTCGCCCGGCTGCGTCCCCGGCTCGAACTCGAGCTCGACCGGGCCGTTGGAGCGTCTCGACGGGCACAGTCGCGCCGAGGGCTGCCTGCACGATCGTCAGGTTGACCTGGGAGAAGATGTCGTTGCCCTCGCGCACGAACCGTTCGTCGTCGGCCACCCGGACCTGCACGTAGGCGTCGCCCGGCCGACCGCCGAGTGATCCTGCGTGGCCTTCGCCGGTGATGCGGATTCGCTGGCCGTCGTGGATGCCGGCGGGGATCTCGACCTCGAGGCGGCGTTCCACGAGCGTGCGGCCGGCACCGTCACACGTCTCGCAGGCCTTCTCGATGCGGCGCCCGCTGCCGTCGCACTCCGGGCAGGCCACCTGGCGGATGAACTCGCCGAGGATGCCGCGGGAGACTTGCTGGAGGACCCCGACGCCGTTGCAGCGCTGGCACGCGATGATCGTCGTGCCGGGCGCGGCGCCGTTTCCGCCGCACGTGTGGCAGGTGGCGGCCGTCTCGAGCGGCACGTCGACGGTCTTGCCCTTCGCGGCCTCGACGAGCCCGATCTCGACCTCCGCGATGACGTCGGCGCCGCGCGCACTGCCGCCGCGCCGCCGGCCCGTCCCGAAGAGATCCTCGCCGAAGAACGCGTTGAAGAGGTCGCCGAAGCTGCCGAGGTCGAAGTGGCTCGGCTGGAAGCCGCCAGAGCGCAGCCCGGCGTGCCCGTAGCGGTCGTAGAGCTGCCGCGTCTCGGGGTTCGAGAGTGCCTCGTACGCCTCGGAGACCTCGCGAAAGCGGGCCTCCGCCTCGGGGTGCTCGGAGACGTCAGGATGCAGCTCGCGCGCGAGCTTGCGAAAGGCCTTCTTGATCGCCTGGTCGTCCGCGTTGCGCGGAACGCCGAGAACCTCGTAGTAGTCGCGTTCGGTGGTCGACACGGATGTACATCGTGCCAGCCCGGGTGGCCCTCCTACTCGTCGGCGTAGACCTCCTCGACGAAGCGCGAGAGCTCGTGGGCCGCGGAACGGACCGCGCGGAGCGCCTTCTCGTAGTCCATCCGGAGCGGCCCGAGCAGGCTCACCGCCCCGAGGGGCTGGTTGGCGTACCCATAGGTCGCGCCGACCAGTGCGAGCGAGTGCAGCCCCGACTCCTCCAGCTCGTCGCCGACGCGGACGAACGACCTCCGGCCCCCGAGCTGGAGCGCGAGCATGTCGAGGAGCGCCGCGCGCTTCTCGAGCGCGTCGATCAGGCTCCGGTAGGCGCCGATTTCCTCGCTTCGGAGGTCGTCGAGCAGCCCGGCGGCACCGCCGACGTAGAGCTCGCGCTCGTCCTCGAGCTCGTCGAAGACCCGCCGGATGACGGCCAGGAACTCGCGCTCGCGCCGGCTCGACCCCGGCTCGTCGAAGGCGCGCGCGAGCAGCCGCGAGCGCAGCCGCACCCCGGTCACCCCCTCGCGGAGATAGTCGCCGGCCCAGGTCACGAGACCCGGATCGACGGGCTCCGAGAAGGTGAAGCGCTGCTTCGTCACCTCGCCCGCCGACGTGATCACGACGACGACCACCACCTCCGGTTGCAGCTGGAGCACGTCGATGTGGCGCACCGTGGCGGCCTCGAGTGGCGGCGCCGAGACGATTGCCAGCAGCTGCGTGACCTGCGACAGGATCTCGGTCGTCGCCTGGAGTGCGTCGTCGACCTCGGCCTGCCGCGCCCGCAGCTCGAGCGGAAAGCCGGCCGCCGGCCTTGGCTCCTGCCGCGCGAGCAGCCCGTCGACGTAGACCCGGTAGCCGGCCTCGGTCGGGACGCGCCCGGCGGACGTGTGGGGATGCGTGAGCAGCCCCAGCCGTTCGAGGTCGGCCAGCTCGGCCCGCACGGTCGACGGCGAGACGCCGAAGCCGGCGCGCTCGACGAGCGCCCGCGATCCGACCGGCGCTCCGCTTGCGACGTACTCCTCGACGACGCGCGAGAGTATCTCCCGCTGCCGGTCGGTCAGCGGCCCGCGCGCGCTCACCGCCATGCGCCCGTGAAGCCCGATGCCATGGGAGTCATGGTAGGCAAGGCTCTAGACGAGTAGTGCCGCCGTCACCGCGTCGCCGACGAAGCGGCCGCGCGCGGTCAGGGTCACGCCGCCCCCGTCGCGGCGCACGAGCCCCAGCCGCTCGAGCCGCTCGAGCTCGGATGCGTCGACACCGCCCGGCCCGGTCGTGACCGCGACCGGCTCGTCGAGCCGCAGCCCGAGCATGACGCGCTCGGTCTCGCGCACCTCCGCGGGCAGCTCCTCGACCTCGCGCGGAGGTCGCTGCCGCGCCGCGAGGGCCGTGACGTAGCCGCGGAGCGACGGAGCGTTCCGCCAGCGCCGATTCTCGATTGTGCTGACAGCGCCCACGCCCAGACCGAGGTAATCGTGCCCGAGCCAGTAGCCGAGGTTGTGACGGGCGCGGAAGTCGCGGCCGCCCGTGGGATCGACCCGGCAGAAGTTCGCCGTCTCGTACCAGCGGTAGCCGGCGCGCGTCAGCGTCTCGACGACCAGTTCGAAGTAGGACTCCATCGACTCGGCCTGGCGTTCCAGCTCTGCGCCGTGCGCGTGAGTGAAGCGGGTGCCCGGTTTTGCCTCCAGCTCGTACGCGGAGAAGTGCTCGGGCTCGAGCGCCAGGGCCTCGGCGAGGTCGCTTGCGAGCTCGGCGGGGGTCTGGCCCGGGATGCCGTAGATGAGATCGAGCGAGATGTTGTCGAATCCGGCATCACGGAGATGGTAGACCGCGCGCCGGACGTCATCGGGACCGGCAACACGCTCCAGCACCTCGAGCAACCGCGGCTCGAAGCTCTGCGCCCCGAGTGACACGCGGTTGATCCCGTAGCGCCGGAGCAAGGCCGTGAGCTCCGGGGTCACCGTCTCCGGGTTGGCCTCGACCGTGACCTCCTCCGCAGCCGGGAGCGCCCTCAGCAACCGCTCGAGCGCCGCGGGCTCGGTGAAGGTGGGCGTGCCGCCGCCGAGGAAGACCGTCTCGAGCCCGCCGTCGAGCAGCGGGCGCTCGAGGTCGAGCTCGGCGAGCAGCGCGTCGACGTAGCCGCCGTGCTCGGCGCGCCGCCCGACCGACGTCACGAAGTCGCAGTAGCCGCAGCGGTGCGAGCAGAACGGGAGGTGGATGTACAGGTGAGGGGCGCCCATCAGCCCACGAACTCGTGGAGGACGACAGCGCGTGTCCGGCACGATCTGCCCGAGAAGCGGCGCACTACCGCTTCCCGTCGTTCAGGTTGAGCACGGCAAGGAAGGCCTCCTGCGGCACCTCGACGCCGCCGACCTGCTTCATCCGTTTCTTCCCCTCCTTCTGCTTCTCGAGGAGCTTTCGCTTGCGCGAGATGTCGCCGCCGTAGCACTTCGCGATCACGTCCTTGCGCTTGGCCTTGACCGTCTCGCGGGCGATGACTCGCGAACCGATCGCGGCCTGAATCGCGACGTCGAACATCTGGCGCGGGATCTCCGCGCGCAGGCGATCGACGAGCGCGCGGCCGCGCTCGTACGCTGCGTCGCGATGGACGACCAGCGAGAGCGCATCGACGGGGTCGCCGCCGACCAGGATGTCGACCCGCACGAGCGTCCCCGGGCGGAAGCCGATGTAGTCGTAGTCGAAGCTGGCGTAGCCGCGGGTGCGCGACTTCAGCGCGTCGTAGAAGTCGAGGACGATCTCGGCGAGCGGGAGCTCGAACGTGAGCAGCGTCCGGTCCTCGGAGAGGTACTCGAGGTGGTCGAAGCGGCCCCGCCGCTCGCTGCAGAGCTCCATGATCGCGCCGATGTACTCCTTGGGCACGATGATCTGCGCCTTGATGTACGGCTCCTCGATCTCGTCGACGGCGCTCGGCATGTCGGAGGGCGTATGCACCTCCTTCCAGTCCGTCGCGTTCTGGGCCCGCACGCGGTAGGCGACGGTCGGGGCCGTGACGAGCAGGTCGAGGTCGAACTCGCGCTCGAGCCGCTCGCGGACGATCTCCATGTGGAGCAGGCCGAGGAACCCGCAGCGGAAGCCGAAGCCGAGCGCCTGCGAGGTCTCCGGCTCGTAGAAGAGCGCGGCGTCGTTCAGCTTCAGCTTCTCGAGCGCGTCGCGAAGCTCCGGGTAGTCGTCGGAGTCGGTCGGAAAGAGCCCCGCGAACACCATCGGCTTGACGTCCTTGTAGCCGGGCAGCGCCTCGGTCGCAGGCCGCGCCTCGACGGTCAGCGTGTCGCCCACGCGGAGGTCGGAGACCTCCTTGAGCCCGGTGATCACGTAGCCGACCTCACCGGCCGAAAGGGTCGGGAGCGGCGTCATCACCGGCCTCATCGCGCCGATCTCCTGCGCCTCGAAGCGCGTGCCGAGCGCCATCGCGCGCAGCTCGCCGCGCGGGCGGAACGCGCCGTCGACCACGCGGACGAAGGCGACCACGCCGCGGTACTGGTCGTACGAGGAGTCGAAGATCAGCGCGCGCGACGGCGCGGCCGGGTCGCCCGCCGGCGGGTGGATCCGCTCGACAACCGCGTCGAGCACGTCCTCCACCCCAACGCCCGTCTTGGCCGAGATCCGGAGCACGCGCGCAGGGTCCTCGCCGATCAGCTCGGCGAGCTGGATCGCCACGCCGTCGGGATCGGCCTGCGGCAGGTCGATCTTGTTCACGACGGGCACGATCTCGAGGTTGTTCTCGATCGCGAGATACGCGTTCGCGAGCGTCTGCGCCTCGATCCCCTGCGCCGCGTCGACGACGAGCAGCGCGCCCTCGCACGCGGCGAGCGAGCGCGAGACCTCGTAGGTGAAGTCCACGTGACCGGGCGTGTCGATCAGGTTCAGCTCGTGGCCCTTCCAGGCCACGCGCACTGCCTGCGCCTTGATCGTGATCCCGCGCTCGCGTTCCAGGTCCATCGAGTCGAGCACCTGCGCGCGCATGTCGCGCTTCGCCACGGCGTGCGTCAGCTCGAGGATGCGGTCGGCGAGCGTCGACTTGCCGTGGTCGATGTGCGCGATGATCGAGAAATTGCGGATGTGCTGCTGATCCATGGGTCTCGGCTCAGCGTAGCCGCGTTCCCGGCTCCGACCCCCTCGAGGCCCGTTGGCTGAGCGGATCTACGTCTACGCGTGGGGCAACAACGCCCGCCGGCGCGAGCTCCAGGGCCGCCGCTGCCGCATCCTCGCGCGGGGCCGGATGAGCACCGTCCTCGTCGAGTTCCTGGACAACGGCGAGCGCGTCACTACCTCGTCGCGCGCGCTCCGGCGCGTCGACAAGTTCTTCCCGCCGCGGCCGCTGCCTGACCCAGCGCGGACCGCAGGTACCGCGCGTTCTCGATCGCGAACCCCTGCCAGTCGTTGTTGAAGTACGCGTAGACGTCGCCGGACGCCGCCCAGCCGGAGAGCAGCCCCGCCCAGCGGTCGAGCTCGCGGTGCGCGTAGCAGCCGCCCTCGGAGCCGCCGTGAAAGCGGATGTACGCGAAGTCCGCCGTCAGCACCTCGCGCCTGAGCTCCTGCGCCCCGACGCGGTCCGCGATGACGAGCGCCGCGCCGTGCCCGCGCAGCAGCTCGTAGACCGGCTCCTCGAACCACGACTCGTGCCGAAACTCGAACGCATGCCGGAGGGTGGCCGGCAGCGACGCGAGCGCCTCCGCGAGCCGCTCGTCGTCGCGGTGGAACGTGGGCGGCAGCTGCCAGAGCATCGGTCCGAGCTTGGGCGAGCCGACCAGAGGAGCCAGCCGCCTGAGGAGCGTGTCGAGGTGCTCCGGCAGGTCCGCGAGCCGCTTGACGTGGGTCAGGTAGCGGCTCGCCTTGACCGCGAAGAGGAAGCCGGACGGCGTCGCGTCCACCCACCGCCCGACGACATCGGGCTTCGGCAGCCGGTAGAAGGTCGCGTTCACCTCGACGGTGTCGAAACGCTCGGCGTAGAAGCCGAGCCACTCGCGCGAGGCGAGCCGCGGCGGGTAGAAGACGCCGTTTCGCCAGTGGTCGTAGTTCCAGCCTGAGCAGCCGATGCGGATCACGGCTCTCGTGTACCCCCGGGCGGCGACACCGACTCGGCCGTGGCGCGGCACGTCGTGGGCATCGAGTGCCTGTATCCCCACCCACGGCCACGATCACACGGACACGAGCTCGTCGAAGAGCTTCGCAAGCTCGGCGCCCGGATCCGCGCAGATCCCGGCGTGCACCTCCGACGGCTGGATGATCGTGCTCGAGGGGGCGACGAGCCAGTGGAAACGCGCGGTCAGGTCGAGCTGCGCGATCGGCCCGGCGTCGGGGTCGCCCAGGGCGATCCGCTCGATCGCGGCCAGGTGGTCGCGGACGCCGTCGAGCTCGAGCCCGGGCCAGAGGGCGCGCGCCCGCGCCTCGTCGAGTCCCGTGCGCACCGCGAGGTACTGGAGCGGCCGGCAGAAGACGACGACGCCGACGTTGATCCGCTCGCCGCGCTCGACGCGCGGCACCAACCGGAGGACCGCATAGGAGAACGCCGGCTCAGCCACGCACGGCCTCGCCCTCCGCGACGAACGCGCGCGGCTCCTCGAGACGGGCGGCCAGGTAGTCGACGTACACCTGCGGATTCTCACCCTCGAGCCAGGCAAGTGGCACCTCGGCGACGAGCGCGTCGAGCAGGTCGCGGGTGACGCGCGGCGCGAGCCGGGCGTCGGCCTGGGCGAGCGAGGACGCGAACGGGAGCAGGACGTGGTCGCGGATCGGCGCGAACGGGCTGCGGGCATCCGGCGGGCGGGCCGGAGAGTGGTGCCAGTAGAGCGCGGCGCCGTGGTCGATCAGCCAGATTCGCCCGTGCCAGGTGAGCAGGTTCGGGTTCTTTGCCGTGCGGTCGACGTTGGTGACGAGCGCGTCGAGCCAGACGACGTCGGCGGCGAAGTCCGGGTCCGGCGGCGGCCCGGCCGCGGGCGAAAAGGGCAATGAGGCCGGCAGGAAGTCGAGCCCGAGATTCGTGCCCGCGCTCGCGAGCAGCAGGTCCTGGATCTCGGCGTCCGGCTCGGAGCGGCCGATCGCCGGGTCGAGCTCGACGAGCACGAGCTCGGGCACGGGCAGCCCGAGGGCGCGGGCGAGCTCACCGGCGACGATCTCCGCGACGAGCATCCGCGGCCCCTGCCCGGCACCGCGGAACTTGAGGACGTAGAGGCCGTCGTCGTCCGCCTCGACGAGCGCGGGCAGGGAGCCGCCTTCACGGAGCGGCGTCACGTAGCGCGTCGCGGAGACGGTGCGCACTCAGGCCGCGCGGTTCCGCACCATGGCGACCACGGCATCGAGCTCGCGCACGCGAAGCAGCCGGCACGCGGCGACGTAGATCGCGATCGACCCGGCGAGCGCGACGCCGAGCGACACGACCTGCGCCCCAAGTGACCGCCCGAGCCAGGAGTCGAGCGGCTCCCAGAGCACGTAGGCGACAAGCGCGACTGCGGCGGACGCCGCCAGGACGCGGATCACCGTCGCCGCGGTCTCCCGCCCTTCGAGCGGCCCGATCCGGCGGCGGAGCAGGATCAGCAGCGCCACCGTCCCGAACACGTTCACGACCGCCGTCGCGAGCGGGATCCCCCACGCGCCGAGCCGGTAGAAGGCCAGGTCGAGCAGCGCGTTGAGGGCGAGGTTCGCGAGCGCGACGATCGTCGGAATCCAGTTCGACTGCAGGCTGAAGAACGCCCGGTTGAGCATGAGCATGGCGCCGTTGAACACGAGACCGGCCGAGAACGCGGCCAGGCAGTAGGCGACGACTGGCGTCTGGGCGGGGCCCCAGCGGCCGTGCTGGAAGAGGATGCGGATGATCGGCTCGCAGAGCACCGCGCAGAGCACGCTCGCCGGGATCAGCAGGAATGCGATCTGCCGGAGCCCGCGGCCGAGGTTCTCGCGGAAGCCGACCATGTCGCCGCGCGCGGCGAGCCGCGAGAGCGTCGGGAAGAGCACGGTCGCGATCGCGACCGAGAAGATCCCCTGCGGGAGCATGTACACGAGGAACGACTTCTGGATCGCGGTCGGCGCCAGGAACGCGTTCACGTAGCGCGACGCGAACGCCTGGTCGATCACCGCGTTGACGTTGATCAGCCCGAGGCCGAGCGCGACCGGCCCCATGAGCACGAACGTCCGCTTGACCATGGGGTCGCGCCAGTCGATCAGCACGCGGAGCCGCTCCTCCCCGTGCTCGATCCCGCGCAGCCAGGGGAACGGGAGCAGCGTCTGGATCACGGTCGCGACGAGGATCGAGGCGGCGTAGACGTAGAGCTTCGTGTTCATCGTCTGCGCCTGCGGGACCCCGATCACGAGCCCGACGATGATCGCGGCGTTCCACACGACCGGCGAGAGCGCCGGAATCGTGAAGTGGTTGTAGGTGTTGAGGATCCCGACCACGATCCCGAACCCGCCGAGCAGCGCCACGATCGGGAAGAGCACCTGCGAGAGCCCGACCGCGAGCGAGCGGTCGCCGCCCGGGTCGCCGAAGACCCCGATCACGTACGGCGCGAGGACGATGAAGAGCGCGGAGAGGGCCGTGAGGCCCAGGAGCATCAGCCAGAAGAGCGTCGAGGCGACCCGCCAGGCCCGCTTCCGGTCGCCTTTCTCGATCAGCTCGCTGAAGACGGGGACGAACGCAGAGGAGAGCGCCGCGTCTGCGACGAGGGCCCGGATCAGGTTCGGGATCTGGAACGCGATCGTGAACGCGTTGATCTTCCCGAGGGCGCCGAAGTAGTAGGCCGCGACGACCTCGCGGACGAGCCCGAAGATGCGCGAGAACGCGGTCGCGACCGCGAAGATCGCCGTCGAACGCGCGAGCCGCCGCCGACCCGGCATCGGGACGCCCGCGTCGTCGCTCATCCGGGAGACCTCGACGTCCGTCACGCAGCTTGACGATACGCAGCTTCCCGGTTGTGGGCGGCGCTGGTACCATGCTTTCCGCCCGCAGCTGCGGGCGCTTCTACGCAAGGGACCTTATGGCGAACATCAAGCAGCAGAAGAAGCGCATCCGGATCGCCGCCGACCAGCGGCTCGAGAACCTGCGCTACCGCTCGACGATAAAGACGCTCACGAAGCGCCTCTCGACCGCGGTCGAGGACGGCGACGCAGACAAGATCGCCGACGAGCACAGGTCGCTCGTGCGCTGGATCGACCGTGCGGTCTCGCGCGGCGCGCTGCACAAGAACACGGGCGCGCGCAAGAAGTCGCAGGCTGCGCGCCTCGCCACGCCGAAGAGCTAGCGATCCCGGCCGGTCAGCACGCTGTCGACCGCGACTCGAGCTGCTTGCCGGTCAACGACGCGAGCTCCCGGACGAACCTGCTCGCAACCGGGGTGGGCGAGAGCACGATCACCCGCATCAGGCACGCGCGGGCGCGAAGCTCGATCGTGGCCGCATAGACCGGCTTGCCACGGGCTGGAGAGATCCGCAGGACCGTCGCGAGCCGTTGGTCTGCGAGCGACGCTGCCAGCGGGACGACGCGCACGAGGTGGTTCAGCTGGACCGCCCCCGTATCGGTGTGGGAGAAGTAGTTCGGGACATCCGGGCCGGGTGTCCCGGATGTCCACGCCGATCAGGGCGGCCGCTTGCTGACCGGGCAGACGGTTGACCCATTGCGTGACGACCGCGTTGGCGGGGTTCGCGGACACGGCGAGCGCCCCCTGCTGGAGCGAGGGCGAGTTCTTCAGCTCGGCGCCGCACGGCGCCCTCGGATCCGGATCGACCGTCAGTCCGGCCTGGTCGATCTGCTGCCGGACGAGCCCCTTCGGCGCGCCGGGCAGCGTGGCGATCGCGGCGGCCCGCACGAGCATGAGGCTGAGCGCCCGCGGCGTCTCGCGGCCCACTATCGGCGTCCCGCGCCTGGACGTGCCGCACCCGCTGGCGAGCGAGGCCGTCACCGCCGCGACGAGGCACAGACGGCGCATCGCCTACGGGTCACCGCGTCCAGCTCGGGCAACGGCACGATGCCCTGCCGGAGCGGATGACGACACGGGTCACGGCGACATCATCGCGGCTCCGCGCGGCGCCAAGGATGCGGCACGAGCCGCGGAACGCGCTTGCGGTAGCGCGCGTACTCCTCCGGGAACGCCGCGCTCATCAGCCGCTCCTCGGTCGGGATCCTGACCGCCAGGGCGGCGACGCCGACAACGACGATCACGAGCAGGGTGCCGAGCCCGTTCAAGAGCACCGTGCCCAGCAGCATCCCCGAAAGGCCGGTGTAGATCGGGTGCCGCGTGATCGCGTAGGGCCCGGTGGTCCGCAGCTCGTGGCCCTGCTGGAGCATGTTCGGCGTAACCGACCACATCCGGCCGAGGCTCAGCCGCGCCCAGATCGTGAAGACCGTCGAGGCGACGAGCAGCACGAGCCCCGGGAGCTCGATCCACCACGAGCGGTCCGTGAGCCGCCTCAGATCGTGCAGCAGGAAGCGAAACACGAGGATCACGAGGACGACCGTCCCGAGCTGCCACAGGAGCTCGAGCCTGCGGGTGCCCTGGCGCTGGCCCTGGGCGCGGCGGAGCCCGAGCGCCGCTTCGACGATCCAGAGGACGACCACGCTCCCCCAGCAGATCCCGGTGACGAGCGTCGACAGCGGCGCGCTACCCCGTCTTGCGACGGAGGTACAGCCCGAACCGCCGCCACAAGCCCGGCGCGCGTTCGCGGGTCTCGACCGGCGCGACCAGGTCGCCCTCCACCTCGCGCGCCGTGGCCTTGACCGAGTTGCCGAAGCCGCCCTTGCCATCCGGTTCGATGATCGCGCTCGTTGCCGGCTCGAGGTACTCGGGGAGCGAATCGACCTCGTCCGGGCTGAGCGAGAGGTGGACGACGCCGTCGGTGATCTCCGCGACCTGCTCGGCGGCCACGTAGCGCGGCTTGCCGAGCGCGGTCGGTGAGACCGCGAGCCCGTTGAAGATGTCCTGGTTCTCGTCGCCGGTGACCAGGCTGACCTCACCGACCTCGCTGCCGTCGGAGGCGACGGCCTTCCAGCCCGGCTTGATGCTCAACCATGACGCGGGGTCGGCCACCCCGAGAGTTTGACACGCCCCTCCGGGCCGGCAGAGTCTTCACTCGAACTCAGCGGAGCGAAGCCAGCTCCGACCGGAGCGCGGCGACCTCGTCGCGGAGCGCAGCGACCGCCTCCTCCAGCGCGGCCAGCCGGTCGTCGTCGTCCTCGCCGGGCTCCGGCGCGTCGTAGGACGGCACCGGGGCGGGAGTCGCCTCCTCGCCGAGCAGCTGGGTGTAGCGCTCCTCCTTCTGCCCGGGCCGCCGCGGCAGCGGCTCGGCGAGCTCGCGCTCGGCCAGATGCTCGAGCACGGCCTCGATCTCGTCGAGGCCCTCGAAGCGGTGCAGCCGCTCCGTGCGCTGCTTCAGCTCGCCGGGTGTCTGCGGCCCGCGGAGCATCAGCACCGCGAGCAACGAGATCTCCTCGTCGTCAAGTCGCAGCGCCTCGTCGAACAGGTGCCGGAACTTGGCCGCCCGGCTGCCGGGCCCGCTCGCGAGGCGCGTCCAGCCGCGGCGGCCGAGCCGGTCGAGTGCGCGGCGGATCGTGGCCTCGTCGTACTCGACGACCGGGTCGCGGTTCGTCGACTGGTTGCACGCGAGCCGGAGCGAGTTCAGCGACAGCGGGTACTGGTCGGGCGTCGTCCGCTGCTTCTCGATCAGGCAGCCGAGGACACGGAGCTCGACGGGGTCGGCGTCCACGAGCCGCAGATTATTCGTCACGCCGGAGGCGTGCCCTAGTCATAGCGCCGGAGCTTCGCCCACAGCTTGGACCACGGTGCGGTCGTCCGGCAGAGCAGCACAGGGCCGCCCTGCTCGTCGTTGTCGAGCCCGACCCCGTTGTCGATGGTCGCGAGCGGCCGGCAGCCGGTGAAGTAGGGCGCGGCGCCGCCCGCGTCGTAGCCGAGGAGGAGCGCGTTCGTGTCGGTGTCGGGGGGCCGCCCCCACTCGCTGAAGCCGTTGTGGCCGCTGTAGGCCCGCGGCAGCCCGCGCGAGCGGCCGAGCAGGTCGACGGCGCCGGCCTCCCCGTAGTTCGACGTGAAGATCGCGGTTCGCCGGCGCTCAGCCGGAGGAATCGACCGCCACGCCCGGGCGACGGTGTCGGCGAAACGGGGCCACCCGACGGTCTCGCCCTGATCCGGGTCGAGCGCCATCACGACACTCCCCTGAAGCGAGCGCTCGGGCAGCAGCGGCAGCGCGATGAACGCGCTGACCACGGCCGAGACGGCGATCGCCGCCGTGACCAGCCCCAGGCGCAGCCGCGTGTGCCTCGTCCAGTCGGCGGTCGGTATCGCGCCGAGCCCCAGCAGCACCGGGTAGAGGCTCGCGAGGTAGTAGGCCTTGCCGTCACCCGCGAGGTAGAGCACCCCGAGCGCAGCGTAGGTGATCGGCACGAAGCGGAGCGGCCTCCACGCCGCCCGACGGAACGGGGCGAGCAGGCCCGCGACCCAGACGGGCACGAGCACCGGACTCACCATCACGAGCTGGAACGGGATGAACCCGGCCCGGCCGCCCTCCGCCGACCCGCCGATGTGGCGGGCGACGGTCAGCTGCGGCCAGCCGTGCAGCTGCTGCCACACGGCGTACGGGGCGACGAGCACGACGGCCGCGGCGACGCCACCCGCCGTCCACCATGAGCGGAGCGGGCCGCGCGGCCCGGCGACGAGCAGCGCCGCGACGAGGACGAACGCGACCAGCCCGACCTGCGGCTTCGCCTCGCAGCCGAGGCCGACGACGATCCCGGCCGCGAGCATCGAGGGCCCGCCGCCGCGAACGACGCCGCGCACCACAAGCCAGCCGAGCGCGGTCGTGCTCAGGACGTCGAAGGTCGTCGTCGTGACGAAGTGCCCGACGGCGAGCGCGACGCCCGACGCCGCCGTGCAGCCCGCCGCGATCAGCTGGGCGCGCCGCCCGCCGCCGACCTCGCGCGCGACGAGCGCCGCCAGCACGGTCGTCGTCACCGCCGCGAGCGCCGACGGCAGCCGGAGCAGGAAGAGCGAGCCCGGGTCGAGGTCGTACATCGCCCGAGCGATCAGCGGCACGAGGGGCGGCTGGTCCGGGTACCCGAACGCGGGATGCGAGCCGGCGACGATGAAGTACATCTCGTCACGGTGGTAGCCGTACCGGGTGCTCGTCGCGAGCAGCGCCACGAGCTGCGCGCCTGCGACCGCCCCGACCCAGGCGGACAACCGGGTCGCACGTACTGCGCTCACCGCTCGTAGTATCGACCGGTGCGCGACGAGCTCGTCGACCTCCTCTCGCAGCTCGTGGCGATCGACTCGGTGAACCCGGCGCTCGTCGCCGGCGGCGCGGGCGAGACGGAGATCGCCGGTTTCGTCGCCCGCTGGAGCGATGCGAACGGGCTCGAGGCGTACGTCACGGACGGTGTGCCCGGACGGCCGAGCGTGATCGTGCGGGCGCGGGGAGCCGGAGGCGGGCGGAGCCTGCTGCTCTGCGGCCACCTCGACACGGTCGGCGTCGACGGGATGGCGGAGCCGTTCCGGGCGCGGGTCGAGAGCGACCGCCTGTATGCGCGCGGCGCCTACGACATGAAGGCCGGCGTCGCCGCGGCGCTGCTCGCCTGCCGCGAGGCGGCGCGGCTCGGGCTCGCGGGCGACGTGGTCGTCGCCGCGGTCGCCGACGAGGAGCACGCGAGCCTCGGCATCCAGGAGGTCCTGCGGCTCGCGCGCGCTGACGCGGCGATCGTCACCGAGCCGACCGAGCTCGAGCTCGTTGTCGCGCACAAGGGGTTCGTCTGGCTCGAGCTCGAGGTGACCGGGCGGGCCGCGCACGGGTCGCGGCCGCACCTGGGCATCGACGCCATCGTCAAGACCGGGCCGGTCCTCGTCGCGCTGGCCGAGCTCGACGCGTCGCTCGAGGCGCACGCACATCCGCTGCTCGGGCGCGGCTCGGTGCACGCCTCGCTGATCGAGGGCGGCGCCGAGCTCTCGAGCTATCCGGCGCACTGCGCGCTGAAGCTGGAGCGCCGCACACTGCCGGACGAGACGACCGAGGACGTCGAGGCCGAGGTCGACGCCCTGCTCGCCCGCTGCCGCGCGGCCGATGCCGGGCTCGTCGTCGAGCGGCGGACGCTCCTCGCGCGCGAGCCGTTCGAGCTCGAGCCGGGCGCGGAGATCCTCGGCATGCTTCGCGACGTGCTCGGCGACTCCGCAAGAGTGGGCGGTGCGAGCTACTGGGCAGACTCGGGCTTCATCGCGGCCGCCGGGATCCCGACCGTTCTCTTCGGCCCCGGCGGCGAGGGCGCCCACGCCGTCGAGGAGTGGGTCTCGATTGCCGACACGGTGCATGTCGCGCAGACCCTGGTCGCGGTTGCGGAGCGCTTTTGCCGGTGAGCGAAGCCACCCTGTTCCACCGGTCGCTGCCGGGCTACGAGCCGTCGCCGCTTCGCGATCTGCCGTGGCTCGCCGCTGAGACAGGGGTCACCGCGGTGCTCATGAAGGACGAGTCGAACCGGTTCGGGCTGCCCGCGTTCAAGGTTCTCGGCGCCTTGTGGGCGATCGAGCGGACACTTCAGAGCCGGCCGGACGTCCACACGCTCGTCGCAGCGAGCTCCGGCAACCACGGGCGGGCCGTCGCCCACGTTGCCGCGACGAGATCGCTCGGCTGCCGGATCTTCCTGCCGGACGCATCGGTTCCGGCGCGCCGGCAAGCGATCGAGGCCGAGGGGGCCGAGGTCGTCCTGGTCGAGGGCCTCTACGAGGACGCGGTCGCGGAGGCCGCCGCGGCAGCCGAGCAGTCTGGTGTGGCCGAGATCGCCGACGTGGGAACCTCGCCCGAGGCGGCATGGGTGATCGACGGCTACGCGACGCTCTTCGCGGAGGCCGAGGAGCAGGGCGACTTCGATCTCCTCGTCGTGCCGGTCGGTGTCGGCTCGCTCGCCGCCGCCGCGGTGCACTTCGCCGCGCCGCGCGGGCTGCCGGTGATCGGCGTCGAGCCCACAACCGCCGCCTGCCTCACGGCCTCGCTCGCCGCAGGCCGTCCGACGGCGGTTCCGACGCCGGGCACGTCGATGGCCGGTCTCAACTGCGCCGAGATCTCGGTCTCGGCCTGGCCGACGCTCCAGGCCGGGATCACTGGGATGGTGACGGTCGACGACGCCGAGGTGCACGAGGCGATGCGGGCGCTCGCCCGCAATGGGCTTGCGATCGGAGACTCCGGCGCGGCGCCGGTCGCCGCCCTCCCCGCGGCGGTCGGTCTCGGATTGGGCAGCCGGGTGCTGCTGGTCGCGACCGAGGGGCCCACCGATCCGGAGGGCTACCGGCGGACGGTCGGAACCGGGCCGATACCGGCACCGAACCCGGGAGAGGCACCGTCGAGAAGCGAAACACGGAACCGGAGCGCGTGATGTTCGTCGGCCGCACCCGGCGGTCAGGGTGAGCGCGGCTGGGTGATCTCGATCAGGGCGCGCTCGAGCTCGAGCTCCGGGGCCAGGCGTGAGCCGCCCTTGAGCGCGTGGTCGAGCGCGGCCAGCCGCACCGTCGCGTGCCGCAGCTCGTCCGCGTCGTAGTTGCGCGCCTGTGCGTAGAGCTTGCCGACGTAGTAGGGATGCTGCTTGAGCGCGGCGGCGGCCTCCTTGGCCGGGATCCCCTGCGCGTCGAGCGCCTGGGCGCGGCGGATGCGAGCGACATGGCTCGTGAGGATCGCGGCGACGCGCGGGATTGTCTTCGAGTGCGGGTCGCCCGAGCGCTCGAGCATGCCCTCGGACGCCTGCAGCACCCCGGGCACGTCGCGCGCGCCCCAGGCGTCGGTGAGCGCGAAGTTGGTGGTCTCGGCGCGGGCGGCGACGAGCCGCTCGACGTCAGCGGCGGTCACCGGCTCGCCGGCCGCCCAGGTCGCGAGCTTGTCGATCTCGGACGCGAGGTCGTACACGTCATCGCCGACGAGCTCGAGCAGCGCCCGGCACGCCTCGGGCTCCGCCTTGATCCCGTGGAGGCCGAACTGCTCGGAGACCCACTTCTGAAGCCCGCGCTGCGGGATGTCCCAGAGGAGCAGCTCGCCCGAGCCGCCCGAGACCGCCTTCGCGAGCGGGGAGTCCTTCTTCAGCTCGCCGCCGACGAGCGCGAGCGTGGTCGCCGGCGCCGGCGCCTTGAGGTAGGCGGCGATCTCCTTCGCGTCCGGCGCCTTCCACTCCTCGACGCCCCCGACGACGATCAGCCGCCCGTCGGACGCGAACAGGCCGAGCGCGTTGCAGGCCGCGACCGCACCCTCGCCCGGGAGCTCGGAGGCGTGGTGAAGCTCGACCGCGTCGGGCGCGAAGCGGCCGCGGAGGCGCTCGAGCGCGCGGTCGATCTTCGGCCGGTCGCTGCCGGCGATCAGGTAGGCGGGCTTGAGCTCGTCGGCCACGCCCCAAGGATACGAGTCGCGGCTGCGCGAGCGAGGAGAGCCCCGTCCGGTGGACGTCACAGCTCGCACGGCATGCGCAGGCGCGCACCGGCTGGCGCTGGTTCGGCGTGACCGTGCTCTCGCCGGCGCGCCGCCGGCGCGGCGGCTGGCACTCAGCCGCTCACGCCGGGCGAAGGCGAATGCGATCTGCCGCACGTTCGGCGCTGGACTCCGCCAGAGCGTGGCGCGACTCGCTCGCACGAGCTCCGACCTGCACTCGCCCCGGGAGTCAACTGGTCCGGCGGCCGGCGCGTCTTCGCGCACGGCGGATGGCAGAGCCGGCTGCCCTGTTTCCGAGCCGAGCGCGGGCGCAGGGTGCGTGCCTGCTGCCCGACCGAAGCGTAGACGCGCCGCGCTTCTGCGCTTCGCGCGAGCCGAAGCGCTGCCAGACCGGCGAGCAGGGCTAGGCGGCGGCCCTGCCGGGTCCGGGCGGCGAGCAGCGCCACCTTGAGGACGGCGAACATCCCGGGAGGCTATGCATGCTGAAGGGGCTATGCATGCTGAAGGGGGCTACGCGCGCTTGACGAGGCGAGCGAGCCGCCGGCGCCACACGTACAACGGCGCCAGGAGAACGGCGCCGGCGAGGGCGAGGCTCCGCGTGCTCTGGATCTCCGCGAACGGCAAAGAGCCGATCGTGCGGGCGACGCCCGCGATGTACGCCGCGACCCACCCGTTCAACCACGCGACCACCGGCGCCGCGCCGGGTGAGACCGCAGCCAGCCCCGCCGCGAGAAATGCGAGCCCGAGCAGCGGCGCCATCGCCGGCTCCGCCAGCGCATTGGCCGGAACGCCGAGGAGCGGCAGGTAGCCGAACTCGAACCACACGATCGGCGCCGTCACCACGCTGCAGCCGAGCGACACCGCGACCCCGAGGCGCAGGCCGCGCGGGAGCCGCGTGACCTCGAGCGACCGCGCAATCCGCGGCACCAGCGTGAAGATGGCCGCCACCGCCGCGAACGACAGCTGGAAGCCCGGGTCGTACAGCTCGTACGGATTCCAGGCGAGCAGCGCCACCGCGGCCAGAAGGAGCGCCTGCCAGGCATCGCGAAGCCGTCCCGTCAGCCACGCCAGCGAGGCGAGCCCGCCCGCGATCCCCGCGCGGATCACCGACGGCTGCGGCCCGACCGCGAGCACGTATGCCCCGATCCCGGCCAGCGCACCGAGCTCGCCGATCCAGCGGGCGATGCCGAGCAGCCACGCCAGCGTCAGCGCACCCGCCGCGACCAGCACCACATTCTGGCCGCTCACGGCGAGGATGTGGTACAGCCCCGAGGCCTGGAAATCCTGCCGGAGCCCGGGCGAGAGCGAGGAGCCGTCGCCGAGGACGATCCCCTCCAGAACTGCGCGGCGCTCTCCGACGAGACCGGGGGCGATCGAGCGCATCAGCCGTTCGCGGAGGCGATCGGCAAGGCCGCCGAGACCGCCGCGGGCGCCGACGAGCTTCCAGTCGTCGACCTTGAAGATGACGTGGACGCCCCGGCGGCGAAGCCAGGTGCGCTCGTCGAACCCGTGCTCCGGGCCCGGCGGGAGCTTCACCACCACGAGGGCGTCGAGGATCGCGCCCTGCGGCGGCGAGCGGCCGACCGGCAGCTCGAGCTGCACGGATTCGTCAACCGGACGGCCGCGGAACGACCGCGCATGGCCCTGGGCGCGAATCGAGAACTGTCCCTCCGCCGGCGGCGCGGTGACGACGACGGTGGCCCGCCCCGCGCGGCCGACCTCGGCGAGGAGCGGGCTCCGGTCGAGCGCGTCGAGCCGGGCGCTCGCCCACCACCAGCCGAGCAGCGCGAGCACGGCCGCGAGCACTGCCAGCCGCGCCGCCGGCGCGTCGACGACCACGACCGCGACGGCGGCGACCAGCGCCGCGACGAGGCCGACGGCATGAGTTCGCCCGGCGTTTGCGAACGCGAGCCCTGCGGCAAGTGCCGCCGCAAGCACATGCGCGGGCGCTGCGCGGATGGTCAGGCGATCACCAGCCCGCGCAGGTTCTCGATCCGAGCCGGGCCGATACCGGGGATCGCGTCGAGGTCGTCCACGGAGGTGAACGGCCCGTTCTGGGCGCGGTAGTCGACGATCCTCTGCGCCGTCACCGGACCGACTCCAGGGAGCGCGTCGAGTTGCTCGACGGTCGCCGTGTTCAGGTCGACCGGCGCGGTGGGCGAGGGAGCGCCCGGATGCCACGGCCGCAGCGACCGCACCACCCGCCCCGGAGGGCACGAGCACCTGCTCACCGTCGACGAGAGGCGCCGCGAGATTCACCGCGGCCCGCGCCGCGCGATGGCTCATGCCGCCGGCGCGCGCGATCGCGTCGGCGATCCGGGAGCCCGGCGGCAGGCGGTACAGGCCCGGCCGCCGGACCGCGCCGGCGACGTCGACCACGAGCACCGAAGCCGAAACAGGCGAGGGAGCAGTCGCCGCAGGAGCCGTGAGCGGTGGGACGTCGGCGTCCGGCGTCGCCGTCGGCGCCGCCGCCCCACCGCCGCCGCTCGTCCGCCCGAGGAAGTGCGCAGCCGCGAAGACCGCAACCAGCGCAAGCGCCACGACAGTGAGGGTCTGCCGGCGCGTGAGGGTGAACGAGGGCACCTCCCGAGGGTGCCGGGAAAGGTGTGACGTGTCTGTACCAACTCTGTGCCGGATGCGTTACACGTGGGACCGTGGGCCCGGCTCGCCGTGCTGCTCCGCCGCTGAGGCCTACGGGATCGGATTGCCGCTCGAGAGGAATGTTCAGGCAGTCGACCTGCTTGCCGCCGAGACGCAGGATCGCGCTCTCCACCTGAAGATCGAGCGGCGACCCGTTCGGAGCCGCAGCGCCGAGCGCCCAGATGACGACGAGCTGCCCGCCCCAGGACGCCGGGATCCGGAACCGAAACAGCTCCGGGACGACCGGCCGCACAAGCCCGCAGACGCGGCCGGTCTTGTCCGCAAGCGCCAGCGCAGCCAGCTGAACCGTGACCCGGCGGCCGTCGGCGCACCGAAGCTCGACGGGCACCGCATGCCGACCGAGCCACGTCCCCGCCGCACCGGCCCGATGCTCGACACAACGCCCGGCGCCGGGACAGGAGATGCGGCCGGCCCCGATCTCGAGCCCGCGCCGCGCCGGCGGCGTGACCCAGCGGCACGAGCTCACGCGCCTGGGCGCACCCGGCAAGCGATCGACGACGCCGCAGGGCGGCAAGTGGAGGCCGTCGATCCAGGAGGCCGGGATCCCGGCACACAGCGACGACTCCGCAACTGCAGCCGGTGCGGGCGCGAGCAGTACGAGCGACGCAGCCGCCGCCACCGCCGCCGCGAGCGCGCGCCCGACCGCCGCCATGTCAGACGACGAAGTTGACGAGCTTGTCGGGCACGACGAAGACCCGCGGCTCCAGGCCGTTCAGGTACGCCTGCACCCGCTCGGAGGCACGGGCCCGCGCGACGAGCTCGTCGTCGGCCAGCCCCGCCGGCACCGTGATCCGGTCGCGTACCTTGCCGTTCACCTGGCAGACGAGCTCGATCTCGTCGCGCACGAGCAGCGACTGATCGGCGACCGGCCACGGCTCGACCCACAGCCGCTCGCGCCCGAGCACCGACCAGAGCTCCTCCGCGACGTGCGGGGCGTACGGCTGGATCAGCGACACCGCCGTTGCGGCCGCGAACCGTGCAGCCGGGTCAGAGGGATTGGCCGAGATCTCGTTGACGAGCTCGTGCACCGCCGACACGGGCGTGTTGAAGACGAACCGCCGCTCGATGTCGTCGGTCACCTTGTGAATCGCCTCGTGCGCCTTACGCGCCAGCGGGGTCACCGGAAGCTCGGCACGCGCCTCGACCCCCGCGACCTCGTGCACGACGCGCCAGAGCCGGGTCAGGAACCGCCACTGCCCTTCGACACCGGTGTCCTGCCACTCCTTGTCCTGGTCGGCCGGCCCCATGAAGAGGATGTACAGCCGCAGCGCATCGGCGCCGTAGCGCTCGATCAGCTCGTCGGGCGGGACGACGTTGCCCTTCGACTTCGACATCTTGGCGCCGAAGCGGTAGATCATCCCCTGGTTGAAGAGCCGCGCGAACGGCTCCGTGAAGCCGAGGATCCCCAGGTCGTGCAGCGCCTTCGTGAAGAAGCGCGCGTACATCAGATGCAGGATCGCGTGCTCGATCCCGCCGATGTACTGGTTGACCGGCAGCCAGTAGTCGACGAGGCCGCGCCCGAACGGCCCGTCGTCGTTGTGCGGGTCGGTGTAGCGCAGGAAGTACCAGGACGAGTCGACGAACGTGTCCATCGTGTCGGTCTCGCGCTGCGCCGGCCCGCCGCAGGAGGGGCACGTCACGTTCACCCACGACTCGGCGGCCGCGAGCGGCGAGCGCCCCTTCGGCAGGAAGTCGTCGACCTCCGGCAGCAGCACCGGGAGCTGATCGTCCGGCACGGGGACGATCCCGCAGGCCTCGCAATGCACGACGGGGATCGGGCAGCCCCAGTAGCGCTGCCGCGAAAGCAGCCAGTCGCGCAGGCGGTAGTTCACGGATGGGTGGCCGAGGCCGCGCTCCTCGAGCGAGGCGACGATCGCCTTCTTCCCCTCGGGCGACGACAGCCCGGTGAAGGGCCCCGAGTTGAGGAGCACTTCGTCGTCGGAGTGCGCGACGTACGCGGTGCTCTCGTCGACCTCGCCCGAGGCCGGCGCCACCACCTGCACGATCGGCAGCTCGAACTTGACCGCGAAGGCGAAGTCGCGCTCGTCGTGCGCGGGCACGGCCATGATCGCGCCGGTGCCGTAGTCCATCAGGACGTAGTCCGCGATCCAGATCGGGATGCGCGCGTCGTTCACCGGGTTGATCGCGTAGAAGCCGGTGAAGACGCCGGTCTTGTCCTCACCCGCCTGGCGCTCCTCGCTCTTCTTCGCGGCGGCGTGGCGCGCGTACGTGCGCAGCTCCTCGCCGTTCGGCGAACGTTCCGCGAACCGCTCCACGAGCGGATGCTCGGGCGCGACCACGAAGAACGTCGCGCCGAACAGCGTGTCCGGCCGGGTCGTGAAGACGGGGATGTCCTCAGCGAGCTCCTCCACGCGGAAGGTCAGCTCGGCGCCCTCCGAGCGGCCGATCCAGTTCCGCTGCATCGTCAGCACGCGGTCGGGCCAGTCGAGCTGCGACATGTCCTCGAGCAGTCGATCGGCGAAGTCCGTGATCTTGAACAGCCACTGCTCGAGGTTCCGCGCCTCGACCTCGGCGCCGCAGCGCTCGCAGCGGCCCTCGATCACCTGCTCGTTCGCAAGCACGGTCTGATCGTTCGGGCACCACTTGACCGGGGCCGCCTTGCGGTATGCGAGCCCGGCCTCGTAGAGCCGTAGAAACAGCCACTGCGTCCAGCGGTAGTACTCGGGCTCGTGCGTCGACACCTCGCGCGTCCAGTCGATCGACCACCCCATCCGCTTGATCTGTCCGCGGATCTGCTCGATGTTCCGCTCGGTGACCTCACGCGGGTGGCCGCCTTCCCGGATCGCAGCGTTCTCGGCGGGGAGCCCGAAGGCGTCATACCCCATCGGGCGCAGTACCGAGTAGCCGTTTCGGCGGCGGAAGTGCGAGACGACGTCCCCGAGCGTGTAGTTGAGGACGTGGCCCATGTGGAGCTCGCCCGAGGGGTACGGCAGCATCTCGAGCACATAGGCCTTGCTCCGGTCGGCGTGGGCCGGATCGTCGGGGTTCCGGGTGACGAAGGCGCCGGCCTCGTCCCACACCTGCTGCCACTTCCACTCGATTCTCCGGGGGTCGTAGTTCTCCACGCGCAGTGCTCCTGAAGACGAAAAAGCCTCCCGCAATGCGAGAGGCCACGGGAAGCCGGCGCGGGCGCGCCGCGTGGGCGAAAGTGTAGCGGCGCCGGCGGGCGGGCGAGAGCAGCCCCACCCTGCTCTCCCCCGCCGCCACAGTCTGTCAGGGGTTCGCCGGCGCCCCCGCTTGAGGATCGGTCGCAGTGTCCGGGGCGGGCGCAGGACAGTTCATGCCCCAGATGTCGCAGAGCTCCTGCGGCGTGCAATCGGTCCCGGACGACGGGCAGTCGTCGACGTACGGCATCGGCATCACCGACGAGAGCGGCGGCGCCGGGACGTAGATGTAGACGACACCGGTGGGCTTCCCGCCCTTCCCCTTGGTCTTCGTCGCCGTCGAGATCCCGCTCTTCAGCGTCTTCGACAGCTGCTTGTGATGGATCGACTGCCCCTGCCCCGTGGCGGCCCAGGGGAGCGAGCGGTCGATCGAGCCGGATGCCATCGGCACGACGAGCGCCGCCGCAACGCCGGTCGCCGCGATGAACATTGGGATCTTCACGTTGCTCTCCTCTCTTCGTCTACACAGAAAGGAGCGCGAACCGTCCCGAGAAATACTTCGGGCGAGAATTTCCGAGGCACAATCGCAGGGATGCGCGAGCTCCTCCCCGACACCGCCCGTCTCGACGGCGGCCGGCTCTCGCTCGGCGGCATCGACGCTGCCGAGCTCGTGGCCTCGCACGGGACCCCGCTCCTGGTCTACGACGAGGCGACGCTCCGCGCCCGCGCCCGCGCCTACCGCAAGGCGGCGCCGGGTGCGGTCGTCGTCTACGGGACGAAGGCGTTCCCCAACGTGGCGCTCATGCGGATCCTCGCGGCGGAGGGGATCGGCGCGGACGTCGCCAGCCTGGGAGAGCTCCGGTTCGCGCAGGCGGCGGGGCTCGACGGCGAGACGCTCGTGGTGCACGGCAACAACAAGTCCGACGAGGAGCTGGCGGCGGCCGCGGCCGCCGGCGCCCTCGTCGTCGTCGACTCGCTGGAGGAGGTCGGCCGTGCGCGCGACGCCGGCGTCGCCCGGACGCTGATCCGCGTCACGCCTGGGGTCGAGGCCGACACGCACGAGAAGATCCGCACCGGCCACCACGGCTCGAAGTTCGGCCTCACCCCCGCCGACGCGCGCGAGGCGTTGCGCCTCGCCCCTGAGACCGAAGGGCTGCACATGCACATCGGCTCCGGCCTGCGCGATCTCGACTCGGCGCGGGTCGCGGTCGACTGGATCGTGTCCTTCGCCGCGCGCGCCCGCAGCGAGCTCGGCTGGGAGCTGCGGACGCTCGACCTCGGCGGCGGCCTGGGCGTCGCAACGAGTCCCGGCGAGCACGAGCTCTCGATCGCGGAGTTCGCCGAAGGCCTGGTGGCCGAGCTCGCCCGCGCCTGTGCCCAGGAGCGGGTACCCGAGCCTGCGCTCGTCCTCGAGCCCGGCCGCTCGCTCACCGCCCGTGCGGGCGTGACGTTCTACACCGTCGGCTCGGTGAAGGTGAGCGCGGACAACACGGCCTACGTCGCCGTGGACGGCGGGATGTCCGACAACCCCCGCCCGGCGCTCTACGACGCGCGCTACACCGCACTGCTCGCCGAGCGCGCGGACGAGCCGCCCTCCCGAAGCTTCACGATCGTCGGCAAGCACTGCGAGTCCGGCGACCTGCTGATCTCTGCGGTCGAGCTCCCCGAGCCGCGCCGCGGCGACATCCTCGCCGTCCCGGGCACCGGCGCCTACACGCTCGCGATGAGCTCGACCTACAACGCGGTGCCCCGGCCCGCCGCCGTGCTCGTGGCGAACGGCGAGGCGACGGTGATCCGCCGGCGCGAGACGATCGAGGACCTGCTCGAGCTCGAATCCGAGGCGATCGGCGCCTGATGAACTTCGTGGCGGGAGGCGGGCGAGGTCGAGGCGGCCTGCGACCGCCCCGGCGTCCCGGTCTCGCACCTGCTGGTCGCCTGAATGCGATCATCAGCGTGGGATGAGAGCCCTCGGACTCGCGCTCGCAGCCTGTCTCGCGGTCGCCGTGCCCGCGGCGGCCACGCGCGCCGCGCAGCCGTCCGGGACGATGACGGTCGGGCCCGCCACGCTGGCGACGAGCGACCTCCAGAACCACCCGACCTGCAGCGGGGTGGGCTGCACGTACATCCAGTGGTCGGGCTCGTCCGCAGACTCGACCTACGCCTCGCCCGTCGACGGCACGATCGTCGCCTGGCGGATCGCCTCCGGCAGCGCGGGCAACAAGGTCAAGCTGCGCATCCTCCGGCCGGCCGGGGGCGGCAAGTTCGCGGCCGTCGCGTCGAGCGCGACCGAGACCACCACCGGCAGCACCTCGGCGCCCGACCAGTTCTCGGCGAACCTCCCGGTGAAGGCCGGCGACGTCATCGGCCTCGACAACGCCAACAGCGCGCTGATCTTCAAGACGGGCGTCCTCGGCGCCTTCCCCGAGTTCTGGACGCCGCCCGTCGCCGACGGCTCTCCCGCCACCTCGCCGACGCCGCCGCCCGGCACGCTTTCGAACGGCTTCCAGCTCCAGATCGACGCCTACGTCCAGCCGGCCCCGAAGACGACCACCACCACCACCACGACTACGACCACCACCACGACGACGACTCCCACCACGACCGCGACGACCACGACCGCGCCCGGCCCGACCTCACTCGGGCTCTCGGCGATCAGCGTGCGCGCCTCGTGGAGCAACAGCCGGCTCAACGCTCGGGTGCGCTTCTCGGTCACCGTCAAGGGCGCCTCGCACTTCGTGGCCGAGGTCCGGCCGGCGACGGGCGGTGGGTTCAAGAGCAAGCGGAACTACACGACGACGCGCGGGGGGACGTTCCCCGAGCAGATCGGCCTGCCCGCGACGACGCCGCCGGGCCACTACAAGCTCCAGGTGGTCGCGACCACCGGCAACGCGACGCCCGCGCGCCGCGTCGAGTCTCTCGCGCTGAAGGCGCCGCCGCAGGGGATCGTCGACAGTGCGGCAATCAGCGCCACGCAGGGCGGCGGTGCCGCAGCCACCGTGAAGGGGCCCGTCAAGGAGCTCTGGGTCCGCTTCCACTTCCTCTCGCCGCCGAAGGCCCGCAAGGTGAAGATCGTCTGGCGCACCCCGAGCTTCAAGTTCGTCGGAGCAGTCACCAAACCATTCATGACCACCATCGACTCGTCGTTGCGCGGAAGCGCCCCGCTCGCCCCGGGACGCTGGTACGCGATCCTGAGCGTCGACGGGACGATCGTGAAGCGGCTCGGCGTCCGAGTTACGTAGGGGCCGCATCCGGCCCGTCGCGACCCCCCACGGAAGCGACGGGACCGGTGCGCTCCATCCGGGCGGCTACACGCGGCTCCACGCACGGATCGCACCGAGGAGTGCGACCGGCTTGCGCCGGCGTGGAGCGGACGTGAGCTGCTTTGCCCGAAGCTCGAGCAGCGGCACGAGATGCGCGGTGCGGCGGAAGGGATCTCCGAGGGGCGCCCCGCCGGCGAGCGGCAGCGCCGCGACGACGCTCCCGTCGATCTCGGCGACGACGTGGGTCCCCTCCGGCCGGGACCGGCCCTCGAGCTGCGCCAGCCGCACGAGCGCCTCCCCGTCCTGCGGCCGGGCGAGCCTGATCGTCACCGACGGCTCCTGCCCGGCCGCCTTCCGCCGCGCGCCCCGCAGAGTGTGAGCCGTCCGGCCGTACCGGTCGAGCTCCCTCTCGTGCGCTCGGATCATCGACTCTGCGAAGAACGGATGCATGCCGACGAGAGTACGGGCCTCTCCCCTACGGCCTCATCGGCGGAGCTACCTATGTTTTCGCGGCGCGCTACCGATCTTTTGCGTACTACAGTAGTGATCGGGAGCAATGGAGGCTGATCACGAGCTCATCGGCAAGATCGGGCACTGTGCAAGTGCGATCGAGCCGGGAAAGATGGGCGAGGTGATGGTTCCCGTGCGTGGAGGGTCGGAGTGTTATTTCGCCTACGCATCGGACGCGGCCGAGTCGATCCCGAAGGGTTCGCGGGTGCTCGTCCTCGAGCAGATGGCCCCGCGCACCATCACTGTGAGCCGCTACTAGCGGAGAGGGGCAGGGAAACATGTTCCTGTACAAGGTCGCGGAGCCCAACGAGGCTCTGATCATCTCCGGCATGAATGCGCATCGCGGCGCCGAGGGTGACGCGGCGGGGCTCGGCTTCAAGATCATCGTCGGCAAGGGTGCGTTCTACCTGCCGTTCTTCCAGAAGGTGCGTCATCTCTCTCTCGACATCCACGAGGCCGAGCTCGACCTCGACTGCGTCACGACCCAGGGCATCCAGGTCGGCCTCAAGGCGGTCGTGATCTACAAGATCGCCGACGACTTCCAGTCGATCGCGAACGCCGCCCGGCGCTTCCTCGAGCAGGAGGAGCAGATGGACGTGAAGGTGCACAACGTCTTCGCCGGCCATCTGCGCTCGATCATCGGAACGATGACGATCGAGGACATGATCCGGAACCGCGAAGCGCTGACCAAGGCGACGCGCGAGTCGTCGGCGATCGAGATGCAGCGGCTAGGTCTGACGATCGACTCGCTGCAGATCCAGGAGATCGAGGACACCTCGGGCTACATCGACAACCTCGCCGCGCCCGAGGCGGCGCGCGTGGCGAAGGAGGCGCGGATCGCCCAGGCGGCCGCCGACCGCGAGGCGACCGAGCGCGAGCAGGAGGCGGACGCGCTGAAGGTCGCGGCGAAGAGCCAGTCGCAGATCAAGCAGGCGCAGGCGACGGCGCAGGCGCAGCGCGCGCAGAGCGAGGCCGAGCAGGCCGGGCCGCTCGCGGCCGCGACCGCCAAGCAGCAGGTCGTCGTCCAGGAGACGAAGGTTGCGCAGCTCGAGGCCGAGAAGACGGAGCAGCAGCTCCAGGTGGAGGTGCGCAAGCCCGCCGACGCGGAGGCCTACAAGACGCGCACGATCGCCGAGGCAGAGCGCGACGCCCGCATCTCGCAGGCCGAGGCGAAGGCGCGCGAGGTCGAGCTCGGGGCCGGCGCCGACGCCAAGCGCGTGAAGCTCGAGGCGGAGGCGAACTCCGACCGGACGCGGCGGATCGGCGAGGCCGAGGCGGACGCGACCCGCGCCCGCGGCCTTGCGGAGGGCGACGCGGTCAAGGCCAAGGGACTCGCCGAGGCGGACGCGATCAAGGCCCGCGCCGACGCGCTCGCCGCCAACCAGGAGGCGGTGATCGGCCAGCAGATCGCCGAGCAGCTGCCGCAGATCGTCGGCGAGGCGGCGAAGGCGTTCGGCAACATCGGCCAGCTCACGGTGCTGAACGGCGCCGAGGGCATCGGGCAGCTCTTCTCACAGGTGCTCGGGATGGGCGCCGCGGCGATCCCGATGCTCCGCGGCATGCTGGAAGGCAACAGCAGCAACGGACACCACGAGACCGCACCGGCTCCGAGGAAGGCGGCGGCGCCGTCGGGAGGCGAGAAGCAGGAGACCTGACCGCTACCGTGTTCCGCATGCTCGGGCGGCCCCTGCGGATCCTCGCCGCGACCGCCGTCGCAGGCGTGCTCTTCGCTGCGCCGGCCTCCGGCGTCGTCGGCGGGCAGACAATCCAGGTGCAAGCGGCACCGTGGACCGTGTTCGTCCAGCAGTCGTCGGGATCGTCGCGGTTCCTCTGCACGGGGGCGATCGTCGATGCCTCGCATGTCCTGACGGCGGCGCACTGCATGTTCAACGGCTCGTGCGCCTTGGCCGCGCCGTCGGCCTTCCAGATCCGGGCGGGGGTCTCCAACTACTCGGCGCCGCTCTCCACCGACCTCGAGCAGGACCGCGGAGTGAGCTTCATCCGCATCCATCCGGGCTACGCCTGCACCGGCCGCCCCGGGCCAGACGACGTGGCGGTGCTCGCCCTCGTGAGCCCGCTCGAGCTGACGAGCGCCGCCGTCGCGGCGGTGGCGCTCCCTTCCGCGAATGCGGCCTACCCTGCCGCCGGCTCGGTCGGGACCGCCGGCTTCGGGCTCCAGCAGCCGACGGTCACCTCGAGCGGGCAGCTCTCGTGGATGACCGGCATCGTCGACCCGCAAGGCGAGTGCGGCGACAGCGCGGGCGGCCTGATCCCGAACGACGCGATCTATCTGTGTGCAACTTCGGCGACGAGCGCGGTCTGCAACGGCGACAGCGGGAGCGGGCTCGTCACGACCGGCGGCGGCAGCCCGGTTCTCGTCGGCGTCGCGGACGCCACGACGAACGGCTGCAGCCCCGGCAGCCACTCCCTCTTCGCCTGGACGGGCGCGCCGGAGATCCTGCAGTTCATCCAGGGGAACGACCATCCGCCGACCGCCCCGCGCGAGACGAGCACGAACTTCGTGAGGCTCGGCTGGGCCAGCAGCGGGCCGGTCTACGCCGGCTACACGCTCACGTGCACGACCGGGAACTGGTCGGATCCGGCCGCGAGCGTGACCTACTCGTTCATCGACACCACCGGCGGGAGGGTGCTGCAGAGCGGCGCGAAGGGGACCTTCGTCGTCCCGTCCTCGGCCGTCGGGGCGACCGTGTCGTGCCGCGTCGCGGTGGCGAACGCCGGCGGCACCGACATCGCGGCGACCAGGCCGACGCCGCCCGTGCGCCAGGCGCCGCCCGCCCGGATCATCCGCGTCGCGCCGGTCACCGCCGCGCGCGGGAGCGCCGTATCGATTCGCGTCACGCTCGTCGCCCCGCCGGGCGTGCAGGGAAAGCTGGCCGTCTGCCTGCGGCCGCCGAAGGTCGTCGCCGGCCGGCTCTGCCGCTCGACCGTCGACGGCGACGGGCTCGCCTCGACGGTGCCGTTCATCTTCAACTTCCGCGTCAAGCCGACGGCGCCCCTCGGCGCGGCGCACGTCTCGATCAGCGCGGTCGCGGGCCAGTCGACGGCGACGTCGACGACACTGATCCGGGTCACCGGATAGCAGCCGGGCGAACCAGCCGCCGCGGGCGCTCGAGCCGCGCCTCGTTCACGTGCGGGTTCCAGGGCTCGTCGAGGGGTTCGGCGCCGAACGAGCGGGCGACCTGCTCCGGCGGCGGCTCGCCGTAGAGCGTCGTCCGCTGGCGCGGGATGCGCCCGGCGGAGCGGATCAGCGCCTCCATACGCTCGGGCGGCATCTCCTGCCCCCAGGCAGCACCGGCGGCGCGCGAGATCGACTCGTTCATCAGCGTCCCGCCCAGGTCGTTCACGCCCGGCGCGGAGCGCCTCGGCCACCCCCTGCGGGCCCGCCTTGACCCAGGAGACCTGGATGTTCTCGATCCACGGGTGCAGAGCGAGCCGCCCGACCGCGTGCATCAGCAGCACCTCGCCGAACGTCGGCCCGGGGCGCGCGCGGCCCCTGAGGTAGATCGGCGCCTCCATGTGCACGAACGGGAGCGGCACGAACTCGGTGAAGCCGCGCGTTTCGCGCTGGAGCTCGCGCACCGCGAGCAGGTGGCGGGCCCAGGCGCGCGGGCCGTCGACGTGGCCGAACATGATCGTGTTGTTCGAGCGGAGGCCTGCGGCGTGGGCCGTCCGGTGGACCTCGAGCCACTGCGCAGTCGAGATCTTGTCCGGGCAGATGACCGCGCGGACCTCGTCGTCGAGCACCTCGGCGGCCGTGCCGGGGAGCGACGCAAGTCCCTCGTCGCGGAGCCGCTCGAGGTACTCGTCGAGCGGCGCGCCGAGCGTGGCGGCGCCCTGCCAGATCTCGAGCGCGCTGAAGGCATGGACGTGGATCTCCGGCACCGCGTCCTTGATCGCCCGGACAACCGAGGCGTAGTAGTCGCCGTCGAAGGACGGGTGGATGCCGCCCTGCAGGCAGACCTCGGTCGCGCCGCGCTGCCACGCCTCCCCGGCGCGGCGGACGATCTCCTCGTGCGGCACGAGGTACGGCTCGCCGCGGAGGTTCGCCGCGAGCTTGCCCTTCGAGAAGGCGCAGAAGCCGCAGCGGAAGTAGCAGACGTTCGTGTACTGGATGTTCCGGGTGACGACGTAGGTCACCTCGTCGCCGTTCACCTCGCGGCGGACGGCGTCTGCGGCGGCGAAGACGCGCTGGCGCTCGGCGCCGCGGGCGCGGAAGAGGCGGACGAGCTCGTCCTCGCCGAGCTCGTGGCTTGCAAGTCGAACGGGGAGCGGATCGCGGGAGACGACGAAGGGCACGTCGCCGGGCTCGCCGGGCGCCCACGCATCCTCGCGCGCGAGGCCGAGCGAGTCGGCGGCGCGGAGGACCTTCGGGAGCACGCGCTCGTCGACCCACTCCGCCGCGATGTGGCGCGGGTAGACGGTCAGACGGGGCACGAGCTCGAGCCCGCGGCTCTCGGTGGCCGCGCGGAGCAGGTCGAGCTCGGGCCACGGAGCCTCGGGGTTGACGTGGTCGATCGTGACCGGCGAGATGCCGCCCCAGTCGTCGATCCCGGCGTCGAGGAGCCGGGCGAAGTCCCCGGTCAGGTTCGGCGGCGCCTGGACGGCGACCTCCGGCGGCAGCATCAGCCGCGCGGCCGCGATCGTCCAGAGGAGCTCCTCGAGCGGCGGCTCGGGCGCGTCCGCCATCCGAGTGCCGGGCTTGGCCCGGAAGTTCTGGACGATCACCTCCTGCACCTGCGGGCCCGCCGCCGCGATCGCGCGCAGCGCCTCGAGCCGCTCCTCGCGGGTCTCGCCGATCCCGATCAGGATCCCCGTCGTGAACGGCACGCGCGCCTCGCCTGCGAGGCGCAGCGTCTCGAGCCGCGCGGCCGGCAGCTTGTCGGGCGAGCCGAAGTGCGGGCCGCCGCGCCGCGAGAGCCGCTCGGCGGTCGTCTCCAGCATCAGGCCCATCGAGGCGGCGACCGGCCGGAGGAGCTCGAGGTCGGCCGCAGTGAGGACGCCGGGGTTCAGGTGCGGCAGCAGCGAGGTCTCCTCGAGCACGGCGCGGGCCGCGTGCGCCAGGTACTCGAGCGTCGAGCCGAAGCCGAGCTCCGCGAGCTCGTCCCGCGCCGCCCGGTAGCGGAGCTCCGGCTTGTCCCCGAGCGTGAAGAGCGCCTCGCGGCAGCCGGCGCGCTCGCCGGCGCGCGCGACCTCGAGCACCTCCTCGATGCGCATGTACGCGCGCTCGCCGCGCCTCGGCGGGTGCGCGAACGTGCAGTAGTGGCAGACGTCCCGGCAGAGCTTCGTCAGCGGGATGAAGACCTTGGGGCTGTAGGTGACGAGCCGGCCGCTGCGTGCCTCGCGCACCGCCCGCGCCTCGCCCATCAGCTCCTCGAGCGGGCGGTCGAGCATTGGCGGAGCTTAGCCCCCGGCGGGGCCTACATCCGCTCTTGCAGTGCCAGTACGTCGGCGACGAACGGCTTCGTCACCTTGTAGAGGCCGAACTGCCGCACGGCCGCCGGGCCCTGGTACCAGGCGGCGAGCGCGAGGGTCGTGTCGCCGTTGAAGTCCTGCAGCAGGTGGCGGAGGTAGAGCACGCCGACCTCGATGTCTCCGTCGAGCGTCTGCGGAACGGGATGCCCGAGGAGCACCTGCTCGACCCAGTCCCGCGTCTCGGGCAGCGTCTGCAGGACGCCGCGCGCGCCGACGTCGGAGACGACGTTCGGCTGGTAGCCCGACTCCATCCAGGCGAGCGCGCGGACGAGGCTCGGCGAGACGCCGAGCCGGTTCGACCAGACGTCGAGCTGGTCGCGGACCGTGGCCGGCGTCGCCGTGAGCGAGGGCGCACCGCCGTCGGTGTCGGCGGTGGGCGTCGAGATCGTCACGGGCACGTTCAGCTTCGTCCCGATCAGGAGCGTGTGCGCCGGGTTGAGCCGGTTCAGGCGGGCGAGGTTCGTGAGGCCGATGCCGAAATGCTGAGCGATGACCGTCAGCGAGTCGCCGGGCTGAACGACGTAGATCTGCCGCGGGGGCGGGGCGCGGTGCAGGTGCGTGCGCGCGACGAGAACACGCAGCGTCTCGGGGCCCGCGACGCCGTCGACCGTGAGGCCGGCGCGTTTCTGGAACGCGCGCACCGAGCGTTCGAGGTGCGGCCCGAAGTAGCCGTCGAGCGCCGCCTTGTAGAGCCCGGCCCGCGCAAGCAGGAACTGGAGCACCGAGACGTCGAGCCCGAAGTCGCCGGGCGTGACCGGCCGCTTCCCGAAGAGCGGCCGCGCGAGCGGCCCGAGCGCGTCGCGTGTGCGCGTGTCGATGCGGCCGGTGGCGGGCAGCCCGGCGCGGGCCTGCGCCTCCGCCACGGCCTCGCGTGTCAGCGGCCCCACCTGCCCGTCGATCGGGCCCGAGTAGAGCCCCATCGCGCGCAGCGCCACCTGGACGCCCGCCTGCTGCGGGCTCGCCAGAGCCGGCCCTGCAACGACCAGGGCACCGACGGCGAACACCAACCCGGAAGCCCCCCTCCAGTTCACGGCCAATTGGAGTTCGCTCGACGCGCTCCGCGTCCTCCCCCGAAACGGGTTACGCTCGCGCCGTGCATCCGACGGCGCTGAAGGTGCAGGAGCGGCTCGCGGAGCGCGGGCTCGAGATCGAGGTGCAGGTGCTGCCCGACTCGACGCGCACGGCCGCCGAGGCGGCGGCCGCCTGCGGCTGCGACATCGGGCAGATCGTCAAGTCGCTCGTCTTCGTCGTCGACGAGACGCCCACGATGGTGCTCTGCGCCGGCGACCGCCGCGTGACCGCCGTCGACGGCCGGCCCGCGAGCGCCGACGAGGTGCGGGCCGCCACCGGCTTCGCGATCGGCGGCGTGCCGCCGCTCGGGCACGACAGCGAGCTGCCGACGATCGTCGACGAGTCGCTGCGCCGCTTCGCCCGCGTCTGGTGCGCGGCCGGCACGCCGCACGCCGTGTTCGAGACGGACGTGGAGCAGCTGATCGCGGCGATGCCCGCGGCGGAGGTACGAGCCGTCTAGAGCAGGTCGCGCGGGTCGGTCACCGGCGCCTGGCACGCGAACCGCTCGCAGACGTACACCGCCGGCTGCCCGTCGACCAGATCCTTGCCCGCGAGCAGCGGCACGCCGTCGGCCGGCCCGAACGCGATCACCGCGTGCGGATCCCAGCGCCGGAGCGCCTTCCGCGCCACGTCGCTGTCCGGTGGCCCGGCGATCGCGATCTCGCGCCGCTGCGCCAGGTAGAGGTCGGCGGCGACGAGGCCCCAGCCGAACGACGTCGGGATGTTCTGGAGCCCGCCCAGGATCAGCCTGAACACCGAGACCGCCTTCTCCTCCAGCTCGTCGTCGCCCCAGATGCGCGCCAGCCGGAGAAGCACGTACGCGAGCATCGTGTTCCCGCTCGGCGAGGGCGAGTCGTCGTAGATCTTCTTCCGCACCACGAGCTGCTCGCCGCCGGCGGGCGTCTGGAAGAAGCCGCCGTTCTTCTCGTCGGCGAAGAGCTCGACCGCGAGCAGCGCGAGCCGGTGCGCCTCCTCGAGCCAGCGCAGCTCCCCGGTCGCGGCGTGCAGCTCGATCAGCCCGTTCGCCACGTCGGCGTAGTCCTCCAGGTAGCCGGTTCCCTTCGCGACGCCGTCGCGCCATGTGCGCTGGAGCCGCCCCTCCGCGCGTCGAGAACGGCCCGAGCAGGAACTCCGCGAGCGCGCGCGCCGCGTCGATCCACTCCGCGGCGCCGAGCACCCGGCCGCACTCCGCCAGTGCGGCGAGCGTCAGCCCGTTCCAGGAGGCGACCGCCTTGTCGTCGCGTGCGGGCTTCGGCCGCTGCTCGCGCAGCTCGAAGAGCTGCCGCCGCCTCGTCTCGTCGAGCTGCCCGCGCAGGATGAACCGCCCGCCCTCGAACGAGTGCAGCAGCTCGTCCGGAATACCGGCCTCGCGGCGGGCCCACGTGAACGTCAGCCCCTCGTGCCCGTTCGTGTCCGCGTCCTGCGAGGAGGCGAAGCCGCCGCCCTCGAGCGCGAGCTCCCGGAGCATGTACCGCAGCGTCTGCTCGACGATCGTCCGGTACCGCGCCTTGCCGGTCGTCTGCCAGCCGTGGAGATAGCTGACCGCCAGCTGCGCGTTGTCGTACAGCATCTTCTCGAAGTGGGGCACGAGCCACTTCCGGTCGACGGAGTAGCGGTGGAACCCGCCCCCGACCAGGTCGTACATGCCCCCGGCCGCCATCGCGTCGAGCGTCTTCTCCGGCATCCGCGGCACGCCGCGGCGCATCAGGAACTCGAGCGCCGGCGCCGGCGGGAACTTCGGCCCCGGCCCCCACCCGCCCCACTCCCAGTCGAAGCTGTAGGTGAGGCTCTCGATCGCCTGCGTCATCAGGTCGTCGTCGACGCTCTGCTCGGCTGGGCCGAAGTCGACACCCTTCTGCAGGTGCTCGGTCAGCGAGTCGCCCGACTTCAGCAGCTCCTCGCGATTGTCGCGCCACGCGCCCGCGACCGCCTCGAGGATGTCCGGAAAGCTCCGCATCCCGTGCCGCGGCTCCGGCGGGAGGTACGTCGCGGCCCAGAACGGCTTCCCCTCGGGCGTGAGGAAGAGGCTGAGCGGCCAGCCGCCGCTGCGGTTGAGCGCGATCGCGGCCTCCATGTAGAGCGCGTCGACGTCCGGTCGCTCCTCCCGGTCGACCTTGACGTTCACGAAGTGCTCGTTCATCAGCTCCGCGGTCGCCGGGTTCGCGAACGACTCGTGCTCCATCACGTGGCACCAGTGGCACGCGGAGTAGCCGATCGAGAGAAAGATCGGCCGGTCCTCGGCGCGGGCGCGCTCGAACGCCTCGTCGCCCCACGGGAACCAGTCGACCGGGTTCCCAGCGTGCTGGAGGAGGTAAGGGCTCGTCTCGTGCGCGAGACGGTTCACGGTTTCACGCTAGAGCAGCTCCGACGCGTGCCGCCGGAAGATCTCGGCGTAGCTTTCCCCTGTCCCCGCATGCAGCTCGCGGACGAGCGCCGCCGTGCGCGGGCTCATCACGATCAGGTAGCGCGCCTCCTCCGCCCCCTCGCACCAGAACGAGTGCGGCGTTCCCTTCGGCGCGAGCACCGCGGAGCCGGCCGGCGCGCGCACGACCTCGTCGCCGACCCGGAAGCCGAGCGTCCCCTCGAGGACGTACCACGCCTCGTCGTCCTCGTGGTGCACGTGCAGGCCGGCGACCGGGCGCTCCTGCGAGGTGTCCGGCGCGGCGCGCCACTCGACGACGACGAAGTCCTCGCCGGTCAGCTCGCGGCCTCTCAGGGGCTCGGCGTCGATGACGCCATTCCATCATGCGCCCGCCGTCCGGAGATGAGAATATGCTGCGCGCCGTGGATGCCCTCGAGTACAGCCGCCGCGGAGTCGCCGAGTTCATCGGGGTCTTTGCGTTGATCTTCATCGGCGCGACCGCCGGCCTCTACAACGACCTCGTCGCCACCGCGCTCTCGCAGGGCTTCGTGATCGCGGTCTTCGTGTCCGCGTTCGCCGGCATCTCCGGCGGCCACTTCAACCCCGCAGTCACCCTCGGCTTTCTCGTGACGCGGCGGATCCCTGCACTGCAGGCCGTCTTCTACTGGATCGTGCAGTTCGGCGCCGCCGCCCTGGCCGCTCTCCTGCTCAAGTGGATCTTCCCGAGCACCGTCGAGAAGAGCAGCCACCTCGGCGCGCCGACCGTGAACGCCGCGATCACCTCCGGCAAGGCGGTGACGATCGAGGCGGTCTGCACCTTCTTCCTCGTGATCGTCGTCTTTGCGACGGCCGTCGACGCCAAGGGTGCGTTCGACAAGATCGCGGGCCTCGCGATCGGCCTCACGATCGCGCTGGGGATCATGATGGCCGGCCCGCTCACCGGCGGCGCCATCAACCCGGCGCGCGCCTTCGGGCCCGAGCTCGTCTCGGGCTACTGGAAGAACGCGTGGGTCTGGTACGTCGGCCCGCTCGCAGGCGGCGCGCTCGCGGCGATCCTCTACGAGCTCCTGTACCTCAGCCGGCCCTATCACGACGAGGAGATAGGTGCGCCCGCGGAGCTCTACACGCCCGAGGAGCTGTCGGACGCGCTCCACGACCCCGACACCGTCGTGATCGCGGAGGTCCCGGAGCCCGCGTCGGCGCCCGAGCCGGAGCCGCCCGCCGCAGGCGGCGACGAGCCGCCTGCCAGCACGCCCCAGTAACCGTTTTCGGTAGCTTCCTCCCGATGGTTTTCGCCCTCTCGAGGTCGCACGAGATCGGCCTCGCCGCGACCGGCGCGATCTTCATCGTCTTCGCGCTCCTGTCGTCGTTCGTGCTCCCGCGCCACAACCCCGACTTCCCCGGGAAGAAGGGCCTGCGCTGGTACATCCCGCTCTGCTTCGTGTTCTTCTTCGCGATGATCAGCTCGGTTCTGTACTTCGGACAGGAGCAGCACGTCGCCGAGGCGACGCCCACGGCACCGACCGAGACGACCGGGCAGGCGCCGAGCGGCGACGTCGTGAACGGCAAGGCCGTCTTCATGAGCAACGGCTGCGGCGCGTGCCACACCTTCACCCCGGCCGGGAGCACGGGCAAGGTCGGGCCGGATCTCGACCGCCTGGTCGACTACGCGAAGAAGGCGGGACAGCCCCTCGAGGACTTCACGACCGAGGCGATCATCCACCCGCCGGCGAAGTACGTTCCGCCGGGCTTCCCGACGAACGCCATGCCGACCAACTTCGGCAAGACGCTGACGACGCAGCAGATCGCAGATCTCGTCGCGTTCCTCGACAGCGGCCCGTAGCCCACGGCCGCGTCCCCGGCGGAGGGCTCCGCTACGATTTGACTGCCCTGGAGAAGTGGCCGAGTGGCTGAAGGCGGCGCCCTGCTAAGGCGTTATGGGGGTATAAACCTCCATCGAGGGTTCGAATCCCTCCTTCTCCGTCAGGACGGCTTACGGGCCACCGTTACCGCGCCGCTGACACCGCCCCCTGTGCGCGGAGAGCCGCCTCGTTCGCGCGCCGGTCGATGACCTGCATGGTGAGCCAGGCGGCGGAAGCAGCGAGCACGGCGGCCGGGATCGCGTCGAGCCCGTTGTGCCCGACGAGCAGGCCGGCGAAGAGCGTCGAGGTGATCAGCAGCCGGGTGCCCGCGGCCATGCCGGCGGCGGCACCCACGGCAACGCCGAGTGTCGGCGAGACGTCGAACCAGACGTGCGCCAGCTCGGCGAAGGCGATGCCGATGAAGATGGCCGGGAAGACGGGCCCGCCCCGGAAGCCGCTGCCCATGCTGACGGCGTAGCCGAGGGACTTCGCGACGATGTAGACGAGCACTGCCTTCGTCGTCGTCGCGACCGTGAGGTCGGGCACGCCGGACTGGCCGGAGAACAGGACGTCCTGGCTGTTGTCACCGAGCCAGGAGGCGGTCTGGGCGATCAGACCGACCGCCAGCCCGCCCGCGAGCAGGAGGACCGGCAGCCCGAGGCGCGCGAAGCCCGGGCCCGCCACGAACCGAGCGCCGCGACGCACGGCGGTGATGGCGACGGCGGTCACGATCCCGACGGCGACCGCGACGATCAGGTCGTAGATGTGCGTGCCGTTGTAGGGCGGGAGGTCCGGCACGGCGAGTGACTGCGAGCCGAGCCCGCCCCAGTTCCCGAACCCGATGAAGATGACGTAGCCGACCGCGGCCGCGACGAAGCCGGGGAGCAGCACCGGCAGCAGCGCCGTGCCGAGCGCCAGGCCGCCCTCCACCATCATCATCCCGCCGACGACCGGCCCGCCGAAAAGGGCCGAGATGGCCGCGAACGAGCCCGCCGTCGCCAGCACCGTCTTCTCCCGCTCGTCGAGGAGGTCGCGGCCGAGGAGCGCGAAGACCATTCCCGTTGCAGACCCGAGCGCAATCAGCGGTGCCTCGGGCCCGAGCACCGCCCCGAACGAGAGCGTGCCGAGCGCCGCGAGCGCGATCCCCGGCGCGTACCGCAACGGTGTAGCGCCGCCGCCGATCCCCTCGAGCGGCGAGTGCCCGCCGTCGCCCGGGAGCAGCAGCCGGGCCACGATCACGACGCATGCACCGGCGACCGGGAGCCCGATCACGAGGTACCAGGGCGGCGAGGTGCAGCCGAGCGCGCTCGGCAGGCTGTCCCAGAGCCAGTGCTCGAGATCGTGGACGAGCGCGAGGAACAGGCTCGCCACGAGCGCCGCCGGGATGCCGAGCAGCGCGCCGAGCCCGACCAGGCGGAGATAGGCGCTTCCCGAGAGGCTTGTGGGTGCGGCGGTCATCGAGGCCGCCCGACGTTAGCGTTCCCGCGATGCGCGCACGGGCGCACTGGCTCGAACTGGCCTTGCTCGGCCTGATCGTCGTCGTCGCGGCCTGGCTGCGGCTGCGCCAGCTCGGGCTGATGGAGTTCAAGGCCGACGAGGCGCTCGCCGTCCGGATCGGCCGCGACATCGTCCACGGCGACTTCCGCACGGTCGGCCTCACCTCGAGCGCGGGCGCCAAGAACCCGCCGCTCTTCGTCTACCTCGCCGCCCTGCCGCTGCTCGTCTGGGACGACCCGCGCTCGCCGACCGCGTTCGTGGCCGTCTCCGCTGTCGTCGCCGTGGCGCTCCTGTACTTCGTCCTTCGCCGGCGGTTCGGCGGGCTCGCGGCGCTGACCGCGGCGGCGCTGCTCGCAACCGCGCCGTGGGCGGTGCTCTACGGCCGGAAGCTCTGGGCGCAGGACTTCCTGCCCGTCGTCACGGTCGGGCTCCTCTGGAGCCTGTTCGTCCAGCTCGAGCGGTCGCGCAGCCGCTGGGTGCTCCTCGTCCCGGTCCTCTTCTCGCTAGCCGTGCAGCTGAACTTCTCGGCGCTCGCGCTCGTCGTGCCCGTCGTGCTGGTCGTGCTCTACCGCCGGCGGCACGTGCACTGGCCGGCGTTCCTGATCGGGGTCGGCGTCTCACTGGTGCTGCTCGGGCCCTGGCTCGCCCACAACGCGAAGCACCACTTCACGGATTTCGTCTCGCTCGCCAAGGAGGGCCGCGGAAACGGCGGCTCGTCGACCCCCGGCGAAGGCCTCGTCGAGGCCGTGCGGCAGACCGTCCACCTCGTGAGCGCGGAGGGCTGGAGCTTCGTCATGGGCGCGAGCAAGAAGATGTTCGTCGACGAGGCTGGGGCCGCGTGGACGCTCGGCCGCATCGCCGGCATCGCGGTCGTCGTGGGTCTCGTCGCCGGGATCGTCTCCTGCGCGATCCGCGTCGTGCGCCGCACCAGCCCCGACGTCGATGCGGCCCGACGAGCGCTGCTGCTCGTCTGGCTCCTCGGCATCTGGCTCTCCTATGCGACGTCGGCGCAGGACCGCGTCCAGCCGCACTACCTGATCGCGAGCTTCCCGGTCTCGTTCGCGCTGGTCGGGGTCGGCCTGAGCGATGCCGTCGCGCTCGCCCGCGGGCGCCGCGCTGCGCTAGATCGCGGCGGTCGCCGCCGTCGCGTGCATCTCGGCGGCGTTCGTCGCCTTCACGCTCTCGTTCCACCACTTCCTCGACCGCCACGGCGGCACCGCCGGCGACTACGGCGTGATCTACCGCGACGAGCTGGCACTGGCGAAGGCTGCGCATCGCCAGGGTTTGAACGTCGCCGACGAGACGATCGAGTTCCTCGCGACCGGTTCGCTCACGCCGCCGCCGGGCGCGGATCCGCACAGCTACGTCCAGCCGTTCAACCGGCTCAAGGGGACGTTCTTCCCCTGTACCGGCCGGCGCCTCCGCTTCGGCGCCCTCGACGCGTGCTTCCCCGCGCCCGCGGCGCTCGCGTCAGGTCTCGAAGACCATCGTTCATCGCCGAGGCGCCCGGGTTGGCAACCAAGCCAACGTTCTATAGGGTTCGGAAGAGAATTGTCGTGGAGACTCTTGGAAGGGGTCCCTCCGGAAGAAGCGCAGCTGTTGCTTCAGGCTGCCCGCAGGCGGAGGTTCTCTCGCAACGAGGTCGTCATGCATCGCGGTGACCCCGCCGAATCTGTGCACCTGATCGAGAAGGGACGCTTCTCCATCCAGGTGATGAGCCCGCTGGGAGACATCGTCACGATCGCCCTGCGCGGCCGCGGAGACTGCTTCGGCGAGATGGCGCTGCTCGGCGAGGATCCCCGCCGCTCGGCGACCGTCACCGCCCTCGAGGAGGCGGAGACGTTCTCCATCTACCGGGACGACTTCGAACGGCTTCGAAGCCAGCACCCCGAGGTGACCGAGGCGCTCTTCCGCTTCCTCGTCAACGAGGTTCGCATGCTGAACGAGCGGCTGCTCGAGGCGTTCTACCTCCCGGTCCACAAGCGTGTCCTCCGGCGTCTCAACGACCTCGTGGCCCTCTATCCGGGGGGCGAGGACGGGCACCCCGTGATCCTCCTCACGCAGGAGTCGCTGGCCGGGCTCGCGGGGACGTCCCGCGCGACGGTCAACACCGTCCTGCGCGCCGAGGAGAAGCGCGGCCTGATCAAGCTCGGCAACCGCCGCATCCATGTCCTCGACCCAGAATCGCTCGCAGCTCGCTCGAGGTAGGCAGCCGCTCGGGTGCGCGCTCGTCTGCGACCTCGTCGGCTTCACCCCGCTCACCGAGCGCCTCGACCCCGAGACGGTCGAGCGCGTCCAGCGCGACTACTTCGACCTGATGCGGGCGATCGTCGAGGAGCACGGCGGCGGCATGGAAGAAGGATCGATGTATTCCGGCGACGCCGTGATCGCTCTGTTCGACGTGTCCGAGGATCACGCAGAGCGCGCGGTACGAGCCGCGGCGTCGATGTGCGAGGCCCTCGGGACGTTGAGCGACGCCTTCCGGGCGGAGCTCGAACGGCCGCTCGAGGTCCGGGTGGGGGTAGCCGAGTCACTCGATGCCGCCGTGCTGCAGCAGTCGCTTGCCTCGCCGGGAGAGATCGTGGTGAGCGGGCCGACCTGGCAGCAGACGCGTCACGCGTTCCGCTACGAGAAAAGGACGCGGCGGACCGCGGCGGGCCCGGTCGGCGGCTATGCGTACGCGGGCGGGGTCGACGGGGCGGCTCCGATTCGCCCCCGCAGCGAGGACGCCACTCGTGACCCGACCGATCGCCGGATGGTCACGGCGATCTTCTTCGAGGAGTCGGCCGCCTACGAGCGTGTGCGCACGCTCGTCGAGCAGCACGGCGGGCAGATCGAGAAGATTTCGATGTTCAGCGGAGACGCGATCTTCGCCGTCTTCGGAGCCTCGCAGGCCCAGGAGGATCACCCGGAGCGGGCAGTGCGCGCGGCCCTCGCAGTGCGCGACGAGCTGGGCGTGAGGGCCGGGGTCGCGACGGGTGAGGTCGTCGTTCGTCCCGAAGGCGCGGGACCGGCCGTCGGCGACGCGCTCAACACCGCCGCGCGCCTGCTGTCGACAGGCACGCCGAGCGAGATCGCCGTCAGCCACGCGACCTGGCTACGCACGAGCCGTGCCTTCCGTTACGGAGAGCCGCGGCGGCGCAACCTGAAGGGGAAGCGCGAGACGGCGAACGTCTACCCGTGCCTCGAGGCGCTCCCGGAGCCGCGGCCGGACCGGAGCTCGCGGTTCGTCGGCCGGGAGCAGGAGGTGGCGGCGCTGGACGCCGCGCTCGGCGCGCTGGACGACGGGAGGGGCGGCGTCGTACTGATCACCGGCCCGGCGGGCATAGGGAAGTCGCGCCTGGTCGCCGAGGCACGCAGCCGCGCGAACGACGAGCGCATCCTCTGGCTCGAGACGCGTGCGGTCCTCTACGGCGACAGCCTCAGCTACCTCCCGTTCATCAGGCTGCTGCGGAGCTGGGCGGGCATCGCCAGCTCCGACGACGAGGCCACCAGCTTCGCCAAGCTCGAGCGTCTGCTCACCGAGGTGCTCCTCGACGAGGTCGACCAGACGCTTCCCTTCTTCGGCCGGCTGCTCGGCCTCGAGCTGCCGGCCGCGCTCGCCGACCGGGTGCGGCTGCTCAGCGACGAGGCCTTCGGGCGGCAGACCCTGCGCGCCTGGCGCCGCCTGTTCACGCGGCTCGCCGGCCGGCAGCCGCTCGTGCTCGTCTGCGAGGACTGGCACTGGGCGGACACCTCGTCTGCGGACCTGCTCGGCCATCTCCTTCCGCTCACGGCCTCGACCCGGCTGCTCGTGATCTGCACGAGCCGGTCGGGCGAGCCGGCCGAGGGGCTCGCGCCGGTGCTGCCGCACGCCGCCGCGATCGAGCTCGCCCCGTTCTCCGCAGAGGAGAGCTCGGTGCTCGCCCGCGAGGTGCTGGGCGAGGAGCCGCCGCAGTCGTTCCTGCGCGCGACGTTCGCGCAAACCGGCGGCAACCCGTTCTTCATCGAGGAGGTCGCCCGGCTGGCGATTCAGACCGGCGACCATCTCCGTCCGCCGCCGCTCGGAACGGCGAGGTCGACGCCCGGGACGGTTCGCGACGTCGTCGCGGCGCGGGTCGATCGGCTCGACGAGCCGACGATCAGGCTCGCCCGCGCTGCCGCGGTCGCCGGCAGGAGCGTCGCCTATCCACTGCTGCGGCGGCTCGAGCCGCGCGACGGCTTCGACGAGGCGCTCAGCGCGCTTGTCAGCTCGGCGCTCGTCGAGGTCCGCGGGGAGGGCGACGACCGTGATGTCGTCTTCACGCACGACGTCATTCGCGAGGCCGTCTACGAGGGCATCCTGAAGGGCGAGCGAAAGCGGCTCCACGGCGAGGTCGCGGCCGCGCTCGAGGAGCTGTTCCCGAGCCGCACCGCCGAGCTCTACAGCGTGCTCGCGTACCACTGGGCCGAGGCGGGCGACGCGCGCGCCGACGAGCTCCTGATCCTCGCGGGCGACCAGGCGAGCGCGCTCGCGGGCGACGCCGAGGCGCTCAAGCACTACAAGCTCGCCTGCGAGCGGCTCGAGGCGAGCTACGACGAGCTGCGGCAGGCGGAGCTGCGCCGCAAGATCGGCGCGGCCCACTACCGCCGGGGCGAGCACCAGGCCGCGCGCGCCTACCTCGTCGATTCTCTCGCGGCTCGACGCCGCCTACCCCACCGGTCGCAGGCTCCCGCCCGCGCTGGCGGCCCAGGCGATGGTTCAAGCCGGCCACCGCCTGCGGCCGGGCCGGCGCCCACGCCCGCTCAGCGACGTCGCGATCGCCCGGTCGCGAGGGTACGAGGCGATCTCCTGGATCGACTACTTCGCGAGCGGCCTCGAGATGGGCCTCGACGCGCTCCTCCAGACCAACGTCTCGGAGCGGCACGGCTACGTCCCGGGACTCGTGCGGGGACTCAGCGGGCTCGGGTTCGCGTTCGACGCCGTGGGCCTCTCACGCATCGGCGGCTTCTACCACCGCGAGGCGGTGAAGCGCATCCACGAGCTCGACGATCCGCCCGCGAGCGGGCTGGCGCTGCTCGGGCTCGGCGCCCACCAGCATTACCTGACCGGCCACTGGGACGACGCGCTGGTGACGGGCGAGCGCTCGAGCTCGGCGTACTGGAGCGTCCGCGATCTGCGCGGTTGGGGCGTCGCCGAGATCCTGATGGTCACGCTGCTCGCCCGCCGCGGCGAGCTCGCGGCGGCCCGGCTGCGGGCCGAGAGGATGAGGGACGTGGGGGCGGAGGCCGCCGACCCGGTCGTCGAGGCGTGGGGACGCCTCGTGCTCGGTCGTGTGCTCCGCGACCAGGGCGAGCTCGACGAGGCCCGCCGCGAGCTCGAGCGCAGCGCTGCCGGAGCCGGCGAGGTCCCGGATCACCGCGCACGCGTCATGGCGCTCGGCGAGCACGCCAGCGCGGCAGTGGCCGCGGGCGACATCGAGGGCGCGCTCGCGCTGGCGTTCGAGAGCGAGCAGGAGATCCGCAAGCTGCGCGGGCTGCGCGGCTTCGCCCGGACCCCGTCCAACCTCGGGCTCGTCGAGGCGCTGCTCGCGAATGCCGAGCTCCAGCTGGCCCGCAACGGCCGGCTCGGGCTGCGCCGGCACGTCAAGCTCTACCGCGTCTGCCGGGCACTGCGCCGGCAGGCGAGGCTCGACTGCGGCGTCCGGCCCGCTGCGCTCCGGCTCGACGGCACGCGGCGCTGGCTTCGTGGCCGTCGCGCGGCGGCGGAGCGGCGCTGGCGGCAGAGCATTGCCGCCGCCGACGCGCTCGGCGCACCCGTCGAGCTCGAGCGTACGACCCGCGAGCGCGCCCGCCGTGCCGGGAGCCCGGTATGAGGTTCGATTTCGACGCGGTCGTCGTCGGCTCGGGCTTCGGCGGCTCGGTCGTCACCTGCCGGCTCGCCGAGGCAGGGCGGAGCGTCTGCCTGCTCGAGCGCGGTCGGGCCTACCCGCCCGGGTCGTTCGCGCGGACGCCGGCGCAGATGGCCCAGGCGTTCTGGGCGCCCGACGATGCCAACCCGGCGGGTGGAACCTACGGCCTCTTCGACGTCTGGTCGTTCACCCAGGGAAAGGCGCTCGTCTCGAGCGGGCTCGGCGGAGGGTCCCTGATCTACGCGAATGTCATGCTGCGTCCGCTGAGCGGGTGGCCCGAGGGGGACTGGCCGATCCCGCTATCGGACCTCAACCCCTTCTACGACCTCGCCGAAGAGACGCTCGGGGCGCAGGAGTACCCCTGGACGCCGACCACGCCCAAGAGCCGGGCCTTCGCGGACGCGGCAAGGGCGACGGGCATGACCGTGGAGGAGGCGAAGGTCGCGGTGACCTTCACCCCGCCCGGCCAGTCCGAACCTCGGCGGGCCTTCCAGTTCGACGACGGCGACGGCAATCTCCACGGGCTCCCGCGGACCACGTGCCGGCTCTGCGGCGAGTGCAACATCGGCTGCAACTACGGAAGCAAGAACACCCTCGACCAGACCTACCTCTCGCGCGCGAAAAAGGCAACACGTCCGGCCGACATTCGCCCCTCGTGCGAGGTCACGAGCTTCGCGCCGCTCGAGACGGGCTTCAGCATCTCCTACGTCGAGCGAAGCTTCGCCGAGAACGAAGACGGCGGGCCGGGCTTCACGGCAATCGGCTCGAAGAGGGTCACGGTCACGGCCCGCTGCCTCGTCCTCGCCGCCGGCGCACTCGGCTCGACCCGCCTCCTGCTGAAAAACCGCGCCGCCTTCCCTCGCATCGGCGATGCGCTCGGAAGCAACTACAGCGGCAACGGCGACCTGCTCGGCTTCGCTCTGGACACGACGAAGCAGACCGAAACCAGCTTCGGCCCGGTCATCACGACCAGCGCCTACTGGGACGGTGCCCGCGACGGCCAGTACTTCGTCATCCAGGACGGCGGTGTGCCTGCGTTCACGCTCTGGCCGCTCGACCTCTTCGGCCGGAGGGGCTCGAAGCTGCGCCGCGCTCTCAGCGACCGCTACGTGCATCACGGCCGGCTGGCGCGCCGGCTCTGGCATCGTTCGCCTCCCAGCACCGAGGTCGGGTCGCTCCTCGGCGCCGTCTTCGGCGACGGCGGGCGTTCGGCCAGCTCGCTTCCGCTACTCGCGTTCGGCCGCGAGCCGCCCGACGGCCGGATGCTCTTGCGGAACGGCGAGCTCGACCTCAGGTGGCCGGCACCGGACGTGCACACGCCCTACTACGCGGCCGTGCACGAAACGCTCGCGCAGATCAGCGAGCAGATGGGCGGCCGCTACTCCTCATGGCCGAAGTGGCTCGTCGGTGAGCACCTCATCTCCGTCCATCCGCTGGGCGGCTGCCCCATGCACGCCGAGCCGGCGCACGGCGTCGTCGACCCGACCGGCCAGGTCCACCACTACCGGCGCCTTTATGTCGCCGACGCGTCGATCATGCCGCGGGCCATCGGGGTGAACCCGAGCCTCACGATCGCGGCGACGGCCGAGCTGATCTCGACAAACATCGTGGCGGCGTTGACCCGATGAGCACGAAGCGCGCGCTCGTCCTCGCCGGCGGCGGGCTGAAGGTCGCCTACCAGGCCGGAGCTCTCCAGGTTCTGCTCGACGAGGTCGACGACGAGGATCTGAAGTTCGACTTCGTCGACGGCGCCAGCGGGGGAATCTTCAATCTCGCCATGTGGTGCGAGGGCCTGACCGGCCGCGAGATCGCCGACCACTGGCGGCGCCTCTCACCGGGCCGCTACCTCTGGCTGCGGATCGGTTGGCCCTTCTTCTCCTTCCGCCGTTTCCGCAAGAACGTCTTCAGCGACTGGGGGATCGACCCCTTCGACATCCGGCGGGGCAAGGACGCGACCTTCAACTTCTTCGACGTGAAACGGCAGGCGCTCGTGATCCGGCGCGCCGCCGAGATGACAGAGGAGCTCCTCTGCGCCTGCGTCGCCCTGCCCGGGTGGTTCCCCGCGGTGAAGGCCGAGGGCACGACCTACGTGGACGCGGTCTTCGTGACCGACGGCAACCTCGAGCAGGTCCTGGCCGACGGCACGACCGAGCTCTGGGTGATCTGGACCGTCAGCCGCAAGGGTCGCCTCGGCCGCTGGCCGGGCGGCACGTTCTTCCAGACGGTGGAGCAGACGGCGAACGGGCGGCTCAAGCAGGTCGAGCGCCGGATCGAGCGGTCGAACGCGGCCGGCACAGGAGGAGAGTTCGGGCAGCGCGTCGACATGCGCATCCTCTACGGCGAGGTGCCGAGCGGGTACCTGTTCGTATTCACGCGCGGTCAGCTCCAGCGGGCGGTCGAGCAGGGTGTGCGCGAGACGCGCGCCGTGGTGCCGTCTCAACGGTTTCCCGTTGAAGGAGGCCGCCAGCCCGATCTCTCCTCGCCCGATGCGCTTCACGGAGGTGCTGGCGGGAGACGTCCAGTGGGCGAGCACGACGGCGCCCTGGAAGCTCAGCGTCGACGTGACGACGCGAATTGCCGACATCGATGCGTTCGTCCTCGAGGGCGGACGTCGCGCACGACTTACCGGAACCGTCCAGTGTGAGGAACTGGGAGGCACGCTGCCGCTCGAGGACGGGGCGATCGAGATCTTCGTCCCGTCCGAGACCGACGGCATCTGGCTGATCTCGTATCGCATCTGCTTCCGGGACAGCACCGGCCACCCGCTCACGCTGGTCGGAGAAAAACGGATGACCGGCGACCTCTGGCACCTCTGGCGCGAGACGACGACCGTCGAGAACGTCCGCCTGCTCGATGATGAGCTCGAGCCGCTGGCGTCCGGGACGCTGAAGCTCTCGCCCTTCGGATTCCTCGAGACGACGGGCGGGCTCGTATGGAACACCATCTGGCTTCCGTGGCTCCTGCCGGGAAGGCTCGCGTCGGGTCGGTATCTCCGGTTCTTCGGGTCTCAGCTCTGGCGGCTGTACCGCCCGCACCTCCCCAACCGCACGCCGGTGGGCGAGGACTTGTCAGCGTCCTGACATTTCTCCTGTCGGCCCCCTGAACGACATCTCGAGCGTCCGGTGCGAGCCTCCGTGCACGGCTGGAGGACACCTACATCGGCGGCACGGGGAGGGACCAGATGTCCACCATGATGATTCAAACGACGGAACAACGACCCGTAGCGGCAGAAATAGCCGACCTGGTCGAGAGGGCGCGCGGCGGCGACCAGAGCGCCTGGAGCGAGATCGTGGATCGTTTCGCAGGCCTCGTCTGGGCGGTCGTTCGCGGCTACGCCCTCAACCCTGCGGACGCGCTGGATGCGGCTCAGACGACCTGGCTGCGGCTGGTCGAGCACCTCGACCGGATCCGGGAGCCCGAGCACCTGGGGGCGTGGCTCGCGACGACGGCCCGCCGCGAGTCGCTGCGTCTGATCCAACTGCGGAAGAGCGAGTGTCCCACCGATGAGCTCGAAGAGGTCGACGCCCTCGAGCCCGAGCCGCTCGACCGCCTGATTCAGGCCGAGCGCAAGGAGGCGCTCAGCCGGGCGGTCACGTCACTCTCGAGTCGCGGACAGGCCGTCGTGCGGCTCCTCTTCAGCGACGAGGAGCCGAGCTACGACCAGATCTCTGTGAGACTCAGGATGCCTGTGGGAGCGATCGGCCCCACCCGCAGGCGCTGCCTCGATCAGCTGCAGCGGTACCCCCTGGTGCGGCAACTCCAGGGTTGAGTGGCGGCGGTGGTCGGGTACCATGCCCCCGCCGGAGGGGTGGCAGAGCGGTCGAATGCGGCGGTCTCGAAAACCGTTATCCGTCGTTAGGCGGATCGAGGGTTCAAATCCCTCCCCCTCCGCTCAATGGCCCGCAAACCCGCATGGTTGAGCGGTTTGCGGCCGTGCCAGTCGCCTCCGACCTCGCGCGCCCGGCGTGAGCGGCGCGCCCTCATCTCGGCCACTCCCGCCGGCGAGGGCGAGGAGCCGCCCCGTCCCGGGGGCCCGCCGCCCGGCGCCCAGCGCGCGACCTCTCCCCGCGGCCCGGCTTCCGCCCGGGGCCGGCGGCGCGACAGGGGCTCGCAGGGCGGGCCGCGACCGGGATTACGGTCGAGGAGCTCCTGCAGCGTGTCGCTTGGCCGACCACGACGACGCTCGCGCCGCAGGAGCTCGAACGCTGGCTCGTCCACGCCGGCTTCGCGACCAGGCATGCCGGGCTGCTCTCGCCGACCGAGAGCGCGGTCGCGATCGCCGTCGCGTTCGAATGAGCAGGGCGCCGCGAGAGCCGCGATCGGCGACCACTACGGACTGACGCCGCTGCCGCGTCTCTTAGCCCGTAGGCAGCGGGCTCACGACGGCTGGATCGCGGCCGACGAGCCAAGCACATGGCCCGCGTTGTCGAGCGCGGTAACCGAGACGTACCTGGCGGCCGGTGCGGTGATCGCCGTCTCGAATCCGGTCCGGGCGACGCGCGTCACGGTGCTGAGCCGCTGGGCGGCAGGTCCGGCATTCAGCTCCCATCTAGCGACCTGAGTGGCGCCGTTCCAGCTCGCGTAGACGCTCATCTGCCCGTTGCCCTGATTCGTGGCCGCCGCCGTGGGGCTCGTCGCGGGGGTTCCGACCCAGGGGAACCGGTAGGCGCGATACGACTCGACACCCGCGGGGAAGCTCGCGTCGAAGAGCACCGTGCCATTCGGTGCGAATTCGGAGAAGGCGCCGGCCGCTCCCCAGCCGACGAAGACGCCGCCGTTCGGCTGCTGCTGCAGGTTCCCGAGCGCGGTCGCGAGACGCGGAGTCGTCGTCTCGTAGGTCTGTGCAAGGCTCGCCGTCATCGCGTCGATATCCAGCCGGAGTCGCAGCGGGCGGGACATCGGCTCCACGGCCAGAGTGCCTGTGCCGGTCGCGCCGTTGTCGAAGAGCGTGTACGTCCCGTCGGTGTGGTGCCGGACGTCGTGCTGGAAGTTGAACGTGGCCCCGGGCCCCATCTGGAAGTCGCTGTTCATCCCGCCGAGGCGCCAGATGATGTTCCCCGTCTTGCGGTCGAGCTTGTAGATCGTCGAGGTGTGCCGCGCCGACACGAGCAGGTTGTCGTCGGCGTCCACGCCGATCGAGTTGAGGTGGAAGTAGTCGATGTTCCCCGAGGCATCGGGCGTCGTTCGGTACGACTCGTTCACGGCGACGTGGTCGAGGCTGTGCCACTCGAAGAGCACCTTGCGTTTCTCGATGTCGAGCTCCTGGACGATCCCTTCGGTCACCTGACCGCTCGCCGGTCCCCCGATCGAGGTGAGGTTCGTGGTCACCGAGTTGTAGATCGAGAGGAGCGCCGTGCCGCGTTCGGTGATCAGGAACTCGTGGAGATCGCAGCTGTACCCGTTTCCGCCGTGCACGCGCTTGAGCTCGCGGTAGCCACTGTCGTAGATCACGCAGCTTCCGCCGTAGGTGCTTCCGGTCGGGCCCTCGTACCAGGTGAGGACGGGCTTGCCGCGGTAGGTCTGCGCACGGAAGTTCTGCGCCACCTCGGTCGCAAGCGGCAAGAACCAGACCGGCTGGCCGCTGTTGTCGAGGATCATCGGGCCGAACAGGCCCGGGGCCGCCGTCTGAGACGTGAACATCGCGTCGTGGCCGGTCGGTGCGACGAAGACGAGGCCGGGCGAAGTCCCCTCCGCCGGCGTGTCGACCGTGATCGCCGGCGGGTTCCAGCTCGGCTCGGTCACGAACGTCGAGCTCGTCGGCTCGGAGCCTTGGGTCGGGGGCGCCCCTGAGAGACCGCTGCCGAACGCGTTCTTGGTCAGCGTCGCCGCGGCGAGCGCCCCGCCCAGCTCGACAAGTCGCCGCCGCGTGAAGCGGCTCGTCACCGCGCCCCCGTCCACACCATGACGCGCGAACATTATGGTGGCGAGGTTAAGCGCGCGTTAGAGTCGCCTAGCCGGCTATCTCAGGCCGCCCAGCCACACGGCCCGGCATCCCGCGGTGCGCCCGTAGTGGGTGTTACGTCACCCGTCGACGTCCTCGTTGGGGTCGGTGTTGGGCGGCGGGCTCGAACTTGATGCCGCAGGAGCACACGACTTCTGGTTCCCTGCGTTCCGCTCGGTGCCGTCTCGATCGGTCAGAGTGAGTTTCAAGTGACGAAAGGCAGTTTCCAACTCATGAAGGCATGGTGGCGTCCTTCCTACCGTCGAAGGTAGACCCGCAATGCGTTCCCCGAGAAGATCGCCTGCCGCTCCTCCGCTTCCAGGCCGTCCAGGAGCTCCGTCACCGCCTCGAGCCACCGCGCGTGCCCGCCCGCCAGCTCGAGCACGGGCCAGTCGCTGCCGTAGAGGAGCCTGCCCGGCCCGAACGTCTGAAGCGCATGTTCCACGTACGGCCTCAGGTCGGCCGGCGTCCAGCCGGAACGGTCGGCCTCGGTCGCGAGCCCGGACAGCTTCGCCACCACGTTCGGTCGCGCCGAGAGCTCGCGCAGGTGCGAGGCCCACGGCTCCCAACCGCGTCGCGCGATCTCCGGCTTGCCGAGGTGGTCGAGCACGAACTGCGTGCCGGGGCAGCTCGCGACCAGGTCGAGCACGGCTGGGAACGCCGGCGGAAACAGCACGAGGTCGACGACGAAGCCGCGCTCGCCCGCAAGCCGGGCACCGCGTACGACCTCGGACCGCGCCGCGAAGCCGGGCTCCTCGAACTCGAACGACCTCCGCACCCCGACCACGGGCGGCCCCGGCCGCCCGGACAACCGGTCGAGCTCGTCCTCCGCGTGCTCGAGCGCGACGTACGCCACGAGGCCTTCGACAAGCCCACTCCCGGCGACCTGCTCCAGCACCCAGTCGAGCTCCAGGGCCGGGTCGGCCCCCGCCGAGGCGGCTTCCACCCACAGCGATCCGGTCACCCCGAGCGCGCGCGCCTCCTGCTCGTAGTCGGCGAGCAGGAACGGCCGGTCGAGCTCCCGCACCTCGCGGAACAGCCGGTACTCGAGCACGCGGGTGTCCCAGAGGTGGTGATGCGCGTCGAACACTGTGCCGCCGGACATGATTTGGGCTCACCGCTCGTACGGCGGCGCCACCGAGGCGTACTTCGGGCCGAAGATCAGGTCGGAGTAGTTGCCGTCCTTCATCCGGTCGCCGTAGTTGGCGTTGAGCCGCCGGACGGCGTCCAGGTCGAGCTCGATTCCGAGCCCCGGCCGGTCGCCGAGCAGCAGCCGGCCATCCTCGATCGGCAGCGGCCCGCCGAGCAGCTCGTCGATGAACGGGTTCCCGGTCTGGTCGACCTCGACCGTGAGGCCGTTCGGGAGCGAGGCGACGAAGTGCGCGTTCGCGACGAGCGCCACCGCGTCGCTCCACGTGTGCGTGCCCACGGTGAGGCCGGCCTCCTGCGCGAGCTTCGCGATCCGGACGCACTCGGTGATCCCGCCCGCCCGGCACGCGTCGGGCTGAACGACGTCGAGCGCGCCGGCGCGGATCATCTCCCGGAAGCCCTGGACGCCGAAGTCGTTCTCGCCCGCCGCCAGCGGCACGTCGATCTGCGGGCGCAGGCTGATGTAGAGGTCGATCTCCTCCGGCGGGAACGGCTCCTCGAACCAGAAGACCCCGCGGGAGGCAAGCTCGCCGCCCATCCAGACCGCGCGCTCGAGGCTGTAGCGGTGCGAGCCGTCGACGATCACGTCATTCCCCTCGCCCGCACCGCGCCGCGCGGCGTCGACCGCGGCAAGGTCGTACTCCGGGTTGCGCCCGAGCCGCATCTTCACCCGCCGGAAGCCGTTCGCGACGTGCCGCGCGGCCTCGGCCTCGAGCTCGTCGACGTCGTCCGTCCAGAAGAGCCCGCTCGCGTAGGCGGGGCAGCTGTCCACCGAGGCGTCGAGCAGCTGCCAGACCGGCGCACCCTCCTGCTTGCCGCGGAGGTCCCAGAACGCGATGTCGAGACCGCCGATCGCGGAGACCGCGGCCCCCTTGCGCCCGTACCAGCGGGTCAGGTCGTAGAGCCGGCCCCAGAGTTGCTCAGGCTCGGTCGGGGCGCGGCCGATGAGATGCGGCGCGAGGTGCTGCTCGATGATCGTCTTGACGAGGTCGGGATGGCTGTAGGCGGCCCCAACCCCCGTCTCGCCGCTGTCGGTCTCGACCAGGACGAGCGATGTGACGCGGCTCGTCACCTGCCCTCCCGCGTACCTGAACCCCACCCCGGCGGGATAGTCGAAGCGCAGGTTGACGACCTGGATGTCCCGGATCTTCACGGCTCTCCTTGGAGCGAGGTAGCGATGGCGATTGCGGGCTCGACCAGGTCGCGGTCGAGGGGGAAGACGGGACGCGTGATGCGCGTGAACGGAAGGAGTCGCATGTCCGGCGGAGTCGGCCCCGGCAGGTCGAGGACGAAGAAGCCCTTCATCACGCCCGCGTACCCGAAGCGGAAGTTCATCATGTTCTTCACGCCGACGAACTTGGCCTGTGCGGGATCGAGCCCGGCGGCGCGGTACTGGTCGTCCGCCCAGTCGTAGGTCGGCTGGCTCATCACGAGAACCTCGATCGCGCCGGCCTGCACCACGGCGGACGGCCCCATCGAGACCTCGACGCCGCCGAGGATGCCGCCGGCGTAGCGAAACGCTCCGTCGACCAGCCGCCGGACGGTCGCATGCAGCTCGAGCGGCCGCCCCCAGCGCGGGTCGCGCCAGTGGCCGACGGTCAGGTCGACCTCGGCCCCTTCGCCGGCCTCGTGGCAGGCCGCCGCAGCGGCCGGGTCGACGACCTGGGCGAGGCACGGCTCCTCGACGCCGTCCTCGACCAGGCCCCGGACAAGCCCGATGCCGTCTCCCGCCGCGCCGCCGCCGGTGGTGTCCGCGGTGTCGAGGAGGAGCACCGGCCCGCCGTCGATCGCCCGTCCCCGCGCGACGGCCTCGGCGACCGAGACGGTCTCGACCTCGTAGGAGCGCCGCTCGTCCCAGAAGCGGCGGGCGAGCCGCTCGGCCTCGGCCGCGGCGAGGGCCGCATCGCCGTCGGCCACGACGACGGCGCTGCAGCCCATGTCGGGCGCATCGATGTAGGAGCCGACCAGGAAGGCCGAAGCGGAGAGGATGCCGTCGCGCTCGTCGAGTTCCGCGGCCTCGCCGAGGAGCCGCGCGTAGGGCGTGTCGGCGAGCGTCGTGCTGTTGAAGGCGGTCAGGATCAGCGGCAGCTTCGCGTGCGCGATCACCGGACGCACCTCGCCCGCGACGGCGCGAAGCAGGAGCTTCGCGGCGCGGCGCCCCGTCTCCCGGGTGTCGTCGTGCGGGTAGTGGCGGTAGCCGACGAGCACGGCGAGGTTCTCGACCATCCGCCGCGTCACGTTCCCGTGCAGGTCGCAGGTCATCGCGACCGGCACGCCGGGCCCGACGAGAGCGCGCACCGCGAGCGCGATCTCACCCTCGGGGTCGTCCTCCCCGACCGCCTCCATCGAGCCGTGCTGGAAGAGGAAGACGCCGTCGACCGGCAGCGCGGATTCGAGCGCCGACAGGAGCCCGTCGCGCAGCCGCTCGTACGCTGGTCTCGACACCCGCCCCGACGAGACCCCGCGGGCCGCGAGCAGCGGCACCGCCTCCGCCCCGGCCTCGCCGATCGCGTCGAGCGCGCCCGCAACCTCCGTCTCGGTTCCCCGAAGGGACTCGATGTCGTGTCCCTCGAGCAGGAAGCCCGCACCCGTGAAATCATCGAGCTCCCCGGTGAACGGCACGAAGTCGTTCGACTCGAGCGAGATGCCCCCGACGGCGATGCGCGACGCGCCGTTCCGGTTTGACACGGAGGTCATGTATCTTGCATCTTATAAGCGTTCGTGGGCGCGGATCTCGCCAACCCGGCAATGATCGACGGCGAGCCGGCCGGGCGGGCGCACCGGCTCTCCTCCGCCTACCGGCGGCTGCAGTACTTCCGCGAGGGCGGCCTCGTGATCGCGCTCGTGATCACCGGCGTGGTCTTCACGCTGATGAACTCGGTCTTCGCGACGTCGCAGAACTTCGAGAACATCGGCTCGCAGATCACCTACGAAGGCGTGATCGCGGTGTCGATGACGTTCGTGATCATCACCGGCGAGATCGACCTCTCTGTCGGCTCGATCGTGGCCGTCAGCGCCGTCGTCTTCGGGCTGATGCTCAAGGACGGGCTTCCGATGTGGGCGGCGATCCTCGTCACGCTCGGCGCCGGCTGCGGGCTCGGGGCGGTGAACGGGATCCTCAGCGTCCTGCTCCGTGTGCCGACGATCATCATCACGCTCGGGACGCTCAGCGCCTACCGGGGCCTCGCGGACCAGCTCGCGAACGGCTATCCGATCTCGGGCTTCCCCGTCACCGGCTGGTTCTGGGACATCGGCCAGAAGCGGCTCTTCGGCCACGTCCCGTACGACCTCATCGTGCTGATCGTCTTCGCCGTGATCAGCGGCTTCATGCTCAGGCGGACGTCGACCGGCCTCCACGTCTACGCGATGGGCAGCAACCGGCGGGCTGCCGAGCTCGCCGGCCTCCACGTCAACCGGATCCGGATCGGCGTGCTCACGTTCAACGGGCTCGCCTCCGCGCTCGGGGCGCTGCTCGCCGTCTCGCAGGCGCAGACCGCGGATCCCAACCTCGGCACCGGCTACGAGCTGGACGTGATCGCCGCCGTGATCATCGGCGGCGCGAAGCTCACCGGCGGCTCCGGAACCGTGCTCGCGTCGGTGCTCGGGCTGCTGCTGATCAAGATGATCCAGAACGGACTCGTCATCGCCGGCGTCTCGATCTACCTCGTCGTCGTGGTCAGCGGGCTCGTCGTGATCGCGGCGGTCGCCATCGACCGGTTCTTCACCCGCAGGCGGGAGGCAACCGTCCGTGGGTGACGGAGTCTCAATCGACCAGTGCACGTGCACTTTCCCCGACCAGTCACTCGAAAGGAGAGAGATGTCAAGCGACTACAAGCCTCGTCTCGGTCTGCTGAGGCTGGGCTCGGCTCTCGCCGCGCTGGCAGCGCTCGCCGTGCTCGCGACGACGGCGAGCGCAAAGCCCGCGGCCCATCAAGGAGCAGCGGCCTCGAACGTCAGCCTCGCGCTGATCCTGGACGACCTCACGAACCCGGTCGAGCTGCCGCTCCGCAAGGGCGCGGAGGCGGCCGCGAAGAAGGACGGGTTCTCGCTCAAGATCGTCGGGCCGTCCCCCAACACGGCCCAGGCCCAGATCGCGCTCGTCCAGGACGAGGTCGCCGCGAAGGTCAACGGCATCGTGATGCTGCCCGTCGACTCGAGCGCCCTCGTTCCGGCGATCAACGCCGCCGTGGCGGCGGGCGTGCCGGTGGCCACCACCGAGCTCGACGCGCCGACCTCGAAGCGGTCGTTCTTCTACTTCGGCGGGACGCCGCCCCTACAGCAGGGGATGATGCAGGCGGACAAGATCGCCGCGTACGAGAAGGCGCACGGCGCGACCGGCACCGTGAACGTGGTCGTCACCTCGTGCCTTCCGACCGTGACCGGGCAGCAGGACCGGCGCAAGGGCTTCGAGCAGGAGGTCGCGAAGCTCAACAAGACGATGCCGTTCCAGCTCAAGGAGATCGCGTTCGCCAACACGACGACCGATCCCGCGAAGAACCTCAGCAACATCCAGAACCTCTACACCGCCAACGGCTCGAAGATGCAGGTCGCGTACGCGATGTGCGGCCCCGACACCCAGAACTGGGGCACGGTGCTGCAGCGCGCGGGGAACCACAACATCCTCGTCGCCGGCTACGACTGGCTGCCTCAGACGCTCAACCTGATCGACAGCGGCTACGTCGGCTGGTCCATGGGAAGCAGCCTCTACAACGAGGGGTACTACACCTTCGACAGGATGTACCAGCACTTCGCGCACGGAAAACCGCTCCCGAAGGGCTTCACCCACGGCACGAGCACCTACGCGACGAAGGCCAACCTGGCCCAGGTGCGCCAGAGCCCGGACGTCAAGTACGCGGGTTAGAGCAGATGACGACGACCCCTGCCAGCGCTGTCGAGGTGCCCCCGGTGATCGAAGCCCGGGGGATCACCAAGCAGTACGGCGCCTTGACGGCGCTGCAGGGCGTCGACCTTCGGATCGACCCGGGCGAGATCGTCGGCCTCGTCGGCGACAACGGCGCCGGCAAGTCGACGCTGATCAAGATCCTGTCCGGAGCGATCCAGCCGACGAGCGGCGAGCTGTTCGTCGACGGCGAGCGCATAGCGATGCACTCGCCGCTCGAGGCCCGGCGAAGGGGGATCGAGACCGTCTACCAGGACCTCGCACTCGCGCCGGACCTCACCGTCGCCGAGAACATGTTCATCGGCCGGGAGCTGAAGCGGCCGGGCCTGCTCCGCCCGATCGGCGTGCTCGACCGGCGGAACATGAACGCCCAGGCGAAGTCCGAGCTCGACCGGCTCAAGATCCGCATCGACTCGGTCACCGACCGGGCGGACGCGCTCTCGGGCGGGCAGCGGCAGGCGATCGCGGTCGCCCGCGCAGTCGCCTGGGGGCGCCGCGTGATCCTCATGGACGAGCCGACCGCCGCCCTCGGAGTCGAGGAGCAGGAGAAGGTCGCGCACCTGATCGAGACGGTGCGGGGCGGCGGGACTCCCGTCCTCCTCGTCAGCCACAACATCCCGCAGGTGCACGAGATCTGCGACCGCGTGGTCGTGCTGTTCCGCGGCCGTGTCGTCGCCGACCTCGACACGAAGGCGGTCGGCATCGAGGACGTGGTGATGTGGATCACAGGCGCGGCGATCCGCCTGCAGGAGCTCCGCGAGCAGGAGGAGCACCGTGGCACCTGAGCGCTGGCTCGTCGTGGGCCACGGCTCGGTCGGCGCGTTCGTCGCCGAACGGCTGGCGCAGACGGGATCGTCGGTCGCCGTCCTCGATCCGGCGCCACGGCTGCCGATCGTCTCCGGCACAGCCGTGACGAAGGTGGAAAGCGGCGCCTACGACTGCGTCGTCAGCTGCGTCCCGCCCGACGTCGCCGAGACCGTGCCTGCGACTGTCGCCGGTGCGCTTGCCGCCGACGGGCTCTTCTTCGACTGGAACACGGTCTCGCCGGAGGTGAAGCGCCGGATCGCGGCCGCCGTCCCGGCGGGCTCCGTCGACGTCGCGCTGCTCGACTCCGTCGACGCCGGCAACGGCCGCCGTCCGCGGCTCGCGCTGAGCGGCGACGGAAGCGGGCGCGGCGGCGAGCTCCTCGCCGGGGCCGGGTTCGACGTCGTCGACGCCGGGCCGGACGTCGGCCAGGCCGCGGCGCTCAAGTACCTCCGCTCGCTCTTCATGAAAACACTGGAGGCGTTGGTGCTCGAGTTCAGCGCCCTCGCGGCGGAGCTCGATCCGGACGGAATCGTCCGCGCTTCCGTGACGAACAACCTGGGCCCCGAGTTTGCCGCGTTCATGGACCTCCTCGTCTCCACGAACCGCGTCCATGCAGCCCGGCGGGCGAACGAGCTCGACGGCGCGGTCGCGTCGTTCGCGGAAGCGGGAACGCCGCCCGATCTCGCGGCGGCCGCCGTCGACGTGCTGCGCCGGGCCGCTGCCGCCTGGCTCGATGGAGCGCCGCCGGAGGACGCCGCTCCCGAAGAGCTCGCCCGCCATCTCCGGCGTGTGCTCTGGGACGCCTGATGCTCGTGGTCGTGCTCGACACCCTGTTCGACTCGCTCGACGTCGAGCGCGAGACCGCGGCGCGCTACGGCGCGCGCGTCGTGCGCTGGCAGGGCGACCCGGAGCTGCTCGCCTCCGCCGACGTCGTGGCCCACGTCACAACGACGGTCGACGCCGCCCTCATCGAGGCGATGCCGGCCTGCCGCGTGATCGCGCGCTTCGGCACCGGCCTCGACACGGTCGACCGCGACGCGGCCGAGCGTGCCGGGATCGCAGTCGTCGGCGTGCGCGACTACTGCATCCCCGAGCTCGCCTCCCACACGCTCGCCCTCGCGTTCACCCTTGCCCGCCGGATCCGCGAGCTCGACGGCATCGAGGCGGGCTGGGACCAGGTGGCCGCGTCCACGCCGCTCGCGGGCCTGCGCCGTGCGGCGGTCATCGGCCTCGGCTCGGTCGGAACCGCCGTCGCGTCGGCCCTCGCGCGGATGGGCTTCGACGTCCTCGCCGTCACGAGCCGCCCGGACGCAGCCGGAGCTCTCGGCGCGACGCCCGTCTCGCTCGAGGAGGCGCTGGGGTCGGCCGGTCTCGTGCTCCTCCACGTCGCGCTCACGGATGAGACCGCCAGGATGATCGACGCCCACCGCCTCGGGCTGATGCAGCCGGGTGCGATCCTCGTGGACACCGCGCGGCTCGGCTTGCTCGACGAGCAGGCCGTCGCGGACGCGCTCGACCAGTCCCGCCTGGGCGGGCTCGGGCTCGACGCCCGCCTCGCTCCCGGCAGCCCGCTCACCCACCTTCTCGGCGACCCTCGCATGGTGGTGACTCCTCACATCGGCTGGTACAGCGAGGCATCCGCGCAGACGTTGCGCGAGCGCACGATCGGGGATGCGCTCGAGCACGCCCTCCGTCCCCGACCAGAGGAGGCCTCCGTCAGATGAGCCAACCTACCGTCCTCGTAACCGGCGCAGCCGCCGGCATCGGCAAGGCGACCGCCGCGAAGCTGGCCGAAGACGGCTGGCGGGTCGTCGGCATCGACCTCGCGGCGGGCGACGGCGTCGAGCACTGCGACGTCACCTCGCTCGAGAGCGTCGAGGAGGCCGTCCGGCGGTGCGTGGAGGAGACCGGCTCGCTCGACGCCGTCGTCAACGCGGCCGGGAGCGGCCGGCCCGCGCCGTTCCTCGAGACGACGGACGAGGTGTGGCTCCGCACGCTCGACGTGAACCTGCTCGGCACCGTCCGTGTCTGCCGGGCTGCGCTCCCGCATCTCGCGAGCTCGTCCGTCTCAACGCGCGGCATCGTGAACTTCACCTCACAGGCCGCGAAGACCGGCGGCCTGCTGATCGGAGCGCCGTACTCGGCGGCCAAGGCGGCCGTCCTGTGCCTGACCAAGACGCTCGCCGGCGAGTTCGCGCCGCAGGGCGTCCGCTGCAACGCCGTCGCGCCCGGAATCGTCGACACGGCGTTCCTCGACGGCGTGCCGGGGATCCGCGACCGTGGCTCCTCGATCCCGCTCGGCCGGATCGGACGCCCGGAGGAGGTCGCGTCGGTCGTGTCGTTCCTGCTCTCGGACGCGGCCTCCTATCTCACGGGCGAGATCGTCGACGTCAACGGCGGCCTCGTCATGGACTGAGCGGGTGCCGGTTCTCTCCTACGACCTGCACGTCCACCCCGGGCCGTCGAAGACGCCGCGATGGGGCACCGGCGACGAGGTGCTGCGCGCGGCCGAGGCGGCCGGCGTGCACGGCTTCGTCTGGAAGGCGCACGAGCAACACACGCCCCGGCTGTGCGCGGCGCTTCCGCCGAGCCCGGTGCGGGCGTTCGGGTCGGCCTCGCTGAACCCGTGGTCGACGCGCGACGACGTTCTCGAGGCGCTCGACGACGGAGCGCGCTGGCTCTGGGGGCCCACGATCTCGGCGGCGGGCAAGATCGCCTGGGAGCTCGAGCTGCCGGGGTACTGGGCCGACCTCGCAGACGAGCTCTGGGGCACGGGCACCCGGCGGATCCTCGCCACCGGGCACCTCGGCGCGCCGGGCAGGGCCCAGTTCGCCCAGCTCGCTGCGGCGAGCCCGTACCTCCTGTGCTCGGTCACGCACACGCTGTACGTGCCGCCGGACGAGGTGATCGAGCTCGCCGCGCAGGGCGCGGCGTTCGAGATCGACGCCTACACCCTCCGCCACGATCTGCCCGGACGGATCCGGCACCGCCCCGTGGAGACGATCGATGCGCTTCGGGCGGCGGGCGCCCTCGCGTACTTCACGTCCGACGGCGGCCAGGCCGACACCGGCAACCCGTTCGCCTTCGGCGCCGAGTCCCTCGACCAGCTGGGAACGCTGGTCGGCGACGCGCGCGCCGAGGAGCTCGGCGTCGAGGGGCCCTCTGCGGTCGTCGCCTGGCTCGACGGCAGGGAGGCCGCATGACGACCGGGATCGTCGTCGGCGCCACGGGCGGCATCGGCAGCGCCTGCGCGAGAGCTGGATGACCAGCAGCCCGGTCGAGCTTCGCTTCACCACCAAGGCGGAGGCCGTGTACGACGAGATCCGCAGCCGCATCCTGCGCGGCATCCTCCCGCCCGCCTCGCCGCTCAACCAGGACGCGCTCGCCCCCGAGCTCGGCGTCTCGGTCACCCCGGTGCGCGAGGCGGTGCGCCGGCTGGAGGCAGAGGGGCTCGTCCAGGTTCACGCCCATCGCTCCGTCGTCGTGTCCCCGCTCAACCTCAGCGAGCTCAGCGAGATCTACGACGTCCGGCTGCAGCTCGATCCCCACGCGGCGGCAATCGCGACCGCGAAGGCGAGCGAGGAGACGCTCGCGCGGATCGAGCAGATGGCGCGCACCGAGGTCAGCAGCGACCCGCTCGAGCAGGCGACGATCAACCGCGCGTTCCACCGCGCGATCTACGTCGAGTCGGGAAACGGCCTGCTGATCGAGATCCTCGACCGGCTCTGGGAGCGCACCGATCGCTACCGGATCATGCTCGTCGCGACCGAGATCGACGTGAAGACCGTCGTGCGCGAGCACCTCGAGATCGTGGCGGCGATGCGGTCGAGGCAGTCACGGCAGGTCGCGAAGCTCATCCGCGCCCACGTGACGAAGGCGCGCGCCTCGATCGAGAGCGCCCTCGACTAGTCCTCTGTCCAGAGCACCGGCGCGCCGCCGCCGTGAGCGACGCGGTCCGGTAGCGTCGCGGGTAATGGGCTTCGACCAGTACCACGAGCCGCCCGAGGAGCTCTCCCAGGAGACGCGCACGCTCGCCCGGATGTTCGCGTCGCTGACGGAGGAGGCCGAGGCGATCAACTGGTACGAGCAGCGGCTCTCGGTCGAGCAGGACCCCGAGGCTCGCGCGATCATCGAGGACGCGCGGCACGAGGAGTACAAGCACTTCTCGATGGATCTGGAGTTCCTCCTCCGCCGGCGCCCGGAGTGGCGGTCGATCGCCGAGGGCGTGCTCTTCCGTCCGGGCGAGATCCCGGCCAACGCGGATGCGGCCGAGGAGGCCGCGGAGGAGCCGGGCGCGGCGACCGGCGGCGGCGACGGATCGCTCGGGATCGGCGGGCTGCGAGGAGCGTCGTGAGCCACCTGCTCCGCCGGCACGCGCCGATCACCGCCGAGGGCTGGCAGGGCATCGACGACGAGGCGCGGGAGCGGCTCGTGCCGAGCCTCGGTGCCCGCCGTCTGGTCGACTTCCTCGGCCCGCACGGCTGGGAGCACTCGGCGACGAACCTGGGCCGGGTGACCACGCTCGAGGGAGCGCCGGAGCACGGGATCGACGCCAGGGTCAGGCGCGTGCTGCCGCTCGTCGAGATCGTGATCCCGTTCGAGCTCTCACGCGAGGAGCTCCGGGCCGGCGACCGGGGCGCCGAGGACGTCGACTACGACCCGATCGACGAGGCGGCCCGGCGGCTCGCCCGCGTCGAGAACGCCGCCGTCTTCCACGGCTGGAACGAAGCGGGAATCACGGGGATCCTCGAGTCGAGCACGCACGATGCACTCCAGCATGAGGGCGGACCCGAAGCCTTCGTCGGCCTCGTCGCCGACGGCATCGAGCAGCTCCTCCGCGTCGGCATCGACGGTCCGTACGGCGTCGCCCTCGGCGAGGAGATGTGGAGCGACGTGGTGGAAGGGTCCGAGCGCGGCGGGTATCCCGTTCTCCGCCACCTCGAGCAGATCACCGAGGGCCCCACCGTCTGGACGCCGGGCCTCCGGCAGGCAGCGCTCCTCAGCCTCAGAGGCGGCGACTTCCTCTTCGACAGCGGCCAGGACATCAGCATCGGCTACAGCAGTCACGACGCCGCCGGCGTGCAGCTCTACCTCGAAGAGACCTTCACGTTCCGTGTCGCCACGCCCGAGGCCGCGATCGCCCTGACTCGGCCGGCGGCTCGCAGCCGCTCGCGCGAGCGAAAGACTCGCCGGGCCTAGACCGAAGTTCCCCTCGGCCTAGACGGCTGGCGTCCTCAAAGGGACGGCGTATCGGCGAGGAGTCGCTGCGTGTACTCCGCCTCGGGCGCGTCCAGGACCCGCGCCGTGACGCCGCTCTCGACCAGCCGCCCCCGATCGAGCACCGCGACCCGGTCGGCGATCGTTCGCACGAGCGCCAGATTGTGCGTGACGAACAGGAGCGAGACGTCCTCGCGCTCGCGGAGCTCCTCGAGCAGCTCGACGATCGCCGCCTGCACGGAAGCGTCGAGGGCGGAGGTGATCTCGTCGCAGACGATCACGTCGGGCTCGGCGGCCAGCGCCCGCGCGATCGCGACCCGCTGGCGCTCGCCGCCCGAAAGCTCGCCCGGGTCGCGCGTCAGGACGGCGCGGGAAAGCGACACCTGCTCGAGTAGCTCCCCCGCCCGCGCCTCGGCCGCAGCGCCGCGGAGGCCGTGGAAGTGCCGGAGCGGCACGCGAAGGATCTCGCCGATCGTGCGCCGTGGGTTGAGGGCGTTGTGCGGGCTCTGGAAGACGTACTGCAGACGCCGGCACGCGTCGCTCTTCCGCTGCCGCGCTGCCGGCTCGAGCTCTCGGCCGTCCAGGAGCACGTCGCCTGTGCGCGACGTGTGGAGCCCGGCGATCACCCGGGCGAGCGTCGTCTTGCCGGAGCCCGACTCGCCTACGAGCGCAAGGCACTCGGAGCGGCCCACCGAGAGGGAGACGTCGTGCAGCACCTGCTGCGTGCCGTGAAAAGCGTTCACCGTCCGCACCTCGAGCAGGGGCGCGGCGACCTCGGGCTCGCTCCGCGGCGGGAGGACCGTCGCAGGCGCCGCCTGCTCGAGCTCGGCGACCCGCACGCAGCTCACCCGGTGCCCCGGCCCGACCTCGACCGCCGGCGGCGGCGCCTCCGAGCAGACCTCGACGGCGTACTCGCACCGGGACGCGAACACGCATCCGGCGCCGCGCGCGCCCGGCGGCGGGACGAGGCCGGGGATCGCCTCGAGGCGGCGGCGCTCGGCGACATCCGGGATTGCCGCCGCGAGCTTGCGTGTGTAGGGGTGCCGCGGCCGGACGAAGAGCTGCTCCGCAGGCCCGTCCTCGACGACCCGGCCCGCGTAGAGCACGACCACGCGCGCGGCAATCGTGGCCACGGCGGCGAGGTCGTGGCTCACGTAGACGGCCGCCGTTCCGTGGCTCCGGCAGAGATCGCGGACGGTCTCGAGCACGTGCGCCTGCGTCGTGACGTCGAGCCCCGTCGTCGGCTCGTCGAGCACGATCGCGGCGGGCCGGAGCAGGAAGGCCATCGCGAGGCAGATCCGCTGCTGCTGGCCGCCGGAGAGCTGGTGCGGGTAGCGGCGCAGGAACCCGGGGTCGGAAGGCAGCGCGACCTCGGCCAGCGATTCGGCGATTCGCCCCTCCCCCGCGACTCCGTGCTCGGCGAGGAGCTCCTCGAGCTGGAGGCCGATCCGCAGCGCCGGGTTGAGGGCAGCCGACGGATCCTGCGGCACGTAGGCGACGAGCTTGCCCCTCGCTTCCCGCAGCGCCTCCGGCGCCAGGTCGAGGATCGGCACATCGGCGACGCGCACCGACCCGCTCACGATCTTCGTTCCCGGCCGCGCGTGGCCGAGCAGCGCCACGGCAACGGTCGTCTTCCCCGAGCCCGACTCTCCGACCAGCCCGACGACCTCGCCCTGCGCGGCCGCGAACGTGATCCCGTCGACGATCTCGCTGCCGTCGCGCGCGACCTCGACGCGGAGCCCTGCGACCTCGATCATTCGCCGACCCTCGCGACCGCGCGGGAGATGCCCTCGGTGACGAAGTTCGTCCCTACCGCGAACACCGCGATGCACGCGGCCGGCACGACCACCGCCCAGGGCTGGATCGTGAGCCCCGTTCGGTTCTCGTTGATCATCAGCCCCCAGTCCGCGTTCGGCTGCTGGATCCCGAAGCCGAGGAAGCTGACCGCGGCGACGAGCGCGATCGACCAGGTCAGCCGGAGGCCGTACTCGACCATCAGCGGCGTCGTGACGTTGGGGAGGATCTCGTGCAGCAGGATCTGCCGCCTCGGCAGGGCGATCGCCTCGGCCGACTCCACGTACTCGCGATGCGCGATGTCCGCCGTGACGCCGCGCACCACGCGCGCGACCTGCGGCACCCAGGCGACGGCGACGAGCAGCACGATCAGCCAGAGCTTGCTGCCGAGGATCGAGACGAAGAGCAGGATCAGCACGATCTGCGGGAAGGCGAGGATCACGTCCATCCCGCGCATCAGCACGTCGTCGAGCCGCGAGCGCGAGTAGCCGGCGAAGAGCCCGATCGCCGCGCCGACGGCGACGCCGAGCGTCGCCCCGGCGAACGCCATCCAGACCACGCTCCGCCCGCCCCAGAGCACGCGGGAGAGCACGTCGTGGCCGAGGTAGTCCGTGCCGAGCGGGAACTTCGCCGACGGGCTCGAGTACGGGATCCCGACCACCGCCGCCGGGTCGTACGGCGCGAAGAAGGGGCCGATGAGGGCCAGCAGCACGATCGCCGCGGTCAGCCCCAGCCCGACCCGCGTGCGCGTCGAGCGCAGCGCCCGGGCCGTCGCCGGCGAGCGGGGCGCGCGTAGCCGGGCGGTGAACGTCGCCGCGGTCACCGGCGCCCCGTCCGCAGCCGCGGCGACACGTACACGGTCAACAGGTCCGCCGCGAGGTTGAAGAAGACGTACGAGGCCGCGAAGAGCAGCACGATCCCCTGCACGACCGGCATGTCGCGCGCCTGCACGGCGCTCGTGAGCGCGCTGCCGAGGCCCGGGTACGCGAACAGGTACTCGACGGTCACGATGCCGCCGGTGAGATAGATCAGCGTCAACGCCGAGCCCTGGATGAGCGGCACGAGCGCGTTCCGCAGCGCGTGGCGGCGGATCACGACGTGCTCGCGGACGCCCTTCAGCCGGGCCATCTGGACGTACTCCGAGCCGAGCACGTCGAGCAGCGCCGCGCGCTGGAGCCGGGCGAGGTACGGCACGACGGCGAGCACGAGCGTCAGCACCGGCAGCGCCAGCTCGCGGGGATGCAGGAACGCGCTCTCGCCGGGCGGGATCAGCGCGACCGCCGGCAGCCACTTCAGGACCGATGTCGAGAGCAGGAGCAGGAGCGCGAGCCCGATCACGAACTCCGGAAGCGCCGTCAGCACGAGCAGCAGGAGCTGCGAGGTGTGGTCGAAGGCCCGGTCGCGGCGCACGGCGGCCAGCGTCCCGATCAGCACCGAGAGCGGGATCGCGATCCCGGCCGACAGCACCACGAGCGCGAGCGAGTTCTGCGCCCGGTCGGAGATGATCGAGGCCACCGAGTCGCGGCTCGCGAGCGAAACGCCGAGATCGCCGTGCAGAACGCCCCAGGCCCAGTCGGCGTACTGGGTGAGCAGGGGCTTGTCGAGGCCGAGCTCCTTGCGCAGCGCGGCGAGCTGGTCGGGCGCCGCCGCGTGCCCGAGGATCGAGGTGGCCGGGTCGCCCGGGAGCGCCTGCGTCGCGACGAACACGAGCACCGAGACCCCGAACAGGATCAGCACGCTGAACGCCAGCCGCTGGAGCGTCCAGCGCAGCAGGCTCCCCTCGCGCCGGGTCGCCGGCGCGAGCGGCAGGGCCTCGGCCGCCGCATTCTCGACGGTCGCGTCCGAGGTCAAGTGGGGCTCACACGAACGACAGCTTGTCGAGCCGGCAGCGGTCGAGACCCCAGCCGGTCTCGTCGACCGTGCCGTAGCCGGTCACCTTCGTCGAGTAGGCGTCCACCGTGTTCTGGAACGACCAGATGATGTTGCCGCCGCGCTGGAACTGGATCTTCTCCATGTCCTGGATGATCCCGCAGCGCTTCCCCTTGTCCAGCGTCGCGGCCGCCTGGTCGAAGAGCCTGTTGAACTGCGGATCGTTGAAGTGGGTCGTGTTGACGACGGTCGCACCGGGCCCGTCGTTGAGCGACGCGAGGACGAGATAGGGCAGCCCCACCCAGTAGTCGATCGCGAACGGCCACTTGCCGTACCCGCTGAAGTAGGTCGAGATGTCGACGTTGCGGAGCGAGATGTCGATCCCCGCCGCCTTCGCGTTCTGGGCGAGCACCTGGCAGGCCTCGACGATGCCGGCGGCGATCGGCGTCGTCACCAGCTCGACCTTGAGGCTCGACTGGCCGGCGGCCTTCAGCAGCGCCTTCGCCTGCTCGATGTTCTGCTGCCGGTGGTAGATGGGGTCGTAGCACGGGTCGAAGCGGCCGTAGTAGTCGTTGCCCGGCGCCCCCTGGCCGAGCAGCGCCGTCTGCACCGCCTGGTTCCGGTCCATCACGAGCCGGATCGCCTGCCGGACCCGGTTGTCCTTGAACGGGGCCATGTCGACGCGCATGGTGATCGGGTTCCAGGCGCCGGTCGGCGAGATGACGAGATTGAGCGCTTTGTTGCCCTTGAGGACCGCGACCTGCGCGAACGGCACCTGGTTGATCACGTCGACCTGCCCCGCGAGCATCGCGTTCACGCGGGCGGCGTCGTCCGGCAGCTCGACGATCTGGAGCTGGTCGACGACCGGCTTCTTGCCCCAGTAGTTCGCGAACGGCTCGAGCACCGTCTGTCGGCCGGGCGAGTAGCTGACCATCTTCCACGGCCCGGTCGAGACCGGCTTCTTCGGGTCGTAGCCGACCGGGATGATGTAGACGATGTCGCTCAGCACCTCGTCGAAGAACGAGTAGGGCTTCTTCAGCGCGAGCTTGAAGGTCCGCTTGTCGATCTTCTTCGACGCGCGCAGGTCGAGCTGGGTCAGCTGGGCGGAGGCGGTGGCGCCGTTCTTCGGATTCAGGATCCGGGCGAGCGAGAAGAGCACGTCCTCCGGGGTCACCGTTTTCCCGTTGTGGAACTCGAGCCCCTGCTTCAGCCTCAGCGTCCACTGGGTGGCGGTCTTGTTGGGCGTGATCTCGTCGATCAGCCAGTTGTGCAGCTTGAACTTCCCGTCCAGCCAGGTGAGCGTCTCGTAGAAGACCTGGCCGCGCGTGGTCGCAGACGGCCCGTTGATCAGCGCCGCGTCGAAGTTGTCGGTCGGCCCGCCGCCGGCGATGCCGACGCGGAGGACGCCGCCGGTCTTGGCCGCCGCGCCGTGCGCGAAGGCCGGCCGTAGGAGACCTCCCGTGCCGAGGAGGATCGCCCCGGCTGCGCCCGCTTTGAGGAGCTGCCGGCGATCGAGTTCCTGGGCTGCAATCGAGCGCTCGTCCTCCACGGTGCGTTCACCTCCGGTCGCTGGTCGGAGCAATGCTAGAGCCCGACCGCCCGCGGTGTCGCAGTGTCGCCGCCGTGTGTGCGCCGCCAGAAGCCGTAGCTCAGCCGCCCGCGCAGGCGGTTTGCGACCGCGAGCGCAGGTCGGAGCTGATCACGCGGCTCCGCGGCGGACGGAGAGCAGCGCCCCTTCTCGAACGCCGCCGCGCACGACCCGGAGCTTGGCCCCGAGCCGATCGGTGATCGCCTGCAGGATGACGGCCCCGGCAGTCACCGCCGCGGCCCGTCCGAGCGGCAGCGCGTAGCTCGAGGCGACCTCGGCCGCCGGCGTCCGGGCCAGGAGCTTCGTGGCAGCGGCGAGCCCGTCCCGGTCCAGCCTGGGGCTGCCCGTGATCCGCTTCAGCGCGCGCGCACTCCCGCCGACCGCCAGTACGCCCTCGACGGGCGGCGGCTCGATGCCTTCGAGCAGCCGGTCGACCTCGGCGCGCGCCCGGGCAAGGGCCTCCGGTCCGGGCGGGTCGCTCTGGAAGCACCGCCGCGTCAGCCGCGTCGAGCCGACATCGATCGAGCGGCACCAGGTGACACCGTCTCCGCGGGTGCCGACCGCGATCTGAGCCGACCCGCCGCCGACGTCGACGACGGCGACCCGGCTCGTGGCCGCGAGCTCGGGCAGCGCCAGCAAAGCCCCTGCGAACGCGAAGCTCGCCTCCTCGGCCGCCGTGAGAAGCCGCACCGGCACGCCGGCGGCGCGCTCGACCCGCTCCAGCAGCTCGACGGCGTTCGCCGCCTGCCGGCCGGGGCTCGTGACGAGAACCTCGACGCGATCGACGCCGTGCTCGCGGGCGCGGCCGACGTAGCCGGCGACGCAGGAGGCGACCTCGTCGAGCTTCGGGCCCGGGATCGCCCCGAAAGCCTCGACCGCCTCGCCGAGCCACAGCCATGCCCGCCGGCGGTACACCGGCCGGCCCTCCTGGGCGACCTCGAGCCGCACCGTGGTCGCCCCGACGTCGACGACGGCAGCTCGAGCGCAGGCTGAATCGACAGCAGACATCCCCGTGCAGTCATGATGGCGGGGAGCGTGTGAACAGGTTGCGGCGATTCGGTGACAGCCGGGATGTGCGCACGCCGCATGAGCTCCACGGACTACCAGGCGCGCTTGCCGGCCCGGCGGACGCGCTTCCATGCTCCGGCCGCGTCGCGGCGCGCGGCGTTCTTCCGCGCTTCCTCGCGCTCGATCAGCCGCCCCGCGACGAGGGCGGCGTCGGCCCTGTCGGCGACGCGGGCGAGCTCGCGCAGCCGCCGGACGGCCACGACCGCATCCTGGTGCTCGCCGAGGACGTCCTGGAGCTCGCGGGCGGCTTCGACGAAGTCGTCCGCACTCCCACCCGGGGCCGGCGCCGCGAGCTCGGCGGCGTAGCGGGCGCGCTTCCCCTGGATGCGCATCCGGTGGAGCGCCGAGTCGGGGAGATCCGGGAACCCCTGCGCGCGGCGGCGGAGCTTCCGGAACTCCCGCCGCGCCAGCTTGCGAAGCGTGAGATCCGCGCGCCGGGCCGGCGGGACGGTGCCGGCCTCCTCGAGCGCGTCGAGCAGGTCGTAGTAACGCTGCTTCTCGAGCCCCGAGCGCATTCGCCCGCGCGCGCGGCCGCGCTCGGTCTCGAGGGGGCGCAGCAGCGCAGAGGCCACGGCTGCATCGCCGCCGTTCAGGCCGGCCGCCACCGACTCGAGGTGTTCGATCAGAACGTCGAGGTCGCGGACGCTCCCGAGCCGTCCCGCCAGCCAGCCGAGCTCGGCGCGAAGCGCGTCGACCCAGTCGGCGTCGAGCATCGGCTCGGCGGTGCGGAGCAGCGAGCGCAGGCGGCGCACCGCGACTCGCATGTCGTGCACGGCGTCGACGTCGTCAGTGATGCGCACGACCGGGTCGTTCCGGAGGAGCTCCTCGTACTGACTCCTGAGCCGCGCCCGTACCTGGTCGAGAACGGACGCGTCGGGGTCGGGCCGCTCGAGTGCGGGGACGTCGACGACATGGCCGAGCTTCGTCAGCCCGGTCATGCTCCGCGCTCCGAGCTTCTCCAGCCGGCGCCCGACCCGCGCGACCGCTGTCGGCGGCCCCTCGAGGAGCTCGGCCTCGATCTCCGTGAACCGCTCCACCACCGAGTGACCGTCCATGACCTCGACGTCGTCGACCGTCACGGCCACCCCGTCGACGCGGCGGCCGTGGCGGTGCGTCCGGAGCGTGGCGATAGGCTCGACCGCGCGGCCGCGAAGGGCACCGGAGAGAACCGCGGAGACCGACGACGGCGGCGAGCCGGGCCCGCCCACGTCCTCGAGCTCGAGCTTCGCGTTCTCGCGCGGAAGCTTCAGCTGCCAGACGCCGAGGCCGTTCTCGAGACGGCGCCGCAGCGTGATGCCCGCGCGGAGCAGCCGGCGGTCGTAGGTGTCGTAATACGTGGACGAAAACGTATGCGCCTCGAGGGGCTCCCCGCCGAGGCGCTCGATCTCCATCACGCCGACTCCTTCGAACTTCAGCTCGCGCTCCGTTGCTGCCTTCATAACGTCGTTGAGTCTGGCGTAGCCCGAAGCGGCCTGCGGCGAAACACCAGATTGCCTCCAGTTCGTCACCGTCTCGTCACCCTCGCTTGCGGTTACCTATCTCGCGCGATGCGGATACCGACGGACGTTGAGCTACGGCGTGGCGCCGGCGCGCTGCGCCGCTCCTCTCAGCGGCGGGCCCGGATGCGGCGGCTGTTGCAGGAGCGGTTCGCGAGCCCCATCACCGCCACGGAGAGACGCGGCGGGACTAGGTATTGCGGCGGAGGCGGTCCGCCATCACGCGCATCACGATCTCCGCGAAGTACGGCGTCTCCTGCACGAGGAACCAGAAGCGGCGCTTGTCGATCACGACGAGCTCGCAGTCGTTCTCGGCGATCGCGGTCGCGGACCGCGGCTCGCGGTCGATCAGCGCCATCTCGCCGAACATCCCGCCCTTCTCGACGAGCTCGAGCTGCCGCCCGTCGGCGGTCAGCTCGACGGTGCCCTCGCGAACGATGTACAGGACGTCTCCGGCCTCGCCCTGCTCGAAGAGCTTCGTGCCGGCGGGGAACGTCTCGGCGTTCCCGGACTCCATCAGGAGCGAGATGTAGCGATCGTGCGTGCCTGTGGACATGCTCGTCATCCTGCCTGCAATCGTCGCTGCTTGCCTACGGGGCCGTTCGGCGGTTTGGTGAACGTTTGGCGACGGACCTGTGAGCCCGGGCATACCCGAGTCCTACAGCTGGTTCAGCAGCGCCGAGACCTGTGCCACCTGCGCCGCGGTGAGAAAGCCGCCCAACTGGAGCACGCCCAGCTGGATCTTGAAGGCGACGACCCTCGCCGCCTTGTTCGCAGGGTTGAGCGACTGGAGGAAGGCGCTGGAGATGGTCTGGACAATCGCGGTTTCCGCTCTCTGCTGGGCCGGCGAGGAGGCCAGGTACTTCGGCGAGGTCTGCACGTAGAACACCGTCAGCGCGGTGATGCTCGTGCCGTTGAGCGCGTTGACCGTCAGCGGCACCGCCGGGCTACTGCTGCTGCTCGCATAGATCGGGTCGTCCGGAAGCGCCGGCACTCCCGCCGGCCCACCGGGCCCGAAGTACGCCTGGACGTTGTACGTCCCGGCCGGGAGCGTGGAGACGGGGCCGAGGGTCGCGTGACCCGCGCCGTCCGTGATCCGCGTCTGTGCGTAGGTCGGCCCGCCGCCGGTCGGCGTGAACAGGAAGGCGACCGACTTCTGCGAGACGGGCTGGCCGCCGCTCGTAAGCGTGGCGACCATGCCGGTGTCGATGCCCGCGATCACGTAGCCGTTCTGCGTGAGCGAGAGGCTCGTCGCGAGCTTCGTGATGTCGAACCCGTTCGACTGCGACGAGCTCTTGTCGGTCGCGTCTCCCTCGAAGGCGGCGCTCATGTTGGAGTGAGCCGGGTTGTCGATGAGCGGCACCGACGCGGTCGCGACGCCGCTCGCGTTCGTGACCGCGGAGCGCGTCGAGCTGCCGATCACGAACTTGACGGTCGCGTTCGGGAGCGGGTTCCCGCCCGCCGTGAGCGTGGCGGCGAGGTTGACGCTCGAGCCGTACGCGCCGCTCGTCGGCACGGGCGCGTTGAGGCTGATCGCCGTCGTCGTCAGCGAGGTCTGCAGCGCAGGCGCGATGCCGGCCAGCGAGTAGTACGCGCCGTGGTTGTCGTCGAGCGTGACGAGGCCGACGCCGTTGACTGCCTGCGCGATGAAGCGCAGGGCCGACGGATCACCGCCGTTGAGCGGGAGCGATCCCGTCCAGAGCGTCGTGTCGCTGGTGTCCTGGGTCAGGTCGAGCGAGGCCCAGTGCGTCGGATCGAGCCCGGTGTACGTGATCCACACCCCCTCGATGCCCGCCGCCGGATCGCCGACGACGTGCACCCGGAAGTTCACGCTTCCGCCGCTCGTCGAGGCGTCGACGCGCGCGATCGTGGGCGGCGCCGCGAGACCCGGGGAGACGGTCACGTTCCCACTCGTGACGGTCGTCGCACCGCTGTAGAACAGCCGCAGCGACACGGACGAGTACTTCCGCTGGATGTCGGTGATCGAGCCGGGCGCGTCCGACTTGTACTGCGCCGGCGTGAGCATCAGCTGCGTCCCGGCGCCGTTGCCGGTCAGCCCGCCGAAGTAGTTCGCCGACCAGATCTTCCCGGGGTAGAAGATGCTCGAGACGAACGGCGTGTGCTCGCCGTTCTGCTCGGTCGCAGGCGTCCCCGTGAGTGGTGTGATGCCGGCCAGGTCGCTGAACGTTCCGCCGCGGAAGCCGACGCCGCGCAGGACCTTGCCGGCGTCGTGCGAATCGAGATCGTCGACGTTGTCCTGCTGGAGCGGCAGCGCCGGGACACTCGGGCTCGTGACGACGCCGTCCTGGCCGCTCAGATACGTCGCCGTGAGCGGGTTGTTGTTCGTGTCCTTGAGCTGGACGGGGTTCGCAGTGAGCGACGGCGAGGTGGAGTAGTCGAACCAGCTCAGGCCGAGCGCCGCGCCCGGGTTCGTGGGCGCCTGCACCGTCGGGTTGACGTGGGAGACGCGGTTCGGCGGCGCCAGGCCTCGGCCCGCCGGCAAGTTCACGCTCAGCATCGGCAGGCCGAAGAGCGTCGACTCGAGCAGCGCCTTCGCGTCGATCCCCTGCAGGCTCTGGTTGCTCGACAGGTAGTCCTTCTTCGCCTGGATGAAAGCATTGCCGACGGCGACCGGACCGCTGCCGTAGCGCAGCGCGTGCGCGAAGTTGGCATACAGCTTCTGGCTGTAGGCGAGAAAGTCGGTGTCGCCGTACTGGTAGCCGGTGCCCGCGATCAGAGTCGCGCCGTGCTGGGCGAAGGCCTCGCGTCCAGTCGAGCGGCTGCGTCACGTTCGGCACCGCGTCGCCGTTGACGATGGTGTAGCCCGAGTGGCACCCCCCGCTGAAGACGATCGAGTTCGTCAGGTTGACGGACGACGAGGCGAGGTCGGTCGAGTTGAGCGTCGTCGCGTAGTCGGCGGCGAGCGTGTTGTTCGCGCTGAAGTGGCCGCCGAGGTAGATCAGGTCATGGCGGCTGCCGAGGAGCGCCGTGCTCAGCTGGCTCGCCGTCCACGACTGGGCGGGCGGCGTTCCCTGCGGGCTGATCAGCGTGTCGTTCGTCGCGCCCGCGCCGAGCCCGGCCGCGAGGTCGCCCTCGACCGAGTTGGCGCCGCTCGCCATGAAGTCGTAGCCGGTGACGAGCGAGGATGTGCGGCGTCGGGACGACCCCCGCCCCGAGACCGAGGTACGCGTTGATCATCGTGACGATCTCGCTCGGCGTCTCGACCAGGCGCCCCACCGGCAGGCCGGGGACGGGCAGGTCGATGCCCTTGAGGTGGAGCACCGTCGAGGAGCCGTACGCGTCCTGCGACAGGACCTGGTTCCCCTGCAGGGACGCCTCGGAGGGGGAGGTCGACAGCACCGGCGGCACGTAGGTCAACTCGGGGCCGAGGCCGGCGGTGTCGGGGTAGCGGAAGTACGGGACGACGCTGTCGCCGCCGACGATGACGACGTACTTCAGGCTGTTCGGGTTGCTCGCGCGGTACCGGTCGACAATCTGCTTGATCGCGCCGGCGACGAGGTTCTTGGCGTAGGTGCAGCCGGCGTTTTGCGGGTTGTCGGCCTGCGCGTTGAGCGCGGTGACGAGCGGGCTGATGCTGCCGAGGTTGACGACGGCCCCGTTCACACCAGCGGCCGCGGCGAGCGTGTCGACCTTCGCCGACAGCGCGGTGGTGTCGCTGCCGAAGCGCGAGCCGTAGTCGGTCAGGATCAGCGTCTGCTTGCCCGCCGGGATCGTGCTCGAGAGCAGCGTTCCGGGTCAGCGGCTGCACCACGCGGCCGCACGCGCCGGCGTTCTCATGGACGGAGAGGTTGAAGTTCGAGCCCGGCACGTAGGCGCCGTTCCGCCCGGTGACGCGGATGTAGAAGCTTCCGGTGTTGTTGAAGACGTTCGTGAAGATGTGCTCGTTCGCGGTGCCGTCGTTGTACGGAGATCCCGAACAGGCTGCGGTACTGCGCGCTCTCGTAGGCCGACTCGTCGCCGGGTGAAGAAGGTCGGCGTGAAGAACGTCGGGCGTGAACCTGTCGGGCGTGAAGAACGCGGGCGAGAAGTCCGACCCGGTGAAGAAGCCCCGGCGTGAAGAACGTGGGCGTGAAGAACGGTCGGGCGTGAAGAACGTCGGGCGTGAACAAGGTCGGCGTGAAGAACGGCCGGCGTGAAGAACGTGGGGCTGAACGGACGCGCCCAGCTCGGCGTTCACCTGCTGCAGGCCGCCGGGCGTCGGTGATGTCGTTGTACGCCTGCCCGATGTCGGTGAAGAGGGCGAGGTCGTAGTTCGCCGGCAGGTTCGAAAGGTCGACCTGAACCGTCCCGCCCGGCGTGACGTTGAACTTGTACCAACGCGACTCACCGGAGATGTTGATCGCCTCGTTGGTCACGCCGCCGTTGCCGTTGCCGTCGAGCGGGATCTGCTCGGCATTCGTCCAGGACGTGTTCGTGTCGAACGGCAGCGCGTTGACGCAGGCCGGATCGGTGGGCGCGAAGAAGGGCAGGCGGGCGGTGAGGCCGACCGGGTCGCCCACGTGCACGGTTCCGGCGACCTTGAGGCTGAAGCGCCGCGTCCCCGGCGGCGTTCGACTTCACGGTCGTCGTGCCGAGAAGATGGCCGTTCGTGTCGTCCGCTGCAGGGCGAACCGGCATAGAACGAGAGCGTGAAGGTCGAGCTCGGTGCGCCGTGCACCGAGCCGGTCACCACGGTGCCGTCAGGGGCGGCCTGTGCGGAGCCGAACGTCAGCGTGGCCGCCGTCTTGGCCAGCGCCGTGACGCTCATCGACGAGAGGTTCTGCTGGCCGAACCCGCTGTCACAGACGGACGGGTCCTGGGCGAACGCGTCGTACGTGCAGCTCGGCCCGCTCTGGCCGACGTCCCTGAAGAGCGTCGCCTTTGCCGCCCGGCCGACCTTCAGCGAGCCGGCCCAGTCGTTCGGGAGCTGCGCCGAACGACGTCGTAGCTCCCGACGCCGACGTTCACGCAGCCGCCGCCGTAGCTCGGCAGCGCGAAGAGCGAGACCTGGTTCGGACCCGGCGTGCAGCCGGTGCCCATCACCCAGAGGCCCGAGACCGAGGCGAAGGCGTTGACTGCGTTGTTCTCGGAGGACGCGATCTTGTAGACCTTGTCGGTGAGGTTCGGGTCGTCGGACGCGACGTTCACCCAGGCGTTGTTGCACAGTGGTCGCCGAAGCCGGGAACGCCGTGCAGCACGGCGAACGCTCCCGCGCCGACCTTGATGCTCTCCGCCGTGTTGTTGGGGAGGCCGGCGCCGCCGTTGAGCTGACATCGGGGTACGAGCCCTGGCTGTAGGTCGCGCAGTCGCCCGTGAAGTTCGTACCGGTGTAGAGGGTGACCTGGCCCGAGCCCGGGTCACACGACGTTTGCGGTGACGCTGACCGCGTCGAGCGCGATCCCGCACGCGCTCTGGGCGTCCGTCGAGGAAAATGCGAGCACGGTCGAGGTAGCGGTGGTCTTCGCGGCGTCGATCTGGATCGTCGCGGTCTTCCAGCCCATCGCGTGGAATGAGTTCGTGTCGGAGAACGTGAAGGAGCCGATGTTCTGACCCGCCCCAGGTGACGTTCATGGACGCGCCCGTCTTGGTGTTCGTGCAAGGGGAAATCGGTCTGCCGGTCGGGGTTGGCGGAGTACGCGAACGTGAGCACGTACGGCTGATTGCGCGGCGGTCGAGAGCGTCTGCGAGACACCGCCCGGACCGATGCCGTCGAGGTCGATCGACTTGAGGCCCGGGTACGGATCCCAGTAGCCCTGGATGTGGTCGATCGAGTTGCCGGTCACGGTCCAGCCGAAGCCGGTGGTGTCCGGGACGGCAGGGTACGTGTCGTACGTGCCCGGTATTGGTGACCGCGGGATTCTCGAAACCGCCGTTGGTCACCAGCTCAGGCCCGTTCGCGAGCGCTCCCTGGGCCAGCGCAAAGCAGGCCCCGATTGCGAGCAGGAGCGAACCCGCCCCACCTCAGCCTCGAACTCACTACCCGACCCCCTTCTCGTGCCGCTCGGTCATTACGACTCTACATTGTCGCGCTCGCGCCTCGACTTGGCGAACACGCGGCCAGCGCCGCTGCGAAGACGGCGTCGGCCTCCAGCTCTGCCCCGCGCGCCCGTGCAGCCTCGGCTGACCCGTTCCGGACCTCCGCGAGCAGCCGCTCGAGCTCGGCCTCGCGGGCCTCGCCGCGCGGGCTGCCGATCGCCTTCCGGAGGGCGTCGGCGGCGCCGACCAGCTCGAACGCCGGCTCCGCCTGCCCTTCCTGCGCCGCCAGCATCGCGATGTCCTCGAGCAGGTAGCGTCAGCGCCCACTGCTCGTGGTAGTCGCGGTACGCCCGCGAGCGCCTCGCGCGTAGTGCTCGCGGGCGGCCTCGCCCTCGCCGAGCCCGCGGAGCGCATTGCCGAGGTTGTTGTGGCGAGCGCGACGATCCAGTTGTCGCCGACCTCGCGGCTCAAGCCGCAGCCCCTCCTCGAGCTGGTCGCGCGCCTCCGCGTAGCGCCCGCTGCATCATCAGCATCTCGCCGAGATTCGTCTTGGCCGCCGCCAGCGCCCAGCGGTCGCCGATCTCCGCCCGCAGCTCGAGCGCCTGCTCGTGGAAGGCGAGGGCGCCGTCGAGGTCGCCCTCGTACTCGGCGACGATCCCGAGGTTGGCGAGGACGCTCGCCATCATCTTGCGGTCGCCGAGCCGGCGGCGGATCTCGAGGCTCTCGTCGTAGCGCTCGCGCGCCTCGGCGAACCGGCCCTGCTGCGCGGCGAGCGTGCCCTCGAGATGGAGGACGCGACCGCGACCCTCCTCGTCGGCGAGCCCGTCGAACGTCGCGCCTGCGCTCGGCCAAGCCGCTCGGCCGCCTCCTCGAACTGGCCCTGCTTGCGCGCCACCTCGGCGAGCGCGACCTCCGACCAGGCCGCCCCGCGAGCGTCGCCCGCGGCCTCGGCGAGCTCGAGCGCCGAGACGTCGGCGTCGCGCGCGTCGTCCCAGCGCCCGACGAGCTCGAGCACCTTCCCGAGCTCGAGCAGCACGTCCGGCGCGCTCCGCCTCGGGCAGCAGCGGCGCCAGCCGCTCGTAGTAGTCGATCGCGGCCGCGTTGGCGTAGATCGCCTGGGCTGCGTCGCCGGCGCGGCGGAGGTAGAGCCGCTTGCGCACCTCGTCGTCGCGAGTGCCAGAAGTGGTGTGCGAGCAGGTCGAGGTTGCGCTCGGCCGGCTCGAACTCCTCCAGGAAGCGGCCGATGTCGCCGTGCAGGGTCGCCCGGAGCGCGTACGGGAGGCTCTCGTAGGCGACCTCGTGTGTGACCGCGTGCTTGAAGAGATACGACTCGTCCGACTCGCGGTCGACGTTGACGAGGTCGAGCGACTTGAGCGTCAGCAGGTGGGCGCGGATGTCGCGACGGCGACCCGAGATCCGGGTAGGCACCCGAGATCACCGGCGCCCGGAAGACCCGGCCGGCGACGCTGGCGACCTTGAGCGTCCGCCGCGGGGCCTCGCTCAGCGTGTCGATGCGGCCGAGCACCAGGCTGTGGAGGCTTCCGGGCAGCTCGAGCGAGCGGAGCGCGGCCTCGTCCGCAAGGTCGACCTCGAGCTCGTCGACGTAGTTCAGGAGCTCCTCCGCGTAGAACGGGTTCCCCTGCGAGCGCTCGACGACCACCTCGAGCAGAGACCGCGGCACCTCCGCCCGCTCCCCCACGAGCTGTCCGAGCTTGCCGCGCACGACCTCGGTCATCTCGGCCTCGCCGAGCGTGTCGAGCGCGACCTCCTCGAGGCCGACCAGCCCGGAGACGCCAAGCCCCTCGGGCCGGTACGCGAGGACGAGCAGCAAATGCGAGCCGTCGACCGCCCGCGCGAGCACGTCGAGCAGGTCGCGCGAGAGCGGGTCGAGCCAGTGGCAGTCCTCGAGCACGATCACCTTCGCGTCGGTGCGCGTGAGCGCCCGCAGGCAGTCGGCCAGGAGGCTCTCGAGCGAGGTCTTGCGCAGCTTCGCGTCGAACGACGCCGTCAGCTCCGTGTCCGGGATCGGCAGGCCGAGCACGGCGTCGAGCAGCGGCGCGCGCTCGAGGAGCGCGGGGTCGATGTCGGTCAGCGCCTGCTCGAGCGCCTGCAGCTGCTCGGCCTCGGTCATCGTCTCCGGCACGGCGAGCAGGGCGCGCCAGATCTCTCCCCAGACCGCATAGGTCGTGCGAGTGCCGAACGACTGACACTCGCCGAAGGCGACGAGATGGCCGTCCCGGCGCGCGTCGCGGACGAACTCGGCGAGCAGGCGAGACTTGCCCATGCCCGCCTCGGCCGAGATGCCGAGGATGCGCCCGCGGCCGGCGGAGGCGTCGGCGAGGCCTGCATCGAGCCAGCCGAGCTCCGCGTCGCGGCCGACGATCGGGAGCGTGTAGCGGGTGACGCGGCGCGAGCGCGGGCCGGTCGAGCCGGTGAGCGCGTAGGCCGCGACCGGGCTCGCCTTGCCCTTGAGCGCGAGCGGCTCGAGCTTCGTCCACGAGAAGCCCGTGCCGGCGAGGCGGCGGACGAGCTCCGAGACGTAGATCTCGCCGCTCGGCGCCTTCGACATCAGCCGCGCCGAGAGGTTGACGGCGTCGCCCAGGCACACGAACGTGCGCCGGCCCGTGTGGCCGTACGTGCCGCTGCGGAGCCGCCCGTGCGTGATCCCGGTACGGATGTCGCGCGCCGCCGTGGTCTGCTCGAGGTCGCGCAGCGCGAGCACCGCGGCGCAGGCGCGTGCGGCGTCGTCCTCGTGCGCGAACGGCGTCCCGAAGACGCCGTAGAGATAGGCGCCCTTGTCGCCGAGCGTCAGCTGGAGGACGTTCCCGCCGTACGACGAGAGGATCTGCTGCGCGCTGCGCACGAACTCGTCGAGCTTCGCGGGCGCGTGCTCGTCCTCGTCGTAGTCGATCCCGCCGAAGTTGACGAAGACCGGGAACGCCGGGCGGAGCTCGGCCAGGAACTCGCCGCGCCCGGTCGAGAGCCGCTCGTAGACGGCCGGAAGGAGCCAGGAGCGCGAGAGCTCGTCCGGCAGCGCCGCCTCGTCGATCTCGACGACCGGGTATGCGTCCGTGAGCAGTTTCTCGACGACGCCGTTCTCGTCGTCCGCGAGCGCCACCTTGCCGGCGAGCGCGGTGGCCGAGATGGCGTCGAGCACCACCTGGCCCTTCTCCGCATGTCCCTCAGCGACGGCGAGCCGGTCGATCAGGCTCCCGGCGAGCACCTCGATCAGCTGGATCTCGGGATCCCCGACGACGAAGCGCCGCGCCTCGCCGACCGCGATCGCGACCTTGAGCCCGAGCTGGAAGACCGCGCCGGCGGGCGTGACGATCTCGCCCTCGCGCTCGATCGCCTGCAGCATCCCGAAGCCGGCGGCGACGGCATTGACCCCGTCGTCGCCGTCGAGCCAGCAGGTGATCGCATCGCCGCTGAAGTAGACGACGTCGCCGCCGAAGCGGTCGAGCTCGGCGATGACGGCGTGGAAGACCCGGTTCAGATGCCCGGTGAGCACCTCCGAGGCGCGCTGCGAGCCGAGCTCGTTCGCGAGCGCCTCGGTGACGGGCGTGAAGCCGGAGATGTCGGCGAAGAGCGCCGAGCCCGTGACACGCGTCGGCAGCGCCTGCCCGGAGGCCAGCGCGCGCCGGCGGTCGCGTGGAATATAGGCCCAGGGGGGATCCGCAGCGACACTTCCTGCGGATTGGGCGACGACCCGCTCGATAGTCGCCATCGAGAGAGAATAGAGGCCCCTCCGGGAATTGGCTAGCCCTGCCGGAGCCGGCGCGTCCGCTCGACCTCGGCGTTCAGCTCAGCGCCGAACAGGAGCGCGAGGCTCGTGAGCCAGAGCCAGGTGAGCATCACGATCACTGCGGCGAGCGACCCCCACGTCTTGTTGTACGAGCCGAAGCTGCTCGTGTAGAAGGCGAACGCGCCCGAGACCACGAGCCAGATGACGACGGTGACGACGCTCCCCGGAGTGATGAACTTCCAGCTGCGCGGCTTGACGTCGGGACCGAGCCAGAGCAGTGTCGCGAAGGCGGCGAGCATGCCGACGATCAGGATCGGCCACTGCAGCGACCACCAGAGCAAGCCGAACGTGGACGGCATCCCGACCGCGCGGCCGGCGTACTTCTCGATCGGCGGGCCGAAGACGAGCAGCCCTGCGACGAGCAGGAAGGCGAACCCGATGCATGCCACCATCACCAGAGCCACGAGTCGCTTCTTCACGAACTTCCGGCTGTCCTCGCGGTCGTAGGCGATGTTGAGCGCGGTCATGTAGCTCGTCATCGCGCCGGTCGTCGACCAGAGCGCGAGCACGAAGCCGATCGCGGTGATGGCGATGCCCGTGGACGGGTGCTGGTCGAGGCGGAGCAGGCTCGAGCGCAGGAGCTCGGTCGTCTGGGCCGGCATCACCGTGCCGAGATGTTGGATCAGCGTGTCGATCGCGCCCGGGCCGGCGATGAGGGTGAAGAGTCCCACCACCATCAGCAGCACGGACGGGATCGCGAAAAAGGTGCTGTAGGCGAGCGCCGAGGCGATCAGGGTCATGTTGTCCGCGAGCATCTCCTTGGCGGCGCGGACGAAGATCGCGCGCCAGTCGGCGAACGTGAAGTCGCGGAGCCCGGGGTCGGGGTGCTTCGGCTCTGCGTGCTCGGGTTGCGGGGTAGGGCCGCCGCCCTGACCCTGCTGCTGCTCAACGCTCGTCGCCATCTCCCGCCCGTTGTTCACCAAGCGGGGCCGCGCCAAAACTCGTTACGTGACGCGGCCCTCGAGGCGGCCCTGTTCCGCGGCCGTGCGCTCGGCCGTCGGGATCGCCTCGAGCCGCTCGTCCGGGATCGGCTCACCGCTCTCGACCGAGAGGCCGTAGGTGCCCTCCTCGAGCCGCTTCTCCGCCCGCTCGACCGCCTCGAGGTCCTCGCGCAGGTCGTCGGCGAGCCCCTCGTCGAGCTCGGCGATGTACGTGTCGCTGCCCTGGTCGGCCTCGTCGAGCCTGTCGAGCTCCTCGTCGACCTGCGGCGCGCGACCTGCGAGCAGCGCCTCGATGCGCCGCCGCTCGGCAGCGAGAAGCTCTCTTGCGCGTTCGGGATCCATGCCGCGCTGAGGCTACCCGAGCGGCGCCATGCGCATGATGCCTCGCACGAGCGTTGACCAATTCCCGCAACGAGCGCATACTGGTTGCGGGATGGTCGTCCGGGCCTCGGTGGCGCTGGTCTCGGTCGTCGCTCTTGCGATCGCCGGCGCGGCCGTGGGCGGCCGCACGTGACGAGCGCGGTGAAGCTCACGACGGCGACGGCGACCGCGCACTGGAACCAGGGGTACCTGAAGCCCGGTGCCAAGGTCATGTTCGCCGGCACGGTCGGCGCGCCCTCGAACCTGAGCGCGGTGCTCCGGCCGGACGGCCGCCCGGGCGTCGTGACGGCCAAGTCCGACTTCGCGGTGGCCGCCGCGGGGCCGTTCACAGCGCACATCAAGCTGCCGCCGCGCCCGATCCCCGGCAAGTACACGCTCAGCGTCTCGGGCAAGAGCGGCACCACGACGCTCGATCCGGTCAAGATCGCCGTGACGATCCCTTCGCCGCCCGAGGGCGTGCTCGACCAGGCGCAGGTCGGCACCGGGCCGAACGGTCCGTGGCAGGTCTACCAGGGAGACCACCCGCCGACGATCAAGGGCTCGCACAAGGAGCTCTGGATGCGGTTCCGGTACCTCTACCCGCCGAGCGGGAAGAACGTCCAGCTCGTGTGGAAGATGAAGTGGCACAGGGTCGTAGGCAAGGTGACGAAGCGCTACAAGGACATCCTCGAGACGTCGGTCGCCTCGGCGCAGCCGCTGCCCGCCGGCCACTGGGTGGCCGTGCTGAAGTTCGACGGCGTCGTCTCGAAGAAGATGGACGTCATCGTCTCGACCTAGAGGGCGGCGGTGGTGGCGGCGGCGGGAGGCCGCGCCCGCGACCCCCGCGACGGAGCTCCTCCTCGAGTCGCCGAGGCTGACGGCTACAACGTCATGCGGCGACGGGGAAGACAGCGACGAGGCGCGTTCCCTCGCCCGGCGGTGAGTCGATCGTGAGCGTGCCGTCCAGGGCGTCGACGCGGTCGCGCATGCCCTCGAGGCCGGTTCCGTCGCTGTCCAGCTGCGCGCCGCCGACGCCGTCGTCGCGGACCTCGACCGTCAGCGCCGAGTTCTCCTGGGCGATGCGCATCCACACCTGCGTCGCCTGCGCATGCTTGACCGCGTTCGTGACCGCCTCGGCGCAGACGTAGTACGCGGCAGCCTCGAGCGCATCCGGCAGCTTCGCGTCGAGCTGGACGTCCAGCTCGATCGGCAGGCTGGCGCGGTCGGCGCCGGCACGGACGGCGGCGGCGAGACCTTCGCGCGCGAGGAGCGGTGGATGGAGCCCGCGCGCCAGCTCACGCAGGTCCTCGATCGCCGCCTCGAGCTCCTCGCGGGCGCCCCGGGCGATCGCCGCGAGCACCTCGTCGTTCGCGAGCCGCTGCTCGACGGTGCGCACCCCGAGCAGCGCGACCACGAGCCGCTGCTGGGCGCCGTCGTGCAGGTTCCGCTCGAGCCGCCGCCGCTCCGCCTCACTCGCCTCCACCAGCCGCTGCCGCGAGGCGTGGAGCTGGTCGATCTTCGCGTTCAGGTCGCGGTGGAGCCGGTCACGCTCCATCGCGATCCGCATCATCGGCACGAAGACCGTGAGGAACTCCGGCCGCTCGAGCAGCCTCGGGTCGTGCGCGATCAGCCCGATCTTGCGGCTCTCGTACTCGACCGGGGTGATCGCCCGCCCGGGCCGCTCGATCGGACACGGGCGCGCCCAGCACGTCGACGTAGCGCAGGCCCTCCCAGTCCCACCAGAAGATCTCGAGCCTCTCGTCCTCGAGGATCAGCCGTAGCGACGTCTGCACTTCGAGCGGCGTCGCGAGGTCGGGGATGACGTTGAAGATCCCTTCGAGCTGCTCGCTCATACCCCGTTTGTACACCTCCTGATGGGAACATATGTTCGTGTAGCATCGGGCTGGTGCAGCTGGCGATCGACTCGCTCGACCGGCTCGTCGAGCTCCTCGAGGAGAAGGGCGGCCGGGCGCGCGCGAGCGAGGCTGCGTCACTCCTCTTCGCGGTCAAGCAGGCGCCCGAGGGACTCGCACGGCAGCTCCTCGGCGCGCTCGTCGACGGCGACGCGCGCCTCTGCTGGCGCGGATCGTTCGTCGCGCTCGCGACGGCGCCCGACCCGCTCCTCGGCAAGGCCGAGTTCGTCGTCTTCGACCTCGAGACCACCGGCCTTGCGAGCGCCACCGCGCGCATCTGCGAGATCGGCGCCGTCCGCATCAGAAACCTCGAGCTCGCCGGCGAGTACCAGACGCTCGTCGCGCCGAAGACCCCGCTCCCCCGCCCGATCGGCCTCCTCACCGGCTTGACCGACGAGGAGCTCCGCACCGCCCCAACTGTCCGGCTGGCGCTCCGGCGTTTCTCGAAGTTCGCCGGCGGCGCCGTTCTCGTCGCCCACAACGCGCGCTTCGACGTCGGCTTCGTCAACCGGGAGCTCGAGCGGATGACCGGCAAACGCCTGCACGCGACCGTGATCGACACGGTGCCGCTCGCCCGTAACCTGCTCGGCCGGCGCGTCCGCCGCACGAGCCTTGCCTCGCTCGCCTACTTCTTCGGCGTGTCCGTCCAGCCCTGCCACCGCGCGCTTCCCGACGCGCAGGCGACCGCCGAGGTCTTCCTGCGGCTGATCGAGCTCGCCCGCGAGCAGGGCGCGGCGTCGCTCTCGGAGCTCGAGGAGCTCGCGGCGCCCCGGCCGCGCCGCGTCCACGCGAAGCGCCACCTGGTCCACGGCGCCCCGCCCCGCCCCGGCGTCTACCTCTTCCACGACGCCGACGGCCAGGTGCTCTACGTCGGCAAGGCCCGTGACCTCCGCGCCCGCCTGCGCTCGTACTTCCACAGCCAGCGCCAGCGGCCGTCGGTCGAGGCCGCGCTCGACGACGTCGCGAGCATCGAGTGGCGCGTGCTCGGCTCCGAGCTCGCCGCGGCGCTCGAGGAGATCGCGCTGATCCGGAGACTCCGCCCGCCCGCGAACCGCCGGACGCCCGCGCCGGAGCGCTACGTCTACCTCCACCAGCGCGGCGATCGGGTGATCCTCAGCCGCGCACCGTCACGCTACGGCCCGCTCCGCCGGCGCGCGGACGCTCAGCGCGCCGCCCGGGCCCTCCGCGGCTGCCCGCCCGAGGAGCTCCGCGAGCTCCTCGCCGGTGCGCGCCCCGACAGCCTGAGACGCCGCGTCGTCGACCTGGTCGACAGTCGCCGCGACCTCGAGGCGATGCGCCTCTCCCGCGAGATCGCCTCGCTCGAGCGCATCGCGGGCGAGCTGCAGCGGATCGAGCGGCTCCGCAGCCTCGACGCCTGCCTCGAAGCCCCCGGGCCCGACGGAACCAGGGAGACCTACGTCGCCCGGGCCGGCCGCGTGACGGTGCACGCGACCACGCCGACCCGCGAGGCGCGTCAGACTGCAGTCTGTCCCGAACGGATCCCAGGAGTGATCGAGGCCGACCACCTGGACGAGCTGATCGTGTTCGCGTCCTTCCTCGACGCGCCCCCGCCGGAGCTCCGGGCTATGCCGTCTCGGGAGCGAGCACCGACTCCTCCTGGAGCCCGCGGCGCAGCCCGACGAACGCGATCACCGCCGCCGCCGCCATGATGATCGCCATCGCGTAGAGCACCGACCGGATCGCGTACGCGAAGTCGAGCTGGACGAAGTGCGGGATCGCGCCCGCATGGTCGCCGGACCTGTCCTGGGCGATGCTCGACGCCTCGGCCGACGCCTGCGCCCGCGGCAGCCCCTGCGACACGAGCGAGGTCGTCACCCGCGAATGGAGCTGCGAGACGCTCAGGCTCCCGAGCAGGGCGAGCCCGAGGCTCGCCGCGTAGTTCCGCACCGTCTGCGTGATCCCGGTCGCCTCGCCGTAGGAGAGCCGCGAGGCCCGATTCACGGCGTCGGTGCTCGCGGGCCCGAGCATGAACCCCATCCCCGCCCCCGAGAGGATGACGAACGGGACGATCCTCCCCGAGTCGAGGCTCGTCACCTTCGACGCCCACAGCCAGAAGCCGACGGCAGCGAGTGCGCATCCGAGCACCACGGGCCGCTTTGCCCCGATCCGGTCGAGCATCCGCCCGCCGATCTGCGCGGCCGCGACGAACCCGAGGAAGAACCAGAGCAACACGAGACTCGCCGCCGATGCCGACTTCCCGAGCGCGATCTGCGCGTACTCGCTGGCGAAGAAGAAGACGGGGATGAACACCAGGTTCGACGTCCCGAGCACGAGGTTCTCGACCAGGAAGGGCCGGATCTTGAAGATACGGATGTCGATCAGCGGCGACTCGGTACGCAGCTCGAGCAAGCCGAACGTGACCAGCAGCAAGGCGCCCACGACGATGCACCCGATCGTCCGCGCATCGCTCCAGCCCCAGGTTGCCGACTGCTGGAAGCCGACGATGCTGAGCGCGACGCCGGAGGCGAGCACCACGAGCCCACGGAGGTCCAGGTGCGCAGGCTTGTACTCCGTCACCGGTCTGGCGAGGAAGATCAGGATCAGCGCGATCACCGCGACGGGCACGTTGACCCAGAAGATCGCACGCCACGTCCACTGGGTGAGGAAGCCGCCGAGCGCCGGCCCGACGGCGGTCAGCCCGCCGGCGATGCCGAAGAAGAGCGCCAGCGCCTTTCCGCGCTCGCGCAGCTCGAACGTCTGCACCACGATCGCGAGCGCCGCGGGAAACATGATCGCGCCGCCGACGCCCTGCACCGCCCGGAACGTCACGAGCCACGCCTCGGCGTAGCTGCCCTTCGGTGTCAGCCCGCACAGCGCCGAGGCGGTGGCGAAGACGACGACGCCGAGGATGACCATCTTCCGGTGCCCCCGCGTGTCGGCGAGCCGGCCGCCGAAGGCGAAGAACGCGGCCAGTGTCAGCAGGTACGCGTTGATCGCCCACTGCACACCGGTGGCGGAGAGGCCGAGCTCTTTCTGGATGTTCGGCGCGGCGATCGAGACGATCGTCTGGTCGATGAAGGTCATCGACACCGCGAAGATCATCGCGGCGAGAACGAGCGAACGGGAGCGGCCCCCCACGGGCGGCATCTTCACCGATCCGCGCCGCGGCAGGGTTACAGAATTGTTACCGCCGCGCGGGCCGTTCGCCTCAAGTCTCCGAGTCGCTGGCGGAGAAGATCACCGTCGGAACCTCCGCCTCGGCCGGGTCCTGCTTGCGCACGGCGACGTCGACGATCGTCACGACGAGAGAGGCGATCGGCACCGAGAGCAGCACGTAGAACGGCCCGAAGAGCGTCGCCACCGCGATCGCGTTCGTCATCACGATCAGCGGCGAGAGCCCGACCGCGCCGCCCATCACGTGCGGGTTGATGATGTAGTCCTGCGCGACGCGGATCAGCAGCACTGCCGCTCCCGCCTTGATCGCCGTCTGCACGTCGACGCTGAGCCCCGCGAGCACGACCAGGATCAGCCCCGCGAGCGGGCCGATCACGGGGACGATCTCGAGGATGCCGACGCAGATCCCGAGCAGGATGAAGTAGGGCTCTCCGACGATCCAGAGCGCCGATCGAGACGAGCGTCGAGACGAGCGCGATCATGACCAGCTGGCCGCGCACGAAGGCGCCGAGCTTGAGGTCCATGAGCTCCCAGGTGTCGCGGAGCGTCTTGCGCTTCGGCCGCGGCATCAGGCTCGCCACGAGGTCGATCACGCGGTCGCGCTCGAAGAGCCAGTAGGCGGCCGTCGCGAAGATGAAGAAGATCCCCACCAGCACCTCGAGCGCCTTCTCGCCGATCGAGACCGCGGGATGGATCAGCGAGCCGCCCTGCGGCAGGTGCTGCAGACGCGTCTCGAGCCTGCGAGAGCACTCGATCGACGACGGTCGAGCCCGTATGGAGCTTGTGGTGCTCGGCCGCGGCCATCGCCCCCTGCACCTGGCTGATCATGTCGGGCACGACGAACGACAGGAAGAGCGCGAGCAGCCCGAGCAGCCCGAGGTAGTGGATTGCCACCCCGAGCGGGCGCGGGATCCTGTGCTTGTGCAGCCAGTCGACGCCGGGGCGCATCGCGGCGGCGATCGTGATCGAGGCGAACAGGAGCGCCAGCAGGACCTTCAGCTTCCAGAGCGCGAGTGCGCCGACGACGACCGCGAGCACCACCACCGTCGAGACGAGCGCTCGGCGTGCGGTCTCGGAGTAGCTCGGGCGCCCGACGACCTTCTCGGAAGCGACCGCGCGCGGCCCGACCTGCTCGAGCTCAGCCGCTGTGCTCGATGAGGGAGTACCGACCGACACGGATCCTCACAGTCATTGACTCCGTTAAGTCCCCAGCTGCGGGAAGCCCAAACCGGAAGTAGCATCGCGGCGTGCCACGGGCAGCGCTGGTCACCGGGGCCGCGGGCGGGATCGGGAGCGCGATCGTCTCCCGGCTCGAGGCCGACGGCTGGGACGTTCTCGGCGTCGATATCGCCGACGCCGACCTGACGATCCGCGAAGGCAACCGCGCCGTCGTCGAGCTTGCGCTCGAGCACTTCGGCCGGCTCGACGCGATCGTCCCCAACGCGGGCTTTCAGCACGTGGCGCCCGTGGCCGAGTTCCCGGAGGACACGTGGGACGCGCTGGTGGCGATCCTGCTCACGAGCCCGTTCCTGCTCGCGAAGTACGCCTGGGAGGCGCTGAGCGCGAGCGGCGACGGGCGGATCGTCGTCATCGCCTCGGCGCACTCGCTCGTGGCGTCGCCGTTCAAGGCCGGCTACGTGTCGGCGAAGCACGGGGTGCTGGGGCTCGTCAAGGCGCTCGCCCTGGAGGGCGGGCCTGCGGGGATCCAGGCCTCCGCCGTCTGCCCCGGCTTCGTCCGCACGCCGCTCGTCGAGGCGCAGATCACCGACCAGGCGAAGGCGCACGGCCTGCCCGGGGAGCGAGTGCTCGAGGACGTGATCCTCGCCCCGCACGCCGTCAAGCGGCTCATCGAGCCCGAGGAGGTCGCGGCGACCGTGTCCTTCCTATTGGGGGACGGCGGCCGCGCCTTCAGCGGCGCGGCGGTGGAGATGGCGCTCGGCTGGACTGCTCGCTGACGCCGCGCCCCAGCGGACGACCGTCGCCGCCCAGGTGTAGCCGGTACCGGCCGAGAGCAGCAGCACCAGATCGCCGTCGGCGAGCTGGCCGGCGCGTGCGGCGCGGTCGAGCCCGAGCAGAGAGTCGACGCCGCTCATGTGCCCCGTGTCGTCGAGGTAGACCGCGCGATCGTCGTCGAGGCCGAGCCGCGCCAGCAGCGCCTCGTGCATCGAGCGCTTCATGTGCAGGGGGCACACGAAGGCCAGGTCGGCGAGAGAAGCACCCGACCGCGCGAGCGCTCCCGCCGCCGCCGCAACGAAGTTGTCGAGCGAGACCGCGTCGAGCCCGCGCTTCATCCCCTCCGGATCGACGACGTCCAGCGAGCCGCACCCGTCCGGCGCCACCGACCCGCCGCGCTCGATCTTCACGTGCAGGGAGAACGAGCCGTCGGTGATCGTGTGCGCGCCGAGCACCTCGTTCAGCCCGCTGTCGGCGACCACCAGCCCCGCCACCGCGCCGTCGCCGAAGTTGAACGTGAACCGCGACCGCTCGTTCCCGTAGTCGAGCAGGTACGACTCGCGGCATGACGCGACCATCAGGATCGTCCGCAGCTCGGGCTCGCCGCGCAGCATGTCGCGCGCGAGCCGCAGGGCGATCGGCGTCCCGTGCGAGACGTTGTCGAACTCGACCGCGAACGCGTTCCGGCAGCCGAGCCGGTGCGCGATGTGCGGCGCCGCCTGCCACACCGCCCAGTCCTTCCAGGTCGAGCCGTAGTACATGACCGCGTCGACCTCCCCGGGATCGAGCCTCGTCTCCGCGAGCAGCCGCTCTCCGACGCTGACCGCGAGGTCGCTCGCGTGCTCGTCCGCCGCCGCGATGTGCTTCGTCCGTATCCCGAACTTCTCCGCCACGACCTGCTCGGGGATGCCCGACGCCGCCGCGATGTCGGCAGCGGTGAACAGCCGCTCCGGAAGGTACGAAGCGGTCGCCTGCAGTGACACGCTCCTCACGCGCGCGCCTCGAGAACGCAGCGGATGATCCGCTCGAGCTCGGCCTGGACGTGCTCGGGCAGCTCGTCATTGCCGCCCCAGAGGATCCAGCGCAGGCCGATCAGCTCGCCGAGACCCATCATCGCCCACGCCGTCACCTCCGGATCGACGTCCGCGGCAATCTGCCCAGACGCCGACGCCTGCCGCAGCGCCTCGATGTAACCGGCCGAGAGGCGGTCGTAGTGGTAGTGGAGCATCTCCGGCGAGACGAACTCGGCCTGCCGGATGATCCGGTACAGCGCCGGATGGTCGGCGGTGAAGCGGAAGAACGCCTGGAACCCGAGCCGCTCCGCCTCGAGCCGCGTCTCCCCCTGCTCCGAGGCCTCCTTCATCGCGTGCCGCACGCGCTGGTTCAGGTCGCGGACGAGCTCGTCGAAGATCGCCTTCTTCGAGTCGAAGTAGAGATAGAACGTCCCCTGCGCGGTCCCCGCCGCCTCGGTGATCTTCACGATCGAGGCCTCCGGGTAGCCGAGCTCGCCGAAGACGCGCTCGGCCGCGTCGAGCAGCCGCCGGCGTGTGTCGAGCCCCCGCCGCGACAAGGGCCGCCCGCTCGCGTTGGTGATCACGTCGGTCACCGCGCCGCCAGCTCGCTCTTCTGCACCTTGCCGACTGAGTTCCGCGGCAGCGCGTCGACGACGTGGAACGCCTTCGGGACCTTGAAGCGCGCCAGCCGCTCCTCGCAGAACGCCGCCAGCTGGCTACCGATCGGGACAGACTGGAGTCTGTCCCGCCTGTCACTCAGGACGACGAAGGCGTGGCATACCTCGCCCCAGCGCTCGTCCGGCACCCCGACCACCGCCGCCTCGACCACCGCCGGGTGGTCGTGCAGCACCGCCTCGACCTCGGCGGGGTAGACGTTCTCGCCGCCCGAGACGACGAGGTCCTTGATGCGCCCGCGGAGCGTGTAGTTGCCCTCCTCGTCGCACGACGCCACGTCGCCGGTGTGGAGCCAGCCGTCGCGCACCGCCAACGCGGTCGCCTCCGGGTTGCGCCAGTAGCCGGCGAAGACGTTCGGCCCGCGGACGAGCAGCTCGCCCGCCCCCGAGAGCCGGCACTCGACGTACGGGTACGGCTTCCCCGCCGACCCCGCCTTGCGCCGCGCGTCCTCGGGCGGCAGACAGAGCACGTTCGGCGCCGCCTCCGTGAGCCCATAGCCCTGGACGATCTCGATCCCGCGCTCGGCCCACAGGTCGAGCAGCGGCAGCGGCATCGGCGCCCCGCCCACCACCGCGAGCCGCAAAGAAGAAAGGTCGGCCGAGGCGAACCCCGGCTCCTGCGCCATCAGCAGGTAGTTGGCCGGCACCCCCATCATCGTCGTCACCCGCTCGCGCTCGATCAGCTCGAGCGCCCGCCCCGCGTCGAACCCGCGTTCGAGCAGCACGCGCGCGCCTTTCCACCACGCGAGCACCGACTGCACGTTCCAGCCACCCACGTGGAACTGCGGCAGCACCTGCAGCACCACGTCGCGCGGCCCCACGCCCGTCGCCAGATCGAACGAGAGGTTCGTCCAGAAGCAGTTCGCGTGCGTGAGCAGCGCGCCCTTCGGCTTGCCGGTCGTGCCGCTCGTGTAGATGAGGAGCAGCGGGTCGTCCGGCTCGGGCCCCCGGCCCCGCGCCGCGCGCGCCGGCAACTCGAGCGGCGGCGCAACCTGCGCCACCTCGAGCGCCGACTCGGCGATCGGGCGCAGGGACTCCTCGACCAGAAGCACCGCGGGCTCCGCGTCGTCGAGCTGGTAGGCGATCTCGGCGGGCGCGAGGCGCCACGAGATCGGGTGCAGGATCGCCCCCGCCTTGGCGCAGCCAAAGAACACGGCGACGTGCTCGGGTGTGTTCCCGGTCAGCGTCGACACGCGCGACCCCGGCGACAGCGAGGCCGCGAGCTCGTCCGACCGCCGATCGAGGTCCGCGTACGTCCAGCGCTCCCCCGAAGCGTCGATCGCAACCCGCTTCGGGCGTCAGCCGCGCGCGGTCCAGAAGGATCGTGGTCGATCACCGCAGGAACCCTTCCACGCAGTCCGACGCGAACGTGTCGAGCTGCTCCCAGAAGAGCACGTGACCCGCGCCCTCGATCAGCTCGAGCCGCGCGTCCGGGATCTGCCCGGCGATCAGCGGCGAGTTGCGCGGGTCGACGACACTGTCGGCGGTGCCGGTGACGACGAGCGTCGGCGCCGCGATCCGGGCCAGGCGACCGCCGGCATCCCAGCCCGCGCCGGCTGCGGCCTGCGCCGCCCAGCCGGCCGGGTCAGGCAGGTGCGCCTGCCGGTAGGCGAAGATCTCGTCCACCAGCGCGACCGGCGTGTCCGGCGCGAGGGCGTTCTCGACGAAGCGCCGCAACGCCACTTCCGGCGGCAGCTCCTTCGCCTCCACCAACAGCCGCTGCGTCACCTCCGGCAGCGGATACGCGCCGGAGCCGCCCGGCGACGTGCACGCGAGCACGAGCCGTTCGATTCGTTCGGGGTGAGTCAGCGCGAGCGCCTGTGCGACACAGCCGCCGAGGCTCGCGCCGAGCACGTGGGCGCGCTCGACCCCTACCTCGTCGAGCACGCCCAGCGCGTCCCCCGCCAACTCCTCGACCGTGTACAGCCCCGGCGGGATCTCCGACCCGCCGATACCGCGGTTGTCGAACGAGATCACGCGGTAGCGCTGCGCGAGCCGCGAGCGGAGCGGCCCCCACCCCTCGCGCGTGTACCCGAGCCCGTGAATCAAGAGCAGAGGCGCCCCCGAGCCCTGCGACTCCCACTCGATCCTCACAGCGCCTCCTCCAATGCCGCCGGCCGCCGCCGGATCCGCCCGAGCCGCCGCCAGCCCGCCCGGCGCGAAGTAGACGACGAGGATGAAGAGCAGCCCGAGGATGAAGAGCGGCTGCTCGAGCGGCGTCCGCAGCACCTTCGGCAGCGTCGAGACCGCATGCGAGCTCGAGAGGTCGGTGAGCCGGTGGTCGAGGTAGGTGTAGAGGAGCCCGCCGAGCAGCGCGCCCCACGCGGAGCCGGCGCCGCCGATCACGACCATCACGAGCAGCGCCAGCGTGAAGTTCGGCGTCGTGACCGAGGGCGAGGCGCCGCTGATCACGACCAGGTAGACGACGCCGCCGAGCGTCGCCAGGAACGACGCGAGCACGAACGACATCAGCTTGAACCAGAACGGCTGCAACCCGAGCACCTGGACCCGCAGCTCGTTCTCGCGGATCGCCTGCCACACGTGGCCGGGCGAGGAGTGGACGGCCCAGCGTCCGATCACGAACACGGCCACCAGGTAGCCGAGCGCGAGCCAGTAGAGATTTTTCGTGTTGAAGATCCCGACGAACGCCGAGGGCAGCTTCGTGTAGTCGACGCCGAAACCGTCCTCGCCGCCCGTCCAGCGGTACGGGTTCTTGAACGCGAGCACCGATCCCGCCTGCGCGAACGCGAGCGTCACCATCGCGAACGCGATCCCGCCCACCCGCAGGCTGACCGCGCCGGTGAACAGCGGCAGCACGAGCCCGACGAACGCGGTGAAGAGCACCGACGGCCAGAAGCCCCAGTGCCAGTACGTCATCGCGATCCCGCAGATGTAGACCCCGACCGCGAAGTAGAGCGCGTGCCCGAACGAGAGCAGCCCCGTGAAGCCGAACAGCAGGTCGTAGGTGAACGCGAGCCCGGCGAACGTGAGCATCAGCGCCAGCAGCTGCAGCGTCCCCGGGCTGTTGAGGTCGCTCTGGAACACGACCGGGATGTGCACCGACGATCTTCGGGATGAGAACCGAGCACGACCAGGACCACGAGCGGCACCGCGCCGTGCCGGATCCAACGCCCGGAACCTGCGTCATGCCGGCACCGCCTTCGCGAGCCCGCCCGGCCGCGTCAAGCAGCACGACCGCGAGCAGCAGCACGACGCAGAGGTCGCCGACGCCCGCGGAGGCGTAGTAGTTCGCGTACTGCTGCACCAGCGCCACGAGGACGGCGCCGATCGCCGTCCCCCAGATCGACCCGAGCCCGCCGATCACGACCACGATGAAGGCGTAGATCAGCAGGCTCGTGCCGCGCTGCGGGTCGACCGTGCCGAAGTACATCCCGGCGAGCACGCCGGCCAGCGCGGCGGCGAGCCCGCCGATCGCGAACACGAGCGTGAAGGCCTTGCGCACGTCGATCCCGAGCGCGGTGACCATCGAGCGGTTCTCGACGCCCGCGCGCACGATCAGCCCGTAGCGCGTGCGGCGCAGGAACGCGATCGAGCCCGAAGAGCACCGCGAGCGCGACCAGGATCTCGATCCAGCGGTCGTTCGGGATGTGCGCGCCGAGCACGGTCGTCGTCTCGCTGCGTCCACGGCGGCAGCGCGACGAACTTCGGGTCGTTGCCCCCAGATCGCGGTCACGAGCGCGGTGACGCAGAGCGCGAGCCCGACCGTGACGAGCACCTGCTCGATGTGGCGGCCGTAGAGCGGGCGGATCATCACCAGCTCGACGAAGACGGCGAAGAGCGTCCCCACCGCCATCCCGATGATCGACGCGAGGATGAACCGGGGCGCGACCGGGATCGCGCCGAGCTTGACTCCGCGTACCACATGCGCAGTACGCGCCGACCGTGATCAGCGCCCCGTGCGCGAAGTTGAGGACGCCCATCAGCCCGTAGATCAGCGACAGGCCCGACGCGACCAGGAAGTACATCGCGCGCCAGCCCGAGGCCCGTGATCGTCAGCAGGACGATCGTGCTCATCACGCCCCACCCCCAGCAGCGCGTGGATGCGCTCGCGGTCGTCGAGCAGCTCGTGCGCCGGCCCCGTGTGCACCACGCGCCCCGTGTCGAGCACGACCACGTGCTCGAGCGACGCGCCGCACCACCTCGAGGTTCTGCTCGACAAGCAGCACGGTACTCTCCGCGCAGACGTGCTCGAGCGCGGCCGCGACCTGCGCGACGATCATCGGCGCGAGGCCCTTCGTCGGCTCGTCGACGAGCAGGATCACGTTCTCGTTCAGGAGCGCCCGCGCGACTGCGACCATCTGCTGCTGGCCTCCCGAGAGCGTCCCGGCCCGCTGCCCGGCGCGGTCGCGCAGCTCGGGGAAGAGCTCGTAGACGAGGTCGTAGCGCGCGTGGCCGTTCCGCACGGCGAGCTGCGAGGTTCTCGGCGACCGTCAGCCCGGCGAAGACCTCGCGGTCCTCGGGCACGTAGCCCGACCCCGCGCTGGACGATCCTGTGCGTCGGCTCGCCGATCAGGTCGGCGCCGCCGAGCCGCACCCGCCCCTCGGCCGGACAAGCCCCATCAGCGCGCGCAGCGTCGTCGTCTTGCCGACGCCGTTGCGGCCGAGCAGCGCAGTCACGCGCGCCCTGCCGGCACCTCGAAGCTCACGCCCTGCAGCACGTGCGACCCGCCCGAGTCCGACGTGCAGATCCGCGACCTCGAGCAGAAACTACGCGTGTCACAGCGCTTCCCCCACGTACGCCTCCTGCACCGCGCCGTTGCCCATGATCGCCTCGGCGTGTCGCACCGCGAGCAGCCGCCCGTGGTGCATCACGGCGATCCGGTCGGCGAGCGCCGGTGATCACCTCGATGTGGTGCTCGACCATCAGCACCGTCTTCCGCTCCTCCTGCGTGCACGGAGCGGATCAGCTCCACGAGCTCGTGGACGTTCTCGACCGAGACGCCCGCCATCGGCTCGTCGAGCAGGATCACCCGCGGGTCGCCCGCGAGCACCATCGCCAGCTCGAGCCGGCGCTTGTCGCCGTGCGCGAGCGAGCCGGCCGGCTGGGCCGCCCGCCGCGACAGCCCGACCCGGGCGAGCGCCCAGTCGGCCCGCTCCACCGCCTCGCGCACGCCGTGGCGCGGCGCCAGAGCTTCCAGCGGCCACCGAGGCGCGCCTCCGCCGCGAGCCGGACGTTCTCCCGCACGGTCAGCAGCGGGAACACGTTCGACACCTGGAAGGTGCGCCCGAGCCCGAGCCTCGCCCGCCGGTACGGCGCCGCGTCGCGTCACGTCCTCACCCGTCGAGCTCGACGCGCCCCGCCGTCGCGCGCGGCAGCCCCGAGAGCAGGTTGAAGAGCGACGTCTTGCCGGCGCCGTTCGGGCCGATCACGCCCAGGAACTCGCCCGGAGCGACCTCGAGCCTGACATCGGCGACGATCGTCGCGCCGCCGATGTCGAGCCCGAGGCCCTCCGTGCGAAGGATCGGAGCTGCGCTCACGATCCGAACTCGTGCGTTACTCGAAGAACAGTCGTGATCGGAGCCGTCTGGTACGCGTTCGCCGTGCCGAGCACCTTGGCCGTCCAGACCTTGCCTTCGTCTGGGACAGCGACACCCGGAACATCGGCTGCAGCATCGCGTGATCCTGCGGCCGGATCGCCTGCCAGCCCTTCGGGGCGAGGAACTTCCAGCCCTCGAGCCCGGCGACCATCTTGTCGACGTCGTAGTCGCCGACCTGCAGCGCGTGCACGATCATCTGCCCGGCCACGAACCCGTCCGGCGTGAACACGTCGGGGAACTGGCTCTTCTTGCGCATCTGCGCCACGAGCCAGTCGTTCACCTTGTTGTTCGGCGCCTGCCGAGAGGTAGAGCGAGATGAACTGGATCTTCGAGATCGCCGGCCCGTAGCTCGGGTAGGTGGCGCGCTCGGCGAGGCCCGTCGTCACGATCGACTTGACGCTGGAGAAGACGCTCTGCTGGTCGAGCGCCTTCCACATCTGCGTGGCGGTGGTGCCGGCCCACGCGACGTAGAGCAGATCCGGGTTCGCCTGCTTGACCTGCTGCGCGAACGGCGTGAAGTCGGTCGCGGTCAGCGGGACGTAGATCGGCGTGACGTTGTGCTTGCTTCGCCGATGATCGCCTTCACGGCGGCGTAGTTGCCCTGGCCGAACGCCGAGTCCTGGGCGAAGACGACGACGTTCTTGCCGCTGCCCCTGTCAGGTACGTCGGCCGCGTCGGCGACGTCCTGGTAGGTCTGGCGGCCGGAGCGGAACGTGTACTTGTTCGCGCCCGGTGACCGCGTCGGACGCGGCCGGGCCCGGAGATGAAGAGCACGTGGTTCTGCGCGGCGAGCGGCGCCTCCTGGAGCGCGACGCCCGACGAGGTGGCGCCGGCGATGAGCTTGTAGCCCTGGCCGATCAGGTCCTTCATCTTCGAGACGCCGGTGGCCGGGTCGGTCGCGTCATCGGCGAGGGTGAGGTTGATCGTCTTGCCGTTGACCTTGTTCGGTGCCGTTCGTGGCGTACTTGATGCCGTACTTCAGCCCCTCGACGTACTCGGCGCCGTAGGCCGCGAGCAGGCCGGTCTTCGAGTAGACGATGCCGACGTTGTAGCTGGAGTCCGAAGCGCGGTGGACGCTCGCAGCCGCGATCGCGAGGCTCACCGAGAGCGCCAACGCCCCCACGATGGCGATTGAGAACGAGAGACGACGACGCATGCGTGGATCCTCCCTTTGAAGCAGTTGCCACCTCAAACATGAGAGGTGATTCAGGTATCGGTTTTATGCACGTAGGGCGGTCGCTTGTCAAGCCCACGCTCTAGGACGAACGGCTTATCGATAAGTTGCGCCCGTGCGCTTGTGCCTGATGATCGAGGGGCAGGAGGGGGTCACCTGGGAGCAGTGGCGCGCGCTCGCCTGCGCCGCCGAGGGCGTCGGCCTCGAGGGGCTGTTCCGCTCCGACCACTACCTCTCCATCCTCCGCGGCGCGCCCGCCGGCTCCCTCGACGCCTGGGCGACGCTGGCCGCGCTCGCCGCGGTGACAGAGCGGATCCGGCTCGGGACGATGGTCTCGCCGGTCACGTTCCGGCCGGCCGCGGTGCTGGCGAAGAACGTGGTCGCCGTCGACGACATCTCCGGCGGCCGGGTCGAGCTCGGGATCGGCGCCGGCTGGTACGAGGCCGAGCACGAGGCCTACCGCCTCCCCTTCCCGCCGACCGGCAAGCGCTTCGACGAGCTCGAGCGGCAGCTCGAGGAGATCCACCGCGAGTGGTCGCCGGAGAGCGAGGCGTGGCCGAAGCCGGTGCAGCAGCCGCGCCCGCCGATCATCGTCGGCGGCTCGGCGAAGCCACGCGGGGTGCGCGCAGCCGTGCGCTTCGCCGACGAGTACAACACGGTCTTTCCGTCGCTCGAGGACGCCCGCGAGCGGCGGCAGATCCTCGACGACGCGGCCCGCGAGGCGGGCCGCGAGCCGCTGGTCTTCTCGATGATGGCCGGCTGCGTCGTCGGCCGCGACCGCGCCGACGCGGAGGAGCGGCTCGCCCGCTGGCGCTCGATCACGAAGCAGCCGGAGGGTAAGCCGCCCCTCTACGGGACGCTGGACGAGGTCGCCGAGCGTCTGCGCGCCTACGAGGCGGCGGGCGTCGAGCGCGCGATGCTCCAGCACCTCCCGCACGAGGATCTGGAGACGGTCGCCATGTTCGGCGACCTCGCGCTCAGTACGGATCTCCTGGCCGCCTTGAAGAGCGCGGTCCGGGTCGACCTGCTCCTCAGCGCGCGCAGCCGCCGGTAGGTGTCGGCGTCCCGAAGATCGAGCCGGCGTCCGGTCGCGTGCTCGGCGAAGTTCGTGTACGCCCGGCCGCGGCCGTAGCGGCCGAGCGTCTCCTTGACGAGCGCCGCTCGAGCCGCGGCCGCCGCGGCCGCCTCCGGGGTCGGCGCGATCCCGACGCGCGTAGTGGACGAAGCCGCCGTCGAGGTGCGAGAGCGCGCCGCCGCCCGGCGCCGGCGTGCCGAGCGCGCCGCCGAGCTGGCGGATCTCCGCCGAGATCGAGCGGCGAGTCGGAGCCCGGCCCCGCGACCTCGACGATAGGCGTCGATCGCCTCGGGCGTGAGCCGGTCGAACATGCCGCCGTCGCCGATCCCGGCGTCGGCCCCTCCGGATCCTGGTGCAGCCGCGTCAGCGCGAGCGCCGGCACGGTCGCGAACGTGTCCATCTCGGGGTTCGAGCTCGCGGAGCGGCGCGAGCAGCTCCCGCCCCCGCTCCTCCTCGCCGAGGTAGGTCGCCTCGACCACGACCAGGTCGCGGCCGCGGAACGGCTCCGGGATGAAGGGCGCCGGCGGCAGGCGCAGGATGCGCGCGAGCGACGTGATCGTGTCGGGGAAGGCCTCGGTCAGCTCGGCCCAGCGGCGTGAGCACGTCGCGCGAGCGCTCCCACGGCCAGACGAGCCAGCCGGCGTAGGCGTGCTCGACCGGGTAGAGGGCGAACTCGATCGCCGTCACGGCGCCGAAGTTCCCGCCGCCGCCGCGGAGGCCCCAGAAGAGGTCGGGCTCGTTGTCGGCGTCGGCGCGGACGTGCTCGCCGTCGGCGGTGACGAGCTCGACCGCGGTGACGGAGTTGGCGGCGAGGCCGTAGCGGCGCGCCAGCCAGCCGATGCCGCCGCCGAGCGTAGTAGCCGACGACGCCGACGTCGGGCGAGGAGCCGTGGAGCGCGGTCAGGCCGTAGCGCGGTCGCCGGCTCGACGACCTGCTCCCAGATCACGCCGGCGCCGGCGCGGGCGCGGCGCCGTGCGCAATCGATCTCGATCTCCTGCATCAGGTGGGTCTTGACGAGGACGGTGTCCTCGAGGCTCCCGAGCGGGGCGGCGCCGTGGCCGGTGCCCTGCAGCGCGACGCGCAGGCCGTTGCGGCGCGCGAAGTTGACGGCCTCGGCGACGTCGTCGGCGCTCTCCGGGACGAAGACGGCGGCCGGCTGCTGGTCGACGGCGAGGTTCCACGCCCGGCGGACGTCGTCCCACTTCGGGTCGCCGGGGAAGTAGGCCTGGCGGGGGGCGGTCTGTGCGAGGGGGTTCATCTGCGCTCCTTTCGGTTCGGTCTCTCTTGACCTTCCGAGGGTCGCTCCGGGCGCCGGCGGCGGCGTCGGTGAGGCACCCCAATCTTTTCCCTACATACGATTTCGGGCGGTGCTTCTCGAGCGCGAAGCAGAGCTGGCTGCGCTCGACGGGCTCGTGGCCGCCGGGGACGGACGGCTCGTGCTCGTCGAGGGCTCGCCCGGGATCGGCAAGACGCGGCTCCTTGCGGAGGCGCGCGAGCGGGCCGCGGCCGCCGGGATGCGCTGCCTGTCGCGCGCGCGGCTGCGACATGGAGCGGGCGTTCTCGTTCGGCGTCGTACGCCAGCTCTTCGAGCCGCTCGTCGCCCGGCTCGGCGAGGCGGAGCGGGCCGAGCTCTTCTCCGGCGCCGCGGGCCTCGCCTGGCAGCTGCTCTCGGAGGCAGAGGGCGCCTCGGGCGGCGCCTTCTCCGTCTACCACGGGCTCTACTGGCTCACCGCGAACCTGGCGGCCGCCGCCCCGCTCGCGCTCTTCGTCGACGACCTGCACTGGTGCGACCCGCCCTCGCTCGCCGCGCTCGAGTACATCGGCCGGCGGCTCGAGGGGCTGCCGGTGCTGCTGGTGCTGGCCTCGCGCCCGCAGGAGCCCGGCTTCGACCGGGGGATCCTCGACACCCTCGCCGGCGAGCCGCTCGGCGCACGTGCTGGCGCCGGTCGCGCTGTCGCGCGACGCCACTGCGTCGCTACTGCGCGAGCGCCTCTCGCCCGAGGCGGCGGACGAGTTCTGCGACGCCTGCCACGCCGCGAGCGGCGGCAACCCGCTGCTCGTCGCCGAGCTCGCGAGCGCGCTCGCAGCGGAGGGCGTCGAGGGCCGCGCCGACGAGATCGCCCGCGTCGACGAGATCGGCCCCGAGGCGGTCGGCCGCGCCGTGCGCCTGCGGCTCGCGCGCCTGCCCGACGAGGCGGTCGCGCTCGCGCGCGCGGCGAGCGTGCTCCGCGACGGCGCGCTGCTCGAGGACGCCGCCGCCCTGGCAGGCCTCGAACGCGACGCGGTCGGCGCGGGCCGCGGGCGCGCTCGTCGAGGTCGAGCTCCTGTACCCGCAGGAACGGGTCGCGTTCGTGCACCCGGTCGTGCGTGCCGCCGTCTATGCCGGCCTCGGCCCCTTCGAGCAGCGCGAGGCGCACGCGCAGGCGGCGCGGCTGCTCGCCGAGGCCGGCCGCCCGACCGAGGAGGTCGCCGCGCACGTCCTGATGTGCCCGCCGGCCGGCGACGAGAACGCGGTGCGCATCCTCCGCGAGGCGGCCGCGCGCGCGATGGCCGACGGCGCCGCCGGCCTCGCCGCCGAGTACCTGGCGCGCGCGCTCGAGGAGTCGCCGGACGCAGCGCGCCGAGCTCCTGTTCGAGCTCGGCACCGCCGAGCAGCTCGTGAACGGCAACCGCGCCGCCGAGCACCTGCGCGAGGCGCTCGCGCTCACGGAGGATCCGGCGACGCGGGCGCGGATCGCGCTCGGCCTCGGCCGGGCGCTCTACTTCTCGGGCGACATGCTCGACGCGAAGGAGGTCTTCGAGCAGGCGCTCGCCGAGCCGTCGCCGTTCGAGCGGAGCCTCGAGACGGGCCTCGTCGTGATCGGTCTCTTCGAGCCGCCGCTCGTCGAGCTGGCGCGCGAGCACCTGTCGCACTTCGATCCCGACGGCCCGCTGGACGACGTCGACGCGCGGATCCTCGCCTCCTACGGCGCGTACGACCTCGCCCGCAGCGGCCGCAGCCGGGAGCTCGCGGTCGCGCGGGCGCGGCGGGTGCTCACGGACCGGACGGTGATCGCGGAGGAGAGCCAGGGCGCATGGGCGGCGCTCGCGGGTGTGCTCTGGTCGGCGGGCTTGTACGACGAGGCGCAGCGCCGTCGCGGAGGCGGTGACGCGGGAGGGCGAGGAGACCGGGTCGGCGTTCCTGGCCTCGAGCGGGCTCGTGATGCAGGGGCAGGTCGCCTACCGCCGCGGTGACCTGGCCGACGCGGAGGCGTACATCGCGTCCGGGATCGAGCTCGGCGCCGGGCACGGGTTCGACACGGTGATCGCCTGGGGAGCCGCCTCGCACGTCGTCGTGCTGGTGGAGCGCGGCGATGTCGCTGCAGCGGCGCAGGTGCTCGCGCGCTTCCGGCTCGACGGGCCCCTTCCCGACACGGCGCACCTCTGGGAGGCCCGCGTCGCCCGCGGGCGCACGCTGGTCGAGAGTGGGCAGCTGCCCGAGGGGATCGCAGTGCTCCGGGAGGTCGGCCGCCTCATGGAGACGATCGGCTCCGTGAACCCCGACTACGCGCCCTGGCGTGCGTACCTCGCGCCGGCGCTTCTGCTCACCGGCGAGGTCGAGGAGGCCAGGGCGCTGGCGGCGGAGGGGCTCGAGCTCGCCCGCGCCTGGGGCGCGAAGCCGGCGCTCGCGCGGGCGTTGAGGGTGCACGGTCTCGCGCTCGGCGACGATCGCGCTGCTTGCGGGAGTCGGTCGAGGCCGCGCGCGAGCTCCGGCGCGCGGTTCGAGCTGGCGCAGTCGCTCGTCGAGCTCGGCGCCGCCGAGCGGCGCGCGAACCAGAGGACGCGCCGCCCGCGAGCTGCTCGAGGAGGGCATGTCCCTCGCCCACCGCTGCGGCGCCCGCGGACTCGAGGAGCGGGCGCTCCAGGAGCTCCTCGCCACGCGGCGCCCGTCCCCGCCGCGCGCCCGCGAGCGGCCGCGACGCCCTGACGCCGAGCGAGCTCCGCGTCGCCGAGATGGCCGCCACGGGACAGACGAACCGCCAGGTCGCCCAGCGCCTGTTCGTCACGCAGAAGACCGTCGAGGCGCACCTCGCGCGCGCGTTCCGCAAGCTCGGGATCGAGTCGAGAGCGCAGCTCGCCGGCGCGCTCGCCGGGTAGCGGCGGTCCGGGGACCGCGTGGTGCGGCCCCCGACCGCGCGCGAGCAACGGTGCTCGAGTCCTTCGCCCTCAGAGGCTGGCCGGCGACCTCATCGTCGCCGCGTGAAGCCGGCGGGCCCCGTCGCCCGCCTCCGTGCCTGTCCTACAAGACGGAGCCGGGCGCTGCCCAGCGGGCCAGGCGGCCCCTTCCCGGGCGGGTCTGCGCGCCGGGGTCCGCGTCCCTTGACCTCCTTCATCGCCTCGACGATCTCGTTCTCGGAGGCACCCTCACGGTGCAGCCGCTCGATCATCGACAGCAGGTGGTGCTGCTCGTAGTCCCGGGCCTTCAAAGGCCTCACCTCCCCAGGTTGCATCAAAAGCACAGTTTGTTGACTACTCACGCAACCCAGGGTAGCGGGCGATTGTTAGGCCGCGATTTGGGCGAGCTCCTGCTCGGCGCGCAGCCAGTTCTCGAGCTGGTCGCCGCCCTCGGGCGAAAGGCTGATCATGTAGGCGCGGAAGGCGATGTCCTCGGGCGTCACGATCACGGGATTCATCTCGACCGTCCGCTTCAGGGTCGTCGTCGCCGTCTTTGCGTTCTTCGGGGCGCTCTCTTCGGCTTTCTTCGGTGCTCTGGGGGCCACAGCCTCCTCCTTGTCCGGATGGTTTCACCACGGTATGCGACACGCCCGACGAAACCCCTTTTCCGGATTGCAGCCTCGGGATGATCCGGTGACGATCCGGTGTCAGAGGGCGAGCCGGCGCCGCAACTCGCGCGTCGCGCAGGAACCAGACGTGCCCGCCCGGCACGTCGAGCACGTCGCATGACCCGCCCGCGAGCCGCGCGATCTCGCGGCACGACTCGCAGGTCGTCAGCGTGTCCCCCGTCGCCGTCACCACCGTCACCGGGATCCCCCGCGCCCGGATCGCCTCGAGCTCGTCGCGCAGATCGAGCCGGTAGACCGCCCGCGCGAGCCGGAGCGCGGCCACCGGCGCCACGACCGCCCCGAGCGCGCTCTCGAGCGCCGGCCGCACCGGGTAGACGCCGGTGACGAGCTGGCGGACGAACGCGAGCCCGGCGCGATGCATCGGTTTCGAGAGCGGAAGACCGGCCGGGCTGACCAGCACCAGCCGCTCCACCTCCGCCCATTCCCGCGCCGCCGCAATCACGGCGAGCGCTGCGCCGAACGAGTGCCCGCCGAGGACAACCGGAGCGCGGCGCCACGCGAGCCGGCCGCGCAGCCACTCGATCGTCACCTCGATCTCCCCATGCGTCGCGCGGAACGACGGCGGCTGGAGAACGTCCCAACCCGGTGGGAGAGCGCCCTGGTAGAGCGAGGCCCGGGCGCCCCAGCCGGGGACGAAGAGCGCGGTCATACGGGGCAGTTTGCGTTCATCGCGGCGCCAGGTCGACGAGGAGCTCTTCGAGCACCACCTCCTCGTGCAGCTCCCGGCCGGCGGCCAGCAAGGCAGCCGCCAGCGGCTCGACGGCCGTGGCGGCCGGGCGCCGGCCGTCGAGCGGGGTAGTTCGACCCGGATAGCGATCGATGGAGGCCGTGTACGCCGCAGCGTCGAACCGCCACGGGCGCGCGCCGGTCCGCTCCCGGACGAGTGCCGCGATCCGGAGCCCGTCCCAGTCGAAGTCGCCGTGGTAGCGAAAGGTGGCGTCGCTCGCCGCGAGCGCGTCGAGGAGCGCCCACGCGGCGCTGCTCGGCCAGCCCTCGACGCAAACGAGCGGCGCGCAGCCTGGCCCGTACCTCTCCTCCGCCGCCGTCAGGACGGTGACGTTCTCGCAGACGGAAACCTGCAGTCCTGCCGGGAAGCGAAGGCGCTCGCGGACCAGCTGCCCAAGCGTCACCCGGACGTGCCAGCCCGCGAGTGCCCGGAGGGCGGTGGCGAGCGGCCCGCCGGGCAGCGGAGTCAGCCCGAGCGTGAGCACATCCGCCGACGCCTCGTCGAGAAGGACCCCGAACCGCTGCCAGAGCGCCCTCCTGGCCGAGGCCGCCGCAGGACGCACCTCGCCGGCGCGGAACGCCAGCTGCCCTGTCAGCAGGCGGCTGAGCGGGCGGTCGTCGTCGAGCGCGTGCGGATCGCCGGTCGCCTCGGCGGCGAGCCTTGTCCGCTCGAGCGGCGGATCGGCCGGGAGCCTCGCGCCCAGGTCGAGCGCGCGGCGGAGCTCGCCGCCGAGGCGACCCCGCCCACGGAGCATCTCCAGCCACTCTGCGACGCGCGGCTCCGACCCGCAGAGCGGATGGCGCCGCGCCTCCTCCCAGAGCGCCTCCAGCTCGGCCCGCTCGCGCGCCCGCCGCCGTGGTCGCGGATCGAGCGGCGGCCCCACCGACTCGAGCGCCTCCGGCAGCGAGACGCCGAACCGCGTCGTGAGCAGCGCCTGCTCGAGATCGTGGAGCGGGAGCCGGAACGCGCAGCCCGGTCGCGGCCGCGAGCGCCGCCGGAGCACGCCGAGGAGCCCTGCGAGCGCACTCGCCTCGTCCTCGGTGAGGTCGTCGAGGACGACCGAGCCGCCGACGCGGTCAAGCCGCTCGACCTGGTCGCGCACCGCCTGGAGCGCCCGCCGAAGGCCGGGCTGGCGCAGGTACGCCTCGAGCTGCTTCACGTCGCGAGCTGCGCCTGCTCGAGCTCGCGCAGCGTCTCGCCGTCCCAGAGGAAGTGCTCGCTCGCCACGCCGAAGACGCCGTTCTCGCGATGGAGCTGGTAGATCGAAAGCGACGGAACGGAGCGATACGTCCCCCACAGCTCGTGCGAGGTCATGACGACGTCGAGGTCGAGCGCCACCATCACGCCGAAGACACGCTCGCGGGTCTGGTCGTCGATGCCCGGAGAGCGCCTCGTCGAGGATGACGAGCCGTGGCGCGCGGCCGTCGCGCGACGACGAGTAGAGGGCCGCAGCCGAGGCCAGCAGCGGCATGTGCACGAGCACCGCCTGCTCGCCTCCCGACCCGACCGCGTGCCGCTTCGCGGTGAGCTTCACGCGCTGGCCGCCCTGCAGCTCGTAGAGCGTGAAGTCGAACCAGACGCGATAGTCGAACGCGGCGCGCAGATGCGCGGTGGCGCCGCCGGCCGCGTCGGGCGCCCCGAGCTCGCGCGCCTGCTGGATGCGGTCGCGGAAGAAGGCGATCAGCGGCTCGCGCTCGGCTTCGCCGAGCGTCGCGACCGAGCGCCGAAGCAGCCGCGCAACCGTGCGGAGCTCGTCGTCCTCGCGGGGCGCCCACTCGAGCTGCACCGTCCGGCCCGAGCCGGTCTCGCACCGCGCGAGTGTCGCGTTCATGTCGGCGACGAGGGCGGCGACCCGCTCGATCCGGCTCCGCAGGTGCTCGGCGATCTCGTCGAGGAGCGCGTCGCCGAACACCCGCCGCTGCTCGGCCGACAGCGCCCGCTCCCGTTCTCGGATCTCGTCGTCGAGGCTCCGGCGGATCTCCGCCAGCGTCACGAGCGAGCCCCCGCGCCGGACGCGGACGACGAGGAGCCCGTCGGGGTCGCTCTCCGGCACGACCGCCATGTCCGCGAGCTGCCCGAGGCCGCGGTCGAGCTCCCCGCAGCGCTGCTGCACCTGGTTCGCGAGCGACACGAGCGACGACCGGGTGGTGAGCTTCTCCGGCGGGATCGCGCGCAGCACCTCGAGCGCCCGCGTGAGCGTCCACGTCGTGCGCCTCCGACCGGTCCGGCGGTGCCTGGTCGTCGAGCGCGAGGACGAACAGGTCGCTCTGCTCGAGCCGCCGGAAGCAATCGAGAGCCGCGTCGCGCTCGGCACCCGCACGCTCGAGCGCCCCCACGGCGGCGGCAAGCTCGCCGGCGCACCGCTCGCCGGCAACTGCGGCCTCCGTCCTCGCCGTCTCGAGGCGCTCGCGGTCGGCGCGCCACCGCTCGACCCGCTCCTCCACCGCAGCCATCCGGGCTCGCACCCGAGCGGCGGTCTGGCCGAGCGCAGACTCGCGAGCCGCGTGCTCGGCCTCGAGGCGCCTGGCCTCGCCGCCCGCGAGCTCCTGCGCCGCCGCGAGCTCGGCCGCTGCGCCCCGCGCGGCGCCGAGCCGCTGCTCGACCTCCGCCTGGCGGGCCGTGCTCTCGCCGCTCCGGGCCGAGGCTCGAACGGCCCCGGCGAGGCCGCTGAGGTAGCGGTGGGCCGCGAGCGTTCGTTCCCGGGCCGCGGGGACGTCGAGCGCGTCGGGAAGCCGGTGCGACCGCGCGTGCTCTGCGGCCGCCGCCACGGACTGATCGCGTCGCCCGGCGGCGGCCGCGGCGTCGCGCTCACGCTCGGACAGAGCCGCGCGCGCCGCGGATTCACGGTCGTGTGCGAGCGCGAGCTCTCGACGCGCGGCGGCGATCGGCTCGAGGCTCGGGAACCGCTCCGCTTCCTCGGCGAGGAGCGCCAGCCGATCGCCCACCGTGCCGGACGCCCCCTCGACGGCGGCGGTCTCGGTCGCGAGCTCCGCGACCGCAGCGTCGAGCTCGGCGAGACGGCGGGCGCGACGGGCCGCGCGAGCGCCGGCGCCGATGTACTCGGGCTCCTCCTTCGCGTAGCGGCCCTCGGCCGGGCCGAGGCGGAAGCGGCCGTCGGCGCTGACGGCGCAGGCCCGCCCGGCGAGCTCGGCGCCACCGTCGACGAGCGCGACCGCGGCGAGGATCCGCCGCACCATATCCGTCTCGGCGACGAGCGCCTCGGCAAGCGAGCGCCCCACGACCGGCGGGCTGCCGGCATCGAGCAGGACGTCGAGCGTCTCGGCTCCGCGGACGGCGCCGTCCGGGGTCACCCACGCGTCGAGCAGGCCGGCGCCCTCGAGAGCCGCCTCGATTCCCGCTCGGGCCGCCGGCTCGAGGGACGGGGCGAAGTCGACCTGCCGCCAGAGCGGCGCGCCCTCGAGCGCGCCCCGGCCGGGACGGGTGTGCGGGCGCGGCGGGTCCGCGTCGCGCTCGGCGGCGACTGCGGCCCGCTCGTCCGCGAGCGCCGCACGCTTCTCCGCGAGCCGCTCCAGCTCCGTCTCGAGGCGGGCGCGCTCGGCGACCAGGGCGTCCCGCGCGGCGGTTAGCGCGTCGCGCCAGGGCGCGTCGTCCTCGAGCTCGAGCGTGCGGGTGATCGTGGCCTCGTCGAGCCGGAGCTCGACGAGCTCCGCGGCCCAGCCCTCGATCTCCTCGTGCAGCGCCTCGCGAGCGGCGGCGAGTGTCGCCTCGGTGGCGGCCAATGCATCGCCGGCCGCCCGCAGGCCGCTGTGCGCAACGTCGCACTCGCCGCGCGCCTGCTCGAAGCGCTCCAGCGCGGCCGCGGACCGCTCGAGCAGGCGCTCGTGCTCGGCGAGCGCGGCAGCGAGCGCCGTGGCCTCGTCACGGAGCAGGTCGGCGATGGCCGGCGAGAGCCCGTCCACGAGCGCCGCGTGGCGCAGCTCGAATCCCGCTCCGCGCGCGTCGGCGGCGAGCGCCTCGAGCGTCTCTGCGAGCGCGTCCCGGTCGGCTTCGGCGGTCGCGGCGGCGGCACGGACGTCGTCCTCGGCGCCCGCGACCCTCGCCGCCGCGTCCGCAGCGCGCTCCCGCACCTGCTCCGCGGTCGCGCGCGCGTGGCGCGCCGCCCGTCCGAGCTGCTCGATCTCCGCGACCGACGCCCACTCCGCCGACTGCAGCAGCGCCAGCCGCTCGCCGTCGGCCGCGTCGAGCTCGGCCTTCGCGGCCTCGAGCTGCTCCGCGAGCCGCGCGGCGTCCGCCCGCACTGTCGCGAGTGCCTCCTCCGCGGCGCGCTTGGCCTCCGACGCCTTCCCGTGCTCCCGCACCGCCGCCCTGAGCCGCTCGCCGCGGTCGGCAACCGCCGCGCGGGCGTACGAGCGGTAGGAGCTGCGGAGGAACTGCTCGACACGGTCGCGCACCGTCTCCGCGGTCGCGAGCGCGGCCTCGAGATCGTCGAGCTGCTCGAGCCCCTCCCCCACGCGCCGCATCAGCTCGTGGTCGACCTCGGGCAGCGCCCCGGTGAGTAGCGTGGCCACGTCAGCCGGCTTGAGCTCCTTGGAGAGGTGCGGCCGGCGCAGCTCGCGGAGCAGGGTCAGCATCGTCTCGTACTGCTCGAGGCTCGCGAAGCCGAACACCTCGTCGTTCAGAAGCCTCCGGTAGTCGCGGGCGGAGTCGGCGAGGTCGTCGTCGTCCCCGAGCTCCTCGACGAGCTCGCGCCGCGTGAGCGGGTAGGCGCCGCGCCGGAGCAGGAGGTCGTGCCCGATCCGCCGGCCGCGCAGGAGGAAGTACCAGCGCTGGACGCCCTCGCTGCCGCGATTCGCCTTCATCCCGACCGCGCCGGTGACGTACTCGAGCCCCTGCGGGCCGAGCCGGGCGAACTCGAGCCACACGTAGCCGATCCGCTGCTCGTGGTCGACGCAGCCGACGAGGTTCCACTTCATCTCCTTCGCGCTCTTGGCGAAGGGGTCGAGCCTGTGCGGGCTGATGTCGCCGTCGAGTGCGAACGGGAAGACGAGCTCGAGCGCCTTCGTCTTGCCGGAGGTGTTGTGGCCGCGGAGCAGCAGCCGCCCGTCGGCGAGCTCGAAGACCTGGTCGTCGTACTCGTAGAGGTTGACGATCCCGGCCCTGACGGGCACGAAGCGGTCGGGCGTGCGCACGTCAGCGGGCCCGCGCGAGGTTGACGGTCGGGCTGCGGAAGCGGCCGGCCAGCGGCAGCGGCCGCCACCCGCCTTCGGCCGGCTCGAGCAGATCGAGGCCGGCGAGGACGTCGACGGCGTCGTCGAGCAGCGAATCGGCGCTCCGGTTCCAGCTCTCGCCGTGCTGCTCGACGAGCCTGCCCACGGCCTCGCGCAGCTCCTCGTGCGTGACCGTCTCGCGGCCGGCGAGGAAGTCGCAGAGGAGCAGGGCGACCTGCTTGCGCGTCGAGTTGGCGGGGAACGGCAGGTCGGTGAGCCCGCGGTCACGGTCGATGCAGGCGGTGCCCTCGGCGCGCCGCTCGGCGACGAGCCCGGTGAGCACCTCGACCCGCGACTCGAGGTAGCCGCGCTGCCGCTGGAAGTAGGCGAGCTCGTCGGCGGCCAGCCGCTCGAGGTAGAGAACGGGATCCTCGGCGAGCACGCGGGCCAGACGGTGGCGGCGGCGGAGGTTCTCGCCCTCCTCGGTGGGGGCGTACTCGTGCTCGTCGTCGAGCAGATCGTCGAGCGTGCTGGCGCCGATCGCCCGGAATGGATCGCCGAGCACGCTCGCGAGCCGCTTGCGGTCGATCGTGAACAGCGCCTCGTCGTCGCCCTGCTCCCCGGCCGCGAAGCTCGAGCGCTGCCCGTCGTCCATCCGCAGCACGCCCCAGTCGCAGAGGAGGTCGAGCACGTCTGCGAACGCGAGCCGCTCGCCGCGCAGCTCGAAGTCGACGCCGATGCCCGGCTCGCACGCGGCGCCCGCCTCGGCTACCGCGCGCGCCAGCTCGCCGACGACGGTCTGCTGGCCGACCCGCTCGAGCGCTGCGAGCGTGAGGAAGAGCAGCGTCGAACGCCGGCGGTCGAGGCGCGGCCACTCGTCCCGCGGACGCTGGCGCCCGGTGACCGTGCCCGGGCGGATCCGGATCGGCCGGCGCAGCGACGTCTCGGTCGGGCGCTTCAGAAGCCGGGCGAACGACGGCGTCGTCTCGAGCTTGTAGCCCCAGAGCTCGGCGGCGCGCCGCGCGAGCTCCCGCTCATGCCGGCGGACGAGCGGGAAGGCCGGGTGCTCGGCGCCGACGAACGGCGTCTCGAGCAGCGCCCGGGTCGCCTCCTGCTGCTGCTCGAGCACGCTGGAGGTCGAGAGACGACGGCGCGCTCACGGTGTGCTCACCTCGATCGCGTAGTCGGCGGTCGTGAAGTGGCCCTGCGGGGCGTTCAGGACGATCGGCTCGCGTCCGGGTGGCGGGGGCCGCAGGACGATCCGGACGCGCCCGTCGCTCGAGTCGGCGCCGCGCGCGCCGGCGGCGTCGCGCGGCGTCTCGAAGGCGCGCCCGATCCAGTGCAGGAGGTGCCGGAGCTCGGCCTCGTTCACCGTGTGCAGGTCGGAGAGGCTGACGCGGCCGAGTCCGCCGAAGCGCTCGAGCATCGCGCCGAGCTCGGCGCGCTCGCGGCGGGCGCGCTCGAGCGCGCGGTCGCGCGCCTCCCTCGTGTCGGCGATGGGAGCTCCCCGGCCGGCGCCGGGCGTGCGGGCGCCGGGGCGGCGCAGGTGGGCGGTCACCGGCGCCGGCGGCGCGTCGAGCCAGCTCGTCTGCCCCGGCGAGGCGACCGCGTCCGGATCGTGCTCCGGCACGCCGACGTGACGCGGCGACGAGAACGCGAGCGCCGCGCGCACGATCGCGGTCGCCTCCTCGTCGCTGCCGGCGTCGTGCACGAGCCGGGCGAGCCGCTCGCAGGCGCGGGCGCGGTCGGCGCGCTTCGTGCGGCGGTCGATGATCCGCTCGGCGATGTCGAGGATGGCGCGGATCGCCTCGACGACCTTGTCGCCGAGCGCGGCCCAGGGCGAGGCGGCCCTGCCGTCGTCGAGGAACCAGCTGCGGACACCGGCCCACTGCTCGAGGAGGTCGCGGTGGCGGCGAGCCGCGAGCTCCTCCGGCGTCAGCCCGGGCAGCGACGGCAGCTCTTGCGCGGCGACGACGAGCGCCGCCAGCCGTGCGGCCCCGAGGCGATCGACCTCCCTGACGGCGTCGGCGATCTCCGGCTGGTGGCGGCGCAGCTCGCGGCGGAAGCCCTGCATGTGCTCGATCAGGAGGCTCTTGCAGGCCCCGAACTCCTCCTCGTCGATCTGCTCGCTCCGGGCGATCACGACGTTGAGGCGGCTCATGAAGTCGCTCGCGCCCGCGTGGAGCCGCTCGATCTCGCCGGTCAGCCGCTCGAACTGCGCCCGCAGCTCGCGCCCATCCGGCTGCTCGGCCTCGAGGAGCCGCGCGATCCGGCGGAGCGCGTCGCGGATCGCGGGCAGCCGCGATCCCTCGAGCGCGCCGACCGTCTCGGCGAGCTGGTCGAGCGCCTCGAGGAGCGCCTCCACCCGCTCGGCGGCCTGGGTGATCGCGTACGTGTAGCGGTTGCGTCGCAGCTCGCGCGCGGTGCGGGCGAGGCTCGTGTCGAACTCGCGGCTCACCGCGCCCCACGCGTGGAGCTGGTCGAGAGCCGAGGACACGGCCCCGGCGTCGAGCTCGAGGTCGAACAGCTCGCGCACCCGCCCACCGACCGCCTCGGGCTGGAGGCGCAGGCCGAAGTGGCGGTGCTCGAGGTACAGCGCGCGCATGATCCGGCGGTAGCGCTCCGCGCCCTCGACGACGGCGTACTTGAGCACGCTATGGGTTCCGAGGACTGCCTCGGCGGCGACCCCGCGTTTCTCGGCCCCGAAGGCCTCGGTCGAGCCCCGTGCAGCAACACCGAGGAACTCTCTGTCGGTTCGGTCCATCCGTACCTCTGTTGCGCAAGCGCCCGGTCGTGTGACGAGCCGCGTAGCATCGCCACGGCATCGGACGGACTCCGCTGTCCGGGCAGCCGTCCTTACGCACCCGCGGCGAGGGCGGTTCCATGGCGGCGTATCCTCCGCTCGATGCGGGCGATCTCCCCACCGGCCCCGCTCGGCGAGGCGACGACGGGCGAGGTTCCGCATCCGATCTCCGACTGGGTCGAGTTCATGGCGTTCGCCCGCACGCAGGGGCCGCTCTTCTCGTTCACGGTGGCGGGCCGCGAGTGGGTCTGGGTGAACGACCCGGAGCTCGCGATCGCGATCCTCAAGCTCCCGTTCGACCAGATCGGCGTCGGGCCGCTGATCGAGGGCTTCGAGCAGGCGGGCGGCATAGGCAACGCGCTCACCGCTAACTACGGGCCCTCCTGGCGGCCGCGGCGGGTGCTGCTCCAGCGGCCGCTCTCCTACCGGAACGTCCGCGGCTTCGGCGACGTCTTCGCGCGGCAGGTCGGAGGCCTGCTCGAGCGGTGGCAGGACGGGGGCACGGTCGACGCGCAGGCCGAGATGTCCGAGCTGACGCTCGCGATCCTCGCCGAGACGATGTTCTCCGGCGACCTCTCGACGGCGATCGAGACGATCCACCGCTTCGACCGCGCCCGCAACGAGGCGTTCTCGCGCCGCGCGGTCGACCCGACGTGGACGCCTGAATCTGATCCGGGCTTCCAGGCGGCGCTCGCCGACCTGGACGCGTTCATCTTCGGGATGATCGCGGCGCGGCAGGCCGAGCCGGAGCCGCGCGACATTCTCGGCATGCTCGTGCACGCGACCGATCGCGAGGAGGCGCAGCTCGACGACCGCGCCGTCCGCGACGAGAGCGTCGGGCTGATCTACGCGGGCCACACGACGACCGCGAACACGCTCACGTTCGCGCTCGCCGAGCTCGCGCTCAACCCGGACGTGACGCGGGCGCTGCGTGCGCAGGTGATCGAGGCGGTCGGCGAGCGGATGCCGACGACGGCGGAGCTCGACGAGCGGATCCCGCTCGCTCGCGAGGTGATCGAGGAGACGATGCGGCTCTATCCGGTCGGCGACGTGATCGACCGCCGCGCGCGAGCCGACCTCGAGCTCGGCGACTACTTCATCCCCGCCGGCACGGGGCTCGTCTTCAGCGCCTGGCTGCCGCAGCACGACGAGCGCTACTGGCTCGACCCCGAGCGCTTCGACCCGAGCCGCTTCGCCGCCGAGCGGCGGCGCGAGATCCCGCCGCACGCGTACTTCCCCTTCAGCGACGGGCCGAAGGTCTGCCTCGGCAACCACCTCTCGCTCATCGAGGCCTCGTTCGTGATCGCATGCCTGGCGCGCGCGTTCGACTTCGAGCCGCTGCGCCCCGGGAAGCCGCCGGTCACGCACGACTTCCTGCTGCAGCCCGGCGAGCCGATCCGGCTCGTGCTGCACGCTGCGTGACACACGAGCTCAGTCGATTGCTTCCGGCGCCGTCGTAGCGACGATCAGCCGGTCGCCGAGGTCGTCGATGATCCCGAGATGCTCGGGCTTGAGCAGGCAGAGGCGCAGCACCGTCGCCGTCGGCGCATCCGCTTCGATCCACGGGCGAGAGCGGCGCAGCCACTCGGTGTCGAGACGCAGCTTCGCGACGTGCCAGCCCATCCCGGCGAGCGTCTCGAACGCGCGCTCGGAACTCTCCGAGATCGCAGCGGCTGAGGGGTAGTCGGAAAAGACGCAGACGATGTCGAGCTCCGGGCTCGAGGACCAGCTCGAGGTCGCCGCTGCAGGCGCTCCGCGAGCGCGAGCCCGGCGGCGCGCGCGCCCGCGAGGTGGGAGCCGAGGCCCTCGCGTGTAAGGGGAAGGGCGCGGAGAGTCGCCCACAGCGCAGCGGCGGCGGCGCCGGCACGCGAGCACTCGAGGGTCGTCTCGCCGGGGTGGAGGTCGCGTGAGGAGAAGTACGTGTACGGCGAATCGTGGAGATAGAAACGGGCGACCTGCGCGTCACGGAAGATGACGCAGCCGCAGCCGTATGGCTGAAGGCCGTGCTTGTGCGGGTCGACGACCAGTGAGTCCGCGCGCGGGAACGCCTTGAACGGGCGCGGGTCGACCCCGGGTTCGCGGCCGTCCGCGAGGAGCGCGAAAAAGCCGCCGTACGCGGCATCGACGTGCAATCGCGCGCCGTGAGCCTCGCAGAGATCCGCAGCCGCGGCCACGTCGTCGAGCGCCCCGAGCGACGTCGTGCCGGCGGTGACGACGACCGTCCCCACCCTGCCCTGGCGCAGCCGCGACTCGAGCGCGTTCATGTCCATTCGCCCCAGCTCGTCCTGCGGCACCGTCTCGTGTGGCGCGCTCAGCACCGAACACAGCCGCTCGTGCGTGTAGTGCGCGTTCTCGCCCGACAGGATCACCTTGTCCGGGTGGAGCGACTTCGCGATCCAGAGCGCCTCGAGGTTCGCGAACGTGCCCGACGACGTGAGGTGCGCCAGCGGCTCGTCGAAGCCGAACATCTCGGCAATCCACCCGACCGCCTCCCGCTCTAGCTCCGATGTCGCCGGCCCACCGTCGAGCGCGTGGTTGTTCGGGTTCAGCAGCATTGTCGCCGCGTAGGCCGCCCACGCGATCGGGTGCGGCGGCTTCAGCATCTGGCCGGCGTAGTTCGGCTCGCCGAAGGGATACGTCGGGCGCAGGCGCTCGGCGAGCTCCGCGAGCGCTGCCTCGCCTTCCGGCCCGATCACCACCTCCTCGGCGGCCAAAGAACCGAGCGGCGCGAGCGCCTCCAGGCGGCGGCGCAGCCGGTCGGAGAGCTCGGGCCCGAGGCGGTCGACCATCCGCGGCACGCTACCCGCCCATCACGCTCCGCTATCACCGCACGACCGCAAACCTCTTGAACGCCGCGAGAAGCCGCGGCTACGTTGCGGCGGATGCAGTTCTTCGGCTTCCACCTGATGCCCTGGCCGTACATGCCCAAGGACTGGGTCGAGAGCGGCGCCTCGAGCTGGGTCACCGTCTCGAACGCCCACTACGACCCGGTCAAGGGGCACGACCTCTACCTGCGCTACCTCGACGAGCTCTGCGAGTACGAGCGCGTCGGCTTCGACGGGATCTGCGTCAACGAGCACCACCAGACCTCCTACGGGAACATCCCTTCGCCGAACGTGATGGCCGCGCTGCTCGTCCCGCGGACGACCTGCAAGATCGCGATCCTCGGCAACGCGATCTCCCTGCGCGACCATCCGCTGCGGGTGGCCGAGGAGATCGCGCTGCTCGACGTCGTCTCCGGCGGGCGCATCATCTCCGGCTTCGTGCGCGGGATCGGCTCCGAGTACCACGCCTTCTCGCTCGACCCGACCCAGTCGCGCGACCGCTTCTACGAGGCGCACGACCTGATCGTCAAGGCCTGGACGGAGCCCGGCCCCTTCGAGTGGTACGGCGAGCACTTCAAGCTCCGCTACGTCAACCCCTGGCCGCGGCCGCTCCAGCAGCCGCACCCGCCGGTCTGGAGCCCCTCGCTCGGCTCCAACGAGACGATCGACTGGGCCGCGCGCAACCACTACACCTACCTCCAGACCTACACCGACATGAACACGCTCCGCCGCGTCTTCGGCGAGCTCAAGGACACGACGCAGAAGTACGGCTACGAGGCGCCGCCGGAGCAGATCGGCTGGTCGCTCCCGATCTACGTCGCCGAGACCGACGCCCGGGCCGTCGAGGAGGCGCGGCCGCACCTCGAGCACCTCTTCAACGTCGGCCTGCGCATGCCGAAGCAGCTCTTCTTCCCCGCCGGCTACCTGACGCCGCAGGGGATGGCGCGGATCATGGCCTCCAAGTCCGGCCTGGTCGCGGGCGGGATGACGATCGAGACGCTGATGGAGAAGGGCTTCGTCGCGGTCGGCTCGGCCGACACGGTGCGGCAGATGATCGAGGAGACCCAGAAGGAGCTCGGCTTCGGGACGCTCGTCGCGAACTTCCACTTCGCGACGATGCCGCACGAGCAGTTCACGTCGAGCCTCCATCTCTTCGCCGACCGCGTGATGCCGGCGCTGAAGGCACTCGGCGCCCGGGAGCCCGCCGTTGCCGCCGCCCGCTGAGCTCTTCGACGTCACCGGGCACAGCGTCATCGTCACCGGAGCCGCGAGCGGGCTCGGGCTCGCGATCGCGGAGGTGTTCAGGGACGCGGGCGCGAACGTCACCGCGCTCGACGTCGACGAAGTCGGCCTCGCGCGGCTCGACGGCATGCGCACGCGGCAGCTCGACATCGCCGACCTGACCGCGCTGCAGACGCTGGTCGAAGAGACCGCCGCCGAGACCGGCCGCCTCGACGCCGTCTTCGCGAACGCCGGCATCTCCGCCGGGCCCGGCTTCGCCTTCATGGAGTCCGGGCGGCTCGAGAACCTCGACCTCGAGAACTGGCAGCGCGTGCTCGACACGAATCTGACGAGCGTCGCGGTGCTCATGCGCGCGGCCGTCGAGCCCATGAAGGCGAGGCGCTACGGGCGGATCGTCGTCACGTCCTCGGTCGGAGGCATCCAGGCCGAGCCGACCGTCGGCTACGCGTACTCCGCAACGAAGGCCGCCGTGAACAACCTCGTCCGGCACGCGGCGATCGAGCTCGCGCCGCACGGGATCCTCGTGAACGCGATCGCACCCGGGCCGTTCAAGACCAACATCGCCGGCGGGCGCATGCACCTGCCCGAGGTCGAGGCCACCTTCGCCTCGAAGGTGCCGCTCGGCCGCGTCGCCGACCCGGACGAGCTGAAGGGGCTCGCGCTCTTCCTCGGCTCGCCCGCCTCGAGCTACGTCACCGGCACCGTGATCCCGATCGACGGCGGCGAGCTCGCCGGCCACTACTTCAAGGAGGAGGGCGAATGACCGAGAGCGACCTCGACGTCCGCGGCACGCGCGTCCGCATCCTGCGCGGCGGCGAGGGCCCACCCCTCCTCTACCTGCACGGCTCCGGCGACTCCGGCCTCTGGCAGCCGGTGCTCGAGGAGCTCGCGCGCGACCACGACGTGATCCGCCCCGACCACCCGGGCTACGGCTTCAGCGACGAGGACAAGCGGATCGACAGCGTCCACGACCTCGCGTTCTTCTACCTCGACCTGCTCGACGCGCTCGAGATCGACCAGGTCGCGGTGATCGGCTCCTCGCTCGGCGGCTGGCTCGGCGCCGACCTGGCGACGATCGAGCCCGCGCGCATCACCCGCCTCGTCCTGATCGGCGCCGCCGGCCTGCGCGTCGAGGGCAGCGGCCAGCCCGACGAGTTCGCGCTCGACCCGGTGGCGTCGATCGAGGCGGTCTACGCCGGCGCCGAGGCGCGCCGCAGCGCAACCGAGCGCTTCGAGTCGCTCGAGAGCGACCCGCCCTCGATGGAGCGCTACCTCCGGAACCGGATCACGACCGCGCACCTCGCCTGGAATCCGTACTTCCACGATCCGAAGCTGGTCCACCGCCTGCACCGGATCACGGCGCCGACGCTCGTCGTGTGGGGCTCAGACGACGGCCTCGTCCCGCTCGCCCACGGCCACCGCTGGGCGGAGCTGATCGACGGCTCGCGGCTCGAGGTGATCGACGGCGCCGGGCACCTGCCGCACGTCGAGCAGGTCGACGGCTTCCTCGAGCTCGTCCGGCCCTTCCTCGACGACTAGGTGGTACGCACCGGTCGGGCCCCGCAGAACGACGGGCTTTCCGATCAGCGCCGCCACCAGACGCAGGACGCGCCTGTCCACTGCCCCGGAGAGGGTGAGGCTGCGGCGGCCGCCGGGAAGCGGCCCGGCGGAGACCGAGATCCCGCCGCTCATGCGCACGCCGGAGCCGGCCCGCCGCACGAGCTCGACGAGCTCGCGCACCCGCGCCGGGTGGAGGGGCGGGCGGCGCCGCACCCCGATCGAGAGCGCGGCGAGCGCGGCGCAGGCTACGAGGCTCGCGGCGCTCACCGGCAGCACGCCGACGAGCTCAGCCACGAGAACGGCCGCCGCACACCCGAGCGCAAGCCGCTGCGGCTGCGAGAGCCCCCACCGGTAGCGCCGGCCGGTGTCCCCGCGCAGCAGCTCGAGCGCGAAACGGCCCGCCGAGTAGGCACAGAGGTACCAGGCGAACGCGGTGCCCGGCGCCGCGCCCGCGAAGAGCATCGCCGCGCCGGCCGCGGTGACGAGCAGCGCCCACGCCGACTCGAACGCCTGCACGGGCACCAGCGGGATTCCGGCGTAGAGATGATCGTGCGCATAGACGACGCCGCGGCGCGCCGGCCGTCCGTGGCAGCAGCCCGCCTGCAGGCAGCCGATCCGTCCGAAGGCGTTGAAGAGCCCGAGCCCGAGCGCCGTCGCGTCGAGAGAGACGAGCACCGGTGCGCCGGCCGCGGCCGCGATCACGCCCGCCGCGGCGAGACCGGCGAGCTGCTGGTGGTAGAAGACGAGCGTCTCCGTCCCGGTCAGGACGACCCGCACGGCGACGAGCGCGAGCGAGACGAACACCACCGCCGCGGCAATCGTGCCCATCAAGGCGGGGGAGTCTCCCGCCGCGAGCGCGAGCCCCGTGCCGCACACGAGCCCCAAAGCGCCCCACACACGGAAGGCGCTCACTGTGTCACCTTCCCGGTGTCGCGCAGCTGCTGGACGGCGCCCGGATCGAGCCGCCACCCCGTGGCCTGCAGGCCGCCCTTGGCGGCGGTGATGTCCTTGGGATCTTCCAGCCTGTCCCTCAGGTCGCCGCCCTGGCTCTTGAGGCGGTACTGCTTCGGCAGCTCGCCGTCCGGCCCGCGCTTCGCATCGAGGAACTTCACGTCCTCGTCGCCGCGGTTGTAGTTGTACTCGTCGAAGAGCTTCTTCAGCATGCCCTGCTCGTCGAGGATCTCCGACCCGAACCCCTGCCACTTGCCGTTACCGAGGTAGAGGGCGTTCTCGCCCTGCCAGAGCCCGCGCGGATGCTTGTACTTGTAGTCCGGGTGGTTGGCGAAGTAGTACCAGTCGCCCTCCTTGAGGTCCGCGATCTTCGTCTCGGTCACGAACTTGTCGAGGGCAGTGTCCTTCGGGAACTGGTCGATCACGAGCAGATGCCCCTTGCGGTTGAAGTAGTCGTCGAACTTCTCCGCGCCGACCTGGGCGAGGATCGCCTGGTAGTGGAGGGCGACCGCGACCGAGGCGCAGTCTGCAACGGTGAGGCCCTTCAGCCAGGCGCCGAGCGCCTCCGACGGTTTGCCGCCGCCCGTCCACGACCAGCGGAAATCGTCCACCTTGCGCCAGTTCGGCGCCTTCGTGAAGCCCGTGCGGCGGTCTTCGCTCCACTCGAAGCCGGGCACGTGGTTGTCCGCGTTCTCCTTGTAGAGGGGCCAGTACCAGATGCCGTTGTTGGGGTCGCCGTGGTTGGCGGCGTTCATGCCGACGACCACGCGCTTGCCGAGATCGTCGGCCTTGACCGGCGGCTTGTCCTTGCCGCAGCGCTGCAAGCTCACGCCGGAGCGGAGTCGCGCGAGCGACGGCCGGCCGACCAGCACCGCCGCGGCCGCCTGGTCGGCGTCCGCCTCGAGCGCCGCCTCGCTCGCGAGGGTGCCGCCGCCGCGCTGCTGGGCGACGTGCGCCAGCTCGTGCGCGAGAAGCGCGTCGCCGGCGGGCGTGCCCGGCGCGTACTCGCCGGGACCGAAGGCGATGTCGCGCCCGACTGCGAACGCGCGCGCATCGTGGTCGTCGGCGGCGCGCGCGGCCTCGCCGCCGGTGTGGACCCGCACGTCGGAGAAGTCCTCGCCGAGCGCCGCCTCGACGGGGCCGCGGACGGACGACGAGAGCTCGCGGCCGGCGCCGAGCCGGCCTTGCACGGCCTCCGCGGTCGCCGCCGCGCCGCTCACGCCGTCGCGCCGCTTGAAGAGGAGGGACACGACGTCCGAGACGACGCTCCCCACCGCCGCCGCCATCCCGCTCACCGCGGCGGTCGCCTGCTCGACCGGCGATTTCTGCTCACTCGGGAGCTGCGCCGCAACTGCCGCGGCGGTCGCGCTCGCGGTCGCCGCGATCAGAGCCGCTGCGGACGAGCCCCCGCCAACCTCGGCCCGGAGCGTCCGCTCGATCCCCGCTGCGTCCAGTCCGGAGAGTGCCTGGAACCGCTCCTCGAGCGCCGACTGGACCTGCGGCCGGGCCAACGCACCCGTCGCCGAGCCGGAGAGTGCGCCCTCGGCGGCGGCGGTGACGCTCGCGCGCAGCTGGGCGAGGAACGCGGTGCGTTTCATCTGCGTCGGCGCCGGGTCCTCGACCGAGTCCTCGACAACGACGCCGGCCGCGGGGCGGCGATCTGGCGCGCGATGGCCCTGTTCCCGGAGCCCCGGCTCAGGCGGCCGACCGCGAGCGCGCGGAGGTCGGCGGGGAGCGCGGCGATTCCCCCGAGCGACGCCGCGGGCACGCCGGCTGCCGGCTCGGCGACGGGCTGCTGCTCCTGCGGTGCGGCGACCGGTTCGGCCTGATGCTCAGGCCCCATCCGGGAACCCTAACCAACCGCCGAAATCACCGTCCGTTATGAGCGCTGCATCCCAAAGCTATTGGACTCCTCGCGCCCGAATGAACTGCAATCGCATGACCCCCGTCGTCAAAGGAGAGGGATGAACGAATCGAGCATGACCCGCGGGCAGCTGCTCAAGCGGGCGACCGCGGCCGAGCTCGCCCTCCTCGCCGCCCTCGGCCCCGTCGGGGTCGCAGACGCGGCCCGCGCGCTCATGCGCGCCGCCGCGCCCAAGAAGGGCGGCACGCTCAAGCTCGGCGTGATCGGCAACGGCACGAGCGAGACGTACAACCCCGCCGTCTACAACTCCCCGATCGACTTCCTCCACGGCATCAGCACCTTCGACCCGCTCGTCCGCCTCGGCCCCGACTTCAACTTCGAGCCCGGCCTCGCCGTCCGCTGGGTCCCCAATAAAACAGCCACGGTGTGGGAGATCCACCTGCGCCAGGGGGTGAAGTGGCACGACGGCAAGCCGTTCACCGCCGACGACGTCATCTACTCGCTGCGGCAGATGGGCTCGACGAGCCACTTCGGCCACTTCGCGGTCGCGGCCGTCGACCTCAAGAACCTGAAGAAGAAGGGCAACTCGATCGTGGTCATGCCGATGACCTCGCCCCGCGGCGCGATCATGCCGCTCTTCGCGTTCGTGAACACGATGATGGTGCAGAACGGCACCAAGAACTACTCGAAGCCGATCGGCACCGGCGCGTTCGCGCTCCAGTCGTTCACGCCCGGCCAGCAGAGCGTCGCCAAGGCGAACCCCGACTACTGGGATCACGGCAAGCCGTACGTCGACGAGCTGCAGATCACCTCGGTCACCGACCCGACGACGACGACCGACGCGCTGCAGAGCGGCCAGTTCGACGCCGTCTACCCGGTCATCTTCCCGATCGCGGCCGCGAAGCAGAAGAACCCGAGCAGTGGAAATTGGAAGCTGATCGTCCAGAACGGCGGCTTCCACCAGACGATCTACATGCGCGCCGACCAGGCCCCGTTCAACGACGCGCGCGTGCGGCTCGCGATGAAGCTGATCCCCGAGCGGCAGAAGATGATCGACACTGTGCTCGCCGGCTTCGGCGAGGTCGGCAACGACCTGTTCGGCAAGCACCTCGCGGGCTACGCGAACCTGCCGCAGCACGACCAGGACATCGAGAAGGTCAAGTCGCTGCTCAAGTCGGCCGGGCAGTCGAACCTCACCGTGACGCTGCAGACGACCGACGCGCTGCCGGGCCTCACGGACGCCGCGACCTTCTACGCGCAGGAGGCGAAGAAGGCCGGCGTGACCGTGAACGTGAAGACGGTGCCGGGCTCGTCGTACTTCAACCCGTCGCTGCTCTTCCTGAAGATGCCCTTCGCGCAGGACTCCTGGCCGATCGTCTCCCTCTCGCACGCCTACCACCTGCTCGGCGTCTCGACCGCGCCGGTCAACGAGGGCCACTGGACGAATCCGACCTTCGACGCCCAGGTGCAGGCGGCCGAGTCGACCCTCTCGCCGTCCAAGTCGAAGGTCTCGTGGACGCAGGCGCAGCGGACGTTCTGGCAGGACTCGAGCTACATCGTCTGGGGCCTCCGGCACTCGACGAGCGGCATCGGGCAGAACCTGAACGGCGTGCAGCCCGGCTGGCTGTACCCGCTCGGGGACATGCGAGGTCTGGGACTGGTGGCTCTCGTAGGAGACGTGCTTCTCGTAGGAGATCGGGGGTCGGGTCTTGCAATCCTGCTGGATTGCAGAACCTGACCCCGCTCCTGCGCTTCTTCCTGAAGCGCCTCGCGATCGGCGCGCTGACGCTGCTCGTGGCCTCGATGCTGATCTTCGCGGCCACCGACCTGCTGCCTGGGAGCCCGGCCTCGAACGCCCTGGGGAAGTTCGCGACGCCGCAGGAGACACGCGCGCTCAACGAGAAGCTCGGCTACGACCACCCGCTGCCGGTGCGCTACTGGAACTGGCTCTCCGGCGCCGTGCACGGCGACCTCGGCGCCTCTGCTGTTGGTACGGCCAATGCGGGGGTGAAGGCTCCGATCTGGCCGCTGATCCACGACCGGTTGCTCAACACGCTCACGCTGGCGCTGATCTCGGCGCTCCTGCTCGTTCCTCTGGCGTTGTTCTTCGGGACGTTGGCCGCCTTGCGGGCGGGGCGCGTGACCGACCACACGATCTCGACCGGGTTGCTCGCGACGATCTCGCTGCCGGAGTTCGTCACCGGGACGCTGCTCGTGCTGCTCTTCTTCTCGGTGCTCGGCTGGCTGCAGCCGATCTCGCTGATCCCGCCGGGCTCGCCGGCGATCGACCACCCGAAGCTGCTCGTGCTGCCGGTGCTGACGCTGCTCGCGGCGTCGGTCGCGTGGGCGGCGCGGCTCGTGCGGGCGGGCGTGATCGAGACGCTCGGGTCGGAGTACGTGCAGGCGGCGCGGCTGAACGGCCTGCCGGAGCAGCGGATCATCCGCCGCTACGCGCTCCGGAACGCGCTCGCGCCGAGCGTGCAGGTGTTCGCGGTCTCGATCCAGGCGCTCTTCGGCGGCGTGATCGTGACCGAGGTGTTGTTCTCGTACCCGGGGCTCGGCGCGCAGCTCGTGAACGCGGTCGAGGGGCACGACACGACGCTCGTTCAGGGGATCGCCCTCGTGATCGCGACGTTCTACATCCTGGTCAACGTCATCGCGGACGTCGTGGTGGTGGCGCTGGTGCCGCGCTTGAGGAGCGAGATTTGACCGAGCGGCTCCGGTTCGCGCGCACCGGGTCGGGGGCCGTGGGGCTCGTGCTGCTCGTGATCCTGCTGATGCTGGTGCTGTTCGGGCCCTTCTTCGCGCCGCACGCGCCGGCGGAGTCGCTGGGGCTGCCCGGGGTGTCGCCCGACAGTGCCTATCCGCTCGGGACGGACAAGCTCGGGCGCGACGTGCTCTCGCGCCTGCTCTGGGGCGGGCGGAGCGTGGTCGGGCTCGCGCTCGCGGCGACCGCTGCCTGCTACGCCGTCGGACTGTTGATCGGCGTGACCGCGGGCTACAACCGCCGGCTCGAGGGGTCGCTGATGCGCGGGGTCGACGTCGTGCGCGCCTTCCCCCCGCTCCTCTTCTTCCTGATCATCGTCACCGCGCTCGGCCAGAGTGTCTGGGTGCTGATCCTCGGCGTGACGGTGGTGCAGGCGCCGGGGATCGCGCGTCTCTCGCACACGGCGGCGAAGGAGGTGTCGCTGCGCGCGTACGTGGAGGCGGCGGTCGCGCGCGGCGAGCGGGCGTGGACGATCGTGCGGCGCGAGATCCTGCCCAACATCTCGTCCCCGCTGATCGCGGACGGCGGCCTGCGTTTCACGTTCTCGGTGCTGCTCGTCGCGTCGGTGAACTTCCTCGGGCTCGGGCTGCAGCCTCCGCGCTCCGACTGGGGACTGATGGTGAGCGAGAACCGGGACATCCTGACCTTGAATCCGTGGGCGGTGTTCGCGCCGGCGGCGCTGATCGCGCTGCTCACGATCGCCGTGAACCTGGTGGGCGACTCGGTCTCGCGCAGCATGGGGCGGTCGGCGTGAAGGTCGTCTTGGTGACCGGGGGCGCGCGCGGGATCGGGCGCGCGATCGCGGAGGCGTTCAGGGACGCCGGGGCGGCGGTGGTCGTGCTCGACCGCGAGCCGGCCGACGTCGAGGGCGACGTGACGTGCGCCGAGGACCTCGAGCGGGCGGTCGCAGTTGCAGTCGAGCGGTTCGGCGGGCTCGACTGGGCAGTCAACAACGCCGGGATCACGCTCCATCAGAAGCTGCGCGCGCACGAGATCGGCGAGGACGACTGGCGGCGGGTACTCGACGTCGACCTCACCGGCGTCTTTCTCTCGATGCGCGCCGAGATCCCGGCAATGCTCGAGCGCGGCGGCGGCGCGATCGTGAACATCTCGTCGGTCGCGGGCCTCGTCGGCTCCTCGGCGGCCGACGCGGCCTACAGCGCGGCGAAGCACGGGATCATCGGGCTGACGAAGACGGCGGCGCTCGACTACGCGACCGCCGGGATCCGCGTGAACGCGATCTGTCCCGGCGCGGTGGATACCGCGATGACCGCGGACGCGACGCAGCTGGGCGACTTCTTCCGGACGTCGAACCCGATGCAGCGGATGGGACAGCCGGCCGAGATCGCGGCGGCCGCGCTGTGGCTGTGCTCGGATGCGGCGTCCTTCGTGACCGGCGCGGCGCTGTCGGTGGACGGTGGGTATGTCGCTCGCTGAGGCGCTCTCGGTTCGCGGGCTCCGCATCGAGCTCGCTTCGGGTCTGCCGGTGGTGGAGGACATCTCCTTCACGGTCGGACAGGGCGAGACGCTCGCGCTCGTCGGCGAGTCGGGGTCGGGCAAGACGACGACGGCGCTCGCGCTGCTCGGCTACGCGCGGTCGGGTCTCCGGATCACGGCGGGCGAGATCGAGATCGCCGGGCAGACGGTGCCGCTCCGCGACGAGGGCGCGGCGCGGGCGCTGCGTGGGGAGCTCGTGTCGCACGTGCCGCAGGAGCCGGGCGCGAGCCTCAACCCATCGCTCCGGATCGGGGCTGCGCTGCGCGACGTCCTGCGCGCGCACCTGCCCGACGAGCCGCCCGAGGAGAGCGTCGCGCAGGCGCTGCGGCAGGTGAACCTGCCGGCGACCCCGGAGTTCCTTCAGCGTTACCCGCACCAGCTCTCGGGCGGGCAGCAGCAGCGGGTCATGATCGCGATGGCGCTCTCCTGCCGGCCGCGGCTGCTCGTGCTCGACGAGCCGACGACCGGGCTCGACGTCGTCACGCAGGCACACATCCTGAGCGAGATCAAGGTGCTGCACGCCGAGCACCAGGTGTCGATGGTCTACGTCTCGCACGACCTCGCGGTCGTGTCGCAGGTCGCCGACCGGATCGCGGTGATGTACGGCGGCCGGATCGTCGAGGAGGGGACGACCGAGCAGGTGCTGCGCCACTCGCGCCACCCGTACACGCGCGGGCTCCTGGACGCGGTGCCCGACCACCTGGCGGCGCGGCGGCTGCACGGGATCCCCGGGGTGGCGGTCGGCGTCAGCGACCGGCCGGCCGGCTGCGCCTACGCCCCGCGCTGCCCGCTGAGGGTCGCGCGCTGCGAGACCGAGATGCCGCCGCTCGAGAACGGGGTGCGCTGCTTCGAGTGGCGGCGGGTGGAGGCGCTCGGGACGGGCGGCGACGAGCGCGTGTTCGCGCCGCGCGACGAGACGCCGGCGCTGCTCCGGGTCGAGGGGCTCGAGGCTGTGCACAAGAGCCACCACGGCCGCGTCATCGCGGCCGCGGACGTGTCGTTCTCGGTCGCGCCGGGCGAGTGCCTCGGGCTCGTCGGCGAGTCGGGGAGCGGCAAGACGACGATCGCGCGCTGCGTGGTGGGGCTCCACCAGCCGAGCGGCGGGCGGATCCTGCTCGACGGCCAGGCCCTGGCGACGCGCGCGAAGGACCGGACGCGCGAGCAGCGCCGCCGCTGCCAGATCGTCTTCCAGAACCCGTACGAGTCGCTGAACCCGCTGCGCCGCGTCGGCGACCAGGTCGCGCACGCGGCGCGGGTGCTGCGCGGGCTCGGGGCGCGCGAGGCGCGGACCGAGGCTTCTGCGGCTGCTCGAGCTCGTCCGTCTCCCGGCCCGCACCGCCGACCGCTTCCCGCGGGAGCTCTCGGGCGGCGAGCGCCAGCGGATCGCGATCGCCCGCGCCGCGGTCGCCCAGCCCGACCTGATCGTCTGCGACGAGATCACCTCGGCGCTCGACGTCTCGGTGCAGGGCGCCGTGATCGAGCTGCTCGGCGACCTGCGGCAGGAGTTCGGCGTCTCGCTCCTCTTCATCACGCACGATCTCGGCGTCGTCGCGAGCATCGCAGACCGCGTGATCGTGCTCGACCGCGGGTCGATCTGCGAGGAGGGCCCGGTCGATCAGGTGTTTCACGCCCCGACCAGCCCGCGGGCGCGGGAGCTGCTCGAGGCGGCGCCGCGGCTCGCTAGCTCTGCCTGAGGCGGAATCGTTCAGCGCCCGGTGATTCCTGGCTGCTCTAAATTGCGCGCGTGGAGCTCCGGCATCTGCGCTACTTCGTCGCGGTCGCCGAGGAGCTCCACTTCGGGCGCGCGGCGCAGCGGCTGCACATCGTCCAGCCGGCCCTGAGCAAGCAGATCGCGAGCCTCGAGGCCGAGCTCGGCATTCAGCTCTTCAACCGCACCAAGCGGCGCGTGACCATCACCGACGCAGGCCGCGCGCTCTACGAGGAGGTGCGCGTGATCCTGCAGCGGATCGACCGCGCGGTCGAGACGGCGCAGATGACGGCCTCGGGCCAGGTCGGGAGCCTCGACATCGGCTTCATCGGGCCCGCGATGTGGAGTGTGCTGCCGAAGCTCCTCGCCGGGCACCACAAGCGCGTGCCCGACGTGCGCTTCCGCCTGGCGGAGCTCTCGAGCGCTGCGCAGCTCGCGAGCCTCCGCGACGGCGCGCTCGACGCAGGCTTCGTGCGGCTCCCGCTCCGCGACGACGACCAGATCGAGCTCACGGTGATCCACCGCGAGCCGTTCGTCGTCACCCTCCCCGAGCGCCACCGCGCGGCGCGCGCCGACGCGGTGGATCTTTCGGAACTGGCCGCCGAGCCGTTCATCTTCGTGCCGCGGCGCGTCGAGCCGGGCTTCTACGACCGCTGTATCGCGCTCTGCCAGAGCTACGGGTTCAGCCCGAACATCGTGGAGGAGGGAACCGGCCCCACCGCGATTTGCGGAATGGTCGCGACGGGGCTCGGCATCACCCTCTCCCCTGCGTCGATCCTCAACGCCCCCTGGCCCGGCGTCGTCTTCCGCGAGCTCGACCGACCCGGGCTCGAGCTCGAGCTCGCCCTGGCCACGCGGCGCGACGAGCCGTCGGCCGCGCTGCGCGGGTTCGTGCAGACGGTCGACGAGCTCGCGGCCGCGGCGCCTAGCCGCCCGTCTCGTACTTGAACGAGATGTCGAGCCGGACGCGGTAGCTCGAGATCTTCCCGTTCTCGATCGTCACGTCGAAGCGCGTGGCCTCGGCGACCCGCAGGTCGCGCACGGTCTGCGCCGCGGTCTCGACGGCGTTGCGGGCGGCGGCCTCCCAGGACTCCCCGCTGGTGCCGATCACCTCGGTGACGCGATACACGCTGTCGCTCATGAGACCTCCTCGGTCGGTACAGGCCGGCCGGCCTGTCGGAGCGATACTCGCGCACCGGCGCCCTGACGCCAAACCCGGCACCAGGGTCCAGCCCGACTACTCTCTCGGGGTTTGACGACCGCACTCGCAGATGCCGGCTAACTGGCCCTCGCTTCCGTTCGAGGAGTGGCGCGCCACGTGCGACACGCTCCATCTGCACGCGCAGGTGCTCGGGAAGCTCGCGGTCGCACTCGCGCCGCCCGAGCCGGAACTCCAGCACGCGGCGCTGCGGCTGACCGCGCGCGGCTGGCAGACGCTGCCGCTGCCGGCGCCGAACGGGAGCGGCGCCTTCGGCGTCGTGCTCGACCTGCATGCGCACGAGACGGTCGTCGAGACGAGCGACGGGCGCGCGGCGCGGATCCCGCTCACGCCGAACCGCTCGGTCGGCTCGGTCACGCGCGACCTGCTCACGGCCGTGGGCGAGCTCGCCGGCGAGGTCGAGATCAACCTGGCGCCGAGCGAGGTGCCGTGGACGGCCCGACTGGACGAGGACGAGGAGCACGCGACCTACGATCCCGGGCAGGTCGCCACCTACCTCGAGGCGGCGACGCGCGCAGCGCTCGTGCTCGCCGAGGTGCGGGCCCCCTACCGCGGGCGCAAGACGCCGGTCAACGCCTGGTGGGGCTCCTTCGACCTCGCGGTCAGCATGTTCTCGGGGCGTCCGGCCGACCCGCCGTCGCAGGACTTCATCATGCGGAACGCGATGGACGCGCAGGAGGTCGCCTTCGGCTGGTGGCCGGGCGACACCCGCTACCCGAAGCCCGCGTTCTACGTCTACGTCCACCCGGTCCAGGCCGGCTTCGAGAGCGCTGCTCTCGAGCCCGGGCGCTGGGACGGGACGCTCGGCGAGTACCTGCTCGACTGGGACGACGCGATCGCCGCGCCGGACCCCATGCGGTCGCCGGCGGCTTCCTGCTCGACGCAGTCCGGCACGCCTGCGCGGTATGCGCGTGGGACCCGGAGCTGGCCGCAAGCGTCGACGCCGATCCCGTTACTTAACGGCCTCCCGCGGTTGAGCTACGGCGCGAGCCGGACGCTGACGGTCGTCCCGCGCGGCCCGGAGACGATCGACCACGAGTCGGCGAGTGCGTCGACGATCTCGAGCCCCCGGCCGCCGTTCGGCCGGCGCGTGCGGAGGTTCTTCATGCGCAGGCGCCGGCCCTCGTTGCGGACGCGGAGGTCGACCCACTCCGGGTAAAGCTGCAGCTGGAGCTCGACCGGGGCGCTGTCGAACCCGTAGAGCACCGCGTTCTTCACGAGCTCGCTTGCGACGAGGCGCAGGTTGAAGGCGAAGCACTCGTCATAGGCGCCGTCGACGACCTCGTCGACCGCCCGCCGCGCCTCGAGCGGCGCCTCCGGGGCGGGCTCGATTCGGAAGCGGCGAGAGGCGATCATCGCCGGCGTTTTCGCCGCGACGTGCGCCGCGCCGGCGCGCATGCCGCGCTGCACCCGCGCCAGTATCTGGCGCAGCAGCACGACCTGCTCGGCATCGTAGAGCCGCTGGCCGTTCGGGCCGCGCTGCGGAACGACGATGCGGTAGCGGCGCTCCCAGCTGCGGAGCGTGCTCGGAGCCACCCCGAGCTCGCGGGCAACAGTCCCGATCTCCAGTAACGCGGAGCTCAGCTCATACCCCCTTCACGCGCTCTGAGTACCCGCCCGGGCCGCGATCGAACCGCACGCGCGACATGGTAACGTCGTTGCGCAAGTGTTGTGCATCTTGTTGCCATGACCGACGAAACGCTCTTCGACGCCCGGATAGCGCTCGACTCGGACGTGCTGACCGTCGAAGCGGAGGGTGAGGTCGACATGTCGACGGCGCCACGGCTGCTCGAGATCATCGACGCAGTCTCGGACGCGGCGCGCCTCGTGATCATCGATCTGACGCAGGTGAGCTTCCTCGACTCCTCCGGGCTGAACGCGCTGGTCAAGGCCCAGCGCCGGCTGGGGACTCGCGGGATCGCGCTGCGGATCGTGAGCCCGTCCGGCCACGTCGTGCGCCGGGTCTTCCAGATCGCGCACCTCGAGGAGGAGCTGACGATCGTCGAGACTGCCGGGGAAGCACGGGCCTGATTCGGACGTGTCCCCACGGGGAAGACCGGGGGGATGGCCATCGAAGAGCCCGTCCCGCCCGACGATCCGCAACCGCCGGATCCCGGCGTGCCGTATCCGGTGCCCGACCCGGGGGAGCCGTATCCGGTTCCCGATCCGGGCGAGCCGTACCCGGTACCCGAGCCCACGCGGAGCTAGCCGCTCGCGCGGAGGCCCGACTCCTCGTGGTCGAGCTGGAGCTCGATCCGGCGCGCCACCGAGAAGTCGATCAGGCCCTCCCGCTCCCGCCGGCGGAGCTCGGCACGCTCGGCCTCGAGCACGTCGCGCCGCACCTGGTCGTAGTGCTCGAGGCCGAGGCTGGCCCCGTCGCGGCCGTCGTGCAGCCGGTCGCGCCGCCTCTCGTACAGCTGGCGGACAGCCTCCACCGAGCCGAGGTCCGCGGAGCCCTCGAGCTCGATTCCCTCCAGGCGGCGGAGCGCCGTCTCGACGAGCGCCCGCCGGGTCTCGACCTCCTCGGGCGTCACCGACTGCGGGCCGAAGCCGAGCCGTTCGAGCAGCCATGGCAGGGGGATGCCGAGGACGACGATCGTGGCGAGGATCGTCGTGAAGGTGAGGAAGAGGATCTCCTCGCGGTGCTGGATCGTTGCCGGGATCGAGAGCGCGGCCGCGAGCGAGAGCGCGCCGCGCATGCCGCACCAGCCGAGCAGGAGGCGGTCTTGCCACGGGTCGACCTCCGCCCAGGTCCGGCTGCGGCTGACCATCGAGACGAGGTGCGGAACGGTGAACATCCAGGCGAACCGGATCGCGACCACGACGGCGAAGACGATCAGCGCGTCCCGCGCGAGCGTCCAGTCGGAGTAGGCGCCGAGGTCGTCGAGCAGCGGTCGGAGCTGCGTGCCGAGCAGCACGAAGAGGATCGAGCTGAGGATGAAGGTGAAGGTGTCCCAGAAGGCGAGCGATTGGACACGCACCTGCGGGCGGAAGATGCCCTCGGCGCGCCAGCCGAGGTAGACGCCGCAGGCGACCGTGGCCAGGATTCCCGAGACGTGCAGCCGCTCGGCCGGGATGTAGGCGAGGTACGGCGTGATCAACGAGAGCGGGATCTCGATCTCGGCGTCGTGCACGCGGCGGCGGACCCGCTCGACGATCGCCGCGACGACGATGCCGACCGCGATCCCGCCGATGCTGAGCTCGAGGAACCGCGCGACCGCATGGCCCTCGGAGAAGTGGCCGGTTCTGGCGGCGGTGAGCGCGATCGAGAAGGCGACGAGGCCGACGCCGTCGTTGACGAGGCTCTCCGACTCGAGGATGGTGCGGAGGCGGTCGGGCGCCGAGGTGCGGCCGATCACGGCGGTCGCGCTGACGGGGTCGGTCGGGCCGAGCACGGAGCCGAGCAGGAACGCGCCGCTCGCGCCCAGCGCGGCGACCGACGTCCAGACGACGCCCGCCACGCCGAAGATCGTCGCGGCGGTCAGGCCGACCGCGAGCAGCAAGATCGCGACCCAGTTCCGGCGCACCTCGAGCGGCGCGGTCAGGAACGCGGCCGCGTACAGGAGCGGCGGCAGGAAGCCGTAGAAGACGAGCTGCGGCGGGAGCTTGATCGCCTCGATTCCCGGCGCGAAGCTGACCGCGAGCCCGGCCAGCACGAGGTAGCACGGCGCCGGCACGCGCGTGTGGCGCGCGAGCGCAATGCTCGCGATGACGGCCACCGCCACCGCGAGCCCGACGAGTACCTGCGAGGGCATCCCGACAGTTTCGGTCATGGCTGGTGACTGTCACTCCTCGACCAGCAGCCGACGCCGCTCCCGGACGCAGAGGCCGCCAGGGAGGCGCGGAAACGTTGTCAGTCGAGAGCCATGTGCAGGCGGACGACCGTGCCGTCGTCGCCCGAACGCAGCTCGACCAGGTCGCAGAGCTGGTTCATCATCCAGAGCCCGCGGCCGGACTCCCGGAGCGGGTCGGGCCTGCGGCGTCCGACCATCGGGTCATGGATGACACCGCTGTCGCGCAACTCCACCACGACGCCCGCGCCGTCACACCAGAGACGGGCGGTCACGTGGCCGCCGGCGTGCATGAGGCTGTTCACGGCGGCCTCGTTGGCAGCAACCACCAGGTCGGCGCGCCGCCCGGCCCCGAGCGCCGCGGGCGCGAGGCGTTCGACGTCGCGGCGGAATCCTGCAAGCCCGTCGACGGAGATCCGGACCGGGTCGGCGGCCGGCTCCGGCAGCGGGCGCTCCTCCGCGGCGTAGACCAGCAGCGGGTCGACGTAGCACCGGCTCACCAGACGGCTGCCGTCGATCACGAGCGCCGGGTGCGTGCGCTTCGCGTCCTCGATCACCAGCGGGTGGAGCTCGCCGACGTCGTACGGGCACACGACGTGGACCTCCTGGTCGCCGAAGGCAGCGTTGACCAGCGCCTCGTGCCGGTGGGCCTCGGCGATCTCCGGCCGTGTCCGCCCGGCCCAGAACGGCTCCGCGACGAAGCGTGCACTCCGCCCGCCATGCTCGTCGATGAACGCCTGGACGAGCGGAATGATCCGCCCCGGGTTGCGGCCCTGCTCACGCATGTCGACGAACGAGACCGCGCCGTTGACGCGGCCGAGCGCGAGCCGGAGCAGGTCGAGCTGCGGCTCGGGAACCGCGACCAGGACGGGCTCGCCCGCGTCGAAGCCCTCGAGCGCGAACTGCCGGATCAGATCGACGTACTCGTCCCGATCCCCGTAGAAGAGCGCGTCGTGCGTAAGTGTCGAAAGGCCCCTACCCTGCGTCTGCCAGGCATCCGGGTCTTCGGAGGCGGACCCCGACTGCATTTCTTCTGGGTTCCCCGGGCCTCCTGCGGGCGAAACATCGCATTGCACTAGGTTGCACCGAATGGACGCATTCGTACGGGGCCCGGACCGCGACCTCGGCAACGGCGTGCTGATGCCGGTGCTCGGGCTCGGCGTCTGGCAGATGGACGAGGGCCGCGAGACCGAGCAGGCCGTGGAATGGGCGCTCGAGGCCGGCTACCGGCACATCGACACCGCGCAGATGTACCGCAACGAACGCAGCGTCGGCGCCGCCGTCGCGCGCAGCGGGCTGCCGCGCGAGGACGTCTTCGTGACGACCAAGTGGGTGCCGATGGTGCGCGGCGCGACGGCGGAGCTGCAGCGGAGCCTCGAGCGGCTCGGGTTCGAGTACGTCGACCTGTATCTGATCCACTGGCCGATTCCCGGCCGGAGCGGCCCCGGCTGGCGCGAGCTCGAGCAGCTCCGTGACCGCGGGCTCGCGCGCTCCGTCGGCGTCTCCAACTACGGCGCCGAACGGCTCGAGCGGGTGGTCGAGAAGTCGAACCACCCGCCCGCGGTGAACCAGGTGCAGTTCAGCCCGTTCCACTACCGAAGAGCGCTGCTCGAGGCGTGCGAGCGGCTCGGCGTGGTGCTCGAGGCCTATAGCCCGCTCGAGCGCGGCGGGCGCGACCTCGACCACCCGACGGTGGCCGAGGTCGCGTCCCGGCTAGGCCGCTCGTCCGCTCAGGTACTGCTGCGCTGGGCGGTACAGCGCGGAGCGGTGGTGATTCCGAAATCGAGCCGGCGGGAGCGGATCGTCTCCAACGCCCAGCTCTTCGACTTCGAGCTCGGCGAGGCGGATATGGCCGCGCTCGACGGCCTCGACCGCACCGGCGGCACGGGCGACGCCCGCTAGCAGGTCGGCCAGCCGCGTCCGCGCCCTGGTGAGCGCCCGCTCGTGGGAGTCGATCTCCTCGCTCGTCGCGCCCCGCTCACGCAGGAGGTCACGGACGAGCGCGAGCCCGCGTACGTCGAGCAGCAGGTCGTCGACCTCGCGGTCGAGCAGGACCTTGGTATCGGGAGCCATGCGCTGGTCATGCAGCCTCCTTTGCGATGTCGAGGGAAGAGACGGTCTCGACGCTCGGCGACCGGGCGGGGCCGGACGAAGGCCCAGGCGAGGACGGCGGCGGCGGCGAGCAGGCCGGCGAGCACGATCAGCGCCGTCTGGAAGCCGTGGTCGAGCGCCGGAGCCGACGCGGCCGCGACGTCGTGCGCCGAGGCGTAGCTCGAGCTCGCGGTGGCGGCGATGGCGCTCACCGCCGCGATCCCGATCGCGCCGCCGATCTGGCGCGACGTGTTGAAGAGCCCCGCAGCGATGCCGGCGTCCTGGCGCTCGACGCCGGCGAGGCTCGCGATCGAGATCGACACGAACGACAGCGCGAGGCCCGCTCCGCCGATCACGAACGCCGGGAAGAGATCCCAGAAGTAGTGGCCGTCGACCGGCAGGCGGACGAGCCAGGCCAGGGACGCCGCCGCGAGCACAAGCCCCGCAGTCAGCGTCGTCCGGACGCCGAACCGCGCGATCACACGCTGGGCCAGGTTGGAGACGACGACCACCGTCCCGGCGAAGCCGATGAACGCGACGCCGGACTGCATCGCCGTGTAGTGCAGGACGTCCTGCAGGTAGAGCGTGAGGACGAAGAACTCCGAGAACGTCGCCGCGCCGACGATCGCCATGGTGACGTTCGCGGCGGGAAGTGTCGGCAGGCGGAAGATGCGGAGCGGCAGGAGGGGCGAGGCCGCCCGGTGCTCGATCCAGACGAACAGCGCGACGAGAACGGCCGACGCGCCGATCAGGCCGAGCGTGCCGGCGGAGGTCCAGCCGTCGCTCGCCGCCCGGGTCAGGGCGTACACGAAGAGCATCAGCCCGCCGGTGATCGTGGCCGCTCCGGCGAGGTCGAAGTGCCGGTGCGCAAGGTTCGCACGGCTCTCGCGGAGCAGGACCGGCGCGAGCGCCATCGCGGCGAGACCGACCGGGACGTTCACGAAGAAGATCCACGACCAGTGCAGGTACGAGGTCAGGACACCGCCGAGCAGCACACCGGCGGCGGCGCCGCTGCCCGAGGCCGCGCCGTAGATGCCGAGGGCGCGGTTCCGCTCCTGCCCCTCGGCGAAGGTCGTCATCAAGAGCGCCAGCGCCGCGGGCGCGAGCAGCGCTCCCCCGAGACCCTGGATGGCGCGGAAGGCGATCAGCGACGCCTCGGACCACGCCAGGCCGCACGCGAGCGAGCTCGCCGTGAAGAGCGCCAGCCCGGCGATGAACACACGCCTGCGTCCAAGCAGGTCGCCGATGCGTCCCCCGAGGAGCAGCGCGCCGCCGAAGAAGATCGCGTAGGCCGAGACGACCCACTGCAGGCTCGCGCTCGAGAACCCGAGGTCCGTCTTGATCGACGGCAGCGCCACGTTCACGACTGCCACATCGAGGATCACCATGAACTGCGCGGTGACCAGCAGGGCAAGGGCGCTCCAGCGCCGCCTCGCCGAAAGCCTGTAGATTGGTGAAAGCGTCATCGATCAACTCCTCTGATCGTGTTGTGCAGAAATCGTGTTGTTGCTCAATCGTTGACAGAAACAACGATAGCACACACAACCGGTTGGCGCGCTACACTTGTTTCAGAGCAATGACGACGACCACCGCACCCGGCCCCGACCTCTCGCAGGAGCTGCTGTTGAGCACGGGTTACCTGCTCAAACGGCTTGGCTACCGCTTCAAGGAGAAGGCCATGGATGCATTCGAGCCGACGGGGCTGAACCCCCAGCATCATGCGGTGCTTTCGCTGCTCGAAGAGGGCAGCTGCCGCCAGCAGGGGACGCTGGCAGACAGGCTCGGCTACGACCGGAGCATCATGGTCGGCCTCCTCGACGACCTCGAGGAGCGCGGCCTGATCGAGCGCAAGCGCGACCCCGACGACCGCCGCCGGCACGTCGTGACGCTGACGCCGGCGGGCAAGGAGGCGCTTGGCGAGCTGCGGGCGATCATCAAGGCGGTCGAGAAGGAGTTCTTCGAGCCGCTGGACCCGGCGGAGCGCCGGAACCTGCACGAGCTGCTTCAGAAGCTCGCGGCCTACGACGCCGGTTAGACCGATCCGCCGAGGGGGTAGTCCCAGGGCACCGGCTGCCGATAACCGAGCCGGTAAGCCCCATGACTCACCTCGTCGCCACACCCGAGAGCACCGACACCGAGCAGCTGCTGCGCGTCCTCGTCTGGCGCTTCAAGCAGCTCTGCCGGAGCGGCTTCGAGCTCGAGCTGGCGACGACCATCGCAGCCCGGATGGACGTCGATCTCCACGACGCGATCAAACTCGTCGAGCGCGGCTGCCCGCCGGAGCTCGCGGGGCGCATCATCCTGTAGCCGCCGCTAGCTTCTCGTCCATGGGCAGGAACCTGCTCATCCTGCTGCTCGACGGCGCGTCTCGCGCCGAGCTCGAGGCTGCGGTCGAGGAGCGGGGCGAGGGCTACCCGTCGGTCTACGTCGTCGTGCCGGCGCAGGTTGGCGCGCTCGACTGGCTGGCGACCGACGAGCGACAGCGCCCAGGATGCAGCGGACGTGCGGGCGCTCGAGGCGGAATGGCTGCTCGCGGGCCACGCGGAGATCGGCGGCGGCGAGGCGGGCAACCCGGATCCGGTGCAGGCCGTCGCCGATGCACTCGAGCGCTTCCCGGCCGACGAGATCGTCGTCGTCGCATCCAGCGAGGTCGACCGCGAGCTCGTCTCGGAGCTCCGGGCACTCGGCCCGCCCGTGACGGCACCCGGCCTGGTGGAGCGGCCGTCGACGGGTCGTTCGCGGCTGCGGGCGTCGCTTCGTGCGATGCAGTCGGGTCGCAGCGAGAGCACGCCGTGGGTGGCGTTCGTCGGGGCGAACCTGGGCCTGCTGCTCTTCTGCGCCGCCTTCGCGGTCGTCGGCGCGATCATCGTCTGGCTCGCGACATCCCTTTAAGAGCCGGAGCCGCACGGGTGGGTGCGGAGGTACGCCGCGAGGTCGCGGGCGAGGTTCCAGACGTCGGGCGAGCCGAGGCCGGTCGCGTAGTCCCAGCCCTTCTTCGCGTCGTAGTAGCGGTTGCCGCCGAGCACCACGTCGTGGAAGGGCGGGTACGGCTGCTGCGTCGAGGCGAGCGTGTAGAGGATCGGCGCGAGGAAGCAGCGCCGCGTCACCCCCTGCGAGCGCGCGTACTGCTCGGCGAGCAGCATCGAGGCCGCCCAGAACGGCGAGGCGGCGCTCGTGCCGCCGACGTTGCTCCAGCCGCCGCTGTCGCGAACGAGCCAGCCGCTCGCGGCGCTCGCGGACGCGGCGACGTCCGGCACGCCGCGGTGCCCGCCGGCGCCGGCGCCGGCCGCCGCCTGCCAGGACGGCGCGGCATCGTGCGGGTTCACGCCTCCGCCGCCGCCCGCGTTCGAGAGCGTGTCCTCCCACCCGGCCTCGCCGAAGTAGGTGCCGTCGGTGGAGACCGAGAGCAGCGTCCCGCCGACGCCGACGACCTGCGGCAGGTCGGCGGGGAAGTCGACCGTGAGCGAGTGGTCGGAGAAGTCGGCGCGCTGGCAGTCGTAGGAGCCGCTGTCCCCGCTCGCGACGAAGACGGTGATCCCGCGCCGCACCGCCAGCTGGAGCGCCTGCACGACGGCGGCGCGGAACTGGGCAGAAAGGCCCTTGTCGCAGATCCCCCAGCTGAAGCTCGCGATCCCGGCCTTGCCGTCGGCGACGAGCCTGCTGAAGACGTCGACCTCCCCGACGGCGGTCATCGGCGCCTCGTAGTTGATGATCTGCGCGCCGGGCGCGATCGCGCTGACCACGTCGAGGTCGAGGTTGTCCTCGCTCAGGTCGGGCGAGGTGCCGCCCCCGTCGACCTTCACGTCGAGCGGATCCGGGCCCCCGCGCGCTGAAGCGTGCCGCGAAACGTCTTCACGTCGTCCTGTGTCTTGTTTCACGCTCGGCGGGAAGCGCTCGAGGGAGAGGATCGCGATCGTCATGCCCGGAGCCGTCGACCTTCTGGCGCAAGCGGCGCGAGGTCGTAGGCGGCGAGAGCGTCGTCGGGGCGGAGCGTGCCGTGCGGCAGGTCGGCGGGCAGCGCGACGGGCCGCGTGCTCAGTCCGACCACGCCGCTCACGTACGGGCGCAGGGTGCGAGGGATGGCGGGTCGTCCGGTCGGAGCGTGGAACGGGCGGCCGGCGGGGTCGACGTAGTCGCGGAAACGGACGCCGAAGAACCGCGAGAGCACGCGGACCGGCGCGCGCCCGTCGATCTCCGTGCGCTGCGGGTACACCTGGGTGACGGCGATGCCGTCCGCCCGGAGGATGCGAACGACTCGGCGGATGTCGGCGAGCGGGAGCCCGTAGCGTGCGCCGAGCGCCGCCGCGCTCGGCAGCGGCCGGCCGCCCAGCGCCAGGTCGCGGGCGAGCAGCCGCTGGTCGAGCCTGAGGCTCAACGCGATCCGGAGCTGGCGCCCCCGGGGGCGTCGGGCCGAGATCGTTCCGCGCGGGCGCGCCGCCGGGGACGGCGACCAGGGCGGCGGCTACGACGAGGAGCGCCCTCACGGCCACTGGAGCGTCCCCAGGAGCTCGTCGACGACCTGGAAGGCGGGGTACGGCGCGCTTGCGCTCGTCCCCTGCGCGGTCTCGTTCGTGATCGCCTCGACGACGACGGTCGCGTTGCCGCGCCGCGCCGCCTCGAACGCGATCTCGACCTTCTCCCCCGGGCTCGGCGGCTGGTCGACCGTGGCCGAGTACATCGCGGCGACGCCGTGGACGAACCCGAGCTGCGGCGAGAGGATCACGTGCGCGGACGAGGTGTCGCGCTGGACGCCGAGGAAGCCGTCGGGCTGGTCGGAGACCTGGCTCTGCAGCGCGGCGGCCGGTGCGATCGTCGACGGCTGGACGAGGACGAGCACGACGACGTAGAGCCCGCTCGTCGGTCTGCACCTGCAGGACGAGGGCGTTCGCGCCCTTCTTCACCAGATGCCACTCGCTCCCGTAGCGCAGACCGATCCCGCGGTCGCTCGTCCAGCCCGTCCCGGAGTGGAAGATGCCGGAGACGAGGTGCGGCGCAGCAACCGGGGAGCTTGGCGGCGCCGCGCACGGGATGCCCGGTTGGCACGCAGGCGTGGTCGAGCCGGGCCGCGAGAGCGCGATCGCGATCGCCGCGATCCCGATCGCGGCCGCCGCGAGCGCGGAGAAGGCGGCGATCTTGACGCCGCCGCCGACGCGCGCCTTGCGCGGCGCCTCCGCCGCGTGGGGCGCGCGGGCCTTCGGGAGGGCGTGGAACGCGGCGCCGCAGTTGCCGCAGAACGTGTGGGCGGGCGTCGGCTCGTGGCAGCTCGGGCACTCGATCACGGGCCCGATCTCGCGCTCGGCAGCCTCCTCGCGCAGGCCGAGGTGGATCAGCCGGCGGAGCCAGAGGAGCCCGAGCACGGCCGCGACCGCCGTCACCGCGAGCGTCCACCACTGCTTCAGGTACAGCTCGGCCATCGCCGTGCCGACGAGGGCGCCCGCCGCAAGTGGCACCGCGAGGAGCGGCGAGCCGAGCGGCCCCACGGCGCTCCGGTCGCGGAGGGGGGCGCGGAAGCGAAGCCAGAAGGCGCCGCACGTCGCCCCGCCGACGCCCGCCGCGAGCACGGGCATCGTGACGCCGAGCGTCAGGAGCCGCGCGATCCAGAGACCCTGGTTGCCGGCGGCGCGGAAGCCGAGGTGGAGGAAGTCGGCCGAGTTCGCGAGCGCCTCGGCCGCGAGCAGCGTCGCGGCGCAGCACGCCCCGAAGATGACGCCGTCGAGGACGTCGTTGAACTTGCGGTACGGCAGCAGGATCAGCGGGCCGGCGAGGCCGAGTGTGAGCGCGACGCACGGAAGGATCACGCCGAGCCAGACGACGTTGTGCGTGTCCGGGCTCCCGCGCAGCAGCGCCACCTGGCTCGAGAGCTGGCGCGCGGCGGAGCCGAGCAGGGCGCCCGACGACTGCGCCCCAGATGACGGTGAACGCGAGCACGAGCAGCGGCTCGTCCTCGTAGACGTCCACGTCCCAGAGGTAGAGCAGGAAGAGCAGCGGGCACGGCGACGGCCGCCGCGACGAGCGCGAGCGGGTAGAGCCGCAGCAGGCACAGGACGACGACGAGCGCGACGCCGGCCGCGAGCGCGATCCGGAAGGAGCGCATGTCGGCCCGCGGCAGGTGCGGGAAGATCGAGGAGACGATCCGCGGCCGCCACCAGGCCTCGTGCGGCGCAGCCGCGAAGCCGCGCCGGGCCTCGGTCGCGGCGAGCGGTTCGCCGCAGGCCATGCAGAAGCGCTCGCGTGGGACATCCCGGCCGCAGTTGGGGCAAGCCACCAGCAGAAACAGGCTACGCGCCGGCCGCGATGTCGCGGGCAAGGACGAGCGCTGCGCTCGCCTGCCGGATCGCGGCGGCGGTGCCAAGGTCGCCGGGCGGCAGCTCGACCACGAACGAGGTCGTGCCCGGGATCCGGTGGTTCGCCCAGCCGACAGCGCTGCCGGGATAGCGCGGGAGCCGCTTCAGCGGCAGCCCCGACAGCTCCGCGTAGTCCTGCTCGACCTCGGGGTTGCCGCCGGACTGGTCGGTCACCGCGAGCGCCTGGTGGTACCAGAGCACGAGCTTCGGCCGCACCCGGAGGAGCAGTCCGGCGAGCGCCCGGCTCTCCGGCTCCGACAGGGGGCGCGGCCCCGACCAGTGCTCGGTGTGCTTGCCGTGCTTGCGCCAGTGCCAGGGGAAGTTGCGGTTGAGGTCGACGCCGCGGGCGTCGAGGCGCGTCCCGGCGGCCACGCCGTCGGGGTTGGCGTTCTCGACGAGCCAGAGGTCGACGTCCGGCGGCAGGTACATCTGCTCGAGCTCCTGGACGACCGCGAGCCCCGCATCCTCGTCGCCGTGGATGCAGCAGACGACCACCACCTTGGTCTTCGCGTTCGGGTCGCCCGCCTCCATCACCGGGATCGGGCGGCCGAGCACCGAGGTGCCGAGCGTGAAGCTCCGATGGACGATCGAGCTGGTGCCGCCGCCGGCAGCCGCGGCCACCGTCAGCGAGGCGAGCAGCGCGGCGAGCGCCGGCCGCATCAGTCGTTCTCCTCGATCCACGCCATTGGTAGTCACTGGCGCGGTGCCCTATGCGGGCCCGGTTCCACGATTCCCCTTTCAATCCGTGCGTGCGGTTTTCCCGCACACGGCTTACCGATGGTCTTCCTTGCATGGCGACGCCAGCCCGCGGGTAGCGGATGGTGCCCATCAGCCGGTGTAAGCCGAGACCCGTAAGCCACGCGCGCGTCCAGAGCCGCCAGTGCCCGCGCGAGGTTGCGGCCGTACCGCCTGAGCAGCAGGCCGCGGAGCCGCCCGTCGACGTAGCGGTCGATCTGGACGAACTTGATCGAGGAGTTGCCGGTGCGGAAGTAGTTGCCCCAGCCGCGCAATATCGGGTTGAGCTCCTCGATCAGCTCACGAAGATCGATCCCGGCGCGGTTACGACCGGTGCGGGCTTTGATCTTCGCCCGGAGCCGCTTCATCGAGCGCTGCGAGGGCCAGCGGTGCAGGTAGTAGCGGCGGATGCCGCGCTCCAGCAACCGGCCAGAGACACGCGCTCGGAAGTGCCAGCCGAGGAAGTCGAAGCCGTTTCGGCCCTCTCTGAGGTCAACCACCTTCGTCTTGGCCGGATGCAGCTCCAGCCCCAGCCCGGCGAGAACCTCCCTCGACGCGTGCAGGGCCGCCTCCGCTTGACGCTGCGTGCGGCAGAGCACGACGAGGTGAGTCGCCGGGGGGAGTCTCACCCCCCGGCGCTCGCAGAACCCGGCGTGAGTCTCTCGGCTCACCGGGCTCCCATCGTCCAGCCGTCGGGGCGCACGCCGAAGCGCCAGTGCGCGAACAGGCCGGGCTGGCGTCTGGCGACGTCAGCGATGAACCCGCGCGCGTTGGTCTTGTGGCGGCGCAGTCGTTTGTATTTCCGCATGGCCCACCTCACGAGGATCTCGTTGAGGTGGCGGAAGACTGGATACAGCATGGACTTGTAGAAGCGTCCGTAGTAGTTGATCCAGCCCTGGAGCACGACGTTGAACATGTGCGCCAGGTCGGTGAGGGTCTTGTCCGGGCGAAGATGCAACCGCCAGCGGCGCATCTCGTGCCGCATCCGCGTCTTCGCCTCGTTCGAGACCGCCGGCGAGAAGTTCAGGAAGTGCTTCCCGAACCTGCTCTTCGACAGCCGCGGGCGGAACGTGTAGCCGAGGAAGTCGAACGACGTCTGCTCATGCGAGCCGCGCCGGTCGTCGTCCTGGCAGTACACGATGCGGGTCTTCTGCTCGTTGAGCTCAAGCCCGCACTCCCCCAGCCGCGATGCGATCCTGGCCCGCAACAGCCGGGCCTGCCGCTCGCTTCGAGCGTGGACGATGATGTCATCGCAGTAGCGCTCAAACGGGACGGCCGGGAACGCCCGGGCCATCCACGCATCGAACGCGTAGTGCATGAACAGGTTGGCGAGCAACGGCGAGATCGCAGAACCCTGAGGGGTTCCACGGTCTCGCTCGACCAGTGTGCCGTCCTCCAGTCGCAGCGGCGCCTTCAGCCACCGCTCCACGTACAGCAGGATCCAGCGCTGGTCGGTGTGGTGGGCGACCGCTTCGAGCATGAGGTCCCACGGAACCGTGTCGAAGAACCTCCGGATATCAAGATCGACCACCCAGTCGTTCCGCCAACACCGCTCCCGGCAGACCCCCAACGCGTCGTGGGCGGAACGCCCCGGGCGATACCCGTACGAGTCCCCGTGGAACACCGGCTCCAGCGAAGGCTCCAGGTACGAGCGCACGACCACCTGGGCGACCCTGTCCGCGACAGTCGGCACCCCGAGCACCCTCGAGCCGCCGTCCCGCTTCGGTATCTCCACCGCACGCACCGGCGGCGGGAAGTAGCTTCCCGACGAGAGCCGATTCCAGAGCTTGTACAGGTTCCCGTTCAGGTCCTGCTCGAACTCCGCGATCGACTGCTCATCAACACCGGCGGCGCCCTTGTTCGCCTTGACCCTCAACCAGGCCTCCCAAACAGCCCGCTTCGAGATCTCAAACGACTTCGGCTTCGGCTCGCTCACCCGACTCCTCCCACCCAAGCACGGTTGGTCGCCAAACAAGCCAGGACGACCCTCCCCCTTCGCTCCAGCCCCATTACAGAGCCTTCACCGCTACTACGGGAAGGTCCGCCCCTGCGCCCCGCATCACTACTCTCCCCCTCACAGATCAGCTGCTTGAGGTTCTCGCTCCAGACAGCCAGCCGCAGGCCCACACCGCTCCACTGGCCAGCCACCCGATCGGGGCGACAGGTTCCCGAGTTCCGCACGAAAGCCCGGATCACGCTCGCGCCACCATCCATGCCGGACACCCACCTGGCCAGTCAGCAGGCTCCCGCCAGGCTCCTCCCGGAGCAACGACTCGACCCCGGTTCCGGATGTCACCGATACGCTTTCGACACTTCAACGGTGGTTCGCTCCCGCTCGCCTTCGTGATCCACACCTGACACGCTGACAGCGCGCCTTTTCCGCGACGCTCAGCACCCCGGCTCTTGACCGGCGCACCTCGCGGTGGTTTGCGGCCTCCCCCTGCAGAGCGGCCGCGGAGGGCCACCAGACCACACAGCCCGGCTCCTCCATCTCTCGTACAGCATCACGTCCGTCGGACCGCCTTCTACAACGATCCTCCTTCCGCGTTCTCGGCACACAGTCGTCCGCATACCGGACGAGCCCGCCAAAGCCACACCCGCGCAGCTGTTGGTCAAAGGCGTGCAGGTAGACGTTGGCAAGAAGCGGCGAGATCACCCCGCCCTGAGGCGTCCCGCTGACCGTCTCCCGGAACGCACCCTCCTCCATCACCCCTGCCTGAAGCCACTTCCGGACCAGCTTGAGCACCCGCCGATCCGAGACCCGCTCCGCCAGCAACCCGAGCAACCGCTCATGATCGATGCTGCCGAAGAAGTCACGGATATCCGCCTCGACCACCCACACGTATCCGCGCGGGAACGCCGTCCGGATCCGCTCACAGGCCTGCGTTGCAGAGCGCTTCGGCCGAAAGCCGAACGAGGTATCCATGAAGTCCGCCTCGAAGATCGGCTCCAGCACCAGCCGTGTCGCCTGCTGCACAACCCGGTCGCGTACCGCCGGGATGCCCAACGGTCGCACTCCACCATCTGGCTTCGGGATCGCCACCCGCCGTACCGGCAGGGGCGATACCGGCCCTCGCAGAGGTCCACCTGCAGCTGACCAAGCAGCCGCTCGACCCCGTAGGCCTCCACTTCAGCCAGCGTCACACGATCAACGCCGGCCGCTCCCCGGTTGCGACGCACCCGCTCCCACGCCTCCCACAAGACGTCACTCCTGTAGACGCGGTCATACAACGCGTGAAAACGCCGCCCCCGGCTTCGCTTGGCACATGCCCATAGCCTGCGCTGAAGTCCTCGCACCTTCGAGCGGTCGCGAGAGGCGACCAGCGCCATTTCCCTCACGGCCTCCTCTACGGCGAGCGCCCGCCCGCCGGGGTCACTCGACCGGATCTCATGTCCGGCCACGCCCTAGCGCTTACCCTCGTTGCAGGCACGACCAAAGCGAGGGCCCTTCGCTCCTGGCGCCTTTAGCTTGACGCCGATCCTCACTACTACGGCCCCCTCGGACTCCCGCTGCCCTCCGCCCGACTTCACCATCGGCTTATACGAACGGTCTTTGCTGACGAGGCTGGACAGACGGGCCTCCCTCGTTCCGCGACCAGACCCTGCGCGCGTGCAACTCCCCGTACCCCGGGAGAACCGACCGTGCGCTCCGGAACCAACACGATCGACATGGCCTTCACCGTGATATGAGCGGCTCGGCTCCTCCATTGTCAATCTGACGAGGCTGCAGTCGCAGCCCGCGCGCTTGCTCCCTCCAAAGAGGCTTTCGACACCCCGCTCAGCCCGCCGCCTCTCAACGACGAACCGGGGCCTGCTACCGGGCGCTCCGACGCTTACCCGGACGGGACTCACACCCGCTGGCCTGACGCAGCCTTCGAGGCGCAACATAGCGGGATCCTAAGATCAAGCCGTGAAGGCGGAGGACTGGGACCGCCGCTACGAGGCGGCCGAGCTCGTGTGGACACCGCGGCCGAACCGCTTCCTCGTCGAGGAGGCTGGCCGAGCTCTTGCCGGGGACGGCGCTCGACCTCGCCTGCGGTGAGGGCCGCCACGCTGTGTGGCTCGCCGAGCTCGGCTGGCGGGCGACGGGCGTCGACTGGTCTGCGGTCGCGATCGAGAAGGGGCGGCAGCTCGCGGCGGCGCGCGGCGTCTCCGTCGACTGGGCGGTGGCCGACCTGAACGACTGGCAGCCGGCAGGCGAGGCCTGGGACCTCGTGCTCGTCTTCTATCTCCAGGTCGAGCCGGAGGAGCGGCGGGCGATGCTGGCGAAGGCCGCTGACGCCGTCGCACCCGGCGGGACGTTCCTGCTGGTGGGGCACGACACGCGCAACCTCGCGGGCGGCTACGGCGGGCCGAAGACCGACCGCGTCCTCTACACGCCCGAGGACATCGTGGCCGACCTCGACGGCAGTGGGCTCGCGATCGTGCGAGCCGAGGCCGTGAGCCGGCCGGTCGAGACGCCGGAGGGCGAGCGCATCGCGATCGACGCGCTCGTCAGAGCTTCTCGAGCTCCTCGGGCGAGTTGACGTTGACGAGCAGCCGCTCGTCGAGCTCGAGCACGGCCACGTCGAGCCCCACGATCGCGCGATGGATGGCGAGCTCACCGCGCTCGAGCGCGGGCAGTGCCGTCCGGCGGTAGGCACCCGGGAGCGGCCCGCGCGACGAGCACGCGACGTCCCGGCAGGCGCCGGCGAGCTCGAGCAGGAGCTCCGGAGTGACGAGCGGGCAGTCGACGGGCAGGACGACACAGAGCTCGGTCGGTGCGGCGCGCAGTCCTGCGGCGAGCCCGACGATCGGAGCGCGCACCTCGCTTCCGTCGTCCAGCAGCGCGGAACGGCAGCTCGAGGCCGTCGGCCGACTTGCCGACCGCGAGCCGGTGGCCGCACGCCGCGCCGAGCGTCCTCCAGCCGCGCTCCGCGAGCGTCTCGCCCTCGAAGCGTGCGAGCGCCTTCGGCGAGCCGAAGCGGGACGAGGCGCCGCCGACGAGCAGGATGCCCGTCAGGCCGTCACGCGCCACGGCTCGCTGTAGACGTTGAAGTGCCCACCGCGGACGAAGCCGCAGAGGGTGACGCCCTGGTCGCGCGCAAGCTCGACGGCGAGGCTCGACGGAGCGCCGACGCCGACGAGCAGCGGCGCGCCGGCGACCGCGGCCTTCTGCACGAGCTCGAACGAGAGCCGCCCGCTCACACACAGCACACGCTCCGACAGCGGCAGCTCGCCGGCGAGGAAGGCCCAGCCGATCACCTTGTCCATCGCGTTGTGGCGGCCCACGTCCTCGCGGATGCAGAGCGCCTCGCCGGCGGCGTCGAAGAGCCCGGTCGCGTGCAGCCCGCCCGTCGCAGCGAAGGCCGCCTGCTCCTTCCGCAGGCGGTCGGGCAGCGCCGCGACGACCGCCGCTGGGACGCGGAGGGGGCTCTCGATCCGCGGCGCCGCGACCGCCACCGCCTCGAGCGCGCCCTTGCCGCAGACGCCGCACGAGGACGAGGTGTAGAAGCTGCGCTGTACGCGGTCGCGGTCGAAGGCCGCCGCATCGACCTCGATCGTGTTCGCGGCCAGGTCGGCGGGGACGGCCGCGGCGGTGGCGGGGATGCCCTCGGTGAGGCAGAAGCCGAGCGCGAGCTCCTCGTCGCTCCCGGGCGTGCGCATCGTCACTGCGACCGGCTCGCCGCCGATCCGGATCTCGAGCGGCTCCTCGCACGCGACCGAGTCCGCCTCGACCGCGCCCGACGGGAGGCGCGTCACCTCCACGCGGACCGCACCGCGCGGGACCGGGCTCACCATGCAGGCGAGGCTACCCCGCGAGCGCCCCCTGGATCGCGGTGGTCACGGACTGCTGATCGGTCGGGGAGCTCATCGCGACCTTCTCCGGTGTCGTTCCCGTCTTGCCGACCAGGATCGTGGGTGTCGAGGCGACGTTGTCCGCCTGCGCCTGGGCGTCGAGCGCCGTGGCCCTGGCAGCGACGGCAGCGGAGCCCTGCGCCGCCTGCAGCTGCTGCGCGTCCAGCCCGGGGATGCTCGCGGCGGCGTCGTTCACCATGTTCTGGTCGAGCCAGCCGGTGTTCTCGGTGCCCTGGTTGAAGTACAGGAGCTCGCTGAAGTTGAACTGCTTCGCCTGCCGGCCGGCGGCGAGGGCCGCAGTGCGGCCGCGGACCGAATCGGGGCCGATGAAGGCGAGCAGCCGCTGCTCGATCCGCAGCTTTCCGGTGCGCACGTAGTTGGTGAGCAGATTCGGCAGCACCACGGTCTCGAACTCGCGGCAGTACGGGCACTGGAGGTCGACGTACTCGACCATCGTCACGGGGGCGTTCGGGGAGCCGAGCGTGTTCCCCGATTGCGGGATGCCCTTGAACATGAGCTGCACGTCGCCGGCGCCCGGGAGCTTCGTCACCGCCGAGCCGGACGAGCCGCCGCTGAGGGTCACGGCGAGGACGATCGCGACCGCGACGGCGACGACTACGCCGCCGGCCATCAGGAGCACCTTCGGCGAGGCCCGGCGCTGCGGCGGCTGCCGCACCGGGGGCGGCGGGACGCGCACCGGGGCGCGGCGTTTCGACTTCGTGGACATCTCACACCTCCTGTGGAGTCACGGCCCGGTCGAACACCGCGAGCAGCAGGAACGCGAGGACGAGGCCGAAAGCGGTCAAGGTCAGGGTCGGGATCGTCAGGTAGCCGAAGTAGTCGATCCATTTGGTGGCGCACCCGCCCGGCGCCGAGATCGAGCAGGCCTCCGTCTGGCCGACCACACCGCGCTCGACGAGCATGTGGTAGATCGCGAGGCCGGCGCCGACGATCGGCAGCGGCAGGAAGTAGCGGGCCGCGCGATGGTCGTTCGCGAGCGCGGCGAGCAGGGTCAGGATCGACAGCGGGTACATGCAGATCCGCTGGAACCAGCAGAGCTCGCACGGGACGTACCCGGCGATCTCGGAGTAGAAGAGGCTGCCGGCGGTCGCCGTGGCGGAGACCAGGAAGGCGAGCCAGAGCTCGTAGCCCCACACAGCCTGCCGGATCGCCTCGAGCGGCCGCCGCTCGCCGGCGAGCGCCAGGCTGCCCGCAATTGCGAGGCCGAGCAGGATGACCTGGCCCGCGACGCCCAGCACTGCAAGGAGCACGTCGACGTCGTGGGTCACACTTCCAGGGTACGTCCCGGCGCGTCTAAGAGCGCTCGAGCCTGCGGCTCGTGACGTCATCGTCCGTGCAGAATCCCCGGCCGCTCGAGT
>CAWBVD010000005.1:0-57682 GCA_963792135.1 uncultured Actinomycetes bacterium | reverse complement strand
TGAGGCAGAGGAGGCCGAGGAGGGCGCCGTCCCCGTCCGTCACGGCGAGGCGGCGCCGCCCGGACCGCTGCATCCGGCGGAGCAGGCCGGCAGCGGATGCCTCTGGACGCACCGTCCTCCCGCGCAACGTGCCGAACGCATGCGCGGGCAGGTCGCCGGGGAGCCCGGGACGCAGGTCGCTTCGCTCGACCGTCGCGACGAGCCTCGCGCCGTCGACGAGGAGCGCCATATGCATGTGGTCGTCGAGGAAGAGCGTCCTCAGCTCGCCGACTGTCGTTCCGCACCCGTGAACTGCCGGCCTCCTGACGGCGACGTCGGCGACCATGGCAGCTGCGAGGACGACCATCGCCGCGTCATATTGCCTGACGTCCGCACTCCTGATCGGTGCGATCGTATGCGCCATGCGAGTCCTGCTCTCGCTCCTGCTCGCTGCGGCCGTACCCCATGCGCCGCGGCCGCACATCGTCCAGAAGCCGATCCCGTTTCCCAACGCGCGAAAGGCCGAGACGGCCGCCTACTCCCTGCGTCACTATGGCCGTGCGAGCTGGCGCCTGACCTCGCCGCACGTGATCGTCGAGCACTTCACGGCCAACGACAGCTTCTCGGCGACCTGGAACACGTTCGCCGCAGACGTGCCCGATCCCGAGCTGAGCGAGCTGCCCGGGACGTGCGCGCACTTCGTCATCGACACGGACGGCACGATCTACCAGCTCGTGCCGCTCGACATCCGGTGCCGGCACACGGTCGGTCTGAACTGGACCGCGATCGGGATCGAGGACGTCGGGACGAGTGACGCCTCGATCCTCGACAACCCGCGGCAGTTGCGAGCATCCCTCGAACTGACAGTGTGGCTGATGAGCCGGTACGGGATCTCGCTCGGCGACGTGATCGGCCATGCCGAGAGCCTCACCTCTCCCTACCACCACGAGCTGTACGCCCCCTGGCGCTGCCAGACGCACGCCGACTGGAGCCAGGCCGACATGGATCGCTACCGGATGCTGCTGGCGCAGCTCGCGCGCCGGTACGGGGTGCCGCTCGGACGGCGTGTCGATCGGATCTTCCCCGCAAAGTGCTGAAAATCGATTACGATCGTGCGCAGGTGGAGAGGGCTCTGAGGGTCAAGCGTCGCCGCAAGGCGAAGAAGGTGCAGCGTCGCGCCGTGCAGCGCGCGATGCATGCCGGCCGCCGCGAACGGACTCAGGCGTAGCGACGGTCCTTCAGGGGCTCCGCGCCGTTCTCCCGGTTGCGCTCCTCGACGTCCCGGTGGTTCGCGTACTCGACGCTCTCGTCGTGTGCGAGCTCGAGCTCCTCGTGCGCGAAGCGGTACCAGTCGTCCCAGCTGTGAGGGCGCGGCGGTTTCGACTCGATGGTCATCTCGCTTTCAGTGTGCCCTGGAATTTGTTTTTTCTGCAGGAAGTTTTCCAGGCCGACACCGGATCGCCACCTCTCTGACACCGTCGTCTGCGAAGCTTCGCGCCATGCTGTCCGTCGCCCCAGCCGCCTGTAGCCTCGCAACCGCGAGCGCGACCGTGAAGAGCCAGCGCCTCACGATTCCCGGTTCGGCGTCCATCTCGGGCTCGCCCTTCCGCGCCGATCCGACGCTCGTCGACCGTGTTCTCTGCGTGCCGCTCCCGGGCGGGCGGACCGCTATGGCGGTCACGATGCGAGCGGCGGCCGCGGGACCAACTGGGCGATCTACGTCGGCGGCTAAGCTCGCGCTCGTCCGCGGCGGCTACAAGCTTCCATCGCGCAAGGGCCCGACATCGTCGAGACCGACCCGGTCTACAAGTCGAAGGACCCGAACTGCTGCCCCACCGGCGGCTTCGACCACACGCAGTGGCACTGGAACGGCACGAAGTTCGTGATCGCCCGCACGTGGCACAACGGCACCTACAAGCCCTAGCGGCACCGGACAAGTTCCGCGGGTCGCTGTCGGCGGCCGAGGTGGCGCGGGCGCTCGCGGAGGGGGCGCGGCGGGCCGGCTGGGAGTGCCGGGAGCTGCCGCTCGCCGACGGAGGCGAGGGGACGCTCGAGGTGCTCGGCGGGGCGAACCGCAGCTCGACGGTCACCGGGCCGCTCGGGACGCCGGTGGAGGCGGGGTGGCGGCTCGAGGGCGGGGATGCCGTCGTCGAGATGGCGCGAGCGTCGGGCCTCGCGCTCGTGGAGCACAACGATCCGGTGCGCGCGACCACCCTCGGGACCGGCCAGCTGATCGCCGCGGCGCTCGCGGCCGGCGCGGAGCGGATCGTCGTCGCGGTCGGGGGCTCCGCCACCACGGACGGCGGGCTCGGGGCGGTCGAGGCGCTGGGGTGGAAGCCGTTCCGGGCGCAGGTCGAGGTCGCCTGCGACGTGCGAACGCCGTTCCTCGAGGCGGCGCGGCTGTTCGGGCCGCAGAAGGGCGCGGATCCCGGACAGGTGGAGGCGCTGAGCAAGCGCCTGGCCGACCTCGCCGCCCGCTACCGCGACGAGCGCGGCGTCGACGTCACGGCGCTCACGGGCGCCGGCGCCGCCGGGGGGCTCGCGGGCGGCCTCGCCGCGCTCGGGGCGCAGCTCCGCCCCGGCTTCCAGCTCGTGGCCGAGCGCGCCGGCCTGGTCGGGGCGCTCGGAGACGTCGACCTCGTGCTCACGGGGGAGGGCCGGCTCGACGCCACCTCCTTCGCGGGCAAGGTCGTAGGTGGCGTGCTCGAGCTGGCGGCACATGCCGCAGTAGTGGCGGGCCAGATCGCCCCCGGCACCGAGGTGGCCGTTCCGGCGATCTCCCTCGTCGAGCGCTACGGCAAGGAGCGGGCCTGGAGCGACCCTGCGGCCTGCATCGCCGAGGCCGCCGCGGAGCTGATCAGCTCGATCAGCCCCGGCCTTGACTGAAGTCTGCCCGTCTTGCCGTGAATCGGGCACGGCGCCGCTCCGCCTCGACATCGCGGTCGCGGCGAGCCGCGGTCGTGACGAGCTCCCCGAGCAGCTCCTCGGTGGCGTGCGCGACGGCCTCCACCGCCCGCGCGAACGCCTCCTCGTTGGCCTGCGAAGGCTTCGTCATCCCGCTCACCTTCCGGACGTACTGGAGCGCCGCCTCGTGGACCTCGTCATGCGTCGTCGGCGGCTCGAAGTTGTAGAGGTTCCTGATGTTCCGGCACACGACCTCAAGTGTAGAGGCGGCCGCCGCGCCGAGGAGGACTGGGCCATCCACGGGAGAACGTCGTGTCTTCATGATCGGCCGGATCGCGCTCTTGACGGCGGCGGGCGCCGCTCTACTCATCGCCGTCGGGTCCGCAACGGGCTCCCAGTCGCTGACCGCGCCCGGGACGGTGCGCATCACCGACAAGCTGGTGAAGCACATCCACGTCGCGGTCGACAAACATGTGACGGTCCACGGCACCGCCAAGAAGGACTCGCCCGCCGGCGATCTCGACTTCTACCGCCAGGCTCTCTTCACCAAGGGGCCGAAGCCGGTGAACATCGGCCACTCGGACCTCTCGTGCGTCGACACGGGCACCGGCTCGTCAAGCTGCACGGGCACGTACTTCCTGCCCAAGGGCAAGATCATGGTCGGAGGCGTGATCGCCTCGCGGCTGATCTACGAGCTCGCGGTGGTCGGCGGCACCGGCCTGTACGACAACGTCCGCGGAACGCTGACCGTGACCTCGCTGGGCGGCGTGCCCGCGCGCGAGTTCCTTCTCTTCCGGCTCGAGGTCTGAGATCGGCGATTGAGAGCCTGGCTCGACTCGCGCTCGCTCGTCACCAAGGCCGTCACCGCCAGCATCGTCCTGTCCGTTCTCGTCGCCGGCGCCTTCGTCGTACTGCTGGTGACGCTCTCCGACCTACAGAGCTCGACCAACGTCCAGACGAGCTCGCGCAACGCCACCACAGCCACGCTGCAGCTCCAGCAGGTCGTGAACCAGCTCGAGAGCAGCCTGCGCGCCTACGTCCTGAGCGAGAACACGCGCTTCCTCGGCCCGTGGCGCGAGGGCCGGCGCCAGCTCGAGCCCGCGCTGACGAATCTCGACCGCGTGCTCCAGCACGAGCCCGCCGAGAAGCGGCGGTCGGACCAGCTCGCGTCCCTGATCAACGGTTACGTCGCCGAATACGGCCTGCCGCTGATCCGCATCGCGGGCCTCAGCCCAGCCGCGGCTCGCTCGCCCGTGGCAACCCGGGAGGGCGCCAACCGGATCACGCTGATCCGGTCACGGCTCGACCGGCTGCTCGCGACCGAGGGGGCGCAGGCTGCGTCCGACGCGGCTTCCGCGCGACACGAGGCGAACCGAGCGCTGCCGGTCGCAGTCGGGGCCCTGTGCGCGGCGGTGGGGCTGCTGCTCCTCTACGGCCTCTTCCTGGCGCGGCGCATCGCCGACCCGGTCCGCCGCGTTGCCGACGGCGCGGGCCAGATCGCAGCAGGCGACCTCTCGACGCGGCTCCCTGAGGACGGCGCCGCCGAGATCCGCGCGCTCGAGCAGGCGTTCAACGCGATGGCGAGCTCGCTCGAGCAGGGCCAGCACGACCTCGAGCGGCAGAACGAGAGGCTGCGCGAGAGCGAGCGTCTGAAGTCGCAGCTGATCAGCATCGTCTCGCACGAGCTGCGCACCCCGCTGTCGAGCATTCTCGGCTACGCGAGCCTGCTGCGGACACGCGAGCACGACAAGCCGGACCGCGACCGTTACCTCGAGATCATCCAGGAGCAGGGCAACCGCCTCACCCAGCTGATCGACCAGTTCCTCGACGGCGAGAGCATCGACTCGGGCCAGATCGAGCTCGAGGACCGGCCGGTCGACCTGCGGGCGGTGATCATGGACGAGGTGCGGCTGATGGCGGACAAGACGTCGAAGCACCGGCTCGAGGTGGTGATGAGCGCGGCGGCGCTGCCGGTTCGCGGCGACCGGGACCGGCTGGCGCAGGTGTTCGCGAACCTGCTGGAAAACGCCGTGAAGTACTCGCCCGACGGCGGCCTGGTGGAAATCCTGGGCGAGGCCGACGCGGGGGTCGTGCACGTCGAGGTCAGGGACGAGGGACTCGGCGTGACCGAGGAGCACCAGCCGCGGATCTTCACCAAGTTCTTCCGCGCCGATGCCCGCGAGAGCGGCATCGCCGGCACCGGCCTGGGCCTCGCGATCTCGCGCGAGATCGTCGAGGCCCACGCCGGGCGCATGGGCTTTACGAGCACGGCCGGCGTCGGGTCGCGCTTCTGGTTCGAGCTTCCCCTGGCTGCGAGCTAGCCGGCGACCTGCGCCGCGGACGACGCGTCGGTCGAGGCGGCCGGCGCCTGCCTCGGGCCCCAGACGTGGACGCGCTTCGCGGTGAAGGTGGCCTTGGTCGGGTCGAAGCCGGGGGCCTTGAAGAAGCCGTCCGCGGCGAAGACCACGCCCACGCCCTGGCCGGCCTTCAGGTCGGAGAGGCCGATCCGGCTGCGGCGGCGGCCGTGCAGGTACACGGTGAGCGAGCTCGTCTGCAGCGTCACCGTGGTGTTGTCGAGCACGGTGTCGTACGGCCCCGTCCGCGTGACGTTCACCGTGAAGCTGTTCGTCCCCACCGAGGCGATCGTGCCGCCGATCCAGTGGCAGTTACAGAAGTCGTGGATCCGGCGGGCCGTGAGACCCGAGGGCGACGTGCCGTCGGCCCGGACCGCGACCAGGTCGCCGACCTGGACGGCGGCCAGCGCGATCGGCCCCTGGCGGCCCTTGTTGATCCTGGTGTTGTCGGTCACCGCGACCGTGACGCTCTGACCGCTGAGGGAGCCGTCGTTCGGGCCCGTCCAGAGCACGCCCACCGTCAGCGAGTTCGAGCCGACGCCCGTGACGGCGCCGGCGAACCAGTGGCCGGGCTTCGTCGGGGCGGGCGTCGTGTCGGCGGCCGCGATGCCGGCGATGGAGAGGAACACCCCCACGGCGAGAATGGCAATCAGTCTGCGCATGATCGTCTCCGTTCGTTCGTAGGTACCAGGCGTTGCTTCCAGGGATGGTCGGCGCCGTCGGTTCGACGTACGTCTCGGCTGTGTAAAGCGCACGCAAGTTCGGCTCAAGGCGGGGCCGCCGCGTGCCGATGTGTCCCCCTGTGAGAGGAACCCTCGTCGTCGGCGTGCTCGCGCTGGCCCTCGTTTCGCCTGCGGCCGGGGCCAGGACCGCTCCTTCCTGGGCCGCGGCCGCGATCGCCGCCGCGACGAAGGCAGGCCTCTTTGCCCAGTCTCCTGCCGCGTTCCGGCCGGGCGACCCGTTCACCGCCGGCGATCTGAGTGCGCTTCTCGAGGCACTCGGCAAGCCGCCGGACGCACCACCGGCCGACCCGTCGGCGCCGGTCACGATCGCAGGGCTCGACAAGGCCGTGGTCGACGCACTCGGGCTGCGCGCGACCGCGCGGGCGTTCAACGCGGGCGCACGCGCGGCGGGGCTGAAGCCGCCGGCGCGCTTCGGCAGCGAAGTCACGGCCCGCATGCTCGGTCTCCGCACCGATCTCCCGGTCAAGTTCGACAGCCTCGAACTGCAGCCGCAGCAGCCGGCCACGCGCGCCGACGCCGCCTTCAGCGCAGCCCGGATCCTCTCGCTCGGCCGGGAGGTGCAGGGCGGCATCCCCGCACCCGACCTGACGCCGCTCGCCGCCGCCGACGCCGGCTGGGGCGTGCAGTACATCCGCGGCCTGGCGGTCACCTTCATGCTGCCCCGGTTGACACCGGTCGAGCAGGAGGTGCTCCACGCCGCGGTCTCGCTCATCGGCTATCCCTACGTCTGGGGCGGCGAGAACGAGAAGACCGAGATCGGCTTCGACTGCTCGGGGTTCGTCTGGCGCGTCTTCAAGGGCGCGACGTATCCGGACGCGCCGGGGCTCGGCGACGTGATCAAGGGAAGGACAGCGGCGCAGATGGCCGGCGAGGTGCCGCGGCGCGAGCGCATCGGCCGCGACGACCTGCAGCCCGGCGACGTGCTCTTCTTCGGGAACGGCCGGCGCTCCAAGCCCGCGCAGGTCGGCCACACCTCGATCTACCTCGGGAACGGCTGGCTGATCGAGTCGTCCGGCCAGGGCGTCTCGCTCGGCCGGCTCGAGTGGTACCTGAAGACGTTCGCCTGGGCCCGGCGGCCGCTCGCCGAGGCTACTGCCGATGCTGCTACCGACCTGGGGGCGTGAGGTCGCCGTTCGCGGCGATCTGGAGCCGCGGTGCCGCGAAGTCCTCGTCCGAGAGAGTGCGCATGAGCGTCACCGAGGCGCCCGACGGGTCGTAGACCGGCGTCCCGAGCCCCTCGAGCCGGAGCGGGACGATCCGGCCGGCGACGAAGCGGCCGTCCGCGCTGAGGGTGACGGCGAGGAGCGCGCTCAGCGACAGGGATCCCGAGACGCTCAGCGTCCCGTTGCCGGCGAGGTTGCCGAGGCTGTAGGCGATCAGGTGGTCGTGGTACCACTCGAGTCCGCGCAGCGTGTGCGGCCCGGACGCGAATACGAGTGACGCGCCGGCGTCGATCATCGCGTGCGCGAAGGCCCGCGGGTCGCCGCGCTGCTCGCCGAGAAAGGTCTCAGGCCCCGGCGGCACGTGATCGGCGGACGAGCCCTCGGCTCCCGCGTGCATGTAGACGAGAACGACGTCCGCCTCGTTGCGCGCGGCCCGTACCAGCGCGGCGGTCGCCGGTATGTCGAGCAGGCTCTGGGCCCACGGATAGGGCGCGCAGCCGATCACACGCGACCTTGACGCCGCCGGCGTCGACCACCTCGATCTGGCCCGGCAGGCCCGTGTAGTCGAGGTGCGCGGCGCGTACCGCGCGGATCGTCTCGAGCTGCGCCTCACTGCCGTAGTCCAGGGCGTGGTTGTTGGCCAGGTTCATGATCGTGAAGCCGTCGCCGCGGAGGGCGGCCGCGGATGCCGGGTCGGCGCGGAACGTGTAACAGCCGTCGACGCCGTAGGGCGAGCACTTGGGCGTGCCGGAGGTTGCGAGGGTGCCCTCGAGGTTGCCGAAGACGATGTCGCCGTTCAGGAAGCGGCGGATGCCGGCGAAGGTCGCGGCGCTCGCCCCCGCGCCCGAGAAGGCAATGTCGCCGCCCGCGACGAGCGTGAGCGGGCCTGCCGTTACGGACTTGCGTGCCTTCGGGGTAAGCCGTAACGGTGCGGTCGTGGTGGCCCGCGTGGTCGTCTTCGCCGCCTCGGCCCCGCCGCTCCGGCTGCTGAGGCCGAACGCGGCCGCGGCCGACGCGAGACCGAGCAGTCCGAGCAGGATCGCACCGCGCCGGTTCACCGCCGCGACCGTATCAGGCGGCGGTCGTGGCGCCATTTTGCAGGAAGAAAGCACGGTTCCCGTTTGTGCCCGACCGGCGAGCCTGCTACGGTGCCGCCTCGTGACGTGCCGGAGCCTGGCAGCAGGCCCGTGTCGGTCTCAGACGGGGTCATTCCGCGGCAGGTTGGTGCTGCTTCTGCTTGCGCTCCCCGTGATCGGGCTGGCGGCGGCAGCGCCCGCCCTCGGCACCTCGCCGATCGACCAGAAGAAGGCCGAAGCGCAGCAGGTCTACAACCAGATCCTCTCGCTCGACCAGAGCCTCGGGCAGGCCGACGAGAAGATCAACCTCGCCAACCTCCGGCTCCAGCAGGTGCAGTACCAGCAGAAGATCAACCACCGCGAGCTGATCGTCGCGCGCCGCAACCTCGTGCGCAGCCGGGCCCTGGTCGTGAAGCGTCTGCTCGAGCTCTACACCGGATCGCAGACCTCGACGCTCGACCTGATCCTCGGCTCGACCAGCATCACCAACCTGATGGCCAGGCTCGACAACTCCGACCGCCTCTCGAAGCTCGACGGCCAGGTGATCGGCCAGGTGACGCAGTTCAAGACGTCCGTCGTGCGCCACGCAGCCGCGCTCCGGCACGAGAACGCGCTCGTGCGGCAGCTCCTCGCCCAGCGCGAGGCCGAGCGGCGGGCGGTGGCTGCGCAGCTGTCGGAGCGGGAGCGGCTCCTCTCGTCGATCAAGGGCGAGATCGCGACGCTCGAGGCGCAGGAGCGGGCTCGCCAGCAACGGGTGCTGCTCGCGGCGCAGGCCCGGATCGCGGCGGCGCAGCAGGCTCAGGTGCAACAGGCGCAGGCGACGGTCGTCGGGCCGACCGCGGCCACGCCGGAGGGCGCGACCGTGGCCCCGTCGTCACCCTACGGCGGCAACGTCGTGTCGATCGCGATGTCGTACATCGGCGTGCCGTACGTCTGGGGCGGCGCATCGCCGGGCGGGTTCGACTGCTCGGGCCTCGTCATGTACGCCTTCGCGCAGATCGGCGTCTCGCTCCCCCACTCCTCGTACGCGATGTTCAACTACGGCACGCCGGTCTCGTACAGCGACCTGCAGCCGGGCGACCTCGTCTTCTTCGACTCGCTCGGCCACGTCGGGCTGTACATCGGGGGCGGCGAGTTCGTCGATGCGCCCTACACGGGTGCGTACGTGCGCGTCGACAGCATGACGAGCGGCTGGGCGCTCGCCAACTTCTCGGGCGCCCGCCGGATCACGTAGTCTCGCGCGCGCGGTTCCTTCCCGCCGACGCGGGAAGGAAAATGTCATCAGTTGAGGCATCTAAGGGCGTGGAGAGCGTGAGACGGAACCGAAACCGGATCCTGGTCGTGCTCGTGGTGCTCGGTGGCCTCTTCTGCCTCGCGGACGCCGCGCTGCTCGCCGTGCGGCTGACGTGGACGCCGGCGCAGATCGCGGCCGGCGGCGCCGGTCTCGGGCGCGTCTCGGTGGCCCGGTTCGGCGAGCACGTCGAGTCGGTCGGCGTGCGCGACGCGAGTGGGCGCGGTGTGCCGGTGTCGTTCTCCGCCGGCGTGATCCGGCCCGAGGTGCGGCTCGCGCCGGGTACGTCCCTCCGCGTGACCGCGACCGTGCGCAGGTCGCACTGGCTCGGCTGGCTACTCGGCCGCACCGAGACCGTCGAGGCCGTGACGCGGACGCCGGCCTCGTTCCTGAAGCTCGACGATGGTCTACCCGAAGGTGGGCGCACCGGTGGCAGTGCGCTTCTCGAGCCCGGTCAGGGTCGTCTCGGTGCGACATCCGGACGGGACACACCGGAACGTGATGCTCCGGCGTGCGAGCCGTCTTGTCCCGATCGGCGTCGTCGCGGACGGCGAGCACCTCGCGGGCACCGCGCTCGTGGCGGGCGTGCCGCGCCCGTGGGAGCGGCTGCCCGAGCCCGTGCGGGTCAACTGGTTCCCGGCGGGGCCGGCGGCGCACGTGCTCGTCCGACCCGCGCTCGACTCGAAGCTCACGCCTTCGGCGCCGATCATCCTCACGTTCTCGCGGCCCGTCGCAGCCGTCCTCGCCGAGGCGCGGCCGGTGCTCGAGCCGCACGTCTCGGGAACGTGGCACCAGCCGAACGACCACACGCTCGTCTTCCAGCCGAGCGGCCTCGGCTTCCCGCTCGGCCGGCGCGTGCACCTGCGGCTGCCCGCGGCGGTCGACGTGATCTCGGGCTCCGATCCGGCGCGCTACAAGACGCTGACCTGGCAGGTGCCGCGCGGTTCGCTCGCTGCGTCTCAGGCAACTGCTCGCGGAGACCGGGTACCTGCCGCTCGACTTCAGCCCTGCGGCACCCGTGCCGGTGACGGCCGTCGGACAGATACGCGCGGCAATCGAGCCGCCGGAGGGCACATTCGACTGGCGGTTCGCGAAGACGCCGTGGAAGCTACGTGCGCTCTGGGAGAAGGAGGCCGACCGCGCGACGATGATCCGCGGCGCGATCATGGCGTACCAGTCGGCCCACGGGATGGATCGCCGACGGCTTCCCGAGCATGACAGTGTTCCGCTCGCTCGTGCGGGACGTGCTCGCGGGCCGACACGCGAAGGGCGGCTACAGCTACGTCTTCGTCACCGAGTCGTCACCCGAGATGCTCACGCTCTGGCACGACGGCAAGGTGGTGCTGCGCACCCCGGTGAACACCGGGATTCCGGGCCGCCCGACCGACCTCGGCACGTTCCCGGTCTACCTGCATCTCGAATCGACGACGATGGCCGGCACGAACCCCGACGGGACGCACTACAACGACGTGGGCGTGCCGTGGGTGAACTACTTCAGCGGCGGTGACGCGATCCACGGCTTCGTGCGCCCCGGCTACGGCTGGCCGCAGAGCCTCGGCTGCGTCGAGGTTCAGCCGTCGACGGCGGAAATGATCTTCCCGTACGTGAACGTCGGGACGCTCGTCACGGTTCAGGACTAGACGCGGGGAAGCCTGCGGGCTCCCCCGCGCTCGAAGGCGGAGAGAGAGGGATTTGAACCCTCGACGCACCTTTCAGCACGTACGCGATTTCCAGTCGCGCTCCTTAGACCGCTCGGACACCTCTCCGAGAAAACGCAGGGTATCGACTGAGCGCTAGTCGTGGATGCGGGCGATCAGGTCCTCGCGCCTGAGCACGCGCACGCGGTGGCTCGACCGCACGAGCCGCACCTCGTAGCCCGCTCCGCGCGGGAACAGCACCTTGTCGCCCGGCTCGACCGTGCCGACCTCGGGCCCGACCGCGGCCACGATCCCGGTCGTGCACTGCGCCGCCTCGTTGATCGGGACGATCAGCCCCGAGGCGGTCTCGGACTCGTCGAGCGGCTCGATCACGAGAAAGTCGTCGAGCGGCTCGATCGTCACGTCCACGCGCACCGGATCCAGCATCGCCAAAGCGTACCCCTGCCTTGGCTAGAGGCGGCCGGCGGCGGTGATCCGCTGCAGGAACTGCTGCGTGCGCGGCTCGCGCGGGCCGGTGAAGATCTGCTCGGGCGGGCCCTGCTCGAGGATGACGCCGCCTTCGAGGAAGCAGACGCGGCTCGCGATCTCGCGGGCGAACGCCATCTCGTGCGTGGCGATCAGCATCGTCATGCCGCCCGCAGCGAGCTCGCGGATCACCTCGAGCACCTCGCCCACGAGCTCGGGATCGAGGGCGCTCGTCACCTCGTCGAGGAGCATCAGCTCGGGCTCCATCGCAAGCGCCCGCACGATCGCGACGCGCTGCTGCTGGCCGCCGGAAAGGCGGTCGGGATACTCGTCGCGGCGGTCGGCGAGGCCGAAGCGCCCGAGCAGCTCGACGGCGCGCGCCTCGGCCTGGGCCCTCGGCCGCCCGAGCACCTTGCGCGGCCCGAGGGTCACGTTCGCCAGCACCGACATGTGCGGAAAGAGGTTGTACGCCTGGAACACGATCCCGATCCGGCGCCGGATCCGGTTGGCGTCGGCGCCGCCCGCGGCGATGTCCGCGCCGTCGAGGACGATCCGGCCCGCGTCGATCGGCTCGATCAGGTTCACGCAGCGGAGCAGCGTCGACTTGCCCGAGCCCGAGGCGCCGATCAGGCACACGACCTCGTGCTCCGCGACGGCCAGGTCGATGCCGCCCAGCACGAGGTTGCTGCCGAACGACTTGCGGACGGCCTCGAGGACGAGCAGGTCCGTCAGCGCACGCCCTCCGTCTGGCGCCGCCGCCGGTCGCGCGCGATCAGCCAGTCCGTGAAGCGCGCGAGCGGGATCGTGATCGCGACGAAGAGCAGCGCCGCGACCAGGTACGGCGTGTAGTTGAAGGTCGCGTTCGCGTCGATGTTCGCCTGGTTGAAGGCCTCGATCGCGCCGAGCGTCCCGACGAGCGCGGTGTCCTTCTGGAGCCCGATGAAGTCGTTGAGGAGCGGCGGGATCACCCGCCGCACCGCCTGGGGGAGCACGACGAAGCGCAGCGCCTGCCAGCGCGACAGCCCGAGCGAGCGGGCGGCCGCCTCCTGCGAGGGGTGGATCGACTCGATCCCGGCCCGGTAGACCTCCGAGACATACGCGGTGTACACGAGCACCAGCGAGACGATCCCCCAGAAGATGACGTCCGTCGGCACCCAGCCCAGCTGGAGCGCCGGCGCTCCGAGGCCGAGCATCGCGATCACGAGGATCGTCGGAATGCCGCGGAAGAGGTCGGTGTAGACGATCGCCAGCGCCCGCAGCGGGAAGAACACCGGCCCAGGGAGGCTCCGGATCACGGCGAGCAAGAGCGCGAAGACGAGGATCAGCGCCTCCGCGATGCAGAAGATCTTCACGTTGAGCAGGAACGCCCTCGCGATCTCCGGGAACGAGCTGCGGAACTGGCCCCAGTCGAAGAAGGTCGACTTCACCTCCGGCCAGCCCGGCGACTGCGTCACGACGCCGGCGATGACCGTGAAGAAAACGACGGTGCTCGCGAGCGCGATCAGGACGCCGCGACGGCCGTCGCCGGCGTGCCACCCGCCGAGAACCTTCGAGCTGCGGGCTTCTACTTCAGGACCGGCGCGCCGGTCGCCTTCGCTAGCCACTGCTGCTGAATCTTCTTCAGCTGACCGGACGAGCGGAGTGACGCGAGCGCCCGATCCACGCAAGACACCAAAGGATTGCCCTTCGCGAAGACCATCCCGAAGTGCTCGCCGCCGGTCTCGGCCGGGAACTGCCCGAGGATCGTCGAGTTCGGCACCTGCACGGCCGTGACGTAGAACGCGGTCGGCAGGTCGACGACGAGGCCGTCGATCTGGCCGTTCTTGAGCGCCTGTACGGCGGCCGCGTTCTGCGGGAAGACCGCGGGCGACTTCGACGGCTTGATCGTGTTCTGGATGAAGGTGTAGCTCGTCGTCCCGAGCTGCGCGCCGAGCTTGTACGGCTCGAGGCCGGCGATCGAGCGCACTCTGGCGATCGGCGTCCCCTTGCGCACGACGAGCGCCTGGTTGACGTCGTAGTACGAGGAGCTGAACGAGACGACCTTCGCCCGGGCCGGCGTGAGCGAGATCTGGTTGATGTCGAAGTCGAACGGCTTCGGACCGGGCGCGTACGAGCGGTTGAACGGCACGTAGACCCACTTCACCTGGCCGTGCGGGAAGCCGAGCTTCGACGCGACCGCGTAGGCGACGGCGGGCTCGAAGCCCTTGCCGTTGTTCGGGTCGTTGATCTTCCACGACGAGCCCTTCGGCGCGCCGCCCGCGTACCACGGCGGATACGCGGGGTTGTCGGTGCCGACGGTGAGCGCACCCGAGCTGACGGTCTTCAGGTCGGCCTTCGAGCACGAGGCGCCGGCGGCCGTGCTGAGCACCGGGGCACCGCCCGCGGTGGTGCCCGCGGCGAGGGCCGCAATCGCGACGACGAGGGTGAGAGCCAGGCGCTTCATCTGGAAGGCGAGGGTAGCGAGAATCGCGTTATGCGCGTCGGCCGCACGAGGTTCCGCTCTCGAACCCGGACAAGCTGTTCTTCCCGGCGGCGGGCCTCACGAAGGGCGACCTCGTTCAGTACTACCTCGACGTTGCGCCGTGCGCCCTGCCGCACCTGACGCCGGCGGCCGTTCCACATGAAGCGGTTCCCGAACGGCGTCGAGGGGGAGTTCTTCCACCAGAAGCGCGTACCCGCGAAGCACCCGGACTACGTCGACGAGGTGCCCGTGTCGTTCCCGAGCGGCCACTCGACCGTGTTCGCGCTCGTCGACAACGCGGCCGCGCTCGGCTGGGTCGTCAACCTCGGCTGCATCGAGCTCCACACCTGGCACTCGCGCGTGCCCGAGATCGAGCTGCCCGACTACCTGCTGATCGACCTCGACCCGACGAGCGACGGGCAGTGGGGCTACGTGCGCGAGATCGCGCTCGTCGTGCGCGACGTGATGGACGAGCTCGGGCTCGCCTCGTACCCGAAGACCTCGGGCGCGACCGGGCTGCACATCCTGGCGCCGATCCGGCCGGAGCTGCCGTTCCCGCACGTGCGCCGCTTCGCGAAGGCTCTCGCCGAGGAGGTCGAGCGGCGGATCGGCGACCAGAGCGTCGCGACCACGACCTGGCGCGTCGCCGAGCGGGTCGGCGTCTTCGTCGACTTCGGCCAGAACGCGCGCGACCAGACGATCGCCTGCGCCTACTCGGTCCGGCCGGTCGCCGATGCGCGCGTGTCGGCGCCGCTGCGCTGGGACGAGGTCGCGGCCGTCGATCCCGGCGGCGTTCACCGTGCAGACGATGCGCGCCCGGATCGCCGAGGCGGGCGACCCGATGGCGGGATGTGGCGGCGCGCCGTCTCGCTCGCGCCGCGCTTCGCGAAGCTCGGGCTCGACGCTACCCGAAGAGGGACTCGACGCTCCCCCGCCGCTCGGCGGCGGCCGCAGCTCGCGCCAGGTGCAGTCCTTGGGATCCTTGTCGGACCGCCAGCGGAGGAGCTTCGTGCCGTGGCGGAAGCGGTGACCCTGCACCTTGTCGTAGCGCACCTCGACGACCAGCTCCGGCCGGACGCGCGCCTCCTCGAGCCCACCGCTGCCCCAGCGGTTCGGCTCGGAGGAGTGCCAGTTCGGGTCCTCCTCGACGAGCGGGAGCACCTTCTTCGCCACCTCCGCGCGCGTCTTCGCGGCGACCGCGCACGAGCCGACGTAGTCAAGGCCGCCGTCGTCGCGATAGAGCCCGAGCAAGAGCGTCGCGACGTCCTCGCGCGACTCCTTCCAGCGAATCCCGGCGACGACGCAGTCGGCGCTCTTGTGCTCCTTTACCTTGACCACGCCGTCGCGGGAGCCGGGCAGGTACGGCACGGCGAGCCGCTTCGCGACGACGCCGTCGAGACCGAGCGACTCGAAGCGGTCGAGCCACCCACGGGCCTCCTCGAGTGACTTCGTGGCGGGTGAGAGCCGGAACCCCTTCGCGACGCGCTCGAGCTCCGCCCGCCGCTCCTCGAGCGGCCGCTCCCACACCGGCTCGCCCTCCCAGAGCAGCACGTCGAACACGACGTACGACGCCGGGATCTCGGCCGACAGCTTCCTGATCCGCGACTCGGCCGGGTGGAGGCGCGTCTGCATCGAGTCGAAGTCGAGCGCGCCCTCGCGCACGATCACCACCTCGCCGTCGAGGGCCGAGTGCGGCGGCAGAAGCTCGCCGAGCGGGCGCAGCTCGGGGAAGTAGCGAAGGAGCGGCCGGCCGTTCCGCGACCAGAGGTTCAGCTCACCCTCGAGGTTCTCGAGCACGCCGCGGAAGCCGTCCCACTTCGGCTCGTAGGCCCAGCCGTCGCCTTCGGGGAGCTCGCGCACGAGCTCCGCCTCCATCGGCGGGAACGGCAGTTCGGCGGCCGGCACGGCCGTAGCCTACGGTTAAGCTCAGCCGCGATGACGCGGATCGCAGTCACCGGTCTAGGCGCCGTCACGCCGCTCGGCAACGACGTCCCCAGCACGTGGGACGCCGCTGTCAACGGGCGGAGCGGGATCGACTTCATCCAGGCATTCGAGACCGACGGTCTCCCGATCCGGATCGCTGCCGAGATCAAGGGCTTCGACCCCCTGAGCGTGGCGTCGGCGAAAGACGCGCGGAAGCTCGAGAACTACGTTCTGATCTCGCTGTCGGCGGCGAAGGAGGCGCTTGCCGATGCGCAGCTCACCGACTTCGACCCGGACCGGGTCGGAATCATCTTCGGCTCGGCGATCGGCGGCGTGACGATGATCGCGGAGCAGGCGCTGATCCTGAAGGAACGCGGGCCCGACCGGGTCGCGCCGAGCTTCCTGCCGAACGTCCTCGTCGACACGGCGTCCGGGCAGATGGCGATCTCGCTCGGGATCAAGGGCCCGAACTACGCGATCGTGTCCGCGTGTGCGACGGGCTCGCATGCGATCGGCGAGGCGGCGGAGCTGATCAAGCGCGGCTGGGCAGATGCGGCGATCGCGGGCGGCGTCGAGTCGTGCGTCGACCCGCTGATCCTGGCCGGCTTCACGGCCATGCGCGGCCTCGCGAGCGAGAACGAGTACCCGCCGCGTGCGTCACGGCCGTTCGACGCGACGCGTGACGGCTTCGTGATCGGCGAGGGCGCAGGCGCGGTGCTGCTCGAGAGTTGGGAGCACGCCGAGGCGCGCGGCGCGGAGATCTATGCCGAGGTGCTCGGCTACGGCGCCTCGAACGACGCGCACCACCTCGCGCAGCCCGAGCCCGAGGCCGTCGGCGTCGCGGCGATGATGCGGACGGCGCTCGAGCGCGCCGGGGTCGCGCCGGAGCGCGTCGGCTACATCAACGCGCACGGAACCGCCACCCCGCTCGGCGACGTCGCGGAGACGAAGGCGATCAAGGCGGTCTTCGGCGACCACGCCTACAAGCTCGCGGTCTCATCGACCAAGTCGATGATGGGCCACACCTTCGGCGCGGCGGGCGCGATCGAGGCGATCCTCTCCATCCTCGCCCTCCGCAACGGCGTCCTGCCGCCGACGATCAACTACCGCAACCCGGATCCCGAGTGCGACCTCGACTACGTCCCGAACGAGGCGCGCGAGGTGCAGGTCGACGTCGCGCTCTCGAACGCGATGGGCCTCGGCGGCCACAACGGCTGCGTTCTCTTCGGCCGCGCTTAGCCTAGGCTTGCGGCCGGTGACGGCGAGGCCGACGCCGAGGCCGACGAGCACGACGCCGCCGGCGCCTCCGATCGCCTCGAGGGTGCGCGGCGAGCCGACGAGCCGGTCGCGGGCGGTGCCGGCGGCGAAGGCCCAGATTCCGTCGAGGACGAGCGCGATGCAGATGAAGACGACGCCGAGAACGAGCATCTGCAGCGGCACGTGCCCGAGCGACGGATCCGTGAACTGGGGCAGGATCGCCGCGAAGAAGACCGCCGCCTTCGGGTTGGTGATCCCGACGACGAACCCCTCGCGCAGGATGCGGCGGTCGCTCTTCTCCTCCACGGGCCCGCGGAGAGCAGCCGCCAGCGAGCGCCGCTTCTGGAACGTGCGCACGCCGAGGTAGACGAGGTAGCAGCGCGCCCGCGAACTTCACCGTGTTGTAGACCACCGCCGACCGCTCGACGACGACGCCGACCCCGAGCGCGACCGCGGCGACCTGCACGTACACCCCCGCGCAGTTCCCGATCACCGTCGCCAGCGCAGCCCGGCGCCCGAGCACGACGCCCCGGCTGATGACGAACAGGACGCTCGGCCCCGGGATCGCGATGATGATCGCGGCGGCCAGCGCGAAGGCGGCGACGTCGGAGAGGTTCACGACCGTCCGAGCCTACTGGCACACCGTCATCGACGGGATCACGATCGCGAACCCGTAGATGACGCCCGCCGCGCTGTAGAACGCCGTGATCACCTTTCCCGGTCCTGGCGGTGATGGCATCGAACCCGATGCAGCGGGTGGTGCCGGTGGTCTTGTAGTACTGGTAGACGTTGGCGATCGGGTCACCCATGTAGAGGCCGTCCTTCGTCCGCCATCCGGCCGGCGACCCGAGCGAGAACGCGGCGACGACCTGCCCGTGCTGAAAGCGGACCGCGGCCCCGAGCGGCTCTGAGCCGTGGTACTCGTACAGCCAGGTCGGATCGACGCAGTACTTGCACACCTGGTAGTCCGTTCCCCACACCATCCGCACCCGCTGCATGCTGTCGCCGATCCGGATGCCGGCGAAGCTGACCCCCGGGATGACGAGCCCCTGCGTCGGCAAATGCCCCCGTCCGGCTCCCGAATGCGGCATGAGAGCCAGAGCGACGGAAAGGACGAGAGCGACCATCTCAGGGGTGGGCGGAACTACTTACGTGGGGGAAGGCCGCTTGGGATTGCCTGCCGAGATGACGGTAGCAGCGCCGTTTCGCGTGACGCTAGGGTTCGCGTACCCTTGACGGCGATGCGCCGACGCTCTGCGTGGCCGGAATCGCCGGCGCAGCCGCCGCCGCGGTCCTTGCCTGTAGCTCGGCTGCGTCGACGCAGGTTCGCGTCACGTTGGTCGGCGACTCGGTGGCCGATGCGCTCGCCTACATGCCGGCGGCCGAGCATGAGTTCGGACGGGGCTTCGACGTGCACTTCGACCTCCGCGTCTGCCGCCGGCTGGCCACGAGGGGGTGCCCCTACAAGGGGACGACTCCGTCGTCGGCCCTCGACGTCGTGTACTCGTCGGGGGTGCACCTCGGCCCGGTGCTCGTGGTCGATGTCGGCTACAACGACGACCCGGCCCAGTACCGCCGCGGCATGGACGATCTGGTCGAGACGGCCGGAGCGCTGGGCGTGAAGCGGATCGTCTGGGTGACGCTACGGGAGTCGCAGCCGATCTACCGGCAGACGAACGCCGTGATTCGCAGCGAGGCGAAGCGTTTTCCGCAGATCGACGTCGCGGACTGGAACGCGTGGAGCGCCGGCAAGCCGTGGTTCCGCTCCGACGGCCTGCACCTGACCGCTGCCGGCGCCACCGCCCTCGCGGTCTGGCTCCGCCCGTACCTCCTGAGGGCCGCGGCTACCGCCTAGACGTCTTGCGCCAGCTGGTCAGGTCGTAGGCCTCGTTCAGGTCCGCCAGCACGGCGCGGGCGACGATCGCGGCGCCGGCCGGCGCGAGGTGCACGCCGTCGGGAGCGCGGACGTCCTGGATCTCTCCCGACAGGTTCTCGAGGTACTGCGCGTAGCCGCCGTTCGGCCCCGCGAGTAGGCGGTAGGTGTCGACGAACGCGGCGCCGCCGGGCCGCGACTGCACCACCTGGTCGACGACCGCGTTGATCCGGTCGAAGCGCGAGGTCTGGCTGGGATCGACCGTGATCGGCAGCCCCATCCAGACGACGTACGCACCGGCCCTGTTGATCAGGTCGATCAGACCGCCCACCCTGCGTGCGTACTCGCGACGCCACGCAGCGTCGTCGAAGGACCCGATCGAGACGCCGGCCGGCAGGCCCGTCATGTACGCCTTGTCGTCGTTGCCGCCGAAGCTGAGGAGAACCGCGTTCGGGTGCAGCATCTTCAGCTCGTTCTCGATCTCGAGGAACCAGTTGAAGACGTCCGGCCGGTCGAGCCCCGTCCCGATCCGGCCGTCGACGCCGCCGACGCTCTTGATCACCGGTGTCGCGAGGGCCGCCCGCTGCAGCGCGTAGCCGGGATCGATCACGAGCGAGTCGCCGGCGACCCAGAGCCGGAGCGGTTTCGCAGGCGTGAAGGCGCGGCGCCTGATGCCCGGATCCCCGGGGACGGCCGCACCGGTCGTGCGCACCGCCTTCGGCTCCTTCGCGCTCACGGGCGCCGGTGCGGGTACCGCGACGACCGTGTTGATCGAGTCGTCCCCCTGCCTGCCGAGCGCCTCCTTGACCCAGTGGCGGGGCCGGTCGAGACGGAGCGCGTGGCTGGTGGAGTCGAGGGCGCCTGTGATTGCAAGAGCCACGCTGCGGTGCGTGCCGGGCGACTCGTTGAAGGCCGTCTTGTGCAGCCCGGGTGCGTCGAGCAGGAGCCCGATCAGGAGCGCGAGCAGCATCACGACGACGGCGTGGCCGGCGCTCCCGAGCCGGCGCCCTTCGATCTCGACCTCCCGCCGGCGCGCCATCAGAACCGGAAGTAGATGAACGGGGACACGCCCTGCGGGCCCATTGCGTTCGCGAGCATGAGCACCGCGCCGAGTACGACAGCCTGGCCCGCCACCGGCAGCCGCGAGAAGCGCGCCATCAGCCCGAGCGGCAAGCGCGAGGGCAGGTACTGGCAGCCGATTCCGACCACGATCCAGAGTAGGACGCCTGCCGTGACGAGCGGTGAGGCCTCACCCCAACCCGTGAAGAGGCCTGTGATCATCTCCCAGGCGCGCGCGATCGAGTCGGAGCGGAAGAAGATCCACGCGAAGCAGACGACGTTGAAGGTGACGAGCCGCCGCACCCAGATCCGCACGCTGCCGGGCGGCGGCTCGAGGTACCCGGGCCGGTCGCGCCGCCAGTGCTCGAAGCTGAGCCCCGTGCCGTGGATCGCACCCCAGACGACGAACGTCCACGACGCCCCGTGCCAGAGCCCGCCGAGCAGGAACGTGATCATCAGGTTCAGGTACGTGCGGACACGGCCTTTCCGGTTGCCGCCGAGCGGGATGTAGAGGTAGTCGCGGAGCCAGCGCGAGAGCGTCATGTGCCAGCGGCGCCAGAAGTCCTGCAGCGAGATCGCCGCGTACGGCGAGTCGAAGTTCTGCGGGAAGCGGAAGCCGAGCAGCAGCGCGAGCCCGATCGCCATGTCGGTGTACCCGGAGAAGTCGGCGTAGATCTGAACGGCGTAGGCGTAGATCGCGACGAGGATCTCGGCCGAGGAGTGGTTGCCCGGCACCGCGAACACCTGGTCCGTGATGTGCGTCGCCAGGTAGTTCGCGATCACCACCTTCTTGAAGAGGCCCGTGGCGATGAGGAAGAAGGCGCGGCTCGTGTCGACCCGGCGCGGGTCCCGGCGCGTCTCCATTTGCGGGATCAGCTCGGCCGGGCGCACGATCGGCCCGGCGACGAGGTGCGGGAAGAACGAGAGGTAGGCGGCGAAGCGGCCGAAGGTGACCGGCTCGAAGTCGCCGCGGTAGGTGTCGACGACGTACGAGATCGCCATGAACGTGAAGAAGGAGATCCCGACGGGCAGCACGATCGACCGCGTCGAGATCGGCAGCCCCATCCCGACCTCGTTCGCCAGGTTGTGGGCGGAGCTGACGAAGAAGTCGTAGTACTTGAAGTACCCGAGCAGGGCCAGGTCGCCGGCGATCGCGAGGATCAGCCAGCCCCGGCGCGCACGCGGATCGCCGGCTCGGAAGATCTGGATCGCGAGCAGGTAGTTCCAGACCGTGGAGCCGGCGAGCAGGAACACGAAGTGCCAGTCCCACCAGCCGTAGAAGACGTAGCTGGCCGCGATGATGAACGCCCGCCAGCGCCGCATGTTCGCCATCGCGAGCCACGACAGCGGCAGCACGACGAGGAAGAAGATCGTGAAAGTTGCTGTAGGAAAGAGCAAGCTCGTCCGCCGGGCGTTGCCGACGATGAGGCACCGCGCAGCCTGACTTTACCGATGGCCTGGGACGCCAAAAGTCGAGCACAGGCTGCCGCCTATGATCGAACGCGATGTCGACCTCGTCCGCGACGGACGGATCGAGCCGGGCTCGCGGGTGCTCTACGCGCACCTGGGCGGGCAGCCGGCGTTGAACGGCTACGCAGGCGCGTTTTGACCGACACGGAGACCCCGACACGGCTCCGTCGTGCGTTAGATGAGCCTTGCGAGCCACGCCGCCGTGGCGGCTTCCACGCCGGCGAGTCCGGCCTTGAGCGAGTGGTCGCCGGCAACGCGAACCACCTGCCGACGCGGCGCCTCCGGCGGCATCCCGAACGGGTCGCGCTCGCCCTGGACGACCAGGACGGGCACCTGCACGCCCTCGAGCTCGCCGATCCGGCTCGGCGCCTCGCCCGACCGGCGCGGCGGCACGAGGGGGAACGCGAGGCAGAGGACGCCGGTCGCACCAGCCGCCTCAGACGTCCGGCAGGCGACCCGCGCGCCCGAGGAGCGGCCGCCGGCAACCAGCGGCAGGCCCGCCAGCTCGCCCTCCCTCAGCTGCCCCACGGCCGCCAGCCACGAGGCGTCGAGCTGCGCGGCGGCGGCGGGGCTCCGGCGTCCGGCGACGCGATAGGGCTGCTCCACGAGCACGACCTGCACACCCTCCGACTCGGCCGCGCGCGCAGCGGCGAGGAGATCGGGCGCCGCCACGCCCCCGCCCGCGCCGTGCCCGAGCACGAGTGCAGCTCGCGCGACGCCGTCCAGCTCACGGACGTGCGCCCGCGCCGGGCCGTGCGGGGTCGCGAGAAGATGGGTAGGCACCTGCACGGAGATAGGTAGCACCGCCGAATCCACAGCGGCCGCTCCCGGCCTACCGTCGAAAGCGCGCCTTCACTCGAGGCGCTTCCATCAGACGGCGGTCGAGCCCCACCTCGCCAGGCCGAGAGAGGAGCACGATCTCATGAAGAGGAAGTTCTTGACGGCGGGCCTCGGCGCCCTTGCCCTCGGGGCGGCGGCGCTGGCGTTCGCCGCCGGCCCGGCGGCGGCCGCGTACACCGCCCAGGTGCAGGCGGGAACGCTGACCATCGTGGGCGACAACGCGAGCGACAAGCTCGCCCTCCGGCTCGCCGACGGGGCGCCGGGCACGCTGCAGCTCGACGTCGGAAACGACGGCACGGCCGACTTCAGCTTCGACCGCAGCACCTTCACCGCAATCGACGTCGAGGCAGGCGGAGGCGACGACGAGGTCGTCGTCGACCAGGTGAACGGCACGTTCACCGACGACGCGCTCACGATCGACGGCGGCCGCGGGAACGACACGATCCGCGGCGGCGACGGCAACGACGTGCTGATCGGAGGCAGCGGCGACGACGTCGTCTCGGGCGGCCGCGGGAACGACACCATCCAGCTCGGAAGCGGCGACGACGAGACGGACTGGAACCCGGGCGACGGGAGCGACAGCATCGACGGCGGCGGCGGGCACGACCGGCTCGACTTCAACGGCGCCAACGTCAACGAGCACATCGCGCTGACGGCCGACGGCGGCAACGTCGTCCTGAGCCGGGACGTTGCCTCGATCACGATGACCCTCGACGACGTCGACACCGTGGCACTCAAGACACTCGGCGGCGCCGACACCGTCACCGTCGGCGACCTCACCGGTACCGGCACGAAGAACGTCGCGGTCGACCTTGGTGCCGCGGACCTCCAGCCAGACGCGGTCGTCGTGAAGGAGACCGACGGCGCCGACCGCGTGACGCTCGGCAGCTCGAACGGCGCCCTTGTGGTCGACGGCGCAGGAGCAGAGACCCAGGTGACGGGCGGCGAGGCCGCCACCGACGACGTCGAGGTCGACACGCTCGGCGGCGACGACACCGTCTCGAGCGGCGTCGCGGTTGCCGGTGCGATCCCGTTCGTCGTCGACGGCGGGGACGGCAACGACACCGTCCGCTACAGCGGCACGCCGGCCGCCGACCAGATCGCGCTGGCACCGAACGGCACGAAGGTCGTGACCTCGGCCCCGGGCGCTGCCCCGGTCGAGAGCGCGAACGTCGAGAACCTCCAGGTCTCCGGCCTCGACGGCGATGACTCGATCGTCGCCAACAACGGGCTGGCCCCGCTGACAACCCTGACGCTCGACGGCGGAGACGGGAACGACACGATCCGCGGCGGCGACGGCAACGACGTGCTGATCGGAGGCAGCGGCGACGACGTCGTCTCGGGCGGCCGCGGGAACGACCAGGCGCAGCTCGGCAGCGGTAACGACGACTTCGTCTGGAACCCCGGCGATGCGAGCGACTCCGTCGACGGCCAGGGCGGCGACGACGCGCTCGACTTCAACGGGGCGAACGTCAACGAGCAGTTCGCGCTGAGCGCCGGCGCCGGTTCGCACGCGACCCTGACGCGCGACGTCGGCGCGGTGACGATGGATCTCAAGAACATCGCCACGGTGAATCTGCGCACGCTCGGCGGCGCCGACACGGTGACGGTCGGCGATCTGACCGGCACGGGGATCAAGGCCGTGAACGCCGACCTCGGCACCGACGGCGCATCCGATCAGGTGGTCGTCAACGGGACGAGCCACAAGGACAACGTGCAGGTGGGGTTCTCCGGGAGCCAGGTCGCCGTGAACGGCCTCGCAGCGGTGACCACGATCGCCGGCAGCGAGCCGGCGCTCGACACGCTGCGCGTCCAGACGCTCGACGGCAAGGACACGGTCGCCGTCGCCCCCGGCGTCGCCGGCCTGATCACGCCGGTCGTCGACCTCGGCAACCAGTGAGACACATGCGTGGGACCTTCCCCTCGGGGGAGGTCCCACGCATCATTCAGCGCAGGACACGGCAGGCTCTGCGCGAAGGAGGATGGTCCATGGCCCAATCATCAAAATGACATGGGCGAGGGGCGAGGTGTGGTTCGACGCCGAGGTGCTCTGGTTCGGCGAGCGGGCACGCACGCGCGCGTTGGCCGGGTTTCCTTCGCTCGCCGCTCCCCACGGTCAGTGCACCTCCGGGGCTGGCGGCGTCGCGCCAGCGCCGTGAGGCGTGGAAGCGACGGCGGCGCGTACGGCAGGTGCGGACAGCCGCGCTCGTCCTCGCACCCGCCGCGATCCTCCCGATCGCCGCGATCCGAGGCACCGGCCACGGCAGCGGAGGCGCAACCGAGGACCCGCCGAGCCTGACGATCCCGCCGCGGGTCACGGGGGCCTTCAGCCTTCCGCTCTCGTTCAGCCTCGGCGAGGTACCGCGCGTCATGTCGGCGGCCGAGACGGCGAACTCGCTCGACGTGTCGGCGCGGACGGAGGACTTCCCCTCGGTCGTCTGGCACCACTCGACGTCGGTCGGGCTGCCGTTCAGCGGGCACCTGGTCGACGGAACGCAGCTCCCGATCGAGGGCGCCAACTGGGTGACCTGGGACCCGGTGACGAACTCCGTCCCGAACGAGCCGGATCGGCTTTACGGCAACGACCACGTCATTCGCACGCTGATCGCCGTGATCGACGCCTACCGGGCCGCGAACCCCGACGCGCCCCGCGTCGTCGTCGGCGACATCAGCCGCAAGGACGGTGGGGGATTCTTCGACGAGCACGTCTCGCACCAGAACGGGCTCGACGTCGACGTCTACTACCCGCGCGTCGATGGCCAACTTCGGGAACCGACGTCCCCGGACGAGATCGACCACCGGCTCGCGCAGGACCTGCTCGACCGGTTCGTGGCGGCGGGCGCGCAGATGATCTTCGTCGGCTACTCGTCCGGCCTGACGGGCCCCTCCGGCGTCGTGATCCCCTACCCGAATCACGACAACCACATGCACGTCCGCTTCCCCCCACCGGGCTGACATTTCCCGAGCCAACGCTCACCCGCTCACGGTTGTCGTCTAGCGCGACCGATACCGTTCCGCGGTCGATGGCGCAAGCGACGATCTCCCTTGGTGACGGAGCACCGTCCGAGCTCGTGGCCGTCGTGGGCGCGCGATCCTACGACCGCGGCCTCGAGTACGCGCGCCGCGGGCGCGTGCTTCGGCTCGGCTGGGACTCGGAAGCGGAGGCGCTCACCGGGGCGGTGGTCGGGCGGGGCGGCCTGTACGAGACCGCTGCGTTCTTCGGCCCCGGGCCCGACGGGATGCTTTTGTTCGAGGACGGCCGCTGCACGTGTCCGGTCGGCCTCAACTGCAAACACGTCGCGGCGCTTGTGCTCACCGCGTCGCAACGCCGGATCGCCCGGCCTACCGCCGAGCCGCGCCGGCCGTCCTGGGAGCAGCCGCTCCGGGCGCTGATCGAGCAGCCGGCGGTCGCGGCCGTGGGAGAGCCGCTCGCCGTCGAGCTCGCGCTCGTCGCCCCGCACGGCGCGGCACCGCGACTCGATGCGCGGCTGCTCCGGCCCGGCGCCCGCGGAGGCTGGGTCAACGGCTCGCTGACCTGGACGCTCGACGATTGGCACATCCGCAACGACGAGCTGCGTAAGGATCATCTCGCCCTCGCCCGCGAGCTGCACGCGCTACAGCGCGCCGGCGTCTCTCAGGCGACCTACTGGTACGGGTATCGCGGCGACAAGACCATCGACCTGAGCGGCTGCGGGCCCCACCTCTGGCTCCTGCTGGACGAGGCCGCACGCCTCGGGCTCGCCCTCGTCTCGGCCGACCGTGTGCACGGCGAGCTTCCTCGCTACGCGCACGGCGAGGTCGTCCTCGACGTGACCTCGCCCGACGAGACGGGCTTGCTCGTCCGCGCGCTCCTCCAGGCCGACGGGCACGAGCTCGAGCCGGTGCTGTTCCTCGGCAAGGACGGACATGGGGTCGTGTGCGTCGAGCCGGGCACGGGCAGCCTCCGGCTGGTGCGCCTCTCGCGCGGGGTGCCGCCGAGGCTCCAGCGCCTCGTGCTCGATGCGGAGCCGCTCGCGATTCCGGCAGCCGACGTCTCGCGCTTCGCCGAGGAGCTGTCGCCGGCGCTCGCGCGGCTCGCGCCGGTCGTGTCCTCGGACGCGTCGTTCGCGCCGCCGGAGGTCTCGCCGCCCTCGCTCGCCCTGCACGCCCGCTTTGCCCCGGGTCATGCGGTCGAGATCGGTTGGGCCTGGTCGTACCGCGTCGGGGAAACCGTGCACAGCGCACCGCTCGAATCGCCGGCGGGCGCCCCGGGCTTCCGCGACCTTCCCGCCGAACGGGCGCTCCTCGCCGACCTCGATCTCATGGGAACGGGGCTCGAGGGCTTCGGCCTGCTCGACGGCTCCGGACGACCGGGCGCAAACGGACCGGTTCTGTTGGCAGGGATCGAGAGCATGCGCTTCACCTGCGAGCTGCTCCCGCTCCTGCGCGCCGTGGCCGGGATCGAGGTCGAGGTCGAGGGCGAGCCGCCGGACTACCGCGACGTAGGAGAGTCACTGGCGATCGGCATCTCGACCTCCGAGGTCACCGGCGAGCGCGACTGGTTCGACCTCGGAGTCTCGATCACGGTCGAGGGCCGCAACGTGCCGTTTGCCGAGGTCTTCACGGCGCTCGCGGCCGGCCAGTCGCACTTGCTGCTCGCGGACGGCGCACACTTCTCGCTTCTCGATCCCGCGCTTGCAATCCCTGCGCCGGCTGATCGAGGAGGCCGCCGCGCTCACGGATGCGCCCGCCGCCTCGCCGAGGATCAGCCGCTACCAGGCGACGCTCTGGTCGGAGCTGGTCGCCCTCGGCGTCGTGACCGCGCAGGCCCAGGGCTGGCAGCGACAGGTCGATGCGCTGCTCGAGCTCGACGCGCTCGCCGTCCACGAACTGCCCGCGACGCTCGAGGCCGAGCTCCGGCCCTACCAGCGTGACGGGTTCGGCTGGCTCGCCACGCTGTGGGAGCTCGGGCTCGGCGGCATCCTCGCCGACGACATGGGGCTCGGGAAGACGCTCCAGACCCTCGCCCTCGTGTGTCATGCTCGCAGCCGCGACCCGGGTCTCGGCCCGTTCCTGGTGGTCGCACCGACGAGCGTCGTCTCGAACTGGGCGAGCGAGGCAGCGCGGTTCGCACCCGGGTTGCGCGTCAGCTCGGTGACCGACACGCTTGCGAAGTCCGGCCGGACGGTCGATGCGCTCGCGGCCGCCGACGTCGTCGTCACGACCTACACACTCCTCCGGCTCGACGCCGAAGCCTACGGCGCCGTCGAGTGGGCCGGCGTGATCCTCGACGAGGCGCAGTTCGTGAAGAACCACCAGGCGAAGACGTACCGCTGTGTGCGGGAGCTCGAGGCCCCGTTCAAGCTCGCGCTGACAGGGACCCCGATGGAGAACAACCTGATGGAGCTCTGGTCGCTGCTCTCGATCACCGCACCGGGCCTCTTCCCGGATCCGAAGCGCTTCGCAGAGGAGTATGCGCGCCCGATCGAGCGCGTGGGCGACCGGGACCGGCTCGCGCGTCTCCGGCGCCGGATGAAGCCCCTCGTCAAGCGCCGCACGAAGGAGCTCGTCGCGGCCGACCTGCCGGCCAAGCAGGAGCAGACGCTCCTCGTCGACCTCCATCCACGTCACCGCAAGCTGTACGACACGCACCTGCAGCGCGAGCGGCGGAAGATCCTCGGGCTGCTCGCCGACTTCGACCGCAACCGGTTCACGATCCTCCAGTCGATCACGCTCCTGCGCCAGCTCAGCCTCCACGCCGGCCTGGCCGATCCGGATTCCGGCGCGCTCCCGTGCGCCAAGCTGGACGCCCTCGTCGAGCAACTCGACGACGTGACCGGCGGCGATCATCGCGCGCTCGTCTTCAGCCAGTTCACCGGCTTCCTTGCCCGCGTGCGCGACCGGCTCGACCAGGAGGGCCTCGGCTACTGCTACCTCGACGGGCGGACCCGGCAGCGGGCGCGCGTCCTCGACCGCTTCCGCACCGGCGACGATCCCGTGTTCCTCATCAGCCTCAAGGCGGGCGGCGTCGGGCTCAACCTGACCGAGGCCGACTACTGCTTCCTGCTCGACCCCTGGTGGAACCCGGCCGCCGAGAACCAGGCGATCGACCGTACGCACCGGATCGGCCAGACGCGGCCGGTGATGGTCTACCGCCTGATCGCGCGCGACACGATCGAGGAGAAGGTGGTCGCCCTCGCTCAGCGCAAGGCCGAGCTCTTCCGCGGCGTGATGGACGACGGCGATCTCTTCGCGAGCAGCCTCACCGCGGACGACATCCGCGGGCTGCTCGAGTAGGCCGGCCGACGAGTCGCTCCGTCCGGAGCGGGCGTTATGCTGCGGTTTGTGTTTACTCATCAGGCAACTGGCTGATCGGGACATGTCCGTCGTCGCCGACTGCTCGCTCGAGGAGCTGAAGGACGAGCTCGCTGCACACGCGGCCCACATGTCTGCGGGCATGTGCCGCTACCTCGAGCTCGTCGGCGAGTGCGAGCGGCGCGGCGCGTGTTCGGGCTGGGACTCGACCGCGGAGTGGCTCGCCTGGCGTTGCGGGCTGACCCCGCGAACTGCGCGCGAGCACGTGCGGGTCGCCCGCGCGCTGGAGGAGCTGCCGTTGATCCGAACCGCGTTCGGCTGCGGCGAGGTCTCGTATTCCAAGGTGCGGGTGTTGACCCGTGTCGGTCGGCCCGAGCGGGAAGACGAGCTGCTCGAGACGGCCAAGGTGCTCACCGCCTCGCAGCTCGAGCGTGCGCTGCGTGCCTACCAGCGGGTGATGACCGAGCAGGCCCGTGAGGTGCAGGAATGGGAGAAGCTCAGCTGGTTCTGGGACGACGACGGCTCGCTCGTCGTCCGTGGCAGGCTGGCACCCGAGGACGGGGCGCTCTTCCTCAAGGCGCTCGAAGCGGCTCGCGAGAAGCTCTGGAACGAGCACGAGGCGGTCACGGAGCGCGGCTCCGCGGAGCCGCCGCCGGCGCCGCGGCGGCCGAGCAACGTCGACGCGCTCGTCGCGGTCGCCGAGGACGCCCTCGCTCACCAGAGCGACGCGCACGGTGACGGCGACCGCTTCCAGGTGCTGGTCCACGTCGAACAGGAAGCCCTGGAACAAGCGGGCGAAGGCAGCTGCCTGCTCGCCGACGGCCCCGCCGTGGCTCCGGAGACGGCACGCCGCCTAGCCTGCGACGCCTCGATCGTCACGCTGCTCGAACACGCAGGCGAGCCCCTGGGCGTCGGAAGGAAAACCCGCAAGGTCTCGTTAGCGCTCCGACGCGCCCTGGAGGCGCGCGACGGCTGCTGCCGCTTCCCCGGCTGCACCAGCCGTCGCGTCCAGGCCCACCACATCGAGCACTGGGCCGACGGCGGCGAAACCGACCTCGCGAACCTCGTCCTGCTCTGCCGCCGCCACCACCGCCAGGTCCACGAAGGCGGCTGGGCCGTGGATCACCAGCACCGCTTCCGAAACCGCTACGGCCACCCGGTGCCCGACGTTCCACCCCAGCCACCCGGGAGCCTCAGCGGACTCCATCAGGAAAATCACGCGCTCGACATCAGCCCCGAGACCTACAAGACCGGCTACGGCGACCCGATGGACCTCGATCTCGCCGTCGGCCACCTCATCGAGATCGTCAGACGACCCAGACGATGGGGATCAGAAGCACACGACATCGTGGACGAGCTCACCCAGACGCTCCGCGGCCGGAAGCACGGCCGCTACACGATCGAGGGCGCGCGCTGGTACGGATCAGTCTGCAACGGACCCAGGCACCTCGTCGTCCAGGTCGAGATCAGCGGCACCATCAACCAGCAGCTCCCCGACACCCGCTGGCTCGACGAGATCCGTGACGAGATCCAGGCGGCCTTCGCACACCGCGACTGGCCGCCAACCTGCACCATCAGCGTCGAGTTCGACAGCGTCGAACGCCTCCGCGAGGCCGGCTGGACAGTCTCGACCTGAGCGGCGTCAGCCGGCCGCGGCGAGCAGGTCGTCGAGGTCGAGCGGCGCGTCGATGAACCTCAGATCCCCGTCGCTGATGCGCGGCCACTCCTCGATCGGCCGGTCCCACGCAAGCTCGAGACCGTTGCCGTCCGGATCGGAGAGATAGACCGCCTCGTGGGTGCCGTGGTCGGTGAGCTGGCGCAGCGGGACGCCGGCAGCGACAAGCCGCTGACGGCCGCCGCCAGCTCCTCCCGCGAGGAGAAGAGCAGCGCGACGTGGTGCAGCCCGGCGACGCCGTCCGGCTGCGGCGGGCCGCCGGCCGACTTCCAGGTGTTGAACCCGAGGTGATGGTGGTAGCCGCCCGCCGAGACGAAGAGGATGTCGCCCTTGGTGCCCCAGCCCGGCACGTCGCGCGCCTCGAAGACGACGTCGAACCCGAGGATGTCGACGTAGAACGCGCGGACACGATCGATGTCGGCCGTCCGCAGGTGCACATGGCCGATGCGTACATTCGGGTCGATCGGGCGCGAGGCGGCGACGGCGGGGTCGTAGGGTCCCTGCGGGCCGCTCATGACCCACCTCCGGTGTTGTCGACCGCGGGCGCGGCGGCGCCGTGCCGGTCGCTTGGCCCCGGCGCGGTGCCGAGACCGTTCCTCGTGATCTGCATGGGTGCACTCCTCGTCGGGGTCGGCGACCAGCGTACGCTCCCATTTGAAGCTCGGGCTCAACTCAGATAAGGAGACGCGATGCAGAAGCGGATGCTCGGAACCCTCGAAGTCTCGGCGATCGGCTTCGGCTGCATGGGCATGAGCAGCGGCTACGGCCCGCCCGGGGAGAAGCAGGAGATGATCGCGCTGACCCGGAAGGCGGTCGAGCTCGGTGTGACGTTCTTCGACACCGCCCAGGTCTACGGGCCGTTCACGAACGAAGCGCTCGTCGGCGAGGCGCTCGCCCCCGTGCGCGACCAGGTCGTGATCGCGACAAAGTTCGGCTTCCGGCTCGGCGGCGGCGAGAACAGCGGACTCGACAGCCGGCCGGAGACCATAAGGAAGAGTGTCGAGGGGTCGCTGGAGCGGCTGCAGACCGGATGGATCGACCTCCTGTACCAGCATCGCGTCGATCCGAACGTGCCGATCGAGGAGGTCGCCGGAACCGTGAAGGAGCTGATCGCGGAGGGCAAGGTCAGGCATTTCGGCCTCTCCGAGGCGGGCGTCGGGACGATCCGCCGCGCACACGCCGTGCAGCCGGTCACCGCGCTCCAGAGCGAGTACTCGCTCTGGTGGCGGGAGCCTGAGGAGGCGATCCTGCCCGTGCTGGCGGAGCTCGGCATCGGCTTCGTGCCGTTCAGCCCGCTCGGGCGCGGCTTCCTCACCGGGGCGATCGACGAGAGCACCTCCTTCGACGACTCCGACTTCCGCTCCACCGCTCCCCGCTTCGAGGCCGAGGCGCGAAAGGCGAACCAGGCCTTCGTGGAGCTGCTCGCCGGCGTCGCGGAGCAGAAGGGCGCTACGCCTGCGCAGATCGCGCTCGCGTGGATCCTGGCGCAGAAGCCCTGGATCGTTCCGATCCCCGGAACAACCAAGCTCCACCGCCTGGCGGAAAACGTCGCCGCCGCCGGGATCGAGCTGACCGCCGGGGAGCTCGCCGAGCTGGACGAGGGCGCCGCGCAGATCACGCCCGAGGGCGCGCGCTACTCGCAGGCCAACCAGCGGATGGTCGACCGCTGACATGTCCGAGACACGTCGCGACAACCGACGTCGACCCCATCACGACCGAGGTCGTCCGGCACGCCCTGATCTCCGCGGCCGAGCAGATGAAGCGTGCGCTCGTCCGCACCGCTTTCAACCCGATCATCTACGAGGTGCAGGACTTCGCGGTCGCGATCTACGACCGCGACGTACGCCTCCTGTCTCAGGCGCTCGGCATGCAGCACTTCATGGGCCGGCTGAGCTTCGGGATCGAGGCCTGCGTGGCCGCGATCGGCGGCGAGGCGAAGCTCGAGCCCGGGGACATCCTCTTCTACAACGTCCCGTACCTCAGCGGCGCGCATGCGAACGACGCGGCCGTGATGATGCCCGTCTTCGTCGAAGACGAGCTGATCGGCTACACGGCGATCACCGCGCACTGGCTCGACGTCGGCGGCAAGGACCCGTACTCGACGGACACGGTCGACGTGTTCCAGGAGGGAACACTGTTCCCGGGCGTAAAGCTGTACCGGCGCGGCGAGCGCGACGACGACCTCTACCGCACGCTGCTCGCGAACTGCCGCGTGCCGAAGCTGCTCGCGGGCGACCTGAATGCCGAGATCGTCGGCCTGCGCACCGGCGCGGCGGCGCTCGTGAAGATCGTGGAGCGCCACGGGCCCGAGGTCTTCGGTGCGGTCGTCGAGCGGATGCTCGACCACGGCGAGGCGACGATGCGCTCGTTCTTCGAGCGCATCCCCGACGGCCGCTACGTCGCGCAGGCGGTGCTCGACAGCGACGGGCTCGGCGACGAGGAGATCCCGTTCGAGATCGTGATCGAGGTCGAGGGCTCATCGGTGCGCGTCGACTACACGCGGGTGCCCGATGCCCTGCCCGGGCCGCTCAACTGCCCGCAGCCGGGGACGTTCTCGTCCACGCGGATGGCGCTGATGATGCTCGCTGCCGGCGGCGAGGCGCCGAACGACGGCCACTTCCGTCCGATCGAGGTCGTGACGCGGCCGGGCTCGATGTTCCATCCGCTCCCCCCGGCGCCGTGCTTCCTCTACGGCTGGTCGTTCTTCCAGTCGACCGAGGCGATGTACCACGCCCTCGGAAAGGCACAGCCGGAGATCGCGCCTGCGTGGAGTGGCGGCGACATCCTCACGATCGTCTGGTGGGGGAACCGCGAGGCGACGGGCGAGCCGTGGGCGGACGGGTCGCCGCACCCGATCGGCCAGGGCGCGAGCGCGCGCGGCGACGGCGCGAGCGCGCTCATGCACCACTTGCAGGCGGCAACGCGTTTCTCGCCTGTCGAGGTCTGGGAGACGCGCGACCCCTGGCTCGTCGAGCGCGCCGAGCTCGCGCCGGACTCGGGCGGCCCGGGCCGCTTCCGGGGCGGACTCGGGATGGACTTCGACTTCCTGGTCACCGAGGACCTGAACATCACGGCCGTGATCGAGCGGACGAAGAACGCTCCGCCGGGGCTGGTCGGCGGCCGCGAGGGCAGAGCGAACGGCGCGACCCTCGAGTATCCGGACGGGCGGCGCGTCCAGATCGCGAAGGCCACCCGTGTGCCGCTCCCGAAGGGGACTCGCGTCGAGCTCCGCTGCGGCGGCGGCGGTGGGTTCGGCGAGCCGTGCGAGCGCGACCCGGCCGCCGTGGCCGAGGACCTACGCGAGGGCTACGTCAGCGAGGAGCACGCGCGGCACTGGTACCCCCACGCGCTGCTCAGCCGCCTCGCCTCCGCGACCACCTCACGCAGGAGGTCGTCGAGGAACGCCGTGTACTCGTCGTGCCGGTCGACCATCATCAGCTTGTGCTCCTCGATGCTGCGCCGGGCCCCGGCGAGGAACGGATCCGTTCCCTCGGGGTCGAGCATCGCGATCAGCCGGGAGGCTCCCTCGATCAGGCGGAACGACCCGTAGATCGGCGGCTCCTCGAGGCTCAGGCGCGAGCATGAGACGAGATAGAGGACGTACTCGAGCAGCCCGTCAGCCTCCATCCCACTCCTGCCCGTACACGGAGTCGTGGATGACCGGCGGGAAGGCCTTGACGGCAGGCGACGGCGTCGGCGCGGGATAGCCGACGCCGATCAGCACCTCCGGGCGGCAGTGCGGCGGGAGCCCGAAGATCTCCCGGACGGCCGACTCGCTCCAGCTGGTCGTGATGCAGAGCCCGAGCCCGAGTGCAGGCGCAGCGAGCGAGAGGTATGCCGCCGCGGCGCCGGAGTCGATGCGCGAGACCAGCTCCCGGCCCCGGATGCCGAGGAGCTCCTCGGCCAGGTCGAGATCCGAGAAGACGAGGATGATCGTCTCGGCGTCGTTGATGAACCCGGGGCACGCCTCGCGCGCGAGCCGGATCGAATCGGGCCGGGACGTGACCAGCAGCTGCCTCACCCCGGCGCGCGCCGTCGGCGCCCGGGAGGCCGCCCAGACCAGCTTCCTCAGGTCCCCTTCGGCTACGGGCCGCGGCTCGAAGGCCCGGTGCATGCGCCGCTTCCGCATCGCGACGGCGAGGTCCATCTCGAAGCTCTCGACCCTGGGAACAGCGCTGGTACCCGCTTGACCTCCCATCGGCCCAATCCTATAGTCCCGTGGTCTAACCATTCTACTCGGGAGGGCCCCCGCCAATGAAACCCCCCTTCAAGCCACTCCGTCGACCCTTCTCGTACGCCGTGGCCGTCGCCTTGATCGCGGTGGTCGGCGCTCTCGTTCCGAGCTCGGGCGCGGCGAGGCAGGCTTCGTCCCAACCGCTCGTGATCGACATGCCCGTCGGTCCGGCGACCCTCGATCCGGCCGAGGAGTGCGGCTTCACCGACATCACGGTGTCGATGAACGTCTACTCGCGTCTCACACGGTACGGGTCCAAGCCGGGCCCGAACGGGACGACGCAGGTCGACCCGGGGCACATCGTCCCCTACCTCGCGAAGTCCTGGGACATCAGCAAGAGCGGCCTCGTCTACACGTTCCATCTGCGGAGCGGCGTCAAGTTCGCCGACGGCCAGCCGGTCGACTCGGCAGCCGTGAAGTACTCCTTCGAACGGTCGATCAACATGGGCGGCTGCGGCGGCTACTTCATCTACGACGGCATCTACACGCCGCCGCTGATCAAGAGCATCACCACGCCTGACCCGCTCACGGTCGTGATCACGCTCAGCGTCCCCGACGCGAACGTGCTCCAGGACTGGGCACAGCCCGCGGCGTCGGTCGTCGAGGAGAAGCTGATCAGCGCCCACGGCGGCGTGCAGAAGGGCAAGATCAATCAGTGGATGGCGTCGAACATCACGCCCGGCGCCGGCCCGTACCTTCTCGAGTCCTACGAGCCGAACAAGCAGGCCGTCTTCACGGCGAACCCGAGCTTCTTCGACCAGCCCGCGTCGAGCAAGGTGATCGTCAACTTCATCTCCTCGGACCCGACGCTCGTCCTCCAGGCGAAGAACGGGACGGCCGACGTGACGATCGGGCTCTCGAAGCAGTCGGCGCACAGCCTGGCGAGCGACTCCGATTTGAAGGTCGTGGCCGACAACACGTCGATCTCCGAGCAGATCGGGCTGCCGAACGACAAGCCGCCGTTCAACAACGAGAAGTTCCGCGAGGCCCTTTCCTACGCGGTCCCCTACCAGCAGATCCTGTCCAACGTCATCTTCGGCTACGGCACGCTCTACTACGGCGCGTACCCGCCGGCGATGCCGGAGTTCCGGGCGAGCCTCTCGCCGCCGAGGGCCTACGACCTGAACAAGGCGAAGAAACTGATCGCCGCTTCGGGCGTGTCGACACCGGTGACCGTCTCGATGGACATCCAGGCCGGGAACCCGATCGACCAGCAGATCGCGACGATCGTGCAGGGGGTCTGGTCGCAGCTCGGGGTGAACGTCAAGATCCAGACGCTGTCGGCCAGCGACTACATCAACGCCCTCGAGCAGCACAAGGCCCAGTCGTACGTCCGTCTCGACGGGCCGGGCGTGATCGAGGCCGGCTACTTCCTCGGGTACGACCTCAAATGCGGCATCGGGTTCAACCTGAGCGCGATCTGCATTCCGAAGGCCGACAAGCTGCTGGCGATCGGCCGCAAGACGATCAACAAGGCGAAGCGGCAGGCGATCTGGAACCAGATCAACGCGCTGTGGATCGCGGACGCACCGAAGATTCCGGTCTACGGCGACAAGGCCGTCACCGTGCTGAACAAGCGCGTCAAGGCCTACTTCTACTCGCACGAGCTCGACTTCACGAGCTGGTCGAAGTAACTGCAACGAGGGCGCGCCGGCGCCGCAGCCGGCGCGCCCTCACCTACAGCGAGACAACACGGGGAGGAGCAGAGGCGACATGTCAACGCGCATCGGCGTCGACGTCGGCGGAACGTTCACCGATCTGATCTTCTACGACGACCAGACAGGCGAGATCAGGGTCGGGAAGGAGCCGACCACCTCCGCCGCACCCGAGGAGGGCGTGATCGCCGCGGTCGCCGCCGCCGTTCCCGCCGAGCGGGTCGGGGCGTCCGAGTACTTCCTGCACGGGACGACCGTCGGGCTCAACTCGCTGCTCACCCGCACCGGCGCCGTCGTCGGGCTGCTCGCCACCCGCGGGTTCCGCGACATCCTCGAGATCCGCCGCGGCGACCGGGACGACCCGTACGACCTCTTCTGGAAGCATCCGCCGCCGCTCGTCCCGCGCCGGCTGCGGATCCCCGTCACCGAGCGCATGTACTTCGACGGCACCGTGCACACCGCGATCGACCTCGACGACGTCCGAAACGCCGCGCCCGTCTTCACGGAGGAGGGTGTGACGAGCGTGGCGATCGCGTTCCTGCACGCGTACGCGAACCCCGCCCACGAGCTTGCCGCCGCGGAGGCGCTCCGCGAGGCCGGCTTCGAGGGCGAGATCTCGCTCTCGCACCAGGTCTCGGGCGAGTACCGGGAGTACGAGCGCACGACCACGACGGTGATCGACGCATACGTGCGCCCGCGCATGGCCGCCTACCTGAAGGCGCTCGACGACCGCCTCGGGGCGAGCGGCTTCACCGGCCAGCTGCTCGTCACGCGGTCGGGCGGCGGCGCGATGACGTTCCCGGAGGCCGAGGCGCGGCCGTTCGAGACCGTCCTCTCGGGGCCCGTCGCCGGCGCCGAGGGCGCCGCCGAGCTGGCGCGCAACCTCGGCCTCGACGAGGTCATCACCGCCGACGTCGGCGGAACGAGCTTCGACACCTGCCTGATCACCGACGGCCGGCCGCAGGTCATGTACGAGGGGAAGATCGTCGGCCTCCCGGTGCAGACGCCCTGGGTCGACGTGCGCTCGATCGGCGCCGGCGGCGGCTCGCTCGCCTACGTCGACGTCGGCGGCCTCCTGCGGGTCGGGCCCGGGAGCGCCGGAGCCGATCCCGGCCCCGCCTGCTACGGGCGGGGCGGCACCGAGCCGACCGTCACCGACGCCGCCCTCCTGCTCGGCATGCTCGGCGAGGGCGTGCTCGCAAGCGGGATCCGCCTCGACGCCGGGAAGGCCGAGGCCGCGATGGCGCCGCTCGCCGACAAGCTCGGCTTCGAGGTGCAGGACGTGGCGCGCGGGATCATGACGATCGCCGCCGCGAACATGGCGAATGCCATCCGCGAGATCACCGTGGAGCAGGGGCGCGATCCGCGCCGCGCGACGCTCGCGCCGTTCGGCGGCGCCGGCCCGCTGTTCGGAACGCTGCTCGCCCAGGAGCTCGAGGTCGGGCGGATCGTCGTTCCCCCCTATGCGGGCAACTTCTCGGCGTGGGGGCTCCTCGGAGCCGACCTCACGCAGAGCGCCGCCCGCACGCGGATCATGAAGCTCGGCGAGCATACGACCGCCGAGGCGAACGAGATCGTCGGCGAGCTCTTCGCGGGGCTGGCCGAGAGGGCGGCGGGCCGTAACGGCGACAGCGCAACCCGCGAGGTGGCGGGCGACATGCGCTACGTCGGCCAGGAGCACACGATCACGATCCCGCTGCGCTCCGAGGAGGGCCGCGTCGTCGCCTCGCTCGACGAGATCCGCGACGCGTTCACGCGCGAGTACCGCAAGACGTTCGGCCACGAGATGGAGGAGGAGGTCGAGATCGTCTCGCTGCGGGCCACGCTGCGAACGCCGCTTCCACGACGGGCCGCCGAGCACATGGCGACGGTTTCGGACGACGGCGGGGACGAGTCCTCCGGCCGCGCATACTCTTTCGTGCGTCGTGAGTGGCTCGACTTCCGCATCCTCCGGAGGTCACAGCTCGAGCCGGGAGCCGAGCTGAGCGGCCCCGCGATCCTGCTCGAGGAGACGGCGACGACCTATCTCGACGCCGGGTTCACGGCGAGCGCGCACGAGTCGGGCTCGATCTTCATCCACGACCAGGGGGTGGTCGCAAATGGCAGTCGCTGAGCCCATCGTCTACCGCGCCGGCGCCGGCACCACGAGCGGCGTCGTCGACGCCGATCCGATCACGACCGAGGTGATCCGGCACGGTCTGAACTCGGCCGCCGAGCAGATGAAGCGCGCGCTGATCCGCACTGCCTTCTCGCCCGTGATCTACGAGGTGCTCGACTTCGCGGTCGCGATCTACGACCGGCAGGTTCGGCTGCTGGCGCAGGCGCCGAGCCTGCCCCTGTTCATGGGGACGATGAACTTCTGCGTCGAGGCCGCCGTCGCGGGCGTCGGCGGGGACGAGGCGCTCGAGCCGGGCGACATCATCCTCTACAACTACCCCTACGGCACCGGCTCGCACCCGCAGGACGCGGCCGTGGTGATGCCCGTCTTCCACCCTGACGAGGAGCTGATCGGCTACACGGCGATCAAGGGCCACTGGCTCGACATCGGCGGCAAGGAGCCGTACTCGACCGACACGGTCGACGTGTTCCAGGAGGGGACGATCTTCCCGGGCGTGAAGCTCTACAGCCGCGGCGAGCTCGTGAAGGACATCTACCGGATGGCGATCGCGAACTCGCGGGTCCCGAAGATGGTCGCCGGCGACATCAACGCGGAGGTGGTCGGCGTGCGCACGGCGGCCGCCGCGCTCCTGCGGCTGGTCGACCGGTACGGGCTCGAGACGTTCGAGCAGTCGGTCGAGCGCATGTTCGACCACGGCGAGGCCGTGGTGCGCAGCTACTTCGAGCAGCTCCCGGACGGCCGCTACACCGGGCACGGAGTGATGGACAACGACGGGATCTCCGACGAGCCGGTGCCGTTCGAGGTCACGGTCGAGGTCGACGGCTCGACCGTGCGCGTCGACTTCTCGGCCGCGCCGGACGCGCGGCCGGGGCCGGTGAACTGCCCGATCCCGTCGACCGTGTCCGCGAGCCGCATCGCGATCTCGATGCTCGCCGGCAGCGGCCAGTCCCCGAACGAGGGCCACTTCCGGCCGATCGAGGTGATCGCCCGGCCCGGCTCGATGTTCCACCCCCAGGCGCCCTCGCCGTGCTTCCTCTACGGCTGGCCGGCGATGCAGGCGATGGAGGTGATCTACGAGGCGGTCTCGAAGGCGATGCCCGAGGCCGTCCCGTCCTGCAGCGGCGGCGACATCTGCGCCCTCGTCTGGTGGGGCGTCCGCGACGACGGAGAGCCCTGGGCCGACGGCTCGCCGCACCCGGTCGGCCAGGGTGCGTCGATCCACGGCGACGGAGCGAACAGCCTCATTCACCACGCCGAGGCCGCGACGCGCTTCTCGCCGACCGAGGTCTGGGAGGCGAAGAACCCGTGGCTGCTCGAGAAGGTCGAGCTGGCGCCCGACTCGGGCGGGGCGGGCCGGCACCGCGGCGGCGTCGGCGTCGACCTGTTCTTCCACGCGCGAGAGGACATGTACGTCACCTCGGCGGTCGAGCGGACGAAGACCGCCCCCTGGGGCCTCGAGGGAGGTGAGGCCGCTCGGGCCAACCGGGCGGCGCTGCGTCTTGCCCGACGGCACCCGCACGCTTCTTCGGGAAGGCGACCCGTCTGCTCGTTCCGAAGGGGGCGACGCTGGAGCTCTACAACGGCGGAGGCGGTGGCTACGGCCCGGCCGAGGAGCGGGACGCGGCCGCCGTGCTCGACGACGTGCGCGAGGGCTACTTCAGCGAGGCGTTCTCGCGCCGGCACTATCCGCACGCGTTCGAGTAACTACCGCGGCGGGTAAGGAAGGTCGATGGAGCTCGCAGCCGACACCACGGCTCACATGTCGTCGCAGCTTCGCCGGCTGGGGGGCCGGGTCTGGACGCTGCTCCGCACGGATCGCGCGCTCACGGCGGGGCTCGTCGCGCTCGGCCTGCTCATCTTCCTCGCGCTCTTCGGCCCGATCTTCTGGCCGAAGAACCCGACCGCGCTCGACATCGGCGCGACGCTGAAGCCGCCCTCCTTCTCCCACCCGATGGGCACGGACGACCTCGGCCGTGACGTCTTCGCGCGCTTCAACGCCGGGGCCCGGATCTCGCTCGCCGTCGGCGGCGTGGTCGTCGTCGTCGGGGCGCTCGTCGGCGGGCTGATCGGCATCGTCGCCGGGGCCTCCGGCGGCTGGATCGACGCGACGCTGATGCGGATCATGGACGCGATCCTGGCGTTCCCGCCGCTGATCCTCGCGATGGCCATCACCCTCGGCCTCGGCGCCGGCCTCGACGCGGCGGCGTTCGGGATCACGCTCACCTCGCTTCCCTACTACGCGCGGCTCATCCGAAGCGAGGTGCTGCGGATCCGCTCCCTTCCGTTCATCGAGGCGGCCCACGCGATCGGCGCGCGGCGCGGCCGGATCATGGCCAAGCACATCGTCCCGCACGTCAGCTCGACCCTGCTCATCCAGGCGGCGGCCCTCTTCGGCTTCGCGATCCTGACCCTGGCGGCGCTCGGCTTCGTCGGCCTCGGCGCGCAGCCGCCGACGCCCGAGTGGGGCGTGATGATCACGGGCGGCCTCCAGTACTTCCTCACCGGCCAGTGGTGGATCGGCGTCTTCCCGGGCATCGGCGTGCTGCTCGCGGTCACCGCGGCGAGCGTGATCGCCGACCGCGCCCGCGACCATCTCGACCCGCGCGGCCAGTACGCCCATGTTTAGAACCGTCGCGGGAAAGGCCGGCGGCGCGCTCCTCGCCGTCTTCGGCGCGTCGCTGCTCGCCTTCCTGTTCATGCGCGTGCTGCCGGGCAACCCGGCCCGCCTGATCGTGGGGCCGCTCGCCACCCCGCAGGCGATCACCGAGCAGGAGAAGGCGATGGGGCTCGACCAGCCGCTCTACGTCCAGTACTGGCGCTACATCAAGGGCTTCCTGACCGGCGACTGGGGATTCGCCTACAGCACCGGCCAGCCCGTGAAGCACGAGCTGTTCGCGCGCCTGCCCGCGAGCATCGAGCTCGGCCTCTATGCCTTCATCTTCGCGTTCGTGTTCGCGGTGCTGCTCGCCCTCGTCGCGACCTACCGCCGCCGCCCCTGGCTCGACGGCTCGATCCGCACCGTCTCGTTCCTCGGCCTCGGCACGCCGCCCTTCTGGTTCGGCCTGATCGTCCTGCTCCTCTTCACCCAGGTCTGGCCCATCTTCCCGGGGCCGGACGGCCGGCTGAGCCAGAACACGCCGCCGCCGCCGACGTACACGCACCTCTACACCGTCGACGCACTGATCGCGGGCCAGTGGTCGACGGAGTGGGACGCGATCCGGCACCTCGTGCTTCCGGCGATCACGCTCGGGCTCGCGACGTGGGCCTTCCTGATGCGCCTGCTGCGCGCCAACCTGCTCGACACCTCGCGCGAGAACTTCATCGTCGTCGCACGGAGCAAGGGCCTCGGGCGCTGGTCGGCGTTCCAGACGCATGCGCTTCCGAACGCATTCCTCCCGACGCTGACCGCGGGGGCACTGCTCTTCGCCCAGCTGATCGCCGGGTCGGTGCTGGTCGAGAAGGTGTTCAACTGGCCCGGGGTCGGCGGCTTCATCTCCGACTCGATCCTCCGCCAGGACTACTCCGTGGTGCAGACCTTCGTCCTTCTGAGCGCAATCCTGTACGTGGTCATGAACCTCGTCACCGACATCCTCTACGGCGTCGTCGATCCACGCGTCCGCGTGCCGGTGACGAAGTGAGCGAGCGAGACCTCGTTCTCGAGGTACGGAACCTCCGGACGAACTTCCACACGAACGAAGGCGTCGTGCGCGCGGTCCGGGACGTCTCGCTGGAGGTCGAGCGCGGCCACCGCGTCGGGGTCGTCGGGGAGTCCGGCTCGGGCAAGTCGGCGCTCGCCCTGTCGGTGCTCGGGCTGATCGAGCCCCCCGGGAAGATCGAGGGAGGCCAGGTCGTCCTCAACGGCCGCGAGATCTCGAGCTTCTCCGACCGTCAGATGCAGCAGGTCCGCGGCAAGGAGATCTCGCTGATCTTCCAGGACCCGATGACCGCGCTCAACCCGGTGAAGACGATCGGCGACCAGGTGATCGAGGCGATCCAGAAGCACCGCCCGCTCGGGCAGAAGGCCGCGCGCGGCGAGGCGATCGAGCTGCTCCGCGACGTCGAGGTGCCGCACGCGGAGCGCCGCCTGGGCGACTACCCCCACCAGTACTCGGGCGGCATGCGGCAGCGGGTGCTGATCGCGATCGCGCTCGCGAACCAGCCCGACCTGGTGATCGCCGACGAGCCGACGACCGCCCTCGACGTCACGACGCAGGCCCAGGTCCTGGACGTGCTCGAGCGCCTCGTGACCGAGCGGGGCACGGCCGTCATGCTGATCACGCACAACCTGAGCGTCGTGGCCGAGTTCTGCGACAGCGCCTTCGTCATGTACGCCGGGCGCATCGTCGAGCGCGCCCCGGTGGACGAGCTCTTCGCGCGGCAGACCCACCCCTACACCGAGGCACTCCTCCGCTCGGTCCCGCGCCCCGACCGGCTGCAGCGCGGGCCGCTGCCGACGATCCTCGGCTTTCCGCCCAGCCTGTCCAACCTGCCTCCGGGCTGTCCGTTCGAGCCGCGCTGCCCGGTCGGGCACGGGCTCGAGATCTGTCGGACCGAGGTGCCGACGCCTGTGAACGTCGGCAACGGCGCGAGCTCCGTCGTCGCCGAGTGCCATTTCGCCGAGGAGCGCTGGCGGGGCGAGCGTCCCTTCCTGCCCGTCGCGGAGGAGGTGGAGGCATGACCATCACGCTTCCCGGCGTGCGTGACGGCTCGGAGGACGCGCTCCTCTTCGTCGACCAGGTCGAGAAGTCCTTCAAGCTCGCGAAGTCGGCGGGGACCGGCGGGCAGCCGGGGCTGATCCGGGCCGTCGACGGCGTCTCGTTCGACGTCCGCCGCGGCGAGACCTTCGGGCTGGTCGGCGAGTCGGGCTGCGGCAAGTCGACCCTCGCCCGCTGCATCCTCCGGCTCGTGCAGCCGACCGCGGGCCGGGTGTTCCTGGACGGGGTCGACCTGCTGACGCTGGGCGCCGGCGACATGCGCAGGACGCGGCGCCGGATGCAGATCGTCTTCCAGGATCCGTTCGCGTCGCTCGACCCGCGCATGTCCGCCCGGGACATCGTCTCCGAGCCGCTCCTCGTCCACAAGCTCGGCGACCGGCGCGAGCGCGCCCGGCGGGCGGACGAGATGCTCCAGCTCGTCGGTATCACCCCGACCCAGGCAGGGCGGAAGCCGCACGAGTTCTCGGGCGGGCAGCGCCAGCGCATCGGCGTCGCCCGGGCGCTGATCCTGCACCCGGAGCTCGTCATCCTCGACGAGCCGATCTCCGCGCTCGACGTGTCGATCCAGGCGCAGGTGCTGAACCTGCTCAAGAGCCTGCAGGCGCAGCTCGAGCTGACCTATATCTTCATCGTCCACGACCTCGTCGTCGCCGAGTACTTCTGCGACCGGCTGGCCGTCCTGTACCGGGGTGCGATTGCGGAGCTCGCCGACCGCGAGACGCTCTTCCGCGAGCCGCTTCACCCCTACACCGTGTCGCTGCTCTCCGCCGTCCCGATCCCGGACCCCGCGAGCGAGCGGCGGCGGGAGCGCATCGTGCTCCACGGCGAGATCGAACCGCCGTCGGGCGACCAGCGCGGCTGCCGCTTTCACTCCCGCTGCCCCGTCGGGCGGGATCGCGACGTGTGCGCCGAGCAGGATCCGCCGCTCGTCGAGCATGGCTCCGGACACTGGGCGGCCTGCCACTTCCCCGGTGAGCTCGCGGCGCGCCCGGCGGCCGCATGAACGGCTCTCTAATGGGCCGCGGGCTGCGCGAACGAGGTCTCGACCGCGGCCAGGTCGAGGGCCACGTGTCCCACCGACTTGAACAGCGTGACCGCGTCGGGCTCGCGCTGCCGGACCGCCTCGAGCCTCTCGCGCTCGTGGAGCTCGGCGTAGACATGTCCCTCGTCGATCAGGCCTGCGTTCCGCGGCTGGATGAGGTCGCCGGCCTCGTGCCACGCGGCCTCGCGCGTCTCGACCACGACCACCGAGCGGGCGACCGTCGCCGCCGGGACCTCCGCCCGCTCCGGCCGGTACGACCCGATGGCGTTGATGTGCGTCCCGGGAGCCACGTCGGCGTCGTCGAACACGGGAACCTCCGCCGTCGTGGCGGTGACGACGATGTCCGCGCCCGCGGACGGCGGTGCCGGCATCCGTGGCCGTGACGTTCCACCCCTGTTCGCGCAACTGCTCGCAGAAGCTCTGGAGCCGCTCCGGCGAGCGTCCCACGACCCGCACGTCCTTCAGGGGACGGACACACGAGATGGCCTCGACGTGCTCCCCGGCGACCGAGCCGGCGCCGAACAGCGCGAGCACCGAGGCGTCCGGGAGGGCGAGGAGGCTCGTCGCGTAGGCGGCGGCGGCCGCCGTTCTCCTTGCAGTCAGGGTCGCGCCGTCGAGGATCGACACGAGCCGCCCGCTCTCGTCGAGGAGGATGACGATTCCCTCGATCGTGCTCCCCTCGGCCGAGGGCCGGCCGTGTCCGACCCGGAGGACCTTGCAGAGCAGGCCTCCACCCCACCGCAGGCCCGGCATCACGACCCAGTCCTGGCCCTCGTCGGCCACGACGACGCGCTGGGGAGCGGCCGGCTTCGTCGCGAACGACCGGCCGACGGCGTCGATCAGCTCCGGCATCGGCAGCGCCTCCCGCGTCTGTGCCGCCGAAAGGATCATTTCCGGACCGAGTATAGATCGGAGAGATAGATTGGTTAGACCAATGTCCGGGGATGGGCTTGACGCCGGCTCGACTGTCACGAGCGACGGGCTTTTCGTCGAGATCAAGCGCAAGCGCTCATCCGACGACGTCGTCACGCAGATCCGCGAGGCGATCATCGCGGAGCAGCTGGTCGCGGGGCAGCGCCTGCCCAACGAGCGCGAGCTCTGCCGTCTGTTCGGCGTCAGCCGGGCGACGCTACGCGAGGGCCTCCGGACGCTCGAGGCGCTCGGCGCGATCGAGATCCGCCCGGGTGCGGCCGGGGGCGCGTTCGTCTGCGAGCCGCAGGGCGACCAGGTCGGAGCCGCGCTCGACGCCCTCCTGCGCTTCCGCGGCGCAACGGCACACGAGCTGGCCGAGTTCCGCGTCAGCTTCGAGACCGAGACCGCCCGCTGGGCCGCACTGCGGGCCGACGAGGAGGACTGCTCGCACCTCGAGGAGCTCGCCGCCCGCTTCGTCGAGCTCGCGGAGCTCGACGAGCTGAAGTGGCGGTCGCTGGTCGAGGTGGACGTCGAGTTTCACGAGGCGGTCGCGCGGGCGTCGAAGAACCAGGTTCGGGTGGCGATCATGCTCGGAATCCAGCGGGCGCTCCTGCGGGCGGAGGACTCTCTAGCGGGCGTGGCCGACGCCGCGGTCCGGCGGAGCATCGGCCGCGAGCTCCGCCAGATCGCCGCTGCGATAACGGCACACGACGCGGCACGCGCCACGTCCCTGATGCGGCGCCATGTGAAGAAGTTCAGCGAGCTCGAGAGCGAGGTCGAGACCGCCCGTGGCTGACGGCGAGCTCGCCCGGGCCGCGGCCACCACGGTCGAGTGCCTGGGCGTCGGGCCCGGCGAGCGCTTCTTCGTCGTCTACAACCCCGAGCTCAGCGAGGTCGCCGAGGCGGTCGCGGAGGCCGGCCTGGCCCGAACGGACGCAACCGTGTCGCTCTGCTTCCCGACGCTCGCGCGCCACGGCGAGGAGCCGCCGCCGGAGGTCGCGGCGGCCCTGCTCGAGGCGGACGCAGCGGCCCTGATCACCGGGTTCTCGCTCAGCCACACCCGCGCTCGCGTCGAAGCGACGCGGCAGGGCCTCCGGGTGGCGTCGATGCCGACGATCTCGCGCGAGACGTTCATGCGGGCGGTCCCCGTCGACTACGGCCTGCTCGAGACCGTGGGGCGGCGCCTCGCCGCCGAGCTGACGGCGGCGGAGGCCTGCCGCATCACGGCACCGGGCGGCACCGACGTCGAGTTGGTGCTGAGCGGACGCGGTGGCCTCAGCGACGACGGCGACCTCCGCAGCGCAGGCGCGTTCGGGAACCTGCCGGCGGGTGAGGGGTACATCGCTCCCGTCGAGACCGAGGGCGGCGGGAGAATCGTGTTCGACGGCTCGTTCGCTTCGTGGGGCGTGCTCGAGGAGCCGGTCGTGGTCGAGCTCGAGGACGGCCGCGCGGTTCGGGCGAGCGGCGGCCGCGGCGCGGCCGAATGGCTCCTGGAGACGCTCGACGCGGGCGGCGAGAACGGCCGCTTCGTCGCCGAGCTCGGCATCGGTACGAACCCGGCGGCCGCCATCGTGGGCTTGATCCTCGAGGACGAGAAGGTCGAGGGCACGATCCATCTCGCCTTCGGGACGAGCACCGGAATCGGCGGTCAGAACGCCGCCTCCGTCCACATCGACGGACTCGTGCTCGAGCCGACCGTCGAGCTCGATGGCCGCGCAATCATGCGCGAAGGGTCACTCCTCTAACGCCGGAGCTCGTCGTCACCTCCGATCCCGTCACGACCGAGGTGATCCGCCACGGCCTGAACTCCGCGGCGAGCCAGATGAAGCGTGCCCTGGTGCGCACTGCGTTCTCGCCGATCGTGTACGAGGTGCTCGACTTCGCGGTCGCCCTCTACGACGAGCGCGTGCGGATGGTCGCGCAGGCGCCGAGCCTGCCGCTCTTCATGGGCCGGCTGAGCTTCTGCGTCGAGAACGCCGTCGCGGCGGCCGGCGGGCCGGCGGTGCTCGAGCCCGGCGACGTGCTCCTCTACAACCACCCCTTCGGCACGGGCTCGCACCCGCAGGACGCCGCGGTGGTGATGCCGATCTTCCACGACGGCGACGAGCTCGTCGGTTACGCCGCGATCAAGGCGCACTGGCTCGACATCGGCGGCAAGGAGCCGTACGCCACGGACACCGTGGACATGTTCCAGGAGGGGACGATCTTCCCCGGCGTGAAGCTGGTCAGCCGCGGCCGGATCGTGCGGGACATCTACCGGATGGCGCTCGCCAACTCGCGCGTGCCGAAGGCGGTCGCCGGCGACATCAACGCGGAGCTCGTCGGCGTCCGGGCGGGCGCCGAGGGCTTCCTCCGGCTCGTCCGGCGCTACGGGCTCGAGTCGTTCCGGACGAGCGTCGAGCGGATGTTCGACCACGGCGAGGCGGTCGTCCGCAGCTTCATCGAGCGCATCCCCGACGGCCGCTACGTCGGACGGGGGACGCTCGACTCGGACGGCGTCGACGACCGCCTGGTCGAGTTCGACGTGGCGGTTGTAGTCGACGGCACCTCCGTGGTGATCGACTACAGCGGCGCGCCCGACCAGCGCCCGGGCCCGGTGAACAGCGCGCTGCCGAAGACGGTCTCCGCCGCGCGGGTCGCCGTCACGATGCTCGCCGGCGGAGGCGAGTGGCCGAACGAGGGCCACTTCCGGCCGATCGAGGTGGTGACGAGGCCCGGCTCGCTGTTCCACCCGCTGCCGCCTGCACCGACGTTCATCGGCGGCTGGTCGGCGATCGGGGCGATCGACGCGATCTACCGCGCCTTCGGGGAGGCCGTGCCGGAGTCGGTGCCAGCGTCGAGCGGCGGCGACATCTGCTCGCTCGTGTGGTGGGGCAGACGCCGTGACGGCGAGCCGTGGGCGGACGGGTCGCCGTACCCGGTGGGACAGGGCGCGTCGGCGGGCCGTGACGGCGCGCACGCGGTCATGCACGTCTCGGAGTCGGCCACCCGGATCGCCCCGACCGAGGTGTGCGAGAGCCGCAACCCCTGGCTCGTCGAGCAGGCCGAGCTCGCTTGCGACTCAGGCGGTGCGGGGAGATACCGCGGCGGCGCGGGCCTCGACCTGCGGATCCGGCTGCTCGAGGACGCGGAGTTCACCTCCGTCGTCGATCGCACGCGCGTGAGCCCCGCGGGCCTCGCCGGCGGCCGCGCCGCGCGTCCGAACGGCGCCGCCCTCGTGCGGCCCGACGGAACGCGCATCGCGTGCTCCAAGGCGACGCGGGTGCCGGCCCCGGCGGGAAGCGTGTTCGAGCTCTGGACGGGCGGGGGCGGAGGGTTCGGCGAGCCGTCTCACCGTGACCCGGCCGCGGTCTTCGAGGACATCCGCGAGGGCCACCTCACGGAGGCCCGGGCTCGGCTCGACTATCCGCACGCGTTCAGCTGAAGGCGTGCGGATAGTACTGCCGTGCGTGCCCCTCGCTCACGTACCCCTCGCGCACGTCCGCGCGGACGGCCTCCGGGTCACGCTCGGCGGGGTTCCCGTAGCCGCCCCCGCCCCCGGTGTGGAGCTCGAGCGTCGAGCCTTTCGGGCAGTGGAGCCGGGTCGCCTTGCCGAACTGCTTCCGCGAGCCGTCGGGGAGGGCGATCTCGGCGATGCTCGGCACGCTCACGCCGCCGCCCTCGAGCCCCCACGGCGGGTTCTTCGTCCGCTCGATGGCCGCGGTGACGTATGCGTCCTCGCGCATGGTGAAGTGCATGTCGACGCCCAGCCCGCCGCGATAGCGGCCGGGGCCGCATGAGTCCTGGCGGAGCTCGACCTTGTCGAGCAGCCACGGATTCTTCGACTCCCACACCTCGGTCGGCGAGAAGCGCGTGGAGGCCTCACCGTGGTGGATGAGGCTGCTCGCGCCGTCCCCGCGCAGCGACGCGCCCTGACCCACGGGGTGCGGGGCGCCGTCGGCCCACGGCTCGCCGGTCGCCTCGCGCACGCCCCACCAGACGAGCGAGCAGATGTCGCCGCCGCTGCAGGCGGGCACGGCCTCCGGCTGGGCCTTCGAGACGGCGTCGTAGATGGTCTCGATCGCCTGGAAGGTCGGCCACGCGTAGAGGAAGCACGGCGCCGGCGGGAGCGGGTGGAACATCGTTCCCGGCCGCGTCACCACCTCGAGCGGCCGGAAGTGGCCCTCGTTCGGCCACTCGCCGTTCCCTGCCAGCAGTGCGATCGCCACGCGGCTCCCCGAGACGGTCGACGGAACCGGGGTGTTGATCGGGCCAACGGTCATCGGCGGGGAGTTCGAGTAGTCGAGCCGGACGTTCGAGCCGTCGACCTCGAGGACGATCTCGAACGGGACCTGCTCGTCGGAGATCCCGTCGTCGTCCATCACGCCGTTCCCGACGTACCGGCCGTCGGGGAGCTTCTCGAAGTAGCTTCGGACGACCGCCTCGCCGTGGTCGAACATCCGCTCGACCGCCTGCTCGAAGGTCGGAAGCCCGAAGCGCTCGACGACGCGGAGGAAGCCCGCCGCCCCGGTGCGGGCGCTCACGACCTCGGCGTTGAGGTCGCCTGCGACCATCTTGGGGACGCGCGAGTTCGCGATCGCCATCCGGTAGATGTCCCGGACGAGCTCGCCGCGGCTGTACAGCTTCACGCCCGGGAAGATCGTCCCCTCCTGGAACACGTCGACCGTGTCGGTCGAGTACGGCTCCTTGCCGCCGATGTCGAGCCAGTGGCCCTTGATCGCCGTGTAGCCGATCAGCTCCTCGTCGTGCAGGAAGACGGGCATGACCACGGCGACGTCCTGCGGGTGCGAGCCGGACCCGTACGGGTAGTTGTAGAGGATGATGTCGCCCGGCTCGAGCGCCTCCTCGCCCCCGACCTCGGCAACGGCCGCCTCGACGCAGAAGTTCATCGTGCCCATGAAGATCAGGAGGCTCGGCGCCTGCGCCAGCAGCCGCACCTGGCGGTCGTAGATCGCGACCGCGAAGTCGACCACCTCGTAGATCACGGGCGAGAACGCGGTGCGGATCAGCGCCCGCTTCATCTGCTCGGCGGCCGAGTTCAGGCCGTGCCGGATCACCTCGGTCGTGATCGGGTCCGCGTCGACGACGCCGGTGGCCGCACCGAGCCCCGCGCGGTGGACGACCGTGGACCTGGGCATGGTTGTCGTGCTCGTCATCTAGGCTCTGAATGGTCTGACCAACGGAGTCTATATCGCCATCGGCGGCGACCTTCCCGTGCGCCGGCTCGGCTTCGGCGGGCTGCACCTCGCCGAGCCGGAGGCCGCGAAAGCGCTCCTACGGCGAGCCGTCGAGCTCGGCGTCGACCTGATCGACACCGCCGACGCCTACGGGCCCGAGCTGAGCGAGCTGCTGATCGCGGAGGCGCTCCACCCCTACCCCGACGGCCTCGTGATCGCGACGAAGGGCGGCATGGTCCGCCGCGGCGACCCCAACGCGATCTGGCCGGCCGACGGGCGGCCCGAGCACCTCAGAGCCGCGTGCCATGCCAGCCTCGAGCGCCTTCGCCTCGAACGGATCGACCTGTACCAGCTCCACACCGTCGACCCCGCCGTGCCGATCGAGGAGTCGGTCGGAGCACTCGCCGAGCTCCAGGCGGAGGGGAAGATCCGCCACATCGGGGTCTCGAACGTCGACGCCGACGACCTCGCCCGAGCTCGGTCGGCCGCCCCGATCGCCGCCGTGCAGAACCGCTACAGCATCGCCTACCGGCTCTCCGACGACGTGCTCGCGATCTGCGAGCGCGACGGCCTCGCATTCCTCCCGTGGCAGCCGCTGTTCCTCGGGTTGCACGGCGAGAGTGTCGCGCGCGTTGCTTCCGCCCACGGCGCGACCGCACGGCAGGTCGCGCTCGCGTGGCTGCTGGCCCGGTCGCCTGCCGTGGTGGCGATTCCCGGCACCCGCTCCCTCGCGCACCTCGAGGAGAACCTCGCGGCGCGCGCGCTTCGCCTCACCGAGGAGGAGCGGACGGCGCTCGAGCGGGAGATCCCGCCCCACGACCCGGCGCGCGACCCTCCGCATCCGCCCCGGAGCCGATCGGCGCATTGATCCTCGGCAACGGGATGAACACGTGCGCGAGCGCCGAGCGCTCGGACCTTCTGCGGGCTCACCCCTTCAGCGACAGCCCCAGGATCACCACCACACCGACGGCGGCGACGGCGAAGGCGACCGGCCAAACTCGACCCCTCGCCGGCCCGAGCGCCTGCCACAGGACGGCCGGTATCACGACGCAGGCGACGAAGCCGACGGCGTACTCCACGAGACGCCAACCACTCGGCGTGCTGTCGCGGTCGCCGAAGCCCTGAGCCTCAAAGAGAGCGGAGATCAGGAAGCCGACGGCGAAAAGAGCCCCGAGCACAGTCGCAGCGACGACCACGACGCTCCTCAACGCCGTCTTCACGTCACCACCGACGCACGGCGGCGTAACGCACCGTCGCGGGGTCGGTCACCGGAGGGCCCGCGAGGTAGTCTCGCGCGGTGAAGCTCCGAAGACCCGCGGGTGTCGCCCCCGCCTCGGCGCTCGTGGCGATCGTCGCCGCAGTCGCGACCGCCTGTGGCACACCGGCGGGCGGCGATCCGGGCGGCCGGCGCCTGCACGAGCTCGCTGCCGACCGAGTCTTCGCGGCAACTCCACCCGGAGCGAAAGGCGTCGATGTCCGCCGCATCCCGGCCCTGTACCGCCACCCGGCGTTTCAGGCCGCGGGCTGGGACGGGCCGACCGTCCTCGTCTCGTTCGCGGACTCCGCGCCGCTCGCGACCGTCTACGGCTTCTACGCAAGGCGGGCGCTCGCGGCCGGCTGGCGGCCGACCGGCAGGAACGGGCTCGGCTTCACCCACCAATGGGCGAAAACGTATCCGGACGGGGCGGCGGCGACGCTCGCGCTTCTGCCGGCGAGCCAGGTTCAGCCGGCGTCCAGACGTCGCTACCGACTCGCCGGCTCGACGACGACCGTCTGACGGGCAAGTAGGGTGCCTGCGCCGTGCCCGTCTACTGGAAGCCGCGCTATCCGACACGCTCGATGCGCGAACGGGCATGGGCGAAGCGCTCGCTCGCGCGCGAACAGGCGCTTCGCGCTGCGCGCGGCCCCTCGTGGTGGACGCGGCTGCGCGCCCGGCTGCGGCCAACCCCACGCTGACGGCACGGCGGGCGATCCCGCCGTCGCCTCGACGGCCGGTTGATCTTCGATCGCGACGAGCTCGACCGCTGGCTCGACGGCTACCGGGGAGGACCGACGACGCCGCTCGATGCCGGTTGGCCGGTGTTCGCAGAGCGTTCGCACGACGTCGCAATCTCGCTCCACGAGCTGGGTTGCCGAACGCCGACCAGTACGCGTATCTTCGGTATCTCCACGTGTCTCGCTTGCCGGCCACGTTTCTCGTTTGTCATGGACCTCGCCGCGAACGTCGCGCGAACGCGTGAATGGCCTGCCCTTCCGAGCGCCCGCGCTGCTGGAGGCTTTGGGCGAGGATCCGTGCGAACCGAGCAGCGAGAAAGCCGTCGGTGGACCAGCTGGGGGACGCAGGCCGGAAGGCAGCCGCCAGGTATCCCTGGCGCGTTGGACCTCACCGCGGTGACCACGGACTGACACGAGGTCGACCCGTCCTCTCGCGGCAGTTGCGGTCGGTGTTTCAGCGGCTATCGGTGGTGTCCACGCGTTTGCCGCTGGAGAACGACTATTGCGACGGCTTGATGCACCGGGTTCTCCGTAGCGGCTGAGCAGGGACGGATCGGAGAAGGAGAAGCGGCCCGCTGCCGTCGCCGCACTTCGCCGCAAGCTACTCGCGGCCTACCGCGCACGTCTGGAAAGAGAAGCGTCGTTCGCGTGTGAGGAGTGCCGCCACGTGTTTCGTAGCGGCGAGGTGATCTACCGGGAGCGGCTGGGTGGATGGGAGTGGCGCAATGAGCCGTTCGTTTGGCCTGGCGGGTGCGGCGCACTCGTCACCTATTCGGGATGGGAGAACGTTGTCGCGTGCTCGCCGCGCTGCACGCACCTGGCGCGGCTGGCGCGGCTGGCGGGAGGCGCGTCCCTCGCAAGCCGCACAGCTGCGACGTGTGCGGTGAGCCGTTCACCCCGACGCGCAGCGACGCGCACTCCTGCTCGGCCGCGTGCCGCCAGCGTGCGTATCGCCTACGGCGGGCAGCGCGGCCTACCTAGCAGTGGGGTGGCGGCGGTTCCATCCGCCGCGACCCCGGCTCAGGCCGATCCATCAAAGGCCGCCCATGCCCGATCTTGCAGGTTTTTCTCCCAGCGAGGCCGGAAGCTCTTCGGGGTAACGACGGCTCGCAGGTGCTACCCCACCCCGTCGAACGCTGCGAGCATCTAGCGCGTGGACGCTCTCACTCTCTACGGCGCTGCGGCCGTCACATTCATGATGCTCATGTACGCGCTGGAGAAGCGTGGGCCGACGTTCATCTTGGCGTTCGCCTGTGGGTGTGCCCTCTCCAGTGTCTACGGCTTCCTCGCCGGAACCTGGCCGTTTGGTGTAGTCGAAGCGATCTGGGCGCTTATCGCGCTGCGGCGCTACATGAGTAGCCGCTAGAACGTCTTGCGCCGCCGAAGCAGGCGGCTGACGCTGACGCCGGTCGCGGTGAGCGCAGCCATGCCCACGCCGATGATGTTCGACGTGACGCAGGTCCGGCAGGCGTTGCAGCACACGGTCGCCATCGGGGCGTGCTCGCCGTACTGCGCTGCCACCTGACCGATGCGCCCCGATGCGATCTGCTTCACGAAGCGAATACTACGCCCCTGGCGGGCCGACCGAGTCAGCCGAGGGTCGCGGCCGACCGAGCAGTCGATGCCCGCTCCGGCTACTTGGCGATTGCGGCGGGCGGCGGCCTGTCCCTGCTTGCGAGCGTCGGAGGCGGCGGTGATGAGCGCGACCTTCCACGACTCGCTGGTGTTGCCGAGGCTTGGCTGGATCGCCTGGTCTACCTCGTCGGTCTGGATCTTGGGCACGGGGTCAGCGTCATAGGCTTCCCCGCGACGAGTCGGGTAGGTATGCGGTCATGACCTGATAGCGAACCAGGCGAACACGCTCGGGAGTCACGCTGCTGAGAACTGTGTCCGTTCGTCGGCAGGACAAGACTCAACCTAAACCCACCCGATCGGGTGGTGTGTGAACGGCGTTCGCGCGTTAGCATCGTGCGATGCGGCTGGGGCGCCGGTTCGATGTCGTCCAGCGGGCTATCCGATGGGCTCGAGTGAAGGAGTCGTCGCCCGAGTCGCGTGCTCGTGGCACGCTCGCGATCGTGTGCGTCCGCTCTGCGGCTGATCGGACTGTGCGCCGCGATCACCCTCGTCTGCACTATCCTCCCTGGACGAGCCTCGGCTGCCAACAGCCTGTTCGCTTGCTTCACGTTGGGCGGTCGAGCCATTCCCGTATCACTGGCCGGGCTGGAAGCCACCAACAGCGCCGGCAACTGGGTGACGCTCGACTCCGTGAAGCTCACCCAGACGAATGGCTGCGTGAGCTACAGCCTCTGGGGTACCTACACGCGCTACAACCTTCGCGTGGTCGTGGCCGGGGTCACGCCCGACCAGACCGGTCTGGTGCTCGGGGTCAGCAGGTACTACGCGCCGGGGGCGTATGGTGGGTCGTACAATCTCGGACTGTCCGAGACGACAGTCGTGCGAGGCAGTCTGACGAGCAGTTGGCTGAGCGAGATGGGAAACGGCTCGGCCAGCCCAGCCGGCATGGTCGCTGCGTTCTCGGACAGGCTCGGCGCGTCACTCAACGGCAGCGTTCTCTGTCCGCATTCAGGTCCGAGCGACTACGACTGCGATGGCGTCAGCGACATCCACGATCTCTACCCTCGGGACTTCAGATGGCACTGACCCTCCGACACTGGACGGAGCCTCGGGACACCTCCGCGAGCAACGACTAGCCGCAGAGGCGACGGGGAGCGACGCAGGCCACCCACCGCTGACGATTGGACAGGCGGTGCAGGACATCTGGATCGTCCCGGCCGCGGTCAATCGGGCGAGGGCGAGCCGCCGCTGGCTTTTCACGGTTCGACGATCCGCTTCTACGACGCCGCGATCGACGCCTTGTGGTCCACCTGGATCGAACCAGTCAACGGCCGTGTGCGTCGCTTCATCGGCCGCTCCACCGGCGACGAGATCGTGCTCGTCAACGACGAGGACGACCCGCAGCTGCGGTGGCGCTTCACCGATATCGGACCCTCCCTCTCCCGTGACGGCGGCGCCACCCGGGAGTTCGAAGAGGAGATGCGCGCCAGGCGCCGCGCGGACCCGTGAAAGGCAGACGCGGCCGTTCTGGAACCTAAACGAGCGGATAGCGGTGGCGGGCACGCTCGGGCCGCGGGCGGGGTCGCTCGAGAAGCCGAGCCACGTTCGGGCCGCCGTCGGGGTAACTCGAGTTGGCGAGCGCCCCCAGGCGGGGGGCGGGGTCGGTCGAGAAGGCGAGTACGCCCAGGCGGTCGGCGGGTTGCTCGAAGGGGCATGTTCGAGCAACAGTGATGTGAACCATTCGGGCCGAGCTTGACGCACGAGGCGACCGTCCCGACTGCTGAGCGCCGAAGAGGGAAGCGGCTTGGGCGGCGAGTTGGTGGTTGAGCGTGATGCACGGGCGAGCAGCGCGAGCCCGCGTCTGTGACCATCGGCACAAATCCCGAGGACGCCGGCTTCTCGGCGAGCACGGCAGCCAGCTGGGGACCCACCGATGCGGACGATGACGTTCGCGTTCGTCCAAACGCGACACCCGACGGGCGATCGAGAGATCCGCATTGGTTCGTTCCAGGGCCGGCTGCGACGTTCACACTCGGCGCGTGCGATCGAGGCCGCGGCGTCCGTCGAAGGCATGCCGAAGACGATCGGCGGCGCTCAGCGCTTTCGTGCCTGCAGCGTGTAGGTCAACGGGAGCCGCTCGCGGCGGTCCTTCAGCTGGAGCTCGCCGTTCTCGGCGGTCTCGAGCTGCCCGGGAAGTGCATCCCACGGCACGGACGTGTGTTCCTCGAGCCCCGTGATCTCCATGCCGGCGTCGAGAACCGCGGTCACGGTCTCGCCGAGCCCGTGGTTCCACACGTGTGTGATCGTCGTTTCGAAGACGGCGTCGGTCTCGACGTACGTGCCGCCCTCGTCCGACACGATCGGCTCAGGCGTCTCGAAGTACGGGAGCTCGACTGCGAGGACGTCGGTGCGCTTCTCGTCGATCGCCCAGAGCATCGGGTGGCCCTCGCGGATGAACAGCCGGCCGCCCGGCCGCAGCAGTGCGGCGACGACCTGCGCCCAGCGGTGAATATCGGGGAGCCAGCAGATCGCGCCGATGCCGGTGTACACGAAGTCGAACCGCTCCCGGCCGAGCACATCTGGCGCGTCGTAGAGCTCGGAGACGACGAACTGCGCATCGGCGCCGGTCGCCTCGGCGAGCTGACGGGCGGCCTCGATGGCAGGCTCGGAGAAGTCGAGCCCGGTCATAGCGGCCCCGAGCCGGGCGAGCGAGACCGTGTCGGTGCCGATGTGGCACTGCAGGTGCACTCCGTCGAGCCTCGAGACGTCCCCGAGGCGCGGCAGGTCGAACCGAACGACGCGGCTCAGGAACCCCGGGTCGTCGGTGAAACGCGTCAGCGAGTAGCCCGGCGAGGCGACGTGGGCCGGGACACGCTCGTCCCAGCTCGCCCGGTTGAGATCGATCGATTTGCTCACGCGGAGTAGCTTCTCAGACCGCGCGCGAGTTGACGCCGCCCTAGTTGGTCGCCAATGCACCGCGCCGCGCGAAAGCCACGGCCTCGATCCGGCTGTGCACGCCGAGCGCGCGAAGCACGTTCCGGACGTGATTGCGGACCGTCTCGGTGGTCAGATACAGCTCCTCGGCGATCTGCCGGGTCGAGCGACCGTGCTCGAGCAGTCTCAACACCTCCGCCTGGCGGGGTGTGAGGTCGGGGTGTGGCGCCGCCCGCGGTTCCCGACGCTCCCCCACAAGCTGGCCGAACACACCGACGATCCGGTCGCCGTTTTTGAGCGGCACCGCCGAGATCTTCAGCGCCACCCTCGAGCGGTCCGCCCTCAACAGCACCCCCTCGGTCTCCGTGACCGCGACCGCACCGATGATCTTGCTCGCCAACAACTCACGCGTACGCTGCGTCTCCTCCGGCGCCACGATCGAGGTGAAATGCCGTCCCCGCACATCCCCGACAAGCTCCACCGCCGCCGGATTGACCCAGCGCACAACCCCCGTCCTGTCGAGGACATAGCTCGGCACCGTGATGCTCTCCAGCGCGCCCCGGAAATCCGCCCCGAGCGCCTCCCCCTCAGACATCGCACCAAGCACCGAGAAAACAGTTATCCATTACCGGTTCCTTTCAGCCCTACCAAGGCAAGACAGGCACACCCCAAGCGCACGACAACCGCCCGACCAGGCAGAACGCAACGCTGCGTCATGCCATGGGACTGCTCCCGAGACCATTCCAAGATAGACACCAACGCTCAGGCGAAAAGACCAGGATCGCCCTCCCATCCGCGCAGACCACACCTAGCCTCGAAGGTTGGCCCGGAGACGAAAG
>CAWBVD010000004.1:0-117559 GCA_963792135.1 uncultured Actinomycetes bacterium | reverse complement strand
CCCAAGCAGACCGCGGCCACCACGACTGCAGCCGCGCTCCTCTTTCCCGAGATAGCGTGGTTCACGACATCCATCCCTTCCTTCGATTTTGGCGCCTGCCATCAGGACCTACGCTGCCTGTCCGGGCACCGGATTCAGGGAATGCGATGTGTCTCGGCTAGATGCGGCGAGCGCCGACGTACTTCTTGTGGTACCACTTGCCGTTCAGCGAGTCGATGCGCACGAAGGCGCCCGTGTGCGGCGCGTCGATGAAGAGGCTGTCGCCGAGGTAGATGCCGACGTGGTCGAGCCTGTCGAAGAAGACGAGATCGCCGGGCTGGAGGCCGTCGACCGGAACCGGGGCGCCCTGCAGCCACTGCGCGGCGGCGAAGTGCGGTAGCGCGATCCCGAGCTGCGCGTAGACGTAGCTGACGAGCCCCGAGCAGTCGAAGCCGCTCGGCGTGGCGCCGCCCCAGAGATAGGGAACGCCGAGGTAGGCGAGCGCGAGCTGTGCCGCCTCCGGATGGCCGGCGGGGAGCGGCCCCGTGAGCGAGGGGACGGTCGGGGTGGGAAGAAGCGAGGGCGCCGTCAGCACCGGCGCCGGGATCGTCGGCACCGGGGGAAGCGGGACCGTCGCGACCGGCGTCGTGGTCGTCGGGGTTGTGGTCGTCGGGGTTGTGGTCGCCGTCGTCGTCGTCGTCGTCGTCGTGGTGGTCGTGGTCGTCGTCGTCGTCGTGGGCGTCGTCGCCGTGGTGGTCGCGGCCGTCGTGGTCGTCGCCGTGGTCGTCGTGGCCTCGGTTGTCGTCGTGGTCGCGGCCGCCGCGGCGGCCGCCTTCGCCGCCTGCGCCTTCCGGGCCGCGGCGATCTGGGCGTTGCGCTTCGCCGCCGCCTCGACCGCCGCCTTCCGCTGCGCTGCGAGCTCGGCCTCGAGCCGCGCCCGGGCGAGCGCCGCGAGCCGCAGCTGCCGGGCGCGCTCCTGCGCCTGGAGCTTCGTGACCTCCTTCTGCACCGCGGCGAGGAGCTTCCGCCGCTCGGCGAGCCCGCTCAGGATCTTCTTGCGCACGCGGTTGAGCTCCTTCACCGTCGCGGCCGCCGACGCGCGGTCGCGATTCAGCGCGGCCACCTTCTGCGCGAGGTCGCGCTTCGCCGCCAGCGTCTCCTTCGTGATCGCCGCCGCCTGCAGGCTCACCTGGTGCTCGGCGTCCGAGAGGCGCAGCAGCTCGCCGAGGTTCTTGGCGCCGAGGATCACGTCGAGCGACGAGGAGTGGCTCGAGGTGTAGATCCAGACGGCGAGCTTCGCGGCGCGCTTCTCGGCCCGCGCATAGCGCACCTTGGCGGCTCCGAGCTGCACCTGCTCCTTCGCGAGCCGCTTGCGGAGCACCTGGAGCTTGTAGCGGGCGCCGTCGAACTGCTCCGAGACGACGTTGAGCTCCTCGTCGATCGAGGCGATCTCCGACAGCACCTGCCGGGCCTCGGCCTCCTTGACCGCCAACGCCTTCTGCGCCTTCGTCTTCGGCGGGGTCTTCCCCGGCGGGGGAGGAGCCGCGCCGACCGTCGCCACGCACAACACCGCCACGACGGCGGCAGCGACCACTGGGATGAGCTGCTTCATGCGCATCGACCGGTCCAGCTGCGCCCGATGTGCTCGCGGGCGCGAAGGTCCTCCTTTGGCCGCGAGGGGCGCTCTTCCTGCAAGCGCCCCTTAGAATGCCAGCCGTGCTCGACGGTGTTCGCAAGCGTTTCTCGGAAACTGCGGCCGCCGTCGCCGAGAACCAGGACCGCCGCGCCGCCGAGGAGCAGGCGCGAGTCTCCCGGCTCATGCCGCTCCGCGGGTTCGAGCGGGTTCTCGACGTCGGTACCGGCGCCGGCGCGCTTGCGCTCGCGGTCGCGCCGTATGCGAAGGAGGTCGTCGGTATCGATCTCGTCCCGGAGCTGCTCGAGGAGGCGCGCAAGCGCGCGCCGGAGAACGCCCAGTTCCTCGACGGCGATGCCGTGGAGCTCCCGTTCGGCCCCTCGACGTTCGACGTGGTCATGACCGCGCGGACCCTGCACCACACGCAGCGGCCGGAGATGGTCCTCTCCGAGATGACGCGTGTGCTCAGGCCCGGCGGGTTGATGCTCGTCGTCGACCAGCTCGCGCCCAACGATCCGCTGGCCGCGATCGAGCTGAACGACTTCGAGCGCGCCCGCGACCCCTCGACGAGCCGCATCCTCGCCGATGTCGACCTGCGCACGCTCTTCGACACGAACGGCCTTATCCTCAGGCGCTCGGAGGTCGTTACCGAGACCCGCGAGCGGGAGCGCTACCTCGACCTGGCAGGCTGTGCCGGCGACGAACGAGAACGAGCCAGCGCGCTCGCCCCCACGCGCTGGACTTCCCACTACGGCTGGTACGTCCTGAACAAGCAGACCATCTCGTTCTAGCCAGGAATGTAGCGCGCTGCCGTGCCGCTCTTCGCCGCCTATCTCGTCTTCCTGAGGAGCGACGTCACCGGCGAGTGAGACGATCCGAGGAGTGTCGTTCATCTCCTCTTCATGGAGTGTCATCAAGATCGGGGGCGTTAAGGTACTGCGCCGATGCCCGCCCGCATCCTGATCCTTACCGCCAGCGTCGGTGAGGGACACGACGCCCCTGCCCGCCGTCTGGCCGACCAGCTCCGGGCCGAGCGGCCCGACGTCGTGGTCGAGACGGAGGACTGCCTGGCGGCGATGGGGCGCGCCGTCTCGGCCGTCTCGGACAACGCGGCGCGTGTCGTCTTCTTCCGCTTCCTCTGGCTGTGGGACGTCGGCTTCTGGGTCTTCGCGGGCTTCGCGATGACCCGCCGCTTCACGCAGTGGCTGCTCGTGCGGTTCGGCGGTCGGGGCCTGCTGCGCCTGATCTCCTCCCACAGGCCGGACGTGGTCGTCTCGACGTACCCGCACGCGACGGAGGTGCTCGGGCGGCTGCGCAAGGCCGGGCGCCTGCACGTGCCGGTCTGCGCCGTCATCACCGACCTGGCCGGGCTGCGCTACTGGGCGACGCCGGGCGCCGACCTGCACCTCGTGACGCACCCGGAGTCGATCGACGAGGTGCGCCGGATCGCGGGCAAGGACACCGAGGTGCATTGCGTGCACGGCTTCACGGCGCCGGAGTTCCTCGAGCCGCGCGCGGCGACCGACGCGCGGCGCGCCCTCGAGCTGAAGCCCGGCGCCAAGATCGTGCTCGTCTCCGGCGGCGGCTGGGGCGTCGGCGACGTCGAGGGCGCGGTGCGCGAGGTGCTCGCCGTGAAGGGAGTCGACCAGGTCGTCTGCCTGTGCGGCCACAACGAGGAGCTCCGGCAGTCGCTCGAGCAGGACTTCGCGGGCGACGAGCGTGTGCGGGCCGAGCCGTTCACGGACGAGATGCCGGACTGGCTCGCCGCGGCCGATGCGCTCGTCCATTCGACCGGCGGGCTGACCGTGCTCGAGGCGCTGATGCGCGGCTGCCCGGCGATCTCGTACGGCTGGGGGCGCGGTCACGTCCGCGCGCACAACCGCGCCTTCACGCGCTTCGGGCTCGCGCGCGTCGCGGGGACCCCTGGCCGCGCTGCGCGAGGCGGTCGCGGCCGCGCTCGAGGAGGGGCGGACCGCCGTTGCGTTCCCCGAGCTTCCCTCAGCCGCGTCGCTGGTGCTCGCCGAGTTCGAGGAGCCAGTCGCGGTACATGCGTCGTAGCGCTCTCCTTCTTGGAGCCGCCGTCGGCGCATGGTGCGCGCCCGCCGCAGCGCCCGTCGCCCCGTCGCTCGCGGCGACCTTCGGGATCCCGCTGCGCCTGCCGCGCGGCTGGGGCGTCGCACTGACGTTCGACGACGGCCCGCATCGCGAGGGGACGCCGGCCGTGCTCGGGCAGCTCGACCGCGCCGGCGTGCGCGCGACCTTCTATCTGGTCGGCGAGCAGGTCGAGCGACGGCCGGCGCTGGCGGCCGAGATCGCCGCCGCGGGGCACGAGATCGGCATCCACGGCTATCGCCATCTCCTGCTGCTGCGCCGCACGCCCGGTGCGATCCGCGACGACCTCGCACGCTCGGCGGACGTGATCGGCGAAGCGACCGGGTGCGAGAGCCTCTCCTACCGCCCGCCGTACGGCGTGTTCAGCCTGGCCGGGCTCCGGCTCGCGCGGGAGCGGTGGGCGCCGCTGCTCTGGTCGCACTGGGGCCGCGACTGGGAGGCGAAGGCGACGCCGTCGTCGATCGCCGCACACGCCACACGGGGCCTCGGCCCCGGGGCCGTGGTGCTGCTCCACGACAGCGACGCGTACAGTGCCACCGCCTCGTGGCGTCAGACGAGCGCGGCGCTCCCGGCGGTGCTCGACGCGGCCGGGGCGAGCGGGGAGCCGCTCGTGACCGTGAGCCAGTCGACGTAGCGGCGGACACCGTCCGCGAAGCTCGTGCGCGCGCGCCAGCCGAGCTCGCTCGCCGCCCGCGCGCTGTCCGTGCGCCCGAAGACGAGATCGGCCGGCCGGTCCGGGCCGTGCTCGACCGGAACGTCCGCGACGAGCTCCCGCACGGTGTCGGCGATCTCGCGGACCGAGACGAGCTCGTCGCCCACCAGGTTGTAGACGCGGCCCGCGGCTTCCGGGGCGAGCGCCGCGACGACGCCCTCGGCCAGGTCCTCGACGTACACGAACTGCCGCGTGGCGCTCCCGTCGCCGGCGATCGTGAGCGGCGTCCCCGCCTGCGCCTTCGCGATGAAGGCCGGCACGACAGCGGCCGGCCGCGCGCGCGGGCCGTACGGGATGCCGAACCGCAGGATGGTCGTCGGGAGCCCGTAGAGGACGTCGTAGGAGCGGCAGTACATCTCCCCGGCGAGCTTTGTCGCGGTGTAGAGGTGGGGCGGGAGAACGAGCGGCGTGTCCTCGTCGTGCGGCTCCGGCCCCGGCGCGTTGCCGTAGACCCAGATCGTGCTCGCGTACACGAGCCGCTGCACCTGCGCCTCGCGCGCCGCCTCGAGCAGGTTGAAGGTGCCGCCGACGTTCACCGCGTCGGTTCGGCCGGGGTTCTCGACCACCTGGTACACGTCCGCCATCGCCGCGAGGTGCACGATCGCATCGCAGCCCTCGACGGCGGTGCGGACAGCGTCGCGATCGGCGAGGTCCGCGAGCGCGGTGTCGATCTCGCCCTCGGCGTGCCAGGGCGACGGGACGAGGTCGAGGATCCGCGGCTCGTGGCCTGCTGCGGCCAGCTTGTCGACGACGTGCGAGCCGATGAAGCCCGCGCCGCCCGTAACGAGAACCTTCATTGACCGACCGCCTGGAGCGCCGGCATCGCCGCCGGCCTGTAGTAGAGCGGCACGCACCAGTGGTTCTCCGAGACCCAGTCGGTGTTCGGCAGGTCGACCGCATGGCCGAGCACGCGGTGGCACGGCTCGTCGTAGACCTTGCCGGTCGAGCGCTCGATCCGGTCGAAGACGATGTACTTGTAGAGGCCGGAGACCATCCCCTCGGGAAGCCGGACGCGGTTCGGATGGCGCGGGTGGAGCTCGTTGCGCGCGATCCTGTTCTTCCAGGCCACGATCTCCTCGAGGCGCTCGGCGCCGAGGATCCCGAGCGCTGCCGTGAACTCGTTCATACGGTAGTTGAGCCCGGACGTCCTGTAATCCGGCTTGCCGTAGTTCCGGAAGTTGCGCGCGAACTCGATCAGGTCGTCGTGCCGGGAGACGAGGATGCCGCCCTCGCCGGTCGAGATCGTCTTCGTCGGCGCGAACGACCACAGGCCGGCGTCGCCGAACGTGCCGGGCTTGCGGTCGTTCCAGGACGCGCCGTGCGCGTGCGCGCAGTCCTCGAGGAGGACGATCCCCTCGGCGCGGCAGAGCTCGGCGATCCGGTCGATCTCGAAGGCGATGTGCCCGCCGATGTGGACGACCATCGCGGCTGCCGGCCTGTGCTCGTGCACCTTCCGCTCGAAGTCGGCGAAGGACAGGCAGAGGTCGTCGCGGTTGCAGTCGACGAACTCGACCCTGGCGCCGGCCGCGAGGATCGTGAGCGGCGAGGCCATGAACGTGTTCGACGGGCAGAGCACGGTCTTGCCGCGCAGCTCGAAGTACTCGAGTGCCGCGAGGGCCGCGCCGGTCCAGCTCGAGGTCGCGACCGAGTGGAGGCCGTTCCAGGCGGTCCACGACGACTCGAACGCCCTGACGAGGGGTCCGTCCGACCACACCTCGTCGTCGAGGATTCCCTCCCAGAGCGCGAGCAGGCGCTCCCGGTCACGGTGATCGAAGCCGATCGCGAACTTCTCGAATTCCATCTCGTCCTCTCCGCCCGCCAAGCGCCCGGACGTCTTCCTCCGGCGGGGTGCCTCAGGGGCGCCGGAAGACGCCGAACCATATCTCGCCGGGACGACGGACGACGCGGGAACGGGCCCTACTCGACGTGCACGGCAAGGCTCTTCACGACCGTCGTGCCGGCGCGCAGGTCGACCCGCCAGGTGCCCTTCGGCAGCGGCGAGCCGGAGCTGATCGCGCTCGTCACGTCGGGCCGGTTCGGCTTCTGCGCGACGCCGAGCAGCTTCCCGTCGGGCCGGTACCACGCCACGGAGAGCTGGGCGCCGCCGGCGGGCTGCGCCGCGAAGACGAAGTGGACGTAAGCCCGGTCGGCCGAGGCGTGGATGACGGCCGTGGGGCCGCCGCTCTCGGAGGTGCTCGCGAAGGCCCTCGAGACCACGCCTTCGCGCGGCCCGTTCAGCGACACCGTCTTCACCTGGGTCGGGACGACGAGGCTGCCGCTCCGCCCGCCGAGGGTCACGACGAAGCCGCCGGGCAGCAGGCCGGGGCCGAGCTTGAGGGTGAGGCTGAAGGGCCCGGACGGAAGCGACGCGTGCTCGGTGAGGAGCGCGGCGCCGCCGGCACGGCTCAGCTTCACGTCGACCTTCGCCGGCTTGCCGATCCGTCCGGCGACGACGAGCTTGCCTGAGCCCACGCTACGCGCCCAGTGCACGTCGAAGGAGGCCTGCCGGATCGAGACCGGCACGGCGTTCGCGCCGGGGGCGGGCTCGAAGGCGGCGGACACGGCGGCGGCGTGGGCGAGCTCGAGCGAGCAGCTCGGCGTGGTGCCCTTGCAGCCGCCGCCCCAGCCGGTGAAGCGGAAGCCCGAGGCGGGCCCGGCACGGAGGGTCACGCTCGTCCCCGGCTTGAAGCGGCCGAAGCACTTCGAGCTCTTGCCGCCACAGGCGATCCGGGAGCCCGTGACGGTGCCGCTGCCGGAAACGGCGACGGCGAGCTCCGTGAGCGTCGGCGGCGGCGGCGCCGACGTCGTCGGCTCGGTCATGATCACCGGCTGCGACGTCGTGGTGGTCGTGGTCGTCGTCGTCGTGGTCGTCGTCGCCGTCGACGTCGTGCTGGTGGTCGTCGACTTGAAGGTCGCGGTCACGGTGGCGGCGGCGGTCACGGTGCAGGCGCCGGTGCCCGAGCAGCCGCCGCTCCAGCCGCTGAACGTGTTGCCCGAGGTCGGGGTCGCCGTGAGGGAGACGGAGGTGCCGTTCGCGAACGAGGCCGAGCAGGTCGCGCCGCAGCTGATCCCGGCGGGCGAGCTCGTCACCGTTCCCGGGCCGGTCGCGGTCACGGCGACCGTGTAGCTCTGCGCGATAACGGTGACCGGGACCGTGAGGATCGTGGCCGCGAAGGTCGCGGTCACGGTCGCCGCCGAGCTGACCGTGCACGTACTCGATCCGGTGCAGGCTCCGCTCCAGCCCTTGAAGAGGATGAGGCCGTTGTTCCGCGTCGCCGTGAGGACGACGGAGGTCCCGATCACGAAGCTGCCGGTGCACGTCGCGCCGGAGGCGCAGTCGATGCCTGCCGGTGAGCTCTTCACGCTCCCCGGGCCGCTGACGGTCACCGTGACCCTGAAGCTCGTGACGAGCGTCGCCGTGACGATCGGATTGCTGAGGCGCGGCGCCGACTGGCCTCCGATCGCCGACCCCTCCAGGAAGCCGAGCACCGCGAGCGCGACGAGCGGCACGAGCAGCAGCACCCGCCGGTCGACCCTGCCCTTGGACGCCGCAACTCTGTGCATCCTTCAACCCCCTCGCTCGATCGCGATCATACGACGCGGCAAGTCGGGTATCAACGCCGCATCGACGCGCGCGTGGCGCCGCGGAGCCTCGGGCTGCACGTGGCGCCGGTCGGCCGCCTCGTCGCGGCGAGCTAGTCCGTGAGGAGCCCGTAGGCGCCGATCCCGACCAGCACCAGCCCGACGAGAAGAACCAGTCCCGGCGCCAGCGTCGCGAGCCAGCGGTCGACGCGTGCCCGGATCCGCTCGAGCAGGCCGAGCGCGCGCTCACCGGCGAGCGTCCGCAGCGCGAGGATCCCGAGCAGCGGCAGGACGAAGCAGAGGTTGAAGATCGCGAGCAGCACCACCTGCGTCGCTGCCGCGCGGTCGGAGCCGACGACGGTGGCGATGACCGCGAAGTAGGGGATGGCGGTCGGCAGCTCGACCAGTACGATCCCCGCGCCGAAGACGAGCGCGTTCCGGTCGACCTTCTCCGCGTTCGTCGTCACGTGGTGGGCGACCCGCTCGCGCTGGAGCCAGAGAACGCCGGAGAGCAGGATCGCGAAGCCGCCGGCCGCGAGCTCGATCAGGTGGCGCGTGTGGTCGCCCGGATGCGGAACGGCGGACATGATCGCCTTCCCGGGCCCGAGCGCGATCACGACGCCGGCGGTGAGGCTCGTCGCGTAGACGCCCGCGATGAACCCGGCCAGGCTCCTGACCGCGTGGCGGCCGGCCGCCAGGTAGAGCGCCGGAACGATCGTCGACGGGTTGGCCGAGTCGACCAGCCCGACGCCGATCACGACCGCAAGGAGATGCGTCACCGGTATGTGGTCCGGGGGCTCACCGAGCCGGGACGTTTTCATCCTCCGCCTCCGAGAATCATCTGCTCTGGGCTCTAGCGGGGGTTCCGCACACGACCCCAGAGGCGGGATCACCTTACTCGCGCCACGACTCGGTGAGGCCACGAAGATAGACAAGCGTCCCGCCGCAGGCAATGGGATCCGCGACACAAGTCACGCTCATTGCGAAAAGTTGTCGCTGCGGGCTACGCCGCGTCGGGGGTCACGGCACGGCTCGTCAGGAGCTCGATCGGCACCACCTCGAGAGCCCGCACGTGGGTGGCGCCGAGCACGACCTCGGGTGCGTAACCGGCGTCGTGGGCCTCGAGCCAGCGCGACGCGCAGAGGCACCAGCGGTCGCCCGGGCTCAGTCCCGCGAACCCCCACTCGGGCCGCGGCGTCGAGAGGTCGTTGCCGACGCTCTTCGAGTAGTCCAGGAACTCTGCGGTGAGGACGACGCACACCGTGTGGCTGCCGAGATCCTCCGGCCCGGTCGAGCAGCAGCCGTTGCGGTAGAACCCGGTGAGCGGGTCGGTCGAGCAGGGAAGCAGCTCCCCTCCGACGACGTTGACGTCAGGTTCCATGGCTATCGGGAGCCTAGCGCCGTCGCAGCCCGGCGTCCTGCAGCCAGGGCGCCACGTAGCCCGAGTCGGACGGGTTGATGAACGTTCCCGGCCGGACGATCTCGTCGATTCGATCCAGCACCTTCTCCGAGAGCTCGGCCTCCTCGGCGCCGAGCGCGCTCTCGAGCTGCTCCATCGTCCGCGGCCCGATGATCGCGGAGGTGACCGCGGGATGGCGGAGGACGAACGCGAGCGCCATGTGGATGAGCGTGACGCCCGCCTGCTCCGCGAGAAGGGCGAGCGCCTCCGCCGCCTCGAGCTTGCGCTGATTCTCCGGCAGGCTCAGGTCGTAGCGGTGGGGCAGCCGGTCGGCGCGCATGCTCGTCGGCAGCTCGCGTCCCTTGCGGTAGAGGCCGGTCAGCCAGCCGCCGGAGAGCGGGCCCCAGACGATCACGCCCATGCCGTAGCGCAGACACGCGGGTAGGACGTCGCGCTCGTTGCCGCGCGCGAGCATCGAGTACGGCGGCTGCTCGCAGACGAACCGCTCGCGCCCGCGCCGCTCCGCCGTCCACTGCGCCTCGACGATCCGGTCGGCCGGGAACGTCGACGAACCGAGGTAGCGGATCTTCCCGGCCCGGACCAGGTCGGTGAGCGCGCCGAGCGTCTCGTCGACGTCCACGAAGGGCTCGGGGCGATGGACCTGGTAGAGGTCGATCCAGTCCGTCCGCAGCCGGCGGAGGCTCGCCTCGACCTCCTGCATGATCCACCGGCGCGAGTTCCCGGCCTGGTTCGGGCCCTCGCCCATGCGCCCGTGGAACTTCGTCGCGAGCACGACGTCGTCGCGCCGTCCAAGGAGCGCCTTGCCGACGATCTCCTCGGACTCGCCGGCGGAGTACACGTCGGCGGTGTCGACGAAGTTGATCCCCTCGTCGAGCGCACGGCGGATGACCCGGATCGACTCCTCGTGGTCCGGGTTGCCCCAGGAGCCGAACATCATGGCGCCGAGGCAGAGCTGGCTGACCTCGAGGCCCGTCCGGCCGAGCTGGCGGTAGCGCATGCCGGGAGGCTAGTTCAAGCGTCTCGCCTGACGAGCAGCACGGCCGCAACGGCGATCGCGAACGCGGTGTAGAGGCAGAAAAGCGCGATGCCCGGCCCGGGCGCGAGGTCGTGCGCGCCGTGCGTGAGCGCGAACACGTCACGCGCGGCGCTCGACGGGAGGTACTCGGAGATCGACTGGTTCCAGTTCGTGGGAAGGATGTTCATCAGCGGCGGGATCACGAAGAAGATCCCGGCGAAGGCGGCGATCCCGCCGGCGGTGTTCCGGGTGATCGCGCCGAGCGCGAGCGCGAAGACGCCGACCGCGGTGAGGTAGATCGCCCCGCCGATCACCGTCCGGGCCACGCCAGGATGCGAGAACGAGATCTGGAGGATGTGATGCGAGCGCAGGATGGCCTGGCTCGCGAAGAACGAGACGAGCACCGCCGGCAGCATCAGCACGAAGGTCGTGAGCGCGAAGACGACGATCTTCGCCCACAGCACCGGCAGACGCTTCGGCACGGCGCCCAGCGAGGCGCGGATCATCCCGGTCGAGTACTCGCCGCTGATCACCAGCACGCCCAGAACGCCGATCGCGAGCTGCGACAGGTTGACGCCCGCGGTGGCGATCTCGAGCGGGTGACGGTCGAGCCGCTCATGGAGGCTCATGTGGCTCCACCGGTTGGCGGTCACCGCCGCGAAGATGCACGGCAGCCCGATCGTCAGCACGACGGCGACGAGCAGCGACCAGAGGGTCGAGCGGAGCGAGCGGAGCTTCGTCCACTCCGAGTGGATCACCCGCGCCTCGGTGACGCGAAGGCGAGCCGCCCAGGCAAGCGCGAGCGACGGTGCCGGAACGGCGGTCATGCCGCCGCCGCCGCCGCGAACTCGACCTCGTCGCGGGTGACGTCCATGAACGCCTCCTCGAGCGACGCGCGAACGGGCGTGAGCTCGTGGAGGACGATCAAGTGCGAGGCGGCGAGCTCTCCCACCTGCTCGGCCGTGAGCCCGGCCACCTCGAGCGAGCCGTCCGTCGCCTGTTCGATGGAGACGTCCGGCCCGGACAGGACGTCCGCGAGCCGGGCCGCCTCGGGCGAACGGACGTGCACGACATCGCGCGAGGAACGGCGCACGAACTCCTCGACGCTCAGGTCGGCGATCAGCCGGCCGCGGCCGATCACGATCAGATGCTCCGCGACGAGCGCCATCTCGCTCATCACGTGCGACGAGACGAAAACGGTGCGCCCCTCGGCTGCGAGCTCCTTCAGCAGGCCGCGGATCCACTGGATCCCCTCGGGGTCGAGGCCGTTCGCGGGCTCGTCCAGGATCAGGATCCCCGGGTCGGCGAGGAGCGCGGCGGCGATCCCGAGCCGCTGCCCCATTCCGAGCGAGAACGTCCCCACCCGCTTGCGGGCGACCTCGTGCAGGCCCACGCGGTCGATCAGGTCGAGGACGCGGCTCTTCGGGACGCCGTGCGTCTGCGCGAGGGCGAGTAGGTGGTTGTAGGCGGAGCGACCCGTGTGGACGGCGCGCGCCTCGAGCAGCGCGCCCACCTCGCGGAGCGGGGCGGGAAAGTCACGGTAGCGCTGGCCGTTCACCGTCACTGTCCCGGCGGTCGGCCGGTCGAGGTTCAGGATCAGCCGCATCGTCGTCGACTTGCCCGATCCGTTCGGGCCCAGGAAACCCGTCACGATTCCCGGCTGCACCGTGAACGTCAGGCCGTCGACGGCCCGCTTCTCGCCGTAGTCCTTCGCGAGGCCCTTTGCCTCGATCATGCCGACGACGCTAGCGCGCCGAGCATGAGAGCCTGGTTAAGAGTCCAGTGAAAGCGTGAAGGTCGGCTTCGGCGTCGTCTCCGGGAGGCGGTGCTCGTCGCCCAGGCGGCGGACGGAGGTGCCGGTCGCCAGGAACTCCGTGGCGTGCTCGCCCCACACGTGGTTGTAGACCGCCACGTCCACGCCGACGACCCCGGCCGCCTGCGCCTGGGTCGCCTCGTCCTGCATGCGCGACAGGGCGAGCTCGCGCGCCTCGTAGATCCCCTGCGTGAAGACCGTCATCTCGGTGTTCTGGCCCATCTGCCGGAGCGACTGCATGACCGACTGGTGGGCGATGTGGTAGACGCAGGTGCCGAGGACGAAAGAGACCGGGACGGCGCCCGCCGCGAGCAGCCGGAAGAAGTCCTGCGCCGAGAGATCGGAGGTGAACGGCTTCCCGGCGGGCGTGCGGTGCGCGCCGCCGGCGTCCAGGGACTTGACCGCGGTGCCGGTGGCGAGGAACTCGAGCACGTCCTGGCCCCACACGTAGGCCTGCATCCGCAGGTTGACGCCGACGATCCCGTCGGCGCCGAGATGCTCCGCCTCGGCCTCCATCCGCGACATCGCAAGCTCGCGGGCGTTGTACATCGCCTGCGTGAGCGTCGTCAGCTCCATGTTCTGGCCCCACTTCGAGTTCTGAAGGCCGATGTGGTAGATCGACGAGCCGATGACGAAGCCGAGCGGCTCGAAGCCGGCCTCGCCGAGGAGGACGTACTCGGAGACCGAGAGGTCGGAGGTGAAGACGCCGCCCGCGGCCGCACCCGCCGTGTGGGCGAGGCGCCCGTCGGCCGCCTGCGGCTCCCAGGCGGCGGTGTCAGTCTGATCGCGTCCGAAAAGCGGCATGGGACCTCCAAATGAGCAGTTTGGGTGGCGTTCCGGAGGCTACTGCAGCAGCTGCTGCAGGGCGGTGCGCCCGCGCTCCGAGTGCTCGGACTCGGCGATGAGCACTCGGGCGAGCGCGTCGATCCACGGGCCGAGCTCGAGCTCCTCGCTCCGCAGGGCGATCCCGCGCACGAGCTCGCGCCGCCGGCACGCAACCTTCCCGTTCTCGGTCTCGAGCTCGAAGCGGTCGTTGCCGAGCTCCGCGGTGATTCGCCGCACCGGCTTCGGCCCGGGCATCAGGCTCTTCTTCCGCTCGACCTCGACATGCGCCGGGAACGACTGGGTCAGCTTCTGGGCGAGCGCCTCGACGAACACCTCCAGGTCGGCGCTGTCGGCGCGGAGCGAGGCGGCGACGAGATCGAAGTCGGTGCTGCCCACGGGGCGTCAGTGTACGACGGTGATCTCGAGCGAGACGACGGCCAGCCCCAGCAGCCCGTTGACGAGCCCCGACAGCAGGACGGCCCACCACCGGTCGTAGGCCCGGCGCCCGACGTAGAGCCCCCACGCGAAGAGCTGGAGCACGCAAACCGCGAGTGCGATGTCCTCCGCCTTCGACTCGCTGAGCACGCCGATCCAGCCGAGCACGAGCGCGACCACGGGTGCGAGACTCGCCTCCATCAGCGGCCACTCGGACCGGGCGATCGTCCGCACATGCTGGAAGCTGACGCGGTGGCCGTGGTGGATCTGCTCGCCGAGCAGGGCCGACCACACATGGGCGATCCAGAAGACCGCCATCGTGCCGACGACGGACAGCGCGACCGTCTGCGGCGATGCGTGCTCCTCGCGGAACACGGTGATGAACGCCGCGGCGAGGATCGAGCCGTAGATCGCCGCGGCGTAGAAGTCCTCGGGCCGCGCCTTCGTGCCTTCCCTGAGACTGGGGCCGATCACGGCTCGAGGATTCCACATGAGCCCCAGGCCGTGCGGTCCTGAACCCCTCGTACACTGTCCCGTCTCCGCATGCCCGACGCGAACTTCGTCCATCTGCACGTCCACAGCGAGTACTCGATCCTGGACGGCGCGTGCCGCATTCCCGACCTGGTTGCGCGCGCGGCGGGGCTCGAGATGCCGGCCGTCTCGCTCACCGACCACGGCTCGATGGCGGGAGCGGTGCAGCTCTTCAAGGCGGCCAAGGGGACGGGCGTGAAGCCGGTCGTCGGCTGCGAGGTCTACGTCGCCGACGACCGCCGCGCGCAGCAGAAGGGCTATGCCCACCTGACGCTGCTCGCCGCCGACAACGACGGCTACGCGAACCTGATCAAGCTCTCGAGCCTCGGCTACCTGGAGGGCTACTACTACAAGCCCCGCGTCGACTGGGAGCTGCTCGAGCGCCACGCGGGCGGAGTGATCGCGCTCTCCGGCTGCCTGAGTGGCCGCGTCTGCAAAGCGCTCGAGGAGGGCCGGACCTCGGATGCGTCCGCCGAGCTCGACCGGCTCGTCCAGGTCTTCGGGCGCGACAACGTCTACGCCGAGCTCCAGAACGCCCACCTCGACGTACAGGAGCGGATCCTCCCGCAGCTCGTCGAGCTCGCCGCCGCGGCCGGCCTGCCGACGGTCGCGACCGGCGACGTCCACTACCTGCGCCACGAGGACGCGCGCGCGCACGAGGCCCTGCTTTGCATTCAGTCCGGCGACTCGCTCAAGAACCCGAACCACTGGAGGTTCGAGACCGACCACTTCTACTTCAAGGCGCCCGGCGAGATGGCCGAGGACTTCCCGGGCCATGCGGACGCGCTCCGGCGCACGCTCGAGGTGGCCGGTCGCTGCAACGTCGAGATCGCGCTCGACCGGATCCTGCTGCCGACATTCCCACTGCCTGAAGAAAACTCTGCCGGCGGCCGCGACTCGTTCGACTTCATGGTCGAGCTTTGCGAGAAGGGGCTCGCGAAGCGCTACGAGACGGTCACCGACGAGCTCCGGGACCGCCTCCGCTACGAGCTGAAGACGATCAAGGAGATGGGGTTCACCGACTACTTCCTGATCGTCTGGGACTTCATCCACTTCTCGAGGGAGAACGGGATCAGCGTCGGCCCCGGGCGCGGCTCGGCCGCGGGCAGCCTCGTCGCCTACTGCCTCTTCATCACCGACCTCGACCCGATCCGCTACGACCTGCTGTTCGAGCGGTTCCTCAATCCGGGCCGCAAGACGATGCCCGACATGGACATCGACTTCGCCGTAGCCGGCAGAGAGCGCGTCATCAACTACGTCACCGAGAAGTACGGCCGCGACCGGGTTGCTCAGATCATCACCTTCTCGACGATGGCCGCGCGCGCGGCCGTGCGCGACGCGGGACGTGTGCTCGAGATCCCCTACGGCGTCGTCGACCGGATCGCGAAGCTGATTCCCGAAGGACCAGGCCAGACCCTCGAGGAATGCCTGAAGTCCGGAGCGGAGCTGCGCAAGGCGGTCGACTCCGACCCGACGGCCAAGGAGATCGTCGAGCTCGCGCGCCCGCTCGAGGGCCTGACCCGCGCCGACTCGATCCACGCCGCCGGCGTCGTGATCGGCGCCGAGCCGCTGATGAACGTCGTCCCGCTCCAGCAGAAGGGCGCCGACCAGGAGGTCGTGACCCAGTTCCAGATGAAGGACGTCGAGGCGCTCGGGCTCCTCAAGATGGACTTCCTCGGCCTGCGCAACCTCGACGTGATCGACAAGGCATGCGAGCTCGTCGGCGGCAACCTGGACGCCGGGCAGCCTTTCGATATCGGCACGATCCCTCTGGACGACAAGGCCACCTACGAGATGCTTGCGCGCGGCGAGGCAACCGGCGTCTTCCAGTTCGAGTCGACGGGCATGCGGGAAGCGCTCCGGCAGGTCAAGCCGACCGAGTTCGAGGACGTGATCGCGCTGGTCGCGCTCTACCGCCCGGGACCGATGCAGTACATCCCGAGCTATGCGAACCGCAAGAACGGCGCCGAGGCGGTGACCTACCACGACCCGCGGCTGAAGTCGATCCTCGGCGCCACCTGGGGGATCTCGATCTACCAGGAGCAGAGCATGGAGATCGCCAAGCAGATCGCCGGCTTCTCGCTCCTCGAGGCCGAGGACCTCCGCCGCGCGATCGGCAAGAAGGACCACAAGCTGATGGCGTCCCTCAAGAACAAGTTCATCGAGGGCTGCATCGGGAACAGCACCTCCGATGCGGTCGCACGCCAGCTCTGGGACGACCTCGAGAAGGCACAGGACTACTCGTTCAACAAGGCCCACGCGGCCTGTTACGGGCTCATCTCCTACCGCACCGCCTGGCTGCGCGCGCACCACCCGTGCGAGTACATGGCAGCACTGATCAGCTCCGTGATGAACACGAAGGATCGCGTGCCCTTCTACGTCAACGCGTGCGCGGAGCTCGGGATCGAGGTCCTGCCGCCGGACGTGAACGAGTCGCAGGTCGACTTCGCGGTCGTCGGCGGGAAGATCCGCTTCGGACTCAACGCCGTCAAAGGCGTCGGCGAGCTCGTCTGCCGCACGATCATCCAGGCGCGCGAGGAGGGTGGGCCGTTCGAGTCGATCTGGGACTTCACCGAGCGCGTCGATCCCTCGGTCGTCAACAAGCGGGCGCTCGAGTCGCTGATCAAGTGCGGCGCCCTGCCGGGATCTCGGATGGGAATGCTGCAGGTGCTCGAGCAGGCGCTCGCGTACGGGCAGAAGCAGCAGTCCGACCGGCTCGCCGGGCAGGCGTCGATCTTCGACAGTGAGTTCGGCTCCGCCGAAATCACTGCGAGCAGGCACCACCCGCCGGTGCCGTCCCAGGAGTTCGAGAAGCCCGACCTGCTGCGCCTCGAGAAGGAGACGCTCGGGCTCTACGTCTCCGAGCACCCGCTCTCACCGCTCCGCGCCGAGCTGCGGGCGAAGACGGACGCCACGATCGCCGAGCTCGAGCGCCGGCGTGACGGCGAGAACGTCGTCGTCGGCGGGATCGTCAGCGAGGTGAAGCAGATCACGAGCAAGCGCGGCGAGCAGATGGTGTTCATGCGCCTCGACGACGTCACCGGAGGCGTCGAGTGCGTCGTGTTCGCCGCCGCCTACGCGGCGGCGTCGAGCCTCTGCGTCCCCGACCGGGTCGTCATCGTCAAGGGCCGCGTCGACCACAAGGAGGGCGAGACGAAGCTGCTCGCCTCCGAGATCACGGGGTTCGAGTCGGCGGAGTCACGGCGCACTGTCCGGCTGCGGATCGACGCCACCAAGGCGCGGGCGGGGATCATCGGCGACCTGGCGACGCTGCTTCGAGACTACCCCGGCGAGAGCCCCGTGCTGGTCGACTGCGTCACCTCGCAGGGGCCGCTCGTGCTCCGGCTGGGGCCTCGTTTCTGCGTCCAGCCCGACGGCGACTTCTATGCCGAGGTGCGGGCGCTGCTCGGTGAGTCGGCGCTCGCGCCGTAGACCTCGGATGGCTCGGTCCGGGTATCCGTTAATTCTCCGTAAATCCTCGCCCTGAGGGACGAAGAAGTTGCCTCAAAGGCGTTTAACGGTATGTACCGATTATCAGGACGGAGGACATGGAACCCATCGCCGCAACCGAGCTACACCCTGCTGACACCGAGAACGAGAGGGTCGAGCGCTGGCGCGCCGAGGCTCTCGAGCGGGCCGGGTACGACATCGCGTCCGCTCTGGAGCTCGCGGCCAGGAATGACGTCGACCTCCATCAGGCGATCAAGCTCGTCGAGGCAGGCTGCCCGCCCGACCTCGCGATCCAGATCCTCCTGTAAGCGCCACGGCGCGCGTCCTCTGATCTCTCCCGGCGTGCGCGCGCCGGCCTCTCCCTCATCGTCTCGAGCGAGCACGGGTGATCCCCGTGCTCGCACCCGTGTGACGTCCTGTCGGGCAGAATCCTGAGCGTGGCGGCTGTCCTCGGCTACATCCCCTCGCCGTCGTCGGGGGTCCTGCACGTCGGGCCGCTCTCGATCCACCTCTACGGGCTGACGCTGCTCGTCGCGATCCTCGCGTGCGTCTGGATGACGACCCGCCGCTGGAAGAAGCAGGGCGGCGACCCCGACCTCGTCATCCGCGTGACGGTCTGGTCGGTCGGCTTCGGCGTGATCGGCGCACGGCTCTACCACGACCTGACGTCGTGGAACCAGGTGCCGGACCCGAAGTGGCAGGGCGTGTTCGAGGTCTGGAAGGGCGGTCTCGGCATCTGGGGCGGGGTCCTGTTCGGGACGATCGCGGGCGTGATCGTCGTCCGGCGGGCAGGCGTGAGCGCCACCGCCTTCATGGACGCCGTCGCGCCGGGGCTGCTGCTCGCCCAGGGGATCGGCCGTATCGGCAACTGGTGGAACCAGGAGCTCTACGGCAAGCCCACCCACCTCCCGTGGGGGCTCGAGATCGACCCGATCCACCAGTCGGGCATCCCGGCGAAGTACCTGGGGGCGCCCGCCTACCACCCGACGTTTCTCTACGAGCTCCTGTGGGACCTCGCCGGCGTCGCGCTGCTCCTCTGGCTCGACCGGCGCTACACGTTCCGCCCCCCGGCGCTGTTCGCGCTCTACGTCGCGTACTACTGCTTCGGGCGCTTCTTCGAGGAGCTCCTGCGAATCGATCCCTCCCACCACATCGCCGGGCTCCGGCTCAACGCCTGGGTCTCGCTGATCCTCTTCGTCGTCTCGACCGTGTTCTTCATCTGGTGGCAGGTGATGGGACGCGGCGGCAAGGGGGCGCACCGGCCGCCCAAGGTCAAACCGAGACCACAGCCCGACCCGGCGCGGCCGCGGATGGCCGTGCCCAAAGGCCGCGTCCGGTAGCGGGGCTAGCCTGCCGCGGATGAGCGGGACAGCCCTCACCGTCGGCGAGCTCGACCTCGACCTCGACGCGTTCGAGGGGCCGTTCGACCTGCTGCTGACGCTCGTCCTCCGCGACGAGCTGTCGCTGCGCGAGGTCGACCTCGCCGAGATCGTGATCGCGTTTCTCCAGCACCTGGAGGAGCGCGGCCGGCTCGACCTCGACGCGTGCGGCGAGTTCCTCGTGCTCATCTCCGCGCTGCTCGAGCTCAAGGCGCGAGCGCTCTTCCCCGAGGAGGACGCCGAGCTCGCCGAGCTCGAGCCCGAGGTCGCGGCCGAGGAGCTCGCACGGCGGCTCGCCGAGTACCGCCGCGCCAAGAAGGGCGCCGAATGGCTTGCGGCGCGTCTCGAGGCCGCCGGCGACCGTTACTTCAGGCTCGGACCGGCGCCGCTCCCGCCCGCGCGGCCCGAGCCCGAGCCCGGCTCGCACTCTCCGGAGTCGCTCGCCGAGGTGATCCGGGCGCTCGCCGTCGAGCCGCCCCAGCCGTCGACTGCCCACATGGGGCTCGAGTTCCCGCCCGTCGCGCGCTTCCTCGAGCGCTGGCGGTCGCTGCTTGCGCGGCGCAGCCGGCTCGACTTCGACCAGGAGGTGGCCGGGCTCGAGCGGGTCGAGATCGCGGTGGCGTTCCTCGCGATGCTCGAGCTCGCGAAGCAGCGTGAGCTGGCGATCTCGCAGGCCTCGCCGTTCGCCCCGATCAGGATTGTCCGCCCGGACGCCGAAAGGAGCGTGGAATGGATCGCCCACTCCGGCTAGTCGCCTCGAACCCTGTCGACGAGCTCGCCCGCACGATCGAGGCGCTGCTCGTCGTCGCGTCGACACCGCTCTCCGAGACAGAGCTCGCGGACGCGACCCGCGAGGACCCCGACCGCGTCACCAAGGCGCTCGAGCTGCTCGCCGAGCGCTACCGCGAGGGGCGGAGCGGGATCGTGCTCGAGCACGTGGCCGGGGGCTACGCTCTCCGCGCCTCGCAGACGGCCGCGGACGCGTGCGCCCGGCTCTTCGAGCGCCCCGTCGAGCGAGGGCTGTCGCGGGCGGCGCTCGAGACGCTCGCGATCGTCGCCTACCTCGGCCCGTGCACCCGCCCGGAGGTCGCCCGCATCCGCGGCGTCAGCGCCGACGCGGCCGTCGCCGGCCTCGTCGAGCGCGGCCTCGTCGCCGAGGCCGGCCGCGACCGGGAGCTCGGCGCCGTCCGCTACGCGACGACGCCGCTCTTCGAGCGCGTCTTCGGTCTCGAGTCGCTCGCGGAGCTCCCGCGGGTCGACGACGTCGGCGCCGACGCGACCGAGATCCGCGAGCGCCTCGAGGCGGTCGCCGAGAAGCGGCCGGCCTGATTTCTCGGAGATGGACGTCACCGAGGACACATTTGCGAGCGAGGTCATCGAGCGCTCGGCGCGGGAGCCGGTCGTCGTCGACTTCTGGGCCGAGTGGTGCGGGCCGTGCAAGCAGCTCACGCCGGTGCTCGAGTCGGCGGTCGAGGGGCGTTCGGTGTCGCTCGTGAAGGTCGACGTCGACGCGAACAAGGAGCTGGCGCGCCGCTTCGCCGTCTCGGGGATTCCCGCGGTGAAGGCCTTCCACAACGGCGAGGTCGTCGCCGAGTTCGTCGGCGCGCGCTCGCGCGCGGCGGTCGACGAGTTCCTGGACGAGCTGACCAGGCCGCCGGTGGCGGAGACAGTCGACGACGAGGAGCTCGCGGCGGCGCTCGGCGCCGGCGACTATGAGTCCGCACTCGAGACCCTCCTCGCGCGGGCGGCCGACCCGGAGCAGCGCGACCAGGCGCGCGAGACGATGGTGCAGATCTTCGGCGAGCTCGGCCAGGAGCATCCGGTCGCGACGGCCTACCGGAAGCGGCTCGCGGCGCTCCTCTACTGACCCGAGGCGCACGAGCTCACGCGCGATGAGACTGAATGCCTGGCTCGCCCGTGCCGGCGTGGCGTCGCGTCGCGGCGCCGACGAGCTGATCAAGGCCGGCCGGGTCACGGTGAACGGCGAGCAGGGGCAGCTGAACACGTTCGTCGAGAGCCGCGACCGGGTCGAGCTCGACGGGCGCCCGCTCGCACGGCAGGAGCTCGCCTACGTCCTCCTCAACAAGCCGCCCGGCGTCGTGACGACGGCGCGCGACCCGCAGGGGCGGCCGACCGTGGTCGGGCTCGTCGGGCACCCGCTGCGCATCGTGCCCGTCGGCCGCCTGGACGCCGACACGACCGGTGCGCTGCTGCTCACGAACGACGGGGAGCTCGCCCATCGCCTGGCCCACCCGCGCTACGAGGTGGACAAGGTCTACATCGCGGAGGTCGAGGGCGACCCGTCACGCGAGACGCTCGCGGCGCTCGAGAGCGGAGTCGAGCTCGAGGACGGACGCACCGCGCCCGCCCGTGCCCGTCGCCTCGGCCACGGCCGTGTGGAGCTCGTCCTCCACGAGGGGCGCACGCACCAGGTGAAGCGCATGCTGGCCGCCGTCGGCCATCCGGTCCGGCGGCTCCATCGGAGCCGCTACGGCCCGCTGACCGTGGACGGCCTCGCCTCGGGCCAGTGGAGGCCGCTCACCCGCGCCGAGGTCGACGGGCTTCGGCGCCGGGTGCACGACGTGCACTAGAGACGCACGAAGCCCATGCGCTCGTACATCGTCTCGAGTGTGGGCGCGGAGGAGGCGCGGGCCTTGTCGGCCCCCGCGCTGAGCAGGCGGACGAGCTCGGCTGAATCGTTGCGCAGTGCGTGGTAGCGCTCCTGGATCGGCCCGAGCAGCTCTACGACCGCCTCGCCGACGTCGCTCTTGAACTGCCCGTAGCCGCCGCCGTCGTAGCGCGCCTCGATCGCCTCGGCGCTCTCACCGGTGGCAACGGTCATGATGTCGATCAGGTTCGTGACGCCCGGCTTGTCGTCGCCACGGCGTACCTCGCTCCCCGAGTCGGTAACCGCGGAGCGGACCTTCTTGCGGATCACGTCCGGCGGGTCGAGCATCAGCAGCGTGCCCTGCGGCGTGCCCCCGGTCGTCGACATCTTCTTCGTCGGCTCCTGCAGGTCCATGATGCGCGCGCCGATCTCGGGATAGATCCCATCGGGAACCTTGAACGTCTCACCGAAACGCGCGTTGAAGCGCTCGGCGACGTCGCGGGCGAGCTCGAGGTGCTGCCGCTGGTCGTCGCCGATCGGCACGAAGTCGGTCTGGTAGAGGAGGATGTCGCCGGCCATCAGGACGGGGTAGGTGAACAGCCCCGCCGTGACGACCTCCTGTCGCTCCCCCTTGTCCTTGAACTGCGTCATCCGGCCGAGCTGCCCGTAGCTCGTCACCGCCGACAGAAGCCAGCACGCCTCTGCGTGCGCCGTGACGTGGCTCTGGGCGAAGACCGTCGACCGCGCCGGGTCGAGGCCGGTGGCGAAGAGCAGCGCGGCGAGGTCGAGCGACCGCTCGTGCAGGTCGGCCGGGTCGTAGTCGACGGTGATCGAGTGGAGGTCGACGATGCAGAAGAACGCCTCGCCCCCTGCCTCGACCGCCCGCGCCTGCGTCTGCTCGTACTGCCGGAACCCGCCCGACCAGTTGCCGAAGTGCTTCGCGCCCGTTGGCTGGATGCCCGAGAAGATGCGCATCGGACTTCGAGCTTAGCGAGCCATTCCGTGCTTACAGGCGTCGCTTCTACACTGGGGTCGCTTCTACACTGGGACCGTGGCGGTCGTGGATTCGACGTGGTCCCCGTCCTCGTGGCGGGAGTTCGAGGCGCTCCAGCAGCCGGCGTGGCCCGACCCGGAGGCGGTCGACCGCGTCCTCCGTCGGCTGCACACGCACCCGCCGCTCGTCTTCGCCGGGGAGGCGCGCCAGGTGCGGGCCGGCCTCGCGCAGGTTGCCGAAGGGCGCGCGTTCCTGCTTCAGGCAGGTGACTGCGCCGAGTCGTTCCACGACTTCGAGCGGCTGACCGAGAGCGGCGCCGCGTACTCGGCGGTCGCGATTCGGCAGCGCCTGCAGATCCTGCTCCAGATGGCGGCGGTGCTGACCTACGGCGCCGCGGTGCCGGTGCTCAAGGTGGGCCGGATCGCGGGGCAGTTCGTGAAGCCGCGCTCGAATGACGTCGAGTCGACGCCCGGCGGCGAGATCCCCGTCTTCCGCGGCCACATGGTTCACGACGACCTGCCGACCGCCGAAGCCCGCACGCCGGATCCCGAGCGGATCCTCGAGGGCTACAACCACTCGGCGCAGACGCTCAACCTGGTGCGGGGGTTCACCAAGGGCGGGTTCGCCGACCTCACGCAGGTGCATTCGTGGAACCAGGACTTCGTCGCCAGCTCGGCACAGGGCGAGCGCTACGAGAAGCTGGCCTCGGAGATCGAGCGCGCGCTCGCCTTCATGTCGGCGTGCGGGATCGACCTCGCGGCGACGCCGCAGCTGCACCAGGTCGACGTCTGGACGAGCCACGAGGGGCTGCTCCTCGACTACGAGGAGGGGCTCACGCGGCGCGACTCGCTCACGGGCGACTGGTACGACTGCTCGGCCCATATGCTCTGGATCGGCGACCGCACCCGGACGATCGACGGTGCGCACGTCGAGTTCTTCTCGGGCGTCCACAACCCGATCGGCGTCAAGCTCGGGCCGGACGCGACGCCGGACGAGACGGTCGAGCTCTGCGAGCGCCTCAACCCCGAGCGCGTCCCGGGCCGGCTGACGCTGATCGCGCGTCTTGGAGCGGCGAAGGTCGCCGACCTGCTGCCGCCTCTCCTGCACGCGGTCGCCGAGGCCGAGCACCCCGTCGTGTGGGTGTGCGATCCGATGCACGGGAACGGCTTCAAGACGGCCGCCGGCATCAAGACGCGCCACTTCGACGCGATCATGGCCGAGATCGAGGGCTTCTTCCGCGCCTGCCGCGAGGAGGGCGCCTGGCCGGGCGGCGTGCACCTCGAGTACACGGGCGAGGACGTGACCGAGTGCCTCGGCGGCTCCGAGGCGCTCGAGGAGTCGCACCTCGACGCGCGCTACGAGACCCTCTGCGATCCCCGGCTGAACGGCCGCCAGTCGCTCGACCTCGCATTCCGCCTCGCCGAGCTGATGCGGCAGTAACTTGGCGGTCGAGCGGCTCGCCATCGTCGGCACCGGGCTGATCGGCGCCTCCGTCGGGCTGGCGGCGCAGGCCCGCGGCATCCGCGTGCGCGGCTGGGATCCGGTGCCGGCGGCGCTCGACGCTGCAGTCGCCCGCGGGGCGGTCGAGCCGGCGGGGTCGCTGGTCGCGGGGGTGGAGGGCGCCGACCTCGTACTCGTCGCGGCGCCGATTGCAGTTCTCGCCGAACAGGTCGCGGCGGTGCTGGCGGCGACGGGCGAGGAGACGACCGTCACCGACGTCGGCTCGACCAAGGCGACCGTCGTCGAGGCCGCGGCCCCCTCGTCGCGCTTCGTGGGCGGCCACCCGATGTGCGGCTCCGAGTCCCGCGGCGCCGAGAACGCCTCGGCGGGGCTGTTCGAGGGCGCGACGTGGTTCCTGACGCCCACCGCCGCCACCGACGCCGCGCGGCACCGGCTCGTCCACGCGTTCGCCGCCGACCTCGGTGCCTTCCCCGTCGCGATCGACCCCTCGGCGCACGACCGCCTGGTGGCGCTGACGAGCCACCTGCCGCACGTGCTCGCGAACGTCATCGTCAACCGTGCCGGCGCGAGCCGCGTCGAAGGGCACGATCCGCTCCAGAGCGCGGGCGGCTCGCTGCGCGACATGACACGCATCGCCGGCGCGAACCCGCGCATGTGGATCGACGTGTTCCTCGACAACGCCGAGGCGCTCCGGGAGGAGCTCGCCGACTTCCGGCGGCGGATCGAGCAGGTCGAGACGGCGCTCGGGCAGCGGGACGCCGGCTTCCTCGCGCGCTGGATCGGCGAGGCGGCGGGCAACCGCCGCCGGATGCTCGAGAGCGCGTTCGCGGACGCGGGCGCGCTGCACCGGGTCAGCGTCCACGTCCCTGACCGTCCGGGCGTCTTCGCGGGCATCACGCAGGCGCTCGGCGCGGAGCGGATCAACATCGAGGACTTCGACCTCGAGCACATCTCGCCCGAGCGCGGCGGCACGGTCACGCTGCTCGTGACGGGGGAGGACGAGGCCCGCCGCGCGGCCTCGCTCCTCGAGACGCAGGGCTACACCGTCGTCGTCGACAGCGTGATCGATGAAGGTTGAGCCTGCAGCGCGGATCGACGGCCACATCGGTGTCCCGGGTGACAAGTCGGTCTCGCACCGCGCCCTCCTGATCGGGGCGCTGGCCGAGGGCGAGACGCGCGTCTCCCGCTTCGGCCGCTCCGGGGACACCCTCTCGACGCTCGGTGCCGTCCGGTCACTCGGCGTGCAGGTCGACGAGGAGGACGAGGACACCCTCGTCGTCCACGGCTCCGGGCTGCGCGGCCTCCGGGCCCCGGACGCGCCGATCGACTGCGGGAACGCCGGAACGCTCGTCCGCCTGATCGCGGGCGTGCTCGCCTTCCAGGAGGGACGGTTCGAGCTCGTCGGCGACGAGTCGCTCTCGCGCCGGCCGATGGGGCGGATCGTCGAGCCGCTCGGCCGGATGGGGGCGTCGCTCACGGCGACCGACGGCGGGCTGCCGATCGTCGTCGACGGCCGGCCGCTCGCCGGCATCGAGTACGAGCTGCCGGTCGCGAGCGCGCAGGTCAAGTCGGCGATCCTGCTCGCCGGGCTCGGCGCCTCGGGCCGGACGACGGTGCGCGAGCCCGTCCCGACGCGCGATCACACGGAGCTGATGCTGGCGGCGGCCGGCGCCCGTGTCTCCAGGCGGCCGGGCTCGGTCACCGTCGAGCCCGCCCGGACGTTGCGGCTGCCCGAGGTGCTCGTCCCCGGCGACGTCTCGTCGGCCGCACCGTTCCTCGCGGCCGCGGCCCTGCTGCCGGGCTCGCGCCTGACCGTGCACGACGTCGGCCTCAATCCGCTCCGGGCCGGGTTCCTCGACGTGCTCGTGCGGATGGGCGTGCGGGTGGGGATCCTCAACCGGCGGACGATCGCCGGCGAGCAGATCGGCGACGTCGAGGTCGCCGGCGGCGAGCTCGTCGCGACGACCGTGGAGGCGGCGGAGGTACCGCGGCTCGTCGACGAGCTGCCGCTCGTCGCGCTGCTCTCCTCCATGGCGCACGGCGACACGCGCATCACCGGCGCCGAGGAGCTTCGGGCCAAGGAGTCCGACCGCGTCGAGACGACGGTCGCCGCCCTGCGCGCGATCGGCGGCCGCATCGAGGCGAGGCCCGACGGCTTCTCCGTCCGCGGCGTTCCCGCCCGGCTGCGCGGCGGGTCGATCGATGCGGCCGGCGACCACCGCATCGCGATGCTCGGGGCGGTCGCGGGCGTCACGTCGAGCGAGGGTGTGCGGCTCAGCGGCGCCGAGGCGGTGGACGTCAGCTTCCCGGGCTTCTTCGAGCTCCTGTCCACTGTGGCCGTGACGGGCGACATCGGCGCGGTCTAGCCTCCCGGCTGTGATCGTCGCGATCGACGGACCCGCCGGCGCGGGCAAGAGCACGGTGGCACGAGAGCTCGCGGCTCGGCTCGGCTTCCGCTATCTCGACACCGGCGCGATGTACCGCAGCCTGACCTGGCTCGCGCTCCGCCGCGCGCTCGACCTCGGCGACGGGCCGGCGCTCGGCCGCCTCGCGACCGAGAACCCCGTCGTCTTCACCGCCGACGGCCGGGTGCTGATCGACGACGCCGACGTCACCGACTCGATCCGCCAGGTGCGGGTCGACCGCATGGTGCCGGTGGTCGCGCGGCACCCCGAGGTGCGCGAGGTGATGCGCGAGCGCCAGCGCGAGCTCGGCGCCGAGGGCGACGTCGTCATCGAGGGCAGGGACATCGGCACGGTCGTGGCGCCGCAGGCGGAGGTGAAGGTCTACCTCGAGGCCGACCCCGCCGTGCGCGCACAGCGCCGGCAGGCCGAGCGGCCCGAGATCGGCGCGGACGCGCTCGCGACCGATCTCAAGCTCCGCGACGAGTCCGACCACTCGCGCATGCAGCCTGCTCCGGACGCGGTGAAGATCGATACGACCATCCTCGGGATCGAGGACGTGATCGCGCGGATCGAGGAGCTCGTCCACGCGCGGGTCGTGACGATGAGCGACGACTACGGCGACTTCGCCTGGAAGACCTCGCGGCTCTGGATCTCCCCGCTCACGTACTTCTTCGCGCGTGCAAAGGCGTACGGGCGCGAGCGGATCCCGCTCGAGGGCGGCTGTGTTCTTGCGATCAACCATCTGGCGTGGATCGACATCCCGCTGGTCGGGGCCCAGTCGCCGCGCAACATCAACTACGTCGCGAAGATCGAGCTCCGGCACGTCCCGGCGATGGGCGGTTTCCTCAACTGGCACGGGATCATCTCCGTCCGCCGCGGCGAGTCCGACCGCGATGCGGTCCGCGCGATGGTCGAGTACGCCCGGGCCGGGCGCGCGATCGGGTTGTTCGTCGAGGGGACGCGCCAGAAGGAGACGAAGCGCCCCGGGCACGTGCAGCCGGGTGCCGCGATGGTCGCGATCCAGGCCGATGTCCCCGTTGTCCCGATCGCGGTCTACGGGACGCAGTTCTGGAAGCTCTGGAACTTCGCCCCCTGCTCGATCGCGGTGGGCGAGCCGTTCCGGTTCGAGGGTCTGGCGCGGGGCGGGAAGGGCTACAAGGAGGGCAGCCTGGAGATCGAGCGCCGCCTCAACGTCCTCTTCGACTGGCTCGCCGACGTGCATGTGCGCGGGCGGCCGCGTGGGCTGACGCCTCCTCCATGAGCGACGTCGAGGACGTCGAGGAAGTCGAGCCCGACCTGCTTGGAACGGTGGCCATCGTCGGCTACCCGAACGTCGGCAAGTCGACCCTGATCAACCGGCTCACCTCGAGCCGCGCCGCGGTCGTCCACGAGACCGCCGGCACGACCCGCGACCGCAAGGAGCTCGTCTGCGAGTGGGCCGGGAAGCAGTTCCTGCTGATCGACACCGGCGGCGTCGACGTCGCGAGCAAGGACTCGGTGTCGCGCTCGATCGTCGAGCAGGCGCGGCAGGCGGTCGCGGACGCCGACCTGGTGCTGTTCGTCGTCGACGCGCGCGCCGGGGTCATGCCGGGGGACGAGGAGCTGGCCGAGATCCTGCGCGCGGCGCACAAGCCGGTGCTGGTGCTCGCGAACAAGATCGACGACCCGGCGCAGGACGCGCTCGCGCTCGAGCTGCACCGGCTCGGGCTCGGCGACCCGCTGCCGCTCTCGGGGATGCACGGCCACGGCACGGGCGACCTCCTCGACGAGGTGGTGGCACGCCTCGAGGACATCGGCGAGGCGAGGCCGGCAATCGGCGACGAGGCGATCCGGGTGGCGATCCTCGGCCGGCCGAACGTCGGGAAGTCGTCGCTCTTCAATGCGCTGATCGGTGCGGAGCGGACCATCGTCTCCGACATCCCGGGGACGACCCGCGATGCAATCGACACGGTCCTCGAGCGCGACGGGCGCGTGTTCCAGCTGGTCGACACGGCCGGGCTGCGCCGGAAGCGTCGAGCGCGGCAGGGGATCGAGTACTACTCGGAGCTCCGCGCGCTCGAGGCGGCCGACCGCGCCGACGTGGCGCTCGTCCTGATCGACTCGAGCGAGGGGATCGTGGAGGGCGACCTCGCGGCGGCCGACACGGCGCGCAAGGCGCAGTGCTCGACGCTGATCGTGCTCTCGAAGTGGGATCTTTCGCAGGTGACGATCGAGGATGTGCGGCCTCAGCTCCAGCGGCGGCTCCGGCAGCGTCCGCCCTTCATCACGACCTCGGCGAAGACGGGGCGGGGAATCACCCGCGTGCTCGACCGCGTCGTCGAGCTCTTCGACAAGCACTCGTACCGCATCCCGACACCCGAGCTCAACCGCTTCCTGGCCGAGCTGAAGGAGAAGCGCCAGCCGCCGACCCGCGGCCGCAAGCGGCTCAACCTGCTCTACGGGACACAGGTCTCGACGAGGCCGCCGCGCTTCCGCTTCACCGTGAATGACACCAGCCTGGTGACGCGCGACTACGGCTACTGGGTCGAGAACCAGCTGCGTGAGCGCTTCGAGATGGAGGGCGTGCCCGTGGCGATCGACTTCCGGCGACGGTCCTGAATACTGCGGTCGTCGTCGGCGGGGGGTCGTGGGGAACGGGCTTCTCGCGGCTGCTCGCGGACCGCGGGCTCGACGTGACGCTCGCGACGCGCAACGCGGAGGACGCGGCGGCGATCAACGAGACCGGGCGCAACCCGCGCTTCCTGGGCGACGTCGACCTGAGCGACGTCGAGGCGACCACGATCGCCGGGGCGCCGTACGGGGCCGCCGACCTGGTGGTGGTCGCGCTGCCGAGCCGGGCGTTCGGGTCGGTGGTCGAGACGCTCCCCGGCGCGTCGCCGCTCCTCAGCCTCACGAAGGGCCTCGATCCCGTCACGGGCTCTCGTCTCTCGACGCTCGTCCGCGGGCGACCGGTCGCGGTCATGTCCGGCCCGAACATGGCCGAGGAGGTCGCGGCCGGGCTCCCGGGCGCGACCGTCGTCGCGAGCGAGGACGTCGAGCTCGCGCACGAGCTCCAGGACACGCTCAACTCGCACGTGTTCCGCGTGTACGTCAACGACGACCTCGTCGGCGTCGAGCTCTGCGCCGCGGCGAAGAACGTGATCGCGCTCGCCGCGGGCGCGTGCGACGGCATCGGCGCGGGTGACAACGCGAAGGCGGCGCTGATCACGCGCGGGCTCGCGGAGATGGCGCGTCTCGGCGAGTCGGCGGGGGCCGACCCGGAGACGTTCTACGGCCTCGCGGGCATGGGCGACCTGATCGTCACATGCTGGCATCCTTCCGGGCGGAACCGCCGCGCCGGGCAGTTGATCGCCGAAGGGCGGACGCCCGAGGAGGCGGCTCGGGAGATCGGGCAGGTCGTCGAGGGGCTCGCGACCGCTCCGGTGCTGCGCGAGCTCTCGCACCGGTTGGGCGTGGAGCTGCCGATCACCGAGAGCGTCTGCTCCGTGCTCGAGGGCCGCTCGCTGGCCGAGCTCGCCGCCGGGCTGATGGGAAGGACGCCGACCGAGGAGCGATGAGTCTCGCCTGCACGGACGGTCTGAACGTGCATGACGCAGACCATGCTCCGCCCGCTAGGGTCACCCGTGATGGCTGGACCGTCCGCAGCAGCCACGGCCGCTCTCACCGAGCTCGACGAGTACCGCTCCGAGCTCACCGGCTACTGCTACCGCATGCTCGGCTCGCCGTTCGACGCCGAGGACGCCGTGCAGGACACGTACGTGCGCGCCTGGCGCGCGATCGACCGCTTCGAGGGCCGCGCGGCGCTGAGGTCGTGGCTGTACCGCATCGCGACCAACGTGTGCCTCGACATGCTCCAGGCGCGGAAGCGCCGCGCCCGGCCGATGGATCTCGGCCCCGCGCAGGACCCGGTGATCGAGAACCTCGCGACACCGGAGGTTCCGTGGCTCGAGCCGATCCCGGATCCGGCCGATCTCGCCGTCGAGCACGAGACGATTCGCCTCGCCTTCGTGGCGGCGCTCCAGCACCTGGCGCCGCGCCAGCGCGCGGTGCTCATCCTCTGCGAGGTGCTCCGCTGGCAGGCCACCGAGGTCGCCGAGCTGCTCGACACCTCGGTCGCGTCGGTCAACAGTGCGCTCCAGCGTGCGCGCGCGACGATCGCCAAATCCGACACCGGCGGGGGCTTCACGACCGGTGAGATCGACCGCGAGCTGCTCGATCGCTACGTCGCCGCATTCGAGGCGTACGACATCGACGCGCTCACCTCGATCATCCGCGAGGACGCGACGCAGTCGATGCCGCCGTACGACATGTGGCTCTCCGGGCGCGACGACATCTTCACCTGGTGGTGGGGGCCGGGAATCGGCTGCAAGGGCTCGCGCGTGCTTCCGGCCGGCAAGGCGAACGGGTCGCCGGCGTTCGGGCAGTACAAGCCGAGCCCGGACGGCGGCCACGAGCCGTGGGCGCTGCAGGTGATCGAGCTCAAGGACGGCCGCGTCGGGGAGCTCACGTTCTTCCTCGACACCGAGCGGCTGTTCCCCCTGTTCGGGCTGCCGCCGAGGCTCGACGCGTAGCGGCGTCGGAACTTCGGGCTAGCTGCTCGGCGCGAGCTCGATCTGCCGCCGGAGCTCGGCGAGGCAAAGCTCGTCCTGGAGCTTCGTCTGCTCCTTCGGGAACGGGATCGGGTCGAGGAGGAGCGTCCGGCCGTCGTCGGCGGCGATCACGTTCGAGCCGTTGATGTCGCCGTGGGCGGCGCCCTTCGCATGGAGCTTCGCGACCGCCTCCTCGACGTTCCCGAGCTGCCGCCGGGCCTCGTCGAGCATCCCGTCGGCGATCAGATCCTGGAGCGTGACGCCCTCGACGTACTCGAGGACATAGCCGACGAACTCGCGGTCCGGGTTGAGGACGGCGGCGAGGGGCATCGGCACGCTCGACTGGACGACCGCATGGAGCGCCACGAGGCGGTCGAACTGGGCGCGCAGCTGCTCCGACTTGAGGAGCGACCGAATCCCGGCGCCCGGCGGGGGCGCGTAGCGCGGCCAGAAGTACTTGAAGACGATCTCGTCGGTCTCCAGACCCTGGGCGAGGAGGCTGTCTTTCAGCTCGGCGCCGTCGGCGATCACGATCTCCGTCTCGAAGATCGACTTCCGCCGGCCGGCAGGGCTCGAGGACGCGCGGCGCCGGAGGCGCATGCTCCAGCGTAGCCGCGCGACTCAGTCGAAGCTGAGCGGTCGCCGCGCGTCCGCGAAGACGTCTGTCAACCCCATGAACTCGACCAGCTCGACGAGCTCCGGCGAGGCGTTCGCGAGCTCGACCCGACACCCGTGGCGCTGCGCCCCGAGCTGGAGGCGGCTCAGCGCCTCGACGGTGACCGCGTCGGCCGGGACACTGCTGCAATCGCACACGGCACGCTGCGGGCGCTGCTCGCCGAGCAGGCGGCACACCCGGTCGCACAGTCCCGGGAGATCCGCTCGGGTGATCGGCCCTTCGACCGTGAAGGCGAGCGCGGGTGGCGGCAGCTCGGCCATCGTTCGTATGACCGTGCGTGACGGCAGAATTCATCGCTAGGCTGTTCCGATCGCTACGCGCTCGTTCTCATTTACCTCGGAGTCGGTGACCGAGGGCCACCCCGACAAGGTCGCCGACCAGATCTCCGACTCGGTTCTCGACGCCGTCCTCACCGCCGATCCCAGGGGGCGGGTTGCGTGCGAGACGCTCGTCACGACCGGGCTCGTCGTCGTCGCCGGCGAGATCACGACCGACACGTACGTCGACATCCCCCGGCTCGTCCGCCATCGGATCGGCGCGATCGGCTACACGCGCGCGAAGTACGGCTTCGACGCCGAGACCTGCGGCGTCATCGTCGCTCTCGACGAGCAGTCGCCCGACATCGCGCAGGGCGTCGACAACGCCTTCGAGATCCAGCACGAGCCCGGCGACGACGATCCGCTCGACCAGGTCGGCGCCGGCGACCAGGGCTTCATGTTCGGCTACGCGACGAACGAGACGCCGGAGCTGATGCCGCTGCCGATCATGCTCGCGCACAAGATCGCGAAGCGCCTCTCGGAGGTGCGGAAGGCCGACATCCTCCCGTACCTGCGCCCGGACGGGAAGACGCAGGTCACGGTGCGGTACGAGATCGACGAGAACGGCCGCCGGCGGCCCGTCGAGATCGAGCGGGTGCTGATCTCGACGCAGCACCGCGAGGGGCTCGACGCGGAGACGATGATCAAGCCCGACCTGGTCGACAACGTGCTCCGGCCGATCCTGCCGAAGGATCTCTACGACGAGCGCAGCCTCGAGCAGAAGGGCTTCGTGTACGTCAACCCGACCGGCAAGTTCGTGATCGGCGGCCCGATGGGAGACGCCGGGCTCACCGGCCGCAAGATCATCGTCGACACCTACGGCGGCGCCGCGCCGCACGGCGGTGGGGCGTTCTCCGGCAAGGACCCGACGAAGGTCGACCGCTCCGGGGCTTACGCCGCCCGTTACGTCGCGAAGAACATCGTCGCGGCCGGCCTCGCCGAGCGCTGCCTGATCCAGGTCGCCTACGCGATCGGCGTCGCGCGCCCGTTCTCGATTCTCGTCGACTGCTTCGACACCCACCGGATCGACCCAGCGACCATCGAGTCGCTCGTGCACGAGCACTTCGACCTCCGCCCGGGGGCGATCCTGCGCGACCTCGACCTCCGCCGTCCGATCTACGCGAAGACCGCGGCGTACGGCCACTTCGGCCGCGACGACCACGACTTCACGTGGGAGCGCGTCGACAAGGCCGAGGCGCTGGCGCGCGCCGCCGGCGTCACCGCTCCGGCTTCCGCCTAAAGCCCGGATCCACCGATCTGCGCGGGCGGGTCGTCCGTCTGGGCTCGTCAGGCCGCTCCCCGGCCGGGTTCCGGCCCCTGGTGGGGCCTGCACCCGGCCGGTGCGCTTCGGGTCACAGCGGTCTCGGCCGGGCGTCCGGCCCGCCCGAGCCCACTGCGCCCCGCCCTGACGGCCCAGCCGAACGCCCCGCGGTCACGGATCTCGGTGGATCCGGGCTGAGCCTTTCGACGGCTCAGCCTTCTGGCCGGACGAACAGGCCGGAGGCGGCCTTGTCCGAGACCGCGCGCTCGTTGCCGTTCACGCGTACCTGGAGCTGGCCTGCGGCCGGGGCTGCCGCCGCGAGCTCAACCGTCGCTCCCGGGACGAGCCCCTCGTCGTAGAACCACTGCAGCAGATCGCCGTCGTGCTCGGCGAGCCGCACGATCGTCGCCCGTGCGCCGGGCTCGAGGGCCGAGAGCGGCTCCAGCTCGTGGTTCTCCTCCTGCTCGAAATCGGTGTCGATCGGCCAGCCGTGCGGGCAGCGCTCGGGCTCCCCGAGCCGCACGTTGATCCGCTCGACCATGTCGTCGTTGAACGTGTCGCCGAGCTCGTCCGCGTGGACGTGCGCCTCCGCGGCCGTATAGCCCATGAAGTCGGTGAGCAGCCGCTCGATGATCCGGTGCTTGCGCACCGTCCGCTCCGCGCGCTCGCGGCCCGTGTCTGTGAGGATCGCCTCCTTGCTGAGGCCGCGCTCGACGAGCCCCTCCGCCTCGAGGCGTTTCAGCATCTCGCCCGCCGACGCGCGCGAGACGCCGAGCATCTCGGCGACCCGGGTCGAGAGCGTCGGCAAACCGCTGCTCTGCGGGTGGTATTCGCCGATCGGGAAGGCGAGGAAGTAGATCGTCTCGAGATACTCGTCGACGGAATGCCCCGCGGCCATGTACGGCCATCGTACGCTGTGGGCAGTGGGTTCGTTCCTCCACGCCGTGCGGGTCTTCGGGGAGCAGCTCGCCGCCGTCCGCTGGGAGTTCCTCGGGATCGCGCTCGGGATTCACTTCCTGCGGCTGGGTCTGCGCGCCTGGGCGTGGCGGGCGATCCTCTCCGCGTCGTACCCGGGGGAGCGGATCAAGTACGTGAGCGTCTTCGGCGCCTATGTCGCCGGGGTCGGGATCAATTCGATCGCCCCGGCTCGCGCGGGCGATGTGGTCAAGCTCTACCTGATCCGGCACCGCATCCCGGACTCGAGCTACACGACGCTCACGCCGACCCTGATCGCCGAGACGCTCTTCGACGCGCTCGTCGCCGGCGGGTTCATCGTCTGGGCTCTCGTCAGCGGCGTGCTGCCGACGCACCAGGTCTACTCGCGGCTGCCATCCGTCGACTGGGGGTTCTTCGTCAAGAACGCCAAGTGGACGGAGCTCGGGCTGCTGGTGCTCCTCGCCGGGACCGTGATCGCCTTCATCGTGTTCCTCGAGAAGGGCGGCGACGCACGGGCCCGGTTCATGCGCGGGTTCGCGATCGTCCACGACCGGCCGCGGCTCGTGCGCAGCGTGCTGTTTCCCCAGGCGCTCTCCTGGGTGCTGCGCGTCGCCTCGCTCTACTACCTCCTCGAGGCGTTCCGGGTGCACGCCTCGATCCACAACGCGCTGCTCGCGCTCGTCGTCGACTCGCTCGCGACGCTGTTCCCGGCGACGCCGGGCGGCGCCGGGACGAAGCAGGGGCTGATCGTCCTCCTCTTCCACAACGAGGCGATCTCGAAGTCGCTGTTGCTCGCGTTCAGCGTGGGAGCCAACATCGCGCTCGTCGTGTTCAACCTGATCGTCGGGCTGATCGCGCTCTTCATGATGGCCCGGACGATCTCGTGGCGGAGGCTGCGCGCCGCCGAGAAGCAGGAGGTGCAGCGGGCCCCCTCCTGACGGGTCTCTACCCTGGCCGGGTGCCGTATGCCTCGGTCTACCCGCTCGTGACTTCCCGTGCCGTCGCGCGGCCCTTCACGTACGAGCTGGAGGACGGCGTCGGGAAAGGGGCGATCGTCCAGGTGCCGTTCGGGCGGCGGCGGGCCCGTGGGATCGTGGTGGGTTTCGAGGACGAGCCCCCGGAGGGGATCGTGCCGCTCGCGGTGGAGAAGGTCGTGGGTGCGGTGCCGCCTGCGCTCGTCGAGCTGGCGCTGTGGCTTGCCGACTACTACGGCTCGACGCCTGCCCGTGCGCTCGCGCTCGTTGCGCCCGAGCTGCCGAAGCGGCGGAAGGAGCAGGCGCCGCCGGCGCACAGGCAGTCGCTGCCCGGTGAGGGCGAGCCGGCGGAGCTGCTGCCGGAGCAGCGGGCCGCCGTCGAGCGGATCGTCGCCGCAGTGGACGCGGGTGTGGGCGGGGCGTTCCTGCTCTACGGCCCCACCGGCTCAGGGAAGACCGAGGTGTACCTGCAGGCGTGCGGCGCGGCGCTGGAGCGCGGGCTGGGGGCGATCATCCTGGTGCCGGAGATCTCGCTCGCGCCGCAGACCGTGGGGCGCGTGCGTGCGCGCTTCGGCGACCGGGTCGCAATCCTGCACTCGGGGCTGACGGAGGCGGAGCGCCGCGACGAGCGGGAGCGGATCGGAAGCGGCGAGGCGCGGATTGTCGTGGGGGCGCGTTCGGCGGTGTTCGCGCCTGTCTCCGGGCTCGCGCTGATCGTGGTCGACGAGGAACACGACGCCTCCTACAAGCAGGACTCGGATCCGCGCTACGACGCGCGCACGCTGGCGGCGAAGCGAGCCGCGCTCGAGGGGGCGGTCGCCGTCTTCGGCTCCGCCACGCCGCGGCCGGAGAGCTGGGCGGCGCTCGAGCGGCTCGAGCTCGGCAAGCGGGTGGGCGGGGAGCTGCCGCCGGTGCAAATCGTCGACCTTCGGAAGGAGGCGGGATACCCGCTCTCGGCGCCGCTGCTCGCGGAGCTGCGAGGGGTGGCCGAGCGGCGGGGGAAGGCGATCATGCTCCTGAACCGGCGCGGCGTCTCACCTGCGCTGCACTGCCGCGCCTGTGGGCAGACGATCCGCTGCCCGAACTGCGACGTGGCGCTCGTCCTGCACGGCGACGCGGTCCTCCACTGCCACCACTGCGGTCACGGCGAGCCGGAGCCCGCGGTGTGTCCGGCGTGCGGCTCCGCGGAGGTTGCGCGACTCGGGGCGGGGACGCAGTCGCTCGAGCGCGTGCTGGCGAAGGAGTTTCCCGAGCTCGTCCCGATCCGCCTCGACGCCGACACGGCGACGAGCCCGGAGGAGACGGCCTCGACGTTGCGCCGGTTCGCCGAGACGCCGGGTGCGGTTCTGCTGGGAACGCAGATGGTGGCGAAGGGTCACCACTTCGCGGGCGTCGAGCTCGCGGCGGTAATCGACGCTGACTCGGCGCTCGCACTGCCCGACTTCCGGGCCGAGGAGCGGACGTTCCAGCTGATCACCCAGCTCGCGGGTCGGAGCGGCCGCGACGCGCCGGGGCGCGTCCTCGTCCAGACCTTCCAGCCCGACGCGCGCCCGATCGCGTACGCCGCCCGCCACGACGTGCGCCGCTTCCTCGCCGAGGAGCTCGACCGCCGCCGCGATCTCGGCTACCCGCCCGAGCGCCACCTCGTCCGCATCGTGGTCTCCGGCCCGGAGCCCGAGCCGGTCGAGCAGGCGCTCACCGAGCTCGCGGCCGGGATGCCCGGCGACCTGCTCGGCCCGGCGCCGCTCCTCCGCCTCCGCCGCAAGCACCGCGCTCAGCTCACCGCCAAGACCGACCGCCCCCGCGCCGTCGCCACCCGCGCCGCGGCCCTCCTCGCCGCAGCAGCCCCCGCAATGCGCCGCGCCGGCCTCACCGCAGTCGTCGACGTCGACCCGCAATCGCTCTAGCCGCCTTCGGCAGACTACCGGCATGGCGCTGAAGCGCACGGAGGCCGAGGAGATCCTCGGCGAGTGGGGGGTGCGGGACGTGACGCCGCCGTCGGCGAGGGAGCGCGAGCGGCTCGACCGCGACCGCGATCTGAACCCGCTCGTCGGAAGGCCGCTGCCACGGCGGATCCGGCGCTTCCGGCCCGATGCGGACGCGTACGTCGCCTCGCTCGGCGGGCCGCTCCCGTACATGCAGCGCCTGCGGCAGATCGACGACGAGATCGAGACCCACCTCGAGCGGCTCGAGGAGGCCTACGCCGAGCACGGGGACCGGCTGGAGCGCTGGCGGCGCGTCGCCGCCCGCTGGGACTTCGAGGACGTCAACGAGCTGATCGAGAAGCACAACCGCTGGTATCCGATCGAGGCCCGGCTTGCGATGGATCCGCGCTCGCGCGACTTCGTGAAGGTCGGCGGCCGCGACTACCGCCGCGAGAAGCTCGACGCCGGCTGGATCCTGGCGCGTTTCCCCGCACGAGCGTAGGCTCGACGGAGCTCGACGGCTCAGGGCTGGCACACTGTCGCGACCGTGTCCGAGCACCAGCATCATCACGACCACGAGCACGACCACGCCCACGACGAGGAGCTGACGGACGAGGAGCGCGAGCGCCTCGAGGAGCACGAGCGCGAGTACGTCCGCCGCCAGGCCCTCGCGCAGATTCGCCAGTACCCGGACGCCGCGCTTCGCATGAAGGCGAAGGAGGTCACCGAGCTCGACGACTACCTGCTCCAGCTCGTCGACCGGATGATCGACCTGATGCACGACGCCCAGGGCGTCGGCCTCGCCGCGACGCAGGTCGGGCTCTTGCAGCGGCTGTTCGTGTTCGAGCTCGAGGAGACTGGGCCGCGGGCCGTCGTCAACCCGCGGCTCGTCGACGTCTCCGAGGACAAGGAGTCCGACGAGGAGGGCTGCCTCTCGCTCGAGGGCGTCCGCGTTCCGGTAGAGCGGTCGACGAAGGTCACGCTCGAAGGCACGGATCCGAACGGCGGCGACGTTCGCTTCGAGCTCGAAGGCCTCAGCGCGCGCGTCGTGCAGCACGAGCTCGACCACCTCGACGGCGTCCTGATCATCGACCGCACCGACGCCGAGCACCGCAAGGAGGCGCTCGGGAAGCTGCGGCCGCAGATCGTCTTGAGGTAGAGGGCACTGAATGCGGGTCGCCGTCGCCGCGACGGCTCCCTTCGGCGCCGACGTGCTCGAACGGCTGGCGGAGGGCGGCACCGAGATCGCGTACGTCCTCACGCGGCCCGACGCGCCGCGCGGCCGCGGCCGCCGACTCGCGCCGCCTCCGGCGAAGGAAACGGCCGAACGCCTCGGCATCCCCGTCGTCCAGACCGAGCGCCCGGAGCTCCGGGATCAACAGGTCGACGCGATCGTCGTCTGCGCGTACGGGCTCTTGATCCCCGAGCCGCTCCTCGCTGGGCCTCTGTGGTTGAACGTGCACCCCTCCCTGCTGCCGCGCTGGCGCGGCGCCGCACCCGTCGAGCGGGCGATCCTCGCCGGTGACCCGGAGACCGGCGTGACGATCCACGAGACGGTCAAGGCGCTCGACGCGGGCCCGGTCGCCGCCGAGGAGCGCTTCCCGATCGCGGACGACGACGATGCGGGCACGGTCTTCGCCCGCGCGGCCGAGGGCGCGGCGCGCCTGCTCCCGGCCGTCCTCGGAGACCCGTCCTTCACGCCACAGCCCGAGGAGGGGATCACGTATGCCGAGAAGATCACCGCCGCCGACCGCGAGCTCGATCTCGACGACCCCGTCGACTCGTGGCGCCGGGTCCGCGCTTTGTCGCCGCACATCGGCGCGTGGGCGGACCTCCATGGACGCCGCGTGACGATCTGGCGGGCCCGGCTCGAGGACGGCGTCTTCGTGCCCGTCGAGGTGCAGCCCGAGGGCCGGCGCCGGATGAGCTACGACGAGTTCATCCGCGGGGTGAGGTGACGGCCCCGGCCCGCAGGGCGGCGTTCACCGTCGTCCGGCGCGTGTTCGAGGACGGCGCATACGCCGACAAGGCCATGGCCTCGGCCGGCGCCGATCTCGACCCGCGCGACCGGGCGCTCGCGCAGCGCATCGCGTACGGGACGGTGCAGCGCAGGCGGACGATCGACCACGGCATCGACGTCCTCGGCAACCGCCCCGCCGCCGAGCTCGACCCGCCGGTGCTGGCGGCGCTGCGCATCGTGGGCTACGAGGTCGCCTGGAGTGAGGCGCCCGACCACGCCGTCGTGAACGACGCGGTCGAGCTCGTCCGCGAGGCGGGCCTCGCCCATGCGACGGGGTTCACGAACGCCGTCGCGCGCCGGCTCGCCGAGGGCTTCCGCCGCCTGGTCGAGGAGCTCCCGCCCGGGCCGCTCGCCGAGTCCTACCCCGACTGGATCCACGCGACGTGGGTGCGCGACTGGGGAGAGGAGCAGGCCCTCCAGCTGATGCGCGCCCAGAACGAGCCGGGCGAGCTCGTCGTTCGCTCCGCCGTGCCGATCGGCGAGCCGACGGACGTGCCCGGCGCGTACCGCATCGAGCGCGGCACCGTCGATTCGGGAACGCCGCTGATCTGGCAGAGCCGCGGCTCGCAGCTCGCCGCGCTCGCGCTCGGCTCTCAGGACGGCGAGCGCGTGCTCGACGCCTGCGCCGCTCCGGGGGCGAAGACGACGATGCTGAAGGGCGACGTCACCGCGGTCGAGCTCAACCTCGGGCGCGCGCGCGAGCTCGAGGAGAACATCCGCCGCCTCGGCGTTCGCAACGTCCGGGTCGTCAACGGGGATCTGCGCGAGCTCGAGGACTCCGGCTTCGACCGCTCCCTGGTCGACGCCCCGTGCTCCGGCCTCGGCGTGCTCGCACGCCGGCCCGACGCGCGCTGGCGCGCGACCGCGCTGCCGGGGCTCCAGCTCGAGCTGATGCTCGCCGCCGCCGAGCGCACCCGGCGCGGCGGCACCGTGCTCTACTCGGTCTGCACGCTGAACGCGGACGAGAACGAGGCCGTCGTCGACGCCTCGAGTCTGGAGCCGGTGCCCCTCGGCGAGGAGTGGCCGCAGTTCGCCCACCCGAAGCGGCCGGAGTTCCTGCTCACGACGCCGCACCGGCACGGCACCTCAGGCTTCTTCATCGCCCGCCTCCGCGTCTGAGGCGTCGTCCTCGGGCTCCGTCTCGGCCTCCGCCGCGGCCGGCTCCTCGGGCGTCTCCTCGGGCACGCTGACATTGGCGAGCGGCCGCTCCTCCTCTTCCCGGCGGGCCGGGCTCGACCACGGGATGAACGCGATCTCCGCCGCATGCACCTCCGGGACGATCAGCATCGCGTCCGGGTCACGGCTCGAGGTCCACCAGAGATCGCAGCGCCAGCCGTCGTCGCGGCAGGCGAGCCACCCGTCGCCGCCGGCCTCGGCGAGTATCTGCAGCGCCTCGACCGGGTCCCCCTCCGGCACCACCGACACCATGAGCTCGTAGTTGTACGGCTGCGACCAGTGCCGCTCGGCCTCGATGGTCACCGTCGCTCCGCCGATCAGCGCGGACACCTCCTGCTCGATCGACTGCGCGACGCGCGCCGCCTCGGGTGAGTCGGTGATCTCGGTGAAGAGTCGCAACTCGAGGCAGTCGGCGGGGGCCGCGGGCTCCGGCAGCGCCGAGAGGGGAATTCGCTGCCCGCCGTCGTCCTCGGCGAAACCCGTCGCCTCGAGGTCGTTCTCGCCGAGCACGATCATCGAGTCGCCCTCGCCCTCGCTGCAGAGCCGCAGCGTGAGCAGCCAGCCGTTGCCTTCCTCGTTCGGCCCGGCGACCTCCTCGACGACCGCCTCCTCGCCTGCCGCCGATGCGTGCACGACGCGCACGACCTCGCCTGCGCGGAACCTCGGTGTCATCCCTCGGAGCGTAAACCGGTTTCCAGTCGTTAGCGTCGTGTCATGAGCATGGCTCGCGCGCTCGATCTGGCCGCCGCGGCGGCGGGGCGGGCCTATCCGAAACCGACGGTCGGAGCGGTGGTGGCACGCGACGGCGACATCGTCGCGGAGGGCGTCACCGAGCAGGGCGGCCGGCACGGCGAGGTGGTCGCGCTCGACGCGGCGGGCGCGGCCGCGCGCGGCGCCACGCTCTACGTCACGCTCGAGCCCTGCAACCATCACGGCACCACGCCGCCGTGCAGCGAGCGGATCATCTCCGACGGCATCGAGCGCGTCGTCATCGGGGTCCGCGACCCGAACCCCGAGGCCGGCGGCGGGATCGAGACGCTCCGCGAGGCCGGCGTCGAGGTCGAGCTGCTCGACGCCTGGGAGGCGCGCGTGCAGAACGAGGCCTGGCGCGTCTGGGTCTCGCGCGGCCGGCCGTTCGTCACCTACAAGGCGGCGGCGACGCTCGACGGGCGTGTGACGATTCCCGGACGCCGCTGGGTCACCGGCGAGGCGAGCCGGCGCCTCGTCCACGAGCTCCGGGCGCAGTGCGATGCAGTCGCGGTGGGCATGGGGACCGTGCGGGCGGACGCGCCGCGTCTCGACGCCCGCGACGTGCCGACGCCGCGTGGGCAGCCGCGCCGGCTTGCGTTCGGCCGCGGCCCGCTGCCCGAGGGCTCGGAGCTCGAGCTCCGCCCGGGCGCGCTCGAGGACGAGCTGCGCGCCCTCGCGGCCGACGGGGTCCAGTCGCTCCTGCTCGAAGGCGGGCCGACGCTCGCCGGAGCCTTCCTCGACGCCGGCCTGGTCGACAAGGTGCTGCGTCTTCATTGCGCCCGAGCTCGCGGGAGGGGACGGTCCGCACTTGCTGCCCCGGCTACGATCCGGGATCGGACTCTCGCACCTGCGCGCTCGGCTGGTGGGGGAGGACGCCCTGCTCGAAGCCTACGTCCACGATCCCTGACCGCAAACTTCGAATTCCGGCGAACCGACGACGAGCTCCTCAGCCTGCTCTCGCAGTGGCTGATGCGCAACGTCGGCAATGACGAGCTGCGCAAACGGATCGAGGAGATCGGCACCGAGGAGCTCGCGCCCGGCCAGCGCGCCGCGGTCGAGGAGCTCCTGGCAGCACTTCAGAACGCCCTTCCGGGGGAACGCGGCGACCTCGAGATGATCGTCCGTGAGACGGTCGAATCGCTGGCATACGGCGACTGAGCCAGGGTTGTAAGAGGGCATTGTTCACGGGGATCGTGCGGGAGGTCGGAACGACCGCTGGAATCAGCGGCCGCGACGGCGGCGTGCGGATCGATATCGAGGCCCCCGAGACCGCCGCGGTGACCGCGGTCGGCGACTCGATCTCGGTCAACGGCGTCTGCCTCACCGCGGTCGAGCTCTCCAACGGGCGCATCGCGTTCGATGCCGTGCCCGAGACGCTCGCGCGCACGTCGCTCGGCGGCCTCGCTCCCGGCTCCCACGTGAACGTCGAGCCGTCGCTCCGCGCCGGGGAGCCGCTCGGCGGGCACTACGTCCAGGGGCACGTGGACGGTGTCGGCGTCGTGCGCAGCGTCGAGGAGGAGGGCCAAGGCCGCCGCATCTGGTTCGACGCGGCACCGGAGCTGCTCCGCTACGCGGTCGAGAAGGGCTCGATCGCAGTGGAGGGGACGAGCCTCACGGTGGCCGGTCTCGACGCGAACGGCTTCGCGGTCGCGCTGATCCCGCACACACTCGAGGTCACGACGCTCGGCGAGCTCGAGCCCGGCCGCCCGGTCAACCTCGAGGTCGACGTCCTCGCCAAGTACGTCGAGCGGCTCTTGCCGGGCTCGGAGTAGCCTTCCTGGATGGCGACGACGAGGACTCTTTCGACTATCGGCGAGGCGATCGAGGACATCCGCGCCGGCCGGTTCGTCGTCGTCGTCGACGATCCGGACCGCGAGAACGAGGGCGACCTCGTCATCGCCGCGCAGTTCGCGACGCCGGAGACGATCAACTTCATGGCCACGCACGGCCGAGGGCTGATCTGCCTCTGCCTCACCGAGGAGCGCGCCGACGCTGTCGGCCTGCGCCTGATGACGGACCGCAACGAGGCGCCGCTCGGCACGGCCTTCACGATCACCTTCGAGGCCCGCGAGGGCGTCACCACGGGGATCTCGGCCGCCGACCGCAGCCACACGATCCAGGTGGCGATCGCGCCCGACTCCGGCCCGGGCGACCTGGTGTCGCCGGGCCACATGCACGGACTGCGCGCGCGCCCCGGCGGCGTGCTCGAGCGAATCGGGCAAACGGAGGCGTCCGTCGACCTCGCCCGCCTGGCCGGGCTCAACCCCGCCGGCGTCGTGTGCGAGATCATGAACGACGACGGAACGATGGCGCGCGTCCCCGACCTGATCCCCTACTGCGAGCGCCACGGGATCAAGATGGTCACCGTCGCCGACCTGGTCGAGCACCGGCGCCGGACCGAGAAGCTCGTGCACCGCGGCGCCGCCGTGCGCTTGCCGACGGCGTTCGGCGAGTTCAAGGCGATCGCGTTCGTCGAGAAGCTGACCGGGAAGGTGCACGTGGCGCTCGTCCTCGGCGAGGTCGAGGGCGCCGAGAACGTCCTCGTTCGAGTCCACTCCGAGTGCCTCACCGGGGACGTCTTCCATTCGCTCCTCTGCGACTGCGGCGAGCAGCTCGAGCAGGCGCTCGGGCAGATCGCGCGGGAGGGCAGCGGCGTGCTGCTCTACATGGCGCAGGAGGGGCGCGGCATCGGCCTGATCAACAAGCTCCGCGCCTACGCGCTGCAAGCGCAGGGACTCGACACGGTCGAGGCGAACCTCCAGCTCGGTTTTCCCGCCGACGCGCGCGAGTACGGGATCGGCAATCAGATCCTCGCCGACCTCGGCCTGAGCACCATCCGCATCCTCACCAACAACCCGAAAAAGCTCACGGGCCTCGACGGGTTCGGCCTCACCGTCGTCGAGCAGATGCCGATCGAGGTCGTCCCGAACGAGGAAAACCGGCGGTATCTAGCCGCCAAGCGGGATAAGCTCGGACACCGGCTTCACCATCAGGACCTCCGGATCAACCCGGAGTGGGACAACGAGAACGAGAAGGACGGATGAACGAGAACCACGACGAATACGAGCGTTCACTGCAGGCAACCGTCGCCGACGAAGAATCCGTGGATCCTCTGCCCGCGGACGGGGCAGAGCCCGAGGACGAGCCTTCGGATCCGTTTGCGGGCTGGCCCGAGGCCGAGAGCGCCGACCTCGTCGAGGACCCGGCTCCGGACGGCGACCCGGTTCAGCACAGCGCCGGCGAGATCGACGTTCCAGACGGCTACACCGTGCTCGAGGGGACGCCGAGCGGCCACCGCCGCACCGTCGCGATCGTCGTCTCGCGCTTCAACGGCAACCTCACGAACCGCATGCTCGCCTCCGCGATCGACGCGCTCGAGGAGGCCGGCGTCGCACAGGACTCGGTCACGATCATGCCGGTGCCCGGCGCGTTCGAGCTGCCGCTCGCCGCCATGGCCCTGGCGAAGACCCGCCGCTACGCGTGCGTGGTCGCGCTCGGCGCCGTCGTCCGCGGTGAGACGCCGCACTTCGAGTATGTCTCGGCCGAGGCGGCCTCCGGGCTGCAGCTGGCGGCGATCGAGACCGGCGTGCCCGTGGCGTTCGGCGTTCTCACCACGGACACGGTCGAGCAGGCCGAGGCGCGGATCGACCGCGCCGGCGAGGCGGTGCGTACCGCCCTCGAGATGGCCGACGTGTTCGCGCAGCTGCGCGCCAGCTCTGCTAGCTGAGCAGCGTCGCTTATGAGAGTGGGGCTGCTACCCTGGGCAGCCGTGTCCAAGGTCTGCTCAGTGTGCGGGAAGAAGCCCGGGTTCGGGCACAACCGCTCCCACTCGATGGTGGCGACCAACCGCCGTTTCGACCCGAACCTCCAGCGGGTCCGGCTGCTCGTCGACGGCGTCGCCCGCCGTGCCTACGTGTGCACGCGCTGCCTCAAGTCCGGGCGCGTTACAAAAGCGGTCTAGCAACCGGCCCAGGTGGAGCGGCGTCTAAGGGGACGCCGTGTCCGACCTGACCGTCGTCTCGCCCAGGGGCTCGATCACGATTGCGCGCGAGGTCTGCGCGGAGCTCGTGGCCGAGACCGCCGCGCGCTGCTACGGCGTCGTCGGCCTCACGCCGGGGTCGCGGGTCGGCAAGCTGCTTCGGCGCGACGGCATCACCGTCGGCGGGGACGCCTCCGGCCTCCGGATCGGCCTCCGTGTCGTCGTCGAGTACGGCCTCAACCTCGCGGAGGTGGCCGCGACCGTGCGCTCGCAGGTCGCCTACGACGTCGAGCGGCTCACCGGCCTGCCCGTCGAGACGGTCGAGGTCTTCGTCGAGGACGTCAGGATCACCGCATGAGGTCGCGGGTGCTCGAGGCGGCGCGCGGCGCGCTGGCGGCGATCGAGGCCGCGCGGGCCCGCATCGACGACCTCAACGTCTACCCCGTCCCCGACGGAGACACGGGGACGAACCTGGCGCTGACGGTGCAGGCGATCGTCACGGCGCTCGAGGGCGAGGGGCCCGACGACCGCGCCGGGCTCGCCCACGAGATCTCGCGCGCCGCGCTGATGGGGGCGCGAGGCAACTCGGGCGTGATCCTGTCGCAGATCGTGCGGGGCGCGGCCGAGGCGCTCGCCGCCTCGGATCACCTCGCGCTCGCGCTCCGGAGCGCGAGCGACGCCGCGTACCGCGCCGTCCGCAAGCCGGTGGAGGGGACGATGCTGACCGCGATTCGCGAGCTGGCGGAAGAAGCAGAGTCGGGCGGCGACCTCGCGGCGGTGCTAGCGCGCGGCGTGGACTGCGTCGCGCGGACGCGCGAGCTGCTGCCCGTGCTCGCCGAGGCGGGCGTCGTCGACGCGGGCGCCGCCGGCCTCGTCGAGATCGTCCGCGGCGTCGCGGCCGCGCTCGAGGGGGCGCCGCTGCCCGAGCCGGCGGCCGTGGTCGCCGCCCCGACGGTCGAGTCGATCCACCAGCAGCTCTCCGAGTTCAAGTACTGCACGGCGTTCGTGATCGAGGGCGAGCGGCTCGACCCGGAGGTGCTCGAGCGGGAGCTGGAGCCGCTCGGCGACTCGCTGCTCGTCGTCGGCGACTCCTCGGCACTCAAGGTGCACGTCCACACCGACGACCCCGGGCGGGCGCTCTCGCTCGGAGTGGCGCACGGCTCGCTCGCCGGCGTCGAGATCGCGAACATGCATGCGCAGACGGTCGAGCGGGAGCGGCGGCTGCTGCATGCGGTTCCCGCAGCCCCTCTGCCTCGGTGCGCCGTCGTCGCGGTGGCGGCGGGCGCGGGGAACCGCAGGCTGTTCGAGAACCTCGGCGCTCACGTCGTCGACGGCGGCCGCACGATGAACCCGTCGACCGCGGAGCTGCTCGCCGCCGTCGAGGCGTCCGGGGGGCTCGAGGCGCTCCTGCTCCCGAACGACGCGAACGTCATCCTCACCGCCGAGCACGCGGCCGAGGCGGCGCCCGTTCCGGTGACGGTGATCCCGACGACCTCGCTCCAGGCCGGGCTTGCGGCGGCACTCGCGTTCGACTCCGGCCTGGAGCGCGCCGAGAACCGGGAGGCGATGGCGCGGGCGGCGGCCGACCTCGCGACCGGGGCGGTCACCGTCGCGTCGCGCGACGTCCAGACCGACGGGCTGGTGATCCGCAAGGGCGCCTGGCTCGGCCTCGCCGAGGGAGTCCCGCTCGCGGGCGGCGGGGCCTTCGACGCCGTCGCACGCGCCGTCGCCGAGCGGCTGCTCGAGCAGCCGCGCGGGATCCTCACGCTGCTCACCGGCGAGGAAGCCCCGCCGCTCGACGAGCCTGCTCGGCGAGCTCGCGGCGGCGCACCCCGAGGTGGAGCTCGAGGTGCACGAGGGCGGGCAGCCGCACTACGCCCTGCTGTTGAGCGCCGAGTAGCCGCCTAAGCTCCGTGTCGTGAATCTGGACGCCGCGAACACGGCGATCGTCCTCGACTCGACGGCCGACTACCCCGAGGGGGTCGAGCGGTTCCCGAACTGGCGCGTCGTGCCGCTGTACGTCAACTTCGGCGCCGCGAGCTACCGCGACTACGTCGATCTCTCGCCCGACGAGCTCTACGCGCGGCTCGCGTCCGAGCCCGAGCCGCCGAGGACGTCGCAGCCGACGCCCGGCGACTTCCTGGCGGTCTACGAGGAGCTCCTGCCGCAGTACGAGCGGGTGCTGTCGCTGCAGCTGTCGTCGACGCTCTCCGGGACACATGCAAGCGCGGTTGCGGCGGCCGAGCAGGCCGGCGAGGCGGTACGGGTGTTCGACACGCGGACGGTCTGCGCCGCGATCGCGATGCTCGCGCTCGCCGTTCAGCGTCGGCTCGAGCGCGGGACGACCGACGAGGAGATCGACGCCCTCGTGCGCCGGTACCTCGAGACGCACGGTCTGCTGTTCACCGTCGACACGCTCGAGTTCCTCGCGAAAGGCGGACGGATCGGCCGCGGGGCGGCGTTCGCAGGCACGCTGCTGAATGTGAAGCCGGTGCTGGGACTGACCGACGGCGAGGTCGTGCCGCTGAAGCGGGTCCGTGGGAGCCGGAAGGCGCTCGAGGAGCTGGTGGACAGGCTCGTCGCGCAGTCGGTCGATGCGCCCTCGCTGCGGATCGGGCTTGCGCACGCGGCGGCGCCGGAGCGCCTCGCGGCGCTCGAGCGCCTGGTGCGCGACGCGCGCCCCGAGGCGAACCTCGAGGTGACGGCCTCGATCGGCGCGGTGGTGGGGACGCACGCCGGGCCGGGGACGGTCGGGCTCTTCTGGTTTGACGACGGGAACTGAGGAGCGCCTCGCCGCGCCCGCGGCGGAGGGTGGGTGGGAGCGGCCGCGGCGGTGGGCCCGCCCCGAGCACCTTGCCCTGCCGGTCGAGTCGCTGCCGGGCGTCGGCGCGACGGTCGCGAAGCGGCTGGCGCGGCTCGGGCTGGCGACCGTCGGCGACCTGCTCTTCCGCCGCCCGCGGCGGTACGAGACCGCGGCCGACGAGGTGGCGATCTCGGAGCTGTGGGGCGACGACGAGGTGGCCATCGCCGGGGTCGTCCAGAGCGTGCGCCTCCGGCGCCCGCGCGGCCGGCTGACGATCCTCAGCGCGAGTGTCAAGGACGAGACCGGGTCGATCTCCGCGAACTGGTTCAACCAGCCGTGGCTCATGGACAAGCTCGCGCCCGGAACGCCCGTGCGGCTGCGCGGGCGGCTGTCGCGGCACGGCTTCGAGGTCAAGAGCTTCGACCTCGGCGAGGCCCGGGCGACCGCGGACTTCGCGCCGGTCTACCGCGCGAGCGACGAGGTGCCGTCGCCGCGGATCCGCGAGCTCGTGCGGGCAGCTCTCGCCGCACACGCGCACGACGTCGTCGATCCGCTCCCGGCGCGGCTCGAGCTGCCGATCCGGCGCGACGCGCTCGCGGCACTGCATTTCCCGGTCGATCCGGCGCAGGCCGAGGAGGCACGTCAGCGGCTGGCGTTCGACGAGCTCGTGGCGCTGCAGCTCGCCGTTGCACGGTCGCGGGTCGAGGGCGAGCCGGGTGAGGCGCTGCCGCCGCCCGGGGAGCTCGTCGCCCGCTACCGGGCGCTTCTGCCGTTCGCGCTCACCGAGGACCAGGAGCATGCGATCGCGGAGATCGACCGCGATCTCGCGCGCGACCGGCCGATGCAGCGGCTGCTCCAGGGCGACGTCGGGTCGGGGAAGACGGTGGTGGCGCTCTACGCGCTGCTGCGGGCGGCGGAGGCGGCGCGGCAGGGCGCTCTGATGGCGCCGACCGAAACCCTCGCTGAGCAGCACTTTCTCACGGTCGAAGCGATCTGTGCGGAGCTCGGTGTGGGGGTCGTTCTGTTGACGGGGAGCGCGGCGACGAAGCGCGCGCGTGCGGAGCTCGAGTCGGGCGCTGCGCAGATCGCGGTGGGCACGCATGCGCTGATCCAGCGGGAGGTTGTTTTCGCGGACCTTGCAGTCGCCGTCGTCGACGAGCAGCACCGGTTCGGGGTCGAGCAGCGGCAGGCGCTCGCCGGGCTGCGGCCGCACCTGCTGCACATGACGGCGACGCCGATCCCGCGCTCGCTCGCACTGACCGTGTTCGGCGAGCTCGACGTGACCGAGATCGCGAAGCCGCCGGCGACGCGCAAGCCGATCGTGACGGCGTGGGTGGGGGCCGAGCGCTCGAGCGACGCGTACGCGCGGCTGCGCGTTCACCTCGACGCCGGGCGGCAGGCGTACGTCGTCTGCCCGCTGATCGAGGAGTCGGAGACCCGGATCGCCCGGGCGGCCGAGGCGGAGGCGGAGCGGCTGCAGCGGGCCGAGCTCGCGGGCTACCGCGTCGGGCTCCTGCACGGGCGGCTGAAGGCGGCCGACCGGCGCGAGGTGATGCGCGCATTCAAGGAGCGCGAGCTCGACGTGCTCGTCGCGACGACGGTGATCGAGGTCGGCGTCGACGTGCCGAACGCGACGATCATGATCGTCCAGGAGGCCGACCGCTTCGGCCTCGCGCAGCTCCACCAGCTCCGCGGCCGCGTGGGCCGGGGCGCGGAGCAGTCCTACTGTCTGCTGATCTCGCGTCCGAAGGCCGAGCTCACCGACTCCGCCCAGGCTCGCCTGGAGGCGCTCGTCGAGACGAACGACGGCTTCGAGCTCGCCGAGCGCGACCTCGAGCTTCGCGGCGAGGGCCAGCTCCTCGGGACGCGCCAGTCCGGCCTCGGCGACCTCCGCTTCACCCGCCTCCGCGCCGACCGAGCCCTCCTCGAGCGAGCCCGCGAGCTCGCCCGCGAGCTCGTCGACGTGCCCGGCCCCTGGCACGCCGAAGCCGACGCCCTCCTGTCCGGTGCAGACCCGTCCACCCTCGCCTGATCCTGCCACGGCCGCGCACTACGCTCACGTCCGTTGCGGATCATTGCCGGTGAGTTCAGGGGGCGGAGGATCGAGGCGCCGAAGGGGACCGCGACGCGGCCGACGTCGGACTTCGTCCGCGAGACGGCGTTCAACCTGATCGGGCCGGTGGACGGGGCGGTCGTGCTCGACCTCTACGCCGGCTCGGGGGCGCTCGGGCTCGAGGCGCTCTCGCGCGGTGCCGAGAGCTGCCTCTTCGTCGACAGCTCGCGCGAGGCGTGCCGTACGATCGGCGCCAACCTCGAGAAGCTCGGGCTCAGGGCGACCGTGCTCTGCATGGACGCCGAGCGCGCGCTCGCGAACGAGCGCGGCCCCTACGACCTGATCCTCGCCGACCCGCCCTACGACTTCGACGCGTACGAGCGCCTCGCGCCCCGGTTCGCACGCCTTCTCGCGCCCGACGGCCTCGCCGCCGTCCAGACCCCGGCCGCCCTCGAGCCGCGCCTCGAGGGCCTCAGCACACGTACCTCCCGCCGCTACGGCTCGGCGCGCCTTACGCTGTTCGAGCTGTGATCACCGCCATCTGCCCCGGCTCCTTCGATCCCGTCACGAACGGCCACGTGGACGTGATCGGCCGCGCCGCCCGGATCTTCGACCGCGTGGTCGTCGGAATCGTGCGCGATCCGCAGCACAAGAACATCCTGCTCCCGGTCGAGGAGCGCGTCGCCCTCGTCCGCGACGCCCTGTCCGACCTCGGCAACGTCGAGATCGACCTCTTCAAGGATCTCGTCGTCGAGTTCGCGCGCCGCTGGGACGCCGGCGTGATCGTGAAGGGCCTGCGCGTCATCTCCGACTTCGAGTGGGAGTTCCAGATGAACCAGCTCAACCGGACGCTCGCCCCGGAGATCGAGACGGTCTACGTGATGGCGAGCCCGCAGGTCAGTTTCGTGTCCTCGAGCGGCGTCAAGGAGATCGCTGCCTTTGGCGGCGACGTCAGCCAGCTCGTCCCCCCCGCCGTCGCCCGCCGCCTGAAGGAGCTCTTCCCGAACGGTCGAGGCGGCGCCCCACTCAACGCCCAGGAGTAGGATTCTCCGACCTATGGACGTACTCGTTCTCATCGACAAGCTCGACGACCTCGTTCACACCGCGAAGGCGGTCCCGATGACCGACCAGGTGCGGATCAACCGCGAGGAGATCTACGACATCCTCGACCAGATGCGCGCGACCATCCCCGAGGAGATCAAGCAGGCGCGCTGGATCGTCAAGGAGCGCCAGGAGATGCTCGGCGAAGCCAAGCGCGAGCAGGACCGCCTCCTGCAGGAGGCGCGCGAGCAGGCCGTGCGTGAGGCGTCCCAGACGGAGATCGTCCGGCTGGCCGAGCGCCAGGCGCAGGAGATCATCGACGAGGCCCGCCGCACCGCCCGCGAGACCCGCCTCGAGATGGAGGACTGGGCCGACGGCATCCTCGCCACGCTCGAGTCGAACCTCGACAAGTTCCTCACCGCCGTCCGACGCGGCCGCGAGCGCCTCCACGAGCGCTCCCAGGAAGACATCGCCTTCGGGCCGCCCGACGCCGACGAGCCGTCCTACTAGCGATTCGGGAGCGGCCCGGCGCCGCGATACCCTGAACGAATGACGAGCTTCGACCTACGCCGGCTGAAGCTCAGGCCCGGTGAGCAGCACCGCGAGGCGATCGAGCTCGAGCTCCCCGCGTTCGAGTTCGGCGGCCAGCGGTACGTGCCGGTGCCCGAGCTCGTGACCGCGCAGCTGGATGTGACGCGTGCCGTCACCGGCACCGCCCTGGCGCTCGCGTTCACCGTTCGGCTGCACGGCCCGTGCTACCGCTGCCTCGGCGACGCGGTGCTCGAGGTGCCGATCAGCGTCCGCGAGTACCAGGCCTCGTCGCCCGACGACGACGAGCTCCGCACGCCCTACCTCGTCGACGACCGGCTCGACGTCTCCTCCTGGGCCCGTGACGCCGTGGCCCTCGCGCTTCCCGACAAGATCCTCTGCCGCCCCGGCTGTGCGGGTCTTTGCCCCGAGTGCGGCGAGAACCTGAACGACAACCCGCACACGCACGAGGAGACCACCGCCGACCCGCGCTGGGCGGCTCTCGAAGCGCTGCGCGAGCAGAGTTAGCTACGCTGTTTGCCGCTCCGATGGCCGTTCCGAAGAGAAAGACTTCCAAGTCCCGTCGCGACAAGCGCCGGGCGCAGCATGGGCTCGAGGCGCCGCGGGTCAACATCTGCCCGCAGTGCGGCTCGCCGAAGCTCGCGCACCGCGTCTGCCCGACCTGCGGCACCTACAAGGGCCGCGAGGTCGAGCCGCTCCGCTTCGGGCGCTAGGCACGAATTGTCCCGCGTCGCGGTCGACGCGCTCGGTGGGGATCGCGCGCCGGAGGAGATCGTCGCCGGGGCGCTCGCTGCGGCTGCGGACGGCGTCGAGGTGATCCTGCACGGGCCGGAAGGTCTCGACACGGGCGGACTCGAGCTCGTCGTCGCCCCGACCGCGATCGGGATGGCCGAGAAGCCGTCCGAGGCAGTCCGCGCCAAGCCGGACTCGTCGATGGTGAGCGCCGTCCGCGCGGTGGCGGCCGGCAGCGCGGATGCGGTCGTGTCGGCCGGCAACACGGGCGCGCTGCTCGCCGCGGGCCTCCTGCACCTGCGCCGGCTCCCCGGCGTCCTCCGGCCCGCGATCGCCATCCCGATGCCGACGCGCCGCGGCGTCTCCCTCCTCCTCGATGCGGGCGCGAATGCCGACTGCCGCCCCGAGCACCTCGTCCAGTTCGCGGTCATGGGCTCGGTGTTCTCCACGGAGATGCTCGAGGTCGCCGAGCCGCAGGTGCGGCTGCTCTCGATCGGCGAGGAGCCCGAGAAGGGCAACCAGCTGACGATCGAGGCGCACGCGCTCCTCGCGCAGACCGCCCAGATCAACTTCGCCGGCAACGCCGAGGGCCGCGACCTCCTGCGCGGCGCCGCGGACGTCGTCGTCACCGACGGCTTCACCGGGAACATCGCGCTCAAGCTGCTCGAGGGCGGGATCCGCGAGCTGCTCGACCTGTTGCGCGAGGAGGTCTCGGCGTCCGTGCGCGGGAAGCTCGGAGGCCTTTTGATCCGGCCCGCGGCCCGCCGCGTGCGCGACAAGCTCGACCCCGACACCTACGGAGGCGCCTACCTCCTCGGCCTGCGCGGCCTGGTCGTGATCTCCCACGGCAGCTCCGGCCGCCGCGCGATCGCCAACGCGATCCGTCTCGCCGCCCGGGGGGCGGAGCACCGGGTCGTGGAGCGGTTCGCCGAGCGGCTGGCACCCGCCAGCGGTCACCGTCGGGCTGTGTATGATCGGCGCGCTTCGACCCTGCAATCGACAGATCGATGAGGTGACATGGCAGCGTCCCAGGAAGAGGTCTACGAGCGTGTCAAGGAAGTCCTGACCGAACAGCTCGGCGTCGACGAGAGCGAAATCACCCCTGAGGCGTCGTTCCAGGAGGATCTCGACGCGGATTCACTCGACCTGGTCGAGCTGATCATGGAGCTCGAGGACCAGTTCGGCATCAAGATCTCCGACGAGGATGCTCAGAAGATTACGACGGTCGGCCAGGCGGTCGACTACGTCACCCAGCACCAGTAGGAAGACCCTCGCCGAGCTGATCGCAGAGCTCCCGCCCGAGCGAGCGGCGTCGGTCTTCACACATGCGAGCTGGGCGATCGACCGGAACGAGTCATACGAGCGCCTCGAGTTCCTGGGCGACTCGGTGCTCGAGCTGGCGATCGCGCACACCCTCTACGAACGCTTCCCGGACTTCGACGAGGGCCAGATGGCCAAGCTCCGCTCACAGGTGGTTTCGCGGGCGAGCTGCGCCGAGGTCGCTGTCGAGCTCGGGCTCGGCACGCGTCTGCTCGAGAGCCACCCCGACCCCGAGAGCCTCGAGCCGGCCCGGCTGTCTGCCAACCGGAACGTCCTCGCTGCGGTGCTCGAGGCCGCACTCGCCGCGCTCTACCTCGAGCACGGCTTCGAAGGGGTTTCCGGGCCGATCGTGGCAGCCTTCGAGAGCCGCATCCAGTATGCGCTCACGCACAAGGTCGACCACAAGACCGAGCTGCAGGAGGAGCTCGCCCGCCGCGGCCGCTCCGTGAGCTACGCGCTCCTCGATGCCGAGGGCCCCGCCCACGAGCGAACGTTCACGGCCGCCGCCCTGATCGACGGCGTGCAGGCCGGCGTCGGGCGCGGCGCCTCGAAGAAGGATGCCGAGCAGCAGGCAGCGCGAGAAGCGCTCGACATGCTCACCCGAGCAGACGCCGATACACCTCCTGCGCCCGGTCGCTCGACGTGATCCCGAGCTCCGCGCGGAGCCTCGTCCGCCCCGCTGGGCAGACTTCCGCCGCGTGCATCTGAAGGCGGTCAAGCTTCGCGGCTTCAAGTCTTTCGTCGATCCGGTCGAGGTCCACCTCGAGCCGGGGGTGGCGGTCATCGTCGGCCCGAACGGCTCCGGCAAGTCGAACATCTCCGACGCGATCCTCTGGGCGACCGGGTCGTTGAGCCCGCACGAGCTCCGCGCCGAGAAGCCCGACGACGTGCTCTTCGCCGGCTCCGCCGGCCGCAAGGCGGTCGACAACTGCGAGGTCGAGCTCGTCTTCGACAACGAGGACGGCGCGTGGCCCGAGCTCTCCTTCTCCGAGGTGTCGCTCTCCCGCCGGCTCCACCGCGGCGGCGAGGGGCAGTACCTGGTGAACCGCGCGGCGGTGCGCCGCCTCGACCTGATCGAGCTCCTGTCCGATGTCGGTCTCGGCGGCGGACTGCGCTCGGTGATCTCGCAGGGCAGCGTCGAGACCGTGCTGGGCGCGAAGCCGGCCGAGCGCCGGTCGCTCGTCGAGGAGGCGGCGGGGCTCGGCCGGTTCAAGCTACGGCGCCATCGCGCCGAGCTGAAGCTGGCCCGCGTCGCCGTCCAGGTCGAGCGCGCGCGTGACCTGGAGGACGAGGTGCGCAAGCGTCTGCGGCCGCTCGCGCTCCAGGCGACGGCCGCCGAGCGCGCGGCGAAGCTGGGCGAGGAGATCGCGCGCCTGAAGGCGGCGATCGCAAGGCTCGACCTCGAGCGGCTCGACGAGCGCCAGAGCACGGGCGAGCTCCGCCGGAACGCGGAGCGGGGCGCGCGCCGCGAGCTGGAGGCGAAGCTGGAGGAGCTGCTCGCCGCGCGGTCGCGCGCCGAGGACGAGCTGACCGACACCGCCGGCGAGCGCGAGTCGCACACCGCGGCGCTCTACGGCTTGCGCTCCGGCGCGGAGCGGATCGCGCTCCGCCAGGAGGCCGTCACCGCGCTCGCCGCCCGCTTCGCCGCCGACCTCGAGACCGCACGCGCCTTCGACCCGCACCAGACCAGCGACCTGCTCGACGCCGCCCGCTCCGCCGTAGCCCAGGCGCAGGCGGCGACCGGTGCGCGCGCCGCTGCGGAGGCTGCCGCCGAGGAGCGCTGGGCGCTCGTCGCGGGCGCTGAGCGTTCGCTTCATGCGGGTGTTGCGGCCGAGCTCGAGCAGCTTGCGGCCGAGCGGGCCCGAGTCGAGCACGACCTGGTCGGCGGCGGCCCCGACGCGCTGCTCGCGCTCCGGGGCGCCGCGCAGGCCATTGCTCTCCGCCAGGAGTCCGTCGGTCGCCTGCGCGCACAGCTCGAGCACGACTTCGTCGAGGCGGCGGAGCAGGCGTACGAAGGCCCCTCGCCGTCCGAGCTCGGGCGCCTCGCCGACGAGGCCGACCAGGCCTCGCGAGCCGCAGCTCGCGAGCGCGACGACCTGCGCGAGCGCGTCGCGCTCGCGCGTGGGCGCCTGGCTGCGCTCGAGGGCTCGCTGGCCGAACGCGAGGGGATTCCGCCGGCCGCCCGGGCGCTCGTGGAGGGCGGGGAGCGGCTGGTGCTGAACGAGATCGACGCCGCGCCTGGCGACGAGCGGGCGGTCGCGGCGGCGCTCGGCCATCTGGCCTCGGCGGTCGTCGCCGGCGACGCCGCGCGTGGGCTCGAGCTCGTCCGGCAGGCGCAGTCCTCGGGCCTCGGGTCGCTCGTCGTGCTCGTCGGGAAGGATCCGCACGCGCTCGTCGAGAGCCTGCCGGTCGTCGAGGCGGAAGAGTTGCTCGCCTCGCCGGTGCCGGCGGTCACGAGGGACGGCATCGGCTGGGATCCGGCGCGCGGCGAGCTCTGGTTCGCCGGCGAGACGGCCGAGGCGCTCCTGCTCGAGCTCGAGGCGAAGCGCCGCGACTCGGTCGAGGAGCTCGCACGGCTCGAGGAGCGTGCCGAGGCTGCCGTCCAGGCAGCCGATACGGCCGCCGTCCGGGCCTCGGACGCCGCGGCCGCCTTCGCTCCGGTGGCGCACCTGCGCGGCATGCGCCGCCGCGATCCTGAGCTGCTGGCAGCCGTCGCGCGCGGCGCCGCCAGGCTCGACGAGACGCTCCGGCTGTCGGCGGCCGTCGCCGGGCGGCTCGAGCAGCCGCTCGCCGAGCGCTCCGCCGCCGCCTCGCGCGACCTCGGGGAGCTGCGCACGCGCGAGTCGCAGCTACGCCAGACGCTCTCCGAGATCGACGGGAGGGCGCGCGCCGCCGAACGGAATGCGGGCGGCCGGGTCGTCGACGCGTCCGGCAATCCCGACGAGCTCCGGCTGGACGCCGAGCGCCTCGGGCAGGCCGTGGAGGACGCTGCCGCGGTCGAGCGCGCGGCCGCCGACCAGGCCGCCGCCTCCTCCCGCGCGCTCGCCGAGGCACGGGGCGCAGCCGCCCGCACAGGTCGACACACTGCTCCTCGAGCGGCTGGCGTCGGCGGCGCAACGGCTTCAGGACGCGCTCACCGTCGACGTCGCGCCCTTCGAGGCCGCGGTCAAGCAGCGTGTCGAGGCCGACGGGGCCCGCACGGCCGAGCTCGGCGCCGCGCTCCGGACGCTGGGCGCCCGGGAAGCCGACCTCCGCGGAAAGGTGACGGCGGCCGCCGAGCGGCTCAGCGCCCTCGACGTCGAGCTCGCCCGCATCGAAGCGGAGCGCGACGAGGCCACCCGCCGGTTCGAGGCGGCGGGCGCCGAGCCCGCCGAGGGCGACGACCGCGACGAGCTCGCGGCCCGCCTCGAGCGCCTCGAACGCCGGCGCGAGCAGCTCGGGCAGGTCAACCCGCTCGCGAAGGAGGAGCACGACGCGGAGAAGGAGCGCCTCGACGAGCTCGAGGTCCAGCGCGAGGACCTCGAGCGGAGCCTCGCCGAGCTCGAGAAGCTCAGGCACGAGCTCACCGAGACGGTCGAGAAGCGCTTCGAGGAGACCTTCACGGCCGTCCAGCAGCACTTCTCCGAGGTCGCCGCGAGCCTGTTCCCGGGCGGCGAGGGCCGGCTGCGCCTGACCGAGCCCGAGGACGGTGACGAGGATGCCGAGCCGGGGATCGAGGTCGAGCTTCGCCCCGCCGGCAAGCGCGTCACACGGCTGTCGCTCCTCTCCGGCGGCGAGAAGGCGCTCGGCGCGCTTGCGTTCCTGTTCAGCCTCTTCCTGTCGCGCCCGAGCCCCTTCTACCTCCTCGACGAGGTCGAGGCCGCCCTCGACGACACGAACATCGGCCGCTTCACCGAGCTCCTCCGGCGCTACGCCGACCGCGCCCAGTTCATCGTCGTCACGCACCAGAAGCGCACGATGGAGGCGGCCGACGTCCTCTACGGCGTCACGATGGGCATCGAGGGCGTCTCGCAGATCGTCTCCCGCCGGCTCCCGCACGAGGAGCCGCTCGCCGCTACGGCCTGACGGGCTCAGGCGACAGGACGCTCGCCCGGGCGGCGCCAGGCACCGCGGCTCTACCGGTCGCTCGCTCGGAATGTTCTGGAGCGGACGCCTTGTAGGGTTCTGTCCGTCGAGAGGAGGCGCGAGACGTGGCCGACCCAACCGGAGCGCCGCGCAAGCGGTCGAAGAAGGCAGCACCGAAGCACGACCCCGCGAGCAAGTTTCCACGCCTGACTCTACGAGCTCGAGCTCACGCATCTGCAAGGGCGAGCTCGTCAAGCTCAAGGAGTGGGTGCGCACCACCGGGCTTCGGCTCGTGATCGTGTTCGAGGGCCGTGACGCGGCGGGCAAGGGCGGAGCGATCAAGCGCATCACCGAGTACCTCAACCCGCGTGTCGCCCGGACTGTCGCGCTGCCCGCGCCGACCGAGCGTGAGCGGAGCCAGTGGTACTTCCAACGCTACATCGCGCACCTGCCGGCTGCGGGCGAGATCGTCCTCTTCGACCGGAGCTGGTACAACCGCGCCGGCGTCGAGCACGTGATGGGCTTCTGCACGCCCGACGAGTACCGCCGCTTCCTCCACCAGTGCCCGATCTTCGAGCGGCTGCTCGTCGAGGACGGGATCATGCTCGTCAAGTACTGGTTCTCGGTGGGCGACGAGGAGCAGGAGCGGCGCTTCCGCTCGCGGCTCCAGGATCCGATGCGCCGCTGGAAGCTCTCGCCGATCGACCTCGAGTCGCGGGCTCGGTGGGTCGAGTTCTCGCAGGCGAAGGACGAGATGTTCGTCCACACTGACATCCCGGAGGCACCGTGGTACGTGGTCGAAGGCGACGACAAGCGCCGCGCCCGGCTGAACTGCATCGCGCACTTGCTCTCGATCGTCCCGTACGAGGACGTGATCGAGACCCCGCTCGACCTGGCGCCGAGACCGAGCGGCAACCTGTACGAGCGCCCGCCGCGGACACTCTTCCGCTACGTGCCCGACCACGCGGCGACGCTGCTCGACTGACGTCCGCCGCCGCTGTCGAACCGCTCCGCCGGTCTTGGGGGATCCGGAACCAGACCCCAGCCGATCTGCGGACTCCGCGGGGGAAGGGGCCTGGCTGACGCCGAGAGTCGCGGGTGACGACGCTCGTCGTCAGCGCGCGGATGGACGATGATCGCCCTCGTCTATGGCCGCTGCGTTGCAGCCTGAGGAGAGAGAGGGAGCGGCTCGAGGACGTGCTCCGGGACGCTGTCCGCGCGGCGGGTTTGCAGGCTGGTCACCATTCTCGGGACCGCAGGGGTGGTGAAGTCGCGGCGCACGGCCGAGTTCCTCACGGGGATCGAGGCGAGGGTCGTTCGCGGCGTCGAAGTTCGCGCGATCGACCCGAAATGCCACAAGGATCCGGATCGTCGGCGCGCCAGTCTCCCGCTACCCTGCCTCGTATGGCGACCGTTGCCGCGGCCGTGTTGCTTGCCGTGTTCGTGGTGCCCCGGCCTTGGGGACTTGCGTTGATCGCAGGCGCGATTGCGTGGGAGATTCTCGAGAAGGTGTTTTGGTTCTATCGCACGAAGGGATTCCCGCTCGCCGTTGGCCCCGAAGCGATGATTGGGCAACCGGTTGACGTCATCGCCCCGTGCAGACCTGACGGCAAAGTGCGGCTCTCGAACGAACGCTGGAACGCCAACTGCCCACAGGGAGCCGACATCGGCGAGACGGTCATTGTCGACCGCGTCGAGCGACTCACCCTGATCGTCTCGGCCCGGAGGCTCTGCATTCCCGCGTCGGCCCGCCAGCCACGCTACGCCCCGTGACCCGAAAATTGGGCTCCCGTGACGGCGCACCGCCGGTGAGCGCTCTGCCAAGCGCAGCGTGAGCAGCTCAGGTGCGTTCGAGCACGACCACGGGGATTTGGCGGTCCGTCCTCGTCTGATGACGCGTCGTAGTCAGGCCACTGCTGCGATGCGAGCTTCCACAGGCGCTCGCGCTCCTCGCCGGTAGCGGTTCTCGCTTGCGCAGGGAAGACGTCGCCTTTCACCTGCACCTCGACCCTCGGGTTCTTGGCGAGGTTCCGATACCAGCCCGGATGCGCCGGCGCGCCGCCCTTGGACGCGACGACCACGTAATCGTCGCCGGCCTGCTCATAAATCAGCGGCGTCGTCGTCGGCCTGCCCGTTTTGCGACCTGTCGTTGTGCGCCGCGCCGCCGAAGTACTTCGTCCGGACGCCCGGCCTGACCTCACCTTCGCGCCGCCCCACACTGTGCAGTCGAGGTAGCGCACCCGAGCAACAGGCTCGGGCGGATGGGAGCGGGTCGTGGGCGCGCAGCGGGCGGCGGCACCGTCACGTATTGGGTTATGTTTGCTGACCGCATGTTTCGGCGGCACGAAACGCGGAGAAGAAGGAGGCGTAGTGCTTCACCACTGCGGCTACATCTTTGGCGACCTTCGCCCCGGTGAACGGCGGACTCCATGAGACGGAAGTCGTTGTCGCTGTTCGTTGTTGGCCTGCTCGCGATTGCTGGGTTCGCCGTTGCGCTCAGCGCGACCAGTCGGCCGTCCGCGCAGGCTGCTCGCCACACGCGCCCCCACTGGACGACACGCACGACGACGACGACGACCACCACCACCACGACGACGAACACCACCACGACGACGGTTCCGACGACGACAACGACGCCCACGGGCTCGGCGTTCCCGTTGAAGGTCAGCAGCAACGGACGCTACCTCGTGGACCACAACGGTGTGCCGTTCCTGATGGTCGGCGACTCGCCGCAGTCGGCGATCGGCAACCTCAGCGAGTCCGAGGCCGACCGGTACTTCGCGGACAGGCAGGCGCACGGCTTCAACGCCGTCTGGATCAACCTGCTCTGCGACAGCTACACGTTCTGCAACAGCGACGGCACGACCGAGGACGGCCTCAGGCCGTTCACGACCGGCACCTCCCCGTCCAGCTACGACCTGTCGACCCCGAACTCGGCGTACTTCCAGCGGGTCGATGACATCATCAACCTCGCGGCTGAGCACGGCCTGCTCGTCGTCCTCGACCCGATCGAGACGGGCGGGTGGCTCGGCACGATGCAGGCCAACGGCGCCACGAAGGACTTCAACTACGGCGCCTACCTCGGCAGCCGCTACAAGAGCTTCCCGAACATCGTCTGGATGAGCGGGAACGACTTCCAGAGTTTCCAAACAGCCTCCGCGACGACAACGTCGTGAAGGAAGTGGCGTCGGGGATCGCGTCGGTCGACACGAACCACCTCCAGACGATCGAGCTGAACTTCGCTCCACGGGGAGACACGCTCGGTAGCAGCACCGGACGACCGCAGCTGGTCTTCGCTCGCCGGTCTGAACGCCGCCTACACCTATTACGCCTACCTACGCGGAAGTTCTAAAGGCCGTACAACCAGACGCCCACGATCCCCGACTTCATGGTCGAGGCGAACTACGAGAACGAGCAGGACCCGTTCACTGACGGCGGCTCGACCCGGAACCTTCGGCGGCAGGAGTATTGGACTTTGCTGCGCGGCGCGACCGGCCAGCTTTACGGCAGCGGCTTCACTGACCGGATCGCGAACGGCTGGTCGGCAGCGAACCTCGACAGCGTCGGCGTCACGCAACTCGGTTACGCCACGAGCCTGTTCGCGTCTCTGCCTTGGTACAGCCTGGTGCCGGATCAGAGCCACACGCTGGTGACGGCGGGCTTCGGCACGTTCGCGAGCACCGGCAGCATCGAGAGCGAACACCTACGCGACCGACCGCCGTGGCGTCCGATGGGAGCGCGGGCGATGACGTACATGCCGACCGCCCGGACGATCACCGTCGACATGTCCAAGCTAGCGGATCCGAACGTGCCCGCCATGGTTCGACCCAACGAATGGCACCTACAGCCACCGTCAGTGGCTCCCCGTTCGCGAATACAGGCACGAAGCAGTTCACGCCTCCTGCGACCAACAGCGGCGGCGACAGCGACTGGGTACTGGTTCTAACTACCACGGCGGGCAACCCCCGCCTCCCCCGCCTCCTCCGACCCTCACGATCGGCGAGACCAAGGTTCTCCCGGCACCTGACGATGGCAACGGCAACCTACTGGTCGCACAGTCCACGATCTTGTCTCAAACCGCCACCCTGACAAGCCTCTCCTTCTACGTGACGACCCCGGCAGGAAAGCTCAGGCTGGGCATCTACGACTCGTCCGGGCCTGGGGAGGGCCGGGAACTCTCAAGGCTCAGACCGCGGAGATCACGCCGGTGACGGGCGAGAACACCGCCAACGTCACGAGCCCGGTCTCTCTGCCGGCCGGCACCTACTGGCTCGCCTACTTCCCCAGCGACAACAACCTCGCGTTTGTCAAGACATCCGATGCGAGCAGCTCGGGCAAGTTCTACAGCCTCGCCTATGGCGCCCTACCGGCCGCCTTCTCAGCCGCTCCAAACAGCACTCCTTCCCACTGGTCGTTCTACGCCACGCTCACAACAGACTCAGGCACGACCCAACCAGCACACTGATCCGGTGACGACCGAGTCAGGCGCTGTGTAGATGTACTGGGGTCACGCGACCTAGCCGGCTCCTGACGCACGTCTCAGCGTGAGGCGTTCGCGGACGCCTCGCGCTTGCGCCGAGACGCCATCGTCTGCCGCATCGAGGAGGAGAGCTCGACCTTGCGCAGCCGGATAGACGCAGGCGTGACCTCGACCGCCTCGTCGTCGCGGATGAACTCGAGCGCCTGCTCGAGTGAGAGCGGGCGGGGCGGGATCAGGCGCACCAGCACCTCGGCCGACGCCGCGCGCATGTTGGTCAGCTTCTTCGGCTTCGCCGCGTTCACGTCGAGGTCGTTGTGGCGCGAGTTCTCGCCCACGATCATCCCCTCGTAGAGCTCGTCGCCGGGCGCGATGAAGAGCGAGCCGCGCTCCTGGAGCCCCTCGATCGCATGCCCGGTTGCCTGCCCGCGGCGGTCGGACACGAGGCTCCCGGTCGGCCGCGTCCGCATCTCGCCGTGCCACCGCTCCCACGCCTCGAAGACGTGGTGGAGGATCCCGGTTCCACGGGTCTCGGTCAGGAACTCGGTGCGGAAGCCGATGAGGCCGCGGGCCGGCACGAGGTACTCCATGCGCGCCCAGCCCGTCCCGTGGTTGACCATCTGCTGCAGTCGCCCCTTTCGCAGCGCGAGAAGCTGCGTGACGATGCCGATGTACTCCTCGGGGATGTCGATCGCCACCCGCTCGACCGGCTCGTGAGTCTCGCCGTCGACCTCCTTCGTCATCACCTCCGGCTTGCCGACGGTCAGCTCGAAGCCCTCGCGGCGCATCAGCTCGACGAGGACTGCCAGCTGCAGCTCGCCGCGGCCCTGCACCTCCCACGCGTCCGGCCGCGACGTCGACAGCACGCGGAGCGAGACATTGCCGACGAGCTCGGCGTCGAGCCGCTCCTTCACCTGGCTCGCGGTCAGGCGCGTGCCTTCGCTGCCCGCGAGCGGCGAGGTGTTGATGCCGACCGTCACCGCGAGCGACGGCTCGTCGACGGTCGTGACGGGCAGCGGCCGCGGGTCGGCCGGATCGGCGATCGTCTCGCCGATCGTCACCTCCGGAAGCCCCGCGAGCGCGACGATCTCGCCCGGCCCCGCCTCCTCGGCGGGCACCCGGTCGAGCGCCTCGCTCACGTAGAGCTCGGTCACACGCGCCGAGACGATGTCCCCGTTTGCGCGGCACCACGCGATCGTCTGGCCCTTGCGCAAGGTTCCGTGGTGGATGCGCAGCAGCGCGAGCCTACCGACGTACGGGCTCGAGTCGAGGTTCGTGACGAGCGCCTGCAGCGGATGCGACGGGTCGTACAGCGGCGGCGGCACCGTCGCGCACAGCGTCTCGAACAGCGGCCCCAGATTCGCGGCGAGCTCGTTGGGCGCGAGGCCCGCGTGCCCGGCACGCGCGTTCGCATAGACGATCGGGAACTCGATCTGCGACTCGTCGGCATCGAGGTCGAGGAAGAGGTCGTACACCTCGTTCACCACCTCTTCGATCCGCGCATCCGGCCGGTCGACCTTGTTCACGACCAGCACGACGGGGAGCCGGCGTTCCAACGCCTTCCGGAGCACGAAGCGGGTCTGCGGCAGCGGCCCCTCGCTCGCATCCACGAGCAGCAGCACGCCGTCCACCATCGTGAGGCCGCGCTCGACCTCGCCGCCGAAGTCGGCATGGCCCGGCGTGTCGACGATGTTGATCTTTGTCCCGCCGAGCTGGATCGCCGTGTTCTTGGCCAGGATCGTGATCCCCTTCTCGCGCTCGAGATCGGTCGAGTCGAGCACGCGTTCGGCGACCTCCTGGTTCTCGCGGAACGACCCCGACTGCCAGAGCATGGCGTCGACGAGCGTCGTCTTCCCGTGGTCGACGTGCGCGATGATGGCGACGTTCCGGAGGTCGTCGCGGGTGTGAAGGTCTGACGCGGCCATGGTCGGCCAGGGTAGCGTCGGGGCGACCCCCGACACGAGAAGGAGGAGCAGTGGCCGACTACACGCTGATCAACATGCTGGACGTCGAGAACAAGGCGCAGGAGGGCGGGTCGACCACCGACGTCCGGTTCGCGCGCACGCCGCTCCAGACGCAGCACATCGGCGTGAGCCGTATGCGCTACGCAGCCGGCAAGCGCAGCCAGCGCGGCCACACGCACCGGGAGCAGGAAGAGGTGTACGTCGTCGTCGCCGGCTCGGGCCAGGCGAAGCTCGACGACGAGATCCGCGAGCTGAAGCAGTGGGACGTGCTGCGGGTCGCCCCGGGCACGTATCGCGGCTTCGCCGGAGGGCCGGACGGCCTCGACCTGATCGCAATCGGCTCCGACCGCCCCGAGGGCGGGGACGGCGAGTCGTCGGACGACGACTGGTGGGGCGATTAGCGCGCAGCGAGCGCTTCGAGTACCTCGTCGGGCTCGGGAAAGCGGCCCACCTGCTGCTTCGAGAAGACGACTGCGTCGTCGACGACCACGTCGAACTGGCTCCTCGCCCCTTCGACGGCCTGGGCCGTGTGTCCGCTGCGGTTGAGCTCGGCCGCGAGACTCGCGGCCCGGCGGTCGTAGCCGCTTCAGACGGGGCAGTAGAGGATGCGCACGCTCGCCACGCCGCGACTCTATCTAGGAGTTGGCTCTTGACGTGGCCGCCTCTCCCGATAACGATCCAGCCTGACCCAGCCGAATCCAAGGAGGCGCAATGATCGCTCGTGTCGCGAGCTTCGAAGGTGTGAACGTCCAGGCGGCCCAGGACACGATGGACCAGGCCGAGGCCATCATCCGGCCGCTGCTCGAGGGGCTTGACGGCTACCAGGGAGCGATGGAGCTCGTCTCGCCCGACGGCAAGTTCCTGTCGATCACGCTCTTCGACTCGATGGAGAACGCGCAGGCAGCCGAGCCGACGTTCGACCAGGAGATGCCCGAAAAGCTCGGCCACATCTTTCAGGAGTGGGCGGGCCGCCGGGTCTCGGTCGACCGCTACGAGGTCGCAGCCCAGGACAGACGCTAGAACCCTGCGTCCACCACCGACGAGGGGGGTATCGTCGGGCACGTGGAACTCGAGACGGAGCCGGGTCTTGGCGAGTCCGGGCTCCGTCTCGACGTCCGCCGCGACGAGGTGCTCGCCTCGGCCGTGTCGCTGATCGAGGAGGCCTGGCGCAGCTTCGACCGCTTTCGGATCGGGCAGCCGCCGCTCGATCCTCGACTCGCCGAGATCCTGCTCGAGCCGCTGCCGGAAGGGGCGACCCCGAGCGAGAAGGCGGTCGCCGACGCCGCTCGCGCCCTCGACGAGAGCCTCGCCCAGCCGCGCCCGCGCTACTTCGCCTTCATCGGCTCCTCCGGGCTCGAGATCGGCGTCATCGCCGACGCGCTCGCCGCCTGCTACGACGTGAACCTCGCCGTCTGGGCCGGCGCCGCCTCCGAGGTCGAAGTGCAGGCCGTCCGCTGGGCGGGCGAGTTCGTCGGCTTCCCGGGGGAGGCGGGCTCGTTCACGAGCGGCGGCACCGTCTCGAACCTGACCGCGCTCACGGCAGCACGCGAGCGGGCGCTGCCCGGGGCACGCAACGGCGGCATCGCCGGCCACCGGCTCGCGATCTACTGCTCGCAGGAGGTGCACTACTCGGTCGTCCGGGCTGCGGAGCTGCTCGGGATCGGATCGGCCTGGGTGCGGGCGCTGCCGATCGACGGCGAGCGCCGCCTGCGAGCCGACGCGGTCGCCGCGGCGATCGACGCCGACCGCAAGGAGGGCATCGTGCCGGTGGCGGTGGTGGCGACCGCCGGGACGACGCTCACCGGGGCCGTCGACCCGATCGACGAGCTCGCCGACGTGTGCGCCGAGCGTGAGGTCTGGCTGCACGTCGACGGCGCCTACGGCCTTCCCGCCGCACGTTCGGCCAGCGGCCCGCCATCTCTTCCGCGGGGTCGAGCGCGCCGACTCGGTCGCGATCGACGCCCACAAGTGGCTCTACCTGCCGAAGTGCTGCGGCATCGTGCTCGTCCGCAGCAGCGCCGACCTGCATGCGGCGCTCGGACACGAGGGCGAGTACCTTCCGCACGACCGCGAGGAGCGGCATGCCGCCGACATCACGCTCGAGTACTCGCGGCCCTTCCGTGCGCTCAAGTTCTGGCTCGCCATGCGGGTGCACGGCGCGGACGCGTTCACGGCGGCGATCGAGCGGAACCTGGAGGAGGCCCGGCTGCTCCACCGCGCCGTGGTCGAGCGCCCGGAGCTCGAGCCGCTGCCGGCGCCGCCGCAGCTCTCCATCGTCCCCTTCCGCCACGTCCCGCCGGGCGTTGCCGACGTCGACGCGCACAACTGCGAGATCGTCCGCCGGATCCAGGAGGGCGGCGAGTTCTGGGTCGCCCACGCGCGCATCGACGGCCGCGTCTACGTCCGGCCCTGCCTCGTGAACTTCCGCACCACCGAGGACGACGTGCTTGCCTTCGTGGAGCAGGTCGAGCGGATCGGCCGGGAGCTCGCCGCATGACGACGGCGACGGCGCTCGATCAGATCGACCTCACCGACCTCGACCGCTGGGTCGAAGGGGTGCCCTACGAGTGGTTCGCGCTCATGCGGCAGCTCGCGCCGCTCCACTGGCAGGACGAACGCGATGGCAAGGGCTTCTGGTCGTTCACCCTCTACGACGACATCGTCGCCGTCTCGCGCGACGCCGAGACGTACTCCTCCGAGGCCGGCGGCACGTCACTGCAGGACCTGAGCCCGGAGGAGGTCGAGCTCCGCAAGTCGATGATCGACACCGACCCGCCGCGGCACACGCGGCTGCGCGCGATCGTCAACCAGGGCTTCACGCCGAAGGTCGTGCGCGCGTACGAGGAGCGGATCCGCGGCCTCGCGCGCGAGATCCTCGCGCGCGCGTTCGAGAAGGAGGAGTTCGACTTCGTGGCCGACGTCTCGGCCGAGCTCCCGATGTGGGTCTTCTCGGAGATCATGGGGCTGCCGGTCGAGGACCGCCGGCTGCTGATCGACCTCGGCGACAAGCTGCTCGGCAACACCGACCCGGAGGTGATGGGCGCCCACGCCGTCGCCGAGCAGGCGCTGCGCGACGCCGAGCTGCGCAAGCTCCCGTTCGCGAGCCCGTACGCGGTCGAGCTGATGCGATATGGGCGCAGCCTCGGCGAGGCGCGCCGGTCCGAGCCGCGAGACGACATCACGACGAAGCTCGTCGAGGCGGAGGTCGACGGCAGCCGTCTGTCGGACCGGGAATTCGAGACGTTCTTCATCCTGCTCACGACCGCCGGCAACGAGACGACGCGGCACACGCTCAGCCTCGGCCTGCTCGCGCTCTTCGAGCACCCGGAGGAGCGCGCCCGGCTCGTCGCCGACCCGGAGCTGGCCGCGACCGCCGCCGACGAGCTGCTGCGCTGGGCCCATCCCGTGCACCACTTCCGCCGCACGGCGACCCGCACGCACGAGGTGCACGGGCAGTCGATCGAGGCCGGGGACAAGGTCGCGATCTGGTACGCGTCGGGCAACTTCGACGAGTCGCAGTTCCCCGAGCCGCAGCGCTTCGACCTCTCGCGCACGCCGAACCGCCATCTCACTTTCGGGCTCGGCGGACCGCACTACTGTCTCGGCGCGCACCTGGCCAAGCTGGAGGTCAGAATCTGGCTCGAAGAGATGCTCCCTTACCTCGACCGGCTCGAGCTTTCCGGCCCGGCTGACCGGCTCCGCTCGAACTTCTTCAACGGGGTCAAGCGCATGCCCGTCCGGAGAATCGCATGACGGAGATCGCCGTCGGGACGCTGCAGGACCGCGGCGTCCGCGCGATCCGTCTGCTCTACACCGACCTGCACGGGATCGCGCGTGGCAAGGACATCCCGATCTCGAAGTTCGAGCACCTCGCCGAGGAGGGCGTGGCGTTCTGCGCGGCGGTGATGTCCACCGACCTCCGGCACACCCCGGTGGTGGGCGGCGAGGAGGGGTACGTCGACTTCGTGGTACGGCCCGACTTCTCGACTCTGCGGGTCGTGCCGTGGCAGCCCGACGTCGCCTGGTGCATTGGCAACGCCGGCCGGCCGGACGGCTCCGGCCCGGCGCCGACCTGCCTGCGCAGCCTCCTCGAGCGCGTCGCCGCGCGCTACGCCGAGCGCGGGCTGACGCCGATCGTCGGCCCCGAGCTCGAGTTCTTCCTGCTCGAGCGCGACCCGACCGCTCCCGGCGGGCTCCGCCGCTACGTCGACGAGCTCTCGCGCGTCTACACGGTCGGCCCGATCTCCGACCCGCGCGGGATCGTGCTCGAGATGCTCTACGCCTGCGAGGCGCTCGACCTGCGCGCGTTCGCCGCGAACCACGAGTTCATGAACTCGCAGTACGAGATCAACGTCGAGCACTCCGAGGCGCTCGACGCCGCCGACCGGGCGTTCCTGCTCAAGACCACCGTGAAGGAGCTCGCGGCGCGCCAGGGGATGGTCGCCACGTTCATGGGCAAGCCGTTCAACGACCAGGGCGGCTCCGGCTTCCACGTCCACCTCTCACTCGCAGGCGACGACGGCCGCAACGCCTTCGACGACTCCGGGGCGCCGCACGGGCTCGGCGCAATGCGTGCACGCTTCGTCGCCGGCCTGCTGGAGCACGGCCCGGCGCTGATGGCGCTGCTGGCGCCGACCGTCAACGCGTACAAGCGCCTCGTTCCCGACAGCCTCGCGCCCACGCACGTGAACTGGGCGATGGACAACCGCACCTCGTTCGTCCGCGTGCCGAACGAGCACGGCTCCCGCAGCCGGATCGAGGTGCGCGGCGGGGACGGAAGCGCCTGCGCGCACCTGATTGTCGCGGCCCTGCTCCTGGCGGGCCTCGACGGGATCGAGCGCGAGCTCGAGCTGGCCGACGCGGTCTCCGGCGACGCCTACCGCGCCGAGACGGGGACGCCGCTCCCGCGCGATCTCGGCTCGTCGCTCGACGCGCTCGAGGCCGACGACTACCTCCGCGAGGCGCTCGGGCAGCAGCTCGTGGAGACCTTCCTCGCCATGAAGCGGTTCGAGCTCGAGCGGTTCCAGCAGTGGGTGACCGACTGGGAGCTGGACGAGTATGCGCGCCATCTCTGAGAGGGCGGTTCGCGTCGAGCTCGGGCGCGAGCCGAAGTGGGGCCGGATCGAGGGCGACGAGATCGTGGTCGAGGACGGCCGGCGGATGCTCGAGGCGGAAGCGGCGTACCTCGCCCCGGTCGAGCCGAGCAAGATCGTCGCCGTCCACCTCAGCTACCGCAGCCGGATCGAGGAGTACCGCGCGCGCATCCCGGACGCGCCCTCCTACTTCATGAAGCCGCCTTCGACGCTGAACGGCCACCGGGGCCGCATCCTGCGGCCGGCCGGCGCGCGCTACCTCAACTACGAGGGCGAGCTCGCGGTCGTGATCGGCCGGAGGATGAAGGGCGTGCCCGAGGCCGAGGCGCTCTCCTACGTTGCGGCGTACGCGTGCGCCAACGACGTCGGCCTGCACGACTTCCGCCACGCCGACCGCGGCTCGATGCTGCGGGTCAAGGGGCAGGACGGCTTCCTGCCGCTCGGGCCGGAGGTCGTGCCGGCTTCCGAGTTCGACCCCACCGGTTTCACGCTCCGCACCTACCTCAACGGCCGCGTCGTTCAGGAGACGACGGCTGAGGACCTGCTCTACCCGGTGGCGTACCAGCTCGCCGACCTCTGCCGGCTGATCACGCTCGAGCCCGGCGACGTCCTCCTCACGGGCACGCCGGCGAACTCGCGGCCGATGGAGCCGGGCGACGTCGTCGCGGTCGAGATCTCGGGGCTCGGGCGGCTCGAGAGCAGGGTCGTCGAGTGGGACGTCGACCTGGGCGGCGCCGGTGCGCAGCTCGACGTGACCGCGAACACGATCCACGTCGCGCTCGCGGTGCCGGAGGAGGAGGCGGAGCGGATCGCGGAGCGCGCGGGCGGGACGTGATCCGCCTGCGGCGCATCGACCACGTCTGCCTGCTCGTGGACAACCTCGACGAGGCGCGGCTGCGCTGGTCGCGCGAGCTCGGCCTGCTCGACCGCGGCGGCGAGGGCGTCGCGCTCCTCTCCTGCGAGGACGAGCCGTACTCGCTCGAGCTCGTCGCCGGGCGAGGCCGGCCACCACCACACGGCCTGGGAGCTCGCCCGCGACTGCCCGCTCGACGAGGCCGCGGCGACGCTCGACGCGGCCGGTGTGGACTGGGTCGAGCTGGAGGGATGCGTGCACTTCTCCGACCCGGACGGGTTCGGGATCCAGCTGATGGCGTTCCGCGAGCACGAGCCGTGGGTCGCGCACGCGCGGCCGTCGAAGCTCGTGCGGCCGGGTGCCCCGCGGAAGCTCGGTCACGTCAACTGCCTCACCGCACAGCTGGAGGAGTCCGTCCGCTTCTACTGCGACGTCCTCGGGATGCGCGTCAGCGACCGCCTCGGCGCAGAGGGGGTCTGGCTTCGCATCGGCACCGACCACCACGTGATGGCGCTGATCGACAAGGGCGCCCCGCACTTCCACCACCTCGCCTTCGACGTCGTCGACATCGGCCAGATGCGCGACCTGCTCGACCGGCTCGCCCGCCACGGCCGCTGGCTCGGCTGGGGGCCCGGTGCGGCACGGCGTCGGCGGCAACATCGCGAGCTACGTGCGGATCGTCGAGGAGGAGTGCTTCGTCGAGCTCTACTGCGACATGGAGCAGCTCGGCGACGACCACGTGCCGCGCGACTGGCCGGACAACCGCTTTTCCTCCAACACCTGGGGGCCGCTGCCGCCGCGCTCGTACTTCCGCTTCGACCCGACCGCGGTCGAGTGGGAGCGCGAGAGCTTCGAGCTGCTCGGCAAGCCGCTGCCGCCGTCGCCATGAGCCGCGGCTACTCCTCGCCGCGCTCCCCGGAGGGACGTTCCTCGCTCGTCCCGTACCCGCCGTGGCACTACGTCGGTGACTTCCTCGTGGTCGAGTACTGGGCCGATCCCGATGCAGTCCGCGCGGTGCTTCCGCCCGGGCTCGAGCCCCACCCGGACACGGGCCGCTGCGCCGCGATCTTCGCCGACTGGCAGTCGTTCTCCGAGGGCGGCGACGAGCTCACCGACCCGTCGCGCTCGCAGTACCGCGAGTTCTTCCTCGTCGTGAACGCGCTTCTCGACGGCGAGGAGGTGACGCACTGCCCCTACATCTGGGTCGATCGCGACTTCGCGCTCGCCCGGGGCTGGCTGCAGGGCTTCCCGAAGAAGCTGGGGTCGGTCTGGATCACGCGCCGCTTCGGGCTCGACTGCGCCGCCGACCCCGGGCTGCGGCCGGGCGCCGTCTACGGCGGAACCTGCGCCGCCTACGACCGGCGGCTCGCGGAGGGGACGGTGACGCTCGAGCGCGTCTCGGAGGACGGCCCGACGCACAACGGCCCGCCGCTCGTGAACGTCCGCCACTTCGCACGGCTCGAGGCCGGGCGGCATGACGAGCCGGCCGTGAACGAGCTCGTCCGCGCCCGCAGCCGCGATCGCGCGATCTCCCAGATCTGGGAGGGCAGCGCGACCCTCGCGCCTGTTCGAGGCGCCCCACGAGGAGCACGCGGCGCTCGCGCCGGTGCGGATGGGGAAGGGGTTCCGCTTCACGTTCGCCTACACCGTCGACGACCTCGAGACGGTGCGCGAGCTGTGAGAGCACCTACCATGGAGTGGTGAGCCATGGAGTCGCGCCGATCCTGCTTCCCTGCCACCGCGGCTCGGTGCGCGGCGTTCGCGCCGAGGACGCGCCGGGCGCGCAGCTCCACGACGTGACGGTGAACACCCACGCCGAGATGGTCGCCTTCGCCGACTCGAGCGGCGAGCGCCGCTCGATCAGCCTCGGGCTCGCCGGCGCCGTGCTCGTGCGTCTCTAGCGCGTGGTCGGGGTCTCGCCCGATCACTACATCGGCGGCGAGCGCGTGGCGAGCGCCGAGCGGTTTCCGGATGTCTCCCCAATCGACGAGCAGCCCCTGCTCGAGGTCGCGCGCGGAGGAAGCCGCGAGGCGGACCTGGCGCTCGAGGCGGCCGAGAACGCCTTCCCGGCCTGGGCGGCGCTCGGGCGCAGAAGCTCGCTCGAAGTACCTCAACCGCCTCGCCGACCTGATCGACGCGAACGTCGAGCGTCTCGCCGAGGTCGAGTGCCTCGACATGGCGATGCTGCTGCGCTCGCTGCGCGCCCGCGTGATCGCCCGTGGTGCCCGCAACTTCCGCGCCTACGCCGAGCTCGCGGCGGCGCACGAGGAGCGCACGTGGTCGTCGAACGGCACGGCGAACCGCGTGCTCCGGCGCCCCGCCGGGCCCGCCGTGGTGATCACGCCCTGGAATGCCCCGTTCATGCTGGCGACCTGGAAGATCGCGCCGGCCCTCGCCGCCGGCTGCACGGTCGTCCTCAAGCCGGCGGAGTGGTCGCCGCTCTCGGCCTCCCTTCTCGCCGATCTCGCCGACGAGGCGGAGCTTCCGCCGGGCGTGGTCAACGTGGTGCAGGGGATCGGCGAGGAGGCCGGCGCCGCGCTCGTCTCCGACCCGCGCGCCCGCCGGATCTCGCTCACCGGCTCGCCCGAGACCGGCCGCCTGATCGCGGAGGCGGCGGCGCGGAACCTGGTGCCGTTCACGGCCGAGCTCGGCGGCAAGGGGCCGCTCGTCGTCTTCGCCGACGCCGACCTCGAGGCCGCCGCCCGAACCGCCGCGGGCCAGTACGACGACGCAGGCCAGGTCTGCCTCGCCGGCACGCGCCTGCTCGTCGAGGAGACGGTTGCCGACGAGTTCCTCGAGCTCTTCGGCCGCTTCGCCGACGAGCACGTCCTCGGCGACCCGCGGGACGACCGGACGACGGTCTCGCCCCTGATCCACCGCGAGCATCTCGAGCGGGTGGAGGGCTTCGTCGAGCGGGCCCGCGAGGCCGGCGACGAGATCGTGCGCGGCGGCCGGCGCTCCGAGCTCGGCGGGCTCTTCTACGAGCCCACGCTCGTGCTCCCGCGCTCGAACGAGAGCGAGATCGTGCAGCGCGAGGTCTTCGGGCCTGTCCTGACGTTCCAGCGCTTCGGCGACGAGGAGGCGGCGGTCGCGCTCGCCAACTCGACCCGCTACGGCCTCTCCGGCATCGTGTTCACGACGGACGGCGCACGAGCCGAGCGCGTCGGCCGCGCCCTGCGGGCCGGGACCGTCTGGGTGAACACGTTCCTCGTCCGCGACCTGACCGCGCCGTTCGGCGGCGTCGGCATCTCCGGCCTCGGCCGCGAGGGCGGTGACTACGCGCTCGACTTCTACTCCGACCTGGAGACGCTCCAGATCAAGGAGGGGTCGGTGGGTCGCTAGGCTCGCCGCATGGCGAGGAGCTGGGCAGAGTTCCTGGGCGACGGCGAGGGCCCGGACGAGACGGAGACGACGAGGCGTGGGTTCGCCGCGCGGCTGCGCGACTCGCTCTCCCGCTCGCGCCGCGCACTGACCGAGCAGATCAGCGCGATCGCGTTCGACCCCGAGGACTCGGAGTCGTGGGAGCGGCTCGAGGAGGCGCTCCTGGCCGGCGACGTCGGCGTGAAGGCCACGGCGGAGCTGGTGACGCGGCTCGAGGCCCGCCAGGACGTGTCGGATCTCGGCGAGGCGCTTGCGGACGAGATCGCCACGCTCTTCGGGCCGCCGCCGACGCTCGCGCTCGACGCTCATCCGTCGGTGATCCTCGTGGTCGGCGTCAACGGCACCGGCAAGACGACGACGATCGGGAAGCTGGCACAGAAGCTGCGCGAGCACGGCCGCTCGGTGACGGTCGGCGCCGCCGACACCTTCCGTGCGGCCGCCGAGGAGCAGCTCGAGGTCTGGGCGCGCCGAGCGGGGGCGCAGTTCGTCGGCGGCGAACGCGGTGGCGACCCGGCGGCCGTCGCCTACGACGCGGTCGGCGCCGGCGGCGACGTCGTGATCATCGACACCGCCGGGCGGCTGCACACCCAGACGAACCTGATGGACGAGCTGACGAAGGTGCGGCGCGTGATCGCCGGCCGGCTCGAGGGCGCCCCGCACGAGACGCTGCTCGTACTCGATGCGACGACCGGCCAGAACGGTATCCAGCAGGCGCGGCTCTTCGCCGAGGCGGTCGGCGTGACCGGGGTGGCGCTGACGAAGCTCGACGGCTCCGCGAAGGGCGGCGTCGCGGTGGCGATCGCCTACGAGCTCGCTCTGCCGGTGAAGCTGATCGGCGTGGGGGAGGGGCTCGACGACCTGCGGCCGTTCGACCCGGGCGACTTCGCCCGGGCGCTCGTCTCAGGCGAGGCGTAGATCGCTCACAGGCGCCTCTCAGGTGCGCGGCGGATGATGGCCTCGAACCCGACGAAAGGACAGTGAGATGGAACGGCGCATCACGCGCAGGCAGGCGCTCGGCGCCGGCGCAGCGCTCCTCGCCGCGCCGCGGGCGCTGACGGCGCTCGGCGAGCTCGCCGCCGCCGCCCCCGCCGCGGCCGCGACGACGAAGGCGGCGGTTGCCGTCACCCCCTCGATGACCGAGGGGCCCTACTGGATCGACGAGATGCTCCGGCGCTTCGACGTCCGGGCGAACACGAGCACCGCCTCGAGTGCGGCCGGTGTCGCCCAGGCGGGCGTGCCGCTCGCGCTGAAGATCAACGTGCTCGATGCAGCCGGCGGCGGCGCGATCAACGGCGCCCACGTCGACATCTGGCACGCCAACGCGGGCGGCCTGTACTCCGACGAGGGCAACAACTCGACGAGCGGCCAGAACTTCCTGCGCGGCTACCAGATCACCGGCGTCGATGCCGGCGCCGGCTCGGCGCCGGTCGACGGGCAGGTCAACTTCAAGACGATCTGGCCGGGCTGGTACTCCGGCCGCGCGATCCACATCCACGTGCGCGTCCGCACGTACAACGGCAGCTCGGTCGCCACCGACTACACCACGCAGATCTTCTTCTCCGACGCCGACAACAACACGGTTCTGTCGGGCGCGGCGCCCTACAACACGCGCTCGCCGAAGACGGATCCGACGACCGACGAGACCGACATGGTCTTCCAGCAGGCCTCGGGGGCCTCCGCGAACATCGTCTCCGTCACCGGCAGCATCGCCGACGGCTTCGCCGCGACGTTCACGATCGGGCTCAGCGGCGTCGCCTCGAACGCCGACGCGGCGAAGGCGGACACGACAGTCGCCGCGTCGATGAAGGCGCCCACGGTCGTCAAGGCGCAGAGCGGCGCCCGCTCGGTCGTCCTCGCCGTGCATGCGGGCGAGACGCTCACCGCTACTGCCGCCGTCGTTCGCAAGGGGAAGACGCTCGCCAAGGCGACGGGCAAGCTCACGCCGGGCTGGCACTCGCTCCGCGTGACGCTCCCGAACGACACCGCGGCCGGGGCGGCGACGGCGAAGCTCACCCTCGTCGACGCTGCGGGCAACCGGCGGATGCTGAGCGAAGCGGTGCACATCACCGCTTAGCCGACCGTCCGTACACTGGTTGTCCGTGTTCGACACGCTCTCAGAGAGGCTCGGCAGCGCGCTCGGCGACCTGCGCAAGCGCGGGAAGCTCGACGACGAGACGATCTCGCGGGCGATGCGCGAGATCCGCCTCGCCCTGATCGAGGCGGACGTCGAGCTCGGCGTCGTCCGCACCTTCGTGGACGGCGTCCGCGAGCGGGCCCGCGGCGAGGAGGTGCTGAAGAGCCTCACGCCGGGCCAGATGGTGGTCAAGGCGGTCCACGACGAGCTCACGGAGCTGCTCGGCGAGGACACGGCCGAGCTCGAGCTCGGACAGTTCTCGGTCATCCTGCTCGCCGGCCTCCAGGGCTCGGGCAAGACGACGGCCGCCGCCAAGCTCGCGCTGCAGCTGAAGGGCAGCGGGCGCAAGCCCGGCCTCGTCGCCGCCGACCTCGCGCGCCCGGCCGCGATCGACCAGCTCGAGCAGCTGGGTGCGCAGATCGACGTCCCCGTCTACCGCACCGACACGTCCGACCCGGTCGAGGCGGCGCGGCAGGGGCTCGAGCGGGCGAGCTCCGACCGTCTGGACACGGTCATCGTCGACACTGCCGGCCGGCTCCAGGTCGACGAGGCGCTGATGGACGAGCTCGTGCGCGTCCGCGACGAGGTCAAGCCGTCGAACGCGCTGCTCGTGCTCGACGCGATGACCGGCCAGCAGGCCGCGGCCGTCGCGACGACGTTCCAGGAGCGCATCGACTTCGACGGCGTGATCCTCACCAAGCTCGACGGCGACGCGCGCGGCGGTGCCGCCCTGTCGGTCAAGAGCGTCACGGGGCGCCCGATCATGTTCGCCTCGACCGGCGAGAAGCTCGACCAGCTCGAGGTCTTCCACCCTGAGCGCATGGCGTCGCGGATCCTCGGGATGGGCGACGTGCTGACCCTGATCGAGCGCGCCGAGCAGGCGACCTCGGAGGAGGAGGCCAAGCGGCTCGAGGCGCAGATGCGCAAGGGCCAGTTCACGTTCGACGACTTCCTGCAGGCGCAGAAGATGCTGCGCCGCATGGGGCCGCTCGGCGGGATCATGAAGATGATTCCCGGCATGGGCCAGATCGCCGACCTCGACGTCGACGAGAACCGGCTCAAGCGCGTCGAGGCGATCGTGCTCTCGATGACGCCGCGCGAGCGCGCGCTGCCGCACACGATCGACGGCCATCGGCGCGCCCGCATCGCCGCCGGCTCCGGCGTCACCGTTCCCGAGGTCAACCAGCTCCTCGAGGCGCGGAAGATGATGGAGAAGATGATGGGCCAGGTCGGCAAGGGCAAGATGCCCGCCCTGCCCGGCATGGGAGGGATGCCCGGGATGAGCGACATGGGCCTCGGCGGCCTGCCCGCGGGCCCCGGTGCCGTGGCCCCGCTCGAGCGCCGGCACGGCGGCAAGAAACGGAAGGCCAACAAGCGCAGGTCGGGCCGTCGGTAACCTAGACCTATGGCAGTCAAGCTCCGGCTCACCCGCGTGGGCTCCAAGAAGAACCCGATCTACCGTGTCGTCGCGGCCGACTCGCGCTCGCCGAGGGACGGGAAGGTGCTCGAGATCGTGGGCCGCTACAACCCGCAGACCGAGCCCTCGACCATCGTGCTCGACGAGGAGAAGGTGCGCAGCTGGCTCGGGAAGGGCGCTCAGCCCACCGAGGCCGTCGCCCGCCTGATCAAGACGCAGGGCATCAGCACCTGATGGCCGAGCTGCTCGCGTACCTCGCGCGCGAGCTGGTGGACGACCCGGGCGCGGTGCGCGTCGAGAGCGAGGACCGCGACGGCGCGCTGGTCCTGCTCCTGCACGTCGCACCCGACGACGTCGGCAAGGTGATCGGACGCGGCGGGCGGATCATCCGCGCGCTCCGTACGGTCGTCCGCGCGAGCTCGGCGCGTGAGGGGCGCCGCGTGCTCGTCGAGCTTGCCGGGTGAGCACTCCTGACCGGGTGCTCGTCGGCCGGGTCGGGCGCCCACACGGGCTCGACGGAGCGTTCTTCGTCGAGGAGCCGAGCGACGACCCGCGCTGGTTCGAGCGCGGCTCACGGCTGCTCGCCGCGGGCGAGGAGGCCGAGGTGGTCATCGCCCGCCGCGGCGCCGGCGGCCGTCCCGTGATCCGCCTCGACCGTCCCATCGCGCGAGGGGCGCTGCTCGAGGTGCCGCGCGAGGCGCTGCCGCCGCCCGGCGAGGACGAGTACTACGCCTTCCAGCTCGTCGGGCTCGAGGTGGTGGAGGAGGGAGGGCGGTCGCTCGGGCGGGTGCGCGAGGTGCATCCCGGCCCCGCGAACGACGCGATCGACCTCGGCGACGGCCTGCTCCTGCCGCTCGTCGCCGCGTGCATCCGGTCGGTCGACCTCGAGGCGGGACGTATTCTTGTTGCGCCCGGCTTCTCCGACCCCGACTGATCCTTTGCGCCTGGATGTCTTCACCCTCGTTCCGCATGCCTTCGCGTGGCTGACCGAGCAGCGGCCGCTCGCGGCCGTGCTCGGCGGCGAGCTCGACCTGCGGCTCTTCTCGTACCGCGACACGACGCCGGTCGCAGGCGGCAGCGTCGACGACGAGCCCTACGGAGGCGGCGCCGGAATGGTGCTGCGGGTCGACGTCGTCGCGGCGGCCCTCGACGCCGCCTACGGCGGCACGCTGCCCGCGCGGGTCGCGGCGCTCACGCCGCAGGGACGCCCTCTGACGCAGGAGGTCGTCGAAGAGCTGGCGAAAGAGGAGCACCTGGTGCTCCTTTCCGCCCGCTTCGAAGGGTTCGACGAGCGGATCGTCGAGCATCTCGCGACCGACGCGATCTCGATCGGTCCCTACGTCCTCTCCAACGGCGATCTGCCGTCGATGGTGCTGGTCGATGCGATCGCGCGCCGGCTGCCCGGCGCGCTCGCGCCCGGGTCGGGCGAGTCGGAGAGCTTCTCGGCGGAGCTCGGCGGCGGTCTCGAGCACCCGCACTACACGCGCCCCGCTGAGTTCCGGGGCTGGCGCGTGCCCGACGTCCTGCTGTCGGGCGACCATGGCCGAATCGAGCGCTGGCGGAAGGAGCATGTGCGTTGAGGAACCCCATCGACCGCCTGACCGCCGGGCTCCCGAAGAGCCTGCGCGTCACGATCGACTGGCTCGTCACGATCCTGGGAGCGATCCTGATCGTGCTCGCGATCAAGCAGTGGATCATCAACCCGTACCGGATCCCGTCGAGCTCGATGGAGCCGACGCTCCACTGCGCGCTTCCGGGCGTCCAGTGTCTGGCGAAGGGCGGCCTCTTCAGCGGCTCCGACCGGGTGCTCGCGTGCCGCATCTGCTACACGCTCTGGAGCCCGAAGCGCGGCGACATCGTCGTGTTCAACACCCCGCCGAGGGCGCTCGTCGCCTGCGGGACGGGAGGGGTGTACGTGAAACGGCTGATCGGACTGCCGGGCGACGTCTGGGCCGAGAAGAACGGCGATGTCTACATCAACGGCAAGAAGCTCGACGAGCCGTACCTCAAGCCTGCCTACCGGGACCAGTACACCTACCCGCCGCAGAAGATCCCGGCTGGGCACTACTTCATGATGGGCGACAACCGCGTCGGATCGTGCGACTCGCGCAAGTGGGGCACCGTGCCGCGCAAGAACCTGATCGGCAAGGTCGTCGCGACGTACTGGCCGCCGGGCCGGGTGTCGATCCAGTCGCTCTTCGCACGGCTCTAGGTCGGTCCTAAGCGCCAGGGCGCCGTGTGCAGGCTGGCGGCTTCGGAGCGAACGCCCCCCGTCGCAGCCCAGTGTCGAAAGCCCTTTTGGGGGAGCTACCGGCCGGGCCGTAACGTGATGTGAATCCTGCCGCCTCGTGACGCTAGCCCCGTTTGGGGACAAGGGGGAGCCGATCCCGGGAATTCAGGGCGAAGGCCATGCACGCCGTGTAGATCCTGGATGTGCAGCGGCCCAGAACCCCCCGGGGTAGAGGGAGCGGCACGGTCGGAAAGGTCGGTGCGGGAAGTGGGGAAGCCCTCCCCGGCCCCATGCCCTGCGAGTGGTGGCGTGGGAAGCGATGGGCGCGTATAAGCCTCCGGCGAAGTCGCGTCTGGCTGGGAGGGTGGCGGGGGGCCCGTAGTACCGCTTGCAGCCTGGTGGACAACATAACCCCGGGTGAGGGAAGGGGCCCTGCTTCATCTGCGCTTGACGACGACGGGAGACCGGCGCATGCCCTCTGGGGACAACACCGCCGAGCAGGACAAGGTTCGAGAACTCCAAGTCAAGCTGTACCTGGCGGCCAAGCGGTCGCCCGGTAGACGCTTCCACGCGTTGTGGGATCGCGTCCATCGCAGGGATGTGCTGCAGCGGGCGTGGCAGCAGGTGCGCGACAACCGGGGTGCTCCCGGTGTTGACCGCATCACGATTGCCCAAATCGAAGAGAGCGGGGTGGAGGCGTTCCTCGACGAGCTCCAGCAGGAGCTCCGAGAGCAGCGCTACCGCCCCGGGCCGGCGCGGCGGGTCTTCATCCCGAGCCTGGTCGCTCCGAACAGCGACCGCTTGGCATCCCGTCTGTGAAAGACAGGGTGTGCCAGACGGCGGCGAAGCTGGTGTTGGAGCCGATCTTCGAGGCCGACTTCCGCGGCTGCTCGTACGGGTTTCGTCCCAAGCGGTCAGCCCACCAGGCGCTTGACGAGATCTAGCGTGAGGTGATGCGGGGGCGGCGGTGGGTGATCGACGCCGACATCCGCGGCTTCTTCGACGCGCTCTACTCGGAGATCCTCGACCGGCTTCTCGCCGAGCGGATCTCTGACAGGAGGGTGCTGTAGTTGCTGCGGGGCTGGATGAAGCGGGGGCGTCGGAGGGGGAGACCCTGCTGCGCCCCGAGACCGGCTCGCCGCAAGGCTCGCCGATCTCGCCCTTGCTCGCCAACGTCTACCTCAACGCGCTCGACCGAGCGTGGGAGGACAGCCATGGCACGCTGGGCGTGCTGTCGGTACTGCGACGACTTCGTCATCCTGTGCGAAACCAGGACGCAGGCCGAGGCGGCGCTGCGGGAGGTGCGGGCGCTGCTCGCAGACCTCCGGCTCGAGCTTGCCGACGCCAACGCCCTGGTGCACCTCGACACGGGCGGCGAGGGATCCTTCGACTTCCTGGGGTTCCATCACCGGATGGTGGAGAGCTTCAGCAAGCCGGGGCGGTACTTCATGGCCCGCTGGCCGTCGGCGGCAGCCACGAAGCGGCCAGGCAGAAGATCCGCGAACTCACCGGCCGACGACGCCTCTGGCTGTCGGTCGAGGACGTCGTAGCCGACCTCGGCCGTTCCTTACCGGCTGGGCCGGCTACTTCCGCCATACGTTCTTGGACGTCGCGGTAGACGCCACGGCGGACTTGTTGATTGGTCTGGATGGAGAACCAGATCTCGACCATGTTCATCCAGGAAGCGCTGGTCGGGGTGAAGTGGAAGTGGACGCGTTTGTGGCGTGCCAGCCAGCGCTCGACCTCCGCGGTGGAGTGCGTCGAGGAGTTGTCGAGCACCACGTGCAGCAGTCGTCGCGCGTAGGCCCGGACGAGCCGTTGAGGAACGCGAGGAACTCCTGGTGGCGGTGCTGGGGGTAGCAGGCGCCGGTGACCTCGCCAGTCGCGATCTCCAACGCCGCGTACAGGCTGCTCGTCCCGTTGCGCTTGTAGTCATGCGTCATGCGCTGCGCTTTCCCGAGCTTCATCGGCAACGTCCGCTCGGTGCGGTCGAGCGCCTGGATCTGCGTCTTCTCGTCAACGCACAGCACCAGAGCGCCTTTCCGCGGGTCGAGGTCTAGCCCGACGACATCGACGATCTTCTCTGCGAGCTGCGGATCGCGCGAGAACTTGAACGAGCGCACCTGGTGGGGCTTGAGCTTGTGCTCACGCCAGATCCGATGCACCGTCGTCGCAGACAGCCCCGTCGCCGCGGCCAGCCGGCGAACGCTCCACTGCGTCCTTCCGTCCGGAGGCGACTCAAGCGTCAGCGCGAGCACCCGCTGCACCTCGTCGTCATCAATCTCCCGCGTACTCCCCTACCGCGGCGCATCCCGAAGACCATGTAGGCCTCGCTCCTAGAAGCTCCGCCGCCACAGCCCGACCGTCGGCAACGATACACCCGCCTCCGCAGCGATCTCCGTGTTCGTCTCTCCCTCCTCGGCACGAAGCACAATCCGAGCGCGAACCGCCTACTGCCTGGTAGGATGAACGCGGCTTTCGGAGCGCCTTTGGAATGAGCTTCGCCTTTTGAGATGAGCACCGTCATTCAGGACATCGAGCGCGCGCAGTTGCGCGAAGTGCCCCGCTTCAAGGCGGGCGACACCGTGCGGGTGCACTTCCGCGTCATCGAGGGCAGCCGCCGGCGCATCCAGGTCTTCGAGGGGATCGTGATCAAGCGCCAGGGTGCGGGCGTGCGCGAGACGTTCACCGTCCGCAAGAACTCGTTCGGCGTCGGCGTCGAGCGGACGTTCCCGCTCCACTCGCCGAAGATCGACAAGATCGACGTCCAGGCGATCGGCGACGTGAACCGCGCGAAGCTCTACTACCTCCGCGGCAAGGTCGGCAAGAAGGCCCGCGTCCGCGAGCTTCGCCAGCACACGTAACTCTGCTGGCCCGGTACGAGGCCGGCCCGGTAACAGAAGCGTTCAGCGCTCGTTGCGGCATCCGGTGGAGGAGTCGGCAGAGGGCCTGGCTATCCTCGGCTGGTGGCTCCCAAGTCTCCCAGGCGAACCGGCCGGAAGCTGCTCGAGTTCGACCGGAGGCTCGGCGTGCGCTGGGTGGCCGGCGCGGACGAGGCGGGGCGGGGGCCGCTCGCCGGACCGCTCGTCGTCGCGGGGGTGCTGCTCGACCTGGAGTGCCTGCGCGACCACAAGGTCCGCCCGCTCGCGTTCCTGAACGACTCCAAGCAGCTCGGGTCGGATCGGCGCGACGAGCTCTACCGGGCGGTGCTCGCGTGCGCGGCGCGCGTCTCGGTGCGCATCTTCCCGCCGGCGGTGATCGACCGTGACGGGCTGCATCGGTCGAACCTGCGCGGCCTGCGCGAGGCACTGTGGGCCTGCCAGCCGGCCGAGGCCTGCCTCGTGGACGGCTTCAGGCTCGGGCCGCACGCCCCGCCCCACCGGGCGATTGTCGACGGCGACGAGAAGAGCGCCGCGATCGCGGCCGCCTCGATCGTCGCCAAGGTCACGCGCGACCGCTACATGCACGCGATCGACGCCTGCTATCCGGGGTACGGCTTCTCGTCCCACGTCGGCTACATCACGCCGTCCCATAGCGCCGCGGTGCGCCGGATCGGGCCCAGCGAGATCCACCGGCGCTCGTTCCAGGCGCTCTGCTACCGCGACGATGCCGAGCTCCTCGTCGCGGCCGAGGCCTAGACATCCGTCCGAGCGGCGGGCGGCCTGGTGGTACCGCCTGCGCGGCTACCGGGTCGTCGCGACCAACGTGTGGGTTGCGGGCTTCGAGCTCGACATCGTGGCCTCGCGAGGACGGACTCTCGTCTTCTGCGAGGTGAAGTCGAAGAGCGGGCCGCGCTTCGGCGACCCGCTCGAGATGGTGACGCCCGAGAAGATCCGGCGGATCCGCCGTGCGGCGGAGACGTGGCTCGACCACCGGCCCGCGTATGCGGGGTTCACGGTGCGTTTCGACGTCGTCGCGGTGCGGGGACGGCGGCTCGAGTGCGTCCGCTCGGCGTTCTGATCCTTACTTGCCACCGACACGGCACACCAGGATGCTCTCGAAGAACTCGCCCGCGCGGCGTCCGGTGCGGCGGTTGACGTGTCGCGTAAGGCTCTCGACGAGTGACAGAGACGCACCCTCGAGTACCGACGGATACAGGTTGCGCGAGTCGTTGACCACGATCACGATCGGGGCTCCCGCCGGGAGCTGGCTTGCCGCGTTGCCAAAGACGGCCGTCATGTCCGCAACGTATGCGGCAAGCGCTCGAGCTCCCGCTCCTTGTGCCGCTGCGCCGATCTCGTCCTCGCGACGATCATGAAGATTGAGCAGCTCGTATGAGTAGCGGTGCTGTTCGTGGTAGTCGATCAAGCCCGGGTACGGAGGCGACGTGATGATTCCGTTGACCTGGCAGGGAAGGCGCACCGTGCGCGAGTCCTCATGGAGGACGTCGACGCTTCGGCTCGTCCGAACTTCGGCGAAGGAGCGAATGCGCCGGATCGTGTCGGTTGTGTAGCGCGCGAGAAACTTCTGCGCCTCCTCCACGGGCCGGCACGTGCGCTTGTGCTTGTGGCAGAAGTAGCTTTGCGTCGTCGGGGCTCGAGGAAAATCGAGGTCGAAGTGTGTGGTGAGCCGGGCGGAGCGGGCCGCACGAGAGAGGACGATCTTGGCCACGTCCCACGCGGGATCATCGAGGTACTCCGAACAGACCTCGCGATAGCGCAGAAGCTCGCCGAGAGCCGGCGGAGCGAACCACGTCCGAAGCCACTCGCTCGCCCCGTCGATTGGAGCCGGCCCGGCGCGCCGCGCCTCTTCGGCCGCAGCTCGCAGGCTCAGCTCCAGTGCGCCGAGGTTGTAGCGCGTTGTCTTGACACGGCTGAGGAGGCAGTTGAACGCCGAGATGTCGGAGCCGATTGCGTCGGCGCCGTAGACGTTCGCCTCCACGAGCGTCGTTCCCGACCCGACGAACGGATCGTAGACGCACTGGGTTGGAACGAAGAGCCGCTCCAGAAAGATCTCGACCAGTTGCGGAACGAACTTGCCGAGATACGGGTGGAGGCCGTGGACGTGCTTGGTGCGCTCGACTTGCGGCAGTTCCGCCTCTGACCACGAAAGCTCGAGATCGATCTGCGAGTAGAGCGCCTCCTGTGTGCGTCCTGCCATGAGCTACGAGACTGTAGGTACGAGGGCGGACGGCTCCTGTCGCCCGGCTACGGACTGCAGAAGTGTGACGCGATTGTTACTCGCCGGAGAGCATCGATGTCTAAACTGACAACAAATGCTCGCGCGCACGATCACGCACGCTCTCGTCGGGCTCGAGCCACGACGGGTCGAGGTCGAGGCCCACCTCCGGGACGGAGCCTCGGCGTTCGCCATCGTCGGTCTCGCCGACCGCGCCTGCCAGGAGGCCAAGCAGCGCGTCAGGAGCGGGATCGAGTCGGCCGAGTTGGCCTGGCCCGGCCGGAGAATCACCGTGAACCTCGCACCCGCCGATCTCCGAAAGGAGGGCACCGGCTTCGACGTCCCGATTGCGCTCGCCGTGCTCCAGGCGTCGGAGCAGATCCCGAAAGACGCGCTGGTCGGGTACGCGTCGGTCGGCGAGCTCGCGCTCGATGGACGGCTACGGCCGGTGGCGGGGTCTCTCGTCGCGGCCGAGGGTGCCCGCCGTAGCGGCGCTCATCGCCTCGTCTGCGCCGCGGAGTCCGGTGCGGAGGTCGCGCTGGCCGGAATCGAGCCGGTGCCCTTCCGGCACCTGCGCGAAGCCGTCGACTACTTGAACAAGCGCTCTGCGCGTCCGGCGCTCGAGCGGCACCAGCACCGCGTCGAGGATCGCTCGCCTTCGTTCCCCGAGCTCGCGGACGTACGCGGCCAGGAACGCGCGCGCCGGGTGCTCGAGATCGCCGCGGCGGGAGGCCACAACCTCCTGCTCGCCGGGCCACCCGGGATCGGGAAGACCATGCTCGCGAGGAGGCTGCCCGGGATCCTGCCGCCGCTCGACGACGATCGCGCGCTCGAGGTCACACGGATTCATTCGATCGCCCGCCTACTCGACGGCCGCGCCGGCCTCATCCGGACGCCACCGCTACGTGCTCCGCATCACACGGCGTCGGCGGCTGCGATCGTCGGCGGCGGCAGTCCGGTGCGGCCTGGCGAGGCCACGCTTGCCCATCACGGCGTTCTCCTTCTCGATGAGCTGCCGGAGTTCTCGCGGCTCGTCCTGGAGGCCCTGCGACAGCCGCTCGAGGACGGCGTCATCGCCGTCGCGCGAGTCTCCGGACGCTGCCTGTTCCCTGCCGAGTTCCAGCTCGTCGGGACCATGAACCTGTGTCCGTGCGGCGGCCGCGGAGACGCGCGCTCCGGCTGTACCTGCTCGCCGCAGCGCCTCGACCGCTACCGCGACAAGCTCTCTCGGGCGCTGCTGGACAGGTTCGATCTCGTCGTCGCGCTGCCGCGGCCCCGCGGAACCGAGCTGGCGGCTCCGCAGAGCGAGCAGTCCGACGTCGTGCGCGGCCGTGTGATCGAGGCTCGGCGCCTCCTTTCCGAGTCGCCTCCCGCCCTCTCCGACGAAGGCGCGGCGCTGCTCGTTCGTGCGGTCGAGCGGCTTCCGCTTTCCGGCCGGGGCCGCGCCCGCGTCGCCCGGGTCGCGCATACGATCGCCGCGCTCGGCGGCGCCGAGGCGGTGCTGGCCGAGCATGTCGCCGAGGCGCTCTCGTATCGGTCACCCTCGGAGCTGGAGCTCAGGTGAGCGAGCTCGCACTGGCGCTGTATTCGGCGGCGCGCGACGCGCATGCGCACGACGGCGAGCGCCGTACTGCCGGCTTCGCCGACTTCGTCGAGTCGTTCGACGAGTCCGCCGAGCGCGATCGCCTCGCGGCTGCAGGGTTCAGGTGGCTGGCCCGCTCGGACCCCGGTTTCCCGCGACGTCTCGGGTCGATCCACGACCCGCCGCCCGGGCTCTTCCTCCGCGGCGAGGCGGAGTCAGCGCTCTTCGACCGTCCACTCGTCGCCATCGTCGGAGCGCGTGCCTGTAGCGACTACGGCGCTCACGTCGCCCGCTCGCTGTCGCGCGACCTGGCAGCCGCCGGTGTCGTGGTGGTCTCCGGGCTTGCCCGAGGGGTCGACGGCTGGGCGCATCGTGGCTGTCTCGAGGCGGGAGGCGAGACGATCGCCGTTCTCGGCTGCGGCATCGACCGCGACTACCCGCGCGCCCATTCCGCCCTGGCGCGGGATATCGGCCGGCGGGGCCTGATCGTCTCGGAGTACCCGCCCGGTGTCGCGCCGGCGCCGTGGCGCTTTCCGGCGAGAAACAGAATCGTCGCCGGGCTCGCCGTGGCGACGGTCGTCGTCGAGGCGCGCGAGCGGAGCGGCGCGCTGATCACGGCGGACCTGGCGCTCGAGGAGGGACGCGAGGTGATGGCGGTGCCCGGCGAGATCACCGCGGCGCTCTCCAAGGGTGCCAATGCCCTGCTCCGACTCGGCGCGACGCCGGTGACGTGCGCCGGGGACGTGCTCGAGGCGATCGGGCTCGACCCCGAGCCGCCGGCGCCCAAAGCGCCGCATGCCGGTTCGGCCGCAGCCGTGGTACTCGCGGCGGTCGACGCGGGAGCGGCCACGGCCGACGAGGTCGCACGGTCGACCGGGCTCGCAGCCGGCGTCGTTGCGGGCGTGCTCGTCGAGCTCGAGCTCAGCGGACACCTCGACGTGAGCGCAGGGGTGGTGAGGAGGTGAGGCCGCCGCCGTAGGATCGCCGCTCGTGAAGACAACTTCATATTGGTGCGTCAACCGCACAACTAACGGCCCGATTGCTCGTCCGCGGCGAGCCTCGCCGTTCGCAGCTAACGAGGTTCGGCCCAGGCGTAAGCGGGCCCTCCCCGAGTCGTCGTCTCCTCGACGCGCCCGAACCGGCACATTGCCGACCGCGCCGGACTCCGGGGGTTCGAGTCGCTCGAGCGAGCTGCTTGGTCGGGGCGGGTCAGGCTCGGTCGTGCGAAACGGCGGATGGTTCATCGAGTGGGGGCTCTCAGGCTAGACCGTCGCTGCTGATCGCGGACGCGCTCTCAACATCACGCGCTCAGGATCGATTACGGGTGGAGGCAAGGGCCGCCTGAAGCCGATCGAGGAAGGGAACTTGCGCGGCCTTCAGCCTTCGCCGCGCCTCATCGAGATCGAACCATTCGACGCGATCGATCTCGGGGAATGTCTGCACGACGCCTGAATGGGGCGGCCATTCCATCTCGTAGGTGTTACTCGCAGCAGTCGATGGGTCGAGGTCTCCCTCGACCGCCCAGCCCAACACGAGCTTGCCCGACTTCTGCGTGATCCGACCAAGCTCGATGAGCGGATCGTTCGGGGCTTCGCATCCAGTTTCTTCCGCGAACTCGCGTCGAGCCACCCCCACGAACTCCTCACCAGGCTCTGCCTCGCCCTTGGGGATCGTCCAGTGGCCGATGTCCTTCTTGACCCAGAAAGGTCCGCCCTGATGGGCAAGGAGCACCTCCAAGCGACCCTCCCGGCTCCGCCAGAGCAAGATCCCGGCACTCATGCGGCCTGATTTATCGGTCGTCACACCTACCTCCTCGCCCCGGCATCTGGGAAAGGCCGAGCCGTGAATCTACCCAGCAGGCCCTGCCGACACGAGTTCTCAGCTCCCTGGCGCAATGCTCCGGCACGTCGATAGACCAGGCGTGACGATCTAGTACCGCGGCCCCGAGCCTCTAGTCCGGCAGTGAGGCTCGATAACGTGGGTCTACTACTTCCCACCAGACCTCGCTCCAGCAGTAAGGGCATACGCTGGCGTCGCGTCGCATGTCCTCTTTGCAGGACGGACACTCTCGGTAGTTGCGGGCGGCCACGATTTCGGCCTTCTTGGCTGGCGGCAGGAGGGCCAGGGTGATGACGCCCAGCCAGCCGAGCAGACGCTTCGCCACACCTTGTGAGTGCGGGACGAAGGTCGGGATGATCCAGAAGATGATCCCCGAGGTGATGACGAAGATGGCGATGATAGGTTCCATGCGGCTGCTCCTCGAGTCTTGGAGTAAAGGCGCGAACCGCCGCCGAAGTGACGCGGGCCGCCGACGCGGACCAGGAGGGACCCGGCCGCGTGTAGTCGAGGTTAGGGCCACTCGCCGCCGTGAGGCATGACCCGCTTTGGTCAACTTGCGTCGGCCGTAGCCCCGCTTGCGGGCCCGCGACGCAGACGAGAGCCGCCGCGGCGGCGTTCGGATCGCCGCCCGGCCGTGACGCACCGGGCTCGAACCCATCGCTACCTCCACCTCGCCGGCCAGGTCTTCCATGACGAGGCGGCTGCGCTCGAGAAGCGCCTCGGGCTGGGTAGAACCTTCTACCCATCTGAGCCGATCTCGGAAGACCTGGCGGACACTGAGACGGCTCAGGAAGCCGATTCCGACGGGTGACGACGCCCACCTCGACGACTTCATACTGGCTCGCCCAGGCACTGCCGAAGGTGTCGACCGGGAGCAGCGCCGGACCGGTCGACGTGGTCGTCGTCGGCGGCGGGGTGACGGGATGCTCGTGCGCGTTGACGCTCGCCCGGGGCGGACGCCGCGTGCGGCTCCTCGAGGCCGGTGAGATCGCCGGGGGCGCCAGCGGGCGCAACGGCGGCTTCGCCCTCCGTGGCCTCGCCCCGGACTACGCCGAAGCGCGCGCGCGGCTCGGACGGGAAGCGGCCGCCGGCCTCTGGGGGCTGACCGAGCATGCCCTCGACCGTATGGCCGAGCTCGCCGGCGACGCGCTCCGCCGTGTCGGCAGCCTCCGCCTCGCCGCGGACGAGGCGGAGCGGGATGCCCTCCGCTCCGAGTACGAGGCGTTGTGCGAGGACGGCTTCGAGTCCGAGTGGCTCGATCCGTTGCCCGATCCGCTGCCGCGGCTGTTCGCGGGCGGCTTCCTCCACCCGCGGGACGGGACGCTCTCTCCGGCGCTGTGGGTGCGGCGGCTCGCGGCTCACGCGGCCGAGGCGGGAGCAGAGCTCGTCGAGCAGCACCCCGTCGACCGCGAGGCGGTCGAGGCGTTCGCCGCCGACGCCGTGGTCATCGCCGTCGACGGGCTGACCGACGCCCTCCTGCCGGAGCTGAGCGGGTTCGTGCACCCCGTGCGGGGGCAGGTGCTCGCGACGGAGCCGCTGCCGGGCTCGTCTACGGGCGGCCCCACTACGCCCGCCACGGCTACGACTACTGGCAGCAGCTGCCCGACCGGCGGCTGGTGCTCGGCGGCCGGCGCGACCTGGGCGGCGAGGCCGAGCTCACCGCGGAGGACGCGACGACGCCCGCGATCCAGGGCCAGCTCGACGCGCTCGCCGCCGAGCTCGTCGGCGCGCCGCCGCGGGTCACCCACCGCTGGTCCGGCATGCTGGGGTCAGACCGCCGATCTGCTGCCCCTCGCCGGGCCCGTCCCGGGCACCGACCGGCTGTGGGTGGCCGGCGGGTACTCGGGGCACGGAAACGTGCTCGGCTTTGCCTGCGGGGACCTCGTTGCGCAGGCGCTGCTCGGGCGCGGGCCGGCCGAGCTCGCGTTCTTCGACCCGGCGCGCGCTGTTAGTTAGAGCTGGAGCAGGCGCAGGTCGAGCTCGGGCGCGCGCGTCACGGCCGCGAGGGCGATCGCGAGGTCCTGGATCGCGAGCCCGGTGGAGTCGAAGGTCGTGATCTCGTCCGCGGACCGGCGGCCGTCCTCGGCGCCGGCGAGTACCGCCCCGAGCCGGCCGACGTCGGCCTCGCGCACGAGACCTGCCTCGGCGGCGTGCGCGAGCTCGCCGCCGTGGCTCGCCTGCTCCCAGTCGTCGCAGAAGACGTGCGTCCGCGCGAGCTCGGTCGCGGCGATCTCCGCCTTCCCTGGCCCGTCGGCGCCCATCAGGCTCACGTGCTGTCCGGGCGCGAGCGAGCCGTCCGGAAGCAGGAGCGCGTGGCCCGGCGTCACGGTGACGAGCAGGTCGGCCGCAAGCGCCTCCTCGAGCGAGGCCGCCGCCGTCGCCCCCAGCTCGTCCGCCGCGCGGCGCGTGCGCTCGGGATCGACGTCCCAGAGGCTGACGCTCCGGCCGCGGCCGAGAAACGTGCGGGCGCACGCGCGGCCGTTGACCCCTGCGCCGATGACCGCGGCGCTCGCCGCGTCCGCTGCGGCCGAGGGTCTCGGCCGCGAGGACGGCTGCCGCTCCGGTGCGGATGGCCGTGACCGCGCCCGCGTCGAAGACGGCGCGCAGCATCCCCGTTTGCGCATCGGACAGGAGCACCATCCCCGTGACGGTCGGCAGGCCGCGCGGAGGGTTTCCCGGGAACGACGTCACCCACTTGAGGAGCGCGTGCCCGGAGCCGAGCGCCGGCATGGCGCGGAAGTCGCCTGCCGGGTAGTTCGTGACGTAGAGCTTGGGCGGCATCGTCCACTCGCCGCGGAAGTGGGCGACGAATGCGTCGCGGACCGCCTCGACGGCCTCCGCGGGCGGCACGGCGGCCTCGACGTCCCGGGCGGTGAAGACCGGAACGCCGGCCGAGCTCAAAGTGCCTTGACGCCCGCGACCAGCTTCAGCACCGACTCCTTCGCGTCGCCGAACAGCATCGCGGTTTTCGGGTCGAGGAAGAGCGGATTGTCGATGCCCGCGAAGCCGGTTGCCATCGAGCGCTTGCTGACGACGATCTGCTTCGCCTGGTCGACGTTCAGGATCGGCATGCCGTAGATCGGGCTCCCTGGGTCGTTGCGCGCCGCGGGGTTGACGACGTCGTTGGCGCCGATCACGAGCACGACATCCGTCTGCGGGAACTCGGGATTGACCTCGTCCATCTCCTTCAGCGCCGTGTACGGCACGTTGGCCTCCGCGAGCAGCACGTTCATGTGCCCCGGCATGCGCCCGGCGACCGGGTGGATTGCGAAGGTCACCTCGATCCCCTTCGACTCGAGCAGCTCGGCGAGCTCGTGCACCGCGTGCTGTGCCTGCGCGACCGCCATTCCGTAGCCGGGCACGATCACGACCTTCTGCGCGTACGAGAGCATGATCGAGACGTCCTCGGCATTGACCGAGCGCACCGTCCCCTCGAGAGCGGCACCCGTCCCTGCGCCCGCCTGCACCTGGCCGAACGCGCCGAAGAGAACGTTGCCGATCGAGCGGTTCATCGCGCGGCCCATCATCATCGTGAGGAGCGTTCCGGAGGCCCCGACGAGGGCACCGCTCACGATCAGGACGTTCGAGTTGAGCTCGAAGCCGGTCGCGGCGGCGGCGAGGCCCGTGAACGCGTTCAGAAGGGAGATCACTACCGGCATGTCTGCGCCGCCGATCGGCAGCACGAAGAGCACGCCGAACGCGAGCGCGCCGAGGATCAGCAGCACCAGCACCCACTGCTGCTCGTAGCCGGCCACGATCGCGACCCCGCACGCGACGATCCCCGCGAGCAGAAGCGCGTTCACGATCTGCTGGCCCGGGTACGTGATCGGCCGGCCCGACAGCAGCTCCTGGAGCTTCGCGAACGCGACCATCGACCCGGCGAAGGAGACCGAGCCGATCAGCGCCGAGAGGACGATCGCGAGTGAGATGTCGGCGTGGAGCCGGCTCGCCAGCGGCGCCAGGTTGTGGAACTCCGCGAGCGACACAAGGGCCGCCGCGCCGCCGCCGATGCCGTTGAACAGCGCCACCATCTGCGGCATCGCGGTCATCTTCACCTTGCGCGCGCCGACCGCGCCGAACGCGCTGCCGATCGCCGCGCCGACGATGATCCGCCAGTTCAGGTGGACGCCGGGCCGTGCGAGCGTCACGCCGATCGCCCACGCCATCCCCGCAGCCCCGATCCAGTTGCCTTTCCGCGCGTGCTTCGGCGACGAGAGGAACCGGAGCGCGAGGATGAAGCAGACGATCGTGACGAGATAGAGGAGGTTGGCGGTGGTCTGGCTCATCCGCTGCCGCCGCTCCCGCCGTCGTCCTTCTTCGGCGGCTCGCGCCGCTTGAACATCTCCAGCATGCGGTCGGTGACGACGAAGCCGCCGACGACGTTTCCGGCCGCGAGGATCATCGCGATGAAGCCGACCCAGCCTGTGAGCAGGTCGGGGTCGGACACCCCGGCGACGATCAGGGCGCCGACGATGATGATGCCGTGGATCGCGTTCGTGCCCGACATGAGCGGCGTGTGCAGCAGCGTCGGCACCTTCGAGATCACCTCGATGCCGAGGAAGATCGCCAGCACGAGGATCGTCAGCTCGACGACGAACTGCGAGTAATGGCTCATCCTCGTCCTCCTCATCCTTCTGCGGGCCTCGTGACGCAGGTTCCGGCGGTGATCTCGTCGTCCCAGTCGAGCGTGAGCTCGCCACCCGGCGCGAGGTGCTCGAGGAGCGAGGTCACGTTGCGTGCGTAGAGCTGGCTCGCGTGGGTGGGCATCGAGCTCGGAAGGTTGAGCAGCCCGATGATCGTGACACCGTTCGCCTGCACGATCTCGCCGGGACGGGTGAGCTCGCAGTTCCCGCCGGTCTCGGCGGCGAGATCGACGATGACCGACCCGGGCCGCATGCCCTCGACCGCGGTCGCCGGGATCAGGCGGGGTGCCGGCCGCCCCGGGATCGCGGCGGTGGTGACGATGAGGTCGAAGTCGGGGATCCGCTGCTCGAGCGCCTCCTGCTGGCGCGCCTGCTCCTCGGGCGTGAGCTCGCGCGCGTAGCCGCCCGCGGTCTCCTCGCCGACGACGCCGAGGTCGAGGAAGGTGGCGCCGAGCGACTGCACCTGCTCCTTGACTGCCGGCCGGACGTCGAAGCCGGAGACGACGGAGCCGAGCCGGCGCGCGGTTGCGATCGCCTGGAGCCCGGCGACGCCGGCTCCGAGCACGAGCGTCCGCGCGGGCGCGATCGTGCCCGCCGCCGTCGTCAGCATCGGCAGGAAGCGCGGCAGATGCTCGGCGCCCAGAAGGACGGCCTTGTACCCGGAGACCGTCGCCTGCGACGACAGCGCATCCATCGACTGGGCGCGCGTCGTCCGCGGGATCGACTCCATCGCGAACCCGAGCACGCCGCGCTGCCGCAGCCGCTCCACGCGCTCCTTGTCGGTCAGGGGCGCCAGGAACGAGACCAGCAGCTCGCCCGAGCGTAGCTTCGCCTCCTCGTCCGGAGTGGGCGGCGCGACCTTCGCGACGGCGTCGACGCCGTCCCAGGCATCGGCGACGAGCTCGGCGCCCGCCTCGACGTAGCCCGCGTCGGAAAACCCCGCCGCGGCACCCGCGCCGCGCTCGACGGCCACGCTGAAGCCCGCGAGCTTCGCGATCGCGTCGGGGATCAGCGCAACACGCTGCTCTCCGGCAGTTGTCTCCTTCGGGACGCCCACTCTCATCTGCGCGCGCGACCCTACCGCAAACGAGGCCCGACGGGCCTCAGCAGGTCATTGCTGTCCTTTTCGGACATCGAGTTGTCAAGCGGCGGATGGCGAACCGCAAACCTGTTCCGCCCTCCAAATCGGTTCTCGAATCGGAGGGCGCTGATTGACATTCCAAGCGCACATTTGTTTGGCCCGACACAAGGCGTCGCGATTTGCTTGACTAGTAAGCGAAGGATCCCTTTGACAAGGAGGAAATAAGGTGGCTCGTCGTACTGTGCTCGTATGTGACAATTGCGGGAAGGAAGTCGGTGAGAACAAGGGCGCCGCGATGCGCATCACGTTTACGGACGCCCGCCGGGGATCGAAGGTCGCCGATCTGTGCGACGGCTGCGCGGGCGGTTACCCGGGCCGTGCCGCTGCCCGGCGCGGGCGCCGGCCCGAAAGCAGCGACTGCCTGAGCAGCCGCGACACCGCGGAATCCCGCACCGAGCGACAAGGTGCGCCGGACAAGACGACGCCACTGTCTGGCGCCGAATCTACGATGGCTCGGGTGGGGACGCACCTGGTCGGTATCGCCCTAGTGACCGGCCCCGCCAACGCGGGCAAGGTCGCGCTGCTGCTCGACCGGTATCTGACCCGCCTGGCAGACGAGCCGTTCCTGATCGTGCCGAACCGCTCGGACGTCGCGCGCTGCGAGCGCGACCTGCTCGAGCGGAGCGGCTGCATGCTCGGCGGCTCGATCGGCACCTTCGACGACCTCTTCGAGCGCATCGCCTTCGCCGGTCCCGGTGTCAGGCGGGTCGCGACCCGGGCCCAGCGCGCCCTGCTCGCGCGGCGTGCGGTCGGCGCCGCGCTCCGGGACGGAGCTGCGCTTCCGGCGTCGGCGCGCTTCTCGGGGTTCGCCGACGCGCTGCTCGGGGCGCTCTCGGACGTCGAGGGCGGGCTGCTCGACCCGGCTGACCTCGACGGTGAGCTCGGCGCCCTCTACGGCGCGTATCGCAGCGAGCTCGACACGCTCGGGCTCTGGGACCGCGAGCTCATGCGACGCCACGCGTGCGAGCGCCTCCGCTCCGACCTCGACGCCTGGCACGGCGAGCCGGTCTTCGCGTACGGCTTCGAGGATCTGACCGCGGCGGAGTGGTCGCTGCTCGAGGCGCTCTCGGGCCGGGCCGAGGTCCACGTCTCGCTGCCCTACGAGCCCGGGCGCGCGGCCTTCGCGTCGCTCTCGCGCACGGCGACCGACCTCGCCGCGCTCGCGGCCGGTCAGGTCGAGGAGCTGCCCTCGCGGTCGCACGAGTACTCCGCGCCCGCGCTCGCCCACCTCGAGCGCTCGCTCTTCGAGCCCGCACCGGTGCCGGCGCCGATCGGCGGCGCCGTGCGCTTCCTTGCCGGCGCGGGGCTCCGCGGCACGGTCGAGCTCGTCGCGGACGAGCTCCTCGGCGTTCTCCGCGCCGGAACGCCTCCCGAGGCCGTCGCGCTCCTCGTCCCTTCCGTGGAGCGCTGGCGCGCGCCGCTCGAGACCGTGCTCGGAACCCTCGGCATCCCGTACGCGATCGAGGCCCCGGTGCGCTTCGCCGACACGCCCCTCGGGCACGCGCTCGTGTCGCTCCTGCGGTTCGCGTGGATGGGCGGCGGCCGCGGTGAGCTCTATGCCTTCCTGCGCAGCCCGTACTCCGCGGTGCCGCGCACGGGCGTCGACTTCGCCGAGGGCAGGCTTCGCGGCCGTGCGGTGGACGAGCCGGGCCGCGTCGAGGAGGAGACCGAGCGCCTGCGCGAGGCGCCGCTCGTCGCGCTGCGCGACCTGCGTGACGCGGCTGACGCCGCTCGCGGGGGTGCGGACGGTGCTGCCCGCCCTCGTGCGGTCGGCATACGGTCTCGACGCGCCGCCCGACGGCGACCAGGCCCGGCTCGACCTGCGGAGCTTCGGCGCCGCGGGGGACCTGCTCGGCGAGCTCGCCTGGCTCGAGGAGGCGCAGGATGCGCCACTCGCCGGCGCCGATGTGCTCGAGGCGCTGGCGAGGCTGGAGGTACGCCCGCCGCCGGCCGGCGAGGTTGGCCGGATCGCCGTGCTCGACCTCCTGCGCGCCCGGACGAGAAGGTTCGACACCGTATTCGTGCTCGGGCTAGAGGAGGGCTCGCTACCGCGTCGCGGGCGGAGCTCCCCGTTCCTCGACGACGAGCGGCGCCGCGAGCTCGGCGCCCGCCTCGAGCGCCCGGACCCGGTCAGCCGCGACCGCTACCTCTTCTACACCGCCTGCACCCGCGCGATCCGGCGTCTCTATCTCGTCCGTCAGGCTGCGACGGACGACGGCAGCCCTCTCGAGGCGAGCCCGTTCTGGGAGGAGGCCGCGGCGCCGTTCCTGCCCGAGGACGTCGAGCGCGCGACCCGCCGGCGGCCGCTCTCGGAGCTCACCTGGCCGATCGAGACGGCCCCGACCGAGCGCGAGCGGCTGCGCGCCCTGGCGCGGCTCTCGGCGGCGGGCGACGAGCCGGCCGAGCTCGCGCTCGCGCTCGCCGATGCCAACGGGTGGACGCGCCGCCTCCAGCGCGCGAGGCTCGCGTTCCGGCGCGACGCGCGCCTCCGCAACCCGGCCGTCCTGGCGCAGCTCGGCGGCCGCACCGTCTTCGGCGCGACCGAGCTCGAGCGCTTCGTCGACTGCTCGTCGGCCTGGCTGTTCGAGCGCGTCGTCGACCCGAAGACGATCGACGCCGAGGCGGACGCGCTCCTGCGCGGGAAGATCGCCCATCAGGCGCTCTACACGTTCTACTCGGGCCTGCCGAAGGAGCTCGGGAGCGAGCGCGTCACGCCCGAGACGCTGGAGCCGCGCGGTCGCGTTCCTCGAGCGGTGCCTCGAGAGCGCGCTCGGGTCCGGCGTCCGGCTCGAGCTCGGCGACGTCCAGGCGGCCGAGCTGCACGAGGGCCTCCGCCGCGACCTCGTGCGCTTCGTCCATGCCGAGGCGGAGTCGCCCTTCGGCTTCCAGCCTCGCCGGTTCGAGGTCGGCTTCGGCACCGACCGCTCGGCGCCGGAGCTGCAGCGCGGGCTCGAGCTCGGCGACGGCCTCTTCGCCAGCGGCAAGATCGACCGGATCGACATCGACCCGCTGAGCGCCCGCGGGATCGTCCAGGACTACAAGTCGGGCAAGGGGTCGTTCTCGGCCCGCCAGATCGACGCCGAGCGACGGCTTCAGGTGCCGCTCTACATGCTCGTGCTCCGCGACCTCGCGGGCATCGAGCCGCTCGGCGGCGTCTACCGCGCCCTCTCGGGCTCGCGGGCGGCGCGGGGAATGCTCCGCGCCGAGGCGCGCGAGGAGCTCCCCGGCTTCAACAGCCGCGACTACCTGGACGAGGAGGAGTTCTGGAGCCAGGTCGAGGTCGCCCGCGAGCGCGCGCTCGAGGCCGCGCGCCGCATCCGCGCCGGCGACGTCGCGCACGACCCGAAGGGCGGCGAGTGCCCCGCCTGGTGCGACCTCTGGACCATGTGCCGGGTGAAGAGGGCGTGAACGTCCAACCGAAGGTTGGCCCGTGAACGACCGATGGCCCGTGACACAGCAGCTCGCGGCGGTGAGCGCGACCGGCGAGGTGTTCGTGTCCGCCGGTGCCGGGACCGGGAAGACGGCAGTGCTCGTCGAGCGCTTCGTGCGCGCGGTCTGCGACGAGGGGCTCGACGTGGAGTCGGTGCTCGTCATCACCTACACGCGCAAGGCCGCCGGCGAGCTGCGCTCCCGGATCCGGGCCGCCCTCGTCGACCGCGGCCGCCCGGATCTGGCGCGCGACCTCGACGGGGCGTGGATCTCGACGATCCACGGCTTCTGCACGCGGCTGCTTCGCGCGCACCCCTTCGCAGTCGGGATCGACCCCGGGTTCCACGAGCTCGACGACGAGCACGGCGCGGTGCTGCGGGGCGAGGCCTTCTCGCGCGCGCTCACCGCCTTCGTCGGGGCGGCAACCGCCGGGGAGCGCCGCGTCCTGCTCGCCACCTACGGCGGCGGCCGGCTGCGCAAGATGCTGACCGGCGTCTACGCGACGCTCCGCTCCGCCGGGCGCCCGCTCGTGCTCGAGGTGGGGGAGCCGGCCGACGTTCAGGAGCGGCTGCAGGCGCTCCGCGAGGCAGCCGCCTGCTTGCTCGACGACCCCGGAGCGACCGCGAACCACGTGGCCGCGGCGCAGGCCGCACTCGACCTCCCGTCCCTGCCCGAGACGCTGATCGACCTCGCGGCGCTCCGCGCGCACGGGCCGCGCGCGGCGAGCTTCGAGGAGGCGCGCAAGGCGGTCGAGCAGGCCGCGCTCGAGCTCGCGGCCGCCCGTGATCGCGACCTCCTCCAGGAGCTGCTCGAGCTGTTCGCAGCGGAGTACCAGGCGGCGAAGGACCGCGAGTCGGCGCTCGACTTCGAGGACCTCCAGCTGCTCGCGCGCGACCTCCTCGCCGGCTCCGAGCGGGTGCGGGAGGCGGAGCAGCTCCGGTTCCGCGCGATCATGGTCGACGAGTTCCAGGACACGAATGCGCTCCAGTGCGAGCTGATCGACCTCATGGCAGGCGGCCCGAGCAAGGACGTGTTCTACGTCGGCGACGAGTTCCAGTCGATCTACGCCTTCCGGCACGCGGACGTCGGCGTCTTCCGTTCCCGGCGCGCCCGGGCCGCGCAGCGGTTGACGCTGACCCAGAACTACCGCTCGCGCCCCGAGGTGCTCGCGGCCGTCAACCACGTGTTCGGCGAGGAGTTCGGCGACGGCTACCAGGCGCTCGCCGCGTCGGGCGACTTCCCGGACCCCGTCTTCGGGCATCCGGTCGAGCTGCTCGTCACGGACAAGGAGGCTTATCGCGACTCGCGGGAGCACTGGCGGCGCGCGGAGGCGAGACACGTGGCCCGGCGCGTCCGCGAGCTCGTCGACACCGGGGCTGCCGAGCCGGGCGAGATCGTTCTCCTCTTCGCCGCCGGAACCGACGCCGAGTGGTACGAGGAGGAGCTCCGCGCCCTGCGGCTGCCGACGTTCCGCGCGACCGGCCGGCGGTACTTCGGCCAGCAGCAGGTGGTCGACCTCTTGATGTACCTCCGGCTCCTGCGGAACCGCTACGACGACGAGGCGCTCGCGGCAGTGCTCGCCTCGCCGTTCGTCGGCGTCTCCAACGACGCGCTGGTGTTGATCCGGCGCCACGCGGGGCGCCGGCCGCTCTTCACCGGGATCGAGCGCTCGCTTCCCGAGCCGCTCTCGGTGGGGGACGAGCGCCTGCGTCCGCGCGTTCAAGCAGCGCTTCGAGCGGCTCGTGGTCGTGTCGGCGCGCGTCTCGCTCGAGCGGCTGTGCGAGCTCGTCGTCTCGGAGCACGACTACGACCTCGCCGTCCTCGCGCGCTGGGACGGGCCGCGGCGGTACGCGAACCTGCGCAAGCTGATGCGGCTCGCGCGCACCTACGAGGAGATGCGGGGGCGTGACCTCGCCGGCTTCCTCGTCTTCCTCCGCGACCAGGAGGCCCTCGGCGCGGCGCAGCTCGAGGCGGTCTCCGAGGAGGAAGGGTCGGGCGCCGTACGGCTGCTCACGATCCACGCCGCCAAGGGGCTCGAGTTCAAGGTCGTCGTCGTCGCCGACGCCGGGCGCGAGCTCGCCGGGGCGCCGCAGGCGGACGAGATCCTGGCGCTCGCCGACGGCCGCCTCGGGTTCAAGGTCGCCCATCCCGTCTCGGGCGAGCCGAAGCCCGTCTTCGGCTACGAGGAGGTGGCGGGCGCCGGGCGCGAGGCGGCCCGCGCCGAGCGGCTCCGGCTCTACTACGTCGCAATGACGCGGGCGGTCGACCGGCTGCTCGTCTCCGGTGCGCTCGGCGAGAGCCGCGACACGCCGATCGGCTGGGTGCTGTCGAAGCTCGACTGCGAGGCGGAGCTGGCGTCGGGCGAGCAGCTCTTCGAGCTGCCGCGCGGCGGCGCGTCGTTCCTGGTCCGGGTCGACCGCCCCGTCGAGCAGGCCGGCGAGCCCGAGACCGCCGCGGAGGAGCCCGCCGGGGAGGGGCAGCTCACGCTCTTCTCGGAGCTGCCTTCGACGCCGCCGGTGCGGGGCTGGCGCCTTCCCGAGCTCGAGCCCGTGCCGGCGCCGCCGCTGCACCGCGTCCGCCAGCTCTCCTACTCGGCGCTGGCGCTCTTCGAACGCTGCTCGTACCGCTACTACGCCGAGCGGGTCGCCGGCCTGCGCGAGCGCCGCGGCGGCGTCGTGGCGTCGGACGGCGGCCTGAGCGCGACCGAGATCGGCGACGCCGTGCACCGCCTGCTCGAGGAGACCGACCTGCGCGAGCGCGTCCTGCCCGACGTCGGGCAGGTGCGGGCCTGGTACCCGGCCGTGACCGACGAGGAGCTCGACCGGATCGGCGCGCTCGCCACGGCCTACTGTGAGTCCGAGCTGGCGCGGCGCGTCGCCTCGCTCGACGGCGTCCGGCCCGAGGTGCCGTTCGCCTTCCGAGCACGACGGGGTGCTGCTTCACGGTCGGCTCGACATCCTGCACCGCGCCGGCGGGCGCGCGCTGATCGTCGACTTCAAGACGAACGTGCTCGGCGATCGCTCCCCGGAGGAGATCGTCTCGTCGGACTACACGCTCCAGCGCCTCGTCTATGCCCTCGCGTGCCTCCGCACCGGCGACGGGGAGGTGGAGGTGGCGTACGTGTTCCTCGAGCGGCCCGAGGAGGTCGTGAGCACGACCTTCACGGCCGCCGATTGTTCCGCGCTCGAGGCCGAGCTCTCGGCCGCGATCGAGCGGATCAACGCTGGGCAGTTCGTCCCGACGCCCGGCGAGTTCACCTGCTCGGGCTGCCCGGCGCTCGACCTCGTCTGCGCGGGGCCGCGCGACCGGAGCCGGCTCGCCGGCCAAGAGGCCTTCGTCGGCAGCTGACCGTGGACTCACTCGATCTAGCGACGACATGGCCCGCAGCTACGTGCACGAGGCCCGAAAGCGGGTAGGCCCGAAACGGCGGCGGATCCGCCCGGTGATCGAGCGGCTCGCCGCCGAGCACGCCGACGCTGCGATCGCGCTCACCTTCAGGAACCCCCTCGAGCTGCTCGTCTCGGTGATGCTCTCCGCGCAGACGACGGACGTGAACGTCAACCGCGTCACCGAGCGCCTGTTCGAGAAGTACCGCCGCCCCGAGGACTACCTCGCGGTGCCGGTCGAGGAGCTCGAGCGAGACATCTTCCAGACCGGCTTCTACCGCCAGAAGGCGAAGTCGCTGCGCGGGACGATGCAGATCCTGATCGAGGACTACGACGGCCAGGTGCCGGAGGAGTTCGACGCGCTGCTTCGGCTTCCGGGCGTCGCGCGGAAGACGGCGAACGTGGTCTCGGCGGAGCGGGGCAATGCTCAGGGGATCGTCGTCGACACGCATGTGCGCCGGCTCTCGCAGCGCCTCGGCTTCACGCGCGAGGAGGATCCGGTGAAGATCGAGCGCGACCTGATGCGGCTCGTGCCGCGGGCGGACTGGGCGCGCTTCCCGCACCTGATGATCTGGCACGGCCGTCGGGTATGCGACGCGCGCCGACCGGCGTGCGGGCGCTGCGTCCTGGTCGACCTTTGCCCGTCTACTCGGGTGTAAGCGCCACGAGCAGCCCGCCGTCGTCGTCGTAGGCGGGGAAGAAGTCGGCGACGACCTTCTTCTCCATGCCCGCGTGGTTGCGCATCGACTGCTCCTTGCCGAGCTGCCGCACCCCCCACTCGCGGACGGTCGCGATCGGGGACGGGTCGGAGAGCCCGAACGCCTCGGCGACGTCCCGCCCCATCAGGTCGGGCTCCTCGAAGCCGCTCAGCTCGAAGATCCCGCGGCCGCTCGCGAGGATGCGGCCGTCCTGGTCGCAGACGACGAAGCCCGTCGCCGGGGCGGGGTAGTAGTCCTCGAGCAGCTGGAACATGAAGCCGAAGTCGCACTTGTGGCACGCGGGCGGCTCCTGGGAGAGGCCCTCGCGGCCGTCGGAGTCGAATTCCCGGTTCTTGCAGCGCGGACAGATGAAGAAGGGCATGCGGCCAGGGTAGCCCGGTAGCCCGGTGTTACGGGTCGGTTCGGAACTAGACCGCTACGCCGCGAGCGTCTCGCCCGTGCGGCTCTCGAGCTCCGCCAGGTACCGCTCGGCGTCGAGCGCGCCCATACAGCCGGAACCTGCCGCCGTAACGGCCTGGCGGTAGACGTGGTCCTGCACGTCGCCGACGGCGAATACGCCCTCGACGTTGGTCTCGGTCGAGCCGGGCCTCGTAAGCAGGTAGCCGTTCTCGTCGTGGTCGAGCTGGTCGACGAAGAGCTTCGTGTTCGGGTCGTGGCCGATCGCGACGAAGAAGCCCTGCGCGTCGATCTCGCGCGTCTCGCCGGTGTCGGTGTTCCGGAGCAGCAGCCCCGTCACGGCGGTCTCGCCGAGCACCTCCTCGACGACGTACGGCGTCAGGAGATCGATCTTCGGGTTGGCGCGGGCGCGGCTGACCATGATCTGCGAGGCCCGGAAGTCGTTCCGCCGGTGGATGAGCGTGACCCTGGTGCCGAAGCGCGTCAGGAAGAGGGCCTCCTCGAACGCGGAGTCGCCGCCGCCGACCACGACGATCGTCTTCTCCTTGAAGAACGCGCCGTCACACGTCGCACACGCGGAGACGCCGCGGCCCTGGAGGCGCTGCTCCGAGTCGAGCCCGAGCCACCGCGCGCTGGCGCCGGTCGCCACGATGACGGCCTTCGCGTAGTACACGTCCTTGTGCACGGTGATCTTGAACGGCCGCTGCGAGAAGTCGACCTCGGTCACGTCGTCGGTGACGAACTCTGCGCCGAAGCGCTCGGCCTGGCGGCGGAAGTCCTGCATCATCTCCGGCCCCATGATCCCGTCCGGGTAGCCGGGGTAGTTCTCGACGTCGCTCGTGAGCATCAGCTGGCCGCCCCACTGGAAGCCCTCGATCACGAGCGGCGAGAGCTCGGCCCGCGCCGCATAGAGGGCGGCCGTGTAGCCGGCGGGGCCTCCGCCGATGATGATCAGGTCGCGTACGTCGTTGCTGATGGTCAACTGGTCCTCCCGAAAAGAAATGTCGCTCGATTAAACGCGAGCGGGGCGGTGTTCGTTCCCGAAACTACGCTGCGTCCGCGGTGAGCGGGAGCTCGAGCGCGGTGTCCTCGTCGAGGGCCGCCGTGAGGAGAGGACGCGGCTGCGTGGTCACAGGCGGCACCTCGGGGAGATCGTCGCCGCCCGTGCCGAGGTCGGGGAACTTGCGGGCCGTCACGAGCACCCGCGTCTCGAACGACGCGACGGCGCTGTTGTAGTTCCGAATCGCGCCCTCGAGCGACTTCCCGACCCCGGAGAGGTGCCCGGTGAAGACGCCGAGGCGGTCGTAGAGCTCGCGGCCGAGCTTGCTCACGCTGCGGGCGCTCTCGGCCACCGTCTCCTGCTGCCAGCCGTAGGCGACGGTGCGGAGGAGCGCGATCAGCGTCGTGGGGGAGGCCGGAATGACGCCGGCCTCGACGCCGGCCTCGAGGAGCGACGGATCGTGGTCGAGGGCGGCGCGGAACCATGCCTCGTCGCCGAGGAACATCACGACGAACTCCGGCGCGGGATCGAACTGCTGCCAGTAGCGCTTCTGCCCGAGCCGCGTCATGTGCTCTCGCACGAGCCGCGAGTGGCGTGCGAGGTGGGTGCGGCGCGTGTCGTCGTCCTCGGCCTCCGCCGCGTCGAGGTAGGCGTCGAGCGGCGCCTTGGAGTCGACGACGATGCTCTTCCCGCCCGGCAGCTTGACCACCAGGTCGGGGCGGAGCAGGCGCCCCTCGGCATCGCGCTCGACGGCCTGCTCGACGAAGTCGCAGTAGGCGACCATGCCGGCGAGCTCGACGACGCGCTTCAGCTGCACCTCGCCCCAGCGGCCGCGAACGTGCGGCGCGCGGAGCGCCGTGACGAGGTTGCCGGTCTCCTTCTGCAGCCGGCTCTGTCCCTCGGCAACGGTTCGGAGCTGCTCGCGGACGCCGGCGATCGCCGTGACCCGCGCCTGCTCGAGCGCGCGGGCCTGCTCGTCGAACCGGGCCAGCGTCTCCTTGATCGGGGCGAGCTTCGCCTCCGTCTGCTGCAGGAGCGACGAGGAGCTGCGCTCGATCGCCTCCCCGGTCGCGGCGCGCAGGTGATCCTCCCACTGCTGCTGGGTCTTCTCGACCAGCGCGAGCTTCTCGTCGGACGCCTCGAGCCGCGCGCGATACGTCCCGATCGCGCCGCGCGCCCACAGCCAGAGCGCGAGCGCTCCCGCGAGCAGTCCGACGACAAATGCGAGCACCTCGACCATGTGGGCAACTAACGGTAGAGAGGTGATCGGACGGACAAAAAATCAGCTCCGGCAAGTCCGAGGACCCACCGGAGCTGAGTGCCGGATCCTGCAAGCCCGAAGACCCACCGGATCCGACGTGCGAGAAGCTATCGGCTGAACGAAGGGCCGGTCAATGCCCCACGTGAGGGGGTTTCTCGCAAAGTGCGAACTTTTTTCGTTTTGGTGTCGGCGCGAAGCTGCCTTGGAAGTCGGGGAACATCCGTTCGCCTCCGTACGCTTAGCCCTCGTGCACTCCGCGTTTGCCCCCGGCGGCCCTCTCGCGGCCACGCTCCCCGGCTTCGAGCCGCGGCCGGAGCAGGCCGCGCTCGCGGAGGCGGTCGAGCAGTCGCTCGCACGGGGTGAGCACCTCCTCGCGGAGGCCGGGACGGGGACGGGCAAGAGCCTCGCCTACCTGATCCCGGCGCTCGAGTCCGGGCAGCGCGTCGTCGTCGCGACCGCGACCAAGGCCCTACAGGAGCAGCTGCTCTCGAAGGATGTGCCCGCCGCCGCCCGGGCGCTCGGGCGCGAGGTCGACGTCGTCGTGCTGAAGGGGCGGCAGAACTACGTCTGCCGGAAGCAGCTTTCGACCTTCGGGCCGATGCTGCTCCGCGACCCGCGCGACGAGGAGGCGTTCGAGGCACTGCAGCCGTGGCTCGCCGAGACGGAGACCGGCGACCGGGCCGAGCTGCCGTTCGAGCCGTCGGACGCACTGTGGGCCGAGCTCGCCGTCGGCTCCGACCGCTGCGCCGGCCGCCGCTGCCCGCTGCTGTCGGCGTGCTTCGCGGAGGCTGCGAGGGGGCGTGCAGCCGAGGCAGAGCTCGTGATCGCGAACCATGCTCTGTACTTCGCCGACCTGGCCGCGGGCGGCGGCGTGCTTCCCGAGCACGACGCGGTCGTCTTCGACGAGGCGCACCGGCTGGAGGAGACGGCTGCCACCTGGCTCGGCGGGCGGGTGTCGCGGGCCGGGCTGCACCGGCTCGCCCTGGACGTCGAGCGGGCCTGCCGCGAGGCCGACGAGCTCGTGCCGGCACGCGCGCTCGACCGCGTCGCCACGGCCGGCGACCGGCTGCTCCGCGCCGTCGTCCCCGCGTCCGGGCGGCGGCGGCTGCGCGAGGTCCCGGTGGAGGCGGCGTTGGTGCTCGTCGATGCGCTCGCCGCGCTCGCGTCGGCGCTCGAGGGCCGGGCCGAGGGGCTCGACCAGCTCGCCCGGCGCTCCCTCGGCGTCGCGGCGCAGGTCGAGGCGTGTCTCGAGCCCGACGAGCTCGAGCGCGTCGTGTGGGCGGAGCCGGACGCCGTTGCCTGGGCCCCGGTCGAGGTCTCGCGGGAGCTGAGCGAGCGGCTCTGGGGAGACGGGCCCACCGCGATCCTGGTCTCGGCGACGCTGACGACGGGCGAGGACGCGACGTTCGTGCGCCGCCGCCTCGGCCTGGAGCGTGCCCGCGAGCTCGTGGTCGGGTCGCCGTTCGACTTCCGTGAGCAGGCGCTTCTGTACGTGCCCCGGACGATGCCCGACCCGCGGAGCGACGGATTCACGGCACGCGTGGCGGAGGAGGTGCACGCGCTGCTCTCGCTGTCGCGCGGGCGGGCGCTCGTGCTCACGTCGAGCTACCGGTCGCTCGAGCTCCTCCGGACGCTTGTTGCGGGACGTGTGCCGTATGACGTTCTCGTCCAGGGAGACGCGCCGCGCGAGCGGCTGCTCGAGCGCTTCCGGACGGAGGTCGACTCGGTGCTCCTCGCCACCTCGACGTTCTGGCAAGGCGTGGACGTCCCCGGGGAGGCCCTGTCGCTGCTCGTGATCGACAAGCTTCCGTTCTCGGCGCCCGGAGACCCGCTGCACGAGGCGCGCTGCGAGGCCGTCGAGGCCGCGGGCGGCGACTGGTTCCGCGACTACGCGCTGCCCACGGCGATGCTCCAGCTCCGGCAGGGCTTCGGCCGCCTGATCCGCAGCCGCGAGGACGCCGGGGTGGTCGCGATCCTCGACCCGCGGCTGCGCACGCGCGCGTACGGCCGGGCGTTTCTCGCAGCGCTGCCGCACTGTCCCGTGGTGGACGATCGTGCAGCGGTGGCCGCCTTCTTCGGCGAGCGCATTCTTCAGACGGCGTAGCCTTGCGCAGCATCCCCCGCCGGGGTGGCGGAACTGGTAGACGCGCCCGGCTTAAAACCGGGTGCCCTTCGCGGGCGTGGGGGTTCGATCCCCTCCCCCGGCATTCGCACGAGCAAACGACTTCTCGAACCGGAGTACAGTCCTCGCATGGTCGACGCCCTGCATTCGGCTCCGCCGCTCGAGTGGGACACGCCGCTCTACGGGCAGGCGCGGACGCAGCTCGAGCAGGCCCTGCCGTTCGCCGGCATCTCCGACCACGTCGCCGAGCGGCTGCGCTACCCGGAGCGGGCGGTGATCCTCTCGCTGCCGGTCCGGCTCGACGACGGGACCGTCCGCTCGTTCCCCGCCTACCGCGTGCAGCACTCGTCGGTGCTCGGGCCGACGAAGGGCGGCGTCCGCTACGACGACGCGGTCAACCTCGGCGAATGCGCGGCGCTCGCAATGTGGATGACCTGGAAGTGCGCGCTGCTGCGCCTCCCGTACGGCGGCGCCAAGGGCGGCGTGCGCTGCAACCCGCGGGCGCATGTCGCAGGCGGAGGTCGCCCGCGTCACGCGCCGCTTCACCGCCGATCTCGCGCCGTTCATCGGCCCCGAGATCGACATCCCCGCTCCGGATATCGCGACCAACGAGCAGACGATGGCGTGGATGATGGACACGTACTCGGCGCAGAAGGGCTATGCCGTCCCGGAGATCGTGACCGGCAAGCCGATCTCGATCGGCGGCTCGGTCTTCCGCAGCGAGGCGACCGGCGCCGGCGTCGTGATGGTGATCGAGCGCGCCTGCGAGCGGCTCGGCTGGACGTTCTCCGATCTGAGCTTCGTCGTCCAGGGCTTCGGCAACGTCGGCGGGGTCGCCGCGGCCGAGATCCACGAGAAGGGCGGCCGGGTGGTGGCGATCGGGGACGTCGCCGGCGCCGTCTGGGATCCCGCCGGCCTCGACGTTCCGACGCTCGCCGAATGGGCCCGCGAGCACGGGTCGCTCGAGAGCTTTCCGGGCGACCGCCTCTCGCACGAGGAGCTGCTCGAGACCGAGTGCGACGTGCTCGTGCTCGCTGCGCGCGAGGATCAGGTGACCGCCGCGAACGCGCATGCCCTCCGCTGCCGGCTGGTCGCCGAGGGGGCCAACGGGCCGACCTCGGTCGAGGCGGACGCGATCCTCGCTGACCGCGGCATCCCGGTGCTGCCCGATGTGCTCACGAACGCGGGCGGGGTGACCGTCTCGTACTTCGAGTGGGTGCAGGACCTGAGCCGGCTCTTCTGGGACCGCGACGAGATCCGCCGCCGGCTGGCCGAGAAGCTCGGCGACGCCTTCGAACGCGTCTGGACGCTGGCCGAGGCCGACGGCGTCTCGCTGCGGAACGCGGCGCTGATCGCCGGCATCCGCGACGTCGCCGCCGCGCTCGAGGCGCGGGGCATCTATCCATGAGTGTCCAACCGAAGAATGAGTGAAGTAACGGAGCAGCGCGTCCGGGACGCGATGGTCGCGAACCCGCACACGCTCGACGCGGCCGCGACCGCACAGGAGGCCGGGGAGGCGCTGATGCGGCCCGAGGTGCGGGCGGCGCTCGTGACGAGCGGCGAGGATCTCGTCGGCGTGATCACGCGCAAGACGCTCGTGCGCGAGGTCGTCGCGCGCGGGCTCGACCCGCGCACGACGACCGTCGGCGAGATCGCCGAGCCGCCGAACGCGACGATCGAGTGCGACACGCCTCTCGCGGAGGCGTTCGCCTTCCTCGAAGAGCACGACTACGAGCGCGTGCCCGTGGTCGCGGGCGGCAGGCTGGTGGGGATCCTGTCGCGCTCGACCGTCAGGCGGCGATTAGCCGAGGATTCACCTCCTGAGTCCGAGTACGGGACAGACTGAAGTCTGTCTCTGCGAGCTCGCCGGCGAGGGTCGCGAGCGCGTCGGCGAGCTGCTCGCGGATCTCCTCGTCGATCAGCCGTCCGTCCGCGTCGAACTTCTCGGCGGCGCGGCCGACCGCGACCTCGACCTCGGCGACGCGGGCACCCGCGGCGGCGAGCACCTTCCGGAGCTCCGCCTGGGCCCACACGCCGCCGAAGAGGCCGGCGCTCGCGCCGATCACTGCGACGGGCTTGTTGCCGAGCACGGTCGTCGCCCGCGGGCGCGACGCCCAGTCGAGGGCGTTCTTGAGCGCGCCCGGGATCGACGAGTTGTACTCGGGCGTTGCGATCAGGACGGCGTCCGCCGAGTCGATCGCGGCCCGGAGCGCGGCCACGGCCGGAGGCGCCGGCTCGACGTCGTCGTCCTCGTCGTACGGCGGCACCTCGCGCAGCCCCTCCCAGATCTCCAGGCTGTCTGACGCCGGTAGCAGCTCCGCGGCGGCCCGCAGCAACATCGTGTTGTGCGAGCCGGAGCGGAGGCTGCCGGAGATGGCGAGGATCCGCATCGTTACGCCGCCTTCACCAGCGAGAGGTCGGCCTTCAGGGTGACTTCGTCGGCGAGCGCCTTGGTGCCGTTCGGCATCTCGGCGTTCCAGACAATCCCGAACTCGGTCCGGTCGACCGTCGTCTCGAGCTTGAGACCGTAGCGCTCGTTGCCGTACGGGTCGGTCTTCGGGCCGACGATCGTGCCGGTGAGCGTGGCCGGGCGCGTGACGCCCTTGATCGTGATCTCGCCCTCGAAGGTGACGCGATCGCCCTCGACCTGGGCCTCCTCGGTGGAGAAGGACACCTCGGGATGGCGCTCCGCGTCGAAGAACTCGGGCGACAGCAGGTGGGCGTGCAGGTTCTCGTCCTTGACCTCGAGGCTCGCGATCCGCGCTGCGCCGGCGAGGCGGCCGTTCTCGAGCGTGGCGTCGAAGTCGCTGATGGTGCCGCTGAACGTGCCGATGCCCATGTACTCGACCTCGAACGCGACCGACGAGTGAACGCGGTCGACGCCGTAGGTGCCGGTCGGGAGAAGTGTGGGGGACTGCTCCGTGATGCTCATTTCAGGTGACCTCCGAATGGTTGACTACGCAAGCATATCCATAAACGCTTGCGCGCGCAAGTTATTCCAGGGAGGCCAGCACGGCGCCGTCGAGCAGGTCGCGCACGCTGAACTCGATCCCGGGCAGCCCGTAGCGGCGCAGCACCTCCCGTACGACGAGCGCGCCGCCGACGATCACCGGCGCGCGCCCGGGATCCATCGCCGGAAGCGCCGCGCGCTCCGCCGTCGTCAGCGACGCGAGTTGCTCGAGCTCGCGCTCCACCGTCTCGGCAGTGAGCTCGCCGGCGAGCAGCTGGAGCTGGGCCACGGTCCCTGCCACGCCGATCGCGTGCTCGACCTCCAGCTCGGGGAGGAGCGAGCGCACGTACGCCGAGGCCTCCTGGAGCTCGTCCGGCGCGGGCGGGTCGCCGTGCAGGAAGCGCTCGGTCAGGCGCACAGAGCCCACGTCGATGCTCGAGCGTCGCTCGCCGAGAATCAGCTCGGTCGAGCCGCCGCCGACGTCGACGACGAGGGTTCCGGCTCCGGTCGCGCCGACCCCCCGGCGCGTGAGCTCCGCCTCTTCGTCGCCCGAGAGGAGGCGGGTCGCGAACCCGAACCGCCGGCGGATGCCCTCCAGGAACTCGCGTCCGTTCTCGGCGTCGCGGGCTGCGCTCGTCGCCACGACGAGCGTCCGCTCTGCGCCGAGCGCGTCGATCTCGCCGGCGTAGCGCTCGACGACGGCGAGCGTCCGCTCGATCGCTGAGGGAAGCAGGCGGCCTCCGGCGTCGACCCCTTCGCCCAGGCGCGTCACAACCGTGCGCCGGACGAGATCGTCGATGCGCCCGCCGTCGACGTCGGCGACGAGAAGCCGCGTCGAGTTCGTGCCGATGTCGATCGCCGCGGCGCGCGTCACCGCAGCCCGACGAGGATGCGCGCGGCGCGCACCATCGCCGCTGCCTCGCCGAAGGCGTTCGCGATCACACGCGCCTCGGCGAGCGACTGCTCGAGCGAGGCCCGGGCCTCCTCGAGCCGCTCCGCGTTCGCGGGAAGCGTGTCCGCGCGCTTCTCGAGCGCGACGACGCGGCGGTTCAGCTCATCCATCCCGGCGAGCACCGTCCGCCGGAAGCGCTTCAACGCGCGCCAGGCGGCGAGCCCACGGACGGCCGCCAGGGCGATGCCGGCCACAGGCGCCACGAAGAAGACGACCAGCCCGATCACGACGTACGTCGACACGCGACCATCCTATGGCCCGCCTCCGCCGACGGTTTGGGCAAGCGACCCGACGGTGGTACGATGGCGGCTGCGACGCGGGGTGGAGCAGCCAGGTAGCTCGCCGGGCTCATAACCCGGAGGTCGCAGGTTCAAATCCTGCCCCCGCTACTACAAAGGCCCTGCTAAGCGGGGCCTTTTGTTTGCAAGAGAGGCGCGGCGACGCCGATTTTATACTTCTCTTAACCACGTTCCGCACGGGCGAGGGATGCCGAGAGCCAACGCGTAAAATCGACGTCTCGGTTGCTATGATGAGAGCTATGCCGACGATCCACGACCTCCCGTTCGTCTCGAAGGAGGAGATTCTCGACGCCTACCTTCCCGTCCAGGGGGACCGCTTCGCGCGAGACCGCATTCCGGAAGCTCCGTCGCGACGAGTTGATCTCGAACGGCCTTCCTCTGAGCCTTCGGGGTGCGCGGGGCAGGATGCGTGGCCGGCCGCACATCTATTGCGCGCTGAATCGTGACGCTGCGCGCCTGGCGCGGCATGGCCGCGATGACGAGGCTCGCAAGCTCGCCCAAGAGGCAGATCGGGTCGAGGGGAGCGAGATGGTGCGTGACCTGGTGGCATCGCTGGAGCGCCTTCTATCGGCCGAATCGCTCGACGCGGGCGCGACGATGGTTGAGTTGTCTTCGAGATCCCTCCGCGTGATGTTCGACCATGACGACTCGGTGCGCTCGGCCGTGATCGACGTTGTCCTCGACATCGAGGCCGTCCGTGCCCGGGCGTCGTCTCTGGACGAGATTCAGGTGAGGTTGTACGGCAAGGTCGCGCGGATCCTCGACGACGTTGCTGAGCTCGACGTCGGGGAGGGGCGCGTCGTCATGGTGCCGGTGGATGAGCTCGAAGAGCTCGATCTCTCGGCGGTCGGAACGCCCGTCGCCCTGCTCTGGGAACGGTGGGGAACGGACGCGTTCTCATCGAGAGTCAGGCCGCGATCGAGCTCGAGGGTGGCGAACCGAGCTTGTCGACCTCGTCGGCGGATCGCGCCTTCGATCCTTTCTCCTACGGAGAGGTTTCGGTTCGGGGCAGGGCGGCCGACGAGTTGGCGGTCCTCATGCGGCGTCGTGGTGGGTTGCGCGTTCCGCGACCGATCGAGCTCGTCTCTCGCGGTTGACGCCGGCGCATGCCGGTTCTTCCCGAGCCGAGCGTTCGACTTGCCGAGCCGGCGACGCTGAGCTGCTGCGTGAGTTCCGGTGCTCGACCGGCGTCGGGTACGAGGATTCGGTCGAAGAGTTCATCACCCGACGTGCCCCTGCCCGCGCGCTCGAGGAGCGACTCGACTTCCGGCTCCTCCTCTTCGAGACCCGGACCGAGGCCTCGTGGCCGTCGGCGCCCATCACTGGCGCGCTTACGAGGTTGCCGACTCGACCGGTCGACGGAACGTACCTCGTTGTCGCTGCCATCGCCCTTCCGCGGCAGGGGGCGGCGCTCGAGCAGGGAGAACGGCTGTCCGAGTTCCTGATGAACGCGTTACTCCGCGATGCGGCCGATCGGCGCCGCGGCGACATCGTCACCGCGCTTGTCGCCAGGACAACGCCCGGAGCCTCGCTCTGTGCCGGCGATTCGGGATCGATCAGGAACTGCCGTCGCCTGATCGCGCCTACGCGCATCTCGCCGGTGGCGGCACACTCGCTGACCCTCCGCCCTCGCCGGCCCCCTATCCAAGCGCCTGGCCGACGGCTGGCTCGATCTGCTCGAGTTGGGTGCCTGGCTTCGCGCCGTCTCCCGGGCCAACCTTCGAGGCTAGGTGTGGTCTGCGCGAATGGGAGGGCGATCCTGGTCTTTTCGCCTGAGCGTTGGTGTCTATCTTGGAATGGTCTCGGGGGCAGTCCCACTGGCATGACGCAGCGTTGCGCTTCTGCCTGGTCGGGCGGTTGTCGTGCGCTTGGGGTGTGCCTGTCTTGCCTTGGTAGGGCTGAAAGGAACCGGCAATGGATAACTGTTTCTCTCGGTGCTTGGCGCGATGTCTGAGGGGGAGGCGCTCGGGGCGGATTTCCGTGGCGCGCTGGAGAGCATCACGGTGCCGAGCTATGTCCTCGACAGGACGGGGGTTGTGCGCTGGGTCAATCCGGCGGCGGTCGAGCTTGTCGGGGATGTGCGGGGACGGCATTTCACCTCGATCGTGGCGCCGGAGGAGACGCAGCGTACGCGTGAGCTGTTGGCGAGCAAGATCATCGGTGCGGTCGCGGTCACGGAGACCGAGGGGGTGCTGTTGAGGGCGGACCGCTCGAGGGTGGCGCTGAAGATCTCGGCGGTGCCGCTCAAAAACGGCGACCGGATCGTCGGTGTGTTCGGCCAGCTTGTGGGGGAGCGTCGGGAACCGCGGGCGGCGCCACACCCCGACCTCACACCCCGCCAGGCGGAGGTGCTGAGACTGCTCGAGCACGGTCGCTCGACCCGGCAGATCGCCGAGGAGCTGTATCTGACGACCGAGACGGTCCGCAATCACGTCCGGAACGTGCTTCGCGCGCTCGGCGTGCACAGCCGGATCGAGGCCGTGGCTTTCGCGCGGCGCGGTGCATTGGCGACGAACTAGGGCGGCGTCAACTCGCGCGCGGTCTGAGAAGCTACTCCGCGTGAGCAAATCGATCGATCTCAACCGGGCGAGCTGGGACGAGCGTGTCCCGGCCCACGTCGCCTCGCCGGGCTACTCGCTGACGCGTTTCACCGACGACCCGGGGTTCCTGAGCCGCGTCGTTCGGTTCGACCTGCCGCGCCTCGGGGACGTCTCGAGGCTCGACGGAGTGCACCTGCAGTGCCACATCGGCACCGACACGGTCTCGCTCGCCCGGCTCGGGGCCGCTATGACCGGGCTCGACTTCTCCGAGCCTGCCATCGAGGCCGCCCGTCAGCTCGCCGAGGCGACCGGCGCCGATGCGCAGTTCGTCGTCTCCGAGCTCTACGACGCGCCAGATGTGCTCGGCCGGGAGCGGTTCGACTTCGTGTACACCGGCATCGGCGCGATCTGCTGGCTCCCCGATATTCACCGCTGGGCGCAGGTCGTCGCCGCACTGCTGCGGCCGGGCGGCCGGCTGTTCATCCGCGAGGGCCACCCGATGCTCTGGGCGATCGACGAGAAGCGCACCGACGTCCTCGCAGTCGAGCTCCCGTACTTCGAGACGCCTGAGCCGATCGTGTCGGACGAGGGCGGCACGTACGTCGAGACCGACGCCGTCTTCGAAACGACGATCACACACGAGTGGAACCACGGGCTCGGCGAGACCGTGACCGCGGTTCTCGACGCCGGCATGGAGATCACGGGGCTCGAGGAACACACGACCGTGCCGTGGGATGCACTTCCTGGGCAGCTCGAGACCGCCGAGAACGGCGAGCTCCAGCTGAAGGACCGCCGCGAGCGGCTCCCGTTGACCTACACGCTGCAGGCACGAAAGCGCTGAGCGCCGCCGATCGTCTTCGGCACCCCTTCGACGGACGCCGCCGCCTCGATCGCACGCGCCGAGTGTGAACGTCGCGGCTGGCCCTGGAACGAACCAATCCGGATCTCTCGATCGCCCGTCGGGTGTCGCGTTTGGACGAACGCGAACGTCATCGTCCGCATCGGTGGGTCCCCAGCTGGCTGCCGTGCTCGCGCGGGGAAGAGCTATGCCGTCCGGAGTAAGACGTGGCGGACGTCGCCGCGTCCCACCGAGCTCCCGCCCGGGCAGTCGCGACACCGGACTCGACTCGTCCAAATCATCGGCGATCTTCCGCAATGAGTCCCCACGCGCGCGCTGCCGCTGGATCCGCCGCACGACGAGCCAGCGGAAGACTCGGCGGGCGCCTCGCAGTCGTCGACCATGTTGCCTAAACGCGCGGTGAGGCCGAGCGGTTGCTGGACGCGTCGTCGGCCTCCTCGAGGGGAGGGCCGACATTCGTAGTCCCGCCGGCCGCGGCGGGCAGGGGCGGCGCGGAGGAGGGCGTCGATCTCGTGCCGGTCGAGCACCCGCATCTCCTCCCGCACGATCTTCGGCCGCTCCCCCCGCTCGAGCCCCCGCACCGGGTTCGAGGCGAGCATGGCCTCGTGGTCGAAGATCCCGTTCGTCGGCACCAGCACGTTCGTGATCGTCGTCGCCGCCAACCCGTTCACCTGCAGCTGGCGGATCAGCCGGGCGACGTCGTCGGCGCAGATGTCCGAGACGCGCAGCCGACCGATGTGGGGCACCACGTGCAGGCGCAACGCGAGCTCGTACCAGGTGAGCGACGAGCGGCGGATGTTGTTCTTCTGCCGCAGCCACTGTGCCGCCAGCTCCGTGAACGTCATCCGGCTGCTGACCACCCGCTCTCCGCGGCGCATCTTCGCCAGCAGGTCCTGCCGGGCATGAACGGCCGCCGTCACGCCGCCCTCGATCGTCTGCCACCGCTGCTTCCCCGTCGAGTCGCGGTAAGTGATCTCGAACCGGGCCTTGCCGCTCTTGTTGTAGCGGACGTACACGCCCGGCTTCCGGGCACCGCCTTGCGCTTACCGGGGATGCTGTTACCGTCTTCTTGGTGTCGTGGCGCTCTTGGACGTTATTACTCCGGCCGGGCCCAGCGTCCCGTGCGCCTGACGGCTGGTGCGTAGCCGGTCGCGCGCCGACGCCGGGGGCGAGCTAGATCGTCACGGGATTGTCACGACCCGGCGTTGTCGTGGGTCACCTGGCTGTGAGATGGTCTCTGGTTCAAGGTTGATTCGAAGGAGTGGAGGTTCTTCGGGATGCTGGGAAACTCGAATGTCGTAGCTGTCGTCGCGGTCAAGGATCTGGCAACAGGGAACGAGTTCTACAGGGGGACGCTGGGTCTCCAGGAATCGGATATGGACGAGCCGGGCGGGACGCTGTATTCGTGCGGAAGCGGAAGCCTGCTCCTCGTCTATGAGTCGAGCTACGCGGGCACCAATCAGGCCACTGCCGCCTCGTGGCAGGTCGGTGACATCGAGCAGGAGATCAGTGAGTTGACCGCCAAGGGCGTCAGCTTCGAGCACTACGACCTGCCGGACACCACCCGCGAGGGCGACGTGCACGTCCTCGGCGGCCTCAAGGCGGCGTGGTTCAAGGACCCGGACGGCAACATCCTCAACATCGTCAGCCGTTAGCCACACTGGCGATCTGAAGCGACTGCTTGGGACAGCCACTCTTGCGACCTTTTGAGGTGGGTCAAGGTGCGCCAGAAACGTAACCCCGCCCGACCTCAACACGCTCGGCTGAGCGAGCGTCCTCACGTCCGATGGGCGCTGGTGCCCGACCGCGATCATCGGCCGTGAGCGCGGGCTCGCCTGGTCGACGCCAGCGAGCCGATTGACGCCGCGCCTCGTTAGCGTTTGCGGCGTGGCGTTGTTCGGGTCGCCGATCCGAGTTGGGGGTGGAGGCCGGTGCTGTCGTCGAGTTGGACGCGGGCGCGTCCGAAGGCGTCGACCTTGCCCCAGCGGCCGGGGATGTCGAGCAGCTCCAGGTGCCCGATGCCGTTCGGGAGCGCCGGGTCGACGACCAGGTGCTCGCCGATCGGCTCGAGGCCGAGCATCGTGCGCAGCAGCAGCAGCGGCGCGCCGGTCGACCACGCCTGCGGGCTGCACGCGGTCGGGTACTGCACCGGGTACTTGGTCAGCTGCCGCTCGTAGCCGCCGAACGCCTCGGGCAGCCGGCCGTCGAAGAAGTCGGCCGCGTCGAGGATGCCGGCCGCGATGCGCGCCGCCTCCTCCTTGAAGCCGTAGCGGCGCAGGCCCCAGGCGATGAACGAGTTGTCGAACGGCCACACCGTGCCGACGTGGTAGCCGATCGGGTTGTACCGGCCCTCGCCCTCGGCCAGCGTGCGCACGCCCCAGCCGGAGAACAGCCGCTGGCCCATCAGGTGGCGCGACGACCGCCTTGGCCTTCGACTTGTCGACGATGCCGCTCCACAGCAGGTGGCCGATGTTGGAGGTCGAGCGCGTCGACCTGGCTGCCGTCGGCGTCCAGCGCGAGCGCGAAGTACTCGCCGTCGCTCGACCCAGAAGTCCCGGTTGAAGCGACGCTTGAGGTCGGCCGCCTGCTTCTCCAGCTCGTCGGCGAAGGCTCGGGTCGTTCCAGACCGCGCGGGCCAGCCGGGCGCCGCGCATCTTCGCGTCGTAGGCGTAGCCCTGCAGCTCGCAGGTGGCGCGCGGGAAGCCGGGCAGCCGGCCGTCGCGGTAGGAGATCGAGTCCCAGGAGTCCTTCCAGCACTGGTTCTCCAGGCCGGTCTCCTCGTTGCGCCGCTGGTACGAGATGTAGCCGTTGCCCATCAGGTCGGCGTACTCGTCGATCCAGCGCAGCGCGGCGCGGGCCTCGTGCTCGAGCTCGCGCACCAGCTTGCGGTCGCCGGTCCACCGCTCGTACTCGTCGAGCAGGACCACGAACAGCGGCGTCGCGTCGGCGGAGCCGTAGTAGGGCGAGTGCGGCCGCTCCTCGAACGCGGTCATCTCGCCGTAGCGCATCTCGTGCAGGATCCGGCCCGGGTCCTCGTCGCGGAAGTCGTCGACGCGGCGTGCCCTGCCACTCGCCGAGCACGCGCAGCGTGGTCGCGGCCAGCTCGGGCGCGAACGGCAGCGCCTGCAGGCTGGTGAAGATGCTGTCGCGGCCGAACATGGTCATGAACCAGGGCAGGCCGGCGGCGGGCAGGCTGCCGCCCGCGGCGATCGGCGGCGAGAACCGCAGCGCGGCCAGGTCGACCAGGCTGCGCCGGTAGGTCGCCTTCAGCGGCTCCCAGTCGCACTCGAGCCGGGGCGCGTCGGCGAGCCACCGCTCGAGGTCTCGCGCCATGTTCGGGCGGCGCCTCGCGCCGCGCGGCGCTGCGGATGCGCCGGCGATCCGCTCGGCTGCCCAGCATGCTCGGTGACGACGTCGAGCTCGGTCGTCCACGCGCCGTGCGGCTCGATCGTGAACGCGAACGTAAGCCGCTGCTCGTCGATCGTGCGCCGGCGCGCTGCGTCGAGATCGACCGTCTCCCGCCGGAACGTCTCGCGCTCGTAGCCGAGCAGCGAGCCGGCCGTCGCTCGACACGGGCGTAGTACTTGCCCTTCTTCTCCAGCGCGTCCTTGACCTCGAACAGGTCGGCGAAGTCGGCCGCCGGCCTCGATGCGGACGGTCAGGTCCACCGGCTCGTCGTCGTGGTTGAGGATCGTCAGCTCCTCGTGGAAGCCGTCGCCGACCGCGCGCTGGCGGATCACCGACAGCTTCGCGTCGACGTAGACGGTGCCGGTGCCGGGCACCAGGAAGAACCGCGTCTCGAAGTACTGCAGGTCGTCGACCGAGAGCGCGTTGAGCCGCTGGCCGTTGACGGTCAGCACCCACCTCGACAGGAACCGGGTGTCGAACGAGAACAGGCCGGTCGGGTCGGTCGGCGACGCCTCGATGTCGCCGCGCGCGTCGCTGACGACGAACGTGTTGCCGTCCAGGATCTTGACCAGGTCGTCGCTCACGACGACCTCGCCGCGGAACCCGCCGCGCGGCCCCTCCCGGCCTCGCGGCGGGCCCGGGAACAGCCGCTGAAAGAGCACAACGAGCTCAACGTTGCCCTCGACCGTCACGACGCCCCGCAACAACGCCGCCAGCACGTTCACCCGGCCGGCGACAACCCTGTCAAACAGCCCCCCTGTCCATGCGAACAACGCAGTCGGCAGCCGCGTTCCCATGCGACACGGTGACATCACCCTTATCCAAAGAAACGAGCCACCGGTCCGT
>CAWBVD010000003.1:0-216668 GCA_963792135.1 uncultured Actinomycetes bacterium | reverse complement strand
GCGCCGGCTGATACGACGCCGCCGTCGGCGCCGGGGACGCTGACGGGGTCGGCGTCGTCGAGCAGCCGGATCGATCTTGGCTGGGGGGCGGCGAGCGACGACGTCGGGGTGAGCGGCTACCGGATCGAGCGTTGCCAGGGCGTCGGTTGCAGCGGCTTCGCGCAGATCGCGACCGTGTCGGGCAGCACGCTCAGTTACGGCGATACCGGTCTCAGCGCCTCGACCGGCTACAGCTATCGGGTGCGCGCCGTCGATGCGGCCGGGAACCTCGGTAGCTACGGCAACACTGTCAGTGCGACCACCCAGGCGGCCGCGGCACCGACCCCGGTTGCTGCGTATGCGTTTGACGAGGGTTCGGGGACGGTGGTTGCTGATGCCTCGGGGAGCGGCAACAACGGGACGGTCTCGAACACGACCTGGGCGGCGGCGGGGAAGTACGGCAAGGCGCTGAGCTTCAACGGCTCGAGCTCGCGGGTGACGGTCCCGGATTCGGCGTCGTTGCACCTGACCACGGCGATGACGCTGGAGGCGTGGGTCGACCCGACGACGGTCAACGGAGCCTGGCGCGACGTGCTCTACAAGGGCAACGACAACTATTACCTGGAGGCGAGCTCGTCCCCCGGCGGGCGGCCGGCGGGTGGTGGGATCGTCGGCGGCAGCTACGTCGAGGCGTATGGCACCGCCAATCTGCCGACTGCGAGCTGGACGCATGTCGCACTGACCTATGACGGGACGGCGGTGCGCCTGTTCGTCAACGGCACGCAGGTGGCGAGCACGGCCAAGACGGGCGCGCTCGCGACCTCGACGAACCCGCTGCAGATCGGCGGCGACAGCCTCTATGGGCAGTACTTCGCCGGTTTGATCGATGACGTTCGCGTCTACAACGTCGCGCTCACGGCTGCGCAGATTCAGGCTGACATGGCGAGGCCGGTTGTGCCGCCGGCCGCTGATACGACGCCGCCGTCGGCGCCGGGGACGCTGACGGGGTCGGCGTCGTCGAGCAGCCGGATCGATCTTGGCTGGGGTGCGGCGAGCGACGATGTCGGGGTGAGCGGCTACCGGATCGAGCGTTGCCAGGGCGTCGGTTGCAGCGGCTTCGTGCAGATCGCGACCGTGTCGGGCGGCACGCTCAGTTACGGCGATACCGGTCTCAGCGCCTCGACCGGCTACAGCTATCGGGTGCGCGCCGTCGATGCGGCCGGGAACCTCGGTAGCTACGGCAACACTGTCAGTGCGACCACCCAGGCGCCGGCTGATACGACGCCGCCGTCGGCGCCGGGGGCGCTGACGGGGTCGGCGTCGTCGAGCAGCCGGATCGATCTTGGCTGGGGGGCGGCGAGCGACGATGTCGGGGTGAGCGGCTACCGGATCGAGCGTTGCCAGGGCGTCGGTTGCAGCGGCTTCGCGCAGATCGCGACCGTGTCGGGCAGCACGCTCAGTTACGGCGATACCGGTCTCAGCGCCTCGACCGGCTACAGCTATCGGGTGCGCGCCGTCGATGCGGCCGGGAACCTCGGTAGCTACAGCAACACCGTGAGCGCCACGACCAGTGCGGGCTCGACGGCGGGCTCGGATGATTTCAACCGGGCGGACGGTGGCCTGGGCGCGAATTGGACCGACGTCAGTGACGGAGGCTTGTCGATCTCGTCCCAGGCGACGGTCGGATCGAGTGCCGGCGTCGCCGGTGACATCTGGACGGGCCAGACGTATGCCGGCGACCAGTACTCGCAGGTCGAGGTGACCTCGACCCAGTTGACGGGCGGCCAGTGGATCGGGCCGGCGGTGCGGGTCCAGAACGGTGGCCAGGACACCTACCTGGGGATCTACTTCTGGAACAGCGGCAGCCCGCAGCTGAGGTTGTACGAGCGCACCGCGGGCACGTGGACCCAGCTGGGGGGCTCATACAACTCCGGGCCGTTGGCGGCGGGAACGAAGTTGAAGTTGGTCGCGGTCGGCTCCGAGATTTCGTTCTTACAGGACGGGGTAGTGCGGATCGAAGTCACTGACAACAGCCTGACCGGCGGCGCGCCGGGCATCGTGGCTTTCGGGGCTGCCACGGCAGACAACTGGTCGGGAGGGATCGCCACCTCCTCGAGCAACCCCGGGTTCCAGGTCGACTACCAGGGAACCGACGCCAACGGAGTTGCGACTTATGACGCCAGCTCGCCTGACGATGGCGGCACCCAGGTGCTCCGCGTGCTCGCCCCGACCAACCCTGCACCTGGAGTCCCCCACAATTTCCTCTACGTGCTTCCGGTCGAGGCCGGCCTGGGGACTACCTACGGAGACGGGCTGGAGACCCTCCGCGCCCTCAATGCACAGAACCAGTACAACCTGACCATCATCGAGCCTTCCTTCGGGATCGAGCCCTGGTACGCCGACAATCCCAACGACGCGACTGTCCAGTACGAGACGTTCATGACCAAGGATCTCCTGCCGTGGGTGACGCAGAATCTCGCGCTCACCGGCCACGAGCAGAACTGGCTGATCGGGTTCTCGAAATCTGGCATAGGAGGGGAAGACCTGATCCTGAAGCATCCCGACCTCTTCACGCTCGCGGCATCCTGGGACTTCCCGGCAGACATGTCGAGCTACGTTCAGTACGGGTCCAGCTCGGCAAATTCCTATGGTACGGATGCGAACTTCCAGAGCAATTACCGCCTGACGCCTGCTTTCGTGAACGCCCACAAGACGCCCTTCCTGAGCACCAACCGGATCTGGATCGGCGGATACGCGGCTTTCCAGACCGACATGACGGACTACGACGCACTCTTGACCTCAGGCGGCATTGCGCACACGACCGAGACGCCAACGTCGGTGGTCCACCGTTGGGACAGCGGTTGGGTGCCTATAGCGCTTGCCGCACTGAGTCAAGACAGCCTCAACCTCGCTGGGACGTAAAGGGGAGTTCCGGGCCGTCACCGGACGGCCCAGAGTCCGGTTGACATACCATCTCGGCGGTGCTGCACGGCCGTAACGAGAGCGGGCTCGACCCGCTGCGTCGTGTGCCCGTCTTCGCGGCCTCGACAAGCGCGAGCTCCAGCGGCGCCGCCATCTACCGCAAGCTCTCACTCGGCAACCGACCAGAACGAGGCGAACGCACGATCTGGAGGCCCCCCTTTCGTGGACAGGGCGCAGTACCCCGGGTTCGGTGGACTCGCGCGCAGTACCCCGGGTTCGGTGGACCTGTCCACGGAAGCGGGGGGCCTCCAGTGGGTGCGGGCGGGCCGGGCTGGTAGCTGCGCGTGCGGGCGTTGCCATTCTGTTGCCACGCGGCCCGAGCGGCTTCCCGGCGACGGCTTCTCTGAACGTGGAAACCTAACCGTTCAGGTGGGGAAGGGACCTCTAGCCGGGTGGCGAATGTGTTTGTGTGGAGCGGGTTCAGGCGGAGGCGATCCTTGGTGGTGATCGTGAGACGGCGATCGGGTTGTTGCTTCGGCTGGACGAGTTGGTCGAGACGAATCGAGCGGCTGGTGGAGGCGAACGAGCGGCTCGAGGCTCGGGTTGTCGAGCTCGAGCGGCGTTTGAACCGGAGTTCGCGCAACTCGTCGCTGCCGCCGTCGCAGGATCCGCCGTCGGCTCCGAAGCAGCCTGGCGGGCAAGGGTCAGGGCGCAAGCGCGGCGGCCAGGATGGACACGAGGGCCGTCACCGGCGGCTGCTTCCGCCCGAGCAGGTAGACGAGACCGTCGAGCACTGGCCCGATCGCTGCGGGTCGTGCGCGCAGCTGTTTGCCGAGGCGGAGCGGGTGGACGCGGTTGAGCCGTGGCGTCATCAGGTGGCGGAGCTGCCGCCGATCGCCGTGTTCGTGACCGAGCATCGGCTGCACAGCGTCTGCTGCCCAGGGTGCGACCGTCAGGTCCGGGCCGGGCTCCCGGACGGCGTTCCTCGTTCAGCCTTCGGGCCCAGGCTGCAGGCGGCGGTCGCGACCCTCGCGATCCGCAACCGTGTCTCGCGCCGCGACCTGGTCGAGCTCGCCCGCGAGCTGTTCGGGCTCGACTCTCGACCGGCGCGGTCGACGCGATCGTGCAACGCGCCGGCGAGGCGCTCGAAGTCCCCTACCAGCAGCTGCAGGCGCACGTCCGTGACGCGGCGGCCGTGAACGTCGACGAGACCGGCTGGCGGCTCCGGGGCGGCAAGCGCACCCTCTGGGGCGCGTTCACCGACGAGCTCGCGTTGCTGCGGATCGCGGCCGACCGGCACGAGCGCGAACTGATCGCGCTACTGGGCGAGAGATTCACCGGCATCACTTGCTCCGACCGCTGGTGGGCCTACAACCGGCTCGCGCCCGCAAACGCCAAGTCTGCTGGTCGCACCTGATCCGCGACTTCACTGCGCACTCCGAAGGGATGGCCGCCCAGAAAGAGCTCGGCGAGACCGGACTGCGCATCGCCGAGCAGCTCTTCGACGCCTGGCACACCTTCAAGTGCGACGGCGACCGGCGCGCCCTCAAGCGCCGTATCGCCCCGCTCAAACGCGAACTCAAGACGATCCTCGAGACCAACGCGACCAAACACGCCCGCAACCGCTACACCAAGACGATCGCCAACAACCTGCTCAAACTCTGGCCCGCGCTCTGGACCTTCACCACCACCGACGGGGTCGAGCCGACCAACAACCACGCCGAGCGCGGCCTCCGCGGCGCCGTCATCTACCGCAAGCTCTCCTTCGGCAGCCAATCCGAACACGGCGAACGCACCACCGAACGGCTCCTCTCCGCCTCGATCACCTGCCGCCTCCAGAAACGCAGCCTCTTCGCCTACCTCACCGACACCCTCACCGCCAACACCCGCGGCGACCCCGCCCCCACACTCACCCGACCGCCTCGCCAGGCCTGAACGCTTACTGGAAACCCGCCGTTTCCAGCGGGTTTCGGAGATGGAGCGTATCGGGATCGAACCGATGACCTCCAGCTTGCAAAGCCTCGGGAGAGGCTGGACGGCCGAGAACGGCCAACGACGGGAAGCGCCGGAAGGCGCATGGCTACAGGGATCACGGCCGAGAACCCCGCATGGCTACGCGGGTCGCTCCGGCGTGGAACTCGCCTAACCTGGCGTCAACCTGGCGTCAGAAGGCGAGGCAGACGCCGTAGCAGCGATCGCGAGAACTGCACTCCTCATCACGGCGTTCTCGGCCTGTACAGAAGCGTATTGCACGAGGTCGGGGCGTCGCTGCTCCCGTCGCCGCACCGATAGACGCTGACCCACTCGGCCTCCACCCTCGTACGGAGCCCCCGAACCGAGCTTTCGCGGCCGCACTCAACATGTGGGTTCAAAGTGATCGTCGTGCCGTTAATAAGAGGGCCATGCCAGGCGCGGCGGTAGAAGCAGTTCCAGTCCATGTACGCGAAGCGGACAGAGCCACCCGGCCGGATGGTGACCTGGCCCTGGCTGACGTGGGTCGACGCCGACGTGAGCGGGATAGCGACAGCGAAGCAGGCGACCGCGGTCACGAACACGACGGCGATCTCATCGCGGAACAGACACGCCGGTCATGGTTCCCCGTGCCTGATGCAACCCGCTTGACCCGATTGGGTCAGTCGGTGCGCCGTTCTTACGCAGCGCACTGGCGGGGTCAGGCGTAGTCGCCCTAGAAGAACCGTCGCGGTCGTCTTGGCCGACTGTTTGCCAGCCTTACCCGTAGCGTTCGACTAATGCAACGCTGGTTCGGCGCGCTCCTCATCATTCTCGGCTGCGCGACCATGGTCGCGGAGGTGGTTCCGGCCATCGACACGGTCTGGCTGCCCGTCACGCACGCGCACGGGATTCATCTGAGCGACGTCCTCGGCGGAGTCTTCGTCCTCGCGGGCATCGCAGCTCTCTGGACAGCTCCACCGCGATGAGTTCGTGTGGCGCCTGACCACGCTGACTTCAGCGGTTCTCGTTGGCGCGACGCGAATTGCATGGGACGGCAGAGGGTGCGGAGTTGGCTGTGGGCTCCGCCGTTACTTACCGGGACGACGTGGTCGGCAGTGAGGTCGGTCGTGGCGCCGCAGTTCGAGCAGTAGGGGTGTGCGGCAATGGTGGTGTGGGCACGTTGCTGGTGGTGGTGGCCGTAGCCGCGGCGGGTGGTGTTGCGGCAGGCTTGGCAGTAGGAGCCGGTGCGGATGAGGGTGCGGCAGCGGAGGCAGGGGCGGGTTAGAGCCATCCGAGCAGCTCGACGGTCTGCGGGCTGGTGGGCGTGCGCTGTCGATCGCCATCGCCAGCGCGACGGCGGCGTCGATGTTGGTGGTGCGGTCTGGCTTCTCGAGGCGCCAGCCTCGGCGGCCGTGCCGGGCGACGGCGGCGTGGACGTGGCGGTTCAGGTCGGGGTCGTCGGGGTGGACGAGCTGCCTGGTGGACGACGGCGTCGTAGAGGCGCTCGCAGGCGGGGATCATGCGGGCGTCTGATTGTGGGAACGCGACGGCGCGGATGCCGCGCTGCTCCCACTCCTGCGCCATCTGGCCGGCGCGCCACGGGTCGTAGACGGCCTCGACGATCTCGTACTGGTCGGCGAGCTCGGCGACGTACGCGGCGACCTCGAGCACGGCGCTCGTCGCCGGTCCACGTCTCGACGCCGACGTGGAGGCTGCTCGTTGACGTAGACGACGGCGGAGGCGGAGCGTTCGCCGCCGACGTCGACGCCGACCCATATCCGCTCGCCGCGGTGAAGTGCGTCGTCGCCGGCGCAGGCTTGCCAGGCGCCGGCGGGCAGCCACGCGCCGACGGCGGCTGTCCACTGGTTGCAGTGGTAGCGGCGGTACGCGACCTCGGCGACGGCTTCGCGCTGCTCGTTGAGCGCGTACGTGGTGATCCGCGTCAGACGCCGAGTGACGCAGAGTTCCTCATCGCCGCAAACCCGCATGGCTGCTGGCTTTGCGGAGAGTGGAGCGTATCGGGATCGAACCGATGACCTCCAGCTTGCAAAGCTGGCGCTCTCCCAGCTGAGCTAACGCCCCAGAGAGAACGAGTGTAGCGTCCTGCGTCGGTGGTGTCGGGCCGGTGACCGTAGTCGCGCGGCGTCGGACGGGGGCGCTGCATGGCCGCCGACTGGCCGTCGCCGCCCTGGCGCTGGTCGTCTTCCTGGCCTCGTGGGTGATGCTCGACCACTGGTTCTTCTCGCACGGGCGGATCGTCGACACGCCCTATTACCAGAGCTACGGGCTCTCGATGCGGAACGGAGAGGTGCCGTACCGGGACTTCGCCGTCGACTACCCGCCGGGGGCGCTGCCCGTGTTCGTCGCGCCGACGTACGTCGGTACGCCGACCTGGATCGTCGACTACCAGCGCTGGTTCGCACGGCTCATGGCGGTCTGCGGCGTGCTCGTCCTCGCGTTCGTGCTGTTGGCGCGGCCTCCGTGGCACGGGGTGGCGCTGGTGGCGGTCTCGCCGCTGCTTGCGGGGGCGCTGATTCTGACCCGCTACGACCTCTGGCCGGCGGCGTTCGTTGCGGCCGGGGTTGCGGCGCTCGTGGCCGACCGGCACCGGCTTGGCTGGCTCGCGCTCGCCTGCGCGTTCACGGCGAAGCTCTACGCGGTCGTCCTCCTGCCCCTGGCGGTTGTGTGGACGCTGCGGCGGCGGGGACGGCGGGAGCTGGGGTGGTGCACGTTCATCTGGCTCGCAACCGTCGCCGTCGTCTTCCTGCCCTTCGCGATCGTCGCTCCGCACGGTCTCTGGGAGAGCCTCTGGGGCCAGGTCTCGCGGCCGCTGCAGATCGAGAGCCTGGCGGCGGCGTTCCTGACCACCTTCGGCCACCCGACCGACGCGATCTCGCACCACTCGATCGGGCTCGTGGGGCAGGGCGGGCTCGAGGCGGCAACGACCGCCGTCGAGCTCGCGGCGCTGGTTGCGCTCTGGGTGGCGTTCGCGCGCGGGCGGGCGGAACGCGAGCGGTTCCTGCGCTACGCGGCGGCATGCGTGTGCGCGTTCGTCGTCTTCGGGAAGGTGCTCTCGCCCCAGTACCTGATCTGGCTCGTGCCGCTCGTCGCGCTGGTGCGCGGGTCGCCGGGGGATCGCCGCCGCCGGGCTGCTCGCGGCCGCGATGGTGACGACGCAGTACTGGTTCGCGGCACCGCGCTACGCGGCCTACGGGCGCGACTACAGCTATGCCGAGCTCGTGCTGCTCCGCGACCTGATGCTCGTCGCACTGCTGGCAACGCTCGCGCTGCCGCGATACTCGAGAACGTGAGCGAGATCGCGGTCATCCCGGCGGGCGGGGGAGAGGTCGTCGGCGACTCGCCCGAGCGCCGCGTCGAGATCCTCTCCGACCACGAGACGCTCGCGACGACGTGGTCGCGCTTCGGGCCGCGCCGGGAAGGCGCCGACCTCCACGTGCACGAGAAGCACACCGATCTCTTCTACGTGCTCGAGGGTGAGTTCACGCTGCGGCTCGGCCTGGAGGACGAGCCCGTCGTCGTTCCAGCCGGGAAGCTCGCCTGCGTGCCGCCGCTCGTCGTCCACGGCTTCCGGAACGGCAGCGAAGCCGACGTGCGCTACCTCAACTTCCACGCGCCAGGGATGGAGTTCGCGCAGTATCTGCGGGCGATGCGGGACGGACAGCAGTTCTCGTACGACCAGTACGAGCCGCCTGCGGACGGCGGGCGGTCGACGAGTCTCGTCTCAATTGGAGAGAGCATCGAGATCGACCACATCTCGGTGAGCGAGCGGCGTCTCGAAGGAGGTGCCGTCGACGAGCGCGACGCGGCGACTGCGCTTCGATCGATCTACGTTCTCGACGGCGTCCTCGAGGCCGGCGCCGGCACCTGGATCCAGATCCCGCCGGGATTACCGCTCAGCCTCCGCGCCGGCGACGGCGGAGCGCGCTACCTCGACGTCGTCACACCGGGCCGCGGCCCTTTGGGCGTCCCCGGCGCTTCCGGGGACGCCGCACGTGCGGGTTGAAAGGCCTACGCGGCGCGCGAGAGGCGCTCTTCGTGACGCGCGCGCTGGATGATCAGATTGCGGTCGCCGAAGCGGATCTGGGCGCGCACGATGCGCTGCTCGTCCCAGAGTGCAGCAATCTGGTCGTCGAGCTTCCGGTGCTCAGCCGTGAGCTCCGGGTCATGCCCCTCCGCCAGATCGTGCAGAACCTCGGCACGACGGTCGGAGAGGCGGTCGATCTCTTGCTTGATGTCTTCCAGAGTACGCATGTAGTTGAAAACGCTCCTTGGGGTGCGGGGATTCCCAATCTAGGACGCCCGAAACACTCTTTGTGTTTGTCGTATCCGAGTCCTCTCAAACCTAGCACACGTCCCCAAGGTTGATAGATCTACACTAAGATTTTATTCTCCTCTTAGTAACAAGCGGAAACGGCGAGGGTCCTAGAGGGAGAGGCCTTCGCGGATGCGCTCGGCGATCGAGGCCATCTCGAGCTTCGCGCCGGAGACGTCGTAGAGGAGCTCGTCGGCCGTCGGCCCCTGGCCCACCGACCAGAGCTCGCGCAGGAGGTCGCCCGCCTCGCGCCGCGCGAACCAGTCGTTGCCGAGCTCGGAGCGCAGGAACTCGCGGAGCTGCGCCTCGAGCGCCCACGAGCGCAGGTAGCCCGTGACGTAGAACGAGCCGTCGATGTCGTCGAGGTAGCTCTCGGGGTTCGCGGGCAGCCTCAGTGCCTCTGTGAGCAGCTCGGCGTAGCGCGGCCGCATCGCCAGGGGGTCGGCGGCCTGGAAGAACTCGATCTCGTACAGCAGCTTCGCGCAGTAGCGCCGCAGGAAGTACAGGTCCGTGACGGCGCTCTCGTTCGCGATCTTCGCCACGCCCGGGACGTCGAGCCTCCGGTTGAGCCAGGCCGGCTCGTCCACGAGGTGCTCGAAGAGCGCGGCCCAGCCCTCGGTCACGGCCATGTCGCCGAGCCGCTTCGCCTCCACCGGCAGGTCGGGCGAGGTGTTCGCGTAGTGCTCGGTGTGGCCGGCCTCGTGGAAGAGCGCCCGCCAGTCGTCATGGCCGCCGATCGGCTGGATCACGAGCATGACCTTCTCCGGCACCTCGATCGGGGAGCAGAACGCACGCGGGTCCTTCCCCGGCCGCTGCTCGATGTCGAGGTGCACGTTCTCCTGCGAGCGCAGGTCGATCCCGAGGTCGGCGAGGGTCGCCTCGAGCGCCGGCAGCATCCGGTCGGCGGGGTAGGCGACGTCGAGTTCCGGGGCGCGGAAGAGCCGCGGCACGTCGGCCGGCCGCGCCTCGGCGAGCGGCACCCCGATCCGGTCGCGGAAGAGGCGGTCGCCGTAGGTCTCCCAGAGCCCTTCGGTTTCGTCGAGCAGCGCGTCGCACTCGGATGCGAGCTCGTCGAGCCGGAAGTGGAAGCGCTTGTAGAGCTCGTAGTAGTTCGGCGACCCGAGCTTCCCGACCGCCTCGCGGTCGATCCGCGCGGCCTCGAGGTAGACCGGGTTCAGGTGCTCGTCGAGCAGGTCGAGCCGGGCGCGCTCGAGCCGCGCCCGCCGCGCGCGGTCGGCCTCGTTCGAGAGCGCCACGCGGAGCATGCGGAAGGGGATCTTCTCGCCGTCGACCTCGGCCTCGAGCTCGGCCTCGACGCGCGCGATCTGCTCCGCGTGCTCGCGGGTGAGCGCGCCAAGGTAGCCCTCGCAGGCGAAGCGCCAGAGCTCGGTCGGGCCGTCCGCGAGGCGCTGCGCAGTGTCCAGCTTCGTGAGCAGCTCGTGGCGCTCGTAGATCGGCTCGAGCTCGAGCGTCTCCTTGTGGCCGGCGAAGTGGAGGTAGTACTCCTCGTCGAGCTCGGCGATGAAGCGGTCGGCCTCGTCGCGGAAGGCGTCGAGCTCGCGCCCGGTAACGGTCTCGGTCGACATGCCCGCGTCTAGGATAGGCCGCCGTGCAGGAGTTCAGCTTGACTACCGAGCGGCACACGCAGCTGATCGACATCACGGACCACGTCTGCGAGGCGGTCGAGGGGGCGAGCGGCGCGGCCGTGCTCGTGTACGTGCCGCACACGACGGCGGCGGTGACGATCAACGAGAAGATCGATCCGGTGCTCGTCGACGACCTCGAGCGCTTCTTCGAGCGGGTGGTCGGCGACGACTGGGGCTGGGTGCACGACGACGTCGACGGGCCCAACGGCCCATCGCACGGACGGGCCTCCGTCGCCGGGGCGCAGGTGCTGATCCCGCTGCGCGACGGCAGGCCGGCGCTCGGGCGCTACCAGGCGATCTTCCTGTGCGAGTTCGACGGGCCGAAGGCGCGGTCGGTGTACGTCACCGTGGTTCAGTAGCGCCGTGGCAGCGGTCGCGCACGCCGGGGTGAAGAGCTCTCGGCGAGCCGCGCACGCCCCGCTCGTCCTCACGCTCGTCGCCGCCGCCGTCGCGGGCGTCGTCCTGCGCGTCTGGGTCTACCGCGGCGTGCTCGGCGTTCCCAACTCGGACGAGGGCGTCGTCGGTCTGATGGCCCGCTCGCTCATCCACGGCCAGTTCCCGGTCTTCTTCTGGGGGCAGGCGTACGGCGGCCCGCAGGAGGCGATGCTCGCGGTGCCGGGAGTGCTGCTCTTCGGCGGCAGCTGGCTCGCCCTGCGGCTCGTGCCGCTCGGCCTCTTCGTTGCGGCGCTCGTGCTCGTGTGGCGCGTCGGGCTGCGGACGGTCGGCGAGCCGCAGTCGTCGCTGGCCGCGGCCCTCTACTGGGTCTGGCCGCCGTTCGTGTTCTACGTGATGACGCACGAGATGGGCTTCTACGGCGCCGACGTCCTCTACTGCGTGCTGCTCCTGCTGCTCGCGCTCCGCGTGGTCGAGCGGCCCGACCGCGTCGCGCGTCGGGGTGCTCGGGCTCGTGGCCGGGCTCGCGTTCTGGCAGACGTCCCAGATCGTCCCGGTCATCGTCGCGGTCGCGATCTGGATCGTCTGGAAGGCGCCGGGCGCGCTGCGGCACGCGTGGGTCGCGGTCGCGCTCGCCGTGGTCGGTGCGCTGCCGTGGCTGCTCTGGAACGCGACCCACAGCTGGGGCTCGTTCGACCTGCCGTCGGGCGCGAGCACGACCTACACGCACCGCCTGCGCGTCTTCTTCTCGCCCGTGCTGCCGATGATGCTCGGCATCCGAACGCCGGTCTCGCAGGAGCCGCTGCTCCTGCCGTCGGCGGTCGTGAACGTCGTCTACCTCGGGCTCCTGGCGCTGTTCGTCTGGGGCGCGTGGCGGACGTGGCGGCGGCCGGTGTCGCTCCTCTATCTCACCGCCGCGGTCTACCCGTTCGTCTACGGGCTCGCCGCCCAGACCTTCGACTCGAGCGACCCGCGGTACCTGATGGTGCTGTCGCCCGTGCTCGTCCTGCTGATCGCCCAGGTGCTGACGAGCTGGTGGCGCGGCCTGGCGCTGATCGCGCTCGCGTGCGCCGTCTCGGTGCTGACGATCCACCGCATGGAGCCGCTGCCGACGAAGGCGCTCGCCTCCGGCTCGCTCCCGACCGCGCCCCGCGATCTCGGCCCGCTCGTCTCGACGCTCGACCGGCTGCGGCTCGACCGCGTCTACGCGCCGTACCTGCTCGCCTACGTGCTCGACTTCCACACGCAGGAGCGGATCACCGCCGTCGAGGCGAAGTTCGACCGGGTCCGGTTCGAAGGCAACCGGGCCGTGCTGCCCAACCATCCCTCGACGCGCCACCCCTCGTGGCTTCAGGAGGTGGCGGGCGCGCCGCGGCACGGGATCGTGCTCTTCCGCGTCGACGAGCCCTCGACGCCGATCGTGCCGGTGCTCCTGCGGCACGGCTGGAAGCGCGTCGCGGTGGGGCCGTTCGTCGTGCTTGCGCCTCCCGGGAGGTAAGCCACCGCGAAGCAGGCCAAGCGCGTCGGCTGACTAGGCTGCGCGCATGGCCGCGCCGGTTCAGCGAGACGAGGAGCTCGAGCTCAAGGTCGACTCCCTCGCCTACGGCGGGAACGGCGTCGCCCGGCTGAACGGGTTCGTCGTGTTCGTCAAGGCCGGCCTTCCGGGCGACACGGTGCGCGCGCGGGTGACGAAGGTACAGCGCCGCCACGCCGAGGCCGTCACGACCGCCGTGCTCGAGCCGGGGCCGCAGCGCGTCCCGGCACCCTGCGCCCACTACCCCGCCTGCGGCGGCTGCCGCTTCCAGGACCTCGCCTACGAGGCCCAGCTTGCCGCGAAGCACGCCTGGGTCGAGGACTCGCTGCGCCGGATCGCCGGCATCGCCGAGCCGCCGCTCGAGCCGATCGTCGGCGCCGAGCAGGTCTTCGAGTACCGCAACAAGATGGAGTACTCGTTCGCGCCGGGCGGGGACGGGCCCGAGCTCGGCCTCCACCGCGCGGGCCGCTGGGACGAGGTGCTGAACATCGAGCATTGCCACCTCACGACCGAGCTCGGAAACGCGATCCGGAACATCGTCCGCGAGTGGGCGCGCGAGGAGCGGCTGCCCGCCTACGACCAGACGTCGGGCGAGGGGTACCTTCGCCACCTGATCGTCCGCGAGGGGCGCAACACGGGGCAGGCGCTCGTTCAGCTCGTCACGCACGAGCGCGAGCGGTTCGACCGCGAGCGGCTGATCGAGGTGCTGACGGCGTTCCCCGAGGTGCGGTCGATCCACTGGACGGTCAACGACACGCCGGCCGAGGTGACGAACCTGCCGACGGAGCTCCTCTGGGGCGAGGAGGCGATCGAGGAGGAGCTCGGCGGGCTCCGCTTCCGCATCCGTCCGAACGCCTTCCTGCAGACGAACACGCGCATGGCGGAGCGCCTCTACGAGCTCGCGCGCGCCGAGGCGGGGCTGACGGGCGGCGAGACCGTGTACGACCTCTACTGCGGCATCGGCACCATCGGGCTGTCGCTGGCGCGCGACGCGCTGACGGTGTGGGGGATCGAGATCTCCGAGGAGTCGGTTGCCTGCGCGATCGAGAACGCCGAGCTGAACGCGATCGGCAACGCCGCGTTCTACGCCGGCAACGTGGGGCAGGTGCTCCGCGAGTTGCGCGACCGCGCGGGTGAGCCCGATGTGGTCGTCGTCGACCCACCGCGCGCGGGCCTGGCGGGGAAGGCGCTGAAGCGGCTCGGCGAGCTGGCGGCCCCGCGCGTCGTCTACGTGTCGTGCAACCCGACCACGCTCGCCGGCGACACCAAGCGGCTAACGGAGGAGTACGGGTACCGGCTCGTGCGAACGACGCCGGTCGACATGTTCCCGCACACGCCGCACGTCGAGTCAGTCTCGTTGTTGGTCCGCTGACGGCAAGACGGGACTGGCTTCAGCCTGACCCGAGCGGAACCCGCCAGGGGCAAGCCGCTTCCAGAGCAGGTCGCAGTTCGCGAGCAGGAAGCCGAGCGCGATCGCGGGCAGCGCGGGCAGGCCGCCGGTAGACACGAAGGTCGTCAGCACGATGGTGATCCCGAGCCCGGCGACCATGAACAGCCAGGTCAGGAAGGGGCGGAGCCCGAAGCGCGCCGCCGCGGCGAGGAAGACGGCGAAGAAGAGCACGTCGGGGAGCCCGAGTCTGGCCGCGTCCCCGCCCGGCACCACGAACGCGATCGAGAGCTTCGTGAACACGGCCGGATGGTTGCTCGTGATCTCCTTCGTCGGCCCGTGCCAGACGGAGTAGGCGTCGACCCACGGGATCAGGAACGCAACCCCGACCACCCACGAGAGCGACTCGAACGCCCAGAGGAAGATCCACCCGGCGAGCGTGACGGCACCGAACTTGGCGAAGTTCGAGAAGACCGGCGCGTCGACGGCGCCGAGGACGACGGCCAGCGCACCGAGGCCGACCGCGCCGCCGGCGACGACCCTGTGGTTCTCGCGCAGCGGCAGGGCGAGCCACGTGAGCCCGAACATCGCCGGCATCACGACGAGCGAGACGACCGCCACCGACGGCCACTCCGAGAGCGGGTCGAGCTGCGGTACGACCTCGTACCATGCGACGAGCGCCCCGAAGAGGATCAGTACGGCGGCAACGCGGCCCACCAGGGGCCGACGGACTTGAACGCGTTCCAAAAACGTTCCTTCGCGGGCTGGTCGTCGAGACAGAGGTCGATGTCGGGAACGACGAGCGCCTCGATGGTCGGGGTGAAGTGCTCGAGCTCACCCAGCGTAGCGGTGAGCGGCTGCGAGAGCGGAAAGCCGACGGAGTTCAGGAACTCGAGCGCGTCCTCGCCCATCACGACGAGCAGGCGCGGCTGCACGATCCGGAGCTCGCGCGCGAGCCACCGCCGGCACTCGCTCTCGTCGGCGCCCGCGAACTTGACGCAGTTCGTCCCGAACACCTCGGCGGCGTCGACGCCGAGCCGGTCGAGCGACCGCTTCATCGCGTGTCCGGCGCGGCCGTGGAAGGCGACGCCTTCCTGCAGCTCCTGGGCCTGGGACCCGTACTTGAGCAGGAAGATCGTCCCCAGCGGGTGGCCCGTCGGCTGCGCGACCGGCCCGCCGCCCGCTGCGTCCGCGACCTCGTGCTCGAGCTCGAGGATCTCCCTGATCGCCTTGTCGAGGTACCGCTTGTAGATGTCGTCGGTTGTCACGGCGGCGGGCACGGAGCTTGGATCCTTTCTCGGCTAGCGGACCTTTTCCTTGACCTGGGCCATCCACTTGAGGCTCTGGAGGTAGGCGAGCGACTTCGGCCGCCGGAGGATCTCGGCCGTGCGGAGTGAGATCAGGAACTCCTCCGGATCCCGGAACGAACGCATCCGCAGGGCGCCCGTCCCGACGCCCTGCAGCACGTGCGCGTCGGAGCCGGCGCCCATCGTCAGGTCGTACTTGCGTGCGAAGCGCAGAGCCTCGTCGTTCTGCGCCTCGAACAGGAGCCGGGCGTTGTAGACCTCGAGCACGTCGATGTCCGCCAGGTGCCGGTGGAGCGTCGCCGGGTCCGGGATCGTGTGCATGCGGTCGAAGGGGTGGGGGAGGTAGACGAGCCCGTTCTGCTCGCGGATCGCCGCGATCGTGTCGGCGAAGGAGAGGCCCCGCGGGATCTCGCGCTCGAGGAAGAGACCGATCACCTCGCCCTGGCCGTCGGTCTTGATCTCCTCGCCCGGGATCACGATCAGGTCGCGGCCCCGCGCCTCGTCCAGCGTCTCGAGCGCGCCGCCGAAGGCGTTGTGGTCGGTGACGGCGATCGCGCCGAGTCCCTCGGCCTCCGCGTGGTCGACGAGCTCGGCCGGGTCGACCGTGCAGTCGAACGACCAGGAGGTGTGCATGTGGAGGTCGGCGACGATCCAGGGGCGGTCCGCGAGTGGGTCGTCCGCGCTGCGCTTCGGCCGGCGCCGGCGCGTCAGGCGGGCATACAGGGCGTCGAGTTGCGCGGCGACGGCCTCGAACGACTCGCCTTCTGCGGCTGTGCGGGCAGCGTTCTGCTCGCGTTCGCGAAGCGCGTCGTCCTCGGCCAGACGCGCTGCCGCTGCCGCCGCCAGCTCGGGCTGGAGATCGACGCCGACCGGTGCCGCGATCGCGCACCCGGCAGCCTGCGCCTCGAGCCGGAGCCTCGCCGAGCCGTCGAGCGCCGGGATGAAGATCGCGGCCTCGCCGAGCACCGCCGCGCGGGCAGCGCCGTCCCGGGCCGTCCGTGCCGCGACCCGGCCCGCGAGGTCGCGCGGGATCGCCGGCCGCGCGACGAGCGGCGTCGTCCGGAGCAGCACCGCCTCCCAGCCGGGCAGCTCCCGCAGTGCGTGGAGCGCGCCGCGCACGCCGGGGCGCTCGTTGGGCCGCAGCTCGGCCACGATGCGCTTCCGCTTCGCGCCGGGCGCGAAGAGCTCGAGCGAGACGCCCGGCGAGACCAGCTCGTAGTCCCCGGGGAACCGCTCCGCCGCCGCGGCGCGCACCGGCTCGGAGAGCGCGACCAGGGCGTCGATGCGCGCGAGCAGCTTCTCGCGCTGCGACCGCGCCGGCGGGTAGCCGAGGCGGTCGGTCGAGCAGAAGGTGGCGACCGTGAGCGCGTCCGTCTCGCGCAGCGCCAGGTAGGAGATCGAGGGAAGCCCGGGCTCGAAGCCGTGCACGAGGTCGAAGCGGCCGCGGGCGAGCGCGAGCCGCAGGTTCGCGCGGACGCCGACGGGAACGCCCATCTGCGACCGCCGCGAGACCGGCACCGCCGGCCCGACCGCGACCACGTCGCGCGGCGGCGCGTGCCCCTGCACGACGCGGCGGCCGGCGAGCAGCTCGCCGGCGCGCGTCGAGGGCGCGAGCACGGTCACCTCGTGGCCGTGCGTACGAAGGCCCGCCGCGATGCCCGCGACGTGCTCGTTCACGTCATGTGGCTGCGACCACGCGAACGGTGTCACGAGGCAGATGCGCACGCGCCCAGCGTAGTACCTGCGAGACTCGGGCCGCCGCATGCGCGCGCTCTCACCCGACCGGCTGCTCGCGCTCGGCGCGCTGCTGCTGGTCGCGCTCGTCTTCCTGAACGTCTCGCACACGAACCCGCCGGGGTTCAACCGCGACGAGGCGGCGATCGCCTACAACGCCTACACCCTCGAGAGCTCCGGGAAGGACGAATACGGCGCGCGCTTCCCACTCTTCATCCGCTCCTTCGGCGACTACAAGAGCCCGCTGTACGTCTACCTCCTGGCCGGCGTCTTCCGGGTGACGGGGCCGAGCGCTCACGTGGCCCGGTTCTTCAGCGCCGTGCTCGGCCTCGCCGCGGTGCTCGTGCTGGCGGTGGTCGCCTACCTCGTCTCGCGCCGGCTCGTGCTCTCGGTCGCCGTTGCCCTGCTCGCCGGCCTCTCCCCGTACCTGTTCGAGATCAGCCGGCTCGTGTTCGAGGTCGCGCTGGAGCCGTTGCTGATCGCGCTCTTCCTCCTCGTGCTCCGGCTAGCCTCCACCCAGCGCTGGCGCACACGGGAGTCCGTCCTTCTTGCGCTGCTTCTGGCGGCGATGGTCTACACCTACCAGGCTGGCCGGGTCTTCGGGGTCCTGTTCGCGGTCGGCGTGACGCTCCTCTACGGCCGAGGGAGATGGCGTCGTATGGGGGAGATGTGGGCCGTCCTCGTGGCAGCGCTGATCCCGTTCGCCGTCTACTGGGAGGTGCATCCCGGCGCACTCTCCGAGCGGTACGACACGGTCACGTGGATCCACGGGATCCCGTGGTGGCAGGTGGTGATCCGCTACCCGCGCCACTACCTCGAGAACATCAACCTCTGGAACTGGGCCGCGCACGGCGACTCGGTGACGCGCCACCACGTGCCCGGGGCGGGGAGCCTGTTCTTCGTCGAGGTCCTGCTCGCGCTCGCGGGGGTCGTGATCGTGCTGGCCCGGCGCCGCGGCGACCCCTGGTACCGCTTCCTGCTCTACGCGCTCCTCGTCAGCCCGATCGCAGCGTCGCTCACGATCGGGGCGACGCAGTCGCTGCGACTGATCGTGCTGCCGCTCGTCCTGCCGCTGCTCGCGTTGCCGGCGCTCGAGGCGGCCGGGGCGCTGCCGCAGCGCCCTCGGGCAGTGCTCGTGCTCGTGCTCGCCGCGGCGTTCGCCGTCGAGGCTGTCCACTGGCAAGTCGTCTTCCAGGACAGCGGGCCGAAACGGCAGGAGGAGTTCGAGGCGCAACTCGAGCCCGTGCTCTCGGCGGCGTTCGCGCACGGCGGCACCGTGTACGCGTCGCGCGACAACCATCCCCAGTACATCGACTCGCTCTTCTTCGGCGCGGTCGACGGTCGCCCGAGGAGCTCGATCGTGATCCTCGACAGCGGCGTGAAGCCGCCGCACGGGGCTCTCGTCGTCGGGTGGACGGGCGAGTGCCCCGCGTGCACGGCCGTCTCGACCGACGGGCCGTTCGAGGCCTACATCAACCGCTGAAGCCGGTACCCTCGCCCCTCGTGCGGCGGGTGCCAGACACGGGAAGGATCTGGCTCCCGCTGATCTTCCTCGGGGTGTGGCTCATCGCGGGAACGGCTCTCTCCGAGGTCGCGGCGCACGCAAGGGACTGGTTCGACATGACCGACGAGCTCCGGTACGAGCGGCTCGCGATCGCGATCGCGAGGACGCACTCGCTCGTCCCGCGGATCCACGACACCTATGTGCAGAGCTACTCGCAGCTCTACCCGCTCCTGATCGCACCGGTCTTCGCGACAGGGCTGGTGCCGCGCGCCCTGGAGCATGCGCACGTGCTCAACGCATGGGTGATGAGCTCCGCGTGCATCCCCGCCTATCTGCTGGCGCGGATGGTGACGGGCAGGCGCGGCCTGGCGTTCCTGGTTGCGGCGCTGTCGGTCGTCATGCCGTGGATCGTCCTCTCCACGATGCTGCTGACGGAGGTCGCGGCCTATCCGGCCTCGGTGTGGGCGCTGCTCGCGCTCTACGTCGCGATTCTCCGGCCGTCTGTCTGGCATGACGTGTTCGCCCTGCTCGGGCTCGCCGTGGCGTTCGCCGCCAGGACGGAGCTGCTCGTACTCGTGTTCGTCCTCCCGGTAGCGATTTTGCTGTTCGAGCTCGGCGGCATTCGTCGTATCGTCGGCGCCTTGCGAAGCGCGGTTGCGCGACACCGGCTGCTCGCCGGCGCGTATGCCTGTCTTGCGGGTGCGGCGGTCGTCGCCTGGGCCAACGGCTCGCTGTCGTCGGTCGTCGGCGTGTACGGGATCTACACCCAGAACTCGAGGCTCATCCCGAGCGACACGCCCGGCTCGTTCGCCACGCATGCTGCGGTCTTCGCGGCGGCTTTCGGCATCCTGCCGTTCCTCGTCGGCGCTGCCTGGCTCGTCTCGACTGCGCTTGTTCCGAGCGGCGACCGGCGGCGGCACGCCTTCGCCTGCCTCGGCGGCGCGACGGTGGTGCTGATCCTCGCCCAGGCGGCGAACTTCGACGTGCGCTACACGGGTTACGTCCACGACCGGTTCCTGCTCTACCTGGTGCCGCCGGTGCTCATCGGGCTGGTGTGTGCCGTCGACAGCCCGCGCCGGCTGCGCTACTCGCTCGCGGTCGTGACAGCGGTGGTGGCGTGCGGTTTCGCGACGGGGTCGTTCCCGGACTACACGTGGCGCCAGTTCGCGAGGCTCAACGAGGACTCGCTGATGTCCGGGTTCCTCAAGCCCGTCGTCCACCTCACCGGGTCGCTCGCGCACGCGAAGCTCTTCCTCGCCGGCGTCACGGTCGCGCTCGCAGCCGTGTACCTCGGCGGATCGCTTCTCTCCCGGCGGGTCGGACCGGCGACGGTCGTCATGGCCGCGGTCGTGTTGCCTGCGGCGACGATTGCGACCTTCGACCACTTCTTCGCCACCAACGGCGGGTCCGGGCGCCCGGTGACTGCGAACGAGGCCGGCGTGTTCGACTACATCGACCAGACCGTCGGCCGGCACGCCCACGTCTCGATGATCCCGTACCTCGTCTCGAGCGACTACATCACGAGCGAGCAGCGCTGGCGCGACCTCGAGTTCTACAACGTGTCGCTCGACCGGGACGTGCTCCAAACCAACGCGAACACCTACGCGTATACGGGCGTCTGGTTCCCGAAGCTCCTGCTCGCGTTCGACCCGAGGACCGGCAGGGCGAACATCTCGCCCACGGCGTGGGTGACCGTCAGCGACAAGGACACGCGCTTCGCGCTCGCCGGCACGCCGCGGCTGAGCGCGGGCGACTTCCTGCTCATGAAGGCGGTGCGACCCTGGCGCGCGCAATGGCTGTCGTTCGGGCTCTACGACGACGGCTGGACGAAGCCGGGGGTGACTGCGCGGATCCGGATCTTCCCCGCCCCGGGCCAGCGGCGGGCCAGGATCCTGACGTTCGCCTTCGCCGTCCGCGCGGTCGACGGGGTGTCGAGCCAGCCAGTCTCGGTGACGAGCAACGTCGAGCGCTGGCACGGCAACGCGGCGGGCGGGGTCACGAGCGCCGTCCGCGTCTGCGTCCCGGCGCGGGGCTTCACCGAGATCCGGCTCGCGACCCCGAAGACGACCACCATCCCCGGAGACGCGGCCTCCCCCGATCAGTCGCTGGGTACCAGGCAGGGCGGCGTCTTCTTCGGTGAGACAGCCCTCGCCGGGGAGATCGGCCCTCCCTGCCGGCCGCGCTGAGGCTCACTGGCCGGGGATCCGCCGCTTGTCGCCGGCGAGCGAGTCGTCGCTGCTGCTACGCCGTCGCGCGGGCGGGCGCGGGAACCGCCTTGCGGCGGTTCCGCGCGATGAACTCCTCGGAGAGCTCGTGCGCCTCGTCGTCGACGATCTGCTTCGGCGGCGACTTCATCAGGTAGGCGCTCGGGCCCTCGAGGGCGCCGGCGATGCCGTTGTTGAGCGCGAGCTTCGCGAGCCGGACGGCGTCGATCACGATGCCGGCCGAGTTCGGCGAGTCCCAGACCTCGAGCTTGAGCTCGACGTTGAGCGGCACGTCGCCGAAGGATGAGCCCTCCATTCGGATGTAAGCCCACTTGCGGTCGGTCAGCCACGGCACGTAGTCGGACGGGCCGACGTGCACGTTCGTGTCGCCGATGTCGTAGTCGAGCATCGAGGTGACGGCGTTCGTCTTCGAGATCTTCTTCGACTCGAGGCGCTCGCGCTCCAGCATGTTGAGGAAGTCGGAGTTGCCGCCGACGTTCAGCTGCATCGTCTTGTCGAGGTGCACGCCGCGCTCGCGGAAGAGGGAGGTCAGGACGCGATGGGTGATGGTGGCGCCGACCTGCGACTTGATGTCGTCGCCGATGATCGGCACGCCCGCCTGCTCGAAGCGGCGCTGCCAGTAGGGCTCGCGCGCGATGAACACGGGCATGCAGTTCACCATCGCGCAGCCGGCCGTGAGGATCTGCTCGGCGTACCACTTGGTCGCCGTCTCCGAGCCGACCGGGAGGTAGTTGACGACCACGTCGACGTTCCGTTCCTTGAGGATCCCGACGACGTCGTCGGTCTCGCCGGGCGCCTTCTCGACGATCTGCGAGAGGTACTTGCCGAGGCCGTCGTGCGTCATCCCGCGTGAGACGGTGACGCCGGTCTTCGGCAGGTCCGCGAACTTGATCGTGTTGTTCGGGTGCGCCCACATCGCCTCGGCCAGGTCGACGCCGACCTTGCCCTTGACGACGTCGAAGGCCGCGACGAACTCGATGTCCGAGACGTGGTAGCCGCCCAGGTTGACGTGCATCAGGCCGGGGACGAACTGGTCGTCGGCCGCGTCCTTGTAGTACTCGACGCCCTGGAGCAGCGAGTTGGCGCAGTTGCCGACGCCGATGATCGCGACGCGCACCTTGTCGGTCGCGCGGCCGTTCGTCCTATTCCCGTTCGCGTGTGCCTTGCCATGTGTTGTAGCCATACCGTCCTTTCGCTGCCCGAGCCCCTCTTGGAGGGTCTCGACGATAAGGTCGTGGGTGGTCTTCCGGCGCTCCCGCGCGCGGCGCGCGAGCCGGTCCTTCAGCTCGCGGGGCATGCGGAGGAGCACGTCACCCGCGGCGCGCGGGGGCGCGCCACGGCGGCCGCTCGGCGCGAACGAGACGCCGAAGCGCGAGGCGAGAATCGAGACCGCGACGTCGTTGAGGCTCGCGTCGCGTCTCTCCACCTCGGCGGCGAGCCGCTGCCTGAGGTCGGGCGACATCCGCACGAGGACGTCGCTGCGCAGCTCGGCCATCGGATTATTGATAGCACAGAAGTGCTATCAGGATGCTAGCGCGAGAGGAGTTGCCTGCGGACCGAGAGCACGCGCTGGACGACGGTGATCCAGGCGGTGGCGGTGAGCAGCGCGATCGCCCAGGGCAAGACGCCCCACGGCGCGAGGACGAGTCCCGCCGTGATCACGACGACGCGCTCGGCGCGCGAGCCGATGCCGACGTCGCCCTTGAGGCCGAGCGCCTCGGCGCGGGCGCGCGTGTACGAGACCAGGAACGACCCGGCGACCGCAGCCACGGCCACGACGACGAAGACGTCCCGGTTGTGGAACGCGAAGACGTACGCGATCGCCGCCAGCATGAAGCCCTCGCTGATCCGGTCGGTCGTCGAGTCGAGGAACGCGCCGAACGGCGTCGACTTCCCGCCGGCCCGGGCGAGCGCTCCGTCGAGGATGTCCAGGATCGACCCGGCGACGAACGTCGCGGCGCCGAGCCAGTAGAAGAGGTACTCGTTGTGGTTCTCGAAGGCGACGAGGAGCGAGGCGATTGCGCACAGGGTGACCCCGCTTGCAGTCAGCGCGTTCGGCGTGACCCTGGTCCGGGCGAGGCCGCGGATCGACCGCGTGGCCAGCGACCGCGCGCCGGTCGTGTAGCCGTCCTTGATCGCGGCGGCTCTGCTCACGGTCTCTGACCGTACCAGCGGGCTAGGCCGTCTCGGTCCGGGTGCCGAACATGTAGCGCGCGATCGCGCGGCCGCGGTAGACGACGGTCATCGCGATGATCGCGAGCACCATGCCGGCGAGGCAGTCGAGCCAGAAGTGGTTGCCGGTCGCCATGACCGCGAACCAGACCCAGGCGGGCCAGATCGCCCAGAAGACCTTCGCCCACCAGTGCCGCGTCACGCTCACCATGACGACACCCACGATCAGGGAATCGCAGGCGTGAAGGCTCGGCATCGCCGCGTACGGGTTCGCGGCCAGCTGCACGAGCCCGTCGCTGTGCGCGTCGACGAAGCCGACGCCCAGCATGCGCGGCGGCGCCATCGGCACGAACACGTACCCGAGCAGGCCGAGGACGTTCGCGAGCAGGATCGAGTTGCGGAAGCCGTAGAAGTTCTCGTAGCGCCGGCAGTAGACCCACAGCAGGGCGAGCCCGACGACCGTGAACTCCGAGTTCCAGTAGGTCCACGACACGAGGTCGCCCAGCCAATGCCGCTGATCGACGAACTGCTGGAACGTGAGCTCGTAGAGGCGGTGACTGACCCCCAGCTCGAAGTCGACGACCCGGAAGCCGTTCGTGAACGCCTTCTCGGGGTGCCGGTCGCTGAGGCCGCGCGCGACCTGATAGGCGAGGGCAAAGCCGAACCAGATGGCCATCTGGCGCCCGAGATCACCCCAACCACGTGGCAGCACGCGCCGCCCTGCGGCTACAACCGACGACACACCAATAGCTTACAACTGGCTCCGGCTCTCACAAAGGGAGCTAGCCGTACTTTTCGGCGGCACAAAACCCCGCAATTTGCGATCCCAGCCCCGGACAGCCGTGGCGTTCCTCGTCTATCTCTTGACGGCGTGCGCGTACCTGGGCCTGCCGCCGCTGCTCGAGGGCGGGAGCCAGTACATCGGCGGGGACTACAACCCGCAGATCTTCATCTGGTCGTTCGCGTGGTGGCCGCACGCCGTCGGCCATGGCCTGAACCCGTTCACGACGGACGCCGTGTGGGCGCCCGTGGGCGTGCACACGCTGTGGTCGACGACCGTACCCGGCCTCGCGCTCGCGTTCACGCCGCTGACCGTCCTCGTCGGGCCGGTCCTGTCGTACGACGTCGCGGCTGTCCTGATGCCGGCGCTCTCTGCCTGGGCGGCCTTCCTGCTCTGCCGCTACCTCACGAGCTCCTTCTGGCCCTCACTCGCGGGCGGCTACCTCTTCGGGTTCTCGAGCTACGTCCTGGCCGAGGGCGGCGCGGGCGGGAACCTGAACCTGAGCGCCGCGTTCGTGGTGCCGCTCGTCGCGCTCGTCGTCCTCCGCTTCCTCGACGGGAAGCTCACCGGGTGGGGGCTCGCGCTTCGACTGGGCCCGTTGCTTGCGCTGCAGTTCCTGATCTCGGTCGAGGTGGCTCTCACCGTCTCGCTGGCGCTCATGGTCGCACTGCTGCTCGCGGCGGCGCTCGTGCGGGCCCGGCGGGCGCGCATCGTCGCGCTGCTCGCCCCGCTCGCCGGCGCCTACCTGCTCGCGGGCGCGCTGATCACGCCGTTTCTCTTCTCCTTCCTCGCCGCCTACCCGCAGGGGTCGTTCTACGCGCCCGACAGCTTCATCGGCGACCTGGCGAACCTCGCCGTCCCGACGAGGGTGACGGCGGCCGGAGGCGCCTGGCTCCACGCGGTCTCTCGGCGCTTCTCCGGCAATCTGGGCGAGCAGGGCGCCTACCTCGGGTTGCCGACATTGCTGATCGTCGTGCTCTACGCGCGCGACCGGCTGCGAACACCCGGCGGCCGCTTCCTCGTCGTCGCGCTGGCGGCCGGTGTCGTGCTCATGCTCGGCGGAAAGGTGACGGTGGCGGGGACGGCGGTCGTCCGGACCCCGTGGTCGCTCCTCCGCTCGTTCTCGTTCTACGACAACCTCCTCACGACGCGCTTCGCGGTCTACGTCGCGCTCGCCGCCGCGGTTGTCGTCGCCCTCTGGGCGGCAGGGCGGGGCGCCGGTGTCCTGCGCTGGCTGCTCCCGGTGCTGGCACTCCTCGCCGTCGTGCCCAACCCGCACGCGGGGGGCTTCGCCTCGACATACCACGTGCCCGCGTACTTCACCGCCCGCGTCTACCGCGACTGCCTGGGGCCGTCCGACACCGTGCTGGCGTTTCCCGTCCGCGGCGGCTCGTCGCTCCTCTGGCAGGTGAAGCGGGGGTTCCGGTTCCGGCTTGCGGGTGGGGACATCGGGCCGGACATCCCGCCGGCGTTCTTCACCCCGCCCGAGATCGCGCCGATCACGGGCGGCTCGCCCCTCGGTGCCGGCGACGCGGCCGCCGTCCGCGCCTTCATCGCCTCGAAGGGCGTGACGGCGATCGTGGCCGACCAACAGCAGGCCGCGCAGTGGTCGGCGGCGCTCGACCAGGTCGCGACGCCGCATGCGGTCGGCGGTGTGGTCGTCTACCGCCTCGACCCGACGCCGCCGGGGTGCCCGGAGTGACCGCCCGCCGGCGCGGTGCCGCGGCCCTCGCCGGCTACGTGCTCGTCGCCTTCCTGGTGCTCGGCCTCGGGCCGCTCGTCGAGGGCGGGCCGCAGTACGTCGGCTACGGCTACGACCCGCAGATCTTCATCTGGGCGTTTGCGTGGTGGCCGCATGCGATCCTGCACGGCCAGAACCCGTTCGTGACCCACGCCGTCTGGGCGCCGGGGGCGGTCGACCTGGCCTGGTCGACGTCCGTCCCGGCGCTCGCGCTCGCGTTCGCGCCGCTCACGCTGCTTGCCGGGCCGACGGTCTCGTACGACGTCGCCGCCGTCCTGATGCCGGCCCTCGCCGCGTGGACGGCGTTCATGCTCTGTCGGTACCTCACCCGCTCGTCCTGGCCCTCGCTCGTGGGCGGCTACCTCTTCGGCTTCTCGAGCTATTTGCTCGCGGCCGGCGGCGGCGGCCACCTCCACCTGAGCTCGGTGTTCCTGCTCCCGCTCGTTCCGCTCGTCGTGCTCCGATACCTGAACGGCGAGCTGGCCGCGCGCGGGCTCGTCCTGCGGCTCGGGCCGCTGCTCGCCCTGCAGCTACTCTGCTCGACCGAGATCGAGTTCACGCTCGCGCTCGCGCTCGCGGCCTCGCTGCTCGTCGCGTTCGCGGTCGCGCCCGCGCGCCGTCCGCGGATCCTCTCCCTGCTCCTGCCGCTCACCGCGTCGTACGCCGTCGCAGCGGTGCTCGCAGGGCCGTTCGTCTATTTCCTGCTCTCCGGGTTCCATTCGTCGCAGTTCAACGACCCTGACCGCTTCGTTGCCGACCTGGCCAATCTGGTCGTGCCGACAAAGATCACCGCGATCGGCGGGACGTGGCTCCGGTCGGTCTCGAACCGCTTTCCGGGGAACGGCTCCGAGCAGGGTCTCTACCTGGGGCTCCCCGTGCTGGCGATCGTCGCGCTCTTCGCCCGGGAGCGGTGGCGGTCCGCCGGCGGCCGCTTCCTGCTCGTCTGCCTCGGGCTGGGGCTGCTGGTCGCGCTGGGCGCCCGGCTCACGGTTGCGGGGCACCGGATGGTCTGGCTGCCGTGGTCCCTGCTGCACGCCCGGCCGCTCTTCGACAACGTGCTGACGGTTCGTATCGCCTTGTACACCGCGCTCGCCTCGGCGGTCGTCGTGGCTCTCTGGACCTCACGCCGGCGAGGCGCCGCCCGCTACGTGCTCCCGAGTCTCGCTGTGCTCGCCCTCGTTCCCGACCCGAGCTCCGGAGGCTTCGCGACCACCTACTCCGTCCCCGCGTTCTTCACGTCGAGCCGCTACCGGGACTGCCTCGACCCGGGCGAGACCGTCGTACCGTTCCCCTTCCGCGGCGGCTCGTCGCTCCTCTCGCAGGTCGACCGCGGCTTCCGCTGGCGGCTCGCCGGCGGCGACATCGGGCCCGAGGTGCCGGCCCGCTTTCTCACGCCGGACGCGCTCCCGGTGGTGGGCGGCGGCCCCCTCGGGGCGACCGACGTCGCGAACCTCCGCACCTTCCTCGCCGCGCACGGCGTGACGACCGTCGTCGTCGACGGACGCGAGCAGGCGAGCTGGGCGGGCGCGCTCGACGCGATCGCGAGGCCGCAGCCTGTGGGCGGCGTCGTCCTGTACCGGCTGACCCGCTACCCGCCGCCCTGCGGCGCGTGAGCCTCAGCCGCCGATGTACGACATCTCGACGCGCGGGGCGTCGTCGAGCCCGGTGGCCTCGGACCGCAGCTCGGAGTAGCGGTCGCCGCGGACGCGCCAGATCTCGGCGAGCCGCGTGCTCAGCTCCTCGTCGGTGGCGCCGCTGCGGATCAGCGCGCGCAGGTCGTGACCACGGCGCGCGAAGAGGCAGGTGTAGAGCTTCCCCTCGGCCGAGATCCTCGTACGCGTGCAGTCGCCGCAGAAGGGCTGCGTGACCGAGGCGATGATCCCGATCTCTCCCCTACCGTCGACGTACCGCCAGCGCTTGGCGACCTCGCCGCGGTAGTTGGCGTCCGCGGGCTCGAGCGGGAACTCGGCGTTGACGATGGCCACGATCTCGGCAGCGGGGACGACGTCGTCCATCCGCCAGCCGTTCGTGGCGCCGACGTCCATGAACTCGATGAAGCGCAGCGTGTCGCCGGTCTCGCGGAAGTAGCGCGCCATCGGGACGATCTCGTGCTCGTTCACGCCGCGCTTCACGACGCAGTTCACCTTCACCGGCAGCCCGACCGAGCGCGCCGCCTCGATGCCGTCGAGCACGCGGTCGACCGGGAAGTCGACGTCGTTCATCGCCCGGAACGTCGCGTCGTTCATCGCGTCGAGGCTGACCGTGATCCGGTGGAGTCCCGCGTCCTTCAGCGCCTGCGCCTTGCGGGGCAGCAGCGATGCGTTGGTGGTCAGCGTCAGCTCGGCATCGAGCTCCGCGAGCATCGCGATCAGCTGCTCGATGTCGCGGCGGACGAGCGGCTCGCCGCCCGTGAGGCGGATCTTCTGCACGCCGAGCGCCACGGCCGCCCGCGCGACGCGCGTGAGCTCGTCGAAGTCGAGCAGCTCCCTGCGGTCGAGGAACCGGTAATCGTGGCCGAACACCTCCTTCGGCATGCAGTACGTGCAGCGGAAGTTGCACCGGTCCGTGACCGAGATCCGCAAGTCGCGAAGGGGCCGGCCGAAGGCATCGAGAGCCTGCGACATCTAGGAACAGATTACCGTGGTGCTCGGGCTGATGTCACGAATTGTTCACAGGCTGACTAGTACCGCCCACCCTGCGGTGCCGGCCCTGATTGCGGTCACCGCGGTGTGGGGGCTGACGTTCGTCCAGGTGAAGGACGCGGTCGCCGTCTACCCGTTGTTTCCATTCCTCGCCCTCCGGTTCGCGATCGCGACGCTCGTCCTGGCGCCGTTCGGCCGGCGGCGCGTACGTGGCCTCGGCCGGCAGGGGTGGGCGGCGGCGGCGATCGCGGGCGGGTTGCTCGCCGGCGGCTACACGCTGCAGACGCTCGGCCTCGAGCGCACGACCGTCTCGAGCGCGGGCTTCGTCACCGGCATGTACGTCGTGTTGACGCCGCTGATTGCGTTCGCGTGCTTCGGCGTCCGGATCGGCCGCGTCGTCTGGGCAGGCGTCGCCCTCGCGACGGTCGGGCTGGCGCTCCTCGCCGGCGTCCACGGCGGCGGCCTCGGCGGCGATGCGCTCGTGCTCGCGGGCGCGGCTGTCTACTCGCTCCAGATCGTCCTGATGGAGCGCTACGCGCCGCTCTACGACGTCGTCGGGTTCACGCTGGTCGAGATGCTTGCCGCCTGCCTGCTGCTGGGCGTCGTCGCCCTGCCGAGCTTCGAGGCTCCGCACGGCTGGACGGTGTGGGGCGCGCTGCTCGTGACCGGGATCTTCGCGAGCGCGCTCGCCTTCCTCGTGCAGACGTGGGCGCAGCGGCGCACGACCGCCACCCAGACGGCCGTTGTGTTCACGCTCGAGCCCGTCTGGGCGGGGCTCTTCGGCTACTGGCTCGCCGGCGACCGGCTGGGCGCGGTTGCGTGGGCGGGCTGCCTGGCGATCCTGGCCGGCATCGTGCTCGCCGGGCGTGAGGAGGTTCAACCGACCGTCGCCCCCGCGCGAGCCGCTTGAGCGCAGTCCTCCTCGCGCTGGCGTCGGCCGCGGCGTTCGGCGCCATGACGACCGCGATCCGGCTCGGGGCCCGGGGCGGCGGCGGCACGCTCGACATCTCGCTCGCCACGGTCACGGTCGGATTCGGCCTGACGCTCGCCGCGTCGTTCGTGCGCCACGACTACCGCAACGCGTGGGCGTTCTTCCTCACGGGCTTGCTCGCGCCCGGGCTGTCGCAGATCCTCTTCACCCGTTCGATCGAGGAGGTCGGTGCCTCGCGGACGTCGGTCGCAGCCGGCACGGCGCCCCTCTTCGCGCTTGCGATCGCCTTCACGTTCCTGGACGAGCCCGTCGAGGCGACCGTCGTGGCCGGGGCGCTCCTGATCGTCGCCGGCGGGACGCTGCTCGTCGCCGAACGCGACCGGCCGGGGCATCTGCGGGCGCGCGGGATCCTCTTCGCGCTCGTCGCGGCCGTGATCTTCGCCGTGCGGGACAACATCGTCCGGGCACTGCACACCGACGGCAGCCCGGAGACGGTCGCGGCCGCCACGATGCTCGCCGGGGTGGTCGTCGGCCTGGTCACGGCGCGGCGCCTGCCTTCGCGGCGGTCGCTCCGCAGCCTCGCGCCGGCGGGGCTGTTGTTCGGTTTCTCCTACCTCTGCCTGTTCGAGGCGTACTTTCGCGGCCGTGTCTCGGTCGTCTCCCCGCTCGTCGCGACCGAGTCGCTCTGGGGCGTCGGGACCGCGGCGCTCGTCTTCCGGGCCTCCGAGGGCATCGGGCGCCGGCTCGTGATCGGCGCGGTCGTGATCGTCGCCGGTGGCATGCTGATCGGGGTATCGGCTGCCTCGTAGGATCTGCTATAAAGAGGCTTAGATTTTCTCAGTTCTCAGATCAGCCCAGCAGCAAACCAGGTGTAACAAAGGAGACCAGCCACATGGCGAAGACGATCGGAATCGACCTCGGCACCACCAACTCGTGTATGGCGGTGCTGGAGGGCGGCGAGCCGACCGTGATCGCGAACGCCGAGGGTGGGCGGACGACTCCGTCCGTCGTCGGTTTTGCGAAGGACGGACAGCGGCTCGTCGGGTCGCCGGCACGCCGGCAGCAGGTGACGAACCCGCAGAACACCATTTTCTCGATCAAGCGCTTCATGGGCCGCAAGTACGACGAGGTCTCGGAGGAGATGAAGATCGTCCCCTACGAGGTCGTCAAGGGCCCGAACGACGACGTGCGTGTCAAGGCCGGCGGGAAGGAGTACGCCCCGCCGGAGATCAGCGCGATGATCCTGCAGAAGCTCAAGACGGACGCCGAGTCCTATCTCGGCGAGACGGTCACCGAGGCGGTGATCACCGTTCCCGCGTATTTCAACAACGCCCAGCGCGAGGCGACCAAGGACGCCGGCAAGATCGCCGGCCTCAACGTCCTGCGGATCATCAACGAGCCCACGGCCGCCGCGCTCGCGTACGGGCTCGACAAGGAGGGTACCGAGCAGACGATCCTCGTCTTCGACCTCGGCGGCGGCACGTTCGACGTGTCGGTCCTCGAGCTCGGGGACGGCGTCTTCGAGGTCAAGTCCACGAACGGCGACAACCACCTCGGCGGCGACAACTTCGACAAGGCGATCGTCGACTGGATGGTCGCGGAGTTCAAGCGCGACCAGGGCATCGACCTCGCGTCGGACCCGATGGCGCTTCAGCGCCTGTACGAGGCGGCCGAGAAGGCGAAGATCGAGCTGAGCTCGACGATGTCGACGCAGATCAACCTGCCCTTCATCACGGCGACGCCCGAGGGGCCGAAGCACCTCGATCTGCAGCTGACGCGCGCGAAGCTCGAGGAGCTCACCCACGACCTGCTCGAGCGCACGGTCGGCCCGACCAAGCAGGCACTCGCCGACGCCGGCCTCGACTCGTCGAAGATCGACCACGTCGTGCTCGTCGGCGGCATGACCCGCATGCCGGCGGTGCAGGCGAAGGTCAAGGAGCTGATCGGCAAGGAGCCGCACAAGGGCGTCAACCCGGACGAGGTCGTCGCCATCGGCGCCGCGATCCAGGGTGGGGTCCTCAAGGGTGAGGTCAAGGACATCCTGCTCCTCGACGTCACGCCCCTGTCGCTCGGCATCGAGACCAAGGGCGGCGTGATGACGAAGCTGATCGAGCGCAACACGACCATCCCGACCCGCAAGGCGGAGACGTTCACGACGGCCGAGGACAACCAGCCGTCGGTCGAGGTGCACGTCCTGCAGGGCGAGTCCGAGATGGCCGCCTACAACAAGACGCTCGGCAAGTTCCAGCTCGTCGGCATCCCGCCGGCGCCGCGTGGCATGCCGCAGATCGAGGTCGCGTTCGACATCGATGCGAACGGGATCATCAACGTGTCCGCGAAGGATCTCGGCACCGGCAACGAGCAGCAGATCAAGATCGAGGGCGGCTCGGGCCTGAAGGAGGACGAGGTCCAGCAGATGATCAAGAACGCGGAGGCGCACGCCGAGGAGGCGCACCGCCTGCGCGAGCTGGCCGACGCGAAGAACGAGGCCGAGAGCCTCGCCTACCAGACCGAGAAGTCGCTCAAGGAGCACCGCGACAAGCTCGACTCGTCCGTCGCCTCGACGGTGGAGGGGCGGATCATGGAGCTCCGGTCGGTGCTCGACTCGAGCGACCTGAACGAGATCCGGGCGAAGCGCGACGCGCTGCAGGAGGCGTGGACGGAGGCGGCCTCCGCCATCTACGCGCAGGCATCCGCGTCGGGCGCGACCTCGGACAGCGGCTCGTCCGCCTCGGACGACGAGGTGATCGAGGACGCCGACTACGAGGTCGTCGACGAGCCCGAGGAGGCCAAGACCTCTTGAGCGAGCACCAGCACGAGCGCCGGCCGTTCGCGCCGCCGGTGGCGGACGAGAACCGGGGGAGCCGCGAGGCGGCTCCCCCGGTCGACGTCGGTCCGGGCACGGAGAAGTCCAAGGGCGCGCTCGAGCGCGAGGCGCTCGCGGAGGCGATCCGCGAGCGCGACGAGTACCTCGACGCGCTCCAGCGGCTGAAGGCCGAGTTCGACAACTACCGCAAGCGCGTCGCGCGCGAGCAGGAGCAGATCGTGGCGCGGGCCGCTGAGCGGCTTCTGAAGCAGCTGGTGCCGCTGGTCGATGACCTCGAGCGCGCGGTCGACGCCGCCGCCGAGCACGGCGAGGTGAAGGTCGCCGACGGCGTCCGCCTTGTCCACCGCTCGCTCGGCGACCTGATGACGCGCGAGGGGCTCGTCGAGGTGGAGACCGATGGGAAGTTCGATCCGCACACCCAGGAGGCGCTGCTCTCGCAGCCGTCGGACGCCCCCGAGGGCTCGGTGATCCAGGTGCTGCAGAAGGGCTACCGGCTCGGCGACCACGTGCTGCGCCCGGCGCGCGTCGTCGTCTCGTCGGGGCCGCCGGCGCCGGCGGAGCACGGTGTTTGAGACACGATGCCTGAGTCGTACTACGAGACCCTGGGCGTCCCCAAGAACGCGTCCGCAGACGAGCTGAAGAAGGCGTACCGCAAGCTCGCCCGCGAGTACCACCCCGACCGCAACCCCGGCAACGAGGACGCGGAGCGGAAGTTCAAGGACGTGCAGGCGGCGTACGACGTGCTCTCGGACCCGGAGAAGCGCAAGGAGTACGACACGTTCGGCTCGACAAACGGCCGGCCGGGGCCGACCAACGTCGACTTCGGCGACTTCGACCTGGGCGACATCTTCGGCGGGCTCTTCGGCTCCGGCCGCGGGCGTGGGCGCCAGCAGGCGCAGCGCGGCCAGCGAGGCTCGGACGTCGAGGTCGAGGTGCGGATCTCGTTCGAGGACGCCCTGAAGGGCCTCCAGACGACGGTGCCCGTCACGCTCGAGCTCGCCTGCCACACCTGCCACGGCACCGGCGCGGCGCCGGGGACGGCCCCGAAGCGGTGCCCGAACTGCGACGGCAGCGGCGTCGTCGCGACGTCGCAGGGGCTGTTCGCCCTGCAGCAGCCGTGCCCGGTCTGCCGCGGCAACGGCACGATCGTCGACACGCCGTGCCCGACCTGCCACGGCTCAGGCCGCGAGCGGCGGACGAAGCGCTACACGGTGCGGATCCCTGCCGGCGTCAAGGACGGGACGAAGATCAAGCTGAAGGGCAAGGGCGAGGCCGGCTGGGGCGGAGCTCCCGCCGGCGACCTGTTCGTCGTGACGCGCGTCGAACCGTCGAAGCTCTACGAGCGGCGCGGCGACGACCTCGTGCTCGACGTGCCGGTCACCTTCTCGGAGGCCGCGCTGGGCGCGACCGTCGAGATCCCGACTCCCGAGGGGCGCGTGTCGCTCAAGGTGCCTGCCGGCTCGCAGGACGGGAAGCTCCTGCGCGTCAAGGGACGCGGCGCGCCGAAGCTGAACGGCGCCGGCAAGGGCGACCTGCTTGCCCGGCTGCGGATCAGCGTGCCGTCGAAGCTGTCGAAGGCCGAGCGCGAGGCGCTCGAGGGCCTGGACAAGGCATCGAAGAGCAATCCGCGCGCGAGGCTGTTCGGATGAGCACGAGCAACGGCGGCTTCGAGCCGGGCGCGCGGCCGCGCTACATGATCTCGATCGCCGCCGAGCTCGTGGGCATGCACCCGCAGACGCTCCGCATCTACGAGCAGAAGGGGCTCGTGCGCCCGAGGCGCACCGCAGGCAACACGCGTCTCTACTCGGACGCGGACATCGAGCGGCTCCAGCTGATCCAGCGCTTGACGACCGAGATCGGCCTCAACCTGGCCGGGGTCGAGCAGGTCCTCCACCTCGAGGACGAGCTCGCCCGCATGCGCCGCCGGATCGACCGGATGGAGCGCGAGATGCGCGAGACGATCGAGCAGGTGCACCGCCAGTACCGCCGCGACCTCGTCCTCTGGCGGCCGCCGCAGCCGCCGGCGACACGCACGTAACTGAACGAAAAGGAATGGAGTGGTCTGACCGATGGACTTCAATAGGCTGACCGTCAAGGGACAGGAGGCCGTCGCAGCTGCGCAGGAGGATGCGCGCCGGCGGGGGAATCCCGAGATCTACCCCGAGCACCTCCTGCTCGCCCTGCTCGACCAGGAGCTCTTTGCCGACTGGCAGGGGCTGCGCGCCGAGGCCGAGCAGAAGCTCGACTCTCGGCCGTCGGCGACCGGTGCGACGAACCTGCAGCCGCGCATCTCGAACGCGCTGCAGCAGGTGCTCGACCGGGCCGAGCGGGAGCAGAAGCAGCTCGAGGACGACTTCGTCTCCACCGAGCACCTGTTCCTCGCGCTCGAGCCCGTGCCGCGCGACGAGATCCTCGCGTGGATCAAGCAGGTCCGCGGCGGGCAGCGCGTGACCTCGCAGGATCCCGAGGGGAGCTACCAGGCCCTCTCGAAGTTCGGCCGCGACCTGACCGAGGAGGCCGAGGCCGGAAAGCTCGACCCCGTCATCGGCCGCGACGAGGAGATCCGGCGCGTGATCCAGATCCTGTCCCGCCGCACGAAAAACAATCCTGTATTGATCGGCGAACCGGGTGTCGGCAAGACGGCCGTCGTCGAGGGGCTCGCGCAGCGCATCGTCGCGGGCGACGTCCCCGAAGGGCTGAAGGACCGGAAGGTCTGGGCGCTCGACATCGGCGCCGTCCTCGCCGGCTCCAAGTACCGCGGCGAGTTCGAGGAGCGGCTCAAGGCCGTCCTCACGGAGATCAAGAACAGCGAGGGCCGGGTCGTGCTCTTCATCGACGAGCTGCACACGATCGTCGGCGCCGGCGCGGCCGAGGGTGCGGTCGACGCCGCGAACCTGCTCAAGCCGATGCTCGCCCGCGGCGAGCTCCGCTGCATCGGCGCGACGACGCTCGACGAGTACCGCAAGCACATCGAGAAGGACGCCGCGCTCGAGCGCCGCTTCGCGCCCGTCTTCGTCGACGAGCCGTCGGTGGAGGACACGATCGCGATCCTGCGCGGCCTGAAGGAGCGCTACGAGGCGCACCACGGAGTCCGCATCCGCGACGCCGCGCTCGTCGCTGCCGCCGTGCTCTCGCACCGCTACATCGCCGACCGCTTCCTGCCCGACAAGGCGATCGACCTCGTCGACGAGGCAGCCTCGCGGCTGCGGATGGAGATCGACTCCTCTCCGATCGAGCTCGACGAGGCGAACCGCCGAGTCACGCAGCTCGAGATCGAGCTCGCGGCGATGGCGAAGGAGTCACCGGAGGTCCGCGAACCGGTCGAGCGCTCCCTCGCCGAGGCGAAGGAGGAGCGCGACGCGCTCGCCGCGCGCTGGGCGAAGGAGAAGGAGGCGCTCGAGCGGATCAAGGAAGCGACGCGCAAGCTCGACGAGCTGCGGATGGAGGCCGAGCGCTCCGAGCGCGAGGGCAACCTCCAGCGCGTCGCGGAGATCCGTTACGGCGAGATCCCGCAGCTCGAGCGGGAGATCGCGAGCACCGAGGGCCCCGAGCACCGGATGGTCAAGGAGGAGGTCGACGAGGACGATATCGCCGCCGTCGTCGCCCGCTGGACCGGGATCCCGGTCGACCGCCTGCTCGAGGGCGAGACCCAGAAGCTGATTCACATGGAGGCGCGCCTCCACGGCCGCGTGATCGGCCAGGACGAGGCCGTCTCCGCCGTCGCCAACGCCCTGCGCCGCGCGCGCACCGGCCTGCAGGATCCGAACCGGCCGATCGGCTCGTTCGTCTTCCTCGGCCCGACCGGCGTCGGCAAGACAGAGCTCGCCCGCGCGCTCGCGGAGTTCATGTTCGACGACGAGCACGCCATGGTGCGGCTCGACATGAGCGAGTACCAGGAGCGCCACACCGTCTCCCGGCTCGTCGGGGCGCCCCCCGGCTACATCGGCTACGACGAGGGCGGCCAGCTCACCGAGGCCGTGCGCCGGCGCCCGTACTCGGTCGTCCTGCTCGACGAGATCGAGAAGGCGCACCCCGAGGTGTTCGACGTGCTGCTCCAGGTGCTCGACGACGGCCGCCTCACCGACGGCCAGGGCCGCACGGTCGACTTCCGCAACACGGTCCTGATCATGACCTCGAACGTCCGCACCGTCGAGGCGATGCGCGAGCACTTCCGGCCCGAGTTCCTGAACCGGATCGACGAGATCGTCGAGTTCAAGCCGCTCACCCGCGAGCAGCTCGGCGAGATCGTCGAGCTCCAGCTGGCCCGGCTCCGGTCGCGGCTTGCCGACCGCGGGCTCGAGCTCGAGCTCACCGACGGCGCGAAGGCGGCCATCTCCGAGGCCGGCTGGGATCCGGCGTACGGCGCGCGGCCGCTGAAGCGGGCGATCCAGCGCCTGCTCGAGAACCCGCTCGCCGTCCGCCTGCTCGAGGGCGACTTCCAGCCCGGCGACGTGATCCTCGTCGACGAGCAGAACGGCGACCTCGTCTTCACCAAGGCGACGGCCATGACGGCCGCGCCTGCCTGATCAGAGCTCGACGTCTTCGAGGAGCTCCGCCTGTCCCTCGACAGGCGGAGCTCCGTAGGCGAAGAGGACGGTCTCGGCGCCGCTCTCGTTCCGCAGCTGGATCTCGGTTCCGGGTGTGACCGCGGCGACGTCGCCGACGGCGAGCTCGTGGCGCTCGGGCGGCTCGCCGAGGAGCATCGTCAGCGTCCCTTCGAGGACGACGAAGACCTCCTCCTGGTCACGCTCACGGTGGCGGCGGCCGCGCGCTCCCGGAGGCAGTCGCCAGATCCGCGCCCGCGACTCGGCGAGCCCGGCAGCCGCCGTGAGGTCCGCCGTCCGGCGCATCGCGGCGCCGCCGCCGATGGAGGGGCGCTCCTCCCAGTCCAGGTCCGCGTGGCGGGCGATCACGTACGGCACGCCGCGATGTAATCACAGGCTCCTCCCGCTCACGCGTGGTTGGCCGCCTTCGGCGTCGCGCGTCGAGCTGACGGCGAGGTCGGCCGCGTTGGAGTTGGTGTCGTGACCGTCCGGGAGTCTGATGAGACTCGACCCCGGTGAGGCCGTCGCCGGGGGCGCCGCGGCCGCCGTGCCCTCGACGAGCGCGTTCGTGGCGGTGCCCCAGCCGGCGCCGTCCACGAGGGTGCCCGATCCGTCGCGGATCCCGACCGCGCCGCCGGTGCCGGCAAGCCCGGTCGAGAATGACTGGTCCGGCGTCTTCGCGCCGGCGTAGCCGCTCCCGCCGAGCAGGTAGAACGCTCCGGCGGCGAGCGTCGTGCCGGTCGGGATGGCCGCGAGGATCGTGTCCGACGTTCCGGCCGCCGAGCGGTAGACGACCTTCCAGCCGCCGAGGTCGACCTCGGTCGTGCCGGCATTGACGAGCTCGAGGAACTCGTCGGAGGCCGAAGCGGCCGTGGCGGTCTGGATCTCGTTGATCCGGACGCTGCTCGTGCCGCCACCGCCGCCTCCGCCGCCCACCGGACGTGACGCAGGTCAGCGTCACCGCGCCGCCGTGCGTGCCGTAGGCGATCTGCAGCGTCCCGGCGCTACTGCAGTGAAGCCCGGCGAGCGAGTCGAAGGACGCGAGCGCCCCGCCCGGGTCGCCCTTCGCCCCGGCCGGCCCCTGTGTTCCTGCAGGACCCTGTGTCCCTGGACGGACCCTGTGTCCCTGGCGGACCCTGTGTTCCTGCAGGACCCTTGCGGGCCTGCAGGGCCCTGCGGGCCGGTCGCACCCTGAGCGCCCGCCCCGCCCGTGGCGCCCGTCTCGCCTCGCGGCCCGGCGGCTCCGGTCGCCCCGGTCTTGCCCTCAGGCCCTGACGGGCCCGTCGGCCCTGCAGGACCGGCCGGCCCGGCAGGCCCCGTCGCCCCGGTCGCGCCGCCTCCGCGGCCCCGGCGGGCCCCTGCGGCCCGGCGGGCCCCGCAGGCCCGGTCGCTCCGGTCGCGCCGGTCGCTCCGGTCGCTCCGGTCGCGCCCGGCAGGCCCGGGCGGCCCCGCGGGTCCCGGCGCTCCCGTCAGCCCGGTCTTGCCCTCAGGGCCGCCCGGTCCGCGGTCCGGGCCCGGGCGGCCCGGGCGGCCCGACCTTCGTCGTCTTCTTCGCCGGCCCGCTCGCTCCGAGCGCGCCCACGACCTGCGGCGCCGTCCGGCCGCATGGGGCGCCGATCGTCACGACCCCATGCGGCGGCGACGTCGTCGCCGTGCAGGCGACGGGCCGCCCGAGCGCGCGGCTGCCGCCGCCCGCGCCCCGCGTGGCGAACGCGACACCGCCCGCGATCGCAAGCAGCGCCCCGGCCAGGATCACGGGGCGCACCAACCTCGCCTTCATGAGAGCTCCTTCCGTCTGTTTTCTATACTGACTACAGATGCGGAAGGCATCGCGCCAGTGTCTGCACGCATCTGTGACACATCTGGCACAAACGCGTTACGAAGTTGCGCTCGTCTACCGTCCAGACGGTGCTGGTCGTCGCCGCAACGGAGCTCGAGCTCGGACGCATCGAGGGAGCCGAGACGCTGGGCTGCTTCGAGACACTATGCTGCGGCGTCGGGCCGGTCGAGGCCGCGCACACCACGGCGAGCGCGCTCGCGCGCGCCGCGCCCGAGGCGCTCCTGCACGTCGGACTTGCCGGCGCCCGCAGCCTCCCGCCCGGAACGCTCGTGCTCGGAACGGAATCCCTGTACTGCGATCTCCTCGACGCCGCGCGCACCTTCCCGCGCGTCGAGCGCGCCACGCCGGACACGGCTCTTCTCGCAACGGCGTGCCGCCTGCTCCCGGAGGCCGCCGTGCTTCCGATCGGGACGAGCGCGCGCGTCGGCGGCGGCGCGAGCTGCGCCGACGTCGAGGCGATGGAGGGTTTCGCCGTGCTTCGCGCCGCCGCCGCGGCCGGCGTTCCCGCGCTCGAGCTTCGCGCGGTTTCCAACGAGTACGGAGCCGACAGATCAGCCTGGCGCGTCGAGGAGGCGCTCGAGGCCCTCGCGAAGGCCGTCACGACCCTGCTCACCCGTGCGTGACCTTCCGCCGCCGCTTCCGCCGGCCGAGCGGACCGTCGGCCAGCTGATCGGCGAGACGATCCGCGCGTACGGCGCGCAGTTCTGGCGCCTGCTGCCGATCGGGATCCCGCTCGCGGCCGTGGACCAGGGCTCGGTGCATCAGACGGCGCTCGAGCAGGTCGGGATCTTCTACATCGCCGGGCCGTTCGTCACCGCAGCGTACGTCTACGCCTGCTCGGTCGTCCTGAAGGCGAGGCTGACGGCCACGGCCTTCTGGCTCGGACTCGCGATCTACGCACCGTTCCCCGTGCTCCGCGCGCTCTACGTGCTGCCTGCGATCGCCTGGTTCGCTCTGGTGGGTCTCGCGGTGCCGGCCTGCCTCGTGGAGCGCCTGCCGTTCCGTGCCGCCTTCGTCCGCGGTCGGCGGCTCGGCCGCGCCGACCTCGTCCACGCCCTCGGCTCGCTCGCAGCGATCGTGCTCGTCGTCGCGATCGCCGAGATCACGCTGCAGCGGCTCCTCCACTCGCAGAGCGACGCGAGTGAGCGCGCCGCCCTCGCGCTCGCGGACGTGGTGCTCACCCCTCTGCTCTACATCGGCGGGGCGCTCCTGTACCACGACCAGGCCGCGAGGGTAGGCTCGTCGGCGAATGCCGACATACATCCTCCTCTCGACGCTGACGCTGCAAGGCGTCCAGACGCTGAAGGCCAACCCTGAGCGGCTCCTCCAGGTCAACAAGGACATCGAGGAGCTCGGCATCACGGTGCGCCATCAGTGGGCGACGCTCGGCGAGTTCGACTTCGTGAGCGTCGTCGAGGCACCCGACATCGAGACCATCGCCAAAGCGTCCGTGTCGCTCGCCGCGCGCGGATCCGTTCGCATCGAGACGCTGCCCGCGCTGGAAGTCGCGGAGTTTCTGAAGAACTTCTGAGCCGAGACCCCACTGTCCGTGGTGGACAGTTGTGCCCCGCCGCCCGATTTTGTAGAACCTGGCAGGCATGCGGGACTCGCGGATCGACGACTACGCGCAGCTTCTGGTTCACCGTTCGGTCGGCGTGCAGCCCGGGCTGGCAGGTGTTCCTGCGCGCGACGCCGCTCGCGCGCCCGCTCGTCGAGGCGGTTGCAGGAGCAGGTCGCGCGGCGGGGCGCCTACCCGATCCTCCACCTCGCCTGGGACCCCCTCGGCGGTCCCTTCGCGCGCGAGGCGCCACTCGAGCTGCTCGCGAACCCGGCGCCGCTCCTCCTGCGCGCGTGGCTGGAGTGCGACGCGTTCATCTCGATCGCGGCGCCCGAGAACGTCCGCGACGGCTCCGACCTCTCCGACGAGCGCCGCCGCCTCCTCCAGAAGCGGATCGAGCCGCTCCGCCGGCGTCAGATGGGGATGGAGGTGCCCTGGGTGATCTGCGAGTACCCGACGAACGCCGCGGCGCAGGAGGCGGGGATGACGCTCACCGACTACGAGGACTTCGTCTTCGGCGCCGTGCTGCTCGACTGGGATGCCGAGGCGAGGCGGATGGGCGCGATCGCCGCCCGGTTCGACGCCGCGAGCGAGGTCCGCATCGTCGGCGAGCGCACCGACCTGACGCTTTCGCTGTCGGGCCGCCGCGGCGCCGTCGACGACGGGCACATCAACATGCCCGGCGGGGAGATCTTCTACTCGCCGATCGAGGACTCGGCCGAGGGACAGGTCACCTTCTGCGAGTTCCCGGCGCTGTACTTCGGCCACGAGGTCTCCGGGGCGCGGCTCGTGTTCGAGCGCGGCCGGATCGTCGAGGCGAGCGCCACCTACGGGGAAGAGTTCCTGCTCCGCACGCTCGACACGGACGAGGGCGCGCGTCGGCTCGGCGAGCTCGGGATCGGCTGCAACCCGGGGATCGGCCGCTTCACGAAGAACGTCGGCTTCGACGAGAAGATCGACGGCACGATCCACCTCGCGGTCGGAAACTCCTACTCCTCGACCGGCGGCACGAACGTGAGCAGCGTCCACTGGGACATGGTCAAGGACCTCCGCCACGGCGGGCGGGTGTACCTCGACGGGGAGCTCGTGCAGGAGGAGGGCCGCTGGCTCGAGAGCGCGTACGCGGCTGCTTAGCTGTATTCGACTTGCTAAGTCGAACCCAGCGCGGCGGCGATCTGCCCGGCGAGCCCTGCATTCCCCTCGATCAGCTCACGGTTCGCGCGCAGCGTCCGGCCGTCCGACTCGCGGTGCAGCGCGGCCAGCACGAACGGCGTCACGGCGCCGCCGCGGATCCCCGCCGCGTCGGCGTCCCGCAGCGCCTGCTCGATCAGGGGCTCGACGTCGTCGAGGCTGTCGTCCGGGGGCCGTCCAAGCAGGAGCCCGCCGCCGCCGAGCGCCCAGTGCGCCGCCGCGATGCGCGCCGCCTCGGGCGCATCCTCCACGCGGGCCGAAACCGGCGGGCCGCCGCGTGCCGAGTAGAAGAGCGGCAGCTCGTCCGTCTGCCACCCCAGCACCGGCACGCCGAGCGTCTCGAGCAGCTCCGCGGTCGACGGCACGTCGAGCAGCGACTTCACGCCAGACGATACGACGAGTACGCGTGCCGCGGCGAGCGCGTCGAGGTCGGCCGACACGTCCGGGGGCAGGGGCCAGCCGCGGTGGACGCCGCCCAGCCCGCCCGTCGCCATGACCGACACGCCGGCGCCGCGGCAGGCGACGAGCGTCCCGCCGACCGTCGTCGCGCCCACGGCGCGCTGCACCACCGCGGGGGCGAGGTCGCGCGGCCCCACCTTGCGGGCGGACGCGTCGAAGCGCGCGAGCTCGTCCTCGTCGAGCCCGACGACGACCTCGCCGTCGAGCACCCCGACGGTCGCCGGCACGGCGCCGGCAGCCCGCACCGCGCGCTCGGAGGCTAGCCCCACCTCGAGGCCCTCGTCCGGCGGGAAGCCGTGGGCGACGAGCGTTGTCTCGAGCGCGACGACCCCGCGGCCCTCCTCGAGCGCCGCCCGGACCTCCTCGGCGACGCGGATCACGGCATCGCACCGAGCTTCGCGCAGCAGCGAGCGGCGGCCTCCAGGCCGAGCTGCACGCCGCCGACGAGGTAGCCGGCCGCGAACGCGTCGCCGGCGCCGGTCGGATCGACGGCCTCGACGGGGTGGGCGGGATGGTCCACGCCGTTCACCGTAACGCCCGCAGCACCGCGCTTGACGACCCACTCGGCCGTCGAGTCGGCCGAAGACCTCCCGCTCGCGTTCGGTGGCGAAGACGAGCCCGGGATCGCAGCGCCGGACGCGCTCGCGGTAGGCATCGTCGATCAGGCTCCACGTCGAGAGATCGACGGAGACGCGAGCGCCCTGGCCGCGCGCGAGCTCGACCGCGCGGACGGCCGCCGAGGCGCCCGGCTCGGCGAGCAGGGCGTAGCCGGAGAGATGAAACGTGTCGCATGCGAACCACTCGCGCGCAAGCTCGTCCGGCTCGAGCTCGGTTGCCGAGCCCCGGTCGGAGGCCATCGACCGGTCGCCCGCCGAGGCGATCGAGACGACCACGCCGCCCCGGCCGGTGACGGGCCCGGCGAGCTCGACGCCGTGGGCAGCGAGCTCGTCGGCCGCGAGGCGCCCGGCCGCGTCGGCGCCGCGCTTGCCGACGTAGCGCGCCTGGGCGCCGAGATGCACGGCCCATGCTGCGACGTTCGCGGCCTGCCCGCCCGCGCCCACCCGGGTCGTCGCGCGGCGGTCGTCTCCGGGCAGCAACGGTGCGTCCAGGTGGACGACGACGTCGAGGATCAGATCGCCGAGCGAGGCCAGCAGCACGCGTACGATGCTCTCATGGACGAGCCGAAGCGGTGGAGAAGGTCGCCGATGCGCTCGTTCGCGCTCGGCGCGACGGTGGGTGCCGCCGGCACGATCGCGACGCTGCGGCGGCTGCGGCGCGCGAGCGGGGCTCGAACGGGCGCCGGCCTAGCCGCCTTCGAGGACGCCCCGTGCTTCCTCGAGCTCTCGCGCCCCCAGCACGAGCGTCCGCCCGAGCGGAGCGAGTCCTAGGTACCGTTCCGCGGCCATGCCGGTCTACGAGTACAAGTGTCCGAACGGGCATCACATCGAGGTGTTTCACGGCATGAGCGAGTCGGGCCCGCGCGAGTGTGACGTGTGCGGTGCCTCCCCGATGGAACGCGTGCTGCATCCCGTCGCGGTGCACTACAAGGGCTCGGGGTTCTACTCGACCGACTACGGCCGGGGGCGGAAGGGCTCCCGCGACGACGGCGGCGGCGACTCGTCCTCGTCGGGCGGCGACTCGTCCTCCTCGAGCGGCGGCGAGAAGAGCGGCGGCGGCAGCAGCAGCGCGAAAGCTCGTCCGAGCTCGGCCCGAGCTCCTCGGGTTCGTCGAGCGACTGATCTATTGCAGTGGATGCCCGGTGCGGCAGCCGGGCCCGAAGGTAGTCGTCGGGGGCTGCGGCGCCGATGCGCCCGCCCACATCGCGAGCACGCTCCGGTTGTCCTCCGACGGGACGATCACCGACGAGCCGCCGACCGTCGTCGCGTCGCCGCCGAGGCGGCAGTAGAGGACGTGTGACCCGGAGGAGCGGAACTTGACCCAGCCGAGCTCGAGCAGCTGCCAGGTCGAGAGGTCGGTCGCGAGCGGCTTCATCAGCTTGCTGCCGTCGAAGGGGAGGCCGAGCAGCGTGTCGGCCGAGGTCAGTTTCGCCTCGGCGGCCTGGACGACAGCCTGCTGCCGTGCGGCGCGCGTGAGGTCCGTCTCGCCCGGGTTGAGCTGGTTCTCGCGGATCCGCGAATAGATCAGCGCGCGCTCGCCGTTCATATGCTGCGGCCCGCGGGCGAAGCGCCAGCCCTTCCACTGCAGGCACTGCGCCTGCGTCTTGAATGGGCAGTCGAAGCGGTTCGAGCGGATCGGCTCCGGGACGTTGATCGTGACGCCGCCCTCCGCGTTGATCAGGTCCTTGAAGCCGTTGAAGTCGAGGATCACGGCGTGGTCGATCGGGACACCCGTGTAGTCGTGGACCGTCTTGAGGGCGAGCGCCGCGCCGCCCGCCTGGTACGACGCGTTGATCTTGGCGTTGCCGACGCCGGGCACCGGCACGAGCAGGTCGCGAGGGATCGAGAGGTACGAGAGCTTGTGGTGCGACGGGTCGGTGCGCAGAAGGATGATCGAGTCGGCGTGGCGGTCGCCGCTCCGGCCAGCCGCGGTGGACGTATCCGTGCCGAGCAGCAGGATCGTCGTGCCGTGGCTGAGCAGGAACCCGTTGCTCGTCGCGAGCTGCGCCTTCGCGCCGCGCTCGCGGTCGAAGCGCTTGTTCGCGTCCGAGACGCCGCTCTGGAAGGAGAGGAAGCCGATGACGCCCCACGCGATCGCGAGCAGCAGCACGGTGAGCGTCACGATCAGGACGGTCAGCTTCCACGACGGCCGCCGGAAGCGCGAGGTGCGCACGCGTGCCGGGCGCGCACCCGCCGCCCCGCGCCCGTTGGCCGTCGAGGGCCGCGTCTTTCCGGGCGCCGTCGGCACCTTGCCCTTGACGCGACCACCGCGATAGACGCGATAGGGCTTGTCCTTCGGCGCCATCCGTCGGAGTAGGGTACCCGCCGGGTGAGCGGCGGGAGTGTGATCGGAGTCGACCTCGGCGGGACGAAGATCCTCGCCGGGGTGCTCGACGACTCCGGGCACATCCTCGAGGTTCGCGAGCAGACGACGCCCCTCGACTCGCAGGACGAGCTGCTGGATGCGCTCGTCGAGACCGTCTCGGAGCTGCGCGGCGCGAACGTCGTCGCGGCGGGGTTCGGCGTTCCGGCCCGTGTCGACACGCGGACCGGGGTCGCGTTCGGCGCCGTGAACACGCCGATTGCGAACGTGCGGCTCCAGGGGGTTCTCTCGTCGCGGCTCGGCATGCCGGTCGGCGTGATCAACGACGGGAGCGCGGCGGCGCTTGCCGAGTTCACGCACGGCGCGGGGCGCGGCACACACAACCTCGTCCTCCTGACGCTCGGAACCGGCGTCGGCGGCGGTGTGGTCAGCGACGGCCAGCTCTACCGCGGCTGGGCCGAGGTCGGGCACATGGTGATCGTCGAGGACGGCGAGCCCTGCCAGGGGGCCTGCACGGGGCGCGGCCACGTGGAGTCGTACTGCTCGGGGCATGCCGCGGACCGCCTTGCGCGCGAGCTGCTGGGCCCGCAGGCCTCTGCGCGCGACCTGGTCGAGCACCGCCATCCGGCGCTCGAGCAGATCGGCCGCCACCTCGGGGCGGCAATCGGGTCGCTCGTCAACCTCTTCGATCCCGACGTGGTCGTGATCGGGGGCGGGTTCGGCGTCGCAGCAGGCGAGCTGCTGCTCGGGCCGGTGCGCGAGATGGTGCTGCGGGAGGCGCTCGCGCCGGCCGGCGAGCGGGTGCGGCTTGCGGTTGCCGAGCTCGGGCCGATGGCCGGTGTGATTGGCGCCGGGATGGTCGCGTTCGACGCGATCGCCTAGGTTCGCGATGCCGCTCGCGGTCTGCGCGACGCCAATCGGCAACCTGGGCGACGTGACGCTGCGCGTCCTCGAAGAGCTCCGTGCGGCAGACATCGTGCTCTGTGAGGACACCCGGCACACCCGGATCCTGCTCGAACGCTACGAGATCTCAGCGCGGCTGCTCTCGTTCCACGACCACAACGACACGGACCGCACCCCGGAGGTGCTGCGCCGGCTCGAGGCGGGCGAGCGGGTCGCGCTCGTCTCGGACGCCGGGCTGCCCGGGATCTCCGATCCCGGCACGACGCTTGTCCGGGCGGCGCTCGCCGCCGGGCTGCCTGTGACGGTGCTGCCCGGGCCCTCGGCCGTCGAGACCGCGGTGGTCGCGAGCGGGCTGGGAGGCGGGCGGTTCACGTTCGTCGGCTTCCTGCCGCGGCGGGCAGCGGAGCTCGGGGCGCTCTGGGAGGAGGTGCGCGCGTGGGAGTGGCCGCTTGTCGCCTTCGAGTCGCCGCGGCGGCTCCCGGCAACGCTGCGCTCGCTGGCGGAGGTGCTGCCCGAGCGGCCCGTCGCGGTGTGCCGGGAGCTGACGAAGCGGTTCGAGGAGGTCGCGACGGGGTCCGCCGCCGAGCTCGCAGCGCGCTTCGCCGAGGCGCCGAAGGGGGAGATCACGCTCGTCGTCGGGGCCGGCGGGGGTGGCGTGGACGAGGCGCGCCTTCGCTCGGCCGTCGCTGCGGTCGCCGAGCTCGTGGCGGGAGGGACGCCGCGGCGGCTCGCCGCCGAGGTCGTCTCGCGCCTCACCGGCGCGGCGCGCAACGACCTCTACAGGGGATCCTTGTAACAGCCGCTTTGTAACAAGTACGTTACCAAAGTTGACAACAGAGCGGTAACCGCCTACGCTGCACGAACACACGTTCTCATCGCAGACAAACCAGAGGTGGTCGCCATGCGCCGATTGCTCGTCGTGCTCACAGCCGCGCTCGTCTTTGCCGGTCCGGCCCGCGCCTGGACGTGGCCTGCAAGCGGGCCTGTTCTCCTGCCGTTCGACTTCGACCCCGCGCATCCCTACGGGGGCGGGCAGCACCGCGGGATCGACGTCGGCGGCGCGCCCGGCGAGCCCGTTCGAGCACCTGCCGCGGGGACGGTGACGTTTGCGGGCACGGTTCCCGGGAGTGGGCGATCGCTGACGATCCTCACCGCCGACGGCTGGTCCGTCACGCTCACGCAGCTCGGCTCGATCGCGGTCGCGAACGGCGTGCCGGTCGCCGAGGGCGACGTCGTGGGGATGCTGGGCGCCGGCGATCCCGGCGTCGGCGGGCCGTACGTCCAGCTCGGGGTCCGCCACGCCGACCAGGACCAGGGCTACGTCGATCCGCAGTCGCTGCTCCCGCCGCGGCCGGCGGCAGGCGCCGACACCGGCGTCGCCGCCGCGCCGCCCCCGGCGCCGGTGGCCGCTCCGGCCCCCGACGCTCTGCCGCGCCGGCCGACCCCGCGCCGGTGGCCGCTCCGGCCCCCGACGCCTCTGCCGCGCCGGCCGACCCTGCGCCGGCGCCGGCCGCTGCGGCTGCGGCCCCGCCGGTTCTTCCTGTCGCAGCCTCCGTTCCCGCGGCTCCCTCCGAGTCTGCGCCTGCCGAGGTTGCCGCGCCCGCGACACCCCCGGCGGCGACTGTGCCGCCCGTGGCTGCACCCGTCACCGCGGTGGTTCGGGCGCCCGCCCCCCGCGCTGCGGCTCCGCCCGTAGCGCCGCCGGCCGCGCCTCACGAGGCGTCGTCGTCGCCCGCCCCCCGCCCTGCGGCTCCGCCCGTGGCGCCGCCGGCCGCGCCTCAGGCGTCGTCGTCGCCCGCCGTCGCCCCGACCGGGGAGCGCTCCGTCGCCGCGCCCGGCACTCCTGCGGCGGCGCCGCCCGCAGAGACGCCCGCGCCCACGCGCGCGGCTGTGGTTGCGGTCGTCCCCACCGCACCGTCGGCGGCCGTCGCCGCGACCACGCCGAGCATCACCTCGTCGGCCGTCGCTGCGACGCCGCGGCCGGCCGCCTCCCATCGCCGCCGGCCGGTGCGGCCTCGCGTCCTCCCGAGACGCCCGGCGCGGCCCGTGCACCACGCCGCGCCGCGTGTGCACGCCCGCGCGCCGCGCGTCCGGCCGCACGCGGGCCCGGCGACGCCGGCGACCGTTGTAGCCCCCGCGCATCGCGGCCTGCCGTTCCGCTGGCTTGCGGTGCTCCCCGGCCTGCTCGCGGTGGTGCTCGTCCTCGCCCGGCGCCGGCCGGGGGCCGCGCCACCCCCTCGTATGATGGGCGTCGATGGCAACCTCGCCCCGGAAGATCCTGGTCGCGCCCGCCTGGCCCTACGCCGCCGGGCACCGGCACCTCGGTCACGTGGCCGGCTTCGGCGTACCTTCGGACGTGTTCGCGCGCTACCACCGGTTGCGGGGCAACGACGTCCTCATGGTGAGCGGGACGGACGAGCACGGCACGCCGGTGATGGTCGCCGCGGACAAGGAAGGGAAGTCGTACGGTGAGGTCGCCGACTACTACAACCAGTCCTTTCGCGAGGACTTCCGCCGGCTCGGCCTGTCCTACGACCTGTTCTCGCGTACGACGACGCTCAACCACGAGCGCGTCGTCCAGGACCTGTTCCGCACGCTCTACGACCATGGCGCGATCGTCGAGCGCGAGATGCTCGTCTCGTTCTCCCCCCTGACCGGCCACACGCTCCCCGACCGGTACATCGAGGGCACGTGTCCGATCTGCGGCTACCCCGAGGCGCGAGGCGACCAGTGCGACAACTGCGGCAACCAGCTCGACCCGACCGACCTGATCAACCCGCGGTCGCGAATCGACGGCTCGACGCCCGAGTTCCGCCAGACCAAGCACCTGTTCCTCGACCTGCCGCAGTTCGCGGACCGGCTGCGAACCTGGATCGCTTCGCACGACGACTGGCGCCCGAACGTCCGGAACTTCTCTCTCGCGCTGCTCGACGAGATCCGGCCGCGCCCGATCACGCGCGACCTCGACTGGGGGGTGCGCATCCCGGTGCCCGGCTACGCCGAGGACGAGAACAAGCGCATCTACGTCTGGTTCGACGCGGTGATCGGCTACCTCTCGGCCTCGATCGAGTGGGCGGCGGCAAGCGGCGACCCCGACGCCTGGCGCGAGTGGTGGCAGAACCCCGCGGCGGAGCACTACTACTTCCAGGGAAAGGACAACATCGTCTTCCACACCGTGATCTGGCCGTCGATGCTGCTCGGCTACGGCGAGGGTGGGGAGTACGGCGGCGGCCGTGGCGAGCTCGTGCTGCCGCACAACGTGGTCGCCACGGAGTACCTCACCTACTACGGCAAGCAGTTCTCGACCAGCCGGGGCCACTCGATCTGGGTGCGGGACTTCCTCGACGAGTTCGATGCGGATGCGCTGCGGTACTACCTCGTCGCCGCGAGCCCGGAGACGCAGGACACCGACTTCACGTGGGCCGAGTTCGTCCGGCGCAACAACGACGAACTGCTCGCGAACTGGGGCAACCTCGTGAACCGGACGCTCACGAACGCCCACCGGAACTTCGGCGCCGTCCCCGAGCCGGGCGAGCTCACCGATCCCGACCGCGCCCTGCTCGCGTCGATCGAGGCCGGCTTCGGCGAGGTCGGCGCGCTGATCGAGCGCGGCCGCTTCCGGAACGCGCTCGGCGAGGCGATGCGGCTCTCGTCCGAGGTGAACCAGTACGTCAGCGACACGGCGCCGTGGGCGCTCGTGAAGACCGACCGCGCCCGCGCCGCAACCGTGCTCTACGTCGCGCTCCGCGCCGTCGACAGCCTCAAGGTGATCTTCACCCCGTTCCTGCCCCACACCTCGCAGACGCTGCACGAGCTGCTCGGCTACGAGGGCTGGCTCGCCGGGCCGCTCGAGTTCAGGGAGGTGGCCGAGGCGGATGGCCGTAGCCACCAGGTTCTCACGGGCGACTACCGGAGCTGGGTCGGCCGCTGGGAGCCGAGCTCGCTGCCGCCGGGGCAGCCCCTGCGTGAGCCGGCGCCGCTTTTCAAGAAGCTCGATCCCGCGATCGGCGAGGCCGAAGACGACGCGGCATGAGCCGTAGGCTCAACTGAAGGTTGTCCGATGATCGACACGCACGCGCACCTCGACCCGCCCGAGGCGCCGGCAATCCTCGAACGGGCGCGCGCTGCAGGTGTCGAGCGCGTCGTCACGGTGGGAACGTCCATCGAGGGCGGGCGGCAGGCGCTCGAGCTCGCCGAGCGCCACGACGGCGTCTACGCGGTGCTCGGCATTCATCCCCACAACGCCGGCGGCGAGGACGCTGAGCGGCTCGACGAGCTCCGCGAGCTGCTCTCGTCCGAGCGCGCGCTCGCGGTCGGCGAGACCGGGCTCGACCACTTCCGGGACTACGCGCCGAGGGATGCGCAGCAGCGGCTGTTCGAGGCGCAGCTCGCGCTCGCCGACGAGCTGGGGAAGCCCGTGGTGATCCACACGCGGGCGGCCGACGACGACACGCTCGCGCTCCTCGCCGGCTTCCCTGGCACGGTCATCCTCCACTGCTTCTCCTCCACGGCGCTCCTCGAGCCGGCCCTCGAGCGCGGCTGGTACGTCTCCTTCGCGGGCAACGTGACCTACCCGAAGGCGCCCGAGCTCCGCGCGGCGGCACGGCTCGTCCCGGCCGAGCGGCTCCTCGCCGAGACCGACAGCCCGTATCTGGCGCCGCAGCCCGTCCGCGGGTCGCGCAACGAGCCCGCGTTCGTGATGCACACGCTGGCCGCGCTGGCGCAGGCAAGGGGGGAGGACCAGGGCGAGCTCGCGCGGCGGATCGACGCGAACGCGGACGCCGCGTTCGGCCTGTGAACGTCGTCCCGAAGAAGGCGCTCGGGCAGCACTTCCTGGTCGACGAGAACATCCTCGGCGTCATCGAGCGCCTCGCCGGCCTCGAGCCCGGGGACGTCGTCCTCGAGGTGGGGCCGGGCCTCGGCGTCCTCACCCGCTACCTGGCGGCGCGCGTCGCCCACGTGCACGCCGTCGAGCTCGACCGCTCGCTCGAGCCGAGCCTGCGCGGCCTCGAGCGGACGACGATCCACTGGCGGGACGCCCTCACGCTCGAGCAGGCGTCGCTCGATCCGTCACCCGGCAAGATCGTCGCGAACCTGCCGTACAACATCGCGACCCCGTTCGTGGTGGAGAGCCTCGCCCGCTTCCCGGAGGTCGGGGTCTGGTGCGTGATGGTGCAGCGCGAGGTCGCCGACCGCTTCTTCGCCGTGCCGGGCACGAAGGCCTACGGCGCGGTCTCGGTGCAGCTGCAGCTCGTGACCGAGCGCACCGGGTTCCATCCCGTGTCGCGCGAGGTGTTCCGCCCGCGGCCGAACGTCGAGTCGGCGCTCGTCGCGTTCCGCCGCGTTCGGCCGGGCCTCGACCCGGGCTTGAAGCGCGTCGCCGAGGCCGCGTTCGCGCACCGCCGCAAGACGCTTGCGAACTCGCTCGCACTGGCGGGCGTCGCGTCCCGCGAGCGGGCCGCGGCCGCGCTCGAGGCGATCGGCCGCGGCCCGGCGGAACGCGCCGAGCAGCTCCGCCCCGACGAGTTCGTCCACCTCGCCGCCGCGCTCGCATGACGAGCGCGCCGGCGCCCGCGAAGATCAACCTCGCCCTCGCGGTCGGGCCGACGCGCGAGGACGGCCTGCACGAGGTCGCGACGATCCTCCAGCGCGTCGAGCTCGCGGACACGGTGACGGTCGCGCCTGCGCCGGAGCTCTCGGTGCACGGGTTCGAGGACGACACGCTCGTCCGGCGCGCGCTCCTGGTCGTCGCGGCTGCAGCAGGTATCGAGCCGCGCTGGCGAGCGACGATCGAGAAGCGGATCCCGGTCGCCGCCGGCCTCGGCGGCGGAAGCTCCGATGCTGCGACCGCGCTCATGCTCGCCGCAGGGCTGCTCGCGCACCCGCCGTCGCACGAGCTTCTCCTCGACCTCGCCCACGGCCTCGGCTCCGACGTCCCGTTCTTCGTCGAGTCGGGCCCGCAGCTCGGGCTCGGCGACGGCGCTGCGCTCGAGCCGGTCGACCTGCCGCAGGACTACACCGTCCTGCTCCTGCTTCCACACGGCGAGCACAAGCCGTCGACGTCAGAGATCTACGGGCGCTTCCACGGCGAGGAGGGCTTCGCCGAGCGGTGCCGGCTAGTCGTCTCCGTGGCGCACGCGGGCCGCACCGCCGACCTGGCGTCCCTCCCGCCGAACGACCTCGCGCGCTCGCCGCACTCGTCCCGCCTGCGAGAGCTCGGCGCGTTCCGGGCCGATGTGAGCGGCGCCGGGCCCGCCGTCTACGGGCTCTTCCGCGATCGCGGCGCCGCCGAGGCCGCGGCGGAGGCGGTCTCCGCCCTCGGCGAGACCTGGATCACGGCCCCAGCGTGGTAGCTTGTGTCTTGCGATGTCCACCGGGGTTGACGTCCTCGACAAGCCGGATGCCGAGCCAAAGGGCCTGCGTGCGAACCGGCTGAAGATCACGCTGTGGATCGGGGCGATCGAGGGCGTCCTGATCCTTCTCGGGCTGATCCCGCACCTCGCGATCTACCTGCTCGCGGCCATCGCGATCGGGTTCTACGCCTTCGTCGGCCGGAACTACAAGTCGACGACCGCCCGGTCCGCGGCCTGGATCTTCGCCACCTCGCAATTGATCGCCGTGCTCGTGCCGAGCGTGCTCCACGTCGCGAAGTGGATCGCGATCACCGTGATCATCGTCGCCGCCGCCGTCGGCCTGCTCGTCCTGCTCGCCGACCGCGACAAGTCCTGACCCGGTAGAGACGTATCTAGACTTGGCAGCCTCTGGGGCGTAGCCAAGCGGTAAGGCAGCGGGTTTTGGTCCCGCGATCCCAGGTTCGAATCCTGGCGCCCCAGCCACCTACAGCCCTCACGTGACCGACAGTCCGATCGCAGCAGTTGTCATGGCCGCCGGCCTCGGAACCCGCATGCGGTCCGCGGTGCCGAAGCACCTGCACCCGATCCTCGGGCGGCGCATGGTCGACTGGGTTCTGGTCGCGGCGGAGGAGGCGGGCTGCGACCCGGTCGTCGTCGTCTCGGCGCCGCAGACCCGGGACGGCTTCGCCGGGTACGAGGTGGCGGTGCAGGAGCAGCCGCTCGGCACCGGCGACGCCGTCCGTGCGTCACGGAGCGTGCTCGAGGGTAGGACCGAGAACGTGCTCGTCCTCTCCGGCGACGCGGTACTGCTCGACGCCGAGATGCTGCGCGACCTCGTCCGGACTCACCGCGAGTCCGGCGCCGCCGCGACGGTGCTCGGGATCGAGTACGAGGACGCCCGCTCCTACGGGCGGCTCGTGCGGCGCGCCGACGGGAGCCTCGAGCGGATCGTCGAGGCCCGCGACGCGACCCCCGAGGAGCGCGTGCTCCGCGAGGCCAACTCCTCGATCTACGTCTTCCGCTCCGAGAGGCTGTGGCCCACCCTCGACCGGATCGAGGCGCACAACGCCCAGGGCGAGCTCTACCTCACCGACGCGATCGGGCTGCTCGTGGGGGACGGCGAGCAGGTCGCGGTTCACCTGGCGCCGGAGCCGTTCGAGGCGGGCGTGAACACCCGGGCCGAGCTCGCCGAGGCCGCGGCGGTGCTTCGCGACCGGATCAACCTGCGCCACATGCTCGCCGGGGTCACGATCGTCGACCCGCAGACGGCCTGGATCGAGCCCGGCGTCGAGATCGAACCGGACGCCGTCATCCACCCGTTCGTGGAGCTCCGCGGCCGTACCCGCATCGAGACGGGCGCCGAGATCCACGCCAACTGCGTCGTCGTCGACGCCCAGGTTGGACCGGGCGCGACGGTCGGCCCGTTCTGTTACCTTCGCCCCGAGACTGTCCTCGGAGGGGACTCGAAGGCGGGCACGTTCGTGGAGATCAAGAACTCATCCATCGGACCACGGACGAAGGTGCCGCATCTCTCGTACATCGGCGATGCGGACATCGGCCCGGACACGAACATCGGAGCGGGCGCGATCACCGCGAACCTCGCCCACCAGCCCGGCCGCCCCAAGAGTCGGACGCGGATCGGGGGGAACGTCAGGACCGGGATCCAGAATGGCTTCGTCGCGCCCGTGGAAGTGGGTGAGGGAGCATGGATCGCCGCCGGATCGACGATCACCAAGGACGTGCCCGCCGGTTCGCTCGCGGTCGCACGTGCACGGCAGGAGAACAAGGAGGGATATGCAGCTCGGCAGCGGAACGACTGAGCTCGTGCTCCCCGGCCTCGACGACGCGGAGCACATCGCGGTGAGCAGCGAGCCCCAGACCGGCCACTGGATCGAGCGCGGGCCGCAAAAGCGCCTGATGGTCTTCGCCGGCCGCTCGCACCTGGAGCTCGCCGAAGCGATCGCCGAGCAGCTCGGCGTCGAGCTCGGGATGATCGAGACGGCCGACTTCGCGAACGGCGAGACGTACGTCCGCTACGACGAGTCGATCCGCGGCTGCGACGTCTTCCTCGTCCAGACCGGCTGCGACCCGATCGACCGGAACCTGATGGAGCTCTTCCAGATGATCCAGGCGGCGAAGCTCGGGTCGGCGAAGCGCATCACCGCCGTGATCCCGCTCTTTCCCTACGCGCGCCAGGACCGGAAGGCGAAGCCACGCGAGCCGATCACGGCCCGCCTCGTCGCCGACATCCTCCAGGTGGCCGGCGCCGACCGGATCCTGACCATGGATCTGCACGCCGGCCAGATCCAGGGCTTCTTCACGATCCCCGTCGACCACATGACTGCGCTGCCGCTCTTCGCCCGCCACTTCCGCGACCTCGGCCTCTACGGCGAGGGCATCGTGTCCGTCTCGCCCGACACGGGGCGTGCCAAGCAGGCCGAGCGCTTCGCGGACATGGTCGAGTCCGAGTTCGCGATCATGCACAAGACCCGCCCGGCACGCGATGTCGCGCGCGTCACGGAGATCGCCGGCCGCGTCAAGGGCAAGCGCGCGATCATCGGCGACGACGTGATCATGACCGGGCAGACGATGCTCGCGAACGTCCACGCCCTCCGGGAGCACGGCGCGACCGACGTCTGGCTCTATGCAACCCACGGCGCCTTCTGCGGCGACATCCTCGAGCAGTTCGCCGAGCACGAGGGGATCAAGGGCATCGTCGTCACCGACACGGTCCCGATCGACCCGCTGAGCCGGCCGGAGAAGCTGACCGTGCTGCCGGTGTCGGGGCTCCTCGCCGAGACGATCCTGAACGTCTTCGCCGACGACTCCGTCTCGGCGATCTTCGGCGGCGAGAACCAGCTCTTCTAGCGTCGCCGCGTCGGCAGGCGGCGACCGCTTCTCAGTGCGGGCAAGCGCGCGATATGCGAACATCGCCGCCCGCCCTCTGAGACCCCGTCGCACGCCATAAGGAGAAGGAGGCGCTCGCCGATGCGCTCGTCCCGCCGATTCTCGTGGTTCATCCTATGCCTGCTGCTGGCCCTGTTCCTCAGCATCGACGCGTCGACGGCGTCGAGGGCGTCGAGGGCCGTATCGGCCGCGGGTGGTACCGCGACCATGGCGCTCCCCCCGGGGCAGCCGCCGAACTACATCTTCCCGCTCGTCCCGATCGCCTACCAGACGTACGTCAACATCGCGTACTTCCAGTACCTGCTCTATCGCCCGCTCTATAGCTTCGGCAAGGACGGGAAGCCAGTGCTCGACGATTCGCTGAGCCTCGCGTACCTCCCAAAGTTCAGCAACCACAACAAGACGGTCACGATCACGCTCAAGCCCTATCGCTGGTCGGACGGGAAGCCGATCACGACGCGGGACATACTCTTCTGGATGAACATGCTGAAGGCGAATCCGGACAAGTGGGCGCCATACGTCAAGGGCTTCTTCCCGGACAACGTCGTGAGCATGAAGGCCGTGAGCCCGACTCGAATCGTGTTTACGCTCGACCGTTCGTACTCGTCGCGCTGGTTCACCTACAACCAGCTGAGCCAGATCACACCGATCCCGCAGCATGCGTGGGACAAGACCTCCGACAGCGGCCCGATCGGCAACTACGACACGACCACCAAGGGCGGGCGTGCCGTCTACGCCTACCTCGACGGGCAGTCGAAGAAGCTCACCGCCTACGCGGCGAACCCGCTTTGGAAGGTCGTGAGCGGACCCTGGCTAATCAAGAGCTTCACCACCGACGGGCTCACGATATTCGTCCCGAACCCTCGGTACTCCGGGCCTGTGAAGCCGACCCTGTCTGAGTTCGTCCTCAAGCCGTTCACGAGCGACTCCGCGGAGTTCAACGTCCTCGTCTCCGGCCACGACGTCGACTACGGCTACCTCCCGATCTCCGAGGTCGACCAGACGAATCGACTGAAGAGCGACGGCTACCAGGTCGAGCCGTGGATCGGCTGGGGCATCGACTTCGTCAGCCTCAACTTCAACAACCCGAAGGTTGGGCCTCTCTTCAAGCAGACCTACCTCAGGCAGGCGATGGAGCGGCTGATCGACGAGCCGACGTACGTGAGCAAGGCGTTGCACGACAACGGGTACCCGACTTATGGGATGATCCTGCTGAGCCCGACAACCCGTTCGTCTCGAAGTTCGTCGAGAACACTCCGTTGAGCTACGACCCGAAGGCGGCCGTGGCCCTGCTCAGTCCCACGGCTGGAAGGTCGAGCCGAACGGTGCCAGCACGTGCTCGTCGCCCGGATCGGGTGCCGGCCACTGCGGAACGGGCGTCCCGGCAGGTGCGAAGCTCGAGTTCAGCCTCCAGTACACGGCCGGACTGCCCTACCTCGACGTCGAAATGCAGGCGCTGGCTTCGGCTTTCTCGGCCGCCGGGATAAAGATCGACCTCCGGACCGTGCCGCTCAACACCCTCTACGGAACGCTTGTCCCCTGCAAACCGACGGACGCCGTCTGCAGTTGGCAGATGGGCGAGGACGGCGGCTGGGGTTTCGGCCCCGACTACTTCCCCGCCGGCGACATCTTCGCCACGGGGTCGGGAACGAACTTCGGCAGCTACAGCGATCCGGTCAACGACGCGAACATCCGGGCCAACCACACCGCCCTCACCGATGCGGCAGCGTCGAAGGCGCTGGCTCGATTCCAAGACTACCTCGCGCTGCAGGTACCGGTGCTCTGGTTCCCGAAGCCCGCGTACCAGATCTCCGCGATCAACGCCAACCTGCAGGGCGTTCTTCAGCGGCCCATGACGTTCATCACCCCGGAGGCATGGTCATTCCGTAAGTAGCCGGCGCTGCCCCGGTTGCACGGCGGGGCTTCAGGAACACGGTGGGGAAATACGTCGCTCAGCGGATGATGCAGGCGCTCGTCGTGGTCGTCTGCGTCTCACTGCTGGTATTCGCGATGCTGCATCTCCTGCCGGGGAGCCCGGCCCGCGCGATGCTCGGCCCTCGGGCGACCGCGGCAGAGATTGCGACGTTCAATCACGAGAACGGCTACGACCGCTCGATCGTGACGCAGTACGTGCTCTGGGTCAAGCACCTCGTTCACGGCGACCTCGGGTACTCGTACCAGCGGAACCAGCCTGTCTCGACGCTGATCGGCCAGTACCTCCCGAAGACGATGCTGCTCGTGGGCGTCGCGACGCTGCTCGCGATCCTGATCGCGGTGCCGCTGGGCGTGTGGCAGGCGGCAAAACGCAACAGCGCCACCGATCATGCGCTCACGGGCATCTCGTTCGTGTTCTACTCGATGCCTGACTTCTGGCTCGGCCAGCTGCTGATCCTCGTCTTCGCAGCGACCCTCGGGCTCCTTCCGGCCGAAGCACCGCAGGGAGGGGTGGGGAGCGTAGTTCACGATCCACTCGCATTCATCCTTCCCGTCGCGACGCTCACGCTCGTCACGGTTGCGCTCTTCAGCCGCTACATGCGCTCGTCGATGGTTGACAACCTGGCGCAGGACTACGTGCGGACGGCGCACGCCGGCGGCATCCCGCCGAGACGCGTGCTCTTCGGGTACGTCCTGCGAAACGCTCTGCTCCCGATCGCGACGCTCGTCGGTCTCAGCCTCCCCTGGCTCGTCAGCGGCGCGGTAATCACAGAGGCCGTTTTCAACTATCCTGGCGCCGGGCTCCTGTTCTGGAACGCGGCGCAGACGCGTGACTTTCCCGTCCTGCTGGGGCTGACCCTCGTTGTCGGCGTGCTCACCGTCATCGGTTCGATGCTCGCCGATCTCCTCTACGCGATCCTCGATCCCCGCGTGCGCTACGTGCGTTCATAGCGTTGGCAATACAGCCTGCACAGACTCTCACCACTGCGCCGGACGAGCCTCAGTTCCGGGGGTCACGGCGTGCGCTCCGTACCTTCACCCAGCATCGCGGGGCCATGGCCGGAGTGGTCGTCCTGACGGCCATGATCCTCTTCTGCTTCGTCGGGCCGCTCATCTACCGGACGGATCAGGTCCACACGAACCTCCTCGACACGCTCCTCCCGCCGAGCTGGGCTCACCCTCTCGGGACCGACGACGAGGGCTACGACCAGCTCGGCCGGCTGATGCTCGGCGGGCAGACCTCGCTCGAGGTTGCGATCGCCGCGTCTCTGATCGCGACGACCTTCGGTCTCCTTTGGGGAGCCGTCAGCGGCTACACCGGCGGGGTGCTCGACGCGTTCCTGATGCGAATCGTCGACGCCTTGCTCGCGATCCCGGCGCTCTTCATCCTCCTGCTGCTCGCGAGCGCCTTCCGTCCGAGCGCCGGGCTCCTGATAGTTGTCGTCTCGATCGTCGCCTGGCTCAGCCCGGCCCGGCTCGTGCGCGGAGAGGCGCTGACGCTTCGCCAGCGCGACTTCGTCCGCTCGGTGAAACTGATGGGGGGACACGGCTCCCGGGCGGTCCTGACCCACATCGTCCCGAATACCGCCGGCACGATCGCCGTCGTGGCGACGTTCGCGGTTGCCGATGCGATCCTTGCGGTCGCGGCTCTCAGCTACCTCGGGCTTGGGATCCCTCCGCCCGCCGCCAACTGGGGTGGGATGCTCTCGCATGGGGTCGACCACATCTATGGAGGCCAGTGGTGGTTGATCTACCCTCCGGGAATCGCGATCGTGCTCACGGTCGTCGCACTGAACTTCATCGGCGACGGTTTGCGCGACGCACTCGATGTCAGACTCCAGGCACGGTGAGACCATGAACCGTAGCGACCGCACCGGCTCCATCGATGTCCCCGGCGGGCGTGTCTGGTGGGGTTCCCTTGGCAGCGGAAGCACACCGCTCCTCTGCGTCCACGGAGGCCCGGGCTTCGCCCACGACTACCTGGAGCCGCTGGAGGACCTCGCCGACGAGCGCGAGGTCATCTTCTACGACCAGCTGGGCTGCGGCCGGTCGGAGCGCCCGAGCGACAGGTCGCTGTGGACGCTCGAGCGCCACGTCGAGGAGCTGGCCACGGTCGTCGAGTCGCTCGAGCTCGAGCGGTTTCACCTCTTCGGAAGCTCCTGGGGCGGAATGCTCTCGATGCAGTACCTCGTCGACCGCAGCCCTCCCGGCGTGGCCAGCCTCCTGCTCGCCGGGAGCCCGGCCAGCGTTCCCCTCTTCGTCGAGCAGGCACGCGAGCTCGTCGCCGCCCTACTGTGGAGGCCGTCGACGCGATCGTCACGCACGAGGAGAACGGCTGGACGTCCTGTCCCGAGTACCAGGCGGCGCTCCTCGTCTTCTACCGCCGCCATCTCTGCCGCCTCGATCCGTGGCCTGCGAGCCTGGAGCGCTCGTTCGCGGGACTGGGGCACGAGGTCTACGAGACGATGTGCGGCCCGAGCGAGTTCACGGTTGTCGGAAACCTTCGCGGGTGGGACGTGCTCGATCGGCTGCATACGATCTCCGTTCCGGCGCTCGTCACCGGCGGGCGCCACGACGAGTGCACGCCCGCGCACCTCGAAGAGATTCACCGGCGCATCGACGGATCGGAGCTCGTCATCATCGAGGATGCCTCCCACCTGTGCTTCACGGAGCGCCGGGACCAGTACATGGGCATCGCTCGCGAGTTCCTCCGACGCGTGGAGGAGCCGTGGCGAGCCTCCTCGAGCTAGAAGAGCTCCAGACCCACATCATGCGAGGCGCGCGCGTGGTGCACGCGGTCAATGGCGTGTCGCTCCGCGTGGAGGCCGGCGAGACGGTGGGCCTCGTCGGCGAGTCGGGCTCGGGAAAGAGCATGATCGGGCTCTCGATCCTAAGGCTCCTGCCTACAGGTGGCACAATCGTTGGCGGAAGCATCCGCTTCGAAAGTCGCGAACTCGTGGGGCTCGAGGAGCGTGAGTTCCGGTCGCTCCGCGGGGCTGAGATCGGCGTGGTCTTCCAGGATCCGATGACCTCGCTGAACCCGACGATGACGATCGGGCGTCAGATCGCGCAGCCCTATCAGGTGCACCGGGGAGTCTCGCGGAGCATCGCCATCGGGCGCGCGAAGGAGATGCTCGAGCTCGTCGGGTTCACGAACGCCGAACAGCGGCTGCGCCAGTACCCGCATGAGCTGTCCGGCGGTCTCAGGCAGCGGGTGATGCTCGCGATGGCCCTAGTCTGCGAGCCGAAACTGCTGATCGCCGACGAGCCCACCACCGCCCTCGACCTCACGGTGCAGGAGCAGATCCTCGAGCTGATCGAGGACCTGAGGCAACGCCTTGGGCTCGCGGTTCTCCTGATCACGCACGACCTCGCCGTGGTCAGAGGCCGGGCCGACCGCGTGGCGGTCGTCTACGCCGGGCGCGTCGTCGAGCAAGGCGAGATCCGGAGGGTGTTCGCAACGCCGAGTCACCGCTATACCGAGGCGCTCCTGCGCTCGATGATCGACATCGACCAGGACGTCGACCGGCCGCTCCCGAGCATCCCCGGTTCGCCCCCCGATCTCGCGGTCGTCGGGACGGGATGTCCCTTTGCGCCACGGTGCCGACACGTGCTCGAGCGCTGCACGCTGGAGTTGCCGACGCTCGAAGGAGACCCGGCGCACATCCACGCCTGCTTCAACCCCCTCTGCGTACCGCTGGAGCGCGAAGCGGCGGGGACGCCGGCCGCGGCGTCCCATGGCGCGCGGCCGGCCGACGATCGCAGGACGCTGCTTGAGGTCTCGGACCTTGTGAGGGAGTTCCCGTTGCGGCGCGGGTTCTTCCGGCGCAAGCGGCTGACCGTGAAGGCAGTCTCGGGCGTCTCGTTCTCGATCCGCGAAGGGGACATCCTGGGCGTCGTCGGTGAGTCTGGATCGGGCAAGTCAACGCTCGCTTCGCTGCTCGTCGGGCTCGACAACGCTGACGGTGGCTCGATCCGCTTCGACGGCGTGGACGTCACGAAGAAGGTACCCCGCAAGCTGCGCCCAGAGCTCCAGCTGATGTTCCAGGACCCCTACGCCTCACTCGACCCTCGCATGTCGGTGCGCCGGATCCTGACCGAGCCGTTCGCTATCCAGCGGGTCGGCACCCGTCGGCAGCGGGGCGGGCACGCGACGCGGCTTCTGGAGGAGGTGGGGCTCCCGGCTGAGGCTGCCTCACGCCACGCGCATGAGTTCTCCGGCGGGCAACGCCAGCGGATCGGGCTTGCCCGGGCGATCGCGCTGAACCCACACTTGCTCGTCGTCGACGAGCCGGTGTCCGCGCTGGACGTCTCCGTCCGCGCGCAGGTGCTCAACCTGATGAAACGGCTCCACGACTCCCACACAGGGATGACGTACGTCGTGATCTCGCACGACCTCGCCGTCGTCAAGTACCTCGCCGACCGTGTGCTCGTCTTCTACCTGGGCAAGGTGGTCGAGATCGCCCCGAGCTCATCGCTTGTCGAGAGCCCGATCCATCCGTACACGGCAGCCCTCATCGCCTCGATTCCGACGACCGAGCCGCGCGGCAACGAGCGGCGAGAGCCAGGGATCGGCTCTGAGATCCCGTCCGCTGTCGACCCTCCGAGCGGCTGCCGCTTCCGCACCCGCTGTCCCCGCGCAGCGCCGATCTGCGCGGAGGAAGAGCCTCCCCTGCGGACGTTCGCTCCGAATCACGTGGCTGCCTGCCACTTTCCCCTGTGGCAGCCAGCCGAGTGATGGACCGGACAGGCTCGGCCCCTCCATCACTCCTGGCCTCGAGGAGAGCGTCAGCCGGCGACGCTCAGGAGACCCTCGGGCTCGTCGCCGCGCGGGCGGAGCACCCGCACCAGCGCGGTCACCGGATACATCGTGGCGGCGGCCTTTGCGCGAAGGCCGCAACATCTTCGCGGTGACATAGACGCCGATGTGGGGCACCGTGGTGTGATCGAGCTGACGTGGCCGTTCGCTGCCCTGCTCTTGAGCTGCTCCGGTCGTGGGTGTTCGACGGGCGACCAGGGGCTTCGTACCGTGACCGAAAGGGCAGGCGACACCCGACGCGAGACACGAGGAGGGATCGGCAATGGCAGTGAGCGTGCCTCTCATGTGGGCGGATGGACGCCATCTACGAGGCGCGGAAGGCCGACCTTCCGCAGCTGAAGGAGAAGCCGTCCGCGTACGTCTACGACCACATCTGGTTCACGACGCAGCCGCTCGACTTTCCGAGGACCGGGCGGAGCTCGGGAAGGCGCTCGCGTGAATGCAGGCCGACCGCCTGCTGCTCTTCTCGGCGGACTACCGGCACTGGACGTTCGACGACCCATGGGTGTTCCGCCAGATCCCGGAGCAGCTGCGGGAGCCGATCATGTGCAGAACGGGATGGCCACGGTCCCGGCGCCTGAGGGCCAGGCGTACGTGTGGTGAGCTATTCCTGCTCGTGGGCGACGATGTGCGCCTCGTAGAGGCGGACGCGTCCGCCGAGCGTGCCCATGCACGGCACGCAGGTCGCCTCGTCGATCCGCCAGGCGCACTCGCCGAAGTGCCTGCGGCATTCGTGCTCGGCCCGCACCGTGAGCTCCCGCGGCGAGAAGCCGCGAAGCGTGAGCTCGAGCGACTGGGTCAGGCGGAGCGATTGGGAGGCCGAGCCAGACGCGGTCATGTAAGGCACACCATACATCGCGCGTTGGGCCAACTGTCGCTATACATGAGAAGCCGCAGAGCGGCCGCCGGGGCAGGCGTTCCATCGGCCCCTTATAGTCGATCGTCAGACCGGGACTGTCAGCAAACGGAGGTTTCAATGCGTCGAAGGAAGATCGGTTTTCGTGCCGGCGTACTCGTCACCGGCATCGTGCTTCTCGCGGTGCTCGTCGTGCCCGCCGCGCTGGCCCAGCGGAGTGCCACCAAGCCCTCCGCGAAGGACCTCGCGGCCGGGAAGGCGACGTTCATCAGCACCTGCTCGGCCTGCCACACGCTGAAGCAGGCCGGGGCCGTGGGCCAGATCGGTCCCAACCTCAACAAGGTCAAGCCGCCGCTCACGCTCGCGCTGTACATCAAGGCGATCACGAACGGCGGCTCGTCGGTCATGACCAAGGCGCAGATCGCGAAGTACACGACCCAGATGACGCCGTACAAGGGCGTCCTCTCGGCGACCCAGATCAAGCAAATCGCGGAGTACCTCGACTCGGTTACCTGATTCCTTCGAGCGGGCGGCGTGAGCCGCCCGCTCGCTACACTGGCTCGCCGTGGCCGGAGAGCGCGTCAAGCTCGTCGTTTCGCAGCGGACCCAACTCGGGTCGGCGGAGTCGCGCCGCCTGCGCCGGCAGGGGCTCGTTCCGGGCGTCCTCTACGGGCGGTCGGAGCCGGTCGCGATCTCGATCGGCGAGCGTGAGCTTCGGGCCGCGCTGACGACGCAGGCCGGGGGGCACGCCGTGCTCGACGTGGCCGTCGACGGCGGCTCTGCCCACTCGGCGATCCTCAAGGACTACCAGCGCGACAAGGTGCGCGGCACGATCACGCACGTCGACTTCCTCGAGGTGCGGCTCGACCAGCCGATCCAGACGACCGTCGCCGTGCATCTCGTCGGCGACTCGGTCGGCGTGCGCGAGGGCGGCGTCCTGACGCAGGTCACGACCGAGGTCGGCATCGAGGCGCTCCCGCTCGAGGTTCCGCAGGGACTCGAGGCGGACGTCACCGAGCTCGGCGTCGGGGATAGCCTGCGCCTCTCGCAGGTTTCGGTCCCGGACGGCGTCCGGCTCCTCGACGACCCCGAGGAGGTCGTCATCGCGAGCGTCCAGATGGCGCGCGAGGAGGCCGTCGAGGAGGCCGAGGAGGGTGCCGAGGAGGCCGCTGAGGGCGAGGCGCCCGAGGCCGAGACCCGCTGCCCAGGGCGGCGGGGACGAGTCCGAAGCCGAGGAGTAGCTCCCCGTGCGCCTGCCCTGGAGACGGGGCGAACGCGCGTCGTCGCTCGACCTGCTCGTCGTCGGGCTCGGGAACCCCGGGCGCGAGTACGCCGGGAACCGCCACAACGTCGGCCACATGGTCGTGGAGGAGCTCGCGCGGCGCCACGGCGGCTCGTGGCGCGCGAAGTTCAACGCCCGCCTCGCCGAGGTTCGGATCGACTCGCACCGCGTGGGCCTGCTCGCGCCCGACACGTACATGAACGAGTCCGGCCGCTCGGTCAAGGCCGCGGCGCAGTTCTTCAAGGTCGAGCCGGACGCGGTCCTGATCGTCCACGACGAGAGCGACCTCGAGCTCGGCCGCCTCCAGGCCCGTCTGGGCGGCGGGCTCGCCGGCCACAACGGCCTCCGCTCCGTGGCGCAGCAGCTCGGCACGCAGGACTTCCTGCGGCTGCGCGTCGGCATCGGCCGCCCCGGGCGCGGGGACCGGCGGCCGCTCGCCGACTGGGTGCTGTCCGACTTCGAGCCGGACGAGGATTCCGAGGGGCTCGTCGCCCGCGCGGCCGATGCGGTCGAGTCGCTCGACGCCGAGGGGCTGGCGGCGACGCAGCGCGAGTTCAACTGACATGGACCTCCCTGTGCTCCATCCACTGGTCGAGCGCCTCCGCGCCGGCGAACGCCTGCCCGCCTTCGCGGCGGCGCTGCCGGCGCGGGCCCGCGTCGCCGAGCCGGCGCTCCCGCTCCTGCTCGCCGCGCTCTACGAGGAGCTCGGCGGCTTCAGCGTCCTCCTGCCCGAGGACACCGACGCCCGCGACACGGCCGAGGCGATCGGCTGGTTCCTCGGCGAGGACCGGGTCGCGCTCCTTCCGTCGCGCGGCGTCAGCCTCGCGTCCGGCCTCGAGCCGGCGCCGCACCTCGTCGGCGAGCGCGCCCGCGCCCTCGCCGTGCTCGACCGGGGTGGGATCGTCTGCGCGTCGGCGCTCGCAGTCGCAGAGCTCGTCCCGCCGCCCGGCGCCCGGGCGCAGCCGATCGAGCTCGAGTTCGGCGGCGACCCCGGCATCGACGGCCTCGCCGCGAGCCTCGTCGCCGCGGGCTACGAGCGCGCCGACCGGGTCGAGGAACGCGGGCAGCTGGCGGTTCGCGGCGGCCTGATCGACGTCTTCCCGACGACCGGCCGGGAGCCGCTGCGCGTCGAGTTCTTCGGCGACGAGATCGAGAGCATCCGCGCGTTCTCGCCGTTCACGCAGCGCGCGCTCCGGCAGCTCGAGAGCGCCACCATCTACCCGGCGGCGGAGCGCCTCGTCAAGGCGGGCGACGACGACGCGATCCAGCTCCCCGGCGACGAGGAGGAGGCTCGGCGTGAGCTCCCCGACGACCTCGTCCCGCCGCTCGCGGGCAAGCCCGACTTCGTCTGGCAGCCGGACGACGTCCGCGCCGTCTGGCGCGACGAGGGCTGCACGGAGATTTCTTTCGATGGCACAGCCGAGCTCGATCCCTTCCCGCAGGGCCAGCCGTTCACGTTCGAGGCGCAGCGGCCCGCGCTCGTCGCGCGCGGGATCTCGGAGGCGGAGAACGAGCTCTCCGGCCTGCTCCGCCAGGGCCTCGACATCGTCGTCGCGTTCGCCCACCGCGGTGAGGCGGAGCGCCGCCGGGCGCTGCTGCGGAAGATCGAAGCCGATTTGCTCAGGCCCGGAGAGGAGCCGTCAGGCCTCGTCTTCGCCGTCACGCCCGCCCGCCGCGGCTTCGTCTGGCGCGACCTCGGCATCGCGCTGCTCCCCGACACCCAGGTGTTCCGCCGCCGCCCGCCGCGCGCCACCGCGGCGCCCGGCCGCGCGCTCGCGAGCTTCGCCGACCTCCGCACCGGCGACTACGTCGTGCACGAGGACCACGGCATCGCGCAGCTCCTCGGCTTCGAGACCCGAGCGGTCGCGGGCGTCACCCGCGACTACCTGCTGCTCGGCTACCGGGGCGACGACCGCGTCTACGTCCCGCACGAGCAGATCGGCAAGGTCTCCCGCTACATCGGCGCCGACTCGCACGCGCCCACGCTCTCGAAGCTCGGCGGCAAGGCCTGGGAGAACCTCAAGACGCGCGCGCGCGAGCACCTGCGCGAGATGGCCGGCGAGCTGCTGCAGCTCTACGCCGAGCGCCAGACGCGCCCCGGCATCGCCTACGACGTCGAGCAGGAGTGGATCGAGCGGCTCGAGGCCGAGTTTCCCTACCGCGAGACCGAGGACCAGGCGCGCGCGATCGAGGCGGTCAAGGAGGACCTCGAGTCGCCGCGCCCGATGGACCGACTCGTCTGCGGCGACGTCGGCTTCGGCAAGACCGAGGTCGCGCTCCGTGCCGCCTTCACGGTTGCGGTCGCCGGCAAGCAGGTGCTGATGCTCGTGCCGACGACGATCCTCGCGCAGCAGCACTGGAGCACGTTCCGCGACCGCTACCGCGACTTCCCGGTGCGGGTCGAGATGGTCTCCCGCTTCCGCAAGCCGGCCGACGTGAAGCAGGTGCTCAGGGACTACGGCGAGGGGAAGGTCGACGTGCTGATCGGGACGCACCGCATCCTGTCCCGCGACGCGATCCCGAAGGACCTCGGCCTCGTCGTCGTCGACGAGGAGCAGCGCTTCGGCGTGGCGCAGAAGGAGCTCCTCCGCCAGTTGAGGCTCGAGGTCGACGTGCTCGCCATGAGCGCGACCCCGATCCCGCGCACGCTCCACATGTCGCTCGCCGGCCTCCGCGACATCTCCGTGATCGAGACGCCGCCCGAGGGACGCCGCCCGATCCGCACCCATGTCGGCGAGTACGACGAGGAGCTGATCAAGCTCGCGCTCGAGCGCGAGCACGAGCGCGGCGGCCAGAGCTTCTACCTCCACAACCGGGTGGAGTCGATCGAGGACGCGGCCGAGAAGCTCCGGCAGCTCAGCCCGGGCCTGCGCGTGCTCGTGGCGCATGGGCAGATGGGGGAGAAGGACCTCGAGGACCGGATGCTCTCGTTCCTCTCCGGCGACGCCGACGTGCTCGTCTCGACCACGATCATCGAGTCCGGCCTCGACATCCCGCAGGCGAACACGCTGATCGTGGAGCGCGCCGACGCCCTCGGCCTGGCCCAGCTCTACCAGATCCGCGGCCGGGTGGGTCGCCGGGACGTCCCGGCGCACGCCTACCTCTTCTATCCGGACGCCGGCGAGCTGACCCCGGAGGCGCGCGCACGGCTCGCGACCCTCGCCGACCACACGGAGCTCGGCGCCGGATTCGCGATCGCCATGCGCGACCTCGAGATCCGCGGCGCCGGCGACCTGCTCGGCGCCGAGCAGTCCGGCCACGTCGCCGCGCTCGGGTTCGAGCTCTACGTCGAGATGCTCCAGGAGGTCATCGCCGAGCTCTCCGGCGAGCGGCGGCTCGCGGCGCGCCCGGTCCGCGTGGACGCCCGCGTCAGCGCCTACGTGCCGGCGAGCTACATCGCGTCCGAGGCGCTGAAGATCGACCTGCACCGCCGCCTCGCGCTGGTCGAGGACGAGGACGAGCTCCGCGAGCTCGAGCAGGCGACCACGGACCGCTACGGGCCGCTCCCCGAGCCGGTCGAGAACCTGTTCGCCATCCAGCTCGCGAAGCTGAAGGTCGCCCGCCTGGGCGCCGACTACCTCGTTTTCCGCGGCGGGAAGGTCTCGGTCGGGCCCGTCGTGATGGGCTCGGGCGAGCTGCGTGCGCTGCGCAGCGAGGTCGATACCGCCGTCTACTCCACGGGCCAGCGCGAGGTGACGCTCCGCGCCGACGAGCTCGACGGTGCGGTTCGACTGGTCGATGCAATGCTGACCGCTCGGGCGGCGGCATGACCTATCGTCGTGCTACAGAGTAGGAGAGCCTGGCAATGAAGATCCTCCGACTCCTCTCGCCCCTCGTTCTGTTTGCGCTGCTCTTCGCCGGTTGCGGCGGGGGTGGCGGCGGGGTCTCGTCCGACGACGTCGCCGTCGTCGGCGGGACGCACATCACGCAGCAGGACTTCAACGACCTCCTCGCCGTTCAGAAGGCGAGCATGAAGTCGTCGGGGCAGGCGTTCCCCGCGGCCGGGTCGACCCAGTACGCGCAGCTCCGCTCGAACATCGTCGACCTCCTCGTGCAGCAGGCCGAGCTCGCGCAGCAAGCGAAGAAGCTCGGGATCACCGTGACGGCGGCCGAGGTCGCCAAGAAGCTCGCCGCCATCAAGAAGGCGCAGTTCGGCGGCAGCGAGAAGAAGTACCGGGCGGAGCTCAAGAAGGAGGGCTTCACCGACGCGCAGATCCGCGAGAACCTGCGCGAGAAGATGCTCGAGGAGAAGCTCTTCAACAACGTGACCAAGGGCGCCGGCGCCACCCAGTCGGAGATCGACGCGTACTACGCCGCGAACCTGACGCAGTTCCAGAAGCCGGCGACCCGGGCCGTCCAGGAGATCCTGGTCGGAAAGAACAAGGAGGCGCTGGCGAACCAGATCTACAGCCAGCTCGCGGGCGGCGCCGACTTCGCCGCGCTCGCGAAGAAGTACTCGCAGGACCCGGGCTCGAAGGACAAGGGCGGCAAATTCACCGCGTCCAAGGGCAGCGACGTGCCCGAGTTCGACGCTGCGGTCTTCGATCCGAAGGCGAAGACCGGCGTGCTGATCAAGCCCGTCAAGACCGCGCAGTACGGCTGGTTCGTGATCAAGCCCGTCGGGGCGGCCACGCCCGCATCGACGACGCCCGAGAAGCGGGCGATCGCGCAGATCCGCTCACAGCTCGAGCAGCAGAAGCAGCAGCAGCTGGCGAGTGACTGGATGCAGAAGATCGCCAAGAGCTACTGCTCCGGGCACATCTCCTACGCGAGCGGCTTCCTGCCCTCGCCGGATCCCTGCGCGGCGATCCAGGCGCCGAACCAGACCACCACGTAGCTAAGGTCGGGGCGTGGCCCTCGCCCAAGCGCTCGTCGAGCTCCAGCAGCTGACGGAGCGACTGCGTCGTGAATGTCCCTGGGATCGGGAGCAGACCGAGCGCACGATCGTGCCTCACACGGTCGAGGAGGCCTACGAGGTCGCCGACGCGGCGCTGGCCGGCGACGACGAGAAGCTGCTCGGCGAGCTGGGCGACCTACTCTTTCAGTCGTACTTCCTGGCGCTGCTCCTCTCCGAGCGCGGCAAGGGTGACCTGGAGGCCGTGGCGCGGCACGTGACCGGGAAGCTCGTGGCGCGCCATCCCCATGTCTTCGGCGACGTCGAGGCCACCACGGCGGGCCGTGTCCGCGAGAACTGGGAGCGGCTCAAGGTCGAGCACGAGGGCCGCGAGGGCGTGTTCCACGACGTGCCGGAGACGCTGCCCGCGCTCCTGCTCGCGCGCAAGGTGCAGCGCCGTGCCGCCTCGGCCGGCTTCGACTACCCCGACGCCGGCAGGGCGCTCGGGGATCTCGACGACGAGCTGCGAGAGCTGCGGGCGGAGCTGCCTTCCGAGCCGGTGGGGGAGCGCGAGCCCGACCGGGCTCTGGCCTCCGAGCTCGGCGACGTGCTCTTCGCCTGTGTGAACGTCGCTCGGCTGCTGAACGTCGACCCCGAGCTCGAGCTGCGCGCCGCCACCGAGCGCTTCCGCGAGCGGGTGCTCGAGGCGGAGCGGCTCGCGGCGGCGGCCGGCGAGGACTGGCGGTCGCTCGACCTCGCCGCACAAGACCGATACTTCGACGTCGCGAAGGAAAGGGTGGGATGAGTCCGATCAGCGATGTGCGCGGGCGGCAGGTGATCGACTCGCGTGGCAACCCGACGGTGGAGGTTGACGTCCGGCTCGAGTCCGGTGCGACCGGCTCGGCCGTCGTGCCCTCCGGGGCCTCGACCGGCGTCCACGAGGCGGTCGAGCTGCGCGACGGCGGGTCGGCCTGGGGCGGCAAGGGCGTCACCAAGGCTGTGGCGAACGTCAACGGCGTGCTCCGCGACGCGGTGCTCGGCGCCGACCCCGCCGACCAGGCGGCGCTCGACCGCCGGCTGATCGACGCGGACGGAACGCCGAACAAGGGCCGGCTCGGCGCCAACGCGATCCTCGGCATCTCGCTCGCATCCGCGAAGGCGGCAGCGGCGGAGGCCGGCGTCCCGCTCTACCGTCACCTCGGCGGCGAGGGCGCGCGGCTCCTGCCGGTGCCGATGCTGAACGTGATCAACGGCGGCGCGCACGCGCAGAACTCGATCGACCTCCAGGAGTTCATGGTGGTGCCCGCGGGCGCGTCGACGTTTACCGAGGCGATGCAGATCGCGACCGAGGTCTACCACGGGCTTCGCGCCGTGCTGCACGAGCGCGGGCTCGCGACCGGGGTTGGAGACGAGGGCGGCTTCGCGCCCGACCTGCCCTCGAGCGAGGCGGCGATCGAAGCGATCCTCGAGGCCGCCGAGCGCGCCGGCCACCGTGACCGGGTGGCGATCGCGCTCGACCCCGCGACGAGCGAGGTGTACGACGACGGCGCGTATCGCTTCGAGGGCAAGGTGCTCGACGGCTCGGGCCTGGTCGACTTCTGGCGCGGCTTGCTCGATCGCTTCCCCGTGGTCTCCCTCGAGGACGGCGCCGCGGAGGACGACTGGGAGACCTGGGAGCGGCTCACGCGTGAGCTGGGTGACCGTCTGCAGCTTGTGGGCGACGACCTCTTCGTCACGAACGTCGAGCGGCTCCGCCGCGGGATCGACGCCGGCATCGGGAACTCGATCCTGATCAAGGTGAACCAGATCGGGACGCTCACCGAGACGCTCGAGGCGATCCGGCTGGCCCAGGGCGCCGGCTACACCGCCGTCATCTCGCACCGCTCGGGCGAGACGGAGGACACGACGATCGCCGACCTTGCCGTGGCGACCGGCGCCGGGCAGATCAAGACCGGCGCGCCCGCGCGCTCGGACCGCGTCGCCAAGTACAACCGTTTGTTGCGAATCGAGGACGAGCTGGGGAGCCGGGCCGAGTATCCCGGCTGGCGCGCGTTTCCGCGCCACGCTCGCTGAGCAGGATGGTCGAGCGGTTCAGGCGGACGAAGATCGTGGCGACGATCGGCCCCGCCTCCGGCTCGAGCGAGATGATCCGCGCGCTCGCGGAGGCCGGAATGGACGCCGTCCGCCTCAACTTCTCGCACGGCCGCCACGACGAGCACGCCGGCTGGGCCCGGCGGGCGCGCGAGGTGCAGGCGGAGCTCGGGCGGCCGCTGGCCCTCATCGCCGACCTGCAGGGGCCGAAGTTCCGGCTCGAGAACCTCGCGCAGCCGCGGATGCTGACGACCGGGACGACGGTGCACGTCGCCTCGGAGGCGGCGGCGCACGACGGCGACCTGGTCGTAGCGCCGGGGGCGATCGCCGACGCACTACAGCCGGGCCACGACGTGCTGATCGACGACGGGCTCCTCCGCCTCGCGGTCGAAGAGGTCTCGGGTGGCCGCGCGCGCTGCTTCGTGGTCGTCGGCGGCGAGGTCAGCTCCCACAAAGGCGTAAACCTGCCCGGTCTCGCCGTCCCGGTGCCGTCGCTGTCGGCGAAGGACCGCCATGATCTCGACTTCGCGCTCGGCCTCGGCGTCGACTACGTCGCGCTCTCGTTCGTCCGCACCGCGGGCGACGTGCGCGAGTTGAAGGAGATCATCCTGGAGAGTGGCTCCGAGGCGCGCGTGATCGCCAAGATCGAGAAGCCGGAGGCGCTCGACTGCCTCGACGAGATCCTCGCCGAGTCGGACGGGCTGATGGTGGCCCGCGGCGATCTCGGCGTCGAGATCGGTGCCGAGCTCGTGCCGACGCTGCAGAAGCAGCTCATCCTGCGCTGCCTCGAGGCCGGCAAGCCGGTGATCACCGCCACCCAGATGCTCGAGTCGATGGTGGAGCACGCCGAGCCGACGCGGGCCGAGGCGAGCGACGTCGCCAACGCCATCCTCGACGGAACCTCGGCGGTGATGATGTCGGCCGAGACCGCCGTCGGAGCCTATCCGGTCGAGGCGGTGAAGACGATGGACCGCATCGCCCGGGCAGTCGAGCCGACGATGAAGTACCGGCACGAGATTCCCGAGACGTCCGAGCGCCCCGACGTCCGCCGCGCGATGTCCAATGCGGCCACCGACCTTGCCGAGGCCCTCGGCGCCCGCGCGATCCTCGTCGCGACCGCGAGCGGCCGCACCGCCTCGGAGATCGCCCGTCTCCGCTCCCGCCGCCCGATGGTCGGTCTCTCGCACCTCCAGGCGGCCGTGCAGCAGATGGCGCTCGAGTGGGGCGTGGTGCCGCTCCTGATGCCGTCCTCAGCCGACGTCGAGGACCTCTGGGCTCGCACGATCGAGACGGCGCGCGAGGCCGGGATCATCAACGCCGGCGAGCTGATCGTGCTCGTCGCCGGCACCGCGGTCAACCTCTCCGGCTCGACCAACGTGATCAAGGTAGAGCGCGTCTCCTAGCCTCGATCTCGTTCACGGGCAGGAAGGACCCGGCGCTCTGTGGGCGAAGTCGGTGCCGTGCTGGGACCGACACGCTTGCTTGCCCTGGGCGCGATTGTTCTCGTCGGCGTCCTCTACTGGAAGCCGATCCACAGCTACGAGCACACGAAGGCGGTGCTCTCGCGGCGCGAGGGCGAGGTGAGCCGCCTCGAGACCCAGCAGCGGCAGCTCGAACAGCGCATCGCCTCGGTCGGCACCGGGCAGGATCTCGTGCGCGAGGCGCGGCGGCTCGGGTTCGTCAAGCCGGGCGAGGAGCTCTTCATCGTCCGCGGCATCGCCGCGTGGCGGGCCCGCCAGCGCCACTAACGTCCCAGTCGTGGACGACCTCGCGATCGTCGAGCGGCAGCTCGGCCGGGTTCCGCGCGCCTTCCGGCGCGTCGCCGTGCGCTGCCCGTACGGGCTGCCTGCGGTCGTCGAGCAGGAGCCATTCGGCTCCGACGGCACGCCTTTCCCGACCCAGTTCTGGCTCACCTGCTCGTACCTTGCGGCCGCGATCGCGCGGCTCGAGGCGGCCGGGGGCGTCGAGCGGTGGACGAAGGCCGCGGAGGACGACCCGGAGCTCTGCGCGAGCCTCGAGCGTGCTCACGCCGAGCAGCGGGAGCTCCGCCCGGAGCTGCAGGGCGGGATCGGCGGGGCGACGCGGCACGGCAGCCTGAAGTGCCTCCACGCCCACGGCGCGTTCGCCCTCGCCCGGCCGGGCTACGTGCTCGGGGACAGGATCCTCGAAGAGGCGGGCCCGCTCTGGCCGGAACGTCAATGCTGCTCTCTATGATCCGCTGTCCGTGGACGTCGAGCTCGCGCGTCATCAGTGGGTCGAGGGCCGCCGGACGATCGAGCGTGCACGCGACGACCGGGAGGCCTTCACCCGGCTGAACGCGTACGTCTCGGTGCTCGTCGACGAGCTGACGCGCCGCATCGGGCAGACGTTCTCGACCGAGGATCTCCTGAGCGAGTACGAGCGCTCCCACCGCTGGACGCTCGAGGCGCTGGACGACGCCTTCCCGGACGAGGTGCCGGCCGACGTCTCGATCGCCGCCGATGCCGCGTTCGACCTCTACGCGCGCCGCGCCTCCGACTACGCCCCGTGACAGTGGTCCGGCCACGCCGACCGCCGCCGCGCAAGCGCCGCTGGCCGCGCGTGCTCGTCATGGTGCTCGCGCTCCTCGCCGCCTTCGTCGTGGGCGTCGGCCTCGGCGAGGCCCTCCACGACAACCCGAAGCCGGGCGGCACTCAGACCCTCGTCCGGACACTGCATCCGCTGCCGCTCGTCCCCGTCGCGCAGAACACCGTCACTGTGACCGTCGCCACGCGGTAGCCGAGCCGCTCGTCATACTTCTTCCCGGTGGAAGGCTCAGACCTGTATCTCGATCCCGGCCCCGGCTCGTCGCCCCCGCCGCTCTACTCGCGGCAGGCGGAGGGGATCTGGGGGATGGGCGACACGATCACGTGGATCTCCGGGCTCGTGCTGATGCTCTCCCCGTTCATGAACTGGTACTCCGGCTCCGGTCTCGGCGTCTCGCTGTCGGTCACCGGCTGGCACACCGGGGTGCTCGGGAAGCTCGTGTTCTTCATCGGGCTCGCCGTCGTCGTCCTCGTCGCGGCGCGGGTGCGCGGGTTCGACCTGCCGGGCTCGTTCCCCGAGAGCCTCGTTGTGCTGGTGCTCGGCGCGTTCGCGACCGTGTTCGTCCTGATCAGGATCATCTCGATCCCCGACGCCGTCCTGCCGGCCGACAGCCGGGGGATCGGGATCTGGATCGCCCTGATCGCCGCCCTCGGCGTCATCGCCGGCGGGCTGCTGCGCGCTGCCGAAGACTTCTAGTCCCGCTGCGTTCTCGCGCTTACTGCAGGATCCCGAAGCTCGTCTGGATCTCCCGCAGCGCCATGAGCCCGAGCAGGACGGTGATCAGGGCGATCACGGCGATGGCGACCCAGAAACGGGCGTTGGAGTTGCGCGCGTACTGGCGGTGCTCGACCTTCGCGCGGCGGCGCGCCCGCTCGCGCCGGTAGGCGCGTTCGATTGCTGCGGGGTCGAGTGAAGGGGATTCGTCCACAGCCTGCATCGGCTCGGTGCTTGCCGGTTCTGCCACAAACGCAGTTTAGATTGCAACGAGTGAACCTGCGCCGGCCCGGCTACACTGGATAGCATAATTCCCGGCTACACTGGATGAGCCGTGAACAGGGGTCTCCAAGCCTTGCTCGTGGCGGTGATCGGTGCGGCGGGGGTCGTTCTTTTCGCCGGTTCCGCTCTCGCGAGCACGAACAAACATGCTGTGCCGTCCGGCGTTCGCGTCGCCGGGATCCGCGTGGGCGGGCTGACGCCTGGCGCGGCCACGTCGGCGGTGGGTCAAGCCTTCCGAAAGCCCCTGACCGTCGTGGTCAACGGCGAGAAGATCCAGCTGCATCCCGCGCGGCTCGCGAAGGCCTACATCGCGCCCGCGATCGCGCGTGCGCGCTCGGCGAAGAGCGGCAAGAACATCAAGCTCGTCGTGTCGGTTCGCGGCACTGCCGTCCGGGAGGCGGTGTCGGCGCTCGGGCGGCGCTTCGACCGCAAGCCGCGGAGCGCTTCGCTCGCCTTCGTCGCGGGCCGGCCGCGGATCAAGCCGCAGGCCGACGGCGCGAAGCTCGACCAGGGCGCGCTCGTCCTGCGGGTGGTGCACTCGCTGACCGCGAACACGCGGCAGCCGCTCGGGGTGCGCACGAGCAAGACGGTCCCCGCGCTCACGTCGGAGAGCTACGGGGCGGTCATCCTGATCAACCGCTCGACCAACCGGCTGACGCTCTTCCACTCCGACAACGAGGTGTGGCGGATCTTCCCGGTCGCGACCGGCCAGGCGGTGTACCCGACGCCTTCGGGACGGTTCCAGATCGTGGTCAAGCAGATGAACCCGTGGTGGTATCCGCCCACGTACGACGCCTGGGCGCAGGGCCTCAGCCCCGTTCCGCCCGGGCCGGACAACCCGCTCGGCACGCGCTGGATGGGCCTCTCGGCGCCCGGCGTGGGGATCCACGGCACCGACGCGCCGAGCTCGATCGGCTGGAACGCCTCCCACGGGTGCATCAGGATGCAGGTCGTGGACTCCGAGTGGCTGTACGACCACGTGCGTGTGGGCACGACGGTCTTCATCGTCTGATGCGTCGCGGCGCCCAGATCGCCTCCGTCGTCGTCGTTTTCGCGCTGCTCGGTCTTCTCGTCTACAAGGTCGTCCACAACCCCAAGGGGCTCGCCGCGAAGGTCGACAAGCAGCAGATCGTCCCCGCGTACCCGTTCTCGCGGTCGCGCGTCGGCACGCCGGGCACGGTGAGCCTCGCGTCGCTGCGCGGCAAGGTGGTCGTCCTCAACTTCTGGCAGTCGTATTGCCCGCCGTGCACGCGCGAGGCGCCGGTCGTCTCGGCGGTCGCGAAGAAGTGGGCCGGGAAGCCGGTGGTCTTCGTCGGCGTCGACGAGCAGGATCTGTCCGGCCCCGCGACCAAGTTCATGAAGCGCTTCGACATCACGTACCCGGTGATCGCCGACGACGGGCCCCTGATCGGCCACTACGGCGTGACGGGCTACCCGGAGACGTTCTTCATCGACCGGACCGGCCGAGTGATCCCGCTGCCGCCCAATAAGACGAACCAGGTCGGCCACATCATCGGGCCCGCAACCGAGGAGCTGCTGGATCTCGGGATCCGCGCGGCGCTGAACCCGACCTCGGCGCGCGGCGCCTCGTGAAGCCGTTCGCCGCCGCCTTCGCCATCCTGGCGCTCGTCTTCGGCCTCGCCTTCGCCTTCAGGTCGCACGAGAGCAAGCACCCGACGCAGGCCCAGGTGGAGGCGGGCCTCGTCTGCACCACCTGCCACGAGCCGCTCGACGAGTCGAGCTCCCCGCTTGCGCAGCAGATGAAGGCGTTCATCCGGGCGAAGCTCGCGGCCGGCTGGACGGAGAAGCAGATCGACGACCACTTCGTCGCCGAGCTCGGCCCGCAGGTGCTTTCGACGCCGCGCACGAGTGGCTTCGACCTGCTCGCCTGGCTGCTGCCGTTCGCGACGATCGTCTTCGGTGCGGCCGCCGTCGGCGTCGGGGCGCGCGCCTGGCTGAAGAACCGCGACGAGGACTCGCCGGACGACGAAGCGCCGTCCGAGCCGGCGCTGCCGCCGAGCCTCGAGCTCCGGGTCGACCAGGAGCTCGCCCGCTTCGATACCTGACAATGATCGCGAAGATCCCGGTCGCGTTCATCGCGGGGCTCATCTCCGTGATCACGCCCTGCGTACTGCCGCTCGTGCCGGGCTACCTCTCGGCCGTCTCCGCGGTCGAGGTGGAGCACCTCGGGGAGCGCGGCGCAGGCCGCCGCGTCGTCACCGCCAGCGTTCCGTTCATCGCCGGCTTCACGGTCGTGTTCGTGCTGCTGGGCGCCGCCGCCGCGGCCGTCGCGAGCACGGTCGACAAGACGACCCAGACCACGATCGCCGGCTTCATCCTCGTCGTGCTCGGGCTCGCGTTCGTCGGGCTCCTGCCCTGGCCGGAACGGACGGTCGTGCCAGGGCTCGCCACGCACGCCCGCCGGACGGGCTCCGCCGTCCTCCTCGGCGGCGCCTTCGCGATCGTGGCCGCACCGTGCATCGGCACCGTCCTGGCCTCGATCCTCGTGCTCGCAAGCTCGAGCGGCGGCGTCGTCCGCGGCATCATCCTCCTCTTCGCCTACTCGCTCGGCCTCGGCGCGGCGTTCGTCCTCGCCGGCGTCGCGTTCGCCCATGCGATGCAGGCGTTCCGCTGGATCCGCCGGCACTACCAGGCGCTGCGCATCGCCTCGGGCGTGATCCTGATCACCCTGGGGCTGCTGCTCTTCTTCAACCGCGACTGGTGGCTCCGGATCGCGCTCGATCAGCTGTTCCAGAAGGTCGGTTTGCACTCCTCTTAGCGATAAGATCCGGCTCACCAATGGCGAGGATTATGCTCGTCGGGGTCGACCTTTTCCTTCGCGGCAAGCTCGAGGGGCTGCTTTCCGAGCACCGGTTGCTGACGGTGGAAGGGATCGATCCGCCCGATCTGGTGATCGCCGACGTGAGCCGCGTCGACCCGGACGACGTGGCCGACAACTACCCCGACGTCGCGATCCTCGGCTTCACGAACCACACTGACACGACCGGCCTACGGCGCGCCCATGCCGCCGGGTTCGACCAGGTGGTGGCCAAATCGGCCCTGTTCGAGCGCACGGAGGAACTGATCGGAGGCTTATTGACCCCGGTAGAGTGACTCCGGAATGACGTACATCATCTCGGAGCCCTGTATCGACATCAAAGACCGCTCGTGCGTCGACGTGTGCCCCGTCGACTGCATCCACGAGGCGTCGCGGATGCTCGTGATCGACCCGGAGGAATGCATCGACTGCGGAGCCTGCGAGCCCGAGTGCCCGGTCGAGGCGATCTTCCCCGAGGACGCGCTCCCCGAGAAGTGGGAGCCCTTCGTGAAGATCAACTACGCCTTCGAGCAGGGCATGGACGCCGTGAACCCGCTCGTCGACTCGTACGCCGACGAGTTCAACGTCCAGAACTCGGCTAACGAGAGCCGACCGTGTAGACGCAGCGGCGGCTGTCACCCGGAAGAGGCGACGGGCCGACCTTGACGACCGACAGCACGTAGCCGTCGTCCTGCATCTCGGCCCCGACGTGCGGCAGGTCGCCGTCGCGCTCGACGAGGGCGTACCCGTCGGGTGACCAGGCGAAGAGCAGGTAGCCGGGGCCGGGTGCCGTTCTCGCTCATCTGTTCGATGGTAGATCAGTCGATCATCGCCTCGCGAAGGGCGATCGCGACAGCCTGCGTCCGCGTGTCGGCCTCGAGCTTCGTGAGGATGTGGCGCACATGGCTCTTGACAGTCTCCTGGGAGATGCAGAGCCGCTCGGCGACGTCGCCGTTCGAGAGCCCGTCGGCCAGAAGCTGCAGGATCTCGCGCTCGCGGGGCGTGAGCATCTCGCTCTGGTCGCGGCCCGCCAGGAACTGCGGCATCAGCGCCGGATCGACGTAGCCCTCGCCGGAGGCGACCTTCTCGATCGCCCGCACGAGCGTTCCGTGCGGGGCCTCCTTGAGCACGTAGCCCTTCGCGCCCGACTCGAAACCGCGGCCGAGCAGCGAGCGTTCCGAGTACGCCGTGAAGATCAGCACCTTCGTCTCGGGGAGCTGCTCCGAGAGCTGCCGGGCGGCCTCGAGCCCGTCCATGCCGGGCATGCGGACGTCCATGATCACGACGTCCGGCTTGCGGCGCAGCGCGAGGTCCACGGCGGCGGCCCCGTCGGACGCCTCACCGACGACTCGAATGTGGGGGGCACGCGAGAGCGAGAGACGCAGCCCTTCGCGGACGACCTCGTGGTCGTCGACGATCAGCGTCGTGATCTCTTCCTCGCCCACCTGGAGCGATTGTATGGTTGAGATCGGTTGCAACCTACGGTTGTCGGCAGATCAGATCGCAAGTTGAAGTTGAAGCTGCATCGGAGGCTGCGCTTCCGGCGGAGGAGGGGCGAGCTTGGTGCGGCGGCGGTCGCCGATGCCGTGGCGGGAGGCGAGCTCGCGCACGGCTTCGCGCACGGGCTTCGTGTCCGCGTTGGGAAGGTAGGCGCGCGAGGCGTACAGCCGCTCGTACTCGGGCAGGAGCTCGGGCCAGTCGCAGGCAAGGCTCCCGAGGAAGTGCTCGCGCGTGCCGGGCCGCAGGTGGAGCAGGTTCGCCCAGATCCCGCATGCGCCCGCGTCGCGCGCGGCCCTGACGACCTCGGCAAGCTGCTCCGGGCGGTCGGAGAGCCCCGGCAGGATCGGCGCCATGCCGACCGAGGCGCGGATCCCGGCGTCCACGAGCATCGTGAGTGCCCGCAGCCGCTGGCGCGGGGGCGCCGTTCCGGGCTCGGTCCGCCGCCAGACCTCGACGTCGAGCGTCGGAACCGAGAAGGTGACCGAGACCTCCGCGCGCCGCGCCGCCTCGGCCAGGACGTCGAGATCGCGCACGATCATCGGCCCGCGCGTGATCAGCCCGAACGGGTTCGCCGCCGACGCGAGCACCTCGATGCAGGCGCGGGTGAGCCGAAAGCGCCCCTCGGCCGGCTGATAGGGATCGGTGGCGGCGCCGATCGCGATGCTCTGGCGCTGCCACGACGTCCGTGCGAGCTCGCGCCGCAGCACGTCGGCGATGTTCGCCTTGACGCGGATCGACGTGCCGTACTCCGCGCCGCTCGGCCGGTCGGCGCGTTGCTCGAACGCTCTCACGTAACAGAACGTGCAGCGATGGACGCAGCCCATGTACGGGTTCAGCGACCAGTTGAAGGGCATGCCCTTGACGCGGTTGAGCGCCGAGCGACACGTCTCGATCCGGTACTCGGCGCGCATGTCGATAGCATAGAACACACGTTCGTGTCCGGAGGCTCCGATACCATGCGCACGAGCTTGGACGACGACCCGTCGCGATCCAACCGCGCTCCCCGAGGCGCATGACCGTTCCTTTCGAAGTGCTGGCCCTTCTGGGCCTGATCCTGCTGAACGGGCTCTTTGTCGCGGCCGAGTACGGCCTCGTCACCTCGCGCCGCACGCGCATCCGCGAGCTCGAGCGCGAGGGCAACCGCCGCGCGCGGACGGTACTGAAGATCACGGGCGACCCGCCGCACTTCATCGCGGCGATGCAGCTCGGCGTCACGATCACCTCGCTGGCCATCGGCGCCCTGGGCGAGCCGCTGTTCGCCCACCTGTTCGAGCCGTGGATCGCGGCCGTGATCGCGGTGATCCTCTCGCTCCTCATCATCACGTTCCTGCACGTCGTGCTCGGCGAGCTGGTGCCGAAGGGGATCGCGCTCGGGCACCCGGAGACGACCGCGCTGCGCCTCTCCGCCCCCGTGAGCGCGTTCTTCATGATCTTCCGGCCGTTCATCTGGCTCCTGCAGCGGGCGACCGAGCTCGTGCTCAACCTGCTCGGCCAGCAGCCGCCCGGGGCCGACCACGAGGCTCACTCCGAGGCCGAGCTGCGCATGCTGCTCTCGAGCTCGGCCGAGCAGGGCGAGATCGCGGTCGGCGAGCAGGAGATGCTCTACAAGGTCTTCGACTTCGCCGACAAGGAGGTCGCGGACGTCATGGTGCCGCGGCCCGAGGTCGTCGCCCTGTCGGTCGACCTGCCGCCGGGCGAGGCGCTTCAGGAGGTGCTCGCTTCGCCGTACACGCGCTACCCGGTCTACCGGGGATCGCTGGACGAGATCGTCGGCATCCTCCACGTCCGCGACCTCGTCCGGGCGATGCACGACCCCGACGTCGTCCCCCTCGACCTCGACGACCTGGTCCGGCCCGCGACGATGGTGCCGGAGACCAAGGACATCGCCGCCCTCCTCACGGAGTTCCGGCGGACGAACCAGCACATGGCGATCGTGATCGACGAGTACGGCGCGGTCGAGGGGATCGTCACGCTCGAGGATCTCATCGAGGAGATCGTCGGCGAGATCGAGGACGAGTTCGACCTCCCGGACGAGACGGTCGAGCGCGTCGACGACGACACGATCCGGATCGACGGCACGTTCGGGATCGACGACTTCAACGAGGAGTTCGGCTCCGATCTGCCGGCCGAGGACTACCACACGATCGCCGGCTTCGTGCTCGGCCGGCTGGGCCGCGCCGCCGAGCCGGGCGACGAGGTGACGCATGACGGGATCGTCTTCAAGGTCGACTCCGTCGACGGCCAGCGCATCGACCGCCTGACGGTCACGTTCGGCTGGAACGCACGTCGCCCACGCCGCCGAGGATCAGCGCGACCACGACGATTCGTAACCTCGATTAGTCACGCGCTCCGTCGGATATCGCCGGAGTTTGTCGCCGATTTTCGACGAGGCCTTGACAAAGATTGCCGGAAAGAGGGACTATGTTCGGCGATGGCGACGGCGGGATCGCTGGAAGCTCTGCGTGAGCTGAATCGGCTGCGTGTGATCGATGCGCTGCGCCAGAGGGGGACCGCCAGCCGGAGCGACATCGCGAGGCACACGGGCCTCTCGCGCACCACCGTCACGACCCTCGTCAGCGACCTTCAGGCAAAGGGCCTCGTCGTCGAGCAGCCGCTCGGCGAGATCCAGGGGCGGGGCAGGCCGCCGACCCTCCTGCGGCTCGACCCCTCCGTCGGGGCCGTGGTCGGGATCCACTTCGACCACCGCCTCGTCCGGGTGGCCGTCGCCGACCTGTCGTCCACGGTGCTCGCCGAGCGCACGCAGGATCTCGACGTCGACCACGCGGCCACGACCGCGCTCGACGCGGCCGCCGGCCTCGTCGCCGCCGTCCTCGAGGAAGCCGGGATCGAGCGCTCCCGCGTCGTCGGCGCCGGCGTGGGGCTGTCCGGCCCCGTCGACCGCGACGGCACCGTCGGCTCGACGGTGATCCTGCCCGGCTGGGCCGGGCTGAACGCCGTCGACGAGCTCACGGAACGGCTCGACCTCCAGGTCTCGGTCGACAACGACGCGAACCTCGGCGCGCTCGCAGAGGTGTCGTTCGGCGCCGGCAGGGGCCTTTCCGACGTCATCTACGTGATGGTCTCCTCGGGAGTCGGCGCCGGCATCGTGCTCGACGGGAAGCTCCACCGCGGAGTGACCGGTGCCGCCGGCGAGCTCGGGCACGTCAACGTCCGCGCAGACGGCGCCGTCTGCCGCTGCGGCAACCGCGGCTGCCTGGAGACCGTGGCGTCGACCGATGCCGTCCTGTCCCTTCTGCGTCCCGCGCACGGGGCAGGACTGAACGTTCGCCGGCTCGTCGAGCTGCTCGACGCCGGCGACGCGGGAGCCCAGCGGGTGGTGACGGATGCCGGCCACGAGATCGGCCGGGTCATCGCCGGGCTTTGCAACTTCCTCAGCCCGTCGGGAGTGATCGTCGGCGGCGACCTCGGTGTCGCTGCGGGCCCGCTCCTGAACGGGATCCGCGAGGCGCTCGACCGCTACGCTCTGCCGCCTGTGCGGGCAGCGCTCGAGTTGAGGGCAGGCGTTCTGGGCGAACGGGCCGAGGTGCTCGGCGCGCTTGCCCTCGTGATCGGCGATACCGACCGGCTCCGTTCGGCCGGGCTCGCCGCGCTGCACGGTGACATGACAACCATGGTGGCCGGTTGAGCGTCAAAGCTCACATGGGACCGCGAACCAAGGAGGAGAACGTCTCGATTTGACTCTGCGTGGTATTTGCGAGAGGTTTCTGCAAGACGCCCGGCGCCCGCGAGTGCTGCGCGAAGAGTGCAGGATATCCCCGACATGAAGATACGAAGGAGATGCACGTGAGGAGAAACATTCTTAGGGCGGCGGCTTTGCTGGTCGTCTCCGTTGCGGCCGTCGGCGTCGTTGCCGGTGCGGGCGCGTCGCACAAGGCGAGCGTCCAGGTCTGCGTCCTGCTGCCGGACACGAAGTCCTCCGTTCGCTGGGTGCAGTTCGACGCACCGGCGTTCAAGGCGGCCTTCAAGAAGGCCGGCGTGACGGCGTCGATCAACAACGCACTGAACGACCCGACGAAGCAGAAGGCGCAGGCCCAGGCGTGCCTGGCAGCCGGCGCCAAGGTGGTCATCGAGACCGCGCTCGACAACGGCTCCGCCGCGGCGATCGAGAAGCTGTTCACCGACGGCGGCGGGTACGCGATCGACTACGACCGCCAGGTGCTCGGCGGCTACCGCCAAGGTCTACGTCACCTTCGACGGCAAGTCGGTCGGAGAGGCGCAGGCCAACGGCATCATCGCCGCGATGAAGGCGAACGGCACGTACAACAAGAACAGCACGGTCGCCGAGCTCTGGGGCGGCCCGACCGACCAGAACGCCTTCTGGTTCAAGAGCGGCAACGACGCCGTCCTCAACCCGCTCTTCTCGAGCGGCGCGCTGAAGAAGGGCCCGACGCAGTTCGTCCCCGACTGGGATGCGAACAACGCCGCGACCATCTTCTCGCAGATGCTCGTCAAGACGAACAACAACATCCAGGGCGCCATCGCGGCGAACGACAACATCGCCGGCGCGGTCGTCGCCGACCTGAAGGCCAAGGGCCTGAAGCCGATCCCGCTCAGCGGCCAGGACGCGACCGCCCAGGGCGTGCAGTACATCCTCGCCGGCTGGCAGACGGGCACGGTCTACAAGTACGTCCCCGACGAGGCGAACGCCACGGCCGCGGCTGCGGTCGCCCTCATCAAGGGCGTCAAGGTGAAGACCAACACGTTCCGGCCGAACGGCAAGGTGAAGGAACCGACCCTGACGATCCCGGTCGTCTGGATCACGAAGAAGAACTACACGCAGCTCTTCACGCAGGGCTTCCTGAAGAAGAGCGAGGTCTGCGTCGGCGACTACAAGCAGTACTGCTAGACGCGAACGTTCGATCGCCGGTGGAGGCGTCCTCGTGACGCCTCCACCGGGTCGTTGCTTTCGCTTTACTATCGCCCCGACATGACCGACGACACACCACTGCTCCAGCTCCGCGACATCACGAAGTCGTTCGGCTCGGTGCAGGCGCTCACCGACGTCGACTTCGAGGTGAAGCGCGGCGAGGTGATGGCGCTCGTCGGCGACAACGGCGCGGGCAAGTCCACGCTGGTCAAGTGCGTGGCCGGCACCCACACCGCCGACAGCGGCGAGATCTTCTTCGCCGGCGAAGAGGTCCACATCCACGGACCGAAGGACGCGGGGCGGCTCGGGATCGAGGTCGTGTACCAGGATCTCGCTCTCTGCGACAACCTCGACGTCGTCCAGAACATGTACCTCGGCCGCGAGGCCAATCACTGGCAGGTCCTCAACGAGCCCACCATGGAGGAGCACACGGCCTCGACGCTGAAGTCGCTGGCCGTCACGACGATCGGGTCGATCCGCCAGCCGGTGGCGACGCTCTCCGGCGGGCAGCGGCAGTCGATCGCGGTCGCGAAGGCGGTGCAGTGGAACTCCAAGCTCGTGATCCTCGACGAGCCCACGGCGGCCCTCGGCGTCGCGCAGACCGAGCAGGTGCTCGCGCTCGTGCGGCGCCTCGGCGAGCAGGGGCTCGGAGTGGTGATCATCTCCCACAACCTCCACGACGTCTTCGAGACGGCGAACAGGATCACCGTCCTCCGGCTCGGACGGAACGTCGGCGTGTTCGAGCGGGAGAAGACGACCCAGCAGGAGGTCGTCGCCGCGATCACTGCAGGCGTCCCGACGAAGGTCGCCGGGATCCCGGCGACGGCAGGAGCCACGGAGTGACCACCGCCGAAGCAGTCGACCGCCCAGCTGCGCCGGAGGCTCCAGAGGAGAGCCCGGGCGTCGTCAAGCGCGTCACCACCAATCTCCGGTCGGGCAACCTCGGCGTCTTCCCGATCATCGTCGGAGAGATCGCGATCGTCATCTTCTTCGGGTTCAAGGCGACGAACTTCTTCACCGCGGTCAACTTCGGCAACATCATCATCCAGATGGCAGGCACGACGATGCTGGCCTACGGCGTCGTCTTCGTGCTGCTGCTGGGGGAGATCGACCTCTCGATCGGCTATGTCGCGGGCATCGGTGCGCTCGTGGTGGCGGAGCTCCAGTTACCGGGGAGCGGGCACCAGCTGAACGGCCTGATCGCGATCGTCCTCGCCGTCCTCGTCTGTGCGGTGATCGGCGCCGGGCAGGGCTCGATCGTCGCGTTCGTCGGCGTCCCGTCCTTCGTCGTCACGCTCGCGGGCTACCTGATCTGGCAGGGCGTGATCCTCGGGCGGCTCGAGGTCCCGGGCTCGATCATCATCCAGGACCGCTGGATCAACTACACCGCGAACTACTACTTCTCGCAGACTGCCGGGTGGCTGATTGCCGCGATCGTCACAGGCTCTCTACGCGCTTGGCTGTGCTCCTCGGCTTACGAAGCTGCGCACGGGAGGCAGGCCGCCGCGAAGCAGTGGTGGAAGATCGCGCTGAAGCTGGCCGGCGTGGCGATCGCCGCCTTCGGCGTGGTCGCGATCTGCAATCACGGCGTCGTCCAGGAGCACCACCTCGGGCTGCCGCTCGCCGGTGTGATCATGGTGATCTTCCTGATCCTGCTGACCTTCCTCGCGAGGCGGACGACCTTCGGGCGGCATGTCTATGCGGTCGGCGGCAATGCCGAGGCAGCGCGGCGCGCGGGCATCAACGTCGCGCGCATCCGGGTGCTCGTCTTCGTGATCTCGAGCTCGACCGCAGCGATCGGGGGCATCATGCTCGCGGCCTACGTGAACTCCGTCGCGCTGACGTTCCCGCCCGGGACGCTGCTCCTGAACGCGATCGCGGCGGCCGTCATCGGCGGCGTCAGCCTCTTCGGCGGCCGCGGCGAGGTGCGCGGCGCGCTTCTCGGATCGCTGGTGATCGCGACCGTGTCCAACGGGCTCAACACGGCCGGGTACACGAACGGCACGATCTACATCGTGACGGGGCTCATCCTCCTGGCCGCGGTGACGCTGGACACCGTCGCGCGGCGGCTCCAGGTCCGCTCGGGCCGCTAGGCATGCGGCTCAGAGGCCGGCTGTGGTTGGCCGGCTCGGTTTCGAAAGACGATGCGGCCACGGGTGAGGTCGTAGGGCGAGAGCTCGACCTTGACCTGGTCGCCGACGACGATCCGAATCCGGAACTTCCGCATTTTCCCGGCGGTATAGGCGAGCACCTCGTGCGCGCCGTTGTCGAGAACCACGCGGTACATGCCGCTGCGGAGGGCCTCGACCACCTCGCCGGTCACCTCGATCTTTTCTTCCTTCTCAGCCACACGCCCTTCCAGGTTGAGCCGGGCGCGCAGAGCATGGTCGTGCGCGCCCGGTGGATCGTGGGTCGATCTAGACGACTCGTACGTCTCTCGCCTGCGGGCCCTTCGGGCCGTCCTCGGTCTCGAACTCGACGTTCGCGCCTTCGGAAAGGGACTTGAAGCCCTCGCCGCTGACGGCGCTGAAGTGAACGAAAACGTCCTTCGATCCGTCAGCCGGGGTAATGAATCCGAACCCCTTCGCGTCGTTGAACCACTTCACGGTGCCGGTTGCCATAGAGAAAACACCTCCTCCACCTAACTCAGGAACGGGTAGAGGAAGCACACGACGCGCAACCGCACTCGCTCAAAGACGCGGACACCGTAGCACGGCCTGTGAGCCCTCAGAGCCCTCAGCGGTCGGGCGGCGTGACCGTGACGATCCTGTCGGCCGCCAGGTTCGCGAGCTGCGAAACGCGCCCGTCGGGCCATCGGATCGTGAGCTTGCCGACCTTCGTCTCGCTCCCGAGCCCGAAGTGCGCTCGCGGATCGGCGGACGAGAGATAGCTGCTGCCGTCGTGCAGCTCCTGCACGAGCTTGCGTCCGTCCGGAAGCGTGGCGGTGAGCACGGCCCCTGCCTGGAAGCCCTTCAGCGACACCTCGAGCCAGTGACCGACCGGCCCGGTGTCCTGCAGCAGGACGAGCGGCCCGCCGATCGTGTTGATCGCAACCGCCATGCGCCCGTCGTTCGCGTAATCGGCGACGGCGAGGCCCCGGCCGATGATCTTCGGCATGCCGTTCGGATCGACGATTCCGCTCGCGTTCGTGAACCTGCCCTCGCCGAGGCCCTGGAGCACCTGGAGCGGCTCGGTGTCCTGCTTCAGGCTCGTGACCGGGATCGCGCCGTTGGCGAGGATCAGGTCGGGGTCGCCGGTGTTGCCGAGGTCGACGAACGCGTCGCCCCACCCGACAGTCCACTTGCGGTCGAGCGCCTTCGCGAACCTGGCTGTGACGGGCAGGTAGGCGGTCTCGCCGTTCTTCAGGATCTCGCTCTGGTAGGCGGCGTGCGGCTGCCCGCGGGAGTTCGTGACGAACAGGTCGGGGCGGCCGTCCCCGTTGAAGTCGCCCTCGGCGACTCCCATGCCGGCGTTCTTGTCGTCGACGCCGTAGGCCTTCGCCTCGTCGACGAAGTGGAAGCCGAGCGGCCCGCCGGGCTCGTTGACGTACAGGTCGTTCGGATCCTCGTCGTTCGCGACGTAGAGGTCAGGCCGGCCGTCTCCGTTCACGTCCGTGAAGAGCGCGCCGAGACCGTGCCGGAAGTGCGACGACTCGAGCCCGGCCGCAACGCCGACCTCCTTGAAGCGCTTGCCGCCCTCGTTGAGGTAGAGGAGGTCACGGACGCCCTCGTGGTTGGTCGGGAAGCCGGCGATCGAGCCAGGGATCGCGCCCGCCATGTTCGTGTACCCCGCGACGAAGACATCCGGACGGCCGTCGCCGTTCACGTCCGCCACGGCGGCCCCGGCGTACCAGCCGTACGGCGCGGCGAGCGCCCGCGCGGTGAAGGTGCCGTTGCCGTTGTTCCAGAGCACCTCGACGCCGGTCGCCGTCGTCACCACCAGGTCCGTGTGGCCGTCGCCGTTCAGGTCGGCGGCGGCACAGCCCGTGCCCTTCACCCTGATGCCGGCATGAGAGGCCTTGCTGACATCGACGAACCTGCCATGCACGTTCTGAAAGAGCGCGCTCGGCGGCAGGCCGCCGTGGCTCGCCCACTCGGGCATGTCGACGTCGGCGTACGAGTTCACGGCGAACAGATCGAGCCAGCCGTCGTTGTTGTAGTCGAGCCAGCAAACGCCGCCGCCCATCATCGCCTGCTGGTCGTAGGCCATCGAGTAGCGGAACGCCCCCTGCCGGAAGTCGAGCCCGAGCTTGGGCGCGACGTTCACCAGGCGGAGCTTCCGGAACGCGCCGACGCCCTTCGGCTGGCTCGCGTACGTTGGCTCCGACCCGCGTGCGACCGGCTGCAACGCGGCGCCGCCCTGGCCGACGATCACGAAGCGGCCGTGCGTGAGCGCCAGATCGAGAACGCGCTTGAACGGCCTCGTCGCGCCGCCCTGCGTGACCTCGCCGGTCAACGTCGCCACCACCGTCGGCGGCGCCTGGTCGACCGCCTGGAGGAGACGCAGGTCGACGGCCGCCACCCGGTAGTCCGGAGACCTTCGCCTCGAGCGCCGAGACCGCAACGCCGGCGATCTGGCGCCCCAGCTGCGGGGGGATCGAGACGACGTTGGGGGTGTGCTGGATCGTGACCGGGACGCTGGTCGCGAGCATGCCGCCGGAGAGGCCGGCAACCGATCGCGCCGGCGTGCCGGCCGCGACGAGGAGCGCGGCGAACGCCGCGGTGCCGAGCGCGGCGATGAGGCCGAGCTCCGACCGGCGCCGGCGCCCGTGGCCGGCCCGCTCGCGCCTCGCGATGGCCTCTCGGCTCAGGAGGATCACCGGCCGCGCGGCGCAGATGATCGTCAGCGACGCGAGCAGCGCCACCTTCGCCCAGTACTCGCTCGCCATCGGCGCGATCAGCAGCGCCCCGAGGAGACCGATCGCGATCGAGTAGATCCGGCGCCCGCGCGCGGTCTCCGGCGCCGTCCGCGGGTCGGTGATCATGAACGCGAGGAAGATGAACACCTCGGGCGAGAGCACGAGCACCTTCCAGAAGTAGTAGTTCGCCACCGGACCGAGGTGCCAGTTCGCGGTGAACGCGTGACCGCTCAGCGCCAGGATCCCGAGCGCCGCGGCGAACGTGAACCAGAAGATCACCGCGACGGCGAGCATGCCGACCCGCGTGAGGACTACGAGTGCGCCTGCCACGATGACGAGCAGCACGATCACGAGCGCCGGCGACATGGGGCCCCACCAGAACTGGAGCGGCTCCACCCGGGTCGAGCCCAGGATCACGAACGTGAGCACGAGCGCGAAGTTCGACGGGTTGAAGACGTGCCTGCCCCGGAACTGACGAGGTACTTCGACGCCATCGCGACGGCGCCCGTCACGGCGTAGATCCAGACGCCGCGGAACGACCACCATTCGCCGTGCTGCGTACCCGGGATCCGCATGATGAACGCGATCCCGTTGCCGGTCAGCATCGCGCTCGCCGGCCAGATGATCATCCGCTTCTGCCGGAACGTGACGACGAGCTCGATCACCGCGCAGGTCAGGATCGAGATCACGATCTGGGGGATCGAGAGCCGGAAGTGGAACTGGGTCATCCCCAGCAGGTACAGCACGAGGAACGTCGCCGAGACGTGGAGCCGCGGGTCCCTGGGCGACGGCAACAGAACCGGGTACGACCGGCCGGCGATGCGAAGCGAGCGCGAGGACGCTGGACGCTCGCCTGTCACCAGAGCATCGTAACGCCCAACCGGCGTGCTGAGCACGGGTTTTCGCCAGAATGCAGCCCGATGCAGCTCGCGCAGGCACGCACGATCGTCGACCACGTGATCTCGGCCGCGTCGGGCCCGATCTCGGTGTTCGTCGCCGACGACCACGGCGAGGTCGTCGCGGCCGCGACGATGGACGGCGCGGCGCCGGACACCCGCCTGAACGCACAGCGCAAGGCCTACACCGCGGCCCGCAGCGACGCCACCACCACGGAGCAGCTCGCCGAGAAGGTGCGGGACAACCCGGTCGAGCGGGCGAGCTTCGACCCGTTCTTCACGTTCTTCCTCGGGGGCGTCGGGGCGTTCGACGGCGGGCGCAAGGTGGGTGCCGTGGGCGTGAGCGGGCTGTCGGGGAAAGACGACGGGGCGCTCGCGGCCGCGGCGATCGAGGCAGCGGGGCTCTCGTTGTCTCCCACGTAACATGCCGCCCGTGCAGATCGGTGTCGGCATGCTGGGCTACGCCTTCATGGGCAAGGCGCACTCGCGCGCGCTCCGCGCGCTGACGCGAGCTCGACCCGCCGCTCCTGCCCGAGCTCGTCTCGATCTCCGGTCGCAACCGCGAGGAGCTCGAGGCGGTCGCGCGCCGCTTCGGCTGGGCCGATGCCGTCACCGACTGGCGCGAGCAGGTCGCCGACGACCGCATCCAGCTGTACGTCAACGGCGGCCCGAACGCGCTCCACGCCGAGCCGTCGATCGCTGCGCTCGAGGCCGGCAAGCACGTGCTCTGCGAGAAGCCGCTCGGCCTGAGCGCGGACGAGTCGTACCGGATGTGGCAGGCCGCGAAGAGCTCGGGTCGGGCGCACGCCTGCGGCTTCAACTACCGCTTCGTGCCCGCGATCCGCCGGGCGCGCGAGCTGCTCGAGGCGGGCGCGGTCGGCGACATCGTCCACTTCCGCGCCCGCTACCTGCAGTCGTGGGGCTGGGACGCCGACACGAGCATCTGGCGCTTCGACCGCGCACAGGCGGCGACCGGGGCGATCGGCGACCTGGGCGCACACATCATCGACCTGGCGCGCTTCCTCGCCGGCGAGATCGAGACCGTCTCCGCATCGGTGCGCACCTACGTGCCCGGCCACGAGGTCGACGACGCGTTCACGGCCTCGATCGAGCTCGCGGGAGGCGCGATCGGCACGCTCGAGGCCTCGCGGCTCGCACGGGGTCGCATCAACCAACCGACCTTCGAGATCAACGGCTCCGCCGGCTCGATCGCCTACGACCTGCAGCACTTCGACGAGCTGCTCGTGTCCGACGGCGGCCCGTTCCGCACCGAGCGCCTCAGCGGTGACTGGTGGCCGCCGGGCCACCTGATCGGCTGGGGCGACACGTTCACGCTCGAGTACGCGCGCGTGTTCGCCGCGCTCGCCGGCGAGACGCCGGTCGAGCCGTACTGCGCGACGTTCGAGGACGGCTACCGCGCCGCCGAGGTCTGCGACGCGATCCTGCGCTCCTCGGAGAGCGGGAAGAAAGAGAGGATCGAATACCGATGAAAACCAGTTTGGGCATCTGGGCACTGGGGTCGATGGTCACGCGCTTCATGCCCGTCGGCTACAAGCCGGAGTTCGCGAGCGAGCCCACGGCGGACAAGGTCCGGCGGGCCGTCGAGGGCCTTGGCGACCTCATGGACGGCTACGAGTTCCACTACCCGCAGGAGCTCTCCGCCGAGAATCTCGATGCCGTCCGCGACGCGCTCGGCGGGCACGACATCGACGGGGTCGCCTCGCGGATCGACGAGGCGGCACTCCGCGAGGCGCAGGCGGCGATGGACGCCGTGCGCGCGTACGAGCTGGTGTACGCCGCGCTCGGGGCCTGATGCGGCTGCAGCACGTCACGGTCGCGATCCCGCTCGACGGAGCCGAGCGCGCGCGGGCGTTCTACGGCGGCCTGCTCGGCCTCGAGGAGAAGGCCGTGCTCCCGAAGCTCGACCCGGCGCGGTTCATCTGGTACGGCGCCGGCGGCGACTGCGAGCTCCATCTCCAGCTCACCGAGGAGGCGCCGCCCGACAGGCCGCACTTCTGCCTCGTCCACGACGAGCTCGAGGAGCTGCGGGCGCGGATCGAGGCGGCGGGCGTCGAGACACTCGATCCGACCGAGCTCGTCGGGCGGCCGCGCTTCATGTGCCGCGACCCGTTCGGCAACCTGATCGAGCTCGCACGCATCGATGCCTGACGTCGTCGTCGGGCTCGACGTCGGCACGAGCGGTGTCAAGGGCGTCGCGCTGTCGGCGGAGGGCGAGCTCGTCGCGACCGCCGAGGAGGACTACGAGCTCTCGACGCCGCAGCCGGGCTGGGCCGAGCAGGACCCCGAGGACTGGTGGCGCGCCTCGCAGGCCGTGCTCGCACGGCTCCCGGAGGGGCCCGTCGGCTTCAGCGGCCAGATGCACGGGCTCGTCGCCCTCGGCGACGGCGACCGGGTGCTGCGGCCCGCGATCCTCTGGAACGACCAGCGCACCGGTGCGGAGTGCGCCGAGATCGAGGCGCGGATCGGCCTCGGGCGCCTGATCGAGCTGACCGGCAACCGGGCGCTGACGGGCTTCACGGCGCCAAAGCTGCTGTGGCTCGCCCGCAACGAGCCCGAGACGTATGGCCGGATCCGTCGGATCCTGCTCCCGAAGGACTACGTCCGCCTCCGGCTGACAGGCGTGCACGCGATCGACGTCGCCGATGCCTCCGGGACGCTGCTCTTCGACGTCGGCGGGCGACGCTGGTCGGACGAGGTCTGCGCGGCGCTCGATGTGCCGCTCGAGTGGCTTCCGCCGGTCTTCGAGTCGACCGAGATCGCGGGCGCGGGCGACCAGGCGGCCGGCGCGCTCGGCGTCGGCATCGTCGATCCCGGGCCCGTGTCGGTCGTGCTCGGGACGTCCGGTGTCGTGTTCGCCGTGCTTCCAGGCTATGCGCCGGACGCCGAGGCGCGTGTCCACGTGTTCTGCCACGCGGTGCCGGGCACCTGGCACGCGATGGGCGTGATGCTGTCCGCGGCCGGGTCGCTCTCGTGGTTTCGCCATGTGGTCGGCGCCGGCTACCCGGAGCTCGACGCGGAGGCGGCCCGCTGGGAGCCAGGCGCCGAGGGCCTGCTCTTCGCGCCGTACGTGCAGGGCGAGCGCACCCCGCATGCGGACCCCGATGTCCGCGGGGCGTTCACCGGGCTCTCACTGCGTCACGACCGCGGCGCGCTCACGCGTGCGGTACTCGAGGGCGTCGCATACGGCCTGCGGGACTCGCTGGAGCTGCTGCGTGCGCTCGGCGTTCAGCCGACCGTCGGCCGGGTGTCGGGCGGCGGTGCGCGCAGCGACATCTGGGTGCGGATCGTCGCCTCGGTGCTCGGCCTGCCGCTCGAGCGGATGGAGTCGGAGGCAGGCGCAGCCTTCGGTGCCGCGCTGCTCGCGGGAGTGCGCGAGGGCGTGTTCGCCGACGCGGGCGAGGCGGTCGCGCGCTGCATCCGCGTCCGGGACCGCATCGAACCGGAGCCCGGCTGGGTCGGCCCGTACGCGGAGGGGTACAGGCGCTTCGTCGAGCTCTATCCGCGGCTAGCGTCACGGCCGTGACCGGGATCCCGCAGACGGAGCTGGAGGAACGGCGTGCCCGGCTGCGCGAGCACGTCCGGAGCGAAGGCCTGAGCGGGTACGTCCTCTTCGGACAGGACTACATCCGCTACTTCACGAGCTTCGTCTTCCTCTCGAACGAGCGGCCCGTCGTCTTCGCCCAGAGCGCGAGCGGCGAGGACGTCGTGTTCGTGCCCGAGTTCGAGGTCGAGCGGACGCGCGCCGAGACCTCGTTCGAGCGGGTCGAGTCCTACCCCGAGTACCCGGGGATCGAGCACCCGATGTTGATCTTCGCCCGGGTGCTCGCCGACCTCGGGCTCCGGGGCGCGATCGGGGCCGACGGCGACGGCTACCCTGGCATCCTCGGCTACCAGGGGCCCTCGCTGAGCGAGGTGACTTCCGCCAGGGTCGAGCCGCTCTCGGGCGTGATCGAGAGCATGATGGCTCGAAAGAGCGCAGCCGAGCTCGAGCTGATCCGCGAGAGCGGCCGCTGGTGTGCGCGCGCCCACCGGCTCCTGCAGGAGTACTCGCGGGTCGGCGCCACCGAGGCCGAGGCGAGCCTCCGGGCCGGGCACGAGGCGACGCTCGAGCTGTTCCAGGCGCTCGGCGACGACATCGGCCAGATGGGATCGTCCGACGGCGTCTCGGCGGGGTACCGCGGCCAGATCGGGTTGCGCAGCTCATGGGCGCACGCCGTGGCGCACAACATCGCGTTCCAGCCCGGCGACGTGCTCGTGACCGAGACGAGCGCGCCGATCTGGGGCTACAACGCGGAGCTCGAGCGCGCGATGATCATCGGCGAGCCCACCGAGGAGATGCGCCGCCTGTTCGACCACACGGTCGCCGTGCAGCAGGTCGCCAAGGACGCGCTGCGGCCGGGTGTCACGTGCGCCGAGGTCGACCAGGCGGTCATGAAGTACCTCGAGGACAATGCGCTGCTCGGATACTGGCGCCAGCACACGGGCCACGGGATCGGCCTCCGGAACCACGAGGCGCCCTTTCTCGACGTCGGTGACCACACACCCGTCGAGCCCGGGATGGTGTTCACGATCGAGCCTGGTCTCTACTCGGACACGATCGGCGGCTTCCGCCACTCGGACACGGTTGCCGTGACGCCCGACGGCATCGACGTGCTCACCGAGTATCCGCGCGACCTACAGAGCCTCACGATCCCGATCTGACCTGTCAGCACGCGGCGATCGTACTGCGTATGCTCGATCGCCGATGAAGCCGGTGATCTGGGGAATCGTCTCGACGGCGCACATCAACCGGCTCGTGATCCCCGGCGCGCACGCCTCGCCGAAGGTCGAGCTGCGGGCGGTGGCGAGCCGCGATCGCGCGCGCGCCGATGCGTATGCGCGCGAGTGGGAGATCCCGGTGGCCTACGGGTCGTACGAGGAGCTGCTCGCCGACCCGGAGATCGAGGCGCTCTACATCTCGCTGCCGAACACGATGCACGCCGAGTGGTCGATCAAGGCTGTCGAAGCCGGGAAGCACGTGCTCTGCGAGAAGCCGTTCTCGCGGCACCCCGAAGAGGTCGAGGCGGCGTTCGACGCGGCGGAGCGGGCGGGGCGCTTTCTCTCGGAGGCGTTCATGTGGCGGCACAACCCGCTCGCGAAGGAGCTCACGTCGCTCATGGCCGAGGGGGCGATCGGCGAGCTGCGGCTGGTGCGCGCGGTGTTTTCCTACTCGCTCTACGACGCGGACAACATCCGGCTGCGGACGGAAGTCGAGGGCGGGGCGCTGATGGACGTCGGCTGCTACTGCGTGAGCGGCTCGCGGTATCTGGCCGGCGAGCCGGAGTCGGTGTTCGGGTCGGCGTGGTTCGGGCCGAGCGGGACCGACTGGGTCTTCGCTGCGACGATGCGCTTCCCGGATGACGTGCTCGCGCTCTTCGACTGCGGCACCGCGCTGCCGGGGCGCGACGAGCTGGAGGCGATCGGCTCGGAGGGCTCGCTCTTCGTCGACGACCCGTGGCATGCGCGCAAGCCGGTGATCGAGGTGCGGCGGGAGGGCTCGGTCGAGCGGGTCGAGCTGCCGGTCGAGGACTCCTATCGGCTCGAGCTCGAGAACCTGAGCGACGCGATCCGCGGCGAGGGCGAGCTCCTGCTCGGTCGCGAGGACGCGGTCGCGCAGGCGCGGGCGCTCGAGGCGCTGCACCGGTCGAGCGTCGAGGGTCAGCCGGTGGCGCTGAGCTGAGCCGCGAGCTCGGCCATCGCGGCAAGCTCGGGCTCGTATACGTGGGCCGTCTTCACGTGGACGACGAGCCTTCCAACCGAGCGGCCGAGCTCGTCGGCGACGCGCTCCTGCAGGTGGGCGAGCTCGACAAGGTTGCCGTAGGCCTTCTTGCCGAAGTCGAGTCTGTGCGCGTAGACCACGAGCTCGAGTCGCTCCTTGGTCCGCGGAGCCAGAAGTCGAGCATGCTCACGCACGGGACATAGGTCGTGTCGACGAGGGGCTCGAGGGTCGTGATCGCGGCGTCGCGGCACTCCGGGTCGGCGCGCAGCCGCTCGACCACCCAGGCGATCTGGTCGCGCCCGCCGGCGCCGTAGTCGAAGAGCCGCTGCGCGTAGCTCCGCGCCCGGCCGAGCTCCGGCACCTCCTCGTGGACGAAGAAGTTCCGGTGCATCCAGTCGAGCCAGTCGGGGTCGCCGAGCTCCGCGATCAGCGCATCGCGTGAGTCGGGCCTCTCGACGGCGAGCGTCAGCAGCGCGACCTCCCGGGTCGGTGCCCCGCCCCAGGTCGCGTCGTCGCCGCTCTCGAGGATCGTCCGCGACACGGCGAGCCAGCCTTCGCCGAGCGTCGACGCCTCGACCAGAACCATGGTCTCAGCCTAACGAGTCGAGGTCGAGCGCGATCAGCAGCGCCGAACGGAGCCGGGCGATCGACGGCGGGTCGAGCGCGCCGCGGCGCCGGCCGAGCGCCGGACTTCGGGATCGTGAAGAGGTTGTCGCAGTTCACGACGCATTCGCGGGCAAGGCCGTGCTCCGGCCCGAGTGGCACTTCGGTCGGGAGCCCGCGAATCGTCGCCGTCACGGCCGCCACCGTGACGTTCGCCAGGACCGGGATCGCCCGGTCACGGGTGACGACGACGACCGGTCGCCTCCCGCCCGGGAGCTCGACGTCGTAGATCTCACCCCGGTTCAGAGGTCGGCGCCGCCCTCGGCCCGATCGAACGCGGCGAGGCCGGCCGCGCCGACCTCCGCCACCCACTCCTCCTGCGGATGCTCGCCGTAGCCGCGGGCGTACGCCTCGTCGATCTCACGCCGGCGCTCGTCTGCGAGAACCCGCTCGAGCCCCGCCCGCAGCGCCTCGCTCCGGCTGGCGAACGAGCCGCGCGCGACGGCGGCGTCCAGCGCGGCCAGGTCCGAATCCGTCAGACGGACGGGTACTTGAGTTGTCATACACTATGTATACCAGAGGTTATGTCGCTTGACCGGTTAAGCTAGACCGGTTAAGCTGAGCAACGTGAGCGTGAACGCGAGACCGGCCGCCGCGCTGTCCTTCCCGCCCGAGTTCGTGTGGGGTGCGGCGACCGCGGCGTACCAGATCGAGGGCGCGGTCGCCGAGGACGGGCGCGCGCCGAGCATCTGGGACACGTTCTGCTCGAAGCCGGGCAACGTCCACAACGGCGATACCGGCGCAGGTCGCGTGCGACTTCTACCACCGGCATCGCGACGACGTCGCGCTGATGCGCGAGCTCGGGCTGACCGCGTTCCGGTTCTCGATCGCGTGGCCGCGGGTCGTTCCCGAGGGGCGCGGGCGCGTGAACGAGGCCGGGCTCGACTTCTACGACCGGCTCGTCGACGAGCTGCTCGAGGCCGGGATCCGGCCGTTCCCGACGCTGTACCACTGGGACCTGCCGCAGCGGCTCGAGGACCTCGGCGGCTGGCCGGCGCGCGAGACCGCGACCGCGTTCGCGGAGTACGTCGCCGTCGTCGCCGACGCGGCTCGGCGACCGCGTCACCGACTGGACGACACACAACGAGCCGTTCTGCTCCTCGTGGCTCGGCTACTCCGTCGGTCGGCACGCGCCTGGGCGGACCGATCCGGCGCTGCGGGCTTGCGGCCGCGCACCACGTCCTGCTCTCGCACGGGTACGCCGTCCGGCGTGCTGCGGAAGGTCTGCCCGCAGGCGCAGGTCGGGATCGTGCTCGACTCGTGGCCGATCCACGCCGCGACGCGACGACCCGCGCGACGTGCACGCCGCCGGGGTCGCCGACGCGCTCCGCAACCGGCTCTTCTTCGACCCGGTGCTCCGCGGCGAGTACCCGGCCGGAGGTGTTCGAGCGCTTCGGCGTCGACCCGACGTTCGTGCTCGACGCGCGACCTGCGCGCGATCTCCGAGCCGATCGACTTCGTCGGGATCAACAACTACTCGCGCTCGGTCGTTCGCGCCGACCCCGAGTCCGGCGAGCCGGTCGAGGTCGCGCAGCCCGACGTGCCGAGCGCACGGGGATCGGCTGGGAGGTCTACCCCGACGGGATCTACGAGGTGCTGACCCGGCTGCACCGCGACTACGACGTGCAGTCGCTCTACGTGACCGAGAACGGTGCCGCGTACCCCGACAGCCGCAGCCACGACGGCGAGGTCCGCGACGTCGAGCGCGTCGAGCTACCTCGAGCAGTACCTCGGCGCGGTCGCGCGCGCGCTCGAGAGCGGCGTGCCGGTCCGCGGCTACTTCGTCTGGTCGCTGCTCGACAACTTCGAGTGGGCGCACGGCTACTCGCAGCGGTTCGGGATCGTGTACGTCGACTACCCGACGCTCGAGCGCGTGCCGAAGTCGAGCTACCGCTGGTACCGCGACCTGATCGCCGCCACGCGCGGCGCGGCGGTCGAGCGCGCGGCCGCCGCGGGTTAGCTTCCGACGGCCACGCAGGTGGCCGTCCTCGACCTCGGCGAGCGCCGGCGCGTCGAGCGTCCGCTCGAGCGCCGACTCGGCCAGGCCGGCGGCCGGCGCGCCGAGCGCCGTCCCAGCGCCGCCCGAGGCGCGGCACCGACGCGAGCAGCATCCGCGTGTACGGGTGCTGCGGGTTGCCGTACACCTTCTCGGTCTCGCCCATCTCGACGACCGCGCCCCGCCGGAGGATCACGGTGCGGTCGCTGATGTAGTTGCCGAGCGAGAGGTCGTGCGTGATGAAGAGGATCCCGAGCCCGCGCGACTTCAGGTCGCCGAGCAGGTTGAGCACGTCGATCCGGGTCGAGGCGTCGAGCATGCTGATGATCTCGTCGGCGACGAGGTAGCGGATGTCGAGCAGCAGCGCCCGCGCGATCAGCAGGCGCTGGAGCTGGCCGCCCGAGAGCTGATGCGGGTACTTGCCGAGCACGTCGCGCGGGTTGAGCCCGACCGACGCGAGCGACGTCGTGCAGCTTTTCGTCCCACGCGGCGCCGTGCCAGGCCGTGGAAGTAGCCCGACCGGATCATCCCGAACACGCGGTCGACCTTGAAGATCGGGTTGTACGAGCTGAACGGGTCCTGGAAGATGCCCTGCACGTCACCGTAGTAGCGCTTCGCGTCGAGGCCGCTCGACGTCGGTGCCGTCGAGGCGGATCGCGCCCTCGGTGACGCTGATCAGCCGCAGGATCATCCGGCCGATCGTGCTCTTGCCGCTGCCGCTCTCGCCGATCAGCGAGACGACCTCGCCGGGCTCGATCGCGAAGCTGACCTGCCGCACCGCCGGCAGCTCGGAGCCGCCGAACGTGCCGACCTTGTAGACCTTCGAGACGCGGTCGAGCTCGAGCACGGCTCGACCGCCCAGCACGCGACGTGGTGGCCGCGGCTCGACCTCGACGAGCGGCGGCTGCTCGGCGCAGCGGTCGTGCGCGAGCGGGCAGCGGCCGCGGAAGCGGCAGCCGGCTCGGCGGGTCGAGGAGCGACGGCGGGCCGCCCGGGATCCCGTGCGAGCCGCTCGTCCTCGATCCGGACGCCGACCTTCGGCAGCGAGCCGATCAGCGCCTCGTGTACGGGTGCCGCGGCCGGCGTGACGATCGTCTCCGCCGGCGCCTTCTCGGCGAGCCGGCCCGCGTACATGATCATGATCGTGTCGGCGATCTGGTACAGGACGGCGAGGTCGTGGGTGACCACGATCATGCTCTTCACGAACCCGCGCTCCCGGAACTCGAGCAGCATCCCGGCGAGCGCGCGCTGGCTCGAGACGTCGAGCGCGGAGGTGACCTCGTCGGCGATCAGCAGCGACGGGTCGAGCAGCGTCGAGATCACCATCACCGCGCGCTGCTTCATCCCGCCGGAGAGCTCGATCGGGAACATCCCGAGCACGTCGTGCGAGAGCCCGACGAGATCGAGCCGGCGCTGCAGCTCCGGCAGAATGTCCTTGTACGCGACGCCGCGCGCGGCGAGCAGGTCGGCCGCCACCGCGCCGACCTTGCGCGTCGGGTTGAGCGCGCTCATCGCGTACTGCGGCACGATCGAGACCTCCTCGAAGCGGAAGCGGTTCATCTTCGCGTCGTCCCAGATCGGCAGCTCCGCCTCGTCGAGCTTGACGTGGCCGGCGACGTACTTCATCCGCATGTCGAGGCGGACGAGGCTCTTCGCGAGCGTCGACTTCCCGCAGCCGGACTCGCCCGCGAGGCCGAGGATCTCGCCGTCGCCGATCTCGAAGCTGACCCCGTCGAGCGCGCGGACGTCGCCCTTCAGCGAGCGGTAGTACACGCGCAGGTCGTCGACGACGAGGCTCACGTCACGTCTCCCGCAGCTTCGGGTTGAAGACCTCGTCGAGGCCGACGTTCATCACGTACAGCCCGCCGACGATCGCGATGATCCCTAGCCCCGGCGGCAGGAACCACCACCAGTCGCCGAGGAGCAGGGCGCTCGACATCGCGGCGCTGTTCATCATCAGCCCGAGCGAGACCGACTGCGACGGGCCGAGGCCGAGGAAGTCGAGCGTCGCGCCGATCAGGATCGCGCCGCCGAACAGGAGGATGAACATCATCAGCAGGTACGAGCTCATGTTCGGCGCGATCTCGCGGGCGATGATCTGGAAGCGGTTGCGGCCGCTGATGCGCGCGACGTCGACGAACTCGCGCGTCTTCAGCGTGAAGGTCTGCGAGCGGATCGCGCGCGCCGCCCACGGCCACGAGGTGAGCCCGATCAGCACCGCCTCGGTCGCGTAGCTCTGGACGCTCAGGTACGCGGCGACGATGATCAGGATCGCGAGCGTCGGGATCACGAGCACGACGTTCGTGAGCATGTTCAGGAGGTCGTCGATCCAGCCGCCGCGGTAGCCGGCCGTGAACCCGACGACCATCCCGATCACGGCCGCGATCCCGCCGCCGAGGGCGCCGACCAGGAACGCGGCGCGGAGCCCGTGGACGAACTGCGAGAAGACGTCCTGGCCGAACGAGGTCGTCCCGAACCAGTACGCTGCCGGACGGCCCCCCGTCGGTCGGGCCGTTGAACTCGAGCGGCGCGTGGCTGGTCAGGTGCGGGCCGACGATCGCGAGCACGAGCATGCTCGCGACGAGGCAGAAGCCGATCACGAACTTGACGTTCCGGCGGGCGAAGTAGAAGAACTCCGGCCCCCGGCGGTGGGCCAGCGCGATCGACGCTTCCGTCGGCTCCGGGACGGCCGGGACCCGCTCCTCGGGGAGGGTCGCGGTCTCCGGCGGCCGGTCCGAGACGGCCATCAGCGGCCCAGCATCCCGACCCGCGTGCGCGGGTCGATCATCACGTACGCGACGTCGATGCAGAAGTTCGCGATCAGCACCCCGATGATCACGAACAGGAAGATCCCCTGGATCAGGAAGTAGTCGCGGTTCTGGATCGCCTGTCAGCGTCAGCGTCCCGAGGCCCGGGTACGAGAAGACGATCTCGACCACGATCGCGCCGGCGACGACCGCGCCGAGCGCGAGCGCGAGCCCGGTGATCTGCGGCAGCAGCGCGTTGCGGTACGCGTACTTGCGGACGAGCTTGTTCGGCGCGCCGAGCGAGGCGAGGTAGTGCGAGTAGTCCGCCTCGAGCTCGTAGATGATCAGGTTCCGCATCCCGATCGCCCAGCCGCCGAAGGCGACGAGGAACAGCGCGAGGAACGGCAGCACCCAGTGGTAGAGGAAGCTGCCGACGAACTGCGTCGACCACTCGGGCTGCATCGAGAGGCTGTACGCGCCGGAGACCGGGAACCAGCGCAGCGTGCTCGCGAGGAGCCATGCGAGCACGAGCCCGAGCCACATCTGCGGGGTCGAGGTCAGCACGTACGCGAACGGCAGCACGCCGTTGTCGAGCGCCTTGCGGCGGGCGGCGAGCGCGCCGACCTTGTTCCCGGCCCAGAAGCTGAGCAGGATCGCCGGTACGAGCAGCGCGAGCGTGTACGGCAGCGCGCCGAAGATCAGCGTCGAGACCGGGGTGGGGAAGTCCATGATGCTGCGGCCGAGATCGCCGCGGAAGAGCGCCGCCCAGAAGTTGAGGTACTGCTTCCACAGCGGGACGTCGAAGCCGAACGCCTTCGTGTAGTAGCCGGTCAGGATCGTCTGCGCGCCCGGCTGGGCCTGCATCCGCGAGAGGAGCTGCTGGATCGGGTCGCCCGGCATGAAGCGCGGGATCGCCCAGTCGATCGTCACCGCGACCCAGAAGGTGACGAGGTAGATGCAGATCTTCCGTGTCAGGTATCGGGCCATCGAGTCTCTTCCGCGGAATGATCGCTCACGGCGAGCACCCCTCCCGGATCGAGGCCGGGAGGGGTGTCGCGCGCATCGTCGGGGCTCCCTTCGCTCCCGTTACGTCTTGGCGGGGCGCAGATGCGTGAACATGTCGATGCTCGTCATCTGGAAGTAGTTCCGCCAGGAGCTGGGCGTGTACTGGTTGCCCGTGGAGGAGGGCCAGTTCGTCCAGTACTTCGTGTTGTACATCGCCCACATGCCGTTGTACCACAGCGGAATCGCGGGCAGGTTCTGCAGGAACGTGGTCTCGAGCTGCGTCATCACGGACTGGTACGCCGCGGTGTTCGACGACAGCGTCTTGTCCAGCTTCTGCGTCAGGTTCCAGGCGCTCTGATCCGTGTACCGCTCGTAGTTCGTCGAGGTCTGGTTGCCCGAGAGAGGCAGCTGGTAGATGTACTGGTAGTACGTCCACGGCGTGTTGCTGTACTGCCGGTCGTTGCCGAGCACGAGGTCGTAGTTCGCGTGACCCCGGTCGTCGACGAGGGTGGCGTACTCCGGGAACTCGGGCGTGACCTTGATCCCGACGGCCTTCGCGCTGTCGGAGATCACCTGCGTCGCGGTCATCCAGTCCGACCAGCCGTTCGGCACCGCGAGCTTGAGGTCGATCGTGCGAGCCGTCCTTGTTCTCGACGTAGCCGTCGCCGTTCGTGTCCTTGTAGCCGGCGGCCGCCAGGGTTGCCTTGGCCTTCGCCACGTTGTACGAGAAGCCGTACTTGCTGACGACGCCCTTGTTGATCCACTTGTTCCAGATCGGCAGCAGGCCCGTCGGGCTCGCCTTGGCGGCCATGCCCTGGTACGACTTGTCGAGGATCTGCTGCAGGTTGATCGAGTAGGCGAGCGCGCGGCGGAACTGCGGGTCGTTGAGCGGCTTCTCGGTCGTGTTGGGGAAGAGCCAGACCGTGTTCGCGCCCAGGTGGTACGGCGTGCCGCTGAAGTACGTCTTCACGCTGCCCTTGATCGCTGCTTTCGGTGCGAAGTTGTTGAAGAGGTCGATGTTCCCGGCCTGGAAGTTGGCGAGAGCCGCCGCGTTCGTGCCGTTCTTGATGTCGACGACGTACGTCGGGCCGACCTTGAGCCCGAGCGCCTTGATCGCCCACCAGTTGTCGTTCCGCTTCCAGACCATCGTCGGCGACTGCGCGCTGAACCCGGACTGGTAGAGGTACGGGCCGGTGCCGACGATGCTCTGGCTCGTCAGGTTCCCGGTGGCGATGTCGGTGTTGCTGAACTTCGAGAACACGTGCTGCGGCACCACCGCGACGTTGAAGCGGTAGAAGTCGAACTCCTGGTAGCCGGGCTTGCCGGCGAACGAGAAGACGACGTTGTTGCCGCTGACCTTGACGCTCTTCAGCCCCGTGTCGGCGAAGAGCGCGTGCTGTGGATGCGTCGTGAGCTTCAGCAGGTTGAAGCTGTAGGCGACGTCACTCGCCGTCATCGGCTTGCCGTCGCTCCACATCACGCCCTGGCGGATGTTCATCGTGTACGTCGTCGGCGTCGTCCACTTGCCGCCGGTCGCGAGCCACGGGATGAACTGGTCCTTGAGCGGGTTGTAACGGAACGGCGTCTCGTACGCGAAGCCGACGAGCCCGGTGACGTAGTCCCAGTTCTTCGCCGGGTTCGCGTCGTTGTTCGGCGACCACTGGTTGCCGCTCATGTACAGCGTCTGCGAGCGCGGAAGCGACGCGGAGCGGGTGGCGCCCGCCCCGGATGCACCGACGATCGAGACCACGGCGAATGCGATGACCGCCAGCGCGCCGACCGTAACGCCGAATCCCTTCTTGTGAGTACTCATGATGTTCACGTACCTCCTCCCTCGTTGTCGATGTGCTCGGCGGTCCAGCACGCCGATCGCACGGTCATGTTTCCAGAGCATTCAGCCGGTCGCATCCCTCCCTTCGTCGGGAGTGTCGACCAGTCCCTCCGCCGCACCATCCGGGCCGGCGCGGAATCGCGTTGCGGGAAATCCCGCAACGCCGAGGACCGGGTCGTCGTCGTCGCCGCGCCGCGAGAGCCGCAGCGTCGCGACCGCGAACGGCCCGAGCTCGAGTCCGCCCTCGGGGAGCGCGAGCTCGACGCCGTCCTCGACGACCGGGTCGACCTCGACCGCGTCGCCGGAGGAGTTGACGAGGACGGCGAGGTCGCCCGAGCCGCCCCGCACGACGCCGACGAGCACGCGCGGGTCGTCGACCCGCACCGCTCGGCGCACGCCCGCCGCCGCGGCGAGCGCGGAGTAGAGCCGCCACGTGCTCTCGGGGTTCGCGTTCGGCGTCTTCGAGGCCATGTACTCGAGCGGGTACGTGCAGAGCACGGTCGAGCCGTCGCCGAGCGCGTGCCGGAGCACCGCCGGCCGGCCGTGCGCGTCGATCGCGACGACGCGAGCGCCCGGCCGGGTCGACCGGCAGGTACGAGCGGGCGCTCGCGGAGCCGGCGGCACGGAACGTCAGCCGCGTCCCCGGCTCGATGTCGCCAAGCTGCTCGACGAAGTCGAAGGTGATCATCTCGTCCTCGATCGGGTCGACGAGGCCGTAGCGCAGCCGGTGCCGCACGCCGAAGAGTTCGTCGAGCCCGGTGAGCCACGGCCCGCGCTGGCTCGGCGGTGCTGCCCGCGAAGTACGAGAGGTACACCGTGGCGCCGCCGTGCGCGAGCTCTGCCAGCCGGTCGAGCCCGCCGGCGGTGAGGAGCTTCGTCGACGGCGCGATCAGGAGGCCGGTCGGGCCCGGGATGCCGTCGCGCTCGCGGACGAGCGCGATCGGGAGATCAGCCTCCCGGGCCGCGACGTAGCCCTGCAACAACGCCGCCCGGAGGTCCTGCCGGTACGCGGGCGAGGTGAACGGGAGCTCGCGCTCGAAGTGCTCGGGCACGAGCAGCGCGGCGTCGCCGCGAATCGGCTCCCAGCCCGGGCCGAGCTCGCGGACGAGCCGCGCGAAGCGCGCGAGCTCGCCGAGCTGCGGCTTCGGCCGGCCCGTCGCGTCGGTCAGCCCGAAGTGGAGCTCGAAGACGTGGTGCCGGTACGGGTCCTCGTCGCGGAGGTCGTCGTAGTCGGTGTTGTTCCAGGCGATCCACCCGCGCGCGCCGGCGAGCAGCGTCGTGTGGAGCACCTGCCGGTAGTACGCGGCCGCGTGCTCGTCGGCGGCGAAGTCGGAGCTGACGCCGAACTCCTCGAGCACGACCGGCCGGCCGAAGCCGCCGGCGAGCTCGCACGCGAACGCGGCGGTGAGGAACTGCCGCACCGGGTCGTCCTCCATCGGGTACACGTGCGGCCCGACGAAGTCGACGAGCGGCGCGAGCGCACGGAGCGAGAAGCCGTTGTCGACGCCGGTCGTCTCGACCCCCCACGCACCGTCGCCGAGCGAGAGCGGCTGGGTCGCGCCGGCAGCGCGGACGGCCTGGACGACGAGCTGCGCCCACGCCGCGACCTCGTCCGCGGTCGCGGGGCCGCCGTACAGCGGCATCTCGTTCGAGACGAGCCAGCCGACGACGGCCGGGTGGTCGCCGAAGCGCCGCGCGATCTCGCCGGCGAGCCACGCCTGCTGCGCGACCATCCAGACGTCGCGGTACAGGTCGCGGCCCTGCCGCCACCCCGGGTCCCAGTTCTCGCCGGACATGTGGCCGACGAGGAACGTCGGGATCGTCCCGAGGCTCGTGCTCGACGTGCGCGTCGAGGAAATCCCTGAACCGTTCCAGAAGCTCCTCGTCGAGCCGCCCGGGCTCCGGGACGAAGTCCGGCCAGTAGCAGAACGAGCGCGTGACGTTCAGCCCGTGATCGGCGAGAACGGCGAGTTCTTCGCGGACGACTGCGCGGTCGTAGCGAGTCCACATCCGCGGCCCGCCGCTGCGCGACCAGAAGTTCGCGCCGATCCACGGCGGCGACGACGTCCGCCCTGCGTCGCTCCTGCCACACAGCTTCGTCGCCGCTGTCGCATACGCCAGTGCTACTGAATCACTTATCCGGTTCAGTGTCAACCCGCCGAGTACGGCCCGCGCCCGCCGCGGGCGGTGGTTCGGGCCGCTACCGGACGGGGCCGGTGCTGCCGCGCGGGACGAGCTCGGCGCGCTGCTCCTCGACGTCGCCGGCGCCGTGGCCGTCGATCTCCGCGAGCAGCCGCCGCGCGACCGCGCTCCCGTAGCTCGGGATGTCCCGCGTCATCGCCGTGAGCGGCGGGTGGACGACCTGGCAGATGAGCGAGTCGTCCCACGCGACGATCGAGACGTCGTCGGGAACGGAGAAGCCCATCTGGTGCGCGACGCCGAGGCCCGTGACGGCGAGGACGTCGCTGTCGAAGACGATCCCGGTCGGCGGCTGGGGCAGCGAGAGCAGCCGCCGCGTTGCGCGCGCGCCGCTCTCCGGGGTGTAGTCGGTGTCGACCACCTGGGAGACGACGCCGAGCTCGCGCGTGACCTCCTCGAACGCGCGCGTACGTCGGACCGTGTGTTCGAACTCGCCGAGGCCGGCGACGCGTGCGATCCGCGTGTGGCCGAGCGCGCCGAGGTACCGCACCGCCTCGACGACCGGCGACGACTCGTCGTGCCAGACGGACGGCAGCTCCGAGCCCTCGATCGGCCCGCCGACGACGACCGCCGGCAGCCCGAGCTCGACGAGCGCCGGGATCCGCGGGTCGTCGACGCGCGGGTCGTACACCATCACGCCGTCGACTCGGCGCTCGGCCCACCAGCGCCGGTAGATCTCGATCTCCTCCGCGGGGTCGTGGGCGAGCTGGATCGTGAGTGCGACCGAGCGCGCCGACAGCTCCGCCTCGACGCCCGAGACGAACTCCATGAAGAACGGCTCGAGCGCGAGCATCCGCGCCGGACGCGCGACAACGAGGCCGCACGCGTCGGCTCGCGCCGCCGACAGCGCCCGCGCTGCGCGGTTCGGGTACCAGCCGAGCTCGTTCGCGATCGCGAGCACGCGCGCTCGCGTGCTCGCGGACACGCCGGGCAGCCCGTTCAGCGCGTACGAGACGGCGCCCTTCGACACGCCGGCCTCGCGCGCGATGTCCGCGATCGTGACGCGCCTGCCTCCCCGCGACGGATCCTGCACCGACGGCACGCTAGCCGCCGCGGGCGGCGCAGCGAGGACCGTGCCGACGGCTTCGTCGTCCGCGAGTCGGCGTAGCCCAGAAAACTCATAAAGCACCATTTATGGTTGCTTAGAGGCATGGCTATACTCGAAGGAGCATGGCCAAGCGGGTCGAGCAGCTCCGGTCGGTCGTCATTCGCTTCGCGGGCGACTCGGGCGACGGGATGCAGCTCACCGGCGGCCGGTTCACCGCGGAGACCGCCCTCGCGGGCAACGACCTCGCGACGTATCCCGACTTCCCGGCGGAGATCCGCGCGCCCGCCGGCTCGCTGCCGGGCGTGTCCGGGTTTCAGCTGCACTTCGCCGATCACGACATCCTGACGCCGGGCGACCGGCCGGACGTGCTCGTCGCCATGAACCCGGCGGCGCTGAGGACGAACCTGAGCGACCTGCCGAAGGGAGCCACCGTCATCGTCGACACGGATGCGTTCAGCGCACGCAACCTCCAGAAGGCCGGCTACGAGACGAGCCCGCTCGAGGACGGGACGCTCGACGGCTACAACGCGTATCCGGTGCCGCTGACGTCCCTGACGGTCGGCGCGCTCGCCGAGATCGAGGGCGTCACGTCGCGAGAGGCGGAGCGCTCGAAGAACATGTTCGCGCTCGGCCTGATGAGCTGGCTGTACGGCCGTGAGACGGAGTCGACGATCGAGTTCCTCCGCGCGAAGTTCGCCAAGCGGCCCGAGCTCGCCCAGGCGAACGTGAAGGCGTTCACGACCGGGTACCACTTCGGCGAGACCTCCGAGGGGTTCTCGGTGCAATACGAGGTCAAGGCGGCAAAGCTGCCGGCCGGGCGCTACCGTCAGGTCACGGGCAACCTGGCGCTGTCCTACGGGCTCGTCGCGGCGTCGAAGCTGAGCGGGCTCGGGCTCTTCGTCGGCGCGTATCCGATCACGCCGGCCTCGTCGATCCTGGAGGAGCTCGCCCGCCACAAGGCGCTCGGCGTGACGACATTCCAGGCCGAGGACGAGATCGCCGCGGCCGGCGCGGCCCTGGGTGCGGCGTTCGGCGGCGCGATCGGCGTGACGGCGTCAGCCGGCCCCGGCATCGTGCTCAAATCGGAGACGGTGGGGCTCGCGGTGACCCTCGAGCTGCCGCTGCTGATCGTCGACGTCCAGCGCGCAGGCCCGTCGACCGGCATGCCGACCAAGCCCGAGCAGGGCGACCTGCTGATGGTGCTGTTCGGACGCAACTCGGACTCGCCGGTTCCGGTTCTCGCCGCGTCGACGCCGGGCGACTGCTTCTACGCGGCGATCGAGGCGGTTCGAGTCGCGCTCACCTATCGCACGCCGGTGTACCTGCTCAGCGACGCGTACCTCGCCAACGGCGCCGAGCCGTGGCGGATTCCCGAGGTCGGCGCGCTCGCGCCGATCGAGGTCGAGTTCGCGCAAGCCGACGGCGGTGCGTTCCTGCCGTACGCGCGCGACCCGAAGACGCTCGCTCGTCCCTGGGCGATTCCCGGGACTCCCGGGCTCGAGCACCGGATCGGCGGGCTCGAGAAGGCGAACGAGACGGGCAACGTCTCGTACGATCCCGACAACCACGACCTGATGATGCAGCTCCGAGCGCAGAAGGTGGCGGGGATCGAGGTGCCCGACCTCGAGGTCGACCACCAGGAGAACGCGGACCTCCTCGTCCTCTCGTGGGGTGGAACCTACGGCCCCGTCGCCGGCGGCGTCAGGCGCGCGCGCGAGTCGGGCGCCAGACTGGCGCACGCACACCTGAGCTGGCTCAACCCGTTCCCGAGCAACCTCGGCGACATGCTGCGGAGCTACGACCGTGTGCTCGTGCCGGAGATGAACCTCGGCCACCTGAGCAGACTCGTACGGGCCGAGTTTCTCGTCGACGCCCGCGGCTACAACAGGATGCGCGGGAAGCCCTTCTCGTCCGGAGAGATCGCAGACGCGATCCAGACGATGGTGTGACCCGAGCTCGGGCTTACCGCGAAGGACTTCAAGTCCGACCAGGAGGTCCGCTGGTGCCCGGGCTGCGGGGACTACGCGATTCTGGCCGCCCTTCAAAGCTTCATGCCGGAGCTCGGGCTGCCCCGCGAGCGAATCGTCTTCATCTCGGGGATCGGCTGCGCCGCTCGGTTCCCGTACTACATGCAGACCTACGGGATGCACTCCATCCACGGCCGCGCTCCCGCGATCGCGACCGGGCTCGCGGTCACACGCCCCGATCTCTCTGTCTGGGTCGTCTCCGGGGACGGCGATGCGCTCTCCATCGGCGGCAACCACCTGATCCACGCGCTGCGCCGCAACGTGAACGTCAAGATCCTGCTGTTCAACAACCGGATCTACGGACTGACGAAGGGCCAGTACTCACCGACGAGCGAGCAGGGCAAGGTCACCGGCTCGACGCCGTTCGGCAGCGTCGACTATCCGTTCAACCCTCTGAGCGTGGCGCTCGGCGCGGAGGCGACGTTCGTCGCGCGGGCGATCGACACGGACAAGCAGGGCCTCACCGACGTCCTCCGGCGGGCGGCGACGCACCGTGGCGCGGCGTTCGTCGAGATCCTCCAGAACTGCAACATCTACAACGACGGCGCCTTTGATTTCGCCCGCGACCACAAGGACAACCGTCTCTGCCTCCAGCACGGCCAGGCGGCCGGCGACACAGGCATCGTCCACGACGAGACCGACTTCGCCACCGCCTTCGCACTCTCGCGTGTCACAGAGGCGACTCACGGAGCCGTGCCCGTGGGCGTCTTCCGGGACGTCCAGCGCGACTCCTACGACGAGCTCGTGCGGGCACAGATGGACCGCGCGTCAGCCGCAAGCGATGGCGGCCAACTCCAGCAGCTCGTCAGCTCCGGTGATACCTGGGAGATCGACTAGAGCTCAGTCGAGCGGGAGCTCCTCCGCGTCGTCGCGCGTGATGCGCCAGGCGCGGAGCTCGCCGAACGCGAGGCCGTAGATCAGGAACGGCTTGCCGGCCCACAGGCCCGAGAGCTCCTTGTCGGTGCGGGAGGGCCGCGGTTCGGTCTCGGGGTGCGAGTGGAAGACGGCGAGCTCGAAGCCCTCGTCCTCCAGGAACCAGACCTCGGGGTCGATCTCGAGCTCGTAGCGGTACGGCGAGGCGAGGCGGTTCACGCCGCGGACGTAGCGCTCGGCCACGCGGTCGCGGAAGACGAGCACACCGCAGCATTCATTCGGCGCTTCCTCGGCAGCGTGCGCGTGCAGCTGCTTGCGGATCTCGGCGGGGACTACCACCAGAGCGTGCTCTCCATCGACTCTTCCACGTCGTCCGCGTCCCAGAAGTCGCCGGACAGGTACTTCCAGCCCCCGTCCGCGAGCACCGCGACGATCACCGCGCCCTCCGGGAGCTCACCAGCGATCTTGCGCGCGACGTGGATCACCGCGCCGGCGGAGACGCCCGCGAAGATCCCCTCGCTCTCGAGCAGCGCATGCACCGCGGCGACCGACTCGGCGTTGGAAACCAGGATCTTCCGGTCGAGCTTCGAGACGTCGAGGATTGGCGGCGTGTAGCCGTCCTCGAGCGAGCGGAGCCCCATCACCGGATCCCCCGGCAGCGGCTCGGCGGCGGCAACGACGACGTCCGGGAACGCCTCGCGCAGACGCGCGCCCGTGCCCATCAGCGTGCCGCCGGTTCCGAGGCCCGCCACGAGCGCGTCCACGCGCGGCAGGTCTCGCACGATCTCCGCGCCCGTGCCCTCGTAGTGCGCACGCGGGTTCCACTCGTTCTCGTACTGGAAGAGCATCGTGTAGCGCGGATCCGCGGCCGCCAGCTCCTGCGCCAGCCGGACGGCGCCGTTCGAGCCCTCGTTCGCGGGCGAGTCGACGATCTCTGCGCCGAAGAGCTTCAACACGAGCCGCCGCTCGGGCGTCGCGTTCGCGGGCATCACGCACGTGAGCCTGTACCCGCGCAGCTTCGCGACCAGCGCGAGCGAGATGCCCGTGTTCCCCGACGTCGGCTCGAGCAGGTGCGCGCCCGGCTCGAGCCCGGCCGCGTCGACCATCGCCAGCGCCACGCGGTCCTTGATCGACCCGGTCGGGTTCTGCCCCTCGAGCTTGGCATAGATCTTCACGCCCTCCGGCGAGAGGTGCGCGAGCTCGACGAGCGGCGTGTTGCCGATCAGGTCGAGTAGCGACGGGACGACGTTGCGGGAACGAAGGTCGCTAGCCGCCATGCCCGCCCGCCATCGCGGGCAGAAGGACGACCGTCGCGTTCTCGCGCACCGCGGCGTCGAGCCCGCCACTCGTCCGGACGTCCTCGCCGTCCACGTACACGTTCACGTACGGGCGGATCTCCGACCCGTCGTAGACCTTCTCACCGAGCGCCGGCACGCGCGCCGCCAGGTCCTCCAGCAGCTCGCGGACGGTGGCGCCCGAAGCCTCGACCTCGCGCGCGCCGCCCGCCTCCGCCCGGAGGACCGGCGGTACACGGACGACACTCACCGCGTGCAGAACTCGACGTAGTCGATGTACTCGGTGATCGACGGGTGCTCGCCGCACACCGGGCAGTCCGGGTTCTTCCGGATCCGCACCTCGGTGAAGTCCGAGGCGAGCGCGTCGAAGAGGAGCAGCCGCCCGACCAGCGGATCGCCGATCTCCAGGGCGAGCTTCAGCGCCTCGTTCGTCTGCAGCGTCCCGACGATGCCGGGCAGCACGCCCAGCACGCCGCCCTCCGAGCACGACGGAGCGAGCTCCGGCGGCGGGGGGGAGGGGTAGAGGCAGCGGTAGCACGGCCCGTCGCCGGGCTTGAACACCGTCACCTGGCCCTCGAAGCGGTAGATCGACCCGTGGACGACCGGGATGTTCCGCCACACCGACGCGTCGTTGACGAGGTAGCGCGTGGGGAAGTTGTCGGCGCCGTCGACGATGATGTCCCACCCGTCGTCGAGGATCCGGTCGATGTTGTCGGACGTGAGCCGCTCGCGGTACGTCGTCACCTCGACGTCGGGGTTGAGCGCCTCGATCGCGCGCTTCGCGCTGTCCACCTTCGGCGTGCCGAGCGTGTTCAGCGAGTGGGCGATCTGGCGCTGCAGGTTCGACTCGTCGACGATGTCGGCGTCGATGATCCCGAGCCGGCCGACGCCGGCCGCCGCCAGGTAGAGCGAGGCGGGCGAGCCGAGGCCGCCGGCGCCGATCAGGAGGATCTTCGAGTCGAGCAGCCTGAGCTGCCCTTCCTCGCCGATCTCCGGGATCAGCAGGTGGCGCGAGTAGCGCGCACGCCGCTCCGGGGAGAGCTTGCGCGGCAGCACGATCTCGTTGCCGTTGCGCTTCCAGTCCGTGAAGCCGCCCTCGAGCGACATCGGCCGCTCGTAGCCGAGCGAGAGCAGCGTCTCCGCGGCGAACGCGGAGCGGTTGCCGGAGGCGCAGTAGATCACTACAGGCGTCGAGCGGTCGGGGACGACCGCCTCGATGCGGGACTCGAGGTTGCCGCGCGGGACGTGCGCAGCGCCGGGGATGTGCCCCTCGTCCCACTCGTCCTGCTCGCGGACGTCGATCCAGGCCGCGCCGTCGAGCTCGCCGGCCTCCCCGGGGTCGACCTCCTCGATCCTGTCCTTGACCTGCTTGAGAAGTTCTCTGTACGTGGCCATTGCTATACAAACGATAGTAGCTCCAAGCGGTATTCCCGGCCAGCCTAGGTACCTTGGAGCCAGAACGTGTCCGCCCGCCTCTCCCTGTACGTCACCGTCGGAGTCGCCTGTCTCGTGGCGGCCGGCGTCGTGGTCGGGCTCACGCTCGACACGCGGACGACCCCGCATCAGCCGAAGCCGGTGGCCGGGAAGCCGCCGGTCCCGATCGGGCTTACGGGGCCCGCCGCGCCCGCGATTGTCGCCGCGTTCAAGAGCTGGCCGCACGGGAGCATCGACGAGATGCAGCGGCTCGGGCTTCAGTACTCGGGCGGCAGGACGCCTGCCGAGCGGCACACGAGCGCGGTCGTCCAGTTCTACCGCGGGTTCGCCCTGCTCTGGGCCGGCTACCCCTCCGACGCCGAGCAGGCGCTCGAGACGGCGAAGAAGCTCGGCCGGGACACGCCCATCCAGAGCCAGGCCGACAACCTGCTCCACCCGACCTTCTTCCACCCGACCTCGGGTTCGGGCTATCCCGTCTTCGTCCCCGTCTCGAACAATCCGCTCCTCCGGCAGGGCTCTCTCCTGCAGGCGCAGGGCCACCAGATCTCGGCCGAGCGCCTCTACCGGCGCGCCGCGAAGCAGAACCCGAAGGACGTCGAGGCCCTCGTCGCGGCCGCGGTGGGCCTCTTCGACGAGGACAACCTCGTCCCCGCGTTCTCGCACCTCGGCCCGCTCGCGCAGCGCTTCCCGCGCAGCCAGGTCGTCCACTACTACCTCGGGCTGCTCTCCGCGTGGACGGCGCAGGGCCCGGAGGCGGTCAAGCAGTTCAAGCTGACGAAGTCTCTCGGGCCGACCACGGTCCTCGGCAAGCAGGCCGACCAGTTCCTCGCCGGGCTCGGCGCGAGCACCAGCGCGCGGTAAGAGGTCGAATCCAAAGCTCACGCCGTCCGGTTCCACTGTTAGACGTACCGCGTCGCGGTACGGGAAACGACGAGGGAGCGGGTGTGGGCGAAAACGACGGGACGGCTGTCTTCTACGAGGAAGAGCTGGAGGAGATCGACGACGGGGAGGACGGGGACGAGCTCGACAAGGAGCCGGCCGCAGAGGAGCTGGACGAGCTCGAGCCCGAGGACTTCCAGCTCGAGATCACGACCGACTCGCTGCAGCTCTTCCTCAAGGACGTCGGCAAGGTCGACCTGCTGACGGCGGCGCAGGAGGTCGAGCTCGCGAAGCGGATCGAGCGCGGCGACCACCGCGCCAAGCAGGAGATGGTCGAGGCCAACCTGCGCCTCGTCGTCTCGATCGCGAAGCGCTACCGCAACCAGGGATTGCCGTTCCTCGACCTGATCCAGGAGGGGACGATCGGCCTCGTCCGTGCCGCGGAGAAGTTCGACCACCGCCGCGGCTTCAAGTTCTCCACCTACGCGACGTGGTGGATCCGGCAGGCGGTCGCGCGCGCGCTCGCCGACAAGGGCCGGACGATCCGGATGCCGGTTCACGTGGTCGAGAAGCTCAACCGTATCCTCCGGGCCGAGCGCAAGCTCCGCGCCGACTTCGGCCGCGAGCCGACGTCGGCGGAGATCGCCCGCGAGCTCGAGATGTCGCCGGAGGAGGTCGAGGCGATCCGCCGCACCGCGCAGGCTCCCGTGTCGCTCGAGAAGCCGGTCGGCGACGACGAGGAGTCGGAGTTCGGCCACTTCATCGAGGACGACTCCGAGCCGCTCCCCGACGAGGCCGCGGGCCTCACGCTCCGCAACGAGGCCCTCGAGCGCGCGTTGCGCAAGCTGAACGAGCGCGAGCGCCGTGTGCTCGAGCTCCGCTTCGGGCTCAAGGGCGACGCGCCCTCTACGCTCGACGAGGTCGGCCGCGCGTTCAACGTCACGCGCGAGCGCGTCCGGCAGATCGAGAGCCAGTCGCTCAAGAAGCTCCGCATGTACGCGGACGCGGAAAAGCTCCGAGATGTCGCTTGACCACTAGGCTCCGCCGAATGGCGGAGCCCTGGTTCGACGAGCTGGCGGAGTTCCTCCGCATCCCGTCGGTGAGCGCGGACCCGGCGCACGCAGCCGATGTCGGCAGGGCGGCCGAGTGGGTCTGCGGCACGGTGCAGGAGGCGGGCGGCGAGTGCGAGGTCGTCGACTGGAACGGCCAGCCGCTCGCGATCGGCGAGATCCGCGCCTCCTCGGGCAACGGCGCGCCGACCGTCCTCTGCTACGGCCACTTCGACGTGCAGCCGGCGGCGCCTCTCGAGCTCTGGGAGAGCGACCCGTTCGAACCGGAGATCCGCGACGGCTACCTCTACTGCCGCGGCGCCGTCGACGACAAGGGGCAGCTGTACATGCTCCTCTCCGCCGCGCGCGAGCTCGCGCGCGCGGGCGAGCTGCCGGTGAACGTCCGCTTCTGCTGCGACGGCGAGGAGGAGACCGGCGGCCACTCGATCGTCGAGTTCCTCGAGGCGGACGACCGCGGCGCCGACGCCGCGATCATCTTCGACAGCGACATGATCCGCCGCGACCTGCCCGCCTTCAACCTCGCGACGCGCGGGCTCGTGTACTTCCACGTCACGGCCAGGACGGGCGCGCGCGACCTCCACTCGGGGATCTACGGGGGCGCCGCGCTCAACGCCGCGCATGCGCTGGCGCAGGCGATCTCGGGGATCGTCGCGCGCGACGGCCTCCTGCCCGAGCCGCTCCGGCGCGGGCTCGTCCCGCCCACGGAGGAGGAGCTGCGCGGCTGGGCCGAGCTGCCGCCGGGCGCCGGCGAGCTCGCCGCCCAGGGCGCGCGCCCGCTCGACCCGCGCGCAGCGGAGGAGTTCTACCGCCGGACGTTCGCCGAGCCGTCCGTCGACGTGAACGGCATCGACAGCGGCTCGCCCCACCTTCAGAAGACCGTGCTGCCGGTGGAGGCGGTCGCGAACCTCTCGATCCGGCTCGCGCCCGGCCAGAAGGTCGACGAGATCGCGCCCGAGGTCGAGCGGCTGCTCCGCGAGGCCGCCCCCGAAGGGGCGGAGCTCGAGATCGAGCGCTGGTCGGCGTCGCCGCCCGGCCTCGTCCCGCCCGACGCCGCCGCGATCAAGCTCGGGCAGGACGCGTTCGAGCGCGTCCTCGGAGTGCGCCCGGCGCTCATCCGGAGCGGCGGCACGCTGCCGATCGTGCCGGCACTCGAGGAGAAGCGGATCCCGGTCGTCCTGACGGGCTTCGGGCTGCCCGACTCGAACGTGCACTCGCCGAACGAGCGTCTGCTCGCCGAGAACATGCCGCTCGGGATCGCGGCGGCGCGCGAGCTGCTCACTGCCTTCGCCGGGCTCTGACTTCGCCGGGCTCTGATCCCTTGTCTAGTCCCAGGGCGGCGGGTTGACCACCCAGCGCCCGGCCACCATGGTCGAGACGACCTCGGCGTCGAGATCCTCCCAGGGGTCGCGGTCGAGGACGACGAGGTCCGCGGCATAGCCGGGGATCAGGCGGCCGCGCCGCCGCTCCTCGCCCGTGAGCCACGCCGGCGCCGTGGTCGTCGCCTCGAACGCCTGCTGCACCGTGACCGCCTGCGCCGGATGCCACGCCGGGCGGTCGTCGATCGTCCGACGGACGCCGGCGCGGATCCCGGCGAGCGGGTCGAGCTCCTCGATCGGGGCGTCGGAGCCGTTGGCGACCACTGCGCCCGAGTCGACGAGCGAGCGGTAGGCGTAAGCCCCGTCGAGCTTTCCGGCCCAGAAGCGGTCGGCGAGATCGCGGTCGGAGGGCGCGTGCGAGAACTGCACCGAGCAGGCGACTCCGAGCTGCGCGAAGCGGGGGAGATCCTCGGGCGCCAGCAGCTGGGCATGCTCGATCCGGTGGCGGAGGCCGAGCGGCGCCCACGTGCCGCGCGTCCGCTCGAACGCGTCGAGCGCGTCCCGGTTCGCCGCATCGCCGATCGCGTGCACGGCGACGGGGAGGCCTGCGCGGGCGCCCGCGAGAATGATCTCGCCGAGCTCCTCGCCGCTCGTGATGCGGACGCCCGAGCCGTCGAGCATCAGCGCGGTCTGCGACCCGAGCGCTCCGTCCATGAAGGCCTTCAGGTAGCCGAGCTTCAGCAGCGGGCTGCCGAAGCCGGACGTAATGCCCACCTCCCGGAGCTGCTCGACCTGGTCGGCGGGCGCCGACTGCCAGACCCGCAGCGTCAGCGCCTCGGCCTCCTCGAGCCGGCGCCAGAGGCGGAGGGCGCCGAGCCCGCCGTCCTTGTCGTGTACGGCGGTGACCCCGCGCAGGGCGGCGACCTTCAGCCCGGCGCGCATCGCCTCGACGTAGACGTCGTCGGGAACGCCGAGATACCGCTCGCGGAAGCGCCACGCCGACTCCTCCCGCAGGACGCCCGTCGGCTCGCCGCGCTCGTCGCGCTCGACCACGCCGCCCTCCACCTCGAGGTCGCCGCCGGCGAGCGCGAGCGCCGCAGAGTTGAGCCAGAGCGAGTGGCCGTCCTTGGAGATCAGCGCCGCGGCCGTGCCGCCGGTGACGGCGTCGAGAGCGGCCGCGGTCGGCTCGGCGCCGTCGGTCCAGTCGCCGCTGCGCCAGCCGCGCCCCCTGATCACGTCGCCGCGCCGCCGCTCGGCCGTCCGGATCCGCTCGAGCGCCTCGGCGAGCGACGTGCAGCCGTCGAGCGACGATCTGGGTGCGCGCGATCGCCCAGGAGGGGAAGTGGACGTGCGCGTCGGTGAAGCCGGGCACGACGACGCGCCCGCCGAGGTCGACCACCTCGGGCGAGGCGAGCGCCGACTCGTGCACGCCGACCCCGCCGGCGATCCGCTCGCCGGCGATCGCGAGCGCCCGCTGCACCGGGATCTCCGGCGTCATCGTCCGGATCAGGCCGTTCTCCAGGATCACAGTCCGAATCTAGACTGCGCCGCGTGCTGAGCGCCGAGCAGCGTGCGATCCGCGACCTGGTGCGCACCCTCGCGCGCGAGCGGATCGCGCCGCGCGCGGCGGAGATCGACAAGACGGCCGAGTTCCCGTGGGACATCGTCGAGCTCTTCCGCGAGAACGGCATCTTCGGCACGCTCGCCGACGAGGAGTACGGCGGCGTGGGCGCGAGCTCGCTCGCGACGTTCGTGTCGATCGAGGAGATCTCGAAGGCGTGCGCGACGAGCGGGCTGATCGTCGCCGTGCAGGAGCTGGGCGCGCTCGCGTTCAAGCTCTCCGGCAGCGACGAGCAGAAGCGGCGCTTTCTGCCTCTGCTCGCGAGCGGCGAGATGCTTGCCGCGTACGCGCTGACCGAGCCCGGGTCGGGCTCCGACGCGGCTGCGATGCGCACCGAGGCGCATCGCGACGGCGACGGCTACGTCCTCGAGGGCTCGAAGCGCTTCATCACGAACGCGGGCGTGGCCGGGGTCTACGTCGTCTTCGCGAAGACCGACCCCGAGGCGGGCCATCGCGGCATCTCGGCCTTCGCAGTGGAGTCGGACGCGCCCGGGTTCGAGGTCGGCCGGATCGAGCCGAAGATGGGGATCAAGGGCTCGACGACGGGCGAGATCTTCCTCAACGGCTGCCGTGTGCCCGTCGAGAACCGGATCGGCGAGGAGGGGGCGGGGTTCCGGCTCGCGATGCGGATCCTCGACCGCTCGCGGCCCGGGATCGCCGCGCAGGCGCTCGGGATCGCGCAGGGGGCGACTGACTACGCGCTCGAGTACGCTCGCACGCGCGAGACGATGGGTGAGCCGATCGCCCGCCACCAGCTGGTGGGCGCCATGCTCGCCGACATGGAGACGACGTGCGAGGCCGCGCGCGGGCTGCTCTACCGCTGCGGCGCGCTGATCGACGACGGGGTGGAGGGAAGCGAGCTGACCAAGCTCTCGGCGATGACGAAGCTCTACTGCTCGGACGTCGCGATGGAGGCCACGACGAACGCCGTGCAGATCCTCGGCGGCTACGGGTACATGCAGGAGTATCCGGTCGAGAGAATGATGCGCGACGCGAAGATCACCCAGATCTACGAGGGCACGAACCAGATCCAGCGGCTCGTGATCGCGCGGGAGATGCAGCGTGGTTGACACGGACGTCATCCCGTACCTGCAGCGTGTCTCCAAGCTGGCGCAGGTGCCGGTCGCGGACTTCGTCGCCCCCACGGACGCCCAGCTGATCGCGGGCGACACGCGGCTCCACTACCTCGACTGGGGCACCGACGGGAAGCCGTGGCTCGTCTTCCTTCACGGCGGCGCGCAGACGGCCCACACGTGGGACATCGTCTGCCTGGCGCTGCGCGACCGCTACCACGTCGTGGCCGTCGACCTGCGCGGGCACGGCGACAGCGAGTGGTCGCCCGAGCTGGACTACGGCCTGGCCGCGCACTCGCGCGACCTCCTCGGGCTGCTCGATCAACTCGGCGCCGGCCGGGTGATCCTGGTCGGCATGTCGCTCGGCGGGATGAGCGCGATGTACGCGACGTCGCTCGCGCCGGAGCGCGTGCGGGCGCTGGTGGTGATCGACACGGCCCCGAACGTCCCGCCCGACCGGGGCCGCGACGTGGCGGCGTTCATGAACGCGAAGGTCGAGCTCGATACGCTCGACGACTACATCGAGCAGGCGCTCAGCTTCAACCCGCGTCGCGATCGCGACCTGCTGCGCACGAGCCTGCTCTTCAACCTGCGGGAGCGGCCGGACGGCGGCTTCGCGTGGAAGTGGGACCCGCGGCCGATGGCCGGCCCGCCGGCCCTCCGGGAGGACTGGAACCGGCGCCGGCAGGAGCTCTGGGAGCGCGCGGGCCGGATCGAGGCTGCCGACGCTGCTCGTTCGGGGCGGGGAGAGCAAGATGCTGCTGCCCGAGGACGCCGACGAGCTCGTGGCGCACATGCCGAACGCGCGCTGGGTCGAGGTCGAGAACGCCGGGCACACCGTCCAGGGCGACAACCCGGCCGGGCTGCTGCGCGAGCTCGACGCGTTCCTGCCCGCGTGACGGCGTCGAAGGTCAAGCTCTCGAGCGGGGACCGCGTCCTCTTCCCGGAGGACGGCATCACGAAGGGCGACCTGTTCGAGTACTACGGCGAGGTGGCGCCGGCGATCCTGCCCCACCTGAAGGACAGACCGTTCACGATGAAGCGCTGGCGCGAGGGGCTGCCGGGCGGGAGCTTCTTCCAGAAGCAGGCGCCGAAGGGGATGCCCTCCTGGATCCCCACGCGGCAGTTCCGGACGTGGCCGCGCGAGGGTGAGTCGCGGCTCGTCGACTTCCCGCTCGTCAACTCGCGCGATGCGCTGCTCTGGATGGTGCAGATGCATTGCATCGACATGAACGCCTGGTACTCGCGCGTCGACAAGCCCGACCGGCCGGACTTCGTGCTCTTCGACCTCGACCCGCCGGAGGAGCCGGAGGGGTTCGCGCTCGCGGTGCGGGTCGCGCACCTGATCCGCGGCGCGCTCGAGGAGCTCGACCTGCGCTCGTACGTGAAGACGAGCGGCGCCGACGGCATCCACGTGCTGGCGCCGATCGCGCGGCGCTCGGGGTACGGCGAGACCTACGAGTTCGCTGAGCTGCTCTCGCGCGGGCTCGAGCGCGAGCACCCGGGCCTGCTGACGACCGAGTGGCTGAAGAAGAAGCGAGAGGGCGTCCTCGTCGACCACCGCCAGAACGGCCACGGGAAGACGATCGCGTCCGTCTACTCGGTGCGTCCGAAGCCGGGAGCGCCGGTGTCGACGCCGCTCACGTGGGAGGAGCTGACCGAGGACGTCCGGCCGCGCGACTTCTCGATGGCGGTGGCGCTCGAGCGGGTCGGGCGGCTCGGCGACCTCTTCGAGCCGGTGCTCGAGCGCGGGCAGGCGCTCGGGCCGGCGCTGCGCGAGCTGCGGCGTCACGCCCCGGAGTGAAGATGGACAGCGAGCCGGGCGTCGGGCTTCTCGCAGCGTACGACTCACAGCTCCGCGACCGCGTGCCGGCGACGCTGCCCGCGGGCGTCACGGTCGAGCGCGACGGCCCGCTGCTGCAGTTCCTCGGCTTCGGCCGTCGCGGGTTCGTCGGCTACCGCGACCTCGGCGGCATCGAGGGCGAGCAGCTCGACGAGCTGATCGCGCGCCAGGTGCGCCTCTTCTCGGAGCGCGGCGAGGCGTTCGAGTGGAAGGCGTATGGCCACGACGTCCCTCCCGACCTGCCCGAGCGGCTCCGCGCCGCCGGGTTCGTCCCCGAGGACACGGAGACGGTCGTGATCGCGCCCGTCGAGGTCGTCGCGGGCGAGCCGAGACTCCCGGAGAGCGTCTCCCTGCGGGAGGTGACGACGCGTACCGACTTCGACCGCCTTGCCGCGATGGAGCACCGCGTATGGGGCGAGGATCACGGCTATCTCGCTGACATGCTCGAGGGCGAGCACGCGGCCGACCCCGACTCGCTCGCGGTCGTCCTCGCCGAGTCAGGCGAGGAGGTCGTGTGCGCCGGCTGGATCCGCTACGAGGCCGGCTCGGAGTTCGGGACGCTCTGGGGCGGAGGCACGGTTCCCGAGTGGCGCAGCCGCGGGATCTACCGCGCGCTCGTGGCGTACCGCGCGAATCTCGCCGCCGCCCGCGGCTATCGCTACCTCGAGGTCGACGCGTCGGACGACAGCCGGCCGATCCTCGAGCGGCTCGGCTTCACGGCGGTGACGACGACCACGCCGTACATCTGGTCACCGGCCTAGCTGGCCGAGGATCACCGCCAGCACGACCGCGCCGATCACGACGCAGAACGCGATCGCGGCCGTCCGCAGTGACGTCTGGTCGATCGCGACGCCGATCGCGATCACCGGCACCGACAGGCCGACATACGCCGCCACCCAGAAGCTCGACGCCGTCTCGCCGCGGCGATCGGCGGGCGCCCGGGCGTTGATCGCCGCCAGCCCGGCGCCGAACACCGCTCCCTGCCCGAGACCGGTGAACACCGCGCTCACGAGCAGCAGCCCGAGCGACTCGAGCCCGACCGACAGCCCGAGCAGCGTCGTCGCGAGCAACAGCAGGGCACACCCGAGCGTGAGCGCGCGCAGATCGGCCATCGTGCGGACGAGCAGCTGGCCTCCCAGCGCCGTCGAGAACACGAGGAACACCATCAGACCTGCAAGCGCAGGGCTGTGCCGATCGAGCGCCTCACGCAGGAACGTCGGCCCCACGGCGGAGAAGAGGCCCGTCGCGGCGAAGGCGGCGAACCCCGCGGCCGCCGCTCGGATGAAGACCCCGCGCACCTCCGCCGGTACGGCGAGCCTCTGCGGCCGGAGCCGGAGCGCGGTTCGCCCGACCGTCTCCGGCACCAGCACCAGACCGATCGCCGCGACCGCGAGCAGGACGAGATCGAGGGCGAACGGCAGCCGGAGCGGATGGGCCGCGTACGTCGCGAGCAGTCCCGAGAGGAGTGCGCCGCAGCCGAGGCCGACGAGCAGGACGACGGCCGAGACGAAGCTCGCGCGGCGGCGGAGTGCCGGAGGAGAGAGCTCGACGAGGTAGGCGGTCGCCGTGCCCGCGAAGAGGCCCGCCGAGAGGCCCGAGATGACACGAGCGGCATAGATCGGCACGAGCGAGTGCGCGACCAGGAAGAGCAGTGCGCTGAGGGCCGCGAGCGCCAGTCCGAGCAGCAGCGGCGGCTTGCGGCCGACGTCGTCGGAGAGGTTTCCGAACGCGATCAGGCCTACGACCACGCCGATCGCGTACAGCGCGAAGATCACCGTGACCCGGAGCTCGCCGAAGCCGTACTGCTGCGCGAGGAGCGGGTAGAGCGGCGTCGGCAGCGTCGTGCTGAGCAGCGTGACGAAGAAGGCAAAGGCAACGAGAGCGAAGCCGGTCGTCCTGCTGACGGGACGCATCGCGGAAGAAGATCAGCTTTGCTGGTACGTTCGGCGGGTGTGGTGATGCTCGAGCTGCTCGACGTGGCGGGAACGGCCCGCGAGCGGGGGCGCGCTCGCGGGGAGGCGCTCCGCGACCAGGTCGTCCGCGGGCTCGAGCTGCTCGGGGTGCACCCCGTCGGAGGCGACTCCTATCTCCGGGCGGCGACCCGATGGACGCCGGCCGCGGTCGAGGAGCTTCGCGGGATTGCCGAGGGCGCCGCGGTTCCGTTCGAGGAGGTGCTCGTCTTCAACCTCGCGGACGAGCTGCGCGTCTTCGGCGCGGTCGAGCGCTGCACGAGCGTCGCGCTCGCGGGCGGGGGCGGCGTTCCCGTCTCGGGTCAGACGATGGATACGCCGGCGTGGTTCTCCGAGCTCCGCGTCGCGATCCGGTCGGTCGAGCCGGAGTCGGGATTGACGACGATCGCGTTCACGATCGCCGGGCTGCTCGCGCTCTGCGGCGTCAACAGCGCCGGCGTCGCCGTCTGGTGCAACGCGCTCTACCAGCTGCCCTCCGCGGCCGCGGGCGTCCCGGTCTCCTGCCTCGTCCGCGGCCTGCTCTCGCAGCCGACAGTCGCGCAGGCTCGGGAGCTCGCTGAGAGCGTCCCACACGCCTCGGGCCAGCACTACCTGCTCGCCGGGCCCGACGGGGCCGTCTCGCTCGAGTGCTCCGCCGGCGCGACCAAGGCGGTCGAGGCACAACGGCTCTGGCACACGAACCATCCGCTCACGGACATCGAGCGCACGGATGACCGTGCCGGGCGCAGCTCGGTTGCGCGCGGCGCGTTCGCGGAGCGCACGCTCGCCCGCGCGGACTCGACGGACGACCTGATGGCGCTCCTCTCCGACCGCACCGTGCCCGTTGCGAAGACCGACGGCTGGGGTGGCGACGGCTACACGCTCTGGGCCGCGGTCGTGGAGCACGCGGCGCCGCCGCGGGTGTTCGCCTCGGCCGGCCCGCCCGGGAACGGGCCCTGGCAGCCCGTGGACGTCATGCGCAGCAGCGATCGGCCGATCAGCCCCTCCGGTGAGCGCCGGCCGTAGACTCGGGCTCCGGTGAAGATCGACGTCCACAACCACGGGGTGCCGGAGTCGGTGCTCGAGTTCTTCGCGGGCGAGCCGCAGTTCGGGATCGACGTGACCGGCCACCACATGAGCGGTGGCGCCGAGGGCGAGTACGAGCTCGAGCCCGAGTTCTACGACGCCGACGCCAAGGTCCGGAATCTAGAGGAGCACGGCCTCGACGGCGCCGTCGTCTCCGTCGACCCGCCGTTCTTCTACTACGAGGTCGACGCCGACGCCGCTGCGGCGCTCGCCGAGATCGTCAACGACGGGCTGCGCGACATGGCGGCACGGCGGCCCGACCGGCTCTGGTGGATGGCGACGGTGCCGCTGCAGGACCCGCAACGTGCCGCGGAGGTGCTCGCCGAGCAGCGCTCGCGCGGGTGCGTGGGCGTCGAGATCGGCACCTCCACCGGTGCCGCCCGGCTCGACGAGCCGCAGTTCGAGCCGTTCTGGGCCGCGGCCGCGGAGCTGGGGCTTCCCGTGCTGCTGCACCCCGCCTACCAGCACCCGCATCCCGGCTACAGCCGCTTCTCGCTCCAGAACATCGTCGGGAACATGTACGAGACGACGATCGCGATCGAGCGGCTGATCATGGCGGGCGTTCTCGACCGCCACCCGGGGCTGACCGTGGTCATCGTGCACTCGGGCGGCTATTTCTCCTACCAGGTGGGCCGCCTGCGCCACGGACGGAAGATGCGCACCGGTTCCTTCCCGCCGGAGGCGCCCGCGGATCCCCGCGCCTACTTCGGCCGCGTCCGCTTCGACTGCCTGACGCACGACACGAAGGCGCTCCGCTTCCTGATCGACCAGGTCGGCGCCGCGAACATGCTCATGGGCACCGACCTGCCGTGCGACATGGCAACGCCGGAGCCGTGGGTCGCGCTGGTCGAGGCCGTGGGCGAGCAGACGGCGACGCGGATCGCCGGCGACAACGTGATCGAGCTCTTCGGGCTCGAGGCCCGCGCGCCCGCAGCCGCGTAGCTTGTTCCGGCACACGGCGCTCTTCCTGCTGCGCCCGGGCACGACCGCCGAGCAGCGCGCCGAGATGCTGCGCGGCCTGGCCTCGCTTCCGGAGCGGTGCACGAGCGTGCGGGCAATCGATTTCGGCGAGAACCTTCTGCCGGCCGAGGGGGCGTACGACGTCGCGCTCCACCTCGACTTCGACGACGCCGACGGGTACGCCGCGTACTTCGCCGACCCGGGCCACAAGGAGGTGGCGGCCTACAACGCGTCGGTCAGCGTCGCCGAGCTGACCGCGCGGGTCGACTGGATCCCCGGGGAGGAGCCGCCGGCAGCCGTGCGCCACACGGCCGCCTTCGTCCGGTCGAACGGTTGCGAGCCCGCGGTCGGGCTCGCTACCTTCGCACGGAACGCCGGTGGCGACAGCCGCGCGTGGGACTGGATCCTCGACCTCCGATTCGAGAGTCTCGTCGAGGCGCGCGCGGTGCTCGAAGGCGACGCCTATCGCGAGGCGCTGGCGGCGATCGAGCCGGCGCGGACGGCGGCCGTGACGTACCTCACAGCATCACCCGGCCGCCCGTGACGTCGATCGTGACGCCGGTGAGCCACCCGGAGACGTCGGAGAGCAGGAACACCGTCGCATGGGCCGTGTCCGCCGGGCGCGCCCAGCCGGCGCAGCGGCGAGAGCGCGGCCGTGTAGTCGATCGCCTCCGGCGTCATCACGCGCTCGATGCGCTCCGACATGGTCGTGCCGGGCGCGACGCAGTTCGCGCGGATCCCGTGCTCGCCGACCTCGATCGCGAGGTGTCGCGTGAACATGATCACGCCCGCCTTCGCGGCCGCGTACGCCGCCTGCGTGAGCTTGTCCAGGAAGCGTGCCGAGATCGACGACATCGTCACGATCGCCCCGCTCCGGCGCTCGATCATCGCCGGCAGGAAGGCACGAACCGTGATGAACGTCGACGTGAGGTTGTCGTCCACGACCGTCCGGAACTCCTCGACCGTCATCTCCGCGACGGGCGTGAAGCTCTCGAACCCTCCTGCGAACGGCACCAGCAGCCCGACCGGGCCGAGCCGTTCCTCGGCCGCGGCCCGGGCTCGCCCGACCTGCTCCGGCGCCGTACAGTCGGCGCTCAGGGCGATCGCCTCGGCGCCGTCCCGTCGCAGCTCGGCTGCGAGCTCCTCGGCCGCCTCGAGGCCGCGTGCGACGACCGCGACCTTGGCGCCGTTCTCGGCGAGCAGGCGGCAGGTTGCCGCCCCGATGCCCTTGGAGCCGCCGGTGACGAAGGCCGTCTTCCCGGCCAGGTCGGGATAGATCGCCGCCGGCACCGCGCTCAGCGTGCTGCGGCTGCGATCGCGTCGACGTTCACCGGCGACCGCGGCGGCTCGCCGGTGAGCGCGCGGAGCGATCTCGTCGGCGGAGCGGCGCTTGAGCTCGTCCTGCGCCTCCGCCGAGTAGAACGCCATGTGCGGCGTGACGATCGCGCGCGGATGGCTCCGCAGCGGGTGATCCGCAGGCAGCGGCTCCGGCTCGGTCACGTCGAGCGCAACGCCGGCGAGGCGACCGTCGTCGAGCGCGGCGGTGACGGCAGCGAGGTCGACGAGGCCGCCGCGCGAGGTGTTGACGAGCACCGGCGCGCGCTTCATCAGGGCGAGCGTCTCGTCGCGGACGAGATGGCGGTTCTCGGGAATCATCGGAGCGTGCAGCGAGACGAAGTCGGCCCCGGCGAGCGCCTGCTCGAGCGAGGAGGCGAGCTCGATGCCGGCGACCGGAGGAATCACTGACAAACGGGTCGTACGCAACGATTCGAAGCCCGAACGCCAGCGCCCGCTCCGCCACCCGTGTGCCGATGCGGCCCGCGCCGAGCAGCGTCAGCTGCCGGCCGCGCAGCGAGTGGATGCCCGCCTGCGGCACGGCCCAGTCGCCTTGGCGCACCGAGCCGGTTGCCTCGGCGAGGCCGCGGGCCGCCGCGAGGAGGAGAGCAAGCGTGTGGTCCGCGACCTCGTCGAGGCAGTAGTCCGGCTCGGTAGGTCACGAGGATGCCCGTGCTCGGAGGCGGCCTCGACGTCGATGTTGTCGATGCCGATCCCCGTAGCGGGAGATCACCTTTACGCCGCCGTCGGCCGCCGCCTCGATCACCGAGCGGTCGAGCTTCGCATAGCAGACGAGGATCGCGTCTGCTGCCGTGCGTGGCCGGCGAGCGTGGCCGCGTCCGTCGCGGCCGCCACGACGAGCTCGGCGATCGAGCGGCCCGAGCACCGACCGCTCGATCTCGAGATCCGTTCCGACGTGGTCGGTTACGAGGACCCGCGCCGGCATGTCAGGCGAGGGCTTCCTCGTCGAACGGGTACTTGGTGAAGATCACGGGCCCGTCCTTGGTGACGAGCAGGTTCTCCTCGAGGCGGACCGTCTGCTCGAGGCCCGGGTGGCCGGCGAAGGTCTCGCAGGCGAAGTACATGTTCTCCTCGAGCTCGACCGGGTATTCGAGGGAGTAGGCGCGAGAGATCCACATGCCCTCGTAGAGCGAGAGGCCGATCGAGTGCGCGAACTGCTGCAGGGTGACGGTGCCGTACTCGTCGTCGGCGTACTTCGGGAACTTGGCGGCGACGTCCGAGGTCGTGTTGCCCGCCTTCATCATCTCGATTGCGCCGTACATCGACTCGTAGCACTCCTTGTAGAGATCCTTCTCCTTCGGCGTCCACTTCTTCCCGACCTTGAAGCAGCGCACGAAGTCGACGAAGTAGCCGCCTGGCCCGATCGCGTTCTGGTCGATGATCACGAGGTCGCCGAGGCGGATCATCTTGTCGGTGTGCCAGCGGCGGTAGGGGCTCGTGTTGCCGCCCGACGCGACGATGATGTCGTAGACGAAGTCGAAGCCGTTCTCGTAGAGGAACTTGTTCACCTCGGCTGTGATGTCCGCCTCGCGGACGCCCGGCTTCAGCCACTCGTTCTCGATCTTCCAGAAGGACGCATCGCCGAACGCGCTCGAGATCTTCAGGCACTCGATCTCGTCGGGGGTCTTGACGACGCGCGCCCCCGACATCGTCGGCCACGCGCTCGTCGTGTCGAGGCCCGTGCGCTCGAACGCGGCCGCCGCGCTCGGGTCGGTGATGTCGATCCCGACAGGCTCCTTCTCGACTCCGGCCTCCTTGAGCACGTCGACGATCGACTGCACCATCCGGTCGGACATCATCATCTCCGCGGTCTCGGCCCACTTCCACGTGATCGCCGGCCTGATGTTGCCGTTCAGCCACGGCGCGTCGATCTTCGCGCACTCGAAGTCGGAGCCGGCCGTCTCGAACAGGACCGGGTCGCCGCCGCGCGGCAGCACCGCGTAGCGGATGAAGATGTTGTTCTTCCAGTTCCCCTGGTAGACGCCGGTGAGGTAGCGGACGTTCTCGCCGACGAAGCAGACGAGCGCGCCGAGATCGTTCTTCTCCATCATCATCCGCGCTCGCGCGAGTCGGTCGCGCCGGAGGCGGTCGAAGTCCACCCTCGCCTGCCAGTCGGTCGACGTGGTGCTGTAGACGCGGCGCGGGTCGTGCTCGTGCGGCTTGCCCAGGAAGGACAGGTCGAGACCCTTCCCGGGCGGCGTCAGCGTGTGCGTCTCCGGCGGCGCCTGCGTCTCGGGCGGCGTCCGAATCGTTCCTGCTTCCATCCTGATGCGGCTCCTCTCGGCGGTCGTTGACGCTCGATCTTAAGCCGCCTGCGAAGCAGACCGGCTGATCGCCCGATCAGGGCTGGGCATATTGGTGACGAGAGCGGCGCGGCCGAGGAGCCGGCCGGCGGCGAGCTGCTCGTGAACGTCCTCGACCTCCTCGAACGAAACGCGGCGGCTGATCACCGGCCGGATACGGCCGCTCGCCACGAGGCCGGCCGCCTCGGCTATCTCGGCCCGCGACGCGTACCGCGATCCCAGGACGGTCGCCTGCCGCTCGACGAGGAGACGCGGGTCGAGCTCGAACGCGCGGCCGCGGAAGGTGTTGACGAGCACGAGTCGGCCGTTCGGCGCCAGGGTCTCGAGCGCCCAGGCGTGGGTCGCGTTCGTGCCGACGAAGTCGACGATGACGTCCGCCGGGCCGACGTCGGCCAGAGGCAAGACCGCCGGGACGCCGAGCTCGCGCTCGAGAAACGCGAGCTTCTCCGGCGCCACGTCCACGCCCACCACGCCGGCGCCACGGAGACGCGCCAGCTGGGCCATGTGGATCCCGACGCCTCCCCCGGCGCCGATGACGACAACGCGGTCGCCTTCGGCGATCGAGGCGCGCCGCGCGATGTGGACCGGCGTGGCGACGGCGTCGGCGACCACGGTTGCGTCCACCGGGTCGAGGCCGGGAAGCGCGACGGCGTTCCGTTCGGGCACGGTTGCGAGGTCGGCGTAGCCCCCGTCGCGGGCCGTGCCGATCTGGCCGCCCGCCCGCTCGCACAGCGGTTCGTAGCCCGACAGGCACGCCGGGCAGCGGCCGCAGAAGAGGTAGAAGTGCGGCGTCACGCGGCGGCCGAGCCAGGCCTCGTCGACGCCGTCGCCGACCGCGGCGACCGTGCCCACGTACTCGTGGCCCGGCACGACGGGGCGCTCGAGCGGCGCCTCGGCGTAGCGGCCGCTCGAGTAGTTGACGACGGTCAGCCCGATCCCGCAGGCCTCGACGCGGACGAGGAGCTCGCCCGGGCCAGGGCGCGGGTCGTCCGCCTCGAATGGCTCGAGCCGGCCGCCCCAGCGCGTGATCCTGAGCCCGCGCAACGGCCCGACGATATCGCTGCACCCATCGCCGGACCTAACGCGCCGATCACGATCGACGGCGTCCGCTGTGGTTGAATCGCCGACCGGTGAGCCATCCTCCGCGTTCCGACCTCGGCACGTTCGCACACGGCCAGTTCCGCGTCGACTACGAGGACCGGCCCGATCCGCACGTCCTGCGCGAGAAGCGGGTCGAGCGCGCCCGCGAGGCGATCCGGGCTGCGGGTCTCGACGCGGTGCTCGTCTGGAAGGACGAGAACGTCCGCTATCTCACGAACCTGCGTGCCCAGCTGATCGCCGGCAAGTCGACGCAGCTCAACGGGTGCCTGCTGCCCGTGGACGGGCCGCCCGTGCTGCTCGCGTCGGGTGGCGAGGTGCAGCGGGCGCGCGTGGTGATGCCGTGGCTCGAGGAGATCCACGCGGTGCCGATCATGGAGGCGCGCGGGCTCGTTCGCGGCGCCGTCGAGAAGACGATCGCGCCGCTGCTCGAGCGGTACCAGGTCGGCGTGCTCGGCCTCGACGAGAGCGGGTTCTCGCTCGTTCAGGCGCTGGGTGAGCTCGCCGCGGACGTGGAGCTCGCCGACGGGGACGCGCCGATGCAGGCTGCGCGCCTGATCAAGTTCCCGGAGGAGATCGCGCTGATCGAGGAGGCATGCGCGATCGCGGAGGCGGTGCTGGAGATGGCCGTGCAGGCGATTCGGCCCGGCGTGCGCGAGACGGACGTCGTCGCGGCGGCGATGCACGAGCTGTACCGCCTCGGCGGTGAGCTCTCGCACGTGACCACTCCTTTTGTCGCCTCGGGCGAGCACATGGCGCCGCCGAACCGCATCCCGTCGGACAAGCTCATCCGGAACGGCGACGTGGTCTTCGTCGACATCGGCGCGATGTGGTCGGGGTACTTCGGTGACATCGGCCGCACGGTCGTCTGCGGGAAGCCGAGCCGCAGGCAGCAGGAGGTCTACACCGCGGTGTACGAGGGGCTCGCGGCGGCGACCGAGACGATGCGCGCCGGCGCGACCAACGACGATGTCGCCGCGGCCGTGCGCAAGGCGGCCGCGAGCCGCGGCTTCGGGGATGACTTCATCAGCCTTTTCATCGGCCACGGCGTCGGGATCGGCGCCAACGAGCCGCCGTACATCGGCGAGGACCTGAGCGGGGCGGAGACGGTGACCCTGCAGGAGGGCATGACCTTTGCGGTCGAGCCGCTCGTGTGGATTCCCGGCGTCCGCGGCGGCGCCGGCGTGCGGCTCGAGGACACGATCCTCGTGACCGCCGAGGGCGGGCGGCCGCTCGACCGCGCCCCCTGGGACGAACGGCTGCTCCTCTAGCGCCGCCGGATCTCGACCGTCCGGCCCTCCCGGGCCGACGTGCGGATCGCGTCGGTGATGTCGATGTTGCGCAGGCCGTCGTAGCCCGAGGCGCTCGGCTCCTCGCCCGCAGCCACGGCGTCCTGGAACGCCTTCATCGCCCGTTCGAAGCCGCCCACGGTAGAGGCCGGCTCCGTCCGCTCCTCGCCGCCGGCGAGGATCGAGATCTCGCCGTTCGCGTTGCCGGGCCTCGTGACCCCGCGCGCGAGAATCCGCCCTTCTGTGCCGTGGATCGCGATGTCGTTGCGGGGGCCGCGCACGGCCTGGTTCGCGTTCGCGAACGCGATCGCCCCGCTCTCGAAGCGCAGCAGGGCGAGGGCGATCGTCTCGAGCTCGTGGCGGCGTCCGACGTCCATGAGGGCGGTCACCTCGACCGGCTCCCCGAGGAGGTACCGCAGCGTGTCGTAGACATGGACGCCGAGGTTGTTCGTCGTGCCGAGGCCGGCCAGCGCGGGATCCGTCCGCCAACCGCCCAGCGGAGCCCGGCCCGGGCTGTTCTGAGCCTCGACGATGAGCACGTCGCCGATCTCGCCGCCGGCCAGCAGCTCGCGGATGCGCGCGGTCGGGACGAAATGCCGCGTCTGGAAGTTCACTCCCAGCTGGACGCCGGCCTCGCGGCAGGCCAGGACGGCAGCCTCGGCATCCTCGAGGCTGGTCGCGAGCGGCTTCTCGCAGAGGACGTGCTTGCCGGCGGCTGCGGCGGCGCGCACCTGCTCTGCGTGCTGCCCGTTCGGCGTCGCGATGTAGACGATCTCGATGCGAGGCTCGGCGAGGAGCTCGTCGAGGCTGTCCGTCGCGAGCTGCGCCCCGTGTTCGGCGGCGAACGCTTCCGCGCGTCCCCGGTCGCGACTCGAGACGCCGACCAGCTCGCCGCCGATGGCCGGGAGCACGGGAACGACCGCCTCTCCGGCGATCCCCGCGGTCGAGACGATGCCCCAGCCGACGGTCACGGAGCGGGATCTTCGCAGGCGCGCGCGCAGCCCGCCAGATGGGCCCATTCACGACGGTGCTCGCCCGCGGTGGTTGAATCGGCGCGATGCTCGTCCACCGCGACGTGCCGGTCGAGATGGACGACGGCCTCGTCCTCCGCGCCGACCTGTTCCTGCCCGCGGAGGAGGGCGCGTTTCCCGCGATCCTCAGCTACGGCCTCTACGGCAAGGGGCTCGCCTTCCAGGACGGCTACCCCGACCAGTGGCGAATCCTCTGCGAGCGCTACCCCGACGCGGTCGAGGGCTCCTCGAACCGCGACGCGAACTGGGAGGTCGTCGACCCCGAGCGGTGGCTGCCGCACGGGTACTCCTGCGTCCGCATCGACTCGCGCGGCGCCGGGAGCTCGCCGGGCTACCTCGACCCGTGGTCTCCGCGCGAGGCTCGCGACCTCTTCGCGTGCATCGAGTGGGCCGCCGCCCAGCCGTGGTCGAACGGCCGGGTCGGCATGGCCGGCATCTCGTACTACGCGATGAACCAGTGGCGCGTGGCGGCGCTGCGGCCGCCGCACCTGGCCGCGATCTGCGTCTGGGAGGGAGCGGCCGACTTCTACCGTGACGCCTGCTACCACGGCGGCATCCGCTGCGTGAACCGCCGCAACTGGTTCGAGCGCCAGGTGAAGCCCGTGCAGCACGGCGTCGGGACGCTCTCCGAGGCGGAGCTCGAGGCCAACCGGACGGACGTCTACCGCGACATCGCCAACCATCCCCTCGACGACGGCTACCACCGGTCGCTCTCGCCAGACCTGAGCCGCGTGACGGTGCCGCTGCTCTCGGCCGGCGCGTGGGGCGGGCAGGCAATGCACCTGCGGGGGAACACAGAGGGGTTCGTCCGCGCGGCCTCGCCGGACAAGTGGCTCGAGCTCCACGGCGGCGAGCACTGGACGAGCTTCTACACCGCGCGCGGAGTGGAGCTCCAGCGCCGCTTCTTCGACCGCTTCCTCAAGGGCGACCCGCAGGCGTGGCCCGACGAGCCGCGCGTGCGGCTCCGGGTTCAGCGCGTGGACGGGACGTTTCTCGACCGCGACGAGCACGAGTGGCCGCTCGCGCGGACACGCTGGACGCGGGTCGAGCTCGGGCCGGGGCCGACCTTCGACGCCCTGGGCGAGGGTGTCGAGTTCCCGCTGGCTCCCGTCGAGGAGGAGAGGGAGCTCACCGGCCCGGCGTCGGCGAGGCTCTCCATCTCGTCGACGACGGGCGACGCCGACCTCTTCCTCACCCTCCGCGTCTACGACCCGGCGGGGGAGGAGGTGGTGTTCCAGGGCTCCAACGACCCGCGCACGGCGCTGGGCAAAGGCTGGCTGCGGGCATCGCACCGCCGCCTCGACCCGGGGCTCTCGACCGAGTACCGCCCCTACCACCCGCATGACGGCGTCGAGCCGCTCACGCCCGGGGAGGTCTACGAGCTCGAGGTCGAGATCTGGCCGCTCTCGGTGATCCTGCCGCCCGGCTACCGGCTCGGACTGCGGGTCGCGGGTCGCGACTTCGAGCGTGCGGAGAGCTCCCGCCTTGCCAGCTTCGCCGTCGACCTGCGCGGCTCGGGACCGTACCTGCACGACGATCCGGACGACCGGCCCGCGGAGATCTTCGGCGGGCGGACGACGATCCACGCCGCGTCGCTGCTGCTGCCGGTGATCCCGTGAGCGAGCTGCATGTGGTGGAGGTGCAGGTGGCGGCCGGCACTCGCGCGCTGGGCCCGATCAGCGATCCCGATGGACGGAGCGCCGGCAGTGCACGACTGACGCAGTACGCTCGGACTTCCCAACCCCGCCGGAGGAGCACCATGGACCTGCACGTCGTCGAGATCCCGATCGCTTACCTGTACGGCCGCAAGACGCTCCCGCGCGTCAACGAAGCTCCTGACTGGAGGCACTTCCGCGACGCCGGGGTCTACGACTCGGTCGACGGAGAGGTGACGTTCGCCCAGGCGAAAATCGATCTCGACGAGACGGTCGAAGGCGACCCGGTGCAGGACGTGGCGCTCCTCGCCGGTCGCATCGCCGACGCGGTCGCCGGGGGCGTTCGGCAGGGCAAGAAGGTGATGATGGTCGGTGGGAACTGCACGACCGTCCCCGGCATGGTCGGCGGGCTGCAGCAGGGGCTGGGGCCGATGACCCGCATCGGCCTCGTCTGGATCGACGCCCACGGCGACTTCAACACGCCGCGGACGCAGGCGGACGGCCTGCTCGGCGCGATGCCGGTGGCGACCATCGCCGGGTTCTGCCTGCCGGCGTGGCGGAAGGGTGCCGGCATCCAGGTGCCGCTCACGACCGACCAGATCGTGATGGTCGACGTCCGCAGCCTCGGCGAGCAGGAGGCAACGGTCGTCGAGGCGAGCGACATCACCGTGGTCGGCATCGACTCGCCCGAGCTCGGCCCGGCGGTCGACCGACTCGCCGAGGAGAACGACCTCCTCTACGTCCACATCGACCTCGACATCCTCGACCGCGACCTGATCCCCGCGCACATGGCCCGGGAGCCGGATGGGCCGAACGTGGAGCAGACGGTTGCGGCCCTCGAGCGGATCTTCGCCACGGGCAAGGTCGACGCCTTCGCGCTCGTCTCGCTCTACGCCTTCCTGCCGCAGGGCGACAAGTCCGTCGAGGCGGCGATCGGGATCCTCAAGCCCGCGGTCGAGAGCTGGGCGTCCGTGCCCGCCGCGGCGTAGTTGCGCATCGACTGGGACGTCGAGGTGCCGATGCACGACGGCGTCGTCCTGCGCGCCGACGTCTTCCGGCCGGACGGCGACGAGCCTGCTGCCGCGATCCTGACCTACGGCCCCTACGGCAAGGGCCTCGCGTATCAAGACGGATATCCGGACCAATGGCGGATCCTGGTCACGAAGCACCCCGATGTGCTCGAGGGCTCGACCAACCGCTACCAGAACTGGGAGGCCGTCGATCCGGAGCGGTTCGTGCCGGACGGCTATGCGTGCGTGCGGGTCGACTCGCGCGGCGCGGGGCGCTCGCCGGGCTTCCTCGACCCATGGTCGGCGCGCGAGACGCGGGACATCTACGAGTGCATCGAGTGGATCGCGGCGCAGCCGTGGACGAACGGGCGCGTCGGCATGTGCGGGATCTCGTACTACGCCATGAACCAGTGGCACGTGGCGTCGCTGCGGCCCCCGCACCTGGCGGCGATCTGCGTGTGGGAGGGCGCGGCCGACTTCTACCGCGACGCGTGTTACCACGGCGGCATCCGCTGCGTCAACTGGGGCAACTGGTACGAGCTGCAGGTCACGAACGTGCAGCACGGCCGAGGCGAGCGCGGGCCGGTGAGCGCCTTCAACGGTGAGCTCGTCTGCGGGCCCGAGACCCTCCCGGACGACGTGCTGGCCTCGAGCCGGTCAGACTTCTACGCGCAGGTGCGTGCGCACCCGCTGGCGGACGCGTGGCACGCCGAGCGCTCGCCGGAGTGGGGCCGGGTGACGGTGCCGCTCCTCTCCGCCGGGGCCTGGGGCGGGCAGGCGCTCCACCTGCGCGGGAACACCGAGGGCTTCGTGGACGCCGCGTCGGAGAACAAGTGGCTCGAGCTGCACGGCGGCGAGCACTGGGCGTCGTTCTCGACGCAGGCGGGTGTCGCGCTGCAGAAACGGTTCTTCGACCGCTTCCTCAAGGGTGAGCGGAACGGGTGGGAGGAGGAGCAGCCGCGCGTGCTGCTGAACGTGCCGCGCGTCGACGGGACGTTCGTTCAGCGGGCCGAGGCGGAGTGGCCGCTCGCGCGCACCCGGTGGACGCCCCTGCAGCTCGACGCGGCCGGCCTCACGCTTGGCGGCGACCCCGCGCAGGGTTCGGTGAGCTTCGACGCGCTCGGCGAGGGAGTCGAGCTCGCCGCGGCGCCCTTCGCCGAGGAGACCGAGTTGACCGGCCCCGCCGCACTCACGCTGCACGTCTCGTCCTCGACCGCGGATGCCGATGTCTTCGTGATCCTCCGCCTCTACGACCCGGAGGGCGAGGAGGTCGTGTTCCAGGGCTCGAACGACCCGCGGACGCCGCTCGGCAAGGGCTGGCTGCGGGCCTCGCACCGGAAGCTCGACCCGGCGCGGAGCGAGCCCCACCGGCCCTACCACACCCACGACGAGGTTCAGCCGCTGGTGCCGGGCGAGCCGGTGCGGCTGGACGTGGAGATCTGGCCGTTCAGCGTGATCGCGCCGGCGGGCTACCGGCTCGGGCTGCTCGTCCAGGGCCGCGACTTCGAGCGGGAGACCGAGGCGCGCCTCGCGAACTTCCGCGTGCCTCTCAGGGGCTCAGGGCCGTACCTCCACGACGATCCGCTGGACCGGCCGGCGGCCGTCTTCGGAGGGCGTACGACGCTCCACACAGGCCCCTCGCACCCCTCGACACTGCTTCTGCCGGTCATCATGGGGAGCTATGCCTGAGCTCGTGCTGAACGTGAACGGCAAGGAGCACGTCGTGGGCGCGGCGCCGGGGACACCGCTCCTCACCGTCCTCCGCAACGAGCTGGGCCTGAAGGGCGCGAAGTTCGGCTGCGGACTCGAGCAGTGCTACGCCTGCGCCGTCATCGTCGAAGGGGAGTCCGTGCCGTCGTGTGCGACCGCCGTCGAGGCCTTCGCCGGCAAGCGGATCACGACGGTCGAGGGCCTCGGTGCCCCCGGACGGCTCGATCCCCTGCAACAGGCGTTCATCGACGAGACGGCGGCGCAGTGCGGCTACTGCACTGCCGGAATCATCGTGACGGCGAAGGCGCTCCTCGACCGGACGCCGGCGCCGACCGACGCCGAGATCCGGGAGGCCCTCGCGCCGCACCTCTGCCGCTGCGGCTCGCATCCGCGCGTGCTCCGCGCCGTCAGGCGGGCGGCCTCGGGATGACCTCGCTCGGCGCCGCCACCCGGAACGAGCAGCTCGACACCTGGCTCGCGATCGACCCCGACGGCACCGTCCTCGTCCGCACGGGGAAGGTCGAGCTGGGGCAGGGCCTGCGTGCTGCGATCGCGCGCATCGCGGCCGACGAGCTCGAGCTGCGGCTCGAGCAGGTGCGGGTCGAGACCGGCGACAGCGCCACAAGCCCGGATGAGGAGATCACGGCCGGGAGCATGTCGATGATGTACTCGGGCACCGCCGTGCGGCAGGCCGCGGCGGAGGCGCGTGCGCACCTGCTCGAGCTGGCCGCGAGCGCGTTCGACGTGCCGGTGGCGGAACTGCGTCTTCGTGACGGTGCGGTCGTACACGGCCCGAGCGGCCGGACGGCGACCTACGGCGAGCTCATGGGCGGCGAGCCGTTCGACCGCGTGATCACGGGCGAGGCGGCCCCGCTTCCGCCCGAGCGGCACCGGCTCGTCGGCCGGCCGGGCCCGCGGCCCGATCTGGAGGCGATCGTCACCGGTACCGCCGTCTTCGTGCACGACCTCGCGCCCCCGGGTCTGCTGCACGGGCGGGTGGTGCGGCCCGCAAACCCTGGGGCGATCGGCCTGGAGGGTGTCCAGGTCGTGCGCAATGGGAGCTTCGTCGGCGTGCTCGCGGAGCGCGAGGAGGATGCGGTTGCAGCCCGCGAGAGGCTTCTGGCCCGTTCGCCTTCTGCGGAGCTCGAGGCGGACGTGGCGGGGTGGCTGCGCGAGCAGCCGACGCTCGACTTCCCGGTGGTCGACGGAACGGCGGTGCAGCAGCCGGTTGCGCCCTACGTCCCCGTCGAGGCGGCGATCCGTCTTCGCGCGGCGTACACGCGCCCCTTCCAGATGCACGCGTCGATCGGGCCGTCGGCGGCGCTCGCGCAGTGGGAGGGTGAGCAGCTCACGGTCTGGTCGCACACCCAGGGGCCGAGGCCGCTCCGCGACGCGCTGGCCGACGTGTTCCGCGTCGATCCGGAGGGGATTCGCGTGATCCACGTCCCCGGGGCGGGCTGCTACGGGCACAACGGCGCCGACGACGTGGCGCTCGACGCGGCGCTGCTGGCGCGCGAGGCCGGCGGGCGGCCGGTGCTCGTGAAGTGGATGCGGGACGACGAGCATCTCTGGGAGCCGTACGGGCCTCCCGCCGTCGTCGAGGTCGACGCGGCGCTCGACGGCGACGGCCGCATCGTCGACTGGAACCTGGAGGTCCGCGGCCTCACACACAGCGCGCGGCCGTACGGCCAGGGCGACGAGAGCGGCCTCGTGGCGGCCTGGCACCTGGAGGAGCCGCTGCCCCGGCCGCGTCCGCGCCCGCTGCTCGCACCTGAGGTCGGCCTCCACCGGAACGCGACGCCGATCTACACCTTGCCGCGCGTGCGCGTCGTGAAGCGTTTCGTCGAGTCCCACCCGCTGCGCACGTCCTCGACGCGTGCGCTCGGCGCCTACGCGAACGTCTTCGCGATCGAGTCGATGATGGACGAGCTCGCCGCGGCGGTCGGCGCCGACCCGCTCGAGTTCCGCCTGCGCCACCTCGACGACGAGCGGGCGAGCGCGGTGCTCGAAGCTGCGGCCGACGCTGCAGGCTGGCCGGGCCCGCGCGAGGACGGCCGCGGGCTCGGGATCGGGCTCGCGCGCTACAAGAACGCGATGGCGTACGCGGCGGTCGTCGCGGCTGTCAGAGTCGACGACGAGACCGCGGCGATCAGCGTCGAGCGCTTCACGATCGCCGCGGACGCCGGCGAGATCGTCGACCCGGACGGGCTCGCGAACCAGCTCGAGGGCGGTGCCGTGCAGTCGGCGAGCTGGACACTGGTCGAGGAGGTGCGCCTTGGGGCCGAGGGCGTCGAGAGCCGGGACTGGGAGAGCTACCCGATCCTGACCTTCCCGGATGCGCCCGAGGTCGAGACGGTGCTGCTCGACCGCCCGGGCTTCCCGTTCCTCGGCGCCGGCGAGGCCACCCAGGGCCCGACGGCAGCCGCGATCGCCAATGCGGTTCACGCCGCCGTCGGCCTGCGCCTGCGAGACATCCCCTTCACGCCCGAGCGCGTCCGTGCCGCCGCCGCGCAGCTCTGATCAGAGCCCGAATTCGGTGCGAAGGGCGGTCTCGAGGCGCTCCGCCGCGAAGGCGAGGTAGAGGCGGCCGATCTCGGCAGTGCCCTCGGACGGGCGCCAGAGGACGCCGCTCGGGGCGATGATCTCCTGCGGTGCCGGGACGACCTCCCACGTCGGCTTGCGTGCAGCCGCGTCGTCGGCGATCCGGTCGCTGCGCACCAGCTCGGGGTGGAGGGCGAGCATGAGCGAGGTCTCCATGCTCGCGGCGTGCTCGTAGCTCCAGCCGGGGAAGCCGTTGGGGAAGAGCTGCGCGAGCTGCTCCTCGGTGAACTCCGGGAACGGGCGGTCGAGGACGACGATGCGCACCTCCGGATGCCGCTGGGCGGTCAGATCGGCGGCCTCCCAGAGAAAGCCGCCGTTCTCGAAGTGCCAGTTCTGCAGGCAGAGCTGCGTGAAGCCGGAGCGCGCCAGCGCGGAGAGCACCTCATGCACGGTGTCGAGGAACGTGTGGCCGGAGAGCGAGACGTTGCCGGGGAACGTCTCGCCCCCGCCGCTCAGTGGGCGCGACTTCGCGCCGAAGCGGATCGGCGGCGCGATCACGAGCGGGAGCCGCGTCGCGACCTCCTTCGCGATGCCGACCGGGATGAGCGAGTCGGTGTTGAGCGGCAGGTGGGGGCCGTGCTGCTCCGTCGCGCCCACCGGCAGGACGACAGGTAGGCCGCGCCCGGCCGCCTCGCGCACCTCGGGCCAGGTCATCTCCTCCCAGAGCACGTCAGCTGCCCCGCACGAGGTGGGTCACACGCGCCGTCCACTCGTGCTTCGTGGCCGCCGCGATCGCCGCTTCCGCCACCGCGTAGCGCCTCGCTCGCCAGGAAGCTGCGCGCGGCCTCCTCGTCGGCGAGCTCGACGTCGAGGATCCAGTCGAAGCCGACTGCGGCGCCGGTGGCGCTCTCCCCGACGGCGCCGAGAGCGCGGGCAGCCTCGAGCGCCGCCGCGCGGTCGGCCCCCTCGCGCCAGACGTGCAGCGCCACGTGCCGGTAGCCGCCGCGGCGGATGCGCGGCGCGCCGTCGTATCGCCAGTCGAGGCGCGCGGTCACGTTGGGCACGGTGACGGAGGCGGCATAGCTGCCGACCTCCTGCGCCGCGGGATGCGCCTCGTATGCAGCGAGCGCCTCCTCGTCCGCGAAGTCCAGGTGGAGGGCGGCGTCGTAGTTGCTCGGTGGCCCCTCCGCGCGCGCGTGGAAGCGCGGCGTCCGTTCCCACGGCGGCACGTCGAGGAGGCGCTGCGAGCCGCCGGCGATGTCGTCGCCGTAGTCCGCGGCCGCCACTGCCGGGCACTCGAGCCCGGCGTAGGAGAGCGCCCAGAGGAGCCTCGCGCGCTCCTCGACCGTCGCCGTGTCACGGAAGAGGTAGAGGACGGTCCGGCGCAGCATCACGCGAAGGAGAGCCCGCCGTTGACGCCGATCACCTGGCCGGTCACCCACGAGGCGTCGTCCCCGGCGAGGTACGCGACGGCCCCGGCGACGTCGTCCGGGACCCCGAGCCGGCGCAGCGGCACGGACTCGACGAAGCCCGCCGGGATCTCCGTCGAGAGCATCCGCGTCTCGGTCGGGCCGGGAGCGACGACGTTGAGCCGGACCCCATGCGGGCCAAGCTCGTAGGCGAGCGCCCGCGTCAGCCCGATGACGCCCGACTTGGCCGCGACGTAATGAGACTGGAGCGTCCCGCCGATCGACGTCAGCTCGGAGCCTACGCTGACGATCGAGCCGCCGCCGGCGGCGATCATCCCCGGCACGACCGCGCGGGTGCAGTGGAAGGCGCCGTAGAGCGCGACCCGGAGCACGGCGTCCCATTCGGCTTCGTCGATCGCCAGGAACGCGGTGCGCCGCAGGATCGCCGCGTTGTTGACGAGGACCGTCACCGGCCCCAGCGCATGGGCGACCTCCTCGAGCGCCGCCGCCACGACCGCCGGGTCGGTGACGTCGCAGCGCATCGCGACGCCGCCGAGCTCGGCCGCGAGCTGCTCGGCGTCCTCCCGCTCCTCGTGGAAGGCGATCGCAACGGCCGCGCCTTCGGACGCGAGCCGGCGCGAGACGGCCGCGCCGATGCCCGTGTTGCCTCCCGTGACGAACGCAACCTTGCCGTCCAGGCGCATCCGCGCCACCTTAACCCGTTTCGCGATCACGCACGGTCATGCGGCTATCGGCTTCGCCCGAGCTAGGTTCCGGCCGTGCTCCGCCACACGGCGCTGTTCCTCCACCGGGACACGACGACGCCCGAGCAGCACCTGACGATGCTGAAGGGCCTCGCCTACCTGCGCTTCGAGTGCCGGAGCGTGCGGGCGCTCGACTACGGCGACGACCTCCTCGGTGGCTCCGGCCCGAGGTGGGGCGTGAAGCCGTGGCTCCGCACGCCGGCCTGGCGCGCGCAGGAGGAGGGGCCGGCGAGCAACCACGACGTGGCGCTCCATCTCGACTTCGACGACGACGAGGGGTTCGCGGCCTACAACGACGACGGAACGCACGGCGAGGTCGGGGCCTACAACGCCTCCGTCAACGTCGGCGACCTGACCGCACGGATCAACTACTGGTACGACGGCCCGCCGGCGATCGCGCCGGGCCGGGTCCGGCACACCGCGCTCTTCCTCTGGAAGCCCGCTGCCGCGGACGCCGAGAAGCGCGCCGCGCTCGAGGCCGTCGAGGCCCTCGGCGACGCCCCCGGCGTGGAGCGTGTGACGATTGGCCACAACGTCCCGCTGCTCGCGACCGACTACGACTGGATCCTCGACCTGTACGTCGCCGACGTCGCAGCCGTTTCGGGCGCGCACTATGCGGAGGCGATGGCCGCCGTGATTCCGGCCACGCAGTACGAGTGGACTGCGAGGATCTGCCACCTGATGAGGGGCCTATGAGCAAGATCGTCGACGTCCACTGCCACCAGACGCCGCAGTGCTTTCAGCGGGCGGTGGCCGACGGCGGCGACTGGCACGGGATGACTGCCGCCGACGGCGAACTGGACAACCCCAAGAACCTCTGGCTGCCGGACCGCCGGCTCCAGGAGATGGACGAGCTCGGCATCGACATGCAGCTCGTCTCGTCGACGGACGTCTTCTACCAGTACGACCGCGCCCCCGAGGTGACCGCCGCGATCGCCCGCGACTGCAACGACGAGCTCGCCGAGCTCGTGCGCTACCGGCCCGACCGCTTCATGGGCATCGGGACGGTGCCGATGCAGGCGCCCGACCTTGCGATTGCCGAGCTGCGGCGCGCCATGACGGAGCTCGGGCTGAAGGGGGTCATGATCGACGACCACGTCAACGGGCTCACCTACGACGACGAGCGCTTCCGCGACTTCTGGGCTGCCGCCGACGAGCTCGCCGCGTTCGTGCTCGTGCACCAGTTCCAGCCGACGATCGTCACGTACCGGACCGAGAAGTACTTCCTGCTCAACTCGATCGGCAACCTCGTCGACCGCGCGCTCACCTTCGCGCTCCTCGTCTACGGCGGCGTCGTCGACGACTTCCCGAACATCCGCTTCTGCCTCGCCCACGCGGGCGGCTACGTCCCGTACGCACTGGACCGCATGGACAAGGGCTGGGAGATGTGGCCCGACTCGCGCGGACGCACGAAGGACAAGCCGAGCACGTACGTGAACCGCTTCTACTACGACACGGTCACCTTCACCGAGCGAAACCTACGCTTCCTGATCGACACCGTCGGGATCGACCGCATGGTCTTCGGCACCGACTGGCCGGCCCCGATGGACGTCGACGAGCCGGTGCAGTGGATCGAGAGCACGCTGGTGCTGTCGGACGCGGAGCGCGAGGCGATCCTCCGCGGCAACACCGCCGTGCTCTTCTCCTAACCTGCGAGCATCCGGTGCTGCACGCGCGCCACATCGGCATGCGTGACCGCCGCGACCGCCTCCGCCGCCTCGAGCTGCGCCGGGTGCTCGTTGAAGTCGGCGAGGCCGTCGACGTCGTCGAAGTGAGCCTCGACGACCCAGTCGTAGTTCGGCGGGTACCAGCCGAGGTCGTTGCCGAGCTCGAGCGCCCGCACCGCCGGGCAGTGGACGCGGAGGGCCGCCACCGCAGCCTGCGCGTCCATCCGGTCTGCCTCCGACGCATCGTCGCGCCAGCGGTAGAGCGCCAGGTGGCGGACGGCTCCGCGGCGTGACGGCGGTCCCGTGTAGACCCAGTCGACCCGCGCTGCCAGCTCGGGAAGGGTGAGCGACTTGAGGATCGCGCCAACGCGCGCATGAGCGGCGTTTTCGTTGTAGGCGTCCCAGTCGGCGCGGTGGCGGTGGTCGTGCATGAGCGCGAAGCCGTGCCGGCTCGGGTCGAGCCCGAGATCCTCGCCGAAGTCGAGCGCCGGCACTCCGCTGCCGTAGAAGCAGTAGGCGACGCCGTCCTTCACCCGGATCCGGTCCTCTTCGGTCGCGTCGTCGGTCCAGACGAAGAGGGCGGTGTGCCGGATCATCCGCCGACCTCCGCCGGGCGCGGGCTCCGCACGTCGGTCCGCAGCGCGATCAGCGAGTGGACGACGAGGACCGAGAGGATCAGGGCGCCGCTGAGCAGCGCGTCGCGGCTCGGCTCCTCGCCCGTGAAGAGCCACACCCAGAGCGGGCCGAGGATCGTCTCGAGCAGCGTCATCAGCCCGACCTCCGGCGCCGTCAGGTACGTCGGCCCGCGCATGATCGCGCCGATCGCCACCGGCAGGAGCACGACCCCGAGCAGCATCAGGAGCAGCAGGTCGTGGCTCGAGAGCGAGAACGTCCCGACCCACGGGGCGACCGCTACCGCTCCCAGTACGCCGCCGAGCGCCAGCCCGGGAACCGGCTCGGCCCCCGGGTGATGCCGCAGGACGACGAGCAGCCCCGAAGTGCTGAGCGACGCCGCGAGTGCGGCCAGGTCGCCTTCGATGTTCGAGGTGCTGAGGCTGCCGTGCACGATGAAGACGACACCGACCACGATCAGCCCGCAGGCAATCCAGGTCACGGGACGGATCGGATCGCCGAGAAAGACCGCGCTCAGCACGGCCGCGAACACGGGGGAGGCGGCGAGGATCACGAGCGTGTTCGACACGGCCGTGTGCGTGATGGCGGTGACGAACAGGATCCCGCTTGCCGCGCTGAAGCCGGCGACGTAGACCCCGAGCCGCCCCATCGACCGGAAGCGCGCCGGGGCCTGCCCGCGGTACAGGAGGAGCGACATTCCGCAGACGCCGACCGCGAGAAAGAGCGCGCGCCAGAAGGCGATCGCGAACGAGTCGATGTGGACGAGACGGATGATCAGCGCGTCCGGGCTGATGCAGACGACGCCGCCTCCGACGATGAGGAGCCCCTTCGCGTGATTCGACACGTGACCTACCCGATGACGGGGGTCGAGCTGATCAGCTCGCGTGTGTACGCGTCGTTCGGGTTGTCGAGCAGCGCATCGGCGGAGCCCTCTTCGACGATCAGGCCGTCGCGCATGATCACCGCCCGGTCGGCGATGGCCCGAACGAGCGGGAGGTGGTGGGTGATGAAGAGGATCGTGAGGTTCATCTCCCTCCGGAGCTCCCCGAGCAACTCCAGGATCGAGGCCTGCGTGGAGACGTCGAGCGCTGAGGTGACCTCGTCGCAGACCAGCACCCTCGGCTCGGCCGCCAGTGCCCGCGCGATCGCGACGCGCTGGCGCTCGCCGCCGCTCAGCTGCGACGGGTAGCGCGCCTCGTAGTCCGGTGGGAGGTTCACGCGCGCGAGCAGATTGCGAACGGCCTGCCGCTGCGTGTCGCCGCCGAGCCCGAAGACCTCGAGCGGCACCGCCACCGAGCGGCCGATCCGGTGGCGAGGGTTCAGCGAGCCGTAGGGGCTCTGGAAGACGTACTGGATCGCCCGGCGGACGTCGCGTGAGCGCCGTGTGGGATCCAGCGGGAGCACCTGGTCGGCGAAGCGGATCTCGCCGGTGGCACCGCCGATGTGCAGGCCGCTCAGGCACCGTCCGAGCGTCGTCTTGCCGCTGCCCGACTCGCCGACGAGCGCGAGGCACTCACCCTCCCGCACGAGGAGCTCGACGTCGTGCAGCACCTGGTTCGAGCCGTAGAAGGCGCATAGCGAGTGGATACCGATCAGGGTGCCGTCGTCGCGCTGCTCGTGTGCGGCCCACATTCCGTTCGCGGCGGCGGCCGCGGCATCCACCGCGGCCTCGGTGAGCTCATCCGTCCGCGCGCAGCGAATGCGGCGTTGGTCCGGCAGCGTCTCCAGCGCCGGCAGGCGCTCGATGCACACGTCGATTGCGTAGTCGCAGCGTGGGGCGAAAGGGCAGGCATCGCCGCGATGCTTCGGGTCGAGGGGCGAGCCGCTGATGCCGACGAGCGCGGTCCGGGCATGGAGCTTGGGCGTCGACTGGATGAGCCGGCGCGTGTACGGGTGCACCGGCTCGCGCAGAAGTGCCTCTGCCGAGCCCTCCTCCATGAAGAGCCCCGAGTACATGACCGCGATCCGGTCGGCGAGCCCGGCCACCACCGCCAGGTCGTGGGTGACGTAGACGGCGGCCGTGCCGTCGCCTGCGATCACCTGGCCGACGAGCTCGAGAACTCGGGCCTGGGTCATCACGTCGAGGCCGGTCGTCGGCTCGTCGAGGACGATCACCTTCGGCCGGCAGAGCACGGCGAGCGCGATGCAGACGCGCTGCACCTGACCACCGGAGAGCTGGTGCGGGTAACGGCGCAGGAACTCGCGCGTCGTCGGCAGGTGCATCCGCTCCAGCACGTCGGCGATGCGCTTCTCCGGGTCGGCCTCGACCTTGTCGTGCGCCCGCAGCCGCTCGCGCAGCTGACGGCCGATCCGCAGCGCCGGGTTCAGCGAGGCGCTCGGGTCCTGCGGCACGTAGGAGACGACCCGCCCTCGCACGTCCTGCTTCACGGCCGCCGAGGCCGCGATCACGTCCGTCCCGTCCACCCAGGCCGAGCCCTCGAGCGCCATGCCCTTGCGCGCGTAGCCGAGAAGTGCGAGCGCGACCGTGGTCTTGCCGGAGCCGGACTCGCCCACGAGCCCGAGCACCTCCCCCGGGTGGAGGTCGAAGCTCACCCGCTCGACGATCGTGTGCGAGCCGGGCACGACGACGCGAAGGTCCTCGGCACGGACGACGGCCTCTGTCACGCGTCCACCTTGCGGTCGACCCCTGCCATCGAGCGCGCGATCCCGTCAGTGACCATGTTCGTGCCGATCGTGAGCACCGCGATCGCGAGGACGGGGACGAGCACGGGCCAGTAGGTGACGGCGAGCCCGGACTGGTTCTCCTGGATCATCAGGCCCCAGTCCGGGCTCGGCGGCTGAACGCCGAGGCCGAGGTAGTCGAGGCTGGCGATCAGGCCGATCGCGAACGTCAGCCGGAGGCCAGTCTCGACCATCACCGGGGCGGTGACGTTGGGCAGGATCTGCTCGCGCAGGATCCGCCGGCGGGAGAGCCCGACTGCCTCCGAATACTTGACGAAGTCGAGATCGCGCACCTGGACGACACCGGCGCGCACCACTCGGGCGGTCTGCGGCAGCTGGGAGATGCCCACGACGAGCACGATCAGCCACGCCGCGGGCCCCACGACCGACACACACATCAGCGCGAGGACGATCGGCGGGAACGCGAGCAGGAGGTCCATCCCGCGCATGAGCACCTCGTCGCCCGTGCGGTGGCTGTAGCCGGCGATCAAGGCGACCGTCGTTCCGCCCACGATCGTGATCACCGTCGCGAGCACCGCGAGTAGGAGCACGTTCTGGCCGCCGGCCAGGAACCGGCTCAGGACGTCGCGGCCGACGTAGTCGGTGCCGAACGGAGCGTTCGCCGAGGGCTTCGCGAACGGTGCGTCGATGAAGTCTGTCGTGCTCTTCGGGGCGACGTACGGCCCGATCAGCGCCAGCAGGATCACGAGGCCGCACAGAACGAGCCCGACCTGCGTGCGCCTCGAGTGCAGCGACTCCCAGACTGCGCCCCTCAGCTTCGCGGGCTCGACCATGGCCGGGATCGCCGTCACGTCGGCAGCTCCGACTGCGCGGCCGCGTCCGCCGTGAGCGGCACCCGGGCCTTCTCGGCGCCCTTGCGCGCGTTCACACGGAGACGCGGAGTGACGAGGATCACGCCGATGTCGGCCAGCAGGTTGACGAGGACGTAGAAGGCGGCGAGCAGCACCACGGCGGTCTGGATCACCGGGATGTCGCGGTTGTCGACCGCCTGCACGAGCGCGTACCCGATGCCCGGATACGAGAAGACCGACTCGACGACGACGACCCCACCCGCGAGGAAGACGAGGTTCAGGGCCGTCGCCTGGATCGTCGTCGCGACGGCGTTCGGGAGTGCGTGACGAAAGAGGATCCGCCGCCGCCGCAGCCCGTGGAGCTGCGCGAGCAGCACGTAGTCGCTCTGCAGCACCTCGATCATGCTCGCCCGGACCATGCGCAGCGGGTACGAGACGACCGCGAGCGTCAGCGTGATCACGGGCAGGACGAGCACGTTCAGCTGCGCGAACGTCGACCGCGACGGATCGAGCACCGACGTGGCAGGCAGCCATCGCACGACCGTGGTGCCGAGCAGGAAGATCAGCGTCACGGCGATCACGAACGCGGGGAGCGCGACCAGCACGAGCACGAGCACCGAGATCACGTGGTCGAGCCAGCCCTCGCTGCGCAGCGCGCTGATCACGCCGAGGACGATCGCGATCGGCGTCGCGATCAGGGTGACGAGGGTCATCACGATGATCGTGTTCTCGGCGCCCCGGCCGACGATCGTGGCGACGGAGCTCGTCGAGCTCATCGACTGGCCCCAGTGGACGGTCACCATGTCCCGCAGCCAGTGCCAGTACTGCGTGAGGGCCGGCTCGTCGAGGTGCAGCTGCTTGCGGAGGGCGGCGAGCGCCTCGGGGGTCGCCTCGCGCCCCAGCAGCTCCCGCGCGGCGTCGCCCGGGAGAAGCTGGGTGGCGAGGAAGACGAGGACCGAGGCGAGCCAGACGATGAGCACGCCGACAGCCAGCCGACGTGCGACCAGGGCTGCCATCGCTACCGCGCTCTGATTCGCGACATCGGGCTCATCTCGTACTGCGCGACCTCCTAGTTACGCGAGCGAGACCTCCTTGTAACGGTACTGACCGAGGCTCCAGCCCGTCGACAGGTCGGGCTGGAAGCCGGTGAACTTCGTGTCGTAGGCGTCGACCGTCTTGCGGAACGTGTGGATGATGTGCCCGCCGCGGTCGTAGAGGATCTTCTCGAGCGCCACGAACTTCTGGTTGCGCGACTTCTCGTTCGTGTCCTTGAGGGCCTCCGTGTAGATCTTGTTGCCCACGGGATCGTTGAAGTTGGTCTCGTTGAAGATCCCGCCGGGGGCGTAGAGCAGCGACCACATGATCCCGAACGGCTTGTTGCCCCAGTAGCCCTGCGTGAACGGCCACTTGAGGAACTTCGGGTCGAACACGGACGGCTGGATCACGTTGAGCTTGACGTTGACGCCGGCCTGCTTCGCGTTCTGCGCGAAGACCTGAGCGCCCGGGATCAGGCCGTAATCCTCGTCGGCGGTCGTCATCGTGACCGTGAGCCCTTCCTTTCCGGCCGCCTTGAGCAGCGACTTCGCCTTCTCGATGTCCTGGTGGCGCTGCGGAAGGCTCGTGGGATAGGACGGGTCGCCGTGGGACGGCATGTCGTTGGCGATCGCGGCGTAGTTGTTGTAGGCCTGCTTCACCATCGCGGGCCGGTCGGCGATCAGGCGGAACGCCTGGCGGACGCGGTTGTCGTTGAAGGGCGGCAGGTCGACCCGCATCACGATCGGCTGGAAGTAGCCGCCGTTTGCGGTCAGGAGCTTCAGGTTCTTCCGCTCCGCGATCGCGGTCGTCTCGTTGAGGGGGACAGAGTCGATCGCGTCGACCTGGCCCGAGAGCAGCGCGTTGATCTGCGCCGTCGGGTCGGCCATGTCGATGATCACGACCGAGTCGAGGTACGGCTTGCCGGACATCCAGTAGTTGGGGTTCTTCTTCAGGACGCTGCGCTGGCCGGGGGTGAAGCTTTCGACCATGAACGGCCCGGTCCCGTTCCAGGGCTTCTGCGGATCGAGGTTCGTGGGCACGATCGAGAGCTGCGGGACATACCAGCGCTCGGGGAAGATCGCGTCCGCGAAGTTGAGCCCGATCTGGACGGTGTGGTCGTCGAGCTTCTTGAGCGCCTTGCCGTTGACGGACTTGAGCAGTCCGGCATGGGGGTCGGAGGGGTCGAGGATCCGGTTGATCGAGAAGATGAGGTCGTCGGCCGTGAGCGGCTTGCCGTCGTGCCACGTGACGCCCTTGCGGAGGCGCACGGTCGCGACCGTCGCTCCCTTGCTCATCTCGATCGACTCGGCGAGGCCGTACTGGAGATCGAAGCCGTCGTGCCCGAAGTAGGTGAGCGTGTCGCGCACGTTGAACATGCGCTGGAGGTCCATGTTGCTCGCTTCCTTGTTCGGGTCGAGCGAGTCGTTCGTGCTGCCGATGCTTCCTATCGTGAGCGTGCCGCCGCTCTTCGGCGCCGCCACGGCGCGCACGGCCTGGGCCAGGGTGAGCCGGTCACGCACCCGGACGGCGGCGAGGGCGTCGGTGCCGAGGGCGAGGCCGCCGACGACGGCCGCGCCGCCGGCGAGGAAGCGGCGCCGCGTGATCGACACCTGCTCGGTGGCAGGTGCCTCGCGGCGCTCCTGCGGGCTCCGCTTCTCTTCGTTCATGGGGTCTTCCTCCACTTGACGTTGCGTTGGGGTCGAGGGGGCGAAGGGCTGCGAACTCCGATCGACGTGACGAGGACCGGCAGGACAGGGCGCAGGCGCGGGACTCGTTGGACCGCGCTCTGCCGAGCCGCGATCATCGACCGCCTCGGAACCACCGTCAAGGCGGCAAACACGCGTATCGCCAATCGCGCATCCCTGATGCCCACGCGAGATGAGACCCGTTAAGCAGCTTCGGGTTTGTGACAGCGCTGATATTCGTTGGTCCCACCGAAATGCTGAGGCACTCCGTACTCTGGACGCTCCGGGACGGCACCACCGCGCAGGCGCGGCGCGAGATGCTGTGGGGCCTCGCCTATCTCGGCACCGAGTGCAGGAGCGTGAGCCACGGCGATTACGGCGACGATCTCTTCGGCGGCTCGAGCGGGCGCGACCCGTCGCAGCCGCCGATGTGGAGGCGCGAGGGGATGGCGCCGCCGAGCAGCTTCGACGCCGCGCTGCACCTCGACTTCGACGACTGGGGCCGTTTCGAGGAGTACGGCGCGGATCCCGTTCACACGGCGGCGTCGCGCTTCAACGAATCCGTCTCGTGGGACGAGCTGACCGCCCGCGTCGACTGGTACCACGAAGGGACGCGGCCGGCGACGCGCGGGCACGTGAAGCACGTCGCCATGTTCGTGTGGGCAGACGGGGGCGATCGGGAGGCCGCCCTCGCCGCGGTGCAGGGTCTCGCCGCGGCGGACGAAGTGGAGGCGGTCGCGGCCGGAACGAACGTCGGCGTCCACCCGAGCGACTACGACTTGATCATGGATCTCCAGCTGCCCGACCGGCGGGCGGCCGAGGCGCTCCTCGCGGGGCCTGCGTACGCAGCGGCGATGGAGGTGGTCGCTGCGGCCACGAAGTACGAATGGACCGCGCGCGTGACGCACCTGATGCGCGGCCGCTAGATCACCGCGCGCGAGTCGGAGCCGCATTACGATGAGAAGCGGATGAAGCTCGCAGTCGTCCAGCCGCTCGCACACGCCGCACCCGGCGACGAACGGAACGTCGGCGAAGCCGTCGAGCATGTCGCGGCCGCGGCCGCGGCCGGCGCCCAGGTTGTGGTCTTCCCCGAGACGTACCCCGGTCCGGTGACGACGCCGATCCGCTTCGAGGCCGATCAGGTGCTGTGCGAGGCCGCGGGACGGCACGGCGTGTACGTCGTCTACGGAACGCTCGAGGCGATCGAGGGAAGCGGCCGGTCGGCGCACAACCTGATCTGCCTTGCGTCGCCCGACGGCGAGCGCGAGTTGGCCTACCGCCGCACGCACCCGGTGGGGCCGTGGATCTACTCGGGCGGCGAGACCTGGGACTTCGACTACGTGGCGGGCGACGAGCTTCCGATCGTCGAGACGGCGCTGGGGGTGTTCGGCCTCGCTATGTGCAGCGAGGTGTACGTGCCCGAGGTGGCCAGGACGCTCGCGCTGCAGGGTGCGGAGGTGATCTTCATTCCCGCCGGCAACGACAAGAAGCTCCTCTGGGAGACGTGGCGAACGCTGATCTGGGCGCGGGCGATCGAGAACCTCGCCGTCGTCGTCACGACGCAGAATCTCTTCGGCTCGGAGCGCGGGCTCGCGATGGTGGCGACTCCCGAGGCGGTCGTTCTCGAGGAGGAAGGCCCGGGCTGCTTCGTGGTCGAGGCCGACGTGGAACGACCGCGCCTCCTGCGCTCGGAGATCGACCGGCCCGGCTCCGGCTCGCGCTACGCCGTGAAGGCGGGGCTGCTCACGCAGTGGCGCCGGCCCGAGCTCTACGAGCGGCTGGCACGCAGTGAAGTTCCGGGCGCGGCTCGCTGAGATCCCGCCTGCGCCGGCGCCTCCGGGTTGACCAGATTCGGCGGCGTCTCGCCCTTGATCATCGCGATCAGGTTCTCCGCCGCGAGCATGGCCATCTGGTCGCGCGACTCCCAGGTGGCGCTGCCGATGTGGGGTGTGAGGATCACGTTGTCCATCTTGAAGAGCTCCTCGGGCGGGGCAGGCTCCCCGACCGGAGGCTCCGTCCAGTAGACGTCGAGCCCCGCGCCCGCGATCCGGCCTTCGCGGAGCGCCGCGAGCATCGCCGGTTCGTCGACGAGGCGACCGCGCGCCGCGTTGACGAAGAACGCCGTCGGCTTCATCAGCCGGAACTCGCGGTCGCCGAACATCAGGTGCGTCTCCGGGCTGTACTTGACCATCGGGCAGACGAAGTCGGCGCGGCGGATGATCTCGTCCCGTTCGTCGACCCACGTGACCCCGAGCGCGCGCTCTTCGTTCTCGGACAGCCGTGTGCGCTTGGTGTAGAGCACCTCCATGTCGAAGGCGCGTGCGCGCCGGGCGATCTGGGTGCCAATCGCGCCCATCCCGATCAGCCCGAGAACTTTCCCGGGGATCGAGTGCCACAGGAACGTCATCGACTGCTCCTGGTGGAAGCGGCCGCTCCGGGTGAAGCGGTCGGCCTCGACGAGCCGCGTCGCCAGGCCGAGGATGAGCGCCATCGTCAGGTCGCAGGTCGTCTTCTCGATCACCATGTCGATGTTGGTGACCGGGATGCCGCGCTCGGTGCAGGCCTCGACGTCGATGACGTTGACGATCATCGTCATTGCCGCGATGCCCTTCAGATCGGGGTTCGCGTCCAGCATGTCGGCATCGATCGGGGTGTCGCCGAGGGTGTAGAGGAAGTCGCTGCGGCGAAGCGCCGCCTTCAGCTCGTCGCGGCTGATCATCCGCTCGCTCTGAAAGACCTCTACCTCTGCGTGCTCCCGGAGCGCCGCCTCGGCACCCGGCATGATCGGCTGGACAATGAACACTCTCGGCCTCACGTCGGTCTCCTTGTCGGTCGCTTAGATGTAGCAGCGGTATCGATCACGCTCGTGCACCGCGCCATCGCGGTGAGTGCTCACGCGCGTGCCGGGACGTGCGCGAGCCGGGCGAGCTCCTCCGCGAGCACGGGCCGCATGGCCGCGACCGGCGGCCGGTTCTGGCCCGGGTCGTAGGCGTACCCGATGCTGATCGCCGCGGCGGGCTCGACACTCCGGGCGGCGCAGAGGAGGCCGAGCTCGAGCTCGTGAGCGAGCAGCTCGCGCGGCAGGATCGTGATCCCGTGCCCCGCCTCGACGAAGGCCTTCATCTGCGTGAAGGTCTCGATCTCGGCGGTGATGATGGGCCGGAACCCCGCCTTACGGCTGTTGTCGTCGAGCCAGCGCCGCGCCGGGTTCGATTTCGGAAACGTGACCCACGGCTCGTCGGCGACCTCGCAGAAGGCGATCGACTCGCGGGCGGCGAACCGGTGCCCCGGCGGCAGCACGAACGCGAGCGGAAGATCGCCGACGGTCACGAGCTCGAGCTCCTCCGGGTCGACCGGCGAGACGCAGGCGACGAGATCGAGCCGCCCAAGGCGAAGCGCCTCCAGGAGCTCGCCTGCCGTCCCCTCCTTGATGCGCAGAGTCACGTCCGGCAGCTCCTGGTCTACAGCCCGTACGAGCGGCGCCACGAGCGCATTGGAGAGCGTCGAGGCGACGCCGACGTTGACGACGCCCCGTGCATGCCCGCGGAAGGAGGCCATCTCCTCCTCGAGTCGCGTGACGTTGTCGAGGATGCGCTGGGCATAACGGGCGAGCTCCTCACCGGCCGGTGTCGGATGCACGCCGTCGGAGCGCCGCTCGAGCAGCTGGAGGCCGTACTCCTGCTCGAGCCGCTTCACCGCCTGCGAGACCGCGGACTGCACGAGGTGCAGCCGCCGCGCTGCCCGGGTCATCCCGCGGAGCTCGACGACGGCGACGAAGGCACGCAGATCGCGAAGCTCCATCCGTGAACCTTAACCCGGTCCGCTCGAAGAAGTTCACCCGGGCTCACTGCGTGGCTCTCGCCTTCAGGCGAGCGCGGCGACCTCCTGCCCGAGCTCGTACGCCTCGTCGAGACCGACGGTGAGCGTGTAGCCGATACCGCGCCGGAGCTCGGCAGGCGGCCGCTCGATCCAGAGCAGCGACACGTTCTCGAGCCGGCCGTCGATTCCGGCGAGGTCTTCGAGCAGGCGCGTCGAAGCGGCTGGGTGCCTCCCAAGCTCGGCCGCGATCCAGGTGCGAAGGGTGTCGAGCGCCTCGCGCATCCCGATGATTTGTGCCTGGGAACGCGTCGCGGTGAGCCAGCGCGGCAACTCGTCGTGCATCGCCTCGACGCGCAGCGCGTGCAGATCCTCGCCCGGTTGCAAGGCCCGCTCGAGCCAGGTGTATGCCTGCGAGAAGATCCGGCCCGCCATTTCCGCCGTGTCCGACGCCACGAACTCGCGCCGCGTCGCGAGCAGCAGCTCGTCGCCGTAGGTCTGCAGCGCATACGCGTTCCACGCCGCACTGCGAACCGGGCCGCCCGGCAGCTGGTCGACGAGCTGGTAGGCGTCCATCGCCGCGCAGCGCACGGCGTCGAGAGCGGCCACCGGGACGTCCGGATAGACGAACCCCTCGACGTTCAGTCGTGACCACACGCTCTGCGCGCCGGAGTAGAACGCGCCCACCGGCTGGACGACGTGCCCCTCGGCAAGGCCGTCCTCGATCTCGTCCATCACGCGCTCAGCGGCATCGTCGGTGGTCGTCCAGAGCAGGCGCTCGTCCGGCGACGATGTGTCAACCGCCTGGATGTAGACCGCCGACGTGTGCGGGTGGTGGTGGCGCAGGTCGTCGAGCCAGTGCCCGCCGTCGGCCTCCGAGGCGAACAGCTCCCAGGTACCTCGCGGTCCTCGAACCTTTCGTCGCTCCCTCAGCGCCCCCACAGGCGCAGTGTGGCACTGAAATGCTCGGGTAGGCAGTCAGAGATCGGCGACCGGGAGGCGTCACTCGGGGCGGTGGCAGACCGCCTCGACGTTGTTGCCGTCCGGGTCGAGGACGAACGCGGAGTAGTAGGTCGGGTGGTAGTGCTCGCGTAGCCCGGGCGGTCCGTTGTCGCGCCCGCCGCCGTCGATGGCCGCTGCGTACACGGCGTCGACGGTGGCGCGATCGGCGCAGGTGAAAGCGACGTGTGTGCCCGTACCGACCGGCGCGCGCTCGGTCACCCAGAACTCGGGCTTGTCGCTCTCGCCGAAGCCGGCTCCCTTCCATTCGTCGAACGCCATCACGACGTGGTACCCGAGTGGCGCCAGCATCTTCTCGTAGAAGGCGCGGCTTGCACCGTAGTCGCTGACATTCAGGCCGATGTGATCGAACACGATGAGCTCCTTCCGTGCTTTGCGCTCTCGAACAGACACCTCACTGAGGGATCAGGTGGTCGTCCGGGACGCACCGTACACTCGAGAGATGTTTCCACTGCCGACAACTACTGACGGTTCGTCGGTCCTGATGCAATCAGGGCGAGACTTCGCGGTTCTGTTCGGCAGAGTGCCCGGCTCGCTCTGCCGTGTGGAAGAGCAAAGCTGGCTCGCTCTCTCGGGCGAGGCCAGCGCCGATCTCAACACGCTCTACGTCTCGCGATCGTGTCGCTCGGATCTCCTCGACAGCTACGTCGACGAGGTCGAGGGCCGTCGCCTTGGTGCGATTCTCATCGTCGACGAGGGTGCGCCGCACCTCGTCGAGGCTGCATTGGCGCGCGGGCTGACATCTGCCGGCCGGGTGCCCGTCATGGTTTGGCAAGGAGCATCGGTTCGGAATGCTTCCGCGCGGTCGCCTGCCGCTCGGCTCGCCGCCGAAAGCGACATCAACGAGGTCAATAGCGCGATGGCCGAAGCGTTCTCGCTGGACGAGGCGGTTGTCCAGCGGTCGATGCCGCCTTCGCTCGTCTCCGCCGGCGCCGACGTCTGGATCGCCGAGGTCGGAGGGGTGATTGCAGGAAGCGGGATCTTCATTCGCTCGGCCGATCAGGTGGGCGTCTATTGCATGGCTACGCGACCCGCTTTCCAGCGCCAAGGCATCGGTCGCGATGTCTTGGACACTGCCATGCGCCATTACCTCGGCCAGGATGTGACGACGTTCACTCTCGAAGCCACCGCCGCCGGCGTGCGTCTCTACGAGCAGGTCGGCTTTGAGACCGTCGCTCGGCCGTCGGTCTTCGTGATCGGCACCTCGACACAGTTCACGACCTAGCCAGATCAGCCTGGCCGCCGACGCCTGAGCGTCGACGTGGCTTCGAGGCTGCTTGCAGTGCCCGCGCCGACCGGGTTACTGTCGGTCGCGACTTCGACACGACCGAAGGAGACGATCATGCTGTTTCACGTGAGCTGGGAGTTCATCGACACGTCCGAGGAGGGGACCCGCCGGTCGCTCGGAGTGTTCTCGCAATGGCAACCTCCGGCAGGAGCAGAGTTCAGGGGCTTCTACGGGTTCGCGAACGGCGTTGGCGGCTTCGCCATCGTCGAAGCCGACAGCGTGGCCACTCTGGCCCGCACGACGGCGCCGTGGACGCCGTGGCTTCGGTTCAGCGTGACCCCGATCCTCCCGATCGAGGAATCGAGCGCGATCGCCGGAGAAGCGGTCCAGTTCCGCGACTCTGTCACCTAGCTCTGAGCGCAGCCTTGTGCGCGCGCTTCGAGGCCTGGTACTCCGCGAGCGCCTCGGGTGAGTCGACGCCTCCGAGGCACGGGTGGTCGGGGACGAGCGGCTTCGCCGTTTTCACGCCGTAGCGGAGCGCGAGCACGGACCCGAGCGCCATGACCTTCATCGGGCCGAAGCCCGGCAGCGAGCCGATCCGCTTCTTCAGGTCGTCCGTGTCCTCCGCCTCGCTCCAGATCCGCGAGGCGTCGCCGCCGTACTCGTCGGCCACGACGGCCGCCAGCTCGCGCACGCGCTCGGCCATCGCGCCGGGGAAGCGGTGGATCGCCGGCTTCTCGCGGAACGCCTCATCGAGGTCGAGCTTGGCGAGCTTCTTCGGGTCGAGCGTCCCGACCCGCTGCTTCAAGACGAGCGGCCCGACGAACGCCTTCTGCACCGGCACCTGCTGGTCGATCGCGAAGCCCATCACGAGCGCGAAGGGCTCCTTCGCGAGCAGCTTCTGCGCGGCCGGGTCGTCCGTGAAATACAGAGCGTCGGGCACGCCGAAACACTAGCCGCCGATACCCTGGGCAGGTGGACGCGCTGGCCGCCTTCTCGCCGGCGACGCGCCGCTGGTTCGAGGGTGCGTTTGCCGCGCCAACACCCGCTCAGCTGCTCGGGTGGCCGGCGATCGCGCGCGGCGGCGACGTCCTGATCCAGGCGCCGACCGGCTCCGGCAAGACGCTCGCCGCCTTCCTCTATGCGATCGACCGCCTGAACGCGAGCCCGGGCGGAGGCCTGCGTGTGCTCTACGTCTCGCCGCTCAAGGCGCTCAACTACGACATCGAGCGCAACCTGCGCGGCCCGCTCGCCGGACTCGAGTCGAGCCTGCGGGTCGGCGTCCGCACCGGCGACACATCGGCGAAGGACCGCCGGGCCCTGGTGAAAGAGCCGCCCGACATCCTGATCACGACGCCGGAGTCGCTCTACCTCATGCTCACCTCGGCGGCGCGCGACTCGCTGCGCGGCCTCGAGACGCTGATCCTCGACGAGGTGCACGCCGTCGCCGGCACCAAGCGGGGCGCGCACATGGCGCTCTCGGTCGAGCGGCTGCAGCGGCTCGTCGACCACCAGGTCCAGCGCATCGGGCTCTCGGCGACGCAGCGCCCGCTCGAGGAGATCGGCCGCTTCGTCTCCGGCGGCCGGCCGATCGAGCTCGTCGACGCGGGCACGCGCAAGGAGCTCGACCTGCAGGTCGTCGTCCCGGTGGAGGACCTGCGCGAGCTCGGTACGACCGCCGCGATCTCACCGCCGCTCCTCGCCGAGGGCGAGCAGCCCGTTCCCGCGGGCGAGCAGGGCATCGCCTCGATCTGGCCTTCGATGTACCCGGAGCTGCTCCAGCTGGTCGAGCAGCACCGCTCGACGATCGTCTTCGTCAACAACCGCCGGCTCGCCGAGCGCCTCGCCCTGCGCCTGAACGAGCTGGCCGGGCGCGAGCTCGCCCGGGCGCACCACGGCAGTCTCGCGCGTGAGCAGCGCATCCTGGTCGAGGAGGACCTGAAGGCCGGCCGCATTCCGTGTCTCGTCGCCACCTCCTCGCTCGAGCTCGGCATCGACATGGGCGCCGTCGACCTCGTGATCCAGGTCGAGTCGCCGAAGTCCGTCGCGCGCGGGCTCCAGCGCGTCGGCCGCGCCGGCCACGAGCTCGGCGCCGTTTCGAAGGGCCGCATCTTCCCCAAATTCCGGGCCGACCTGCTCGAGTCCGCCGTCGTCGCGCGCGCGATGCGGAACGGCGAGATCGAGGAGACGAAGATCCCGCGCAACGCGCTCGACGTGCTCGCGCAGCAGGTCGTCGCGATCTGCGTCGACGAGGAGATCGAGGTCGGCGAGCTGCACGACCTCGTCCGCCGCGCGTATCCGTTCGCCGACCTCTCGCGGACACAGCTCGAGAACGTCCTCGACATGCTCGCCGGCCGCTACCCCTCGGATGAGTTCGCCGAGCTGCGGCCGCGGATCGTCTGGGACCGCACCGGCGGCACGATCCGCGCCCGCGACGGCGCACGCCGCCTCGCCGTCACCAACGCGGGCACGATCCCCGACCGCGGCTTGTTCGGCGTCTTCCTGATCGACGGCGGGGGACGCGTGGGCGAGCTCGACGAGGAGATGGTCTACGAGGCGCGGGCGGGCCAGACCTTCCTGCTCGGCGCCTCGACCTGGCGGATCGAGGAGATCACCCGCGACCGCGTGCTCGTCTCGCCCGCGCCCGGCCTGCCGGGAGCCGTCCCGTTCTGGAAGGGCGAGGGCGTCGGGCGGCCGTACGAGCTGGGGGAGAAGATCGGCGCCGCCTCCCGGGAGCTCTCCGCGCTCGGTGACGCGACCGGCATGAAGCGGCTGCGCGACGACTACCTGCTCGACGAGCGCGCTGCCCGCAACCTGCTCGCCTTCCTGCGCGACCAGGCCGACGCCACCGGCGCGGTGCCCTCCGACCGCACGATCGTCGTCGAGCGCTTCCGCGACGAGATCGGCGACTGGCGCGTCTGCATCCTCACTCCCTTCGGCGGCCGGGTGCACGCGCCCTGGGCGATGGCGATCTCGGCGCGGCTGCGCGAGTCGCTCGGGCTCGACGCGCAGTCGCTCTGGTCGGACGACGGCATCGCGATCCACTTCCCCGACGCGGACGTCCCGCCGGCGGCCGGCGACCTGCTGCTCGAGCCGGGGGAGGTCGAAGACCTCGTCGTCACCGAGCTCGGCGACACCGCGCTCTTCGGCGCGCGCTTCCGCGAGAACGCCGCGCGGGCGCTGCTGATCCCGCGGCGGCGGCCCGGCCAGCGCACACCGCTCTGGCAGCAACGGCTCAAGGCGCAGTCGCTGCTCCAGGTGGCCCGCCGCTACGGCTCCTTCCCCGTCGTGCTCGAGACCTATCGGGAGTGCCTGCAGGACGTCTTCGACCTGCCGGCGCTGCGGACGCTGCTCGCCGGGATCCAGACAGGCAAGCTCGACGTCGTCGAGGTCGAGACCGGCAGCGCCTCGCCCATGAGCTCCTCGCTCCTCTTCGACTACGTCGCGACGTACATGTACGAGGACGACACCCCGCCGGCCGAGCGGCGCGCCCAGGCGCTGTCGCTCGACCGCGATCTCCTCCGCGAGCTGCTCGGGAGCGAAGAGCTGCGCGAGCTGCTCGACCGGGACGCGGTCGAGGAGGTCGAGCGCCAGCTGCAAGGGACTCCGCGAACGCCCGACGAGCTCCACGATCAGCTGCGCGTGCGCGGCGACCGGCGGCCGGGCGAGTACGACCCGGTGCTGGCCGAGCCGCTGCTGGCCGACCGGCGGGCGGTGCTCGTGCGGGTCGCGGGCGAGGAGCGGCTGATCGCGGCGGAGGACGCCGGCCGCTACCGAGATGCGCTCGGCGCGATGCCGCCCGGCGGGCTGCCCGAGGTGTTCCTCGAGGGCGGGCCGGACTCGCTGCGGCAGCTCGTGCTCCGCTTCGCGAAGGGCCGCGGCCCGTTCACCACCGCCGAGGCGAACGAGCGCTTCGACCGCGACCTTGCGCCGGTCTTCGCTGCGCTGGAGCGGGAGGAGCTGCTGGTCCGCGGCGAGCTTCGCCCCGGCGGCGTCGAGCGCGAGTGGTGCGACCCCGACGTCCTGCGCCGGCTGCGCCGCGCCTCGCTCGCCGCGCTCCGCAAGGAGGTCGAGCCGGTCGAGCAGGCGGCGTTGGCGCGCTTCCTGCCCTCCTGGCACGGCATCGATCGCAGAGCTTCGCTTCGCGAAGCTCTGGTACCCCTGCAAGCTCTGGCGCTTCCCGTGGCCTTGTGGGAGTCCGAGCTTCTGCCGCGCCGCGTCCCGGGTTACCGGCCCGAGCAGCTCGACGCGCTCTGCGCGAGCGGCGAGGTCGTCTGGGTCGGTGCTGGGCCCGACCGCGTGGCCGTCTACTTCCGCGAGGACGCCGCCGCGCTCGGCCAGGTGGCCGGAGCGCCGCGCCCGGAGGGGGAGGCCCACGAGGGGCTGCGGGCGGCCTTCGGCGCGGGCGCGCTCTTCTGGCACGACCTGCTCGACGAGACCGGCCTCACGCCTGTCGAGGCGCTACCGGCGCTGTGGGATCTCGTCTGGGCGGGCGAGGTGACGAACGACGCCTGGACGCCGCTGCGCGCCGGCCGCCGGAACGGCGTGCCGAAGCCGGAGCGGCGGCCCCGGCGCTTCTCGCGCTCCCGCAGCGCCGGGCCCACGGCCACGCAGGGCCGTTGGGCGCGGACGGAGCGGCTCTTCGCGACGCCGCCCGAGCGCCGGGCGCTCGCCGAGCTGCTGCTCGAGCGGCACGGGATCGTCACCCGCGACTCGGTTCGTGCCGAGGGCATCCCGGGCGGTTACGGCGCCGTCTACGCCGAGCTGCGCGCTCTCGAGACGCTCGGGCTCTGCCGCCGCGGCTACTTCGTCGAGGGGCTCGGCGGGGCGCAGTTCGCCCTCGGCGGTGCGGTCGAGAGGCTCCGCGAGCTCCGGGAGCCGGAGGAGGAGCCGGTCGCGTCCGTCGTCGCCGCCGCCGACCCGGCCCAGCCCTACGGCGCGGCGCTGGCCTGGCCGAAGCGTGCGGGCGCGCGGGCCGCGCGGGTCGCAGGCGCGCACCTGGTGCTGATCGGGGGCGAGGCTGTTCTCTACGTGGAGCGCGGCGGCCGCTCGCTGGTGCCGCTGCGGGACCCCGACGGGTCGTGGCTGCGGCCGGCGCTCGACGCGCTCGTCGCGTACGTGCAGGGCGGCGGCGCGAAGCGGCTCGCGGTCGAGCGCTTCGACGGCGAGCCGGTGACCGAGAGCGAGGTCATGCCGCTCCTGGTCGAGGCCGGCTTCCTGGCCGGGCCGAGACGCGCCGTGCTGCGTCCGTGAACTCCTACACGAGTGCCTGAGGGCGACACCCTCCACCGCGCGGCCGCTCGGCTCCAGCCGCTCGTCGGCGAGCGGGTCGAGGTCGAGACGCCGCACCCGCGCGCTCAGGCTGCGATTGCCGCCGAGCAGCTCGACGGGCGCCGCCTCGAGTCGGTGACCGCCGTGGGGAAGAACCTCGTCCTGCGCTTCGAGGGCGGCGTCGTGCTCCGGTCGCACTTGCGGATGAGCGGGCGCTGGTCGGTTCGCCCGCGCGGGACAGACGGCAATGGTCGGCCGTGGCTCGTGCTGCGCGGGTCGCAGCTCGAGGGGGTGCTCTGGGGCGGGCCGGTGCTCGAGCTGCACGCGCGAGCCCTGGCGCGGCTCGGGCCCGACATCCTCGCCCGCCCGCCCGACCTCGACGCGATGCTCGCGCGCCTGCGCGGCGCGGATGCGACCCGCCCGCTGGCCGAGACGATCCAGGACCAGACGCTCGTCGCCGGCATCGGGAACATGTGGGCCGCAGAGACACTGTGGGACGCCCGGCTCTCGCCCTGGCTGCGCCTGGGTGACGTGTCCCAGGACGACCGGCGCCGTGTGCTGGAGACGGCAGCGAGGCTGATGTGCGCCTCCGTCGACGGCGGCCGCGATCCGCGGCGGCAGGTGTACAACCGTGCCGGGCGGCCGTGCCCGCGCTGCCGCACCCCGATCCGCGCGTACGGCCAGGGTGACGGCAACCGCACCGCGTACTGGTGCCCCGCCTGTCAGCCCGGCGACGTACGGTAGGCATCCGTGAGGCTCGGTGAGCACCTCCGGCGCCGGCCGCCGCCCCTGCCGTGGCGCCGTCCGCGCCACGAGCTGCTGCTGATCGCGCTCGTCGCGGTCGCGACACTCACCCCGCTCTACCCGATCAACGCCCAGGACGTGGCGCGCGTCTGCCTCTCGCGCTCGCTCGTCCACGGGCACCTCTACAACGACGCGTGCCTCGGCACCGGGTTCGCGGTCGACCGCTCGGCGTACAAGGGGCACTACTACTCCGACAAGGCGCCGGGCATGTCCGCGCTCGAGATCCCCGGCGTGGAGCTGGCTCAGGTGCCGAACGTGACCGAGTGGCCGCTCTACTTCCGCAAGCTCTGGGTGGCCCGCGTCCTCGCGGGCGGACTCGCCTTCATCGTCGGGCTGTTCCTGATCGGCCGGCTGTCGGAGGGGCTGGCGCCGGGGTACGGCGGTCCGGCGATCGTCGCGTACGGCCTCGGGACGCTGGTGGCGCCGCTCGCCGGCGCGAACTTCGAGCACGTGACGGCGGGCACGCTCGGCCTGGCGGCGTTCGCGCTCGCGTGGTCGCGCCGGACGCTCCTCGCGGGGCTGGTCGCCGGCGCGGGTCTGCTCGTCGCGTACGACGCGGCGATCATGCTCACGGTCGTCGGCGTCTACGTCCTGCTGCAGGGCGGGTTCGCCTTCTTCAAGTACGTCTACGGCGTCCTGCCGGGCGCGGCGCTGCTGTGGACGTACAACTGGCTCGCCTTCGGCGCCCCCTGGCACATGTCGTACACGTACAAGGTGGGGGAGGCGGCCGAGGGGCAGACGACCGGCTTCTTCGGCATCCACCCGCCGTACGGGCATGCCATCCGCCTGGTCTTCGCGAGCGAGAGCGGCCTGCTCGTGATCTCGCCGGTCGTGCTCGCGGCCGGCTACGGGCTGGTACTGCTCGCCCGGCGGCATCTTGCCGAGGGGCTCGTGTGCGGGGTGGTCGCATTCGGGTTCCTGTTCCTGAACTGCGGCTACATCTTCCCCCTCGGCGGTCTCTCCCCGGGGCCGCGGTACCTCGTGCCCGGGCTGCCGTTCCTCGCGCTCGGGCTGGCCCCCGCGTTCGCGCGGCGGTTCTGGGTCACGGCCGGGCTCGCGGCTACCTCGGTCGTGGCCATGACGGCGGTGACGCTCACCTGGGCGAACGGGCCGCCCGCCGGGACGATCTGGGCGTGGATCGTGCATCTCCCCGTCGACGGCGGCTCCTCGAGCCTCGTCCACGGACTGGTCGAGAACATCGTCACGTGGCTCGGGCCCGGCAAGCGGTGGGGCGCGGCGCTCGTCGCGGTCTGCGCGGCCGCCGCGCTCGTCGTATCGCTCGTGGGTGCGCGGGCGCGCGAGCCGCAGGCCGCTGCCGCGGCGGTAGGAGACCAGCCCTCGGCCGCGTAATGCGGATTCGTGGCGATTCGTGCTCCGCACCTCTACCAGTCCCTGCGCGCGTTCTGCCTCGCGGCGTTCGCCGCCGAGCGCGGCGCCGAGCTGCCGTTCGCGTTCGAGGAGCACCCGACGCGGCACGGCCCGTCGCTCTACGAGTACCGGCCGCTCGTTCGCACCTTCGTCGAGGAGCAGGCACCGACCCTGCGTCGGCTGCCAGATACGCGGAACGCGATCGAGGATCTCCGGCGCGAGCCGGCCGCCGCGATCTTCGCGCACGCGCACTCGAGCCTCGGGCAGAGCGACGACGATGCGGTCTTCCGGACGATCCTGCTGCCGACGCTCGCCGCGGTCGCCGAGCGCTGCGGCGGCTTCGACTGGAAGGACGACGCCTTCGAGTCGGCCTACGCCGGGATCGAGCAGTCGCTCTTCGGCAGCTCGCGCGCGTACGCCGCGATCGCGCCGCTGATCGGGCTGTCCGCGGGGCAGCCGGCCGACCTCGGCGGCGACATCCGCATCCGGCCGGTCGTGGCCGGCGAGATCTCGGGGCTGTGGCCGGAGGCGCGCGGGCTGATGCCGCCGGAGTTCGGACGCGACGTCGACCGGCTTTGCGTGGTCGAGCTGGCGCGCGAGCTGGACGCCGGGGACGGCGAGCCGCCCGACGCCGCGAGCGAGCTCGCGGACGCGGTCAGCGCGCTGCGGCTGGCGACGGCCGGGGCGATCGCCGCCGGCCCTGTCGTGTTCGAGCGCCTCGACTTCCGCCCGCTCCGGATCTCCCCGCTCCTGCCGATCGCGGCGACGCAGCCCCTCGGCGAGGCGATCAGGCTCGACGCGCTGCGCGCCCGGGTCGCCGCGGATCTGCGCGAGAGGCTGCCGCTCGCCGACGAGGACCGCGAGCTCGCGGAGGCGCTCGACCGGTGGGAGCTCTCGCTCTTCGCCGACGAGCCCTTCCGGTCGGGTCAGGTGCGCGACGCGCTCACCGCGCTCCTGGGCGCGGGCGACGGTGCCTGGGCGGCCAACATGCGCGCGGCCGTGCTCCTGCAGGAGAAGACGAAAGAGCGCGCCGAGCTCGCGGCGGTCCTCAAGGCACACCCGGGCGGCTCGCGGGCGCGTGACGCGCTCCGGCGGGCGCTCGTCGAGACGTTGCTCCACGGCGACCGCGACGGGCTCGTGCAGACGCTGGACGAGACGCTGCTCGGGCTGCGGCCGCCGCCCTGCGTCCGTGGCCGCAGCGGCCTAACCGCACGCATCTGTTCCAAAGTCGTCTCAGACACGTCACAGCTTCGGCGCTACCGTCGGAGACATGGACGAAGCGACGAACGTGCTCGAGCGGCTCGAGCGAATCCGGGAGCTCGAACGGCGGCGGGCCCCGGCCGCGCAACTGCTCGAGGAACTGCGTGCGCTCGTCGGCGAGGCGGAGCACTGGGCGAGGATCGAGGGGGACGCACGCGCCCGGGCGGCGGCAGTCGACCTCGACGATGCGGTGCACGCCGCGAAGGAGGTGGTGCCTCTCAGGCCTGCCCGAAGCAGCACGTGAGGGAGGACGTGAAGGAACAACCTATTGCGGCGCGAAAGGAGCGCGTAGATGGCAGTCGCACGTCTCCTTCCGCGTTCCTTCGGTCGGCATGCCGACAGCACGCCTGCGCCTGCCCGGACGCGGGTGATCGCGCTCGCCAACCAGAAGGGAGGCGTGGCGAAGACCACGACGACGCTCAACCTCGGCGTGGCGTTCGCCGAGCGCGGGCTGCGCGTGCTCTGCATCGATCTCGATCCGCAGGGGAACCTGACCATGTCCCAGGGCATGAACCCCGACACGATCGAGAGCTCGATGTTCGACGTGCTCGTCCACAAGCTTCCGATCGGCGAGGTCATCGCCAGGTGCGAGGTCGACATCGCGGTCGCGTCGATCGACCTGGCCGGCGCCGACATGGCGCTCTCGACGCAGATCGGCCGTGAGCGCGCGCTCCAGAAGGCGCTCGAGCCCGTGAAAGAGTTGTACGACTACGTGCTGATCGACACGCCGCCGTCGCTCGGGCTGCTGACCGTGAACGCGTTCGTCGCGTCGGACGGGGTGATCGTGCCGGTGCAGACCGAGTACCTGTCGCTGCGCGGCCTCGTGCAGCTCGAGAACACGCTCGAGATCGTGCGCGACAACCTCAACCCCGGCGTCGAGATCATCGGCATCCTGCCGACCATGTACGACCGGCGGCTCACGCACTCGCGCGAGGCGGACGAGATCCTGCGCGAGAACTTCGGCGAGCTCGTCTACAACACCCGCATCCGGAAGACGATCCGCTACGCGGAGGCGCCCGTCCAGGGGGCCTCGATCATGGCGTACGACCCCGACGGCGAGGCAGCTGCCCTCTACCGTGACCTGGCGAAGGAGGTGCTCAATGGCGAGAAAGCGCGTTAGCATGCACGAGGGGCCGCTGGCCGAGCTCTTTCGCGCCACCGAGGCCGCCCAATCCAGACAGGCGCTAAGCCCGGACAGGCAGGTCAGCCGACGCCGCACTGCGCCGAGCCCCGACCCTGCCCCGAGCGCCGATCCGGCGCAGACCGAGATCCTGCAGCCGGAGCACGCGCCCACGGAGATCCTGTCGGTCGTCCCCGAGCCGCCCGAGCCCGAGCCGCAGCCGGAGGCCTTCGCCAAGCCGGACCCCGTGCAGGACGAGCCGGAGCCCGAGCAGCCGGTCGCGCGGTGGCTCGAGCCGCTGCCCGAGAGCCCGGCGCGCCTGGAGCGCCCGCGGAACAGCGCGTCGTACATGGCGGTGATCCGCGTCGTCGGCGTCGGCGGCGCCGGCCTGAACGCGCTCGACCGGATGATCGACGCCGGGATTACGCAGGTCGACTTCATCGCGGTCAACACCGACATCCAGCAGCTCCAGATGAGCGACGTGCCGACGAAGCTCCACATCGGCAGCGAGCTCACGGAAGGCCTGGGCTCGGGCGCCGACCCGGAGATCGGGCGCCGTGCGGCCGAGGACAGCTACGACGCGCTCAAGCGCGCCCTGCGCGGGTCGGACATGGTCTTCGTCACCGCCGGGGAAGGCGGTGGCACCGGCTCCGGCGCGGCGCCGGTCGTGGCGCAGATCGCGCGCGAGCTGGGCGCGCTCACGGTCGGCATCGTCACGACGCCGTTCAAGTTCGAGGGCAGCCGCCGCGCGAAGCAGGCGGAGGCGGGCGTCGAGAACCTCCGCGGCGCGTGCGACACCGTGATCGTGATCCCGAACGACCGCCTGCTCGAGGTGCTCGACAAGACGACCTCGATGCTCGAGGCCTTCCGGATCGCCGACGACGTGCTGCGCCAGGGCGTCCAGGGCATCTGCGACCTGATCACGAACCCGGGCCTGATCAACCTCGACTTCGCCGACGTCCGCACGATCATGAAGGACGCCGGCTCGGCGCTGATGGGCATCGGCTTCGCGTCGAGCGGCGAGTCGCGCGCCCGCGAGGCGGCGGAGCGCGCGCTGCGCAGCCCGCTGATCGAGGCGGAGATCACCGGTGCGCGCGGCATCCTGCTCTCGATCGCCGGCGGCGACGACCTGACGCTGTTCGAGGTCAACGAGGCCGCGGAGGTGATCCGGGCGGCGGCCACGGACGACACGAACATCATCTTCGGCGCGACGATCGACGGCCGGCTCACCGGCCAGATCTGGATCACGGTGATCGCGACCGGTATCGGCCACATGCGGCGCTCGCGCACGCTCGTCACGATCGGGGGGCGGACGGACCTCTTCGAGGCGCCGCCGTTCCTGTCGGACGAACCGAAGTACTGACGAGCACGCCACGGCTGCCCATCTAGGCTCCGGCCATGAGAGGAGCCGTGGCCGCCGGGCACCCGCTGACCGCTGCCGCGGGCGCGCGCATTCTCGAGGAGGGCGGCAACGCGGTCGATGCGTGCGTCGCGGCGGCGTTCGCCGCGGCCGTCGCCGAGAGCTTCCTCACGAGCCCCGGGGCGGGCGGGTTCATGCTCATCCACCGCGCCCGCGACCGCACCGCGCGTCTGGCCGACTTCTTCGTCGCCGCCCCCGGCCTCGGGCTGGCGCGCCGGCGCTCGGGCGAGATGGACGCGATCGAGGTCGGGTTCGGAGGCGACAGCGAGACCCTGCAGCCGTTCCTCATCGGTCCCGCCTCCGTGGCCGTCCCGGGTGCGGTGGCGGGCCTCGAGGCGGCGCACCGCACGTACGGACGGCTGCCGTGGGGGATCCTGCTCGAGCCGGGAACGGAGATGGCGCGCGAGGGGATCGAGCTCACCCGGCCCCAGGCGCACATCCACGGCCTGCTCGACCCGATCCTCCGCTACGGCGACGAGGGGCGCCGGATCTACTCCAGCCCGGCCGGCACGCGGCTGGTCGCGGGCGACGTCCTGCGGCTACCCGAGCTCGCCGAGACCTTCGAGGCGATCGCACGTCGGGGCGCTGCCGCGCTCTACCGTGGCGAACGGGCCCGCGCGATGGTCAAGACGGTGCGCGAGGGTGGCGGCGATCTCACCCCCGACGACCTCGCCGCCTTCCGCGTCGTGTGGCGCCGCCCGGTGCGCACGCCGTTCGCCGGCCACGAGGTGCTCTCGAACCCACCACCCTCGTCGGGCGGCGTCCTGATCGCCTACGGGCTCGCCCTGCTCGAGCGGCTGCCGGCGGGTGCGGCCGGAAGCGCGGAGGTCGTCGCGGCCCTCGCGGAGGTGATGCGCGAGCAGAACCGGGCGCGCGGGGGCGCGTTCGTCCGCGATCTCCACCGCGGCGGCCTCGCCGGCCGCTTGCTGTCACCCCAGTCGCTCCGGGCTGCGAAGCGGCGCATCGAGCGGCACCTGGCCGGCGCGCGCGAGCCCGCCGCACCTGGCGGGACGACTCACATCTCGGTGCTCGACGCCGACGGCAACGCTGCCGCCCTTTCGACCTCGACCGGCTCCGGCTCCGGGGTCTTCGTCCCCGGCACCGGGATCTACCTCAACAACATGCTCGGGGAGTACGACCTCGTCGGCGGCGTGTCGCCTCCGCCGGGGCAGCGGTTGACGAGCATGATGGCGCCGACGATCGCCCTCGCGCCCGACGGCAGCCCGCGGCTCGTCGTCGGCAGCGCCGGCTCGGCGCGGCTCCGCGGCGCGATCATGCAGATCGTCGTGAACGTGCTCCGCCACGGGATGGACGTGGAGGAGGCGATCGCGGCGCCGCGCATCCACGTCGACGAGCCCCACGTCCATTGCGAGGGCGGCCACGACCCGGCGGAGCTCGACCAGCTGGCCGGGCGCGGGTACGACGTCGTGCGCTGGCGGCGCCGCAACCTCTTCTTCGGCGGCGCTTCGGCGGTCGAGGTCCTCGGCGACGGCACGGCGGCGGCCGCGGGCGACCCGCGGCGGGGCGGGGCCGGGGTCCTGGTCGAATGACAGCGGCCGTCCGACGCGCGGCGCCCGGCGACGCCCAGGCGCTGGTGGAGCTCGCGAGCGCGGTCGCGGCGGAGCAGGAAGGGTGGCTGCTCGCGGACGCGCGCTGGCGCGGCGTCGCCGACGAGCGGCGCTACATCCGCGCCCTCCAGCGCCATCCCGACGCGGCGCTCTACGTGGCCGAGCTGCCCTCGGGGGAGCTCGTCGGCCGGCTCTCGCTGATGCGCGACTCGCATCCCGCGAGCCCGCACGTCGCCGACCTCGGCGTGATGGTCGCAGCGCCGTACCGGCGCAGCGGGATCGGCACGCTGCTGATGGCTGCGGCCGAGGAGTGGGCGGCGGCCGCGAAGGTCACGAAGCTCGAGCTCCACGTCTTCCCGCACAACGAGCCCGCGATCTCCCTGTACGAGAAGCTCGGCTACGAGCGGGAGGGGACCCGCAAGGGGCACTACCGCCGCAGCGACGGCACCTACTCGGACGTGATCCTGATGGCGAAGCAGCTGTAGGGTCAGGGGATGGCCCACAAATCCCTGTTCAGGCCCGAGGTCGAGGACCTGACTCCGTACCAGCCCGGCCGCCCGGTCGAGGATGTCCAGCGCGAGCTCGGCCTCGAGCGCGTCGTGAAGCTCGCGTCGAACGAGGGCCCGTTCGGGCCGTTTCCCGCGGCGGTCGAAGCGATGCGCGCCACCGAGCAGGAGCTGAACCGCTACCCGGACGGCGGCATCTACCGGCTCCACGAGGCGCTCGCCGCGCGCCACGGCGTCCACTTCGAGGAGGTGGCTGTCGGGGCGGGCTCGGACGGGTGCATCGACATGCTCAGCCAGGCAGTGCTCGGGCCCGGCGACGAGGTCGTCTGCGGCTGGCCGTCGTTCGCGAGCTACCCGATCTACGCCGCCAAGCAGGGCGCGCGGGTCACACGGGTGCCCCTGCGGGACGACCGGTACGACCTCGAGGCGATCGCCGCGGCCGCCGGGCCGGACACGAAGCTCGTGTACGTCTGCCACCCGAACAACCCGACCGGGACGATGAACACCCGGGAGGAGCTCGATGCGTTCTTCGAGCGCGTGCCGGCCCGCCCGCTCGTGGTGGTCGACCAGGCCTACGCCGAGTACATCGACCGGCCCGACTACCCGGATGCGATCGAGGAGTACTTCCTGAACGGCCGGCGTGTGCTCGTGCTGCGCACGTTCTCCAAGCTCTATGGGCTCGCCGGCCTCCGCGTCGGCTACGCGGTCGGCCCGTGGGATGTCTGCGCTGCGATGGCCAAGCTTCGCCGCCCCTTCGACGTGACGACCACCGCTCAGGCGGCCGCCCTCGCGAGCCTCGCCGACCCGGACGAGGTGGCGCGCCGGCGCGCGCTGAACGCGAGCGGTCTCGTCGAGCTCGGCGCGATCCTGCGCCGCCACGGCTTCACTCCCGCCGCGAACCCGGTCGGCAACTTCGTCTACGTCGACCTCGGCGAGGACGCGGCGCCGCTCTTCGAGCGCCTGCTCGAGCAGGGCGTGATCGTGCGCCCGCTAGCCGGCTTCGGCGCGCCGACCGCGATCCGCGTCTCGGTCGGCACCCCCGAGGAGCACGCGTTCCTCGACCACGCCCTGGAAGGGGTTGCCGGCACGAGGGGGTAATAGGGTGTGCAGGTGGCTGGCATGAGCACCCGCAGCAGCGTTGCGTTGCTCGGGAACAGTCGCTTTCGCCTGCTGTTCGTGGCGACGTTCGCCTCCGGAGTCGGGAACTGGCTCGCCGTCATCGCGCTGACGGTCGACGTCTACGACCGCACGCACTCGGGCTGGTGGGTCGGCGAGCTGCTGATCGCGAACATCCTGCCCGCGGTCTTCATCGGGCTTCTCTTCGGCCCGCTCGTCGACCGGCTCTCGCGGAAGGGGCTGATGATCGCCTCCGACCTCGGCCGGCTCGCCGTGTTCGCGGCGCTGCCGTTCGCCAATTCCGCCGCGGCGATCGTGCTGCTCGCCGTGATCGCCGGCATCGGGAACGCCTTCTTCCGGCCGGCCGTCCTGGCCGGGCTGCCGAACCTCGTCGGCGAGGACGAGCTCCCGATGGGGAACGCGATGCTCCAGCTCGTCGACTGGACGACGGCCGCGCTCGGCCCGGTCCTCGGCGGCATCCTCGTCGGGGCCTCGGGGCCGTCGCTCGCCTACATCGTGAACGCCGTCACCTTTGCGATCTCCGCCGTCCTCGTCGCGCTGATCCCGGGGCAGCTGCTGCAGAGCGACCGCCCGATCGGGCGCGGGCGCTGGAGCGACCTGGCCGAAGGCTTCGACACCGTGCTCCACACGAAGGCGCTCTCGTGTGTGCTGATCGTCTGGTCGATCGTGATGCTCGCGAGCGGGATCCTCAACGTCGCCGAGATCTTCCTCGCCAGGCAGTCCTTCAATGCGGGCGATCTCGGGTTCGGGCTCCTCTGGGCCGGGAGCGGCGTCGGTCTCGTGATCGGCGGTCTGGCGGCGGCGTCGCGGATCGAGCGCGACCTCTCCTCCGCCTACGTCCGCTTCCTCGTGGTGCTCGCGGTTGGTGCCGGCTGCGCAGCGGTCGCGCCGAACGTCTGGGTCGGCATCGCCGCGATGGCGGTCAGCGGCCTCGGGAACGGCGGCGCGGTTGTCGCCAACATCACGCTCGTCCAGCGAGGCGCCCCCGACCGCGTGCGCGGCCGCGCCTTCACCGTGATCATGAGCATCAACTACGCCGTGCTCGGGCTCGCCTTCGTGGTCGGCGGCCCCTTCACGAACGCCTTCGGCGCCCGCTGGGCGTTCGGCGTCAGCAGCGCTGCCGTCTTCTGCGCCGCCGTCGTGGCCCTGAAGCTCACGCGCGGCCTCGAGCCCGCACCGCGCCCCGCGGTCCACGCCGCATGAGTCGGCTCGAGACGGTGGCGGAGCTCGCGGCGGGAGTCCGCGCGGGGGAGGCGCGGCCGCTCGCGCGCGCGATCACCCTCGTCGAGAGCGGTGACCCCCGGGCGCGCGAGCTCGTCGGTCTGCTCTACCCCGAGACGGGGCGCGCGCATGTCGTCGGCTTCACCGGCGCGCCCGGCGTCGGCAAGTCGAGCCTCATCTCGGCGCTTGTCGCCGAGGTGCGCGCCCAGGGCCTCACGGCGGGCGTGATCTCGGTCGACCCGACCAGCCCGTTCACCCACGGCGCGCTGCTCGGCGACCGCATCCGGCTCACCGACCACTTCCTCGACCCGGGCGTCTTCATCAGATCGATGGGGACGCGGGGCCACACGGGTGGTCTGGCCGAGGCGACCCTCCAGGCGGTGCTGCTGCTCGACGCGTCCGGAAAGGACGTGATCTTCCTCGAGACGGTTGGCGCGGGACAGAACGAGGTGGCCGTCCTGACGGTCGCCGACACGGTCGTGCTCGTGCTGATGCCCGGCTCGGGCGATGCGATCCAGGCTCTCAAGGCCGGGATCATGGAGATCCCGGACGTGATCGCGATCAACAAGTGCGACCAGCCCCTCGCCGCGACGACGAGAACCGACGTCCGGCAGATGCTCGTGAAGCCTCCTCCGATCGTGCTCACCGAGGCGCTCCGCGGCGAGGGCGTCGACGAGCTCTGGCAGTCGATCGCCGGCGAGAAGGCCCGTCTCGAGGCCGACGGCGAGCTCGAGGAGCGCCGCGCGCGCAACCTCGCGGCCGAGGTGTATTCGGTGGCCTCGGCACGCGCCCGGCGGCATCTGGAAAATGCAGTGTCAGGCGACGGCGAGCTCCGGCGGCTCCTCGACGAGGTGCGGCGCCGCGAGCTCGACCCGCTGACCGCGGTCCACGAGATCCTCCACAAGGTGTTCCACATTGACGACGAAGACCGAACCGACGCTCGCTGACATCGAGGCCGCCCGGGAGCGGATCGGCGAGCACGCGCGCGTGACGCCCGTCTACAACTCGGAGTCGCTCGGGCGCGAGACCGGCCGCCGGTCGGCGCTCAAGGCCGAGAACCTCCAGCGGACGGGCTCGTTCAAGATCCGCGGCGCGGTCAACAAGCTGGCGATGCTGACCCCGGCCGAGCGGGCCGCCGGCGTCGTCGCCGCGAGCGCAGGCAACCACGGCCAGGCCGTCGCCTGGGCGGCACGCGAGCTCGGCATCCCGGCCACGATCTTCATGCCGCAGGACGCGCCGATGGCGAAGGTCGAGCCGACGCTGACCTACGGCGGCAGCGCCGTCCTCGAGGGCGCCGGCTTCGACGAGGCGCTGGCGCTGGCGCTCGAGCGCGTGGCCGAGACGGGCGCGACGTTCGTCCCGCCCTTCGAGGACGAGCACGTGATCGCCGGCCAGGGCACGATCGGCCTCGAGCTCGCCGAGCAGGTGCCCGACCTCGGCACCGTCCTGATCCCGGTCGGCGGCGGCGGGCTCGCGGCGGGGATCGTCGTCGCCCTGCGCGCGCTCCGGCCGGACGTGCGGCTCGTCGGCGTCGAGGTCAGCCGCTACGCGTACACGATCGCGGACGGCATCGCGGTCAAGCAGCCCGGCGAGCTCACGATGGCGATCCTCGACCGCTACCTCGACGAGATGGTCAAGGTCGGCGACAACGAGATCAGCGATGCGATCACGCTTCTGCTCGAGCGCTCGAAGCTGCTCGTGGAGGGCGCCGGCGCGGTCGGCGTTGCCGCCCTGCTCGCGGGCAAGGCGGGCGGCACGGGCCCGGTGACCGCCGTCGTGTCCGGCGGCAACATCGACCCGACCACCCTCATCTCCGTCCTGCGGCACGGTCTCACCGTCGAGGGCCGGTACCTCGCGATGCGCACCCGCCTCACCGATCGGCCGGGCGAGCTGATCCGGGTGTGCCAGCTGATCGCCGCGGAGCGTGGCAACATCGTGCAGGTGGAGCACCGGCGCGAGGGGTATCACCTCGAGATCGGCGACGTCGGGCTCGACCTGACCGTCGTGATGCGGAACGAGGAGCACTGCCAGCGCCTGATCGCGGCCATGGAGGCGAACGGCTTCCCGGTGGAGCGGATCCGGTGAGCGACCGGTGAGCGACCTGAACCCCGCCGAGTTCTTCGCGTCGCTGCCGAACCGGGCCGACCCCGGGCGGCTCGCCGGTGTCGACCACAGCTACCTCTTCGACATCACGGACAAGGGACGGTGGCTCGTCGAGGTCCACGACGGGACGATGACGGTGACCGAGGACCCGCAGGGGACGGCCGACGTCGAGTTCAAGATGTCCGCCGAGACGTTCGAGCGGATCCAGGCGCGCAAGCTGAATCCGATGACCGCCTACATCACGCGAAAGATCAAGGTCACCGGGGACATCAGTGCCGCGATGGCGCTCCAGTCGATTCTCTAACGGCCTTCCAGGGGTTCTCGCGGGGATCGCGACCGTCCTCGCACTCCTCACGGCGTGGCACTCGATCGGCCACATGCGCCGCCTGCTCGGCCGCGAGGGCGCCTCCTATGCTGCGCTCACACCCGACGAGCGCCGCCGCGCGCCCGTCGCGGCCGCCGGGCTCGACGGCCAGATCTTCGACTTCTTCGACCAGTACCTCTCGAAGGGCGACCGCGTCTACTTCCAGGTCATGCCGAGCGGGTACACGCTCGGACTACGACCTGCCGACGATCGTCCAGGCGCTCGGGCGCTTCTACTTCCTGCCCGCGGTGCAGACGAGCGACCTGAAGGACGCGACCGTCGTCGTCTCGTACTTCGAGGACCCGGCGCTCCTGCACCGGAAGTTCATCACGCAGGTCCGGGCGGGGCTCCAGCCGCTCTGGGTCTCCCGGATCAGGTCGCCGTGACGTCGCACGTCGTCGCGCTGCTCGTCGCGAACGCCCTGATGCTGCTCCTCGGGTGCGGGCTGCTGCCGTTCCTGCGGCTGGCGCGGTCGCGCCGGGAGCTCCTGACGCGGGCGCCGCTCGGCTACGCGGTCGGGCTCGCCGCGACCGGGATCCTTGCGGCCGAGCTCGCCGTGATTCATGTTCCGCTCGGACGCGTTCTGCTGCCGCTGTTCGCGGTGGCCTCGCTCGGCCTCGGCCTCTGGCGCGCGGGGCCCAGCCCGCCGCTGCGCCGCCCGGACGTGCGCGACCTCGCGCCCCTCGCCGTGCTCGGCTGCACGCTCCTCCTGTTCGTGCCGGCGGCGCGCCTCTACGCCGTGAAGCCGCTCACGGAGTCCGACGGCTGGTGGATCTGGGGCGTCCGGGCCCGCGCGCTCTACGACTTCGGCCACCCGGTCGCACCCGTCTTCACCGACCCGCTCTACGCCGCGCTCCAGCACCCGCTGCTCCTGCCGGCGATCGAGGCCGTCGACTTCCGCTTCATGGGCGCGTTCGACGGGACGACGGTGCACCTGCAGCTGCTCGCCTTCGCGGTCGGCTTCGTCGGCGGCGCCTGGACGCTCCTGCGCGCGACTTCACGGCCGCTGCTGCTCGCCTCGACGCTGCTCGCGCTCGTCTGCGTCCCGACCTTCTTCCACCAGCTGGAGACGAACTACGCGGACGTGCCGCTCGCCATGTTCACGGCGCTCGGCATCGCGGCGCTCGCGACCTGGCTGCGGACGGGGGGAGAGGGGCTGCTCCCGGCGGCCGCGCTCTTCCTCGCCGCCGCCGCGCTGACCAAGAACGAGGGCGAGACGTTCGCGCTCGCGGCGCTCGTGGCGGCGCTCTGCGTCTCGCGCCGCGCCCAGGTGAAGCCGCTCGTCCTCACCGGCGCCGCGATCCTCGTCGCCGACCTGCCGTGGCGCATCTGGCTCGAGGTCAACCACGTGAAGATCGCCGAGTACTCGCTCTCGAACCTCTTCAGCCCCTCGTACCTGAGCGACCACTCCGACCGCGTCCGGCCGATCGCGAGCGAGCTCTGGACGCAGATCTGGTCGGTCGGCAGCTGGAGCTACCTCGTGCGGCTGATCCTCTTCGCCTTCGTCGCGGCGCTCGTGCTCCGGCGCTTCCGGCTGGCCCTGTTCGGGATCGGGTGGCTGCTGCTCTCGTTCGCCGGCCTCATCGCGATCTACTGGATCTCGACCAACTCGCTGACGAGCCACCTCGCGAACTCCTCCGACCGCACGATCGACAGCCTGGTGCTCGCGGGTGGGCTCCTGGTGCCGGTGCTGCTCGCTCAGAACGGGCCGCGGGGCACGTAGCTCCCGCGCGGCGCGCCGACCGAGACGAACGCCATGCCCTCGGGGCCGGCCACGGGGCAGCGTGTGGTCTCCGGGTCGAAGCGGACGAACGTGCCGATCTCCGCCGCCACCTCGTCGCCCTCGACGCGCCAGTAGCCGGATCCGCGCACGACGACAGAGACCTCCTCCTGGCCGCTCTCGGTCTCGTCGTGCTCGCGTCCCTCGGCGTACGGCGGGAGCTCGAAGAAGTTGATGCCGAACGCCTCTACGCCGAGCACGCGGCGCACGAAGCGCACGGCCCCGCCCGGGCCGTCGGGCGTGATGTCGGCGATGTTGATGGCCGAGTACCCCATGGCCGGGGCGCACACTATCCGTATCCTCCCGCCATGATCCGGGGAGCCTTTGCCGCCGCCCTGACGCCGCTCCGCGACGGCGGGACCGCGCTCGACGAGGAGGCCGTCGAGCCCTATGTGACCTTCCTGGCCGAGGGCGGGGTGGACGGCATCCTCGCGCTCGGAACCACGGGCGAGGGGATGATGCTCACCGTCGGGGAACGGCGGCGGGCGGCGGAGCTCTTCCTCGCCGCCGCCGACGGGCGGCTCGATGTCGCCGTGCACGCGGGCGCGCAGACGACCGCCGACACCGCGGCGCTGGCCGCGCACGCGGCCGAGGCCGGCGCGGCAGGCGTCGCAGTGATCGCACCGCCGTACTACCCGCTCGACGGGCTCGCGCTCGAGGCGCATCTCGCCGCCGCGGCGGAGGCGTGCGCGCCGCTCCCGTTCTACGTCTACGAGTTCGCGGCGCGGAGCGGGTACGAGGTGCCGGTCGAGGTCGTCGAGCGCCTGCGGGAGCGGCTGCCGAACCTGCGCGGGCTGAAGGTGTCGGACAAGCCGTGGGAGAAGGTCGAGCCGTACATGCTCGACGGGCTCGACGTCTTCATCGGCGCCGAGGCGCTCGTGGCCCGCGGGCTCGCGGCCGGCGCCGCCGGCGCCGTTTCCGGCCTCGCGTCGGCGTACCCGGAGGTCGTGGCGGCGCTCGTCCACGAGCCGTCGCAGGAGCGCTCGGACGAGGCCGAGCGGCTCCGGGCCTCGCTCGACCGCTTCCCGTTCCAGGCCGCCGCCAAGGCCGTCGCCGGCCGGCGCGGCGTGCCCATCGGCCCCGACGTCCGGCCGCCGCTCCGCCGGCTGACGGACGAGGAGCTCGAAACCCTCTAAGGTTCGGCGCGGATGTGCTTCGACCTCGACTCAGCGCCTCCGATCCCCGTCATCGCCGGCGCCGCGATCTCGCACGAGGACCTCGAGCTCGAAGCCGCCGACGGCAACAGCTTCGCCGCCTTCGCCGCGCGGCCCGACGAGCCCGCGCGCGTCGGCATCGTCGTCCTGCCCGACGTGCGCGGCCTCTACCACTTCTACGAGGAGCTCGCGCTGCGCTTCGCGGAGCGTGGGTACGACGCCGTCGCGATCGACTACTTCGGCCGCACGGCCGGGGTCGCGAAGCGCGACGACGACTTCCCGTACCCGGACCACGTCGCGCAGACGACACCCGAGGGCATCCAGGCCGACGTCGCCGCGGCGGTCGCGTACCTGCGCGAGCAGGGCGTACAGCGGATCTTCACGGTCGGGTTCTGCTTCGGCGGCCGCAACTCGTGGCTCTCGGCGGCCGGTGGCCACGAGCCTCGCCGGGGCGGTCGGCTTCTACGGGTCGACGGGCGAGCGCAACGGGCAGCCCGGGCCGTCGGACCGCGCGGGCGAGATGAAGGCGCCGATTCTCGCCCTCCAGGCGGGCGACGACCCGCACATCCCGCCCGAGAGCAACGAGGCGTTCGAGGCGGCACTTCGCGCGGCGGGCGTCGAGCACGAGCTCGTGACCTACCCCGGCGCGCCGCACAGCTTCTTCGACCGCAAGCAGGAGGAGTTCGCGGACGCGTCGGAGGACGCCTGGCGGCGCGTCCTCGCCTTCGTCGAGAAGAACAGCTAGCTCTGGAACGGATCCAGGACGAGCAGTGCGCTCGCGTCCTGCAGCTGCTGGAGCTTGTAGGAGTACACGGCGGGAAGCGTCAGCCGGTCGATCGTGGCCGCCTCCTTGGCGTCGGGCTCGGTCGGAAGCGGCGGGTCCTGGAGCGGCAGCGTCTTGCGCAGCGGCTGGGAGAGCTCCTTCGAGAGCTGGCTCTTCTGCAGGTAGAGGAGCGTCGACTGCGACTGGCCCGGCGGCGGCGGCATGAAGGCCACCACGCTGTCGATCGCCGGCACGAACTTGAAGGTGTAGAGCGCCGCCTCGAGCGCCTCGCGGCGAACGAGCCGGCCGCGCGTCTCGCTCGCCTGGCCGGAGGCGATCGAGCACTGGCTGCCGAGCCCGCAGAACTCCAACGTCCAGGTCTTCCCGGAGGGCACGACCTGGATCCCGGCGTCGCTCTGCGGAGAGCGCCGGATCGCGATGTGCGAGATCGAGACCTTGTGCGTCCCGCTCGTCACGGTCGGCGCGCCGGCGACGACGGCGACGAGCTGCGCGCCCTTCTTGTTCAGGTGGTACTCACGCGCGACGTGGTCGGCGATCTCCGAGGTCATCTTCGCCGTCGTGCCGTGCTGCGGCTTCCAGTCCGACCAGCCCGAGGCGGACGCGGTGGAGCTCGGCTTCGCGACCAGCACGACGAAGCCGACGATGGCTGCGATCGCGATTCCCGCGAGCGCGCCGTAGAGCAGCACGAACCGCACGCTGTAGCGCTTCGCGGGCTTCGAGATCAGCGAGTCCGTCGCGTTCGTCGAGGCGGCCGCTGCCGGCGTCTCCGGTGGGGGCGTCGTCGGGGTCGTCGCGTCTTCGCTCATTTGCAGTCGGTTCGGTCTGGGGACCGCAAGTCCTCGCAGGGTCAGTGCGGAGCCGCCTCGACGGCGCCGCCCGCAGACTTGTCCTTGTCGTCATTCGGGTCGAATTTCGACCAGTTCATGAACTTCGGCCACACGGACTCGTCCGTCCAGTCGATCACCGGCCGCTTGAAGCTCTGCTCGTCGAGGAGGCGCACGAGGTCGTCGCCGTAGATCTCCTTCTCCTCCAGGACCGTGTCCGCGACGGCTTCGACCTGCTCCTTGTTCTGGATGATGAGGTTGTAGGCCGTGACGAATGCCTCGCCGATGAACTGCGCGGCGTAGGCGCGCTTCCTCGGATCGCCAAGGGAGTCCCAGCCGCCGGCGCTGCGGTTCATGAGGCGCGCACCGATGTCCTCGAGGCGCTTCATGACGCGCTCGCGGGTCTGCTCCTCGGTCTCGTCCGCGAAGGTCTTGCCGTTCAGGTCGATCGGCAGCGGGGACATGCCGGCCGCGCCCACCATCCCGGTCGCCGTCCAGGTCGTCGACATGAGGTCGCCGCCGACGCCGACCGAGTTCTCGCCGTAGAACACGAGCTCGGCGGCCATCGCGCCGACGGCGTGGATCAGCTCGCCGAACATGCGGCTCTGGAAGGCACCGAAGCGCTCTTCCTTCTCGAACGACTGGTGGTGCCCGAGGCTCTGGCCGCGCATCTTGATCGAGAGGCGGCTCGACTCGACCTCCGGGACGTAGACGTGCGCCGCGGCTGCGTGACCGGCCTCGTGGATCGCGACCGCCCGGGCGTCGGCCTCCGTGTACTTGACGTTGATCGCCGTGCCGGACTCGATCACGGTCATCGCGTCGACGAGGTGCTTCCAGGTGAACGCAGGGAGGCCCTCGTGGTGCGCGTTCGTCAGCGCCATCGAGCAGATCTGGTCGATCATCGCCGGCGAGTAGCCGCTCGTGATGCGGGCCATCTCGTCGCGCCGCTCGGGCTTGTCCAGGTCAGGATCGTGCGACACCTTGTCGAGATAGAGGTCGAAGATGTCCTTCCGGTCCTCCTTCGTCGGCGTCCGGAAGGTGATGTGGCGGCCCATGCGGCCCGGGCGCGTGAGCGCCGGGTCGAGGTTCTGCACCGGGACGTTGGTCGCGCCGATGAAGTAGATCTGCGCCCCGTTCGGCTTCGCCCGCGGGAGCCGCAGCGAGAGCGTCCCGGTCTTCCGCGCCGTGCGGAAGGCCTCGACGCCCAGGTACATCACCAGGATCTCGAGGCCGACGAAGAGCAGGCGCCAGATGATCCAGTGGGCGCCGCTCAGCGCGTGGATGATCGGCGAGCCCGTGATCGTGCCGAGCCCGTTCACGAGCAGGACGGCGCCGGTGATGGCGACGACGACGCCGAAGATCATCCCGGCCCACCTACCGATCCGGCGGGGCACGAAGTAGATCGCGTCGAGGATCGCGTTCGTCTTGCTCGTGAACACGCGCTTCAGGAACGGCGGGTTGTCGATGCCGTCCATGACGACGAGCAGCTGGTTGAGCGCGAGGCCGCCCCCCATGCCGCCGCCGAGGCCCGGGAAGATGCCCTGGTTGACGATGTTGCCGATCTTGTTGTACCAACCCGGGTACGGCGATCGGCGCTCGGGCGCCCGCTGCTCGAACATGAAGTCGCGCCAGGCGGCGCTCTCCACGATCACGTCGCCGCTCGGGTTGATGGAACCGAACGGGCCGTAGTAGGGGCGCTGCCAGTCGTCGAGCGGGTTCTGGTTGTTCCCGGGTGCCCCGCCCAGCGAGTTGCGGCGCATGCCGACGGCGTCGATCTCGTCGATGAAGACGATGCACTGGCCGCCCCACTTCTTGGCCAGCTTCTTCGCCTTGCGGGCGAGGAAGCGCACGATGACGGCGTCGATTCCGATGAACGTCTGGGCAAAGCCCGAGCCCGGGATCGAGACGAACGGCGAGTTGAAGCCGGTCGCGATCGCCTTGGCCATCATCGTCTTGCCGGTGCCCGGCGCGCCGAGGAAGAGCAGGCCGCGCTCGCGCTTGCCGCCCGCGCTCTCGAACACCTCGCCCGACTGCCACAGGGTGACGACGCGGCGGATCTCCTCCTTGGCCTCGGCCTGGCCGCGCACGTGGTCGAGCTTGACGCCCCACTCCGCGTCGCCGGGCTCGAAGCCGCGGATCTGCGAGATGCCCATCAGCAGCAGCGGGCCCATGAAGATGAAGAAGTTCGCGAAGAACAGGAAGAAGATCTGGAAGAAGTAGACGAGCGCGGTCGGACTGTGGGTGAGCTTGTGGAGCTTCGTGTAGAGCGCGGTCGACGTCCCGAGCCAGGTGATGTTCGAGCCGGGGTGCGCCGTCCAGGTCTGAATCAGGAAGACGATCGTGATCACCCCGCCGATGACCAGCGCGAGCTTGAGCCAGAAGCGCCAGGTCCACGCGCGCCGGCGGTTGGTCACGTCCTCCTCGCGCAACCTGGCGTCGTCGGTACCGAAGAGGCTCGGCCACGGGATGACGCGGCGTACGAGGATGTCCACCAGGCCGCGGAAGACGATCACGCAGAGCGCGGTGATCAGGAGCGACTTGCCGACGCTCCAGCCGTTGTGGTGGTGGAACCAGTAGAACGCGAGCGGGCTCGTCATGATGGCCACGAAGGTGGCCGCACGCGTGAGCCGGCGAAGCTCCCGGCTCAGTACCGCGTGGGACTCGGTGAGCATCTGCGGGCTCGACGGAAGGGGAGCGGGGACCGACGCCATGCGTCGTAACAGTAGCGGGGATGGCGGAGAACCCGCTAGGCCCGTATAGGGGGAGTCTTAGGAACTTCTAAGCCCGTTTCCGGTGCTACAGTCGAGTCGGTGGGGGAGGCCGTGAGGGCCGGATGATGAACAGGGCCGAATGACCCGGGGGCGCCTCCTGCAAGCGGCAGCGGCGGTGGCTGCGCTTTCCCTCGGGATGGCGGTTGCCTCGTCGGACGCGGCGCGGAGCACGCGCACGGATGTCAGCTCGAACTGGGCGGGCTACGTCGCGACGGGGATCGGCTCGACCGCGTCGACGGCGAGCGCCTCGATGACCTACACGGACGTCACCGGGCAGTGGGTGCAGCCGCGCGCGATCTGCAAGCGCGGAATCCCGACGTCGGTTGCGATCTGGGTCGGCCTCGGCGGCTACAGCGAGTCGTCGCAGGCGCTCGAGCAGGTCGGAACCTCCGCCGACTGCGACGAGCACGGCCGCGCCACGTACTACATCTGGTACGAGCTCGTCCCGGCCGACTCGGTCAATCTGAAGGTGAAGATCCAGCCGGGCGACGTCATCGCGTCCACCGTGGTGATCAACGGCACCGACGTGCTCGTGCAGGTGAACGACCGCTCGCGGCACGTCGTCTTCACGCGCCACCTGACGATGGCCGCCCCGGACCTGAGCTCGGCGGAGTGGATCGCGGAGGCGCCGTCGCAGTGCTCCGACAGCGGGTTCTGCCCGCAGCTGGCCCTCACCCGTTTCACGACCCTGACCTTCTCCCGGACGTTCGCCAAGGGCAACACCACGGCCGGCACGATCTCGAGCCCGAACTGGACGTCCACCGCGCTGCAGCTCGTTCCGCGCGGCGCGCACCACTTCTTCGGCGACCGCAACGACCCGACCGGCGTCTCGGGCGCGGCCGGTGCGATCCCCTCGGCGCTCACGCCCGACGGCAGCGGCTTCACGGTCACCTGGCAGGCGAACCCGGCGCTCGCCGCCCAGGCGGCGAACACGACCGGGGGCGGGACGAGTCCCTAACCCGCGCCGCTGAGGATGGTCGCGGCGCTCGATTTGAGCGCCGGCGTCACGAGGTCGGAGCGCGGCGGCTGCTCGCAGGCGACCACGGCCGGGTTCTTCGCGCTCCCGACGAGCTTCAGCGAAGAGGTGGTCTTCTCCCGCTTGCCGGCCTGGCACGTCTTCGCCTGCTTGCTCTTGGCCACGGTGGCGGCCGTGGGGACGACCTGCGCGGCGCAGCGTGTCGGAGACGCCCCAGCCGGTGATGGCAGCCGCCGGCGCGGCGACGGCAAGCGCGAGCGCCGTGGCGGCGATCAGCGGCAGTCGGCTCATCGTCTTTTCAGTGTACGCCGACCCTGAACCTCAAGCCAGGGCGCCGAACGTCCACTGGACGACGGCGACGCCGAGCAGGACGGAGCTCGCGGCGACGATCGTCGTGTGCACCCACGGCCGCTCGCCGAGGATCGCGGCGGCGATGAAGGCAGGGAAGGCCAGGATGGTGAAGCGGGGCATCGAGAAGAGCGGGAAGTCGCCGGTGCTGGCGGGCCACGACATCGGCACGGCAAGCGCGACCGCCGTGAACACCGCGTACGGTTTGCCCACCCGCCGCCAGATCAGCGGCAAGAGCGCCACGAACGGGATCAGGTACAGCAGGTCCTGGATGTTGACCGCCAGGTAGTAGCGCTCGCTGAAGTTGTCCGTCGTGTGCCACAGCGCCCTGATGCCGTCCCAGAGGCCGCCGAGCGGCCCCGCCCACGAGAAGTGCCGCTGCCAGTTGTCCTGCGCGTGCGCGAAGGCCCAGGCGTCGTGCGCCTGGAAGTGCAGCGCGATCGGGAAGGCGGCGAAGACGACGGGGACGAGCAGCAGCCAGGCGAGCTTCCGCATGTTCGGCCACGCCATCACGGCGAGGCCGCAGACGACGGCGACCCCGACGGAGCGCGTGAGCGTGGCCCCGCCCGCCGCGAGCGAAGCCCAGACCCAGCGATCGCGCTCGGCGAGGACGAACGCAGCGAGGCACAGCGCCAGGAAGAGCGACTCGGAGTAGACGGCGCCGAGAAAGACGGCCATCGGGAAGAGCGCCAGGTAGAGGACGGAGCGTGTCGCGCCGGCGGCGCCGAGGCGCGGCAGGGCGAGCTGCCAGAGCAGCTCGAACGCGATCGCGCAGCAGGCGAGCGAGATCAGCAGCCCGGCGAGGCCGTAGTTTCCGATCGCGCGGCCGAGGCCCGCGACCAGGGTCGGGTAGCCCGGGAAGAACGCCGGCGTGTGATCCGGGTCGGCGCCGTAGCCGTGGCGGGCGATCGACGTGTACCAGTTCGAGTCCGCGCGCAGCCAGAGGCCCGTGCCGAAGTGATTCCCGTGCCCGGGAAACCACGCGAGTGTGAGAGCCGCCGCGATCCAGATGCCGACCCTCGTCGAGACGAAGATCACCGGCACCGGGGACGCGGCTCGCCGTAGAGCTCCAACGCGCAGCGCGGGGGCGCGAACGCTCACGTCGCGCCACCCTACTTGCGCACGCTGACCGGCACGGGCGTCGGGTCGCGCAGGGGCGGGCCGCCGAGGTCGCTGACGATTCGCCGCAGCGTCTGGCGGAGTGCGCGCGGCGAGTCGACGACGTACTCGTGCTCGAGCCGGGTCTGGCGGCGGGGGCGGGCGATCCCGACATGGATGGCGATGGCGCGCTCGGGGAGCGCGCGGAAGAGGTCGCTGTCGGTGACGTCGTCGCCCGCCGCGAGCACGAGGTGGCCCTCGGGACGGCCGGACTCGAGGAGCCGTGTGACGTAGGCGCCCTTGTTCACGCCCCGCGCGCGCACCTCGACCACGCGCCGGCCTGGCAGCACCTCGGCCGCCGCGCCGAGCAGCGTGTGGTCGAGGGCTACGAGCAGCTCGCGCGCCCGCCAGGCGCCGTAGTCCGGCTCGGCCTGCCGGTAGTGCCAGGCGACGCTCGCAGCCTTGCGCTCGACGAGCGTCCCGGGCACGTCGATCGCGACCCGGTCGAGCAGCGCCTCCACCCGGGGCAGCCAGGAGAGGTCGACGTCGTGCGGCGTCTCCCACGCGCCGCCAGCCGCGCGCACGAAGTAGCCGTGCTCGGCGCAGAGGGAAACCGGCAGGTCGCCGAGCCATGCCTCGAGCGATTCGCGCCGGCGGCCGCTCACGACGTGCACATCGGTGCCCGGAAGCGCGGCGAGGTCGGCGAGCAGCTCGCGGATCTCCGCCGTCGGGGTTGCCAGGTCCGGGTGGCCGACGATCTCGCGGAGCGTGCCGTCGTAGTCGAGCAAGATCGATCGCTGCGGGGCCTCCTCGAGCTCCTGGCCGATCCGCATCCGCGCCGTCTCGTCGAGCGGCCGCGTCGTCCGCGCGTCGGGCTGTGCGAAGCGGCCCAGCCGCTTCAGGAACCGCTGCGCCCAAAGGCTCGCATCGAGATCGTCGACGCGGTTGGACATCAGGTCAAGGCGCCGGTAGCGCTCCGGGAGATCGAGGGCAAGCGCCTCGACGAGCTGCGTGGCGAGGTCGTCCGCATCCCAAGGGTTCACGAGCACGGCGCCCGGCAGCACCTGCGCCGCACCGGCGAACTCGCTCAGCAGGAGGGCGCCGCGCTCCGCACACAGGACGAACTCCTGCGCCACGAGGTTCATCCCGTCGCGGAGCGGCGTCACCATCATCACGTCGGCGCGGCGGTACAGCGCGAGCAGCTCGGCGCGCGAGAGCGAGCGATGGAGGTACTCGATCGGCGTCCTGCCCGGCCGGCCGAAGCGGCCGTTGATATGCGCGATCCGCCGCTCGATCTCGTCTCGCTGCGCCTGGTACTCCTGGCTCTCGAGGCGGGACGGGACGAGCACCTGCAGCATCGTCACGGTCTCGGCACGCTCTGGATCCTGCTCGAGGATGCGTTCGAACGCGTCGAGCTTCTGCGGGATGCCCTTCGTGTAGTCGAGGCGCTCGATCCCGAGCACGAGCTGCCGCCCTTCGTAGCGCTCGGCCAGCTCGGCCTCCATCGCGGCAGTCTCGGGGCCGGCGAGGTCGCGGCGGAAGCTGGCCACGTCGATCCCGATCGGGTGGACGCCGATGCCGATCGTGCGGTCGTCCCAGCCGACGTCGTCGTGGCCCGGCTCGATCCCGAGCATACGCAGGCAGGACGAGCGGAAGTGGCGGGAGTAGTCGCCCGTGTGGAAGCCGACGTAGTCCGAGCCCAGGATGCCCTGGAGCAGCTCCACCCGGGTCGGGAGCAGGCGGTAGATCTCCGAGGACGGGAACGGTGTGTGGAGGAAGAACCCGATCGCGAGGTCGGGGCGCAGGCGGCGCAGCGCCTGCGGGACGAGCGCCAGGTGGAAGTCGTGCACCCAGACCTGCGCCCGCGGCGGGCTGATGCGCGCGATCGTCTCCGCGAACCGCTCGTTGACCTCGCGGTACACCTCCCAGGCAGCCGCGTCGAAGTGCATCCGGTCGACGAAGTAGTGGAAGAGCGGCCACAGCGTCTCGTTGCAGATGCGGCCGTAGAACAGCTCCTGCTCCGCCTCGGACAGGAAGACGGTGACGCAGCCGGCGGCGGCCGCGATCGCCTCGGCGTCGCCCTCGAGCTCCGGCGGGATGGCGGAGCCGGGCCAGCCGACCCAGGTCGTGCGCTCGCGCGCGCCCTGGAGCGCGGCGACGAGGCCGCCCGAGCTCGGCTCGCCACGCAAGTCGCCGTCGTCGAGCGTGAGCGTGAACGGAAGCCTGTTGCTCGCGATCACGACGTCGCAGACGTCCGGGGCAGGGTCGCCCATCGTCATCGTGCTACCCAGACGGCGGCGGGTCTAGCCCGGCGCGCTAGCCGAGCGCCGCATCAAAGGTTTCGACGACGCCCAGCTCCTCCGTGAGCTGGGCGATCTCGAACACCCGGCGAACCACGTGGTCTGTCGGGCTGATCACACGCAGGTCGACATCGCGGGCGGCAAGCGAGCGTCGGGAGGTGACGAGCGCGTTCAGCCCGGACGAGTCGAGGAACGTGACCTCGGAGAGGTCGACGACGACGCGGCGGCAGGGGTCCGACGCGCCCTCGACGGCCTCCGCGAGCTGCGGCGCGGTCGCCATGTCGACCTCGCCGGCGACCTCCACGATCAGGATGTCGGCAGCACGGGAGGAGTTGAGCTCGAATGCGGGCGTCGTCACGTGACTTTCGGAAAGCGCTGGCGGAAACGTCTCGGCCGTCGAAGCTACCACTAGTTGGCCGCGCCGATGGACGCCGCGGCCTCCTCGGCGCGGTCGCCCTGTAGGCCCCGCGCCAGCCGGACCGTGGTGCCATCGCCGTTCGACTCGATCTCGACGCTGTCCATCATGCTCTTCATCAGCATGATCCCACGCCCGCGCTCTGTGTTCGGCACGGGCTCACGCCAGCGGCCGCGGTCGGCGACCTCGACGCGCAGCGGGCCGCCGTCGACGCTCACGTGCAGCCGCACGGTGCCGCCGGGCTCGCGGTAGGCGTGCTCGATCGCGTTGTTCAGAGCCTCGCTGACCGCGAGCACGATCTCCCCCGACGACTCGCCGAAGCCGTGGCGGGTAAGCCAGCCTCGGAGCCTGCGACGGACGCCCGGCAGGATCTCCGGCTCGGCAGATAGCTCGACCGCGAACGAGGCGGCCGGCTCGAGCGACGCGATCAGGAGCGCGACGTCGTCGGTCGGCGCGCCGATCGAGCCGCCGATCGAGGCCAGCGCCGACTGGGCGGAGACCTCGGGCCCGCGGCTCAGCTCGCGCGCGAGGACGTCGATGCCGTCCTCGATCGACTCGCCCCGCCGTTCGACGAGCCCGTCGGTGTAGAGCGCGAGCGTTGCACGCTCGGGGAGAAGGAGCTGCTGCTCGACGACGTCCGACGGCTCGGCGACGCCGAGCGGCGGCGAGCTCGCGCCATCGAGCCGAACGACCGTGCCGGTGTCCCGGTCGAGGAGCAGAGGCGGCGGGTGGCCCGCGCACGAGTACCTGAGCGCGCCCTCGACCGGATCGACGGTCACGCACGCCGCCGTGATCATCTCGTCCTCGTTGACGTGCCGGATCATCCGCCGGAGGACCTCGGCGGGCGAGTCGCAGTCGTACGCGTACGCCCGGAACGTGTTTCGCTGGCGGCCCATGATCGTCGCGGCGCCGACCCCGCGGCCGCTGACGTCGCCCACGCAGAGCTCGAGGATCCCGTCCGGCCGGAGCACGGCGTCGTACCAGTCGCCGCCGATCTCGATGCCCGTGCCGCCCGCGAGGTACTCGCCCGCGAGGCTCAGTCCAGGAGCCTGGGGCAGGTCGGCGGGGAGGAGGCTCCGCTGGAGGCGCATCGCGAGCTCGTGCTCGTGCTCGTAGGCCCGCGCCCGGTCGAGCGCCCGTGCCGCCTGCGCGGCGTACGCGCCCAGGAGCTCCCACTCGCTGGCGGCGAGGCGGGTGCGGGCCGTGAGGATCGCGATCCCCCCGGACGCGTCGCCCGAGGCCTCGAGGATCGGGACGACGTGCAGCGCCTTCAGGCGGCCGCCGAAACCGACGTAGAGCTCACGGTGCTTACTGCGCTCGAGCGAGATCGTCCGCGTCTCGCCGTGCGCGAGCTCGGCGATCGCCCGCAGGCGCTCGGAGTCGCCGGGAACGCGGCGCCAGCCCGGGAGGCTCGAGGTGGCGCGGATCTCCTGGCCGGTCTCGGTGTCGACGGCGATCACGGCCACCGCGTCCGTGAAGATCTCCTGCACCGAGTCGAGCAGCGCGTCGGCGACCTCCGCCGGCGTCGCCGCCACCGCGAGGCTGCGCGTCAGGCGGCTCCACGACTGGGCGTGCTCGCCGCGCTCCTCGATCTCACGCCGCGAGCGGCGGGCGAGCAGAGCGAAGATCACGAGCGCCACGAGCGCGGCGATACCGATCGACAGCAGGTCGACGAGCAGCGACCGGCGCGCCGCGCCGTAGAGCGACGACTCCGAGCGGTCGATGGCGATCTTCCAGTCGAGGGTGCTGGCGGTGGCGAAGGCGATTACGTGATGCGAGCCGCCGTCGAGCCCGTCGACGCCCTTCAGGTCGCCCTGGGCCTGCTCGTCCATCTGCGCGAGCGCCGCTTCGTTCTGCACATGCTTGAGGTCGCCGGTGATCAGCTGGCCGCTGCGGTCGACCATCGTCAGGCCGGTGAACCCGAGCTCTTGCGACTGCCTGCTCTCGCTCAGCCCGTTCGTCTGCGACGGGTTGAGGAGGATGAGGCCGGTCAGGACGCCTGTCAGCTTTCCGCCGGCGCCGAAGGTCGGCACTGCGACGACGACCGTCGGCTTCTTCTCGCCCTTGCTGAACAGGCCGGAGCTGACGTACGGCTTCTTCGTCGCGACGACCTGCTGGAAGTACTCGCGGTCTGCCACGTTGACCGGGGTCGGCGGCGGGCCCTTCGAAGTGACCTGGAGGTTGCCGCCGAGGTCGACCCAGCCCATTCCCCCCGTGAAGAGCCTGCCGCCCGTCGCGAGAACGCGCGCGAAGTAGGGCGCCATCGCGCGGCGGTCGACCCTCATGATGACGGGCGCCGTCGCGGCCGTCTCGAGCGTCGAGATGCCGCCGTCGACGCTGCTGTCGACGAGACGGCCCACGAGGACGACGCGGGCGTTGAGGTCGTTCACCGCCCGGTGCTGGTTCGCGCGGTACTGCCGCCACGCGAGCAATCCCGAGACCGCGGCAAGCGCGAGGATCGTCACGGCCGCGACGGCGAGCAGGCGCCGGCGGAAGGTGGCCGGTGTGCGCAGGACGAGCCGCTCGACCGGCGTCGCTCCTTCCATCCCGCGGATCGCGGCTTTGCGCTTACGGAACCTCGCCACGCTGGCCCCCTGCGTCCCTGTTGCCTGTGCCGCTCAGGGTACCGCGGGTTTGGACGCGCACGGTACGGGGTAGGCTCGCGATGCGCCGATGGAGCTCCAGCTGTCTACTGCGGACCTCGGGGACGGTGTCGCCACGGTTGCGGTCGCCGGCGAGGTCGATCTTTCGACGGCGCCCGCACTGAAGCAGGCGCTGCTCGAGACGATCGAGGGCGGCGCGCGCCGCGTGCTCGTCGATCTCTCTCACGCGACCTTCATCGATTCGACGACGCTCGGCGTACTGATGGGCGCGGTCAAGCGCCTGCGGCCCGCCGGCGGCGAGCTCGCGATCGCCTGCAACGACCCGAATATCCGCAAGATCTTCGAGATCACCCTGCTCGACCGGATCTTCGAGATCTATCCCACGCCCGAGGAGGCGATCCGTCATCTCACTGGCGACGGGGCGGCGCGGCTCAACGACTGACAGTCAGATCTCGAGCCGTCTGACGAAGGAGATGCGCGACCCGGATGGGTCGCTTTCGATCTGCACGTCGTTCGTGATCGCCCGGATGATCATCAGGCCCATTCCCTGGCCGTCGCCGTTCGAGCCGGCGGCCGGGTCGTCGGGATCGAAGCCGTTGCCGTCGTCCTCGACCTCGACCTCGATCGCGGCCGTGTCGACCCTGTAGCGGACGACCAGCTCGCCCTCGGTCGAGCCGGCGTAGCCGTGGAGGATCGCGTTCGTGCACGCCTCGGTCACGGCGAGCTTGAGCTCGGACACTGCGGCGTCCGACGCGCCCGCGACCGCACCGACTCCGGTGAGGGCGAGCCGCGCGAGCGCAAGGTTCTCCGGGTGGGGCGCCATGCGGAGCTCAACGGTGTCCGGCTCCCCGGCGCGAATACGGCCCTCTCCGTTCACGGTGCTTCGATCTCCTCTCCGAGCTTCTCGAGCGCGCGTCGCAGCAGTCGCGACACGTGCATCTGCGATACCCCGATCTCCGCCGCGATCTGCGACTGGGTGCGGCCGTCGACGAAGCGCAGCTTGACGATCCGCCGCTCGCGCTCGTCCAGCGTGCGCAGCCCCGCCGCGAGCAGCTCGCGGTTCTCCGCCGCCTCGTAGCCGCGCTCCTCGAACTCGAGCAGGTCGATCGGCTCGACCTCCGACTCGTCGCGGGTGCCGGGGGCGGTCAGCGAGCGGGCGGCGTACGCACGCCCGGCCTCCAGCGCCTCGACCGCCTCTTCCTCGGTGACCCCGGCTGCCTCGGCCAGCTCGGGGATCGTCGGCTGCCTGCCGTTCTTCGCGGTCAGCTCGTCGAGCAGCCGGGAGAGGAGCTGGTAGAGCTCCTTGAGGCGGCGCGGCACCGTGACCGACCAGACCCGGTCGCGGAAATGCCGCTTCAGCTCGCCGACGACGGTGGGGAAGATGTACGTCACGAGATCGACCTCGCGGTCGAGGTCGAAGCGCTCGATCGCCTTCATCAGGCCGAGCGAGGCGACCTGCTCGAGGTCCTCGAGCTGCTCGCCGCGGCCCGCGTACCGCCGGGCGAGCGACGACACGAGCGGCATGAAGCCCTCGACCAGACGGTCGCGAGCCGCGAGGTCACCGTTCTCGCGGTAGGCGCGCAGCAGCGCGCGACGATCGACCTCGGAGGCCGGGCCGGCTCCCCTGGTCGTTCTCATCAGTCGGCGCCGGGAAGCGACTTGACGAGGATCGACGGAGCTCTCGGGCTCGGACCGCAGCTCGACGCGTGTCGACCAGCCGCTCGAGCGAGGCGCCGAGGCCGACGCCCGCGCCGTCGAGCGGCTGGAGCGCCTGCTCGAGCGTCAGGCTGCCGACCGGCGCGATGGCGATCGAGAGCGCGCGTCCGTCGCTGGTCATCCGAACGGTCGCCGAGCCGCCGCGTGACGGCACCGAACGGAGGACGAGCTCGATCGCGAGCTGGAGGTCGTCGACGGACTCGAATCCGAAGCCGAGCCGCGACGCGAGGCCGGCCGATACGAGCCGGACGACCTTCTCGTACCCGTCGACCGGAACGGTGATCGTGACGCTGTCCGCGGTCATGTCCGGTCTGGCGGGAGGTGGTTGACGGGTCGCAACATCGGGCACGAGAGCCACGCCGGGCGGTATACCCCCGCCTGCCCGGGCCAAACCGGGTGGGCGCTCACCTGTGCCGAGCGTAGCCGAGTCGGCCGACGTCCTCCCTCCTGCCGAGGGATCAGGCGCGCTCGAGCAACGTCACGCCGAGCCCGGCGCCGTCGAGCACCTCGCGGTAGCCGGCCGGGGGCTCGAACCGCGCACCGGGCCGCGTGGGAACGGCGACGAGGACGTCGCTGCCGCGCGAGAAGGCGCAGAGACCTTCGCCGGCGTCGAGCGGCTCGTAGGCTGCGGAGAACGCCTCTGGCCGCCGTGCCCGGAGCGCGAGCGTCCTCCAGATCACGAACAGCTTCTCGGTCTCCCGGCCGCGGCGCTGCTCCGCTCGTGAGCTCGCCGAGCAGGCGGCGCCGGAGCTCCCAGTCGACGGGCCTGCGGTTGTCGGGGTCGACGAGGTTGAGGCTCAGGAGCTCGTCGCCCTGGTAGAGGTCGGGCACGCCCGGGCAGGTGAGCTTGAGGAGCGTCTGGGCGAGGGCGATCCGGTCGCCGAGCTCCGCGACGCGCGCGGCGAACGGCTCGAAGGTGTCGAGGAACGGCCGGTGGTCGTAGAGCGCCTGCGCGAAGCCGGCTACGGCGCGCTCCCAGGCCTCGTTCGGCTCGATCCAGCTCGTGTTCGTCTTCGCCTCGCGCAGCGCCTTTCGCAGGTAGTCGAGCAGCCGCTCGGGCGGCAGCGGCCACGCGCCGGAGAGGGTCTGATAGATCAGGTACTCCTCGGCCGGGGCAGGTGCGCCGTTTCGGCGCAGGGGCGCGTTCACCTGCCGCCACTCGAGGACCCGATCGCGCCACTCTCCGATGAGCCACGTGAGGGCGCTGATGCGGGCGCGCACGTCGCCGCTCCGCTTCGTGTCGTGCGTCTGGGTCGTGAGGAGCTCGAGCGGGAACCGCCGCGCGCGCTCCTGGTTCGCGGCGTGGAAGTCGTCGACCCCGAGCGAGAAGCGTGCGGGGCTCCCGCCGACCTCGTTCAGGCAGACCAGCCGGTTGAAGCGGTAGAGCGCCGTGTCCTCGACGCCCTTCGCCATCACCGGAGGCGTCGTCTGCTGGAAGCGCAGTACGAAGGCGTCGTGGCCGCGCTCCTCGAGCAGCAGGATCGCAGCGAGGCGGGAGTGGAGGCGGGCCTCCGTGACCGCCTGGCGGTCGAGGCCGTCGACCTCGCCGGTGTCGGGGTCGACGTAGGTGCGGTAGACCGCGAACGAGGCGAGCGCGCGGGGGAGGTCGAGCTCGTCCTCGACGTCCGTGAGCCGGGCCCGGAGCCACTCGACCTCGGGCTCGAATGTCTCCTGCGCCTGCTCGAGCTTCGCCTCGAACGCGATCTCCTCGAAGGGGCGCTCCTCGCCCGTGAGCTCGTGGTAGAGGTCGGTCAGCTCCTCCTCGGCGTCGGGGTTCACGTAGAGCGCCGTGACGTCGCCCGCGAACTCGTATCCCGTCGTGCCCTCGACGGGCCAGTCCCGGAGCTGCTCGCCGGGCTCGAGGATCTTCTCGACCCACACGTGCTCGATGCCGGCCTCGCGGAGACGGTGGACATAGCGCGTCGGGTTTGCGAGGCCGTCCGGGTGGTCGGTGCGGATCCCGTCCAGGAGCCCCTCGCGCACGAGCTGGATCACCTTCCGGTGCGTGACCTCGAAGACCTCCGGATCCTCGACGCGAACGCCGGCGAGGTCGCTGATGTCGAAGAAGCGGCGCACGCCGCCGGTCCGCCACTCGACGTCGAAGAACTTCGCGCGCATGAGGGGATCGCGCCAGAACGGGTTCTCCTCCTCGCTGGCCGCCATGTGGTTGGGGACGATGTCGAGGATCACGCCGAGCCCGGCGTCGCAGAGCGCGCGGAACTCGTCCTCGCCGCCGAGGTCGTCGGCGAGGCGCGTGGGGTCGACGACGTCGTAGCCGTGCGTCGAGCCGGAGCGCGCCTGCATCGAGGGCGACAGGTACAGATGACTGACTCCGAGCTCGCGCAGGTACGGCACGAGCTCGCGCGCCTTCCGGAAGTCGAGATGGGGGCGAAGCTGGAGCCGGTACGTGCAGCGAAACTCTTTCACGCGCGGCCCGCCGCGGCGGTTGCGTCCCTGAGCCGCGCGGCGAGCTCGGGCGTCAGCTGGCCGGGCCGGAGCTGCCACTCCCAGTTGCCCTTCGGCCTGCCCGGGGTGTTCAACCTCGCCTCGGAACCGAGGCCGAGTACGTCCTGCGCCGGGATCAACGCAAGGCGCGCCGGCGAGCGGAGCGCGAGCTGGATCAGCTTCCAGTTCGGCTCGTCCTCGTCGATCCCGGCGGCTGAGACCGCCGTGTCGACGCGGGCGCGCTCGCGCCGCGAGAGGTGCTGCCACCACCCGACGGTCGTGTCGTTGTCGTGCGTCCCCGTGTAGACGACGCGGTTCCGGACATCGCCGCCCGGCCGCTGCGGGTTCTTCATCCCCTCGGCGAAGGCGAAGTGGAGAACGAGCATGCCGGGAAGCCCAAGCTCGTCGCGGAGCCGCTGCACGGGCGGCGTGATCGTCCCGAGGTCCTCCGCGACCAGGAGCGGCTTGCCGAGTGCGCGGCGCACGGCGTCGAAGAGCTCGCGGCCGGGCCCGCGGCGCCACGTGCCCTGGCGCGCCGTCCGGTGCTTCGCCTTGACGGCCCAGTAGGCGACGAAGCCGCGGAAGTGGTCGATGCGGGTCGCGTCGACGAGCTCGAACGTCCGCCGGAAGCGCTCGATCCACCAGCGGTAGCCGGTGCGGCGCGCGATCTCCCAGTCGTACAGCGGGTTGCCCCAGAGCTGGCCGTTGCCGCTCCAGTCGTCCGGGGGGACGCCTCCGACGACCCCGTCCTGGAAGAGCTCGGGCCAGCCCTTGTGGTCGGCGCCGCCGGGGGCGACGTAGATCGGGAGGTCGCCGAGCACCCGGATGCCGCGGTCGGCGGCGTAGCGGCGGAGCGCGCCCCATTCGCGCTCGAAGCGCACCTGGTCGGCGAGGGCGCCGTCGCCTGCGAAGGCCGCCCACGACCCGGTCCAGAAGGGGTGGCGGGCAACGAAGTCCTCGACCTCGTCCCGCGTGACGGGTGCCGCCGCCTCGGCGAGGAAGCCGTTCCAGCACGCGAACGCGGAGGCGGCCTTGTAGGGCGAGCCGTCCTCGTCAGGTGGGCCGAGCGGGAGGATCTGCCACCAGGACTGGCCCGCCGACTGCAGCCAGTCCACGACGCGGTAGGCCTCCTCGCCCAGACGGCCGCCGGGGATGGAGGTCAGGTGGAGCAGAACGCCGCTCGAGTGCTGCTGGGGCACCGGGCGCCGACCCTACCGGGCGCGCCCGGTACCCGGAGGCATCTACCCGAACAGCCAGGCGGCCCCGAAGGCAAGCACGACCTACAGCCCGAGCGACGGTCCGTGCCGCTCGAGGTGCGCGAGCGCCTCGTCGCGTGTGCGGAACAGCTTCACGCGCCACATCAGCCCGTCGCGGCCGACGTGCAGCCGGCAGACGATCTCGTCCCGCATCCCGGCGTCCGTGACGAGGTGGCGCGCACCCGTCCACGAGAGCACGATCTGCGGCGTGACCTCCTCGTAGCGCCAGTCGCGGATCGAGTAGACGCCGTCGTCCAGCGCGCTCGCCAGTGCATCGGCCTGCTCGTCCGCCGGCAGGGCGCGGCCGTTCGAGGCGACCGACTCGATGATCGCCTCCTCGTGGAAGCAGGCACGCATCTCGGGTACCGATCGCCGCCGGTGCGCGTGCTCGAAGCGCAGCAGCGCTTCCATCAGCCGCGGCTCCTCGAGTGCCGGCACTCCCAGCTCGATGTCGCCCGTAGCGCTGGGCTCAGCCACCACCCACGACCCCGTTCCCCATTTGAACAATCGGACTCCTCGTGGCGCGAACCCCGCGCCGAAGGTTTAGGTCGTGACTTCGGCGAGCTCCGTTGCCTGGCGAACAGTACTCGCGAATTGTTTGCGCCGCGTCAAAACGTCCCGGAGTTGCATGGGCGAGCGTTCTGTCCTGTCGCGCGGGCACGCGGCCGGCGGGTTGCGGTCGCGTTCTTCTGGTAGGACTTGTGGCGATGAGGGGAGGGATCCGAGGGCCTTCGTTCTTGCGCGCGCATGGCCGGATACTCGCCGGCGGAGTCTGTCTCGTGGGCTTCGCGCTCGTTCTGGGGGGTATCGCCGACGCCGCGACACCTCAGCGGGCAGGCAGTCGCGCCGTGGCTTCGAGCCGGCTGACCTACGTGATCTGCCTCGAGCGGAGGGGCGGCTTCTATACGGTCGGCGACCTCAACGCGCTGAAGTCCTGCAGCCTGAAACCGGGGTCGATTCCCGTGACCTTCGAGCAGCTCTTCGGGGCCGCGGCGGGTCCGACCGGCCCGCAGGGCCCGGTGGGACCGACCGGAGCGCAGGGTCCTGGCGGGGCGGCGGGCGCAGCGGGCGCGCAGGGGCCGGCCGGATCGCAGGGGCCGGCAGGCGCGGCCGGAGCGAGCGGTGTTGTAGGCCCGCCCGGATCTCAAGGTCCGACCGGTGCGGCCGGAGCGAGCGGCGCCACGGGCGCATCGGGCCTTCAGGGCGCGACCGGAGCGACGGGCCCGACCGGTTCTCAGGGCGCGACGGGTTCTCAGGGCGCGACGGGGTTCTCAGGGCGCGACGGGTTCTCAGGGCGCGACGGGCTCCGACCGGCTCGCAGGGAACGACCGGAATCCAGGGGCCGACTGGCCTGATCGGTGCAACCGGAGCGACAGGAGCACAGGGACCGCAGGGACTCCCGGGGCTGACTGGGCCGGCGGGCGCCACGGGGCCGACAGGGCTCACCGGCGCCGCCGGCGCGACGGGTGCGACGGGCGTTCAGGGACCGATCGGCGTGACCGGCGCGACGGGCGCGGCCGGCACGCCGGGAGCGACCGGCCCGCAGGGACCGCCTGGAGTCCAGGGGCCGTCTGGGCCGGCCGGCGTTACGGGGCCGACAGGGCTCACCGGCGCCACGGGCGCGGCCGGCACGCCGGGAGCGACCGGCGCGCAGGGACCGCCCGGACTCCAGGGGCCGACTGGACCGACCGGCCTCACCGGGCCGACAGGCCTGACCGGCTTGGCCGGCGCGACCGGTTCTCAGGGCGCGACCGGATCAGGAGGAGTGGCCGGCCCGGCAGGAGCTACCGGCGCAACGGGCCCGAGTGGCGTGGCGGGAGCGACGGGCGCCACCGGCCTTCAGGGACCGACCGGCGCCCAGGGCGCGGCCGGCGCGACCGGCGCCGCCGGGGCTCCGGGAGCTACCGGCGCGCGGGGAGCGACCGGCGAGCGGGGAGCTACCGGCGCGCAGGGACCGACCGGAGTCCAGGGGCCGACCGGGCTGACCGGTGCAACCGGCGGGACAGGCGCGACCGGGGCCGCGGGAGCAACGGGCGAGACGGGCCTTCCGGGGCCGACCGGCGCCCAGGGCGTAGCCGGCACGTCGGGTCCAGCCGGTCCGACCGGCCCCAGCGGTGCTAGCGGCCCGACCGGTGCTAGCCGGCCCGACCGGGGTCACCGGCGCGACCGGCCCGACCGGCACGGGCGGGGTAATCGCGCCTGTCCAGGGCGTTGCTACCGCGAGTGTCGATACGAGTGCGGCGGTCTACGCCACGCTGCCCGGAGGGCCATCGGTTGACGCGGTCGTCCCGGCCTCCGGGCAGCTGCTCGTGATTCTGACGGGCGAGCTAAGCGCCAGTAACAGCGGGAACTCCACCGCTTTCATGTCAGTCAGCCTTAACAACAGCGTTGCTTTGGATGCGAACTCGCTTCGAGTGACAGGCGCACAATCCAGTCCGGGCGAGTATTACGGTGCTAATCACCAACCTGACCCCCGGAACCCCGATCACCTTCACCGCCGTGTACAAGCTGATCGGTAACGGCACAGCGACGTTCAATGCGAGACAAATCATCGTGATCCCGGCCTAGCCGTTACCACCGGTGGGGGCGCGCCCGCTACGGCGCCACGGCCTCGATCCAGTCGAGGCTCCGCCCGCAGAGCGAACCGGCGCCGGCCGGCGCAACGCGCGTTAGCCGGGCGGCGGTCGCGGGCGCGCCTATCTCGAGCGGGCCAAGGAAGAACGGGGCGCCTCGGCTCCCGGGCAGCAGCCCGCGACCGTCGTAGCGGAGCTCGAATCGGTGCCTTCCCCTCGCGAGCTCGGTCGAGCCGAGCGGCGTCGCCTGAGCCGTCGTCTCGAGCCGGTCGCGCGCGGACCCGACCGGAACGCCGTCGACGAGGAGCCTGACCCGATCGCGGAAAGACCCTCCGAGCCAGAAGCCGTACCGGCCGGCGATCGGCGCCGTGAACACGGACGAGAGGCTTCCGGCCTCCCCCGGGACGACGGTACCGTCGGGGCCTGCCGGCCACGAGCTCGGCCGCGTCGACTGGCTCAGATCCGCGACCTGCGCCGGCGGTCGCTCGGCCGCCACGAGCGCCCCGCCGGCCCGAGCTGCTTCGGCAGCCAGGCGGAAGACGTCGGTGCAGGACGGGATCGCGACCGGCTGGAGCCCTTGCCCGAGCGAGAGGTGCTCGAGGATCCGTTCCGGTCGCTGCGGCCGCTGCCATACCTCGTACCAGGGTCCCGCCGAGACCGGCGTGTAGACCGACGGTGGACGGCTCTCGAGCGGCGAGGCGCGCAGGACGAGTGTGCGGTACACGAGCACCGCGGCGAGATCGAACGCGTCGAGATCGGCGTACTGCTCCTTGTCGAGGAGACCCCCGGTTCGCAGTGCGACCGGGCGCGCGCGGCGCTCGGATGCGCCTTCGGGGTCTAGGTTCCGTAGGAAGTGACGGACGCCGTAGGGCTGGTACTCCGTCATCAGCGCGGGGCCTTCGCCGGCGAAGCGCTCGCCGATCTCCTCGAGCGCGGACAGCTGGCCGCGCGGGGCAAGCCAGACGCTGCCGTATGCGAGGCCGTTCGACCAGAGCACGCCGGCCGTGATTGCCGCCGCGGCGACGATCGCCTCCACCCGACGGCCGCGCTCGAGCAGGCACGCCGCTCCCGCAACGGCGGCGACGACCGGCGCCGGCGATGCGGAGGCGAGGGCCTTTCCGTCGAGCCACGGCGAGCCGTGGCCGAGCCTGTCGAAGACGAGGACGAGCGCACAGCCGCCGATCGCGACGAGCGCATACAGCGGGAGTCCCCAGGCCCGCCGCCTCGCCGCCTCGAAGAGGGCGAACGTTGCGGCGAGTGCGACGAGACAGAGCAAGACGTACGTCACGGTCATCGTGTGGGGTCGCCCGCGGAAATCGCCGGTCGGCCAGACGCCGAGTAGCTGGAGCCGACTGAGCGGGTGGATGAGGTTGCCGAGCGCACCGTTGCCTGCGTCGCTTCGGTCGGCGATGCCGACGAACCGGCGCGCCGTCGCGAGCGAAGGGATCGCGAGGACGAGGACGCAGCCGACGAGAACGGCAACGGCCGCGCCGGTGCGCCTCGCGACGTGAGCGGCGCCGAAGACCGCCGTGCCGACGGCGAGCCCCGCCAGCCAGACGACCCCGAGCAGGCTGTCGGCGGCGAGCACTGCCGCCGCCGCGAACGCGAGTGGCACGACTGTCCTGACTGCCCACGGTCGAGTCGCGGCCGTGGCCGCGACCGCGCTCGAGAGCGCGATCAGGTACGCGACGGTGAGCTCCTTGATCCCGCTCCAGAACGCGTAGCCGTAGAGCAGCGCGGGTTGCGCGCCCACGAAGACCACGAGGGCACGCGACGACCGCGAGCGGAGGAGCGGCGAGACGAGCCCGTAGATCGAGAGGCCGAGCAGGCCCGCGAGAAAAGCGAGATACGGCTGGAAGAGCCAGGCCGAATCCTGGCCGACGAGCTCGTGGCCGATGCCGAGCGGCAGGACCGCGCCGAGCGGGTAGCCGCTGCTGAGATCGTCGTTCAGGACGACCGAGTAGCTCGAGGGTGCGAGTCCAGCGACGCTCCTCCCGTGGGTCATCGCGTTGTCGGCGAGCGCGAGCCACGTCGCGGTGTCGTCCAGCGAGATGTAGCCCGCGAAGGTGGCGGCGCCGGAGAGGACGATCGGCGCGGCGTACACGGCGAACACGGCCACCGCCGCCCCGGCCGCCCACCAGTCCAGGCGTCGCCGAAGCGGCAGCCCCAGCCCGGCGCCCGCGATCGCGAGGGCGACCACGACCGGAGCGGTCAGGCTCGCCGTCTCGCTCCTCATGGTGGTGAAAGACGCAGCGACGAGAACGACCGCGAACCCCGCGGGCAGCAGGAGCGGGCCGGGCAAGCTCCGGCCCACGATTCGCTCGAGCAGCAGTCCGCAGCCGAGCCCGAGCCCGGACAGCAGGAGCGGGTACGCGATCCAGGAGACCAGAAGCGCCATCCGAGTAGCTCAGGCCGAGCAGGCCGTGTTCAGGAGACGGCTCGAACTCGACCGGCAGCGACCATCCGGCGGGCCTGCCGCGCAGATGGAGCGAAGATCTCGATCTGCTCGTCGACGCCCGGGAACGCCACGTAGACGTTCGTCGGCCGTTCGCTCGAGAAGAATGCGACGGCGCCGTGCGGGGCGGAGACCTCGACGGCGCCGGCCTTCTTGGCCTCGGCGCGAGTAGCGGCGACGGCGTCCGCGAGGGGATAGCTCGCGACCGTCAGGTACGGCTTGCTCGACCCGACGGCCACGCCTGCGGGCAGGTAGCGCACGTAGACACGTCCGTCGGGCGTTCGCGTGAGCTCGTACGTCGACCCAGGGATTCGGCCGAGCCAGTAGATCGGCTGTGCGAGCGTCGCGGAGAGCTTCGCGAGCGCGGCAGGCGAGCTCGCGGCGGCAGTCGTGCCGATCGCGACCGCACCGGCGCCGCTCGAGTGGACCGGCCGGATCCGCCCGGCCGCGACGAGCTCGTGCATCGGCGCAGCCACGGGGCCGTACACCTCGATCTGGTAGTCGGACCCGGGGAACGCGACGTAGACGTTCGTCGGCCGCGACTTGGCGTAGAAGGCGACTCCCCCGGCTCCCGGTGCGAGCCGGACGACTCCCTGCTTGCGGGCGGCGGCCCTCGTGACCGCGAGCGCGTCCGCGACCGGGTACGTGCCCACGGTGAGGTACGGCTTCCGCGTCCCGGCGGCGACGCCCTTCGGCAGGTAGCGGAGATACGTCCGCCCATCCGGAGCCTCGGTGAGCTCGTAGGTGACGCCGCGCTCGCGTCCCGCCCAGTAGACGGGCGTGCCAAGCACCGCGGCCAGGCGGCGAAGACCGCGCTCGGAGACGCGGGTCGAGCCGGCGATCGAGACCTGACGCGGCGGCCTGACCGTTTCCGCCGCCGGTGAGCTCGTCGAACTGTTTCCGCGGACGACGAGCCAGATCACGAATCCGGCAGTGACCGCGACGACCGCTACGACGGCCACGCGGACCCAGCTGCGATCAGGAATCGACTTACTCTGCAACGTGCGCCGCCTCGCCTTCCCGGGGGCTGGGCTCGCAAGTCTTGCACGCCTGAACGACCGGCAGCGACCGCGCGGTCGTCGGAGCCAGGCTAGAGGCCCGTCACGGCGGTGATGCGGCCTGAATCGACGGCGTGCTTGAGCGCGTCGTAATCACGCTGATTCTGATCGGCGTATGTCTCGGCGAAGGCAGCCATCGCTTGGTCGAAGACGTCGCCCGACCCGAGATAGCCGGCGATCGCGATCCGGTCGCCGGAGCGGGCGTGCGCGCGGGCCAGCGTCCAGCCGCACATCCTCCCGTACGCCGCAGCACCCGCGGGACTTGCCGCCTCGAAGGCGAACGACCCTTTCCAGTCCTTGAGCTGGCGCACGTAGTAGTCGCGCTCCTCGCCGTCCAGCCCGGGACTGATGTGCTCCCAGCCGAGGAAGATGTCGCTCGTCGCCTGCATCAGGCGCTGTCCTGCCACTACCCGCTGGCCGCAGTTCTTGTACTCGCTCTTGCCCACGAACTGCTCGAGCACCGAACGTTGCGCCTCCTTGATCTGTAGGAACAACGGATCGTGATCGTCAACGCCGAGGAAGAGCGCGATCCAGGCGCGCGTCCCGACGCTCCCGACCCCGACCACCTTGCGGGCAAGGTCGACGAACCGAAACGCCTCCAGCAGGTGCTGCCGGTCGCTCTCGAGCGTCCGGCGGTAGGTGCGGATCAGGGCCCGGACCTCGTTCGTGATCGCTTCGCGGTCGGCGTCGTCCGGCAGCAGCTCGTGGATCGGGACGATCAGCGGCGGGTCGCTGATGATTCGCGGCTCGCCGTCCACCAGGCGCGTCAACTTTGCGAACGCGCGCATGCTGTCCTTCGTGCGCGACTTGGCGATATCGGCCCTCGCCTTCTTCAGCCCCTTCGGGTCGGTGCCGGCCGTGAACTCCCGCACCGCCTGCTCAACCGGCAGACTCGCGTACCAGACCTGGAGATTGGGCATCCCCGCAAACGCGGTCATCGCCTCACGGTAGGCGCGAACGGTGGCCAGCACGGCGCTACTCCGCTCTGCGGCGGAGAACCCGTTCTCGCGTCCCCCGATCGCGAAGCTCGCGGCCAAACGCTTGACGTCCCACTCCCAGGGACCGGGCGCCGTCTCGTCGAAGTCGTTGATATCGAAGACGAGGTTTCGCTCAGGCGAGCCGAACACCCCGAAATTCGACAGGTGCGCGTCTCCGCACAGCTGCACCCGCAACCCCGAGTCGCGCGTCCGCGCGAGATCCGCCGCCATGATCAACGCGCCGCCCCGGTAGAAGGCGAACGGCGAGGCGAGCATTCTGCCGTAACGGATCGGAACGAGCTCCGGCACCCGTGACCTCGCCTGTTCCTCCAGCAGGCCGATCGGATCGCGGCGCTCCGGAAACCCGATCACGGCCTGGGTGGAACGGCCTACCTCGGCCCTCGCAGCCCTCCCCCTCGCCGCCCGCTCGCCAATCGTGAAGCGCGATACCGCCTTCGGGATCGACGCCGACCCGCCCTCACTCACGAGAGTGGAACGACGAACGCCGGTGGAATAGGGACGGTGGCATCGGCTCGGGCGCCGGGACGGCGAACGGGTCGATCCCGAGCGCAAGCCTTGCAAGAGTAATAGGACGGCGGCCCCGGCCGCAGCAGGGCCGCCCTCCACACGCGACCCACCGCAGGTGGTATCTCGAGCAGCGCCCGACCAAGGTACGGTGTCACGGCGCCGCGGCGCATCGTCCATCTGGGGAGGCGCCATCGTCCATTTGGGTTAATCGATGCCGGCGCCGAGCTCGAGCCGCGGCCGGTCGGCACCAGGCCGGCCGATGTCTGCTGCGGTCAGGTCTCTTCGGCGACGAGGACGTCGAACCCGTGCTCGCTGTCGTCGGTCGCGACCCGGCCGACAACCCGCAGGTTGGGCTCGTCGCACCTGTAGATGATCGCCCCGTCCGGCCAGTCCGGCCGGCCGAGCTCGACGGCCCCGAGCGCGTCGCCGTCGGTGGTCACCAGCGCGAAGTGCGGCATTCCTGTCTCCTCCCTGGGCCCGAACGGCCCGCCGATCCTACTCGCGCCCTGTGGCGCGCGCCCCCTTCAAGTTGATGGGAAGGCGACCCCGCCCACAACAGGGCCGCCTTCCGCGCCGCGCCCGGCTGAAGGAGCCAAAGGTCGAGTCGCACGCCCGACCAAGGTAGGGGTCACGGCGCCGCGGCGCGTCCTCCATTTGGGTCAATTGTTGCCGGAGCCAAACGCGACCCCAGGCTGGACGGCACGCCGGCCAACCAGCGACGGGGCACGGCTGCCCAAAGAGCCACCGTTTCCGGGGCCTATGTCCTACAGGGGTGGCAGGACTCGAACCTGCAACCCCCGGTTTTGGAGAGCGTTGCGGATGATCCGGCCTCGTCCCGGCGCGTCACGCGACGCGTGTGTTCACGCCGTTCGGCCTGTGATCGAGCAAGGCGTTCATGCCTCCTGAGCACCTGTGGTGCTAACGCGTGCGTTAGCAAGCGCATTAGCAACCACCGCCCGACCACTACACCGCAGAGCCGCACGCCCTCGGGTCAGCCTGAGAAGCCGGAGATGGCGTCGCCGATCAGCTTGGCACCGATGAGGAGGAAGAGCACGGTCATGATCGCCGCGTTGTAACCGGCCATCCAATCTCTGATCGCGTCGAGCAGTCGCGCGACCTGTCGCCGAATGCGAGAGCGACGATGAGCGGGGTGAGCACACCAGCGGACGCGATGAGGACAAACGCGAGCAGGACTGCGATCTCTTGGGCTGCCGGGATTCCGACCCCAGCGATTTCTGCCGCTGCGACGGCGACCAGCATCACGTTCTTGGGGTTCAGCGCGGTGAGCGCCAAGCCCGCTCCGGCTGCCTTGACCGGCGTGAAGCCATCAATCGTGCGCATCCAATTCGGCATCGGCGTTTCTTCGTCGCCGCGAGGACGACCCCGCCACTGCTTTAGCGCCAGTACCAAGAGGAGCACGCCCAAGACGAGGAGGAGCACATTGACCCACATCGCGGGTTCGCCTGCGTTGTTCGCGTCCAAGATCCCGGCGAGCAGGAGCCCAATCGCACCGACGGCGGCGAGGCCAGCGCACCATGCGAGGACGAATGCAAGCCCCTTTGTTGTTCCGTGATCCGAGCCGAGCAGCAGCACCACAGCGATGATCGGCACCGGGAAGATCGCGACCGCGACTGCCAGCGGCAGCACGTTGCCTAGCGCTTGTCCCAAGTTTCCTCAGCACCGGCGGCAACCACGCGAGGAACCTACAACGCTCGCATGGACGACGGTGTCTTCTCGGCCAAACCAACGACTTCACGCCGCTGCTGAGTCACGCGCTGAGTCACGGCCCCGCGGTCAGCAGGGAAAGTGTTAGATCGGGCGCAACTTACAGCGGCCGGCGGAGCGTGCGTCACCGGCAGCCACGAACATGCCGAGGAATTGACCCACTCGTGTCCTATCGGGCGAGGCGGAGGAAGTGCACGCTTCCTTCGATGGCACGCACCGTTCGCAAGAACACGAGGAACGCCTTCACCTTCCACTCGCGGGGGCAGGGTTACGGCTGGGAAAACAAGCTCGAGGACGTTACTCCGATGCCAAAGGTTCCTCTGCGGGCTTTTTGCATGAGGCCGGCTCTGGTCGCGCCCTTCTGTATCTAAGCGAGGGATGACAATGTGGGTCATAAGGACAAGCTGCATCATCTTGGTAGGGATTGCTGCTATTGGATCGACTGCCGCCTCCTCTGCATTTGCGGCTCGTGGGCCGACCAATGTGGAACGAGCGGCAATCGACCAGGCGCTCTTCTCCAAGTTCGTCAACGAACGCACCGACACCCTTATCGCGTCTGCGCGAATCAAGGTCGGCACCGTGAAAGGACAGGCCGCCCGATTCGCTTTTGCCGCGGTGCACCCGTGGAGGCCGAACGACACCTTGCAGCCGTTCGGCGTCCTTCTTGAACGGACTGACTTTGGCGATGGCAGCATGGACGGTTGGCTTATCGCCGCTGATGGAACTGCCTGCCTTGGCACTTCAGTGCCACTCAGCGATACAGGCGGGCATACGGCCTCAGGCATGGCGCTTCGAGCCCGCATTTTCAAGGACATCGGCGTGGGTGATTACTGTTAGGGTGACAAACGGAAAGTGTGTTTCGCAGTCGGCAGCGGCGGCAGATTTGGTGATCTGAGATGCTGAGCGTAATCCTCAGCACCGTCATCTTCGTCTGCGCAGTCTTTCTCGGCCTCGTCTACCTGACAAAGTGGCGCCTACAGCTGAAGGACGTGTTCACGGGTGCGCACGAGGCCGACGACTTCATGCCTGGCTCGGCTTCGGCGCGACGGCGTAGGGCCGCGCAAATCGAGATCACGCCGCGTGACCACGAGCTTGTGGCGAACGGATGGCACCCGGACGACGTGATCGCCGCGCGAACGAACGACATCGAACTTTCTGACAAGCCCCCGTATTAGGACTTCATCCCTCGCGCGCGCGGGCGTAGAAACCTGGGGATCACGTCAAACCTCCCCAGTGAGGTTTTCAGCGCCACCTGACAATACGGCATCTCGGGCTCTCGGGACGCGAATGACCGGAAAGTCTCAAAGGTGTTGCACCGGCGCGCGCGTTCGAGGGGGCGCAAGGAAGCAAAGCACTCCCACGCGACGCACCTGCTTCGCGCCGGAACCCACGCGAAAGTCGTGAGCGAACGCCTCGGCCACTCGAACATTGGCATGACGCTCGACACGTACTCGCACGTCTTGCCGGATATGCAGGAAGAGGCTGCCAGGGCCGCTGACAAAGTGCTCGAAGTCGCGATTACCGGGGCCTGAGACGGGCGAGCCGTTAGCAGCGCGCGCCGAGCGCGCGTCGCTAAGGAGTTGGCACGTCGTAGAAATGGCTTGCTTGCACGTCTGACGAGACAGGGGTGGCAGGACTCGAACCTGCAACCCCCGGTTTTGGAGACCGGTGCTCTGCCAATTGAGCTACACCCCTCGGTTCGAGCTTCTGAGTGTATCGGCGTCTGCGTCTGCGGCATCATCGGGGCGTGGGACGATATGGATTGCCGGTGCTCTTTTCCGCGCTGACTGTGGCCTTCGCCTTGATTGCGTATTCCAGTGCCGATCACGGTCTGTGGGTGATCGCGATCGCCGCGATCGCGATCACCCTGTGGATGGGATCGTTCGCACTGGCCTCTCTGAGGAGAACTCGGCGATAGCGCGTAATGACAAGGGTGGCAGGAGAAACCGACAGCAGGAGCCTCTGGCTCGAGTACGGGCGGACACGCGACAAGTCGGTGCGCGATCGCCTGATCGTCAACTACTCGCCACTCGTGAAGTACGTGGCGGGGCGGCTCGGGTCGGGCCTGCCGGCGCACGTCGACGAGGCCGACCTGGTCTCGTACGGGCTGCTCGGGCTGATGAGCGCGATCGACCGCTACGACCTGGAGCGGGACATCAAGTTCGAGACGTACGCGATCGCGCGAATCCGCGGCTCGATCATCGACGAGCTGCGGACGCTCGACTGGGTGCCGCGGTCGGTGCGGTCGCGCGCGCGGGAGATCGAGCACGCGATCCGCGAGCTCGAGGGCCGTCTACGGCCGCGTCCCGAGCGACGACGAGATCGCCGAGAAGGTCGGCCTCACGGCGCAGGAGCTCGAGGAGTCGCTCGTCGACATCTCGCGGACGTCGATCGCAGCCCTCGACGAGCTCTGGTCGACGTCGAACGAGGGCGAGCAGGTGTCACTCCTCGACACGCTCGAGGATCCCGGCAGCATTCGCCCCGCGGACGCTCTCGACGAGACGGAGATGCGCGAGGCGCTGGCCGAGGCGATCACCCGGCTCCCCGAGCGCGAGAAGCTCGTGGTGACGCTCTATTACTACGAGGAGCTCACGCTCCGCGAGATCGGCGAGGTGCTCGGGGTCACCGAGTCGCGGGTCTCGCAGCTGCACACGAAGGCGATCCTGCGCCTCCGCTCGCGCCTGCACGGCGCTGCGCTCCCGACGTTCTGAGTCCGCCCCTCCGGATTAGGATGGTGGCGATCTCGTAGCCAGCGTCCGGAAGGAGCGAAGGAATGTCCCAGGAGCCCGGGAAGATCCGCAACGTCGCCGTCGTCGGCCACCGCGGGACGGGCAAGACCTCACTCGTGGAGGCGCTGCTCTTCCAGGCGGGCGCGATCAACCGCCTCGGCACCGTCGAGGCGGGCACCACCGTGTCGGACTGGGACGAGGACGAGCAGCGGCGGCAAATGTCGCTCTCGTCGACCCTCGCGCACCTCACCTGGCAGGGGCGGAAGATCAACCTGATCGACACGCCCGGCGACTCCGGCTTCCAGGCCGACGCGATCGCGAGCCTGCGGGTCGTCGAGGGCGCGCTCGTCGTCGTCTCCGGCGTGATGGGCGTCGAGGTGAACACCGTCCGCGCCTGGTCGCGCTCGGATGCGCTCGAGCTCTCACGCGTCGTCTTCGTGAACATGCTCGACCGCGAGCGCGCCGACTTCTACCGCGCGCTGGCCGCCGTTCAGGAGCAGCTGTCCGATCGCTGCGTCGCGATCCAGCTCCCGATCGGCAGCGAGCACGAGCTGCGCGGCGTGGTCGACCTGCTCCACAACGTCGCCTACATGGATCCGGGCGGCGCGCGCGAGGGCGACCCCGTGCCGATCCCGGACGACATGGCCGAGACCGCGGCGGAGTATCGCGAGAAGCTGCTCGACGCCGTCGTCGAAACCGACGACGCGCTGATGGAGGCCTACCTCGGCGGCGAGGAGCTCGACCCCGCCGCGGTGGCGGCGGCGCTGAAGAGCGCCGTGACCGCTGATCAGCTCTACCCCGTCACCTGCGGCGTCGCGACCAAGAACCTGGGCACGCACTCGCTGCTCGACCTGCTCGTCGAGGGCATCCCGTCGCCGGTGCGCAAGGCGACGACCGGGATCGACACGAACGGCGGCACCGCGGCCTTCGTCTTCAAGACCGTCGCCGACCCGTTCGCCGGGCGCATCTCGATCTTCCGCATCTACGGCGGCACCGTCGGCGGCGACGCGACTCTCGTCAACCTGCGCGACAAGGCGAAGGAGCGCCTCGGCGGGCTGATGATGCTCCAGGGCAAGGAGCACGAGAAGGCCGAGGGGTTCGTCGACGGCGACATCGGCGCCGTCGCGAAGCTCAAGGACGTCCAGACCGGCGACCTGCTGGCCGACAGCGAGCGCGACATCGAGGTGCCACGGCTCGACTTTCCCGAGCCCGTGATGAGCTTCGCCGTCACGCCGAAGACGAAGGGCGACGAGGACAAGGTCGCGCAGGCGATCCGCCGCCTGCACGACGAGGATCCGACGCTCCAGCTGCGGCGCGATCCCCAGACCGGCGAGCAGCTGCTCTCGGGCATGAGCCAGGTTCACGTCGAGGTGGCTGTGCAGCGGCTGAAGAGCCGCTTCGGCGTCGAGGTCGAGCTGCACCAGCCGCGCGTGCCGTACGTCGAGACGATCAAGTCCGAGGCCCGAGCCCAGGGGCGCTACAAGAAGCAGACCGGCGGCCGCGGCCAGTTCGGCGACTGCCACATCGTGATCGAGCCGCTCGAGGGGCACGTCGGGTACGAGTTCGTCGACCAGATCGTGGGCGGCGTCATCCCGCAGGGCTTCCGGCCTGCGGTCGACAAGGGCATTCAGGAGGCAATGACGACGGGCGAGCTCGCCGGGGCGCCGGTCCAGGGCGTTCGCGTCCGCCTGGTCGACGGCTCGTACCACAACGTCGATTCGTCCGAGATGGCGTTCAAGGTCGCGGGCTCGATGGCGTTCAAGACGGCGTATGAGAAGGCACAGCCGGTTCTGCTCGAGCCGATCATGTCCCTCGAGGTGACGGTGCCAGACGACGCCGTGGGCGCCGTCAACGGCGACCTCAACTCCCGCCGCGGCCGCCTGCACGGCATGGATCCAGTGGGCGGCATGACGACGATCCGCGCCGAGGTGCCGATGTCCGAGGTGCTCGCGTATTCCCAGTCGCTGACCTCCATGACCGGCGGCCGGGGCGACTACCACATGGAGTTCCTCCGCTACGAGGAGGTTCCCTCGCACATCGCCCAGAAGCTGATCGAGGCGGCCAAGAAGGAGAAGGAAGCCGTTCCCGCGTGACGCCGAGGCGCGACAGACTGCAGTCTGTCCCGAACGGCGCCAGGAGCAGGGATTTTGAAGCGCGCAGGCATCCAATTGGGTACCCTCGCCTGGTGAGGGTCACGCGGGTCAGCACCTCCAAGGTGTGCGCGATCTGCGAGCGCACGCTGCTGATGGGTGAGCGAACGATGCGCTTCTCGCCGAACGGTTCGGGCGAGTTCGTCGACGTGTGCCCGCTGTGCCAGGAGACGGCGCTCGAGTCTGGCTGGGTGAAGGAAGGCGCCCCCAGGACGCCGACGATCGCGGCCGAGCGGAGGCGCAGCCGCTTCTCGCTCGCCTCGTTGCTCGGCACGAAGCCCGCCGCCGAGGCCCCGATGGCGAACGAGCCCATCCTGCGCCGGCTCTCCGAGTCGGAGCTCGCGATCGTCGAGGCCGCCGACCACTTCAACGCGTCGCAGTTCCGCCGCACGGTCGGCGGGATCGCGAAGAGCCTCGGCACCCCGCGCGTCTCGATCACACCGCTCTCCGGCGTGAACACGGAGATCGTCATCACCGTCGCCTGGGACATCTCCTGGTACCAGTACCGCGTCACGCCGGACATGGCCCAGCCCGTGCGGCTGGCCGAGCGCGGCCACGAGCCGGAGGAGCTCGACCCGAGCTTCACCGAGTGGAACGCGAACATGGTCGAGGACGGCCGGATCGTCCCCGACATCGCGCGCGTGTGATCCGCGCCGCGGCCGCGGCGTTCGTCGTCAGCCGCTAGGGCCGGATCCCTGCGATGAAGCCCGCGTTCGGCGCGTGGATGTTGATCATCCGCAGCTCGCCGTCGCCGGCGTTCCGGAAGCCGTGCCTTACCCCGGGCGGCACCGCGACGAAGCTCGCGGGGCCCGCCCGGAAGACCTCGTCGCCGACCTGAAACTCGGCCTCGCCCTCCAGGACGTAGAACGCGTCGGTGTGGTCCTCGTGCGCGTGGAGAGGCACACCCGCGAACTCCGGCCCGAAGCGCAGGTCGAGCGCCTCGAGCTGCGGCAGCTCCGCGAGGACGCGGTGGTGGCGCTCGCCGCGCGGGAGGTGCTCGCCGCCTTCGGGGCCCAGCGCCACGCTCGGGTCGGGAGGCATGCGATGAGGCTATAGCCTCCGGGCTGATGGGCGTTCTCGACGGATGGCGGCTCTGTCCGCGCTGCGGCCACGACCTGGAGCAACGGGACGGCGGCCACCGCCACTGCCCCGGCTGTGGGTCGAGCTACTGGGCGAACTCCGCGCCGGCGGTGCAGGGCCTGCTCGTCCGCGACGGCCGCATCCTGATCAGCCGGCGCAAGCACGAGCCGCAGAAGGGGATGTGGGACCTGCCGGGCGGCTTTCTCGAGGAGGGAGAGCAGCGCCGAGGCCGGCCTGCGGCGGGAGTTTCTCGAGGAGACGGGGATCGAGGTCGAGCCGGTCGAATGGCTCGGCGTGAACATCGATCCGTACGGGCCGGCGTTCGTCCTGTCGCTCAGCTGGGTCGTCCGCGGCGACGGCGAGCCGGTGGCGGACGACGACGTCGAGGAGCTGGCCTGGTTCGGGCCCGGCGAGCTACCCGCGGAGATGGCCTTCCCGAGCCAGAACGTCGTGCTGCGACGCTGGGCCGACCTCTAGGAGCCCAGGACGCGGCGCACGTCCCGCGCGATCTGCAGGTCTTCCCGCGCCGCGATCACGAACGTCTTCACGTGGGAGCGCGCCCCGGTGACGTCGGCGTCGAGCACCGGGCGGAGATTCGCCTCCAGGTCCAGCGCCAGGCCGAGGAAGGAGAGCCCGGCGACTGCGCGGGCGCGGATCGGCGCCGCATGCTCGCCGACGCCGCCCGTGAACACGAGCACGTCGAGCCCGTCCATCGCCGCGGCCATCGCGGCGATCCCCGCGCGGAGGCGGTGGAGGTACACGGCGACGCCGAGCTCGGCGTCCTCGTTGCCCGCGCTCGCCGCTTCGAGGACGGCGCGCATGTCGGAGTCGCCCGCGAGCCCGAGCAGTCCAGAGCGGTGCTCGAGCGTCGATGCGAGCTCGGCCGGCGGCATGCCGGCGTGCTCCTCGAGCCAGAGGACGAGCCCCGGGTCGAGCGAGCCCGAGCGGGTCGCCATCACGAGCCCCTCGAGCGGCGTGAAGCCCATCGTCGTGTCGACCGAGACGCCGCCTGCCACGGCGGCGAGCGACGCGCCCGCTCCCAGATGGCACGTCACGATCCGCAGCTCCTCGACGGCCCGGCCCGCGAGCTCCGCCGCCCGCGCCGACGCATAGGCATGCGAGAGGCCGTGGAAGCCGAAACGGCGGAGATCCCAGCGCTTTCGCCACTCCGGCGGCAAGGCGTACGTCGAAGCGGCCGGCGGGATGCGCGCATGGAAGGCGGTGTCGAAGCAGGCCACGGCCGGCATCTCCGGCACGATGGCGCTCACCGCCTCGAGCGCCTGCAGCGACTTCGGCTGGTGGAGGGGCGCGAGGTCGGTCAGCGCCTCGAGGCGCCGCACGACGCCCGCGTCGATCCGCACCGGCGCCAGGAACTCGCTGCCGCCGTGGACGATGCGGTGGCCGACGGCGTCGACACGGCCGCCGCGCCGGATCGTCGTCCGCAGCAGCTCGGCGTTGGCCTGGCCGCCGGGCGCCGGAAGGCTCTCGGCCCAGACGGCCTCCTCGCCGTCGAGCAGCGAGAGCTTCAGGCTGCTCGAGCCCGCATTGACGACGAGGACCCGCAACGGCTAGGCGTGGGGCCAGACCCAGTTGCGGATGTGCGGCGGATCGTCTCCGTGCTCGCGCGTGTAGGCGCGGGCGCGGACTCGCTCGTCGGCCATCCGCTGCCGCAGGTGCGCTGCCGTCGACCCGAGTCCGGGCACGCGGTCGATCACGTCGAGGACGAGGTGGAAGCGGTCGAGGTCGTTCAGCATCACCATGTCGAACGGCGTCGTCGTCGTGCCCTCCTCCTTGTAGCCGCGCACGTGGAGGTTGTCGTGATTCGTGCGCCGGTAGGTGAGCCGGTGGATCAGCCACGGGTAGCCGTGGTAGGCGAAGACGATCGGCCTGTCCTCCGTGAAGAGCGTGTCGAAGTCGCGGTCGGTGAGGCCGTGCGGATGCTCGGTGTGCGGCTGCAGCCGCATGAGGTCGACGACGTTCACCACGCGCACCTTCAGATCTGGCAGCTCGCGGCGGAGGATGTCGACCGCGGCGAGCGTCTCGAGCGTCGGGATGTCGCCGCAGCACGCCATCACGACGTCGGGGTCGCCGCCCTCGTCGTTCGACGCCCACTCCCAGATCCCGAGGCCACGGGTGCAGTGGAGGATCGCGTCGTCGATCGAGAGGTAGTCGAGCGCCGGCTGCTTGCCGGCGACGATCACGTTCACGTAGTGGCGGCTGCGGAGACAGTGGTCGCCGACCGAGAGCAGGCAGTTCGCGTCCGGCGGCAGGTAGACGCGGATCACCTCGGCCTTCTTGTTCACGACGTGGTCGATGAAGCCCGGATCCTGGTGGCTGAAGCCGTTGTGGTCCTGCCGCCAGACGTGCGACGAGAGGAGGTAGTTGAGCGACGCGATCGGCCGGCGCCACGGGATCCCCGCCGTCGTCTTCAGCCACTTCGCATGCTGGTTGAACATCGAGTCGACGATGTGGATGAAGGCCTCGTAGCAGTTGAAGAGGCCGTGCCTGCCGGTCAGCAGGTACCCCTCGAGCCAGCCCTGGCACTGGTGCTCGGAGAGCACCTCGAGCACGCGGCCCTCGGGAGCCAGGTACTCGTCGGTCGGCAGGATCTCGGCCTCCCAGGCGCGCGCGGCTCGCCTCGAAGACCGCGCTCAACCGGTTCGACGCCGTCTCGTCGGGTCCGAAGATCCGGAAGCGGTCGCTGTTCCGGCTCACGACGTCCCGCAGGAACGTCCCGAGCACGCGGGTCGCCTCGGAGGAGGTCTTCCCGGGCACCTCGACGGTGACCGCGTAGTCCCGGAAGTCGGGCAGCGCAAGCGGCTGGAGCAGCAGGCCGCCGTTCGCGCTCGGGTTCGCGCTCATTCGCCGGTAGCTCTTCGGGGGCAGCGCCGCGAGGGCCGGGATGAGGGCGCCGCCGGCGTCGAAGAGCTCCTCGGCCCGGTAGCTCTTCAGCCAGCCCTCGAGCTGCTCGAGGTGGGCGAGGTTCGTTCGGGTCTCGGCGAGCGGCACCTGGTGCGAGCGCCACGTGCCCTCCGTCGGCTTCCCGTCGACCTCCTTGGGGCCCGTCCACCCCTTCGGCGTGCGCATCACGATCATCGGCCAGCGCGGGCGTTCGGTCCTGCCCTCCTGGCGCGCCGCTCGCTGGATGGCGGCGATCTCCTCGACGACCGTGTCGAGCACCTCCGCCATTCGCCGGTGCATCGCCTCGGGCTCGTCGCCGTCGACCCAGTGGACGGCGTGGCCATAGCCCTCGAGCAGCGAGTTGAGCTCGTCGTCGCCGATCCGGGCGAGGATGGTCGGGTTCGCGATCTTGTATCCGTTCAGGTGGAGGATCGGCAGGACTGCGCCGTCCGTGGCGGCGTTGAGGAACTTGTTCGAGTGCCAGCCCGTCGCGAGCGGTCCCGTCTCGGCCTCGCCGTCGCCGACGACACAGCAGACGAGCAGGTCGGGGTTGTCGAACGCTGCCCCGTAGGCGTGCGAGAGGGCGTACCCTAGCTCGCCGCCTTCGTGGATCGACCCCGGCGTCTCGGGCGCCACATGTGACGGGATCCCGCCGGGGAACGAGAACTGGCGGAAGAGCCGGCGCATTCCCTCCTCGTCGCGCGAGATCTCGGGATAGACCTCGGAGTAGGTCCCCTCGAGATAGGCGTTCGCGACGGCCGCCGGTCCACCGTGCCCGGGCCCGACCAGGAAGATCGCGTTCAGATCCCAGTTCCGGATCACGCGGTTCATGTGCGCGTAGATGAAGTTCAGGCCCGGTGTCGTCCCCCAGTGACCCAGCAGCCGCGGCTTGACGTGGTCGGGCTCGAGCCGGTGGCGTAGGAGCGGGTTGTCGAGCAGGTAGATCTGCCCGACCGACAGGTAGTTCGCCGCGCGCCAGTAGGCGTCGATCAGGCGAAGCTCCTCCTGCGTGAGCCTCGTGCCCGGCGCTGCCGCGACGGCCTGCTCGCTCATCGCCCTGAACCCTACGAAAAACTGAGTACCGGCGGGCCGAGCGCCTCGGCGTCGACGTCCACCCCGAGCCCGGGGCCGGACGGGGCCGCGCCGAAGCCGCCGCTCGAGCGCGGCTCGTGGCCGGCGACGTGCTCGTTCGTCCAGTCGTTCATGAACGAAACGGTGAAGAGGAGCTCCGGCGGCGTGCTCGCGGCGAGGTGCGCCACCGCCGCGGTGACGAGGTCGCCGCCCCAGGTGTCCTCGATCGTGACGCTGATCCCGAGGCGCGCCGCGAGATCCCGCATCAGCCGCGCCTCACTGAGCCCGCCCACCTTCGAGAGCTTGAGGTTGAACGCCTCCATCGCCTTCGCGCCATACCCGCGCAGGAGGTCGGCGACACCCTGGATCGACTCGTCGAGGACCATCGGCATCGTCGTGCGCTGTCTGACCTGGAGGCACTCCTCGAGCGTCGGGCAGGGCTGCTCGAGGAAGACGCGCGGCAGCTGCTCGAGCGCCCGCGCCGCGACCACCGCGTCCCGGACCCGCCAGCCGCCGTTGGCGTCGGCGACGACGATGTCCTCGGGACCGGTCGCCTCGACCACGGCCCTGGTGCGCTCCGCGTCGGCGACCGGGTCGTCGCCCAGCTTCAGCTGGAAGCGGTGGATGCCCTCCGCCCGCAGCGCGGCGACCTGCGCCGCCATGTCGTCCACGGGGCCGAGCGAGATCGCGACGTAGAGCGGGAACCGCTCCTGCAGGCGGCCGCCGAGAAGCTCGCAGAGGGGGAGCCCGACCGAGCGGCCGAGCGCGTCCCAGCACGCGATGTCGATGGCGCTCTTCGCGTAGCCGTGGCCGGCGAGGGCCCGGTCGAGCGCGGCGTGTACCTGCCCGAGGCTGCTCACGCTCAGACCGAGCACCGCGGGCGCGAGCTCGGCAAGCGCGGCGCGGGCTCCTCCGGCGTGGCCCTGGAGGTAGGCGGGGCCGAGTGGGCACACCTCGCCGAAGCCCTCGATCCCGTCCTCCGTGCGGACGCGCACGACGGTCGAGGAGAGCCGGTCGATCACGCGCCCGCCGGACATGACGTAACGGCCGCCGACGTAGGTGAGGTCGTAGGCGAAGACGTCGACGGCGGCGATCTTCATCCCGTGCCGATCCTAGACTGTCGGGCGTGATCTACTGCGTCGTTCCGCGCGAGCTCCAGGGTCAGCTCTTCGAGCAGCTCACGGCGTACTACGCCGAGAACCCGAACGTGACGGTGATCGTCGACCGGCGCGTCGCGCGCAAGGACCGCCGGGCCCGCGGCGGCGGCGTCGCCGCGGAGAAACGGCAGATCCGCGACCGGCGTCGGGCCCGGGCGATCGGGACGTTTCCCTCGACGGACGTTCGGGATCCCTGACGTCGGCTCGGACTACGATGCGCGGCATGGCCGTCGCGCAGCGCCGGGGCAACTTCATCGGCGGCGAGTGGGTCGCCGCCGAGGGCGGTGAGACGTTCGAGTCGATCGTGCCCGCGACGGGCGAGACGCTCGCGTCGTTCCCGCGCTCGGGCGCCGCCGACGTCGACCGCGCCGTCCAGGCCGCGAAGGAGGCGTTCGAGGCGTGGCGCCTGGTGCCCGCGCCGCGCCGCGGCGAGATCGTCTTCCGGCTCGGCGAGCTCCTGCGCGAGCACAAGGAGGAGCTGACCGACCTGATGACGCGCGAGATGGGGAAGGTGCGCGCGGAGGCCGGCGGCGACGTCCAGGAGGCGATCGACATGAGCTACTACATGGCCGGCGAGGGGCGCCGCCTCTTCGGCCAGACGACGCCGAGCGAGCTGCCGGACAAGTTCATGATGAGCGTCCGCATGCCCATCGGCGTCGTCGGCGCGATCACGCCGTGGAACTTCCCGATCGCGATCCCGTCGTGGAAGCTCTGCCCGGCGCTCGTCTGCGGCAACACGGTCGTGCTGAAGCCGGCCGAGGACACGCCGTTCCTGGCCGAGCGGTTCGTCGAGCTGCTGAGCGACGCGGGCGTGCCGCCGGGCGTCGTCAACGTCGTCCACGGCTACGGCGAGGAGGCGGGCGAGGAGCTCGTGCGCCACCCCGACGTCCCGGTGATCACGTTCACCGGCTCGCGCGAGACCGGGGTCGCGGTCACGAAGGCGGCCGCCGACCTGCTCAAGCACGTCCATCTCGAGCTCGGCGGCAAGAACGCGATCATCGTCATGGACGACGCCGACGTCGACCTCGCGGTCGACGGGATCGTCTGGTCGGCGTTCGGGACGACCGGCCAGCGCTGCACCGCGGCCTCGCGCGTGATCGTGCACGAGGCGGTCTACGGCGAGCTGTCGTCGAAGCTCGTCGCGGCTGCCGAGCAGCTGCGCCTCGGGCCGGGGTGGGAGGCCTCGACCGATGTCGGGCCGCTGATCAACCGCGCCGCGCTCGAGAAGGTCGCCGGCTACACGGAGATCGGCAAGGACGAGGGCGCGAAGCTGCTCACCGGCGGCGAGGCGGTCGCGGGCGACGGCTTCTTCTACCGCCCGACCGTGTTCGGCGACGTCGAGGCGGGGATGCGGATCGGGCAGGAGGAGATCTTCGGGCCGACCACGGCGCTCATCCCGGTGAAGAGCTTCGAGGAGGCGGTAGCGGCCGCGAACTCGGTCTCCTACGGCCTCTCCTCCTCGATCTTCACCCGCGACGTCAACCGCGCCTTCCGGGCGATGCGCGACCTCCAGGCCGGGATCACGTACATCAACGCGGGCACGACCGGCGCCGAGGTGCACCTGCCGTTCGGCGGCACCAAGGACACCGGCAACGGCCACCGCGAGGCGGGCCAGGCAGCGCTCGACGTCTTCACCGAGTGGAAGTCGATCTACGTCGACTACTCGGGCCGGCTCCAGCGGGCGCAGATCGACAATCAGTGAACCGGAAGCTCGTCGTGTTCGTGCCGCCCGAGGCCCTCGAGGCCGTGCGCGACGCGATCTTCACCGCCGGCGCAGGCCGGATCGGCGCCTACGAGCGCTGCTCCTGGTCCACGGAGGGGGTCGGGACGTTCCGCCCGCTCCCCGGTGCGAACCCCGCGGTCGGCGAGGTGGGCGAGGAGGAGCACGTGCGCGAGCTCCGGCTCGAGACCGTGTTTCCGGCGGAGGCGCACGATGCGGTCGTCGCCGCGCTCCGCGCCGCACATCCGTACGAGGAACCGGCCTTCGACGTGTACGCGCTGCTGTGACGGCCCGCCTCTACACCGACGGCGGCGCCCGCGGCAACCCCGGCCCGGCAGCGTACGGCTACGTCCTCGAGGCCGAGGACGGCACCTTGCTCGCCGCCGAGGGCGAGGCGATCGGCGTCGCCACCAACAACGTGGCCGAGTATCGCGGCCTGCTCGCCGGGCTCACCCGCGCGATCGAGCTCGCCGTGCCCGAGGTCGAGGTGCGGTCGGACTCGCAGCTCATGGTCAAGCAGATGAAGGGGGAGTACCGCGTGAAGAACGAGGCGCTGCGCGCGCTCTCGATCGAGGCGGCGCGGCTCGCGCGGCAGCTCGACCACGTGGAGTACGTCCACGTCATGCGCGAGCGAAACGAGCTCGCCGACCGGCTCGTCAACGAGGCGCTCGACGCCGCGTAACCAGGAGGGCGGCTACCGTGTGTCGATGGGGTTCCTCGACCGCCGGCTGAACCGGCTGCCGCGTCCCTGGGGCACCCTGGCGAGCTGGCTCGCGACCATCGCGGTCGCGGTGCTCGTCGTGCTCGTGTTCCAGGCAGAGGTCGCGAAGCCGTTCCGCATCCCGTCGTCGTCGATGGAGCCGACGCTCCACTGCGCGCGTCCGTCCGGCGGCTGCCAGGCCGAGTTTTCGGACCGGGTGCTCGCCTGTGAGATCTGCCTGCGCTTCTCGTCCCCGAAGCGGGGCCAGATCGTCGTCTTCAACGCTCCTCCTCTGGCGAAGCAGCGCTGCGGCGAGGGCGGCGACTACGTGAAGCGGCTGATCGGGATGCCCGGCGACCTTGTGAGCGAGGACGACCGCGGGTTCATCTCCATCAACGGCCGGCTGCTCGCCGAGCCCTACATCACCGCGGCCGCGCGCGCGTCGGACGTCGACTTCCGCGGGCAGAGCTGGCGCGTGCCGCAGCACGAGTACTTCATGATGGGCGACAACCGCGGCGGCTCGTGCGACTCGCGGCAGTGGGGCGCCGTGCCGCGATCCGACCTGATCGGCGTGGTGTTCGCGACCTACTGGCCGCCGAACCGGCTCTCGCTCCGGTAGCCCGCCGCGCCGGGGAGGAGCCTCTCGGCTCGGTCAGAACCGGCTAAGATGGAAGGCCACGCGGATGTAGCTCAGTTGGCTAGAGCGTCTGCTTGCCATGCAGAAGGTCGAGGGTTCGAGCCCCTTCATCC
>CAWBVD010000002.1:0-35460 GCA_963792135.1 uncultured Actinomycetes bacterium | reverse complement strand
GTGGAGGCGTCGACGACGGTGAAGGCGTCGGGATCGGCCGAGCGCAAGGCGATCCCGGCCGCCGGCGTCGTCGTCCCCGCCCAGACGTAGCCGCGGGGCGTCTGCCGCAGCGTCGGGTCCGCGGCGGCGGCCTCGAGCGCCTCCTGGCCGAGGAAGACGGCATCGGCGTTGTCGAGCGGCGCTTCGTACGCGGCCGCCTGCACGTGCGCGCGCAGGACCCGCAGGTTCGTGTGGTCGAGGATCGCCGCCTCGACGCGGCGGCCGAGCAGCTTGTCCGGCTCGCGCATGAAGTACTGGTCGAGCGCATCCTCGGTCGCCACGAGCACGGCGAGGCCATGGCCGCGCCGCCCCGCGCGGCCCCACTGCTGCCGGAGCGAGGCGACGGTGCCGGGGAAGCCGACGGAGATCACCGCGTCGAGCAGCCCGATGTCGATCCCGAGCTCGAGCGCGTCCGTCGAGGACACTCCGAGCAGGTCGCCCTCGGCCAGCCGCCGCTCGATCTCACGCCGCTGCGCCGCCGTATACCCGGCGCGGTACGGCGAGAGGCGTGAGTCGTCGTGCAGCCTCTCCGCCGTGAAGCGGTGGATCAGCTCCGCCGCCTTGCGGCTCTTGGCGAAGGTCAGGGTGCGAAGGCCGCGCTCGACGAACCCCGCCTGCAGCTTCGCCGCCTCAGCCAGCGCCGAGCCGCGGAGCCCGAGCTCGGCGTCGAGAAGCGGCGGATTCCAGAGCACGACGGTGCGCTCGGCTCGCGGCGCGGCATCGTCGCCGATCACCGTCACGTCCGTCCCGAGCAGGTCGTGCGCGAGCCCGCCGGGGTTCGAGATGGTCGCCGTCGCGAGCAGGAACTGCGGCTCGGAGCCGTAGACGTGAGCCATCCGCCGCAGGCGGCGGAGCACGTTCGCGACGTGCGAGCCGAAGACGCCGCGGTACACGTGCGCCTCGTCGACGACGACGTAGCGGAGGTTCGCGAGCACCTCGCCCCAGCGCTCGTGGTTCGGCAGCAGTCCCACGTTGACCATGTCGGGGTTGGTCAGGATCGCGTTCGACCACTTGCGGATCTGCCGGCGCTGCTCGCGCGGTGTGTCGCCGTCGTAGATCGCCGCTCGGAGACGCGGCACGCGGAGCGCGCTCAGAGTGCGGAACTGATCCTGCGCGAGCGCCTTCGTCGGGTAGAGGTAGAGCACCCGGTTGCGGGGCGTCCGCGCGAGCGAGTCGAGCACCGGCAGGTTGAATGCGAGTGTCTTCCCGGAGGCGGTGCCTGTCGTGATCACGAGGTGCTCGCCCCGTGCCGCGGCCTCCCAGGCGGCGCGCTGGTGAAGGTAGAGGCCGTCCACGCCGATCGCGTCGCGGACACGCGGGTCGAGCTCCGGCGGGAGCGAGGTCCTGCGCGCCTCGCGCGCGGGCTCCTCGACGTGGTACGCGAGCTCCTCGCCGGCCAGCAGGTCGTGGGCGAGGGCTGTGTCGGTCACCTCTTCGATGCTAGCTTTGCACTACCGGGGTGCCCCGCGCGGGGCTGAGATCACACCCGTCGAACCTGATCCGGGTCATGCCGGCGAAGGGAGGCACGACGACTGTCCCGAGAGCACTGACGATTGCGACCTCCGACAGCGGTGGCGCCGCCGGGATCCAGGCCGACCTGAAGGCCTTCGGCGCCGCCGGCGTCTACGGCGCCTCGGTGCTCGTGGCGCTCACCGCCCAGAACACGAAGGCCGTGACGGCGATCCACGAGCTGCCGCCGGAGTTCGTGGTCGCTCAGCTCGAGGCGGTGTTCGACGACATCGGCGTCGATGCCGCGAAGACGGGGATGCTGTTCTCGCGCGTCCTGATCGAGACGGTGGCCGGGTTCCTCGAGCGCCGCCCGGTGCCGCTCGTCGTGGATCCCGTTATGGTCGCGAGCTCCGGCGCGAAGCTGCTCGAGGACGATGCGGTCGAGCTGCTCGTCAGGCGGCTCTTCCCGCTCGCGACCGTCGTGACCCCGAACCTGCCCGAAGCGGTCGCGCTGGCCGGCTTCGAGGCGCCGCGGCCGGAGCTGGCCGAGCGGCTGCACGAGCTGGGTGCGCCGGCGGTAATCGTGACCGGCGGCCACGGCGATCCCGTCGACCACCTGTTTGACGGCGCGCAGCACCTCGACATCCCGGTTGCCCGCCACGACACCGCGGCGACCCACGGTGCCGGCTGCACCCACTCGGCCACGCTCGCCGCGCTGCTCGCGCGCGGGCAGTCGCTCGAGGCGGCGGCGCGCGGCGCTGCAGCCGCGGCGTCGGCCGCCGTCGCGCATGGTCTTGCCGAGATCGGCGAGGGCGACGGGCCCGTCGACGTCCTCAACCTGAGAGCTGTCGCATGAAGGCAGGCCAGTCCCTGCGCGAGATCCGCGAGCGCAAGCCGCTCGTCCACCAGATCACCAACTACGTGGTCATGAACGAGACGGCGAACGCCACCCTCGCCCTCGGCGCGCTGCCCGTGATGGCGCACGCGCCCGAGGAGGTCGAGGAGATGGTCGCCCTCGCCGGGGCGCTCGTGCTCAACATCGGCACGCTCTCGTCGCACTGGATCGAGGCGATGCTGGCGGCGGGCAGGGCGGCGAACCAGCGCGGCGTGCCCGTGGTGCTCGACCCCGTCGGCGCCGGCGCGACGGCCTACCGGACAGACACGGCACGGCGGATCCTCGAGGAGGTCGACGTGGCCGTCCTGCGCGGCAACGCGGGCGAGATCGCGACCCTCGTCGGCGTGGCGGCCGAGGTACGCGGCGTCGAGTCGGCCGCCGTGGGCGGAGAGCCGGCCGACCTGGCCCGCGAGGCGGCGCGCTCGCTCGGCGTCGTCGCGTCGGTCACCGGGCCGGTCGACCACGTCTCGGACGGGGAACGAGTCGCAACGATCGCGAACGGCGACCCGATGCTGGCGGCGATCACCGGCACCGGCTGCATGTCGAGCGCCATCACGGGCTGCTTCCTCGCCGTCGCCGGCTCACCGTTCGACGCGGCGGTCGAGGCGCTCGTCGCCTTCGGCGTCGCCGGCGAGGACGCGGCGCAGGAGGCGCGCGGGCCCGGCTCGTTCCACGTGAACCTCTACGACGCTCTCGCTGCGCTCGATCCCGGCACGCTCGACGCGCGGGCGAGGGTCGCGTGAGGGTCCACGCGATCGTCGGCGACGCCGAGGCGGCGCGGCGGGCGGTCGAGGCCGGCGCCACCGTCGTCCAGCTGCGCGTCAAGGCCCCGACGGCGCAGGTGGTCGGCCGGGGACGCGGGCTCCGCGGCCTCGGGACGACCCTCGTCGTCAACGACGACGTCGCCGCTGCGCTCGAGCTCGGCGCGGACGGCGTGCACCTCGGCCAGGACGACCAGGGAGCCGAGACCGCCAGGAGCCGTGGGCTGCTGCTCGGCCGCTCGGCGACCACCTACGAGGAGGCGCTCGCGGCCGACGCGGACTACCTCGGCGTCGGGCCGATCTGGGAGACGCCGTCGAAGAGCGACGCGGCTCCGCCGCTCGGGCTCGACGAGCTCGAGCGCATCTGCCGCGCCGTCCGCGTGCCGGTGATCGCCATCGGCGGCATCGCCGCCTCGAACGCGGGGGACTGCATCCGTGCGGGTGCTGCCGGCGTCGCGGTCATCCGCGCCGCGACCGACCCGGCGCTGAGGCAGGCGGTGGATGAGGCTCTCCGAGCTCGGTGAGCTCGGCCTCCTCGCCGAGCTCGAGCGGCGCGGGCTGATCTCGGGTGTCGAGCACGACGCCGCGCAGCTCGGGGGCGGCGTCGTCGTGACGCAGGACATGCTCGTCGACGGCGTCCACTTCCGGCTCGACTGGCTTTCGTGGCGCGAGCTCGGCTTCCGCGCCGCGGCCGTGAACCTGAGCGATCTCGCCGCGTCGGGTGCGAAGCCGGAGGCGCTGGTGGTGGCGCTCGCGCTGCCCGGCGAGACCGCGGTTGCCGACGTCGTCGAGCTGTATGAGGGACTCGGCGAGCCGGGCGTGCCGGTCGTGGGCGGCGACACGACGGCGGCTCCGCAGGCCGTGATCAGCGTCACGGCGATCGGCCGCGCCGGCCGCGTCCCTGGCCGGGCGGGCGCCAGGCCCGGCGACCTCCTCGTCGTCACGGGGCCGCTGGGCGGGGCAGGGGCCGCCTTCCGCGCCGGCCGTTACGTGCGGCCGCCGCTGAGGCTCGAGGAGGGCGAGCGGCTCTCCCGCGATGCACACGCGATGATGGACATCTCAGACGGGATCGCCGTGGACGCCGGCCACATCGCCCGGCGGTCGGGCGTGCGCTGCGTGATCGAGCTCGACCGGGTGCCGCTCGCGCCCGGCGCCGCGATCGACGATCTCGGCTTCGGCGAGGACTACGAGCTGCTCGCCGCCGTCGCCGGCGCCGGGTCCTACCCGGTCGTCGGCCGCGTCGAGGCGGGCGAAGGCGTCGAGGTGCTCCTACACGGCGACCCGTTCACGCTTCGGGGCTGGGAGCATTTCCGCTCGTAGCGGTCTCCTCGAGCGCGAGCATCAGCTTGCGGAGCAGCCCGTTCAGCTGGTGCTGCTCGCGTTTCGTCAGCGCGCTCGCGATCAGCGCCTCCTTGATCGCCTGCGTGTTGGTCGACTCGATCCACGAGTTGTTGCCGGCATCGGTCAGCTCGACCCGTACGCCACGGCGGTCCCGCGGATCGGGCAGCCGGCGGACGAGGCCCTTCTCGCTCCAGCCGGTCGAGCCGGTTCGTCATCGCGCCGCTCGAGAGCTCGAGCTTGGCCGCGAGCTCGCCGGGCGTGGAGGTCCGTTCCGGCTTGCGGCGCAGCGAGCAGAGCAGCTTCCACTCGCCGTAGGAGAGCCCGTGGTCGTCGAGCGTCTCGTCCATCACGACGCGGAGGCGCTTCTCGATGCCCTGAATCCGTTCGACGATGCCCTCGACGTCGAGGTCGAGGTCGGGGAGGTCGCCGCCGCGCAGGTCCTCGAGCCGCCGGTCGACGTGGTCCTCCTGTGTGGGGTTCGTGGTCGTGGACATATCTCGAGTATAACAGTCTTGACATCAAGATACGTGTCCTCTAGTATCTCGACATCGAACTACTTGAAGTGAAGAGACGGGAGGGAAGATGACGAGCATGCTGAACGAGCCGAGAGCATTGAACGTGCTGATCGACGCGCGTATCGAGCAGCTGCGCGGCGGGCGGCGTCTCTCGGCGGCGAAGCTCCCGCGGCGGAATTAAGCCGCGAGATAGGGCTCGAAGGACCGCCGGAAATGCGCAGCCGGCCGGGCGCCGATCACGGTCTCGGCCGGCGCGCCGCCGGCGAAGAGGATCACCGTCGGGATCGAAAGCACCTCGTAGCGCGACGCGACCACGGGGTTCGCGTCGATGTCCAGCTTCACGAACTCGACTGCGTCGGTCTCGCCCGCGAGCTCGTCGAGTGCCTTCGTCACGGCCTTGCACGGGCCGCACCACGGCGCCCAGAAGTCCACCACGACGGGCCGCTCGGCCCGGAGGACGTCCTCCTCGAAGCTGGCGTCGGTGACGTCGCGCATGCGTTCCAGGCTACAGCCGGCCGCGCAGGGCACGGAGCCGCAGCAGCGGTACCTGCCAGATAGCCTCGAGCACGATGCTCCGGCTCATCTTCGAGTGGCCGTGCTCGCGGTCGGTGAACGCGATCGGCACCTCGACCACCTTGAAGCCGGCCTTGACGACGCGGTAGGTGGTCTCGATCTGGAAGGCGTAGCCCTTGGCGCGGATCGCGCTCAGGTCGACCGTCTCCAGCACGCGTGCCCGGAAGCACTTGAACCCGCCCGTCAGGTCGCCGAGCCTGCTCCCGAGCCAGACCTGCGCGTAGATGTTCCCCCCGCGCGAGATGAAGCGTCGCAGCGCGCCCCAGTGCGGGATCGAGCCGCCGGGGACATAACGCGATCCGAGCACGAGATCGGCACCGTTCTCGGCCGCCGCGATCAGCCGCGGCACCGCCGCCGGGTCGTGCGAGAAGTCGCAGTCCATCTCGAGGACGAGCTCGGCGCCGTCGGCGAGCGCGCGCTGGAAGCCGGCGATGTAAGCCGGGCCGAGCCCCTCCTTTCCGGGCCGGTGCAGGACGCCGACGTACGCGAGCTCCGCGGCCAGCCGGTCGGCAAGCTCGCCCGTGCCGTCGGGCGAGTTGTCGTCGATCACGAGCACGCGGTCGCCCTCGCGGAGCACCCCGCCGAGCGCGCGGACGATCGCCTCGAGGTTCTCGAGCTCGTTGTAGGTGGGGAGGCAGACGGTGGCGCGCACGGTTGGCGGGGGCGAAGTTTGGTCTATAGAGCGGTGCGTATGATCGGCGAGGTGCCGTCGTTCCCGAACGCACAACTTCCCCGCAACACGGACCTCGCGGGGCAGCTGCAGCTTCTCGCCGATCTGATGGAGCTCGAGGGAGGTGACGGGTTCCGGATCGCCGCTTACCGCCGTGCCGCCACCCGCATCCTCGAGACCGGCAGCTCGGTTGCGCAGCTCGCGCTCGACGGGCGCGCGAAGCAGCTCCAGGGGATCGGGAAGACGATCGAGCAGAAGATCGTCGAGGCGATCGAGGACGGCGAGATGCACGCGCTCACGAAGCGCAAGGCCGTCGTCCCCGCCGAGGTGGCCTCCTTCATGCGCCTGCCGGGGCTCGGTCCGAAGACGGCCCGGCGCATCTGGAAGGAGCTCGGCATCACGACCGTCGAGGGTCTGCGCGACGCGGCCGAGGCGCACCGGCTCAGAGATCTCGACGGCCTCGGAGCGAAGTCCGAGGAGAGGATCCTCGCCGCGCTGAGCAAGGACCAGAAAGCGCAGGGGCCGCCGCGGGCGCTCCTCGGCACGGCCCTTCCGCGGCTTCGCGCCGTGGCCGAGGAGGTCGCGCAGCATCCGGCGTCGATGAAGGTCTCGATCGCCGGCTCGGCCCGCCGCTTCCGCGAGACCGTGCGCGACCTCGACCTGATCGCCACGGCCACCGACGCCCCCGCGCTTCTGGAGGGCTTCAGCACCATGCCCTGGGTCGTCGAGGTGGCCGCGCGCGGCGATACGAAGGCGACCGTCGTCGGCCAGGACGGCCTCCGCTTCGACCTCCGAGTCGTGCCGCCGGACTGCTACGGCAACCTGCTCCAGCACTTCACCGGCTCCAAGGACCACAACGTCGCCCTGCGCGAGGCGGCCGTCCGGCGCGGGCTCTCGGTCTCCGAGTACGGGATCACGGTGGTGGAGACGGGCGAGGTGCACGCCTTCGAGACCGAGAAGGAGGTGTACGCGTACCTCGGGTACGAGTGGATTCCGCCCGAGCTGCGCGAGGGCGGCGGCGAGCTCGAGGCGGCGCGCGCGGGAACGCTGCCGGACCTGGTCGAGCTGGGCGACCTCCGCGGCGACCTGCACACGCACACGACCTGGTCCGACGGGAAGGACACGCTCGAGGCGATGGTTGCCGGCGCGATGCACCGCGGCTACAGCTACTACGCGATCTGCGACCACTCCCACCGCCTCCGCGACGGCCGGCTCGAGCAGCAGACGGAGGCGATCGAGAAGCTGGGCAGCACGCTGCCGATCCAGCTCCTGAAGGGGATCGAGGTGAACATCCGCGTCGACGGCACGCTCGACGTGGACGACACCGACCTGGCGACCCGCGACTGGGTCGTCGCTTCGGTGCACAGCTCCTTCGACCGCAGCCCGACCGAGCGCGTTCTCGCGGCCATGGAGAACCCGTACGTCGACTGCATCGGCCACCTCACCAGCCGCAAGATCGGCCGGCGCGAGGCGTCCGGGATCGACGTCGAGCGCGTGATCGAGAAGGCGCTCGAGACCGGGACGTTCCTCGAGATCAACTCGCAGCCCGATCGGCTCGACCTCAGCGACGTGCACGCGCGGATCGCCCGCGAGGCCGGCCTGAAGCTGGTCATCGACTCCGACGGCCATCAGGTGTCCGCGCTCGGCTACGTCGAGCTCGGCGTCGGCCAGGCCCGCCGGGCCTGGCTGACGAAGGCCGACGTGCTCAACACCCGCACGTGGAAGCAGATCGAGAAGCTCCGGAAGAAGCGGCCGGCTCATCGGCGGGGATGAGAGCGGTCGTCTTCGACCTCTGGGACACGCTCGTCGCCTGGCCCGTCGCCGAGGCGGATGTGCTCAGGCAGCGGACGGCGACGCTCGTGGGCATCGGCGAGGAGGAGCTCGGACGCCGCTGGCGGGAGACCTATCGCCTCTCGCAGACGGGGCCGCTGGCGGCGGCCTACCGCGCGATCGGCATTCCGGGCGAGCACATCGACGCGCGGATCGTCGAGCAGCACGAGTTCGCCCGCAGGGTGCTCCGCCCGCGGCCGGGTGCCGTGGCCGCCCTGCGCGAGCTACGCCGGCGGGGCGTGAAGCTCGCCGTGCTTTCGAACTGCTCGGAGGACGTGCCCGCCGTGTGGCCTGCGAGTGAGCTCGCAGGTCTCTTCGACGCCGAGACGTTCTCGTCCGCCTGCGGCCTCATGAAGCCGGATCGGGAGATCTACGCGCGGACAGCAACGGCGCTCGAGGTGGAGGAGGAGGAGTGCTACTTCGTCGGGGACGGCGCCAACGACGAGCTGAGCGGAGCCGAGCGCGCCGGTATGACACCTGTGCTCTTCCTCGCCGCCGGCGCGACGGCCCTCTGGCCGGAGGTGCACAACTGGGCAGGCTTGCGGGTGTCATCGATCGAGGAGGTGTTGGAGTTGTGTTGATCACGACGACGAACGACCTGCCCGGGTACACCGTCGAGGAGGTGTACGGCGAGGTCTTCGGGCTCACCGTGCGCTCGCGCAACGTCGGCTCCCAGATGGGTGCTGGCTTGAAATCGCTGATGGGAGGCGAGCTCAAGGGAATGACGAAGGCGCTCCTCCAGAGCCGCGAGGACGTGATTGCGCGTATGGTCGAGGAGGCCGAGGCGAAGGGAGCGAACGCGATCGTCGCCATGCGCTTCGACACGTCCGAGATGGGCGGGACGTGGACGGAGATCTGCGCCTACGGCACCGCGGTCCGCGTGCGCAAGCTCTGATTACCGGGGCCCTCGCCATAATGGATGGGCCGTGTGGGTCCGGACGATCTCGGCGCTCGCCGCCGCCTTCCTGGTCGTAGGCGCTGCGGCCGCAGCGACCGGTGATCCCGGAACGGCCCCCTCCGGACCGACGGCCTCCGCGCACGCCCAGGCGGTCCGGATCGTGCTCCCGAACGGCAAGGTCGTCGGCTCCGCCGCGGCCGTGGGCGACAGCGGGACGAAGCAGTCGGTCCGCGGCGAGAGCTACTCGTACCCCGGCGACGGCTCGGTGGTCGTCACCGGGGGGTTCGCGGCCTCGACGACGACCAAGGCGGCGAAGACGGCGAATGCCCGGGCGGCGGCCTCGGCGTCCAACATCTCGCTCTTCGACGGAGAGATCACGCTGAGCTCCGCGGGCGCTCACGCCACGGCCGCGACGAGCGCCGGCCGCGCCGGCGGCAGCTTCACCGGCACCGGGCTCGGCTCGCTCCAGGCGCTCGGCCGTCCTCATGCATTTGGGCGGGCGGCGCTCGCCGACTGGGGCTACCTCGTCATCTCGGCCCACAAGGGCGAACGAGCCACCCAGGGCGGCAGTAAGGTCTACGACGGGGTCTCGGTCGCGCTCGACGTGCACCTGACCGCCGCGCACGGCGGCCTGCCTGCAGGCAGCGAGATCCAGATCGGCTACGCCGCAGCGTCGGCGGCGACGGCGCCTCCGGCGGTGCCGGAGGCCGGGCCGCAGCCCGCCGACGACCCGAGCCTCCTGGCGCCGGCACAGACGCCGCTCGTCGGGGATGTGCCACAGCTCCTCGTGCCGGCACTGACGGCGGGGCCGTACGTCTTCCCGGTCTACGGGCCGACCTCGTCGTCGGACCGGTACGGGACGGCCCGGCAGGGCTCGAGCTGGCAGCACGGCATCGACGTCTTCGGCGGCCTCGGCCAGCCGCTCGTGGCCGTTTCGACAGGCACGCTGTACGCCGTCGGCTGGAACCACGCCGCCGGCAACCGGCTGTGGCTTCGCGACCGGCAGGGGAACACGTTCCTCTATTCGCACCTCTCCGCGTTTTCGACGCTCGCGTCGAACGGCGCCCACGTCAGGGCGGGGCAGGTGATCGGCTTCATGGGCAACACCGGCAACTCCGGGGGGATGCCGACGCACCTGCACTTCGAGGTGCACCCGGTCTCGATGCTCTTCCTCGGCCAGGACGGCGCGGCCGACCCCGGCCCCTACCTCGCCAAGTGGCGACACATGGCGACCCTGGCCTTCGCCGTGGCGACCGGCTGGGCGCCGAAGGTTCCGGGCACGATCAAGGCGCCGGAGCCCGGTGCCGTGCCGCTCACGAGCACGGACATCTCCACCGCGAGCGGCCTCGATCCCACCGCGGTCCGGCGGGCGCTACGACCCGCTGCCGGTTGACGTGCCGGTCTGTGGGCTCAGCCGCGACCGTTCGACTCGCCGGGAGAGTGCGAGTGCGAATGCCCGTCGCCGCCGGAGATCAGGTCGCGGATGAAGCGCCGCGTCTCTGCGCCGGTCACGGGGTTGAAGAGGATCCCGAGTGCGATGCCCGCGACGAGCAGCGTCGAGGCACGATGTGACGACCGCTCGCGCCGGCCCTGGAGGCGGTCGCCCGCACTCTTCAGGTCCTCGATCGCGTCGCGGAGCTTGTCGCGGACGTCGTCGTCCGTCGCAACGCGGCTCACGACGACCATCGGCTTGTCCCGGTCGGTCGGCGAGGTCGCCGTACAGCTCACGCGCGGTCGCAAAGGCGCGGAGCACCTCGTTGCGAAGCTTCTCGTCGCTCATCGCGCGCTCGACGTACGGCCGCACCAGATCTGCCTTCGTGCTGATCGTGCTCTTCCCTTTCGGCATGAGGTACCGCTCCTTTCACGCTCGTTCGCGTTCCGGCCTGCTGCTCGCGGCCATGACTCTGCTGACGGGGCTCATCCTTGCAGGCTGCGGGGGGTCGGCGTCGGAAAAGCTGCAGGTCGTCTCCGGGGAGGGCTTCCAGTTCCAGGCCCCCGCCGGCTGGAACGTGAACAGGCTGACGCGCGGGGTTGCGGCCGCTTCCGGCCCGGTCGACCTCGTCCAGGCGCAGCACTTCGAGCTCGTGAAGCCGTACCGGCCGGCGCTCTTCGCGAAGACGGCGCGGGAGCTGAACAGCACCGCGGCCCGGCTCGCCGAGCAGAACTCGGGCCACCTCGCAGCCAGGGGAACGAGGCAGATCGCCGGCCGCAAGAGCCGCTACTACCGGATCGACTTCGGCCCCGGAAAGAGCGAGGAGATCGCCTTCGTGCTCGTCGGCAAGGACGAGTACTACCTCCTCTGCCGCCGTACCTCGAACGCCTCGGACGCCGACTGCCGGCGGCTCTTCTCGACGTTCGTCTTCGACTAGGCTCGGTGTTCGCCTCCGACTAGACTGTTGGCGCGAGCCGCCTGCCGGTCGACGGGCGCGAAGCCGCGGCGTGACCGCGCCGGCCGTGTGCCGTCGAAGGCGGCGGCGAAGACGTCCTCGATCGTGTCGGTCGGAATGAACTCGAGGCCTTCGCGGGTCTCGGGCGGCAGCTCGCTCAGGTCGGGCTCGTTGTCGCGCGGCAGGATCACTCGCTTGAGGCCCGCCCGCTGTGCGGCGAGCGACTTCTCGCGAATCCCTCCGATCGGCAGCACCTGTCCGGTGAGCGTGATCTCGCCGGTCATCCCGACGTCCGAGGCGATCGGCTCGTCGCGGACGAGCGACGCGATCGCGGTCGCGATCGTCACTCCCGCCGAGGGGCCGTCCTTCGGCACGGCGCCCGCCGGGACGTGGATGTGGATGTCGTGCTCCTCGAACCACTCCTCGGGCACGCCGACCTGCCCCGTGTGCGAGCGCACCCACGAGAGCGCAGCCTTCGCCGATTCCTGCATCACCTCGCCGAGCTGCCCGGTCACCGTCAGGTGGCCCTTGCCCGGGTAGCCGGCCGCCTCGATGAAGAGCACGTCGCCGCCGGCCGCCGTGTAAGCGAGGCCGGTTGCGACACCCGGCTGCGAGGTGCGCCGCCGCACCTCGCCCGAGAAGCGCCGCGGCCCGAGCCACTCGCGCAGCCGCTTGTCGTCGACGCGCGTCTTCTGCGTCCTGCCCTTCGCGACCTGCGTCGCGGCCTTGCGGCAGACGTCGGCGAGCCGCCGCTCGAGGCTGCGCACGCCCGCCTCGCGCGTGTACTCGCGGATGATCGTCCGCAGCAGGGTGTCGGAGATCGTGAGCTGCGAGCGCTTCAGGCCGGCGGCTTCGAGCTGCTTCGGCAGCAGGTACCGCTTCGCGATCGCGAGCTTCTCCGCCTCCGTGTAGCCCGAGAGCTCGATCGTGTCCATCCGGTCGAACAGCGGCCCCGGGATCGTGTCGATCGTGTTCGCGGTGCAGATGAAGAGCACCTTCGAGAGGTCGAACGGCAGGTCGAGGTAGTGGTCCCGGAAGCTCCTGTTCTGCTCGGAGTCGAGCACCTCGAGCATCGCGCTCGCCGGGTCGCCGCGGTAGTCGGACCCCATCTTGTCGATCTCGTCGATCAGGATCACCGGGTTCCGGGACTCGGCGTCGCGCAGCGAGCGGATGATCGTGCCCGGCAGCGCGCCGATGTACGTGCGCCGGTGGCCGCGGATCTCGGCCTCGTCCCGTACGCCGCCGACCGACATGCGGACGAACTTGCGCCCGAGCGCCCGAGCGATCGACTGCCCGAGCGACGTCTTGCCGACGCCGGGCGGCCCGACGAAGCAGAGGATCTGCCCCGAGATCTCGTTGCGCAGCTTCGCCACGGCCAGATGCTCGACGATGCGCTCCTTGACCTTCTCGAGGTCGAAGTGGTCCTTGTCGAGCACGCCGCGGGCGTGCTCGAGGTCGAGGTTGTCCTCCGTCGACTCCTCCCAGGGCAGGCTGAGGATCCATTCCAGATAGCTGCGGATGACGCCGTACTCGGCGGCCGCTGTCGGCAAACGCTCGAGCCGTCCCAGCTCCCGCTCGGCCGCTTTCCTGACCTCCTCGGGGAGCTTCGCCTGGTCGAGGCGCTCGCGCAGCTCGTTCAACTCGGCCTGCTCGGGGTCGCCCTCGCCGAGCTCGGCCTGGATCGCCTTCAGCTGCTGACGCAGGAAGTACTCGCGCTGGCCCTTCTCCATCTCGGACTGGACCTGCGACTGGATCTTCGAGCCGAGCTCGAGCACCTCGGCCTCGCGCGAGAGGATCGCCGAGATGTGACGCAACCGCCGCTCGACGTCCGCCTGCTCGAGCAGCTCCTGGCGCTCCTCGGTCGGGATCGAGCGCAGCGTGGACGCGACCAGGTGGGCGAGCGCGCTCGGGTCATCGACGTTCGCCACCGCGAGCTGCAGCTCCGCAGGCAGGTAGGGCGCGAGGCCGATGATCTTCGCGAACAGGCCCTGGACGTTTCGCGTCAGTGCCTCGACCTCGGGCGTGTCGTCGTTCTCATCGGGGAGCGCGTCGAACTCGCCGACGAGGTACGGGTCGTCCGAGACGGGGCTCACGAGCTTGATGCGGTGCAGGCCGCCGACGAGGATCCGGAGCGTCCCGTCGTGGATCCTGATCATCTTGTGGACGATCGCGACCGTGCCGACCTCGTAGATGTCGTCGAATCCGGGCGCATCGACCGACGCGTCCTTCGCGGTCACGAGTGCAAGGAAACGGTCGCCGGAGACGACGTCGTCGATGAGCCGGATCGAGCGCTCCTGCCCGATCGCGAGCGGCATCAACGACCCGGGGAACACGACGGTGTCCTTCAGCGCCAGGATCGGCAGCGTCGCCGGGAGGTCGAGATCGAACTCGGTCTCCTCCGGCATCTCGAAGGCGACGTCCGTCATGCGCGTTCCACGAGAATCGCGTACCGCTGGACCGGCGGCGGCTTCTCGGCCACCGGGAGCGAGATCGTGACGATCCCGTGCTCGTACGTCGCGCGCGCCTTCTCGGGGTCGACGTCGTCGCTGAGCCGGATCTGCCGCTGGAAGAGCCCGTACTCGATCTCCATCTGCTGGTAGACGCGCCCGCCGGAGCGGTCGCGCGCCCGCTCGCCGGCGATCAGCAGCGTCCGCTCGTTCACCGCGATCGTGAGGCTCTTCGGGTCGATCCCGGGCACCTCGACGATCACCGTGAGCTCGTGCGGATCGAGCGTGTGGTAGCTGTCGACGTTCGGCCGGAACCCGCGGCGCAGGCCCGCGAAGCGCGGCACCTGCCACAGCTCGGCGAACAGCTCCTCGATCTCGGCGTGCAGTGCTCCGGGGGTCGGCTTGTCGGGCGGCGCCATCGGGCCAAACGCTATCGGCTCGCTACTCTCGGCCGCATGTGCGTTCAACCCAAGGTTGACCAGTGACACAGTGGACGAGGTTCGTGGTTCGGCATCGCAAGGCTGTCGTCGCGTTCTGGGCCGTCGTCTTCCTCGCCGGCGGCTTTGCCAGCTCGAAGCTCTCGGCGATCCTCTCGAACACCTTCTCGGTGCCCGGGCACCCAGTCGGAGCAGGTTCGCACCGTCCTCGAGCAACGTTTCGGTGACCGCTCCGACGGCTCGTTCACCGTCGTCTTCGCGCTGTCGCCACGGGCGGGCACGGCGATCCCCGCTGCGAAGGTGAAGGCCGGGCTCTCGGCCGCGACGCACCGCGCCGAGGCCGTGCTGCCGCACGGCTCGCTCGGGCAGTTCAACGTTGCGACCACGCCGGGCGGCACCCGGCTCGTCTACGGCGACGTGCAGTCGGCGCTCAACCTCGCCGAGGCCAAGGGCTACACGGACAAGGTGCGGCACGCGCTCGGCCGTCCGCCGGGTGTCGACCGGGTGTACGTGACCGGCGCCGCCGCCATCCAGCACGACCTCGACCCCGTCTTCAACAGCGACCTCCGCCACGGGGAGCTGATGATCGCGCTGCCGATCGCGCTGCTCGTCCTGCTCGTCGTGTTCGGGTTTTCTTGGGCGGTGACGATCCCGCTGATCTTCGCGGGCTGCACGATCATGGGCACGCTCGGGATCGTCTACGGGGTCGCGAGCGTCTGGGCGACCCCGACCTACGCGACCAATCTCGTGCAGCTGATCGGTCTCGGCATCGCGGTCGACTACTCGCTGCTGATCGTCTACCGGTTCCGGGAGGAGCTCGCCCTCGGCAAGGACGTCGACGCCGCCGTCGTGCGGACGATGCAGACGGCGGGCCGCGCCGTCGTCTTCTCGGGGATCGCGGTCGCGCTCGGCCTCGCGCTCCTGCTCGCGATGCCGCTGCCGTTCATCCGCATGCTCGGCGTGGCCGGGTTCCTGATCCCGATCGTCTCGATCCTCTGCGCGGTCACGCTGCAGCCGGTGCTGCTCAGCCTCTACGGTCGTCGCGGCACGGCGCGGCATCGGGTCGTGCCGGGGAAGCCGGGGGAGTCGGGCAGGGGATTCTGGGTGCGCCTCTCGGAGACGATCATGCGGCGGCCGGTGCTCTTCCTCGTGCTCGGGTGCGCGCTCCTCTTCGGGGCCGCGATCCCTGCCTTCTGGCTCCAGCTGACGCCCGGCTCGACCTTCGGCATCCCGCGTACCTCGCAGTCGGTCAGCGGCTTCGACGTCCTCCGGACCGCGGTCGGCTCCGGGGCGGTGGCGCCGAGCCAGGTGCTGGTCACGGCGCCACCGGGCACCGTGCTCGCCGCGCCGACGCAGGCGGCCATCCGGAGGCTGGTGGCGGCGCTCGAGCGCGACCCCGAGGTGGCGAGGGTCTACACCGGGCGCGGGGAGACGTTCGTCGACGCCAGCCGTACCTACGAGCAGGTGCTCGTGGCCGGCCGTCACGACTACGGCTTCCCGCAGTCGCAGGCGTTCGTCCGCCGGCTGCGGGGGACGATCATCCCTTCCGTGCAGTTCCCCGCCACGACGCGCGCGATCGTGGGTGGCGGGCCGGCGCAGGGGGTCGACTTCCTCGACCGCGCCTACACGTACTTCCTGCCGCTGATCCTGGCGGTGCTGGTGCTCACCTACCTGCTGCTGATGCGCGCCTTCCGGTCGGTGCTGCTGCCGCTCAAGGCGGTGCTGCTCAACCTGCTGTCGGTGGCGGCGAGCTACGGGATGCTCGTCGTCTTCTTCCGCTTCGGCGTCGGGCAGAGCCTGCTCGGGCTCTACCAGTTCGACCAGATCGAGGGCTGGATCCCGATCTTCCTGTTCGCGATGCTCTTCGGGCTCTCGATGGACTACGAGGTGTTCCTGGTCACCCGCATGCGGGAGGCGTGGGACGAGGGCGACGACAACCAGACGGCGGTGGGGCACGGGCTCGAGCGGACAGGCCGGATCATCACCGCGGCGGCGGTGATCATGTGCGCCGCCTTCTCGGGTTTCCTCGCCGGCAGCATCGTCGGGCTGCAGGAGTTCGGGCTCGGGCTGGCGGTCGCGATCTTCGTCGACGCGACGATCGTCCGCTGCATCCTCGTCCCCAGCCTGATGGCCGTCCTCGGCCGCTGGAACTGGTGGCTGCCGCGCGCCCCGGCGCGGATCGTCCGCGTCCCGCCCTCGCCGCTGGAGCACCAGCCACGCCCTGCCCCCGCGCGCTGACGTACGATCGCCCCGGCTCATGAAGGGACTGATCTGCGCAGGCGGGACGGCGACGCGGCTCGAGGAGCTCACCCGCGTCACGAACAAGCACCTGCTCCCGGTCGGCCGCTGGCCGATGGTCTACTACCCGCTCCAGCTCCTCCAGCGGGTCGGCGTGCACGAGGTGCTCCTGGTCACGGGAAAGCAGCACGCGGGCGATTTCATCGACCTGCTCGGGGACGGGCGCGTGCGGGCGCGGTCGACCGAGGAGATGCTGTTCGATCTCGACCTGACCTACAAGGTTCAGGTCGAGCCCGGCGGCATCGCGCAGGTGGTCGGGATGGCGCGCGACTTCGCGCGCGGCGAGAAGCTCGTCGTCTGTCTGGGCGACAACATCTTCGAGAACGCGCACGCGGAGGCGATCCAGGCCTGGGGGGACGGAGCGCTCGTCTTCTGTACCGAGGTCGACGACCCGGTCAGCTTCGGCGTCGTCGCGTACGGCGACGACGGCTCGGTCGAGGACATCGTCGAGAAGGCCGGCGTCGTCGACCTGCGCTATCCGGAGCCGCCTTCCCGCGACGCGGTCGTGGGCCTCTACTGCTACCCGCCCGACGTGTTCGAGATCATCGACGCGCTCGAGCCGTCGGGCCGCGGCGAGCTCGAGATCACGGACGTCAACCGCGCCTACGCCTCCCGCGGCGAGCTGCACGTCGAGCGCGTCGAGGGCTGGTGGCACGACGGCGGCAAGCACTGGGGCGACCTGGCCGCCGTCGGGCGCCTGATCGAGGAGACCGGCGTCAACAAGGTGCTGGAATGACCGTAGGCTCGACGGAGGTCAGCAAAGAGCGGAGGCGCCGGCTTTGCCGGCGCCGTGAGCGGGAACCGTGATCGTCGAGCGCTTCCCGCTCACGCGGCATGCGGACGAGCGCGGGTGGTTCTCGGAGCTCGCGCGGGCGAGCGCGCTGCCGAAGCAGTTCCGGCAGGCGAACCTCGCGTGGTCGAAGCAGGGGGTGATCCGGGGCCTGCACTTCCACGAGCGTGGGCAGGACGATCTCTTCCTCTGCCTGCAGGGGATGGTTCGTGTGGTGGTGCTCGACCTCGGGAGCGGCGAGGCGTTCACCGAGGACATCGGGGACGACAACCCGGTCGCGGTCTACGTGCCGGGGCATCGCGCCCACGGCTACGAGGCGCTCACCGACGCGCTCTTCTGCTACCTCGTCACCGAGGAGTACGACGCCGCGAACCCGGACGAGAACGGCGTCCCCTGGAACGACCCGCGCGTCGTCGATCTCTGGAGCACGAAATCGCCGCTGCTCTCCCAGCGGGACAGGGACGCGGCGTCCTGATCACGGGCGCGGGCGGCCAGCTCGGGCAGGCGCTGGCCCGGGAGCTGCCGCTCGCGACTGGACTGAACCGCGAGGAGTGGGACGTGCGCTTCCCCGCGCCGCCCGGCCTGCGGCCGGAGCTCGTGCTGCACGCGGCGGCGTGGACGAACGTCGACGGTGCCGAGGACGACCCGCAGGGGGCGGCCGCCGTCAACGTGGGCGGGACGCAGAACGCCGCCGCGCTCGGCGCGCCGCTCGTCTACTACTCGAGCGACTACGTCTTCGACGGCTCCAAGGGCGAGCCGTACCTCGAGTCCGACGCCCCGAACCCGCTCGGCGCCTACGGGCGGACGAAGCTCCACGGCGAGGCGGCCGCGGGCGACGAGGCCTGGATCGTCCGCTCCTCCTGGCTCTTCGGGGCCACGGGTCACAACTTCGTGCGCACGATGCTCCGGCTCGGCGCGGAGCGCGACGAGGTCTCGGTCGTCGACGACCAGCGCGGCTGCCCCACCTTCGTCGGCCACCTCGCGGCCGCGACCGCGGACGTCGTCGTGCTGCCGTACGGCATCTACCACGTCGCCGCGTCCGGCGAGTGCACCTGGGCCGAGTTCGCGGCGGCGATCTTCGAGGAGGCCGGTCTCAACTGCCGCGTGCGGCCGGTGACGACGGCCGAGTACGGCGCGAAGGCCCCGCGACCCGCCTACTCGGTGCTCTGCTCCGAGCGGGGCGCTCCCGAGCTGCCGCACTGGCGCGACGGTCTCCGCGCGTGCCTGCGCCTACTTCTCTGACGCTCCGTCCGGGACGACCGACTAGCTTTTCTCGCGATGCGTGTGCTCGTCACCGGCGGCGCCGGGTTCATCGGCTCGCACTTCGTCCACCGCCTCGCGGCGGCCGGCGACGAGGTGGTCGTCCTCGACAAGCTCACCTATGCCGGCAACCGCGCCAACCTGGACGGCGCCGAGCACGAGTTTCACCAGGGCGACATCGCCGATCCGGAGGCCGTGGCGAAGGCTGCGAAGGGCTGCGAGGCGATCGTGAACTTCGCCGCCGAGACGCACGTCGACCGCTCGATCATCGGCCCGGCGGAGTTCATCGTCACGGACGTCCTCGGGACGCAGGTGCTGCTCGACCATGCGCGCCAGGCGGGGATCCGGCTCGTTCAGGTCTCGACCGACGAGGTCTACGGCGACATCCCGCTCGACGCGCCGCCGTGCACCGAGGAGTCGCCGCTCCGCCCGTCGAGCCCCTACTCGGCGTCGAAGACCGGCGGCGACCTGCAGGTGCTCGCCTACGTGCGCACCTACGGGGTCGACGCCTGCATCACGCGCGGCGCCAACAACTACGGCCCGCGCCAGTACCCGGAGAAGTTCCTGCCGCTCTTCATCACGAACGCGTTCGAGGGGGAGCCGCTGCCCGTCTACGGCGACGGCAAGCAGCGGCGCGAGTGGCTCCATGCCGCCGACTACTCCTCGGCGATCGACGTCGTGCTCCGCAACGCGCCGGCGGGCGAGGTCTACAACGTCGGCGGGCAGGAGCGCGAGAACATGGAGGTCGTGCGGCGGATCCTCGACCTCACCGGCGCCTCACCCGACCTCGTGCGCCACGTCGCCGATCGCCCCGGCCACGACCGCCGCTACTCGGTCGACTCCTCGAAGGTGCGAGCGCTCGGCTGGAAGCCCGAGCACTCCTTCGATGCGGGTGGCCTGGAGGAGACGGTCGACTGGTACCGAAAGAACCGCAGCTGGTGGGAGCCGATCAAGAGCGGCGAGTACCGCGCCTACTACGAGCAGCAGTACGGCGAGCGTCTGGGCCAGTAGTGCGGCGGGACAGAATTCGTCCTGTCCCGAGCGGTCGCCAGAGGATCCCCGTTCCGGAGGCGGCCGAATCTCGGAGACACTGGTACGGTGCCGCGATGGTCCGGCGCCTCGCGGCAGCAGTGGCCCTCGCAGCGCTTGCCTTTGCCGGCGCCGGCTCGGCGGCCCGCAACGGCACGGCGCCGCTCACGCAGCCGCTCGTGCTGGAGCCCGGCACGCTCGCGATCACCGGCCACGGTTGGGGCCACGGCGTCGGCATGAGCCAGTGGGGCGCGTACGGCTATGCGCTCCACGGCTGGGACGCGGCGCAGATCCTGCTGCACTACTACCCGGGCACCGAGCTCGGCACGCACCCGGGCACGCTCGCCCGCGTGCTGCTGGTCGACGGCGCCGCCAGTGCCGCGCTCGGCTCGGCGGCGCCCTGGCGGGTCGTCGACGCGGCGGGGACGAAGCTGAAGCTCCCGGCCGGCGACCTCAGGCTTCCTGCGTCGCTGAAGCTCCAGGGGAAGCCGCTCGTCTCGCCGCTGACCTTCCGCCCGGGCAAGGCGCGGGTCGAGGTGGACGGCCGTCCCTACCGCGGCTCGCTGACCGTGATCTCGGACGGGACGAAGCTCGAGGTTGTGAACGTCGTCCGGCTCGAGTCGTACCTCGAGGGCGTGGTCGGCGAGGAGGTCTCGCCGACCTGGCCGGCGGCCGCGCTCGAGGCGCAGGCGATCGCCGCCCGCTCGTACGCGCTTTCGCAGCTGGCGCGTGCCGATGCGGCGAGCCCGTTCGACCTCTACGCCGACGGCCGCAGCCAGGTCTACGGCGGCATCGACGCCGAGTCGCCGGCGATCACCGATGCCGTGACCGCGACCGCCCGCCGCGTCGTCCTCTACGACGGCGCCGTCGCGACGACGTACTTCTCCTCGAGCTCCGGCGGCCTGACGGCCGCCTCCGACGACACGATCGGCTTCCCGGTGCCGTATCTGGTCTCGGTGCCCGATCCCTGGGACACGTACTCGCCCTACCACGACTGGGGCCCGATCGTCATGAGCACGCGAGCGGCCGCGAAGGAGCTCGGCCTGCGCGGGCCGCTGGTCGACCTCGAGCTCGAGTCCGCACCCGACGGGCGCGTGATCTCCGCCACCGCGACAACCGCGGAGAAGACCGTGACGCTGACGGGCGCGCAGCTGCGCGACGCGCTCGGCCTTCGCTCGAGCTGGTTCCAGCTCGCGTGGGGCGGTGACGACAGCGGCGCGGACGGGATGATGCCGCCGTCGCACGCGCCCTAGCACGTACGTTGTAGTCGTGCGCCGGCGAGGAGTCCTTCTTGCCCTTCTCCTTGCCGCCGTCCTCGCGCCGGCGGCGCTCGCCTTCGACAACACCGAGCCCGACGCCGCGCAGCAGTGGTACCTGACGCAGGATCAGGCCTGGTCGTTCTGGCCGACCCAGCCGAGGCTGGCGACGGTCAAGGTGGCGGTGATCGACTCCGGCATCGACGCCTTCCACCCGGAGTTCAAGGGCCGCATCGCGGCCGGCGTCTCCTACGTCGGCGGCACGTGGCGGACGGACACCTGCGGCCACGGCACCTTCGTCGCCGGCGAGATCGCCGCGAACCCGACGAACGGCATCGGCATCGCCGGGCTCGCCTTCAACGCGAAGCTGCTGATCGCGAAGGTCACACAGCCGGACTGCAACGTCTCCACCGAAGGCGAGATCGACGCGATCCGCTGGGCGGCCGACCACGGCGCCCGCGTCATCAACCTCTCGATCGGCGGCCTGCGCGATCCCGACGACTCGGAGCTCGACTCGTTCTCGCCGGCCGAGCAGGCAGCGGTCGAGTACGCGTACTCGAAGGGGGCGCTGGTGGTGGCGGCTGTCGGCAACGGCACCAACGAGCCGAAGATGCCCTGGGCCTGGGCCGACTACCCGTCCGCGCTGCCGCACGTGCTCGGCGTCGCCGCTGTCAAGCAGAACGGCAACGTGCCCGACTACTCGAACCGCGACAAGCAGTACGTCGACATCGCGGCGCCGGGCGGGCCGATCTTCTCGACGATCCCGCGCAACCTCGTCGACGCGTCGATGGAGGGGTGCACCGCGAAGGTCGCCTACTCGAGCTGCGGCCCGTCGGAGTTCAAGGACGGGATCGGTACCTCGTTCGCGGCGCCGCAGGTCGCCGCGGCGGCGGCACTGCTCCTCGGCGTCGACCCGAAGCTCACGCCGGACCAGGTCGAGTGGCTGCTCGAGCGCTCCGCCGCGGACGCCAACTCCTCCACGGGTTGCGCGTCGTGCCCGTTCGGCCGCGACTCGCTCACCGGCTGGGGCGTCCTCGACGTGGCGCACGCGCTGAAGCTGCTCGGCAACGGTACGCACCTGCCCGCCCCCGACGCGCTCGAGCCGAACGACGACGCCGGCGCCTCGGCGCATCCCTTCGGGCTGCCGCGGACGATCATCGCGACGCTGGACTACTGGGACGACCCTGTCGACGTGTACGCGATCCACCTCAATGGCGGGGACGAGCTCTTCGCCCGGGTCGGCCTCCGCCCCGGCGCGCCCACGTCGCTCTACCTCTGGAAGCCCGGCACCGTGCACGTCACCGGCCCGCCGCGCGAGATCCTCGCCACCCGGGCTGCCAGCTCGACGAACGTCGCCGGCCAGCAGCGCCTGGGCTACGTCGCCCCCGTCGCCGGCACGTACTACCTCGAGGTCTCGATCGGCGGGATGAACCGTCTGCCCGACCGCTACGCGCTCTCGGTCGCGATCAAGCGGGCCGGCTAGGCCAGGCCAGCAGCTCTTCTTCCGGCACCTCGCGGAGCGGCCGCGCCGGGTTGCCGACGACGAGAGTGCGCGGCGGCACGTCCTTCGTCACGACGGCGCCGGCGCCGATGAACGCCTCCTCGCCGATCTCGACCGCCGGGCAGAGCACCGCGCCGGCGCCGACCCGCGCGCCGCGCCGGATCGTCGGCCCCTCGATCAGCTCGTGCCGCCGCTCCGTCCGGCCCATGAAGTTGTCGTTCGACGTGACGACACACGGCGCGATGAAGACGTGCTCCTCGAGCGTCGAGTACGCGGTGATGTAGGCGCCCGCCTGGATCTTCGTCATCGCGCCGATCGTCGTGTCGTTCTCGATCAGCGAGCCGCGGCCGAGAACGACGTCGTCGCCGACGGCCACCCGCTCGCGTACGCACGACTGGTCGCCGAGGATCACGCGCGCGCCGATCTTCGTCCCGGCGAACACGATCGCGCCCGTGGAGACGATCGTGCCGTCGCCGAGCTGCGCCGGCGGCAGCGGCTCGCGCTTCGCGGTCGAGCGCGGCGAGAGCGTCGGCTGCTTCCCGACCACCGCGCCCTCGAGCACCTTCACGCCCTCCCCGAGCACGGTTCCCGGGTAGACGATCGCGCTCGGGTGAATCTCTGCCGTCAGACCCGCTCCGCCTCGAGGGCGTTCTGGAGCTGCTCGAGCACCCGCACCACGGCGAGCCCGTCGCGGGCCTCGGTGCCGTCGCTCCCCTCGCGCACGAGCCGCAGGAAGTGCGAGAGCTCCAGCCGCAGCGGCTCGTCGCTCGCGATCTTCGGGCTGAGGATGTCGCCGGTGCGCGTCTGCCACTCGCCGAAGGTCTGCGCGGGCTGCGCGGTGCCCTTCTCGTAGATCGTCACCTTGCGCTCGAGCTCCATGTCGTCGAACACGACCATCTTGTCGCGCCCGACGACGGTCAGCTTCCGCATCTTGTGCGGATCGAGCCACGAGAGGTGGAGGTGCGCGATCTTGCCGCTCGGGAAGCGGAGGAAGCAGAAGACGACGTCCTCCACGCCGGGGTTGAGGAAGGCGTTGCCGTGCGCCCAGACCTCCGACGGCTCCTCGCCCGTGAGGTAGAGGATCACCGAGAGGTCGTGCACTCCGAGCGACCAGAGCGCGTTCTCGTCCTTGCGGATCGTCCCCAGGTTCTGGCGGTTGCCGTAGATGCAGAGGACGTCCCCGAGCGTGCCCGAGTCGACGAGCTCCTTGAGCTTGCGCACGCCGGGGTGGTAGAGGAGCAGGTGGCCCGGCATCAGAACGAGGCCGCGCTCCTCGGACAGGTCGACGAGCTCGTCCATCTCGTGCGCGCGCATCGACGGCGGCTTCTCGACGAAGACGTGCTTGCCCGCCTCGAGGGCCTCCTTCGCAAGCGCGTAGTGGGTCGGCACGGGCGTCGCGATCACCATGGCCTCGAGCTCGGGGTCGGCCAGCAGCTCCTCGTAGGACGAGGTCGCGCGCGCGTTCGGAAAGCGGCGTGCGAACGCCTCGCGGCGGCCGTCCACGGCGTCGCAGATCCATCTGAGGTCGGCGAGGACGTCGAGGTTGCGCACGAGGTTCTGGCCCCAGGCGCCGAGGCCGACCTGGCCGACGCGGACCGGGGCTAGAGCTTCCAAACCTTTCCCTCGACCTCGTGCCCGCGCGTGGCGTTGCGGAAGTCGACGACCACCTTCGCGCGCTGCACGAGCTCGGCGTAGTCGATCGCCGAGTGCGCGGCGACGATGGCGACGCAGTCGTAGGCCTCGGGCTCGAGCGCCGCGGAGGTCATCCCGTCGAACTCGGGCACGTGCGGGTCGTGGTAGGCGACGTCGGCCCCGGCGATGCGCAGGAGCGCGATCAGCTTCTCGGCCGGCGTCTCGCGCACGTCGCCGATGTCCGCCTTGTAGGCGACGCCGCAGATGAGGATCCTCGAGCCCGACACGGACCGCTGCAGACCGTGGTTCAGCGCCTGCGAGATCACCGAGCGGCAGAAGTACGGCATGTTGTTGTTCACCTCGCCGGCGAGCTCGATGAAGCGCGCCGCGAAGTCGTACTCGCGGGCCTTCCACGAGAGGTAGTACGGGTCGAGCGGGATGCAGTGGCCGCCGAGGCCGGGGCCCGGCTGGAACGACTGGAAGCCGAACGGCTTGGTCGCGGCGGCATCGACGACCTCCCAGACGTCGATGCCCATCCGGTCGCAGAGCTGCGCCAGCTCGTTGACCAGGGCGATGTTCACCGAGCGGTAGATGTTCTCGAGCAGCTTCGTCAGCTCGGCCGACTCGGGCCCCGAGAGCTCGTGCACCGTGTCGATCGCGACCCGGTAGAGCTCGGCTGCCGCTGCGGTGCAGGCCGGGGTCAGGCCGCCGACGACCTTGGGGGTCGTCTTTGTCGTCCAGTCGGTGCGGCCGGGGTCGACGCGCTCGGGCGACATGGCGAGGTGGAAGTCCTTGCCCGCCTCGAGACCGCTCGCCTCCTCGAGCAGCGGCTTCACGACCTCGCGCGTCGTGCCCGGGTAGGTGGTCGATTCGAGCACGACGAGCTGGCCGGGCAGAAGCACGTTGCCGATCGACCGCGAGGCCACCTCGACGTAGCTCAGGTCGGGCTCGCGCTGGGGCGTCAGCGGCGTCGGGAGGGCGATCAGGATCGCGTCCGCTTCCCGGAGCTGCCCGTAGTCGGTCGTCGCCTTGATCGCGCCCGACGAGACGTGCGGCGCGAGCAGCTCGGAGGACACGTCCTCGATGTGGCTGCGCCCGGCATTGATCCCGTCGACGAGCTCGGGAACGACGTCGAGGATCAGGACGCGCTTTCCCGCATCCGCGAAGGTCTGGGCCAGCGGCATACCGACGTAGCCGGCGCCGACGATGGCAACGTCCCAGGTCCGGCTCACGGCGAGACAGCGTACAGAGCGGCTGCGACGCGGCCGCTCGCCTGCCCGTCGCCGTAGAGCGGCGGTGGGTCGGCCGGGAAGCGTGCCTCGTGCACCGCGCGCACGATCGCGTCGGGATCGTCGTCGACGAGGACGTTCGCGCCGGTCTCGACGGTGTCGACCCACTCGGTGCTCGGCCGCAGTGTCACGCACGGCACGCCCTGCCAGTACGCCTCCTTCTGCACGCCGCCCGAGTCGGTGACGACGACCCGCGCCTGGCTCGTCAGCGCCGTGAAGTCGAGGTATCCGAGCGGGTCGATCGTCTCGAAGCTGCGCGGCCCCGCGTCCTCGAGCGCGGCGCGCGTTCGTGGGTGCACCGGGAAGACGATCGGCTCCTCGAGGCGGTTCAGCCCCTCGACGATCCGCCGCAGCCGTTCCGGCTGCACGTTGGCCCGCCGGTGGACGGTCACCAGCAGGTACCGGCCCGGCTCGAGGCCGAGCCGCGCGAGGACGCCCGACCGCTGACGTGCGATCGGCCCGAAGAGCCGATACGCGTCGGCCATCACGTCCCCGACGACGACGCGCCGGCCGGCGACGCGCTCACGGTCGAGCTGCACCGCCGATCGCTCATCGGGGCAGAGGAGCAGGGCCGACATCCGGTCGACCATGATCCGGTTGTACTCCTCGGGCATCGAGCGGTCGAAGCTCCGGAGCCCGGCCTCCACGTGGGCAACCGGCACCAGCCCTGCCGCGAGCGCACCGGCGAGCGTCGAGTTCGTGTCCCCGAGCACCAGCACCCAGTCGGGCTGCTCCGCCGCCACGGCGTCCGCGATGCGAGGCCTCATCGCGTCCACGTCGGCCGTCTCGAGCGCGAGCCGGTAGCGCGGCTCGGCCAGGCCGAGCTCCTCGAAGAAGACCTCCGAGAGCTCGCGGTCGTAGTGCTGCCCCGTGTGGAGCACGACCTCGTTGATTCCGGCGTCCCGCAGCGCCGCCGACAACGGAGCCGACTTGACGAACTGGGGCCGGTTGCCTACGACCGTGAGAACCCGCACGGAGCTAGGCTAGAGGCTCCTTCGGGGCCGTTAGCTCAGTTGGTAGAGCAGGGGACTCTTAATCCCAAGGTCGAAGGTTCGAATCCTTCACGGCCCATAGAAGTTTCTCCATGTCCCGCTAAACCGCATCACTGAGCGGGACAAGTGTGCCGGACATGCCGCCGAAGCGCACGGCGTGCCCCCACCGGTGCCCCCACGGTGTTGAAAGGGTGAACCGGATCCATTGGCGGGCGCACGACCAACATGGAGTGGCGACCTGGCGACCGACCCATCCTCCGACTCGGCCCGTACCGCAGGACGATCCACGACTCGGCAAGAACGTCCAGTGAGAGCGAGCCGACGGTCTCAGCGGTACTGGGCGAACTCGACGTGGGGCTGCAGGTCAGGGAAGACCCGGACGCCGTCAACGCCCGAGCTGATCCCGGTGAAGCGGACGGCGTGGTAGAGGATGATCACCGGGCGGTCGGAGGCGATGATCTCCTCGGCGGCGTGGTAGAGCGTTTTCAGGGCTGCGGGCGAGGTGGCCTTGCGCGCGTTGGCGAGCACCAGGTCGAGCCGCGGGCTCGAGTAGCCACCGTAGTTCCGCGAGCCCGCACTGTTGAGCCACGTGTAGTTGAAATCGGGGTCGGGAGCCCCAACCGGGCCGTTCAACATCGTGTCGAAGTTGCCGGCCATCGAGCGCGAGCCGCGTGTGGCGATGTCGACCGGCTCGATCACCACGTTGATCCCGACAGCAGCCTCCGAGGCCTGGATGAACTGCGCTATAAGCAGCTCCCGCGTGTTGTTCAACACCATCAGGTGCACGGTCGGGTTCGAGACGCCTGACCTTGCGACGAGCTTCTTCGCGTCTGCCACGTCGAAGCGCGTGCAGCGGACGGTCGGGTCGTAGGCCGGGCTGGAGGGCGCGATCGGCGTGCAGCCGGGCTGTGTCGTCCCGCCGAAGACGACCCTGTTCATCGCGTCACGGTCGATCGCCTCCTCGAAGGCCTGACGCAGAAGCGGACTCGAAGCCAGCGCCGTACCGGTGTTCTGACGCGGACTCCCCATCCCGTTCTTGTTGCCGAGGTTGATGATGACGGCGGTCCAGCCGAGCCCCTCGGTCCGGTCAGCTGAACGTTCGAGTTCTGCTGCAAAGCGGGCAGCTGCGCCGCGTCGACCTGGTCCATGAGCTGAAGGTCGCCGGCCCGGAGGGCAGCCACTGCCGCCGCAGCGTCATTCGCCGGCCTGTAGACGATCTTGTCGAAATGGGCTGCGTACTTGTCGTAGTAGTACGGCGACTTGATCACCGTGACGTTGTCGCCGACGATTCGCCCGTCGTACATGTACGGCCCCACGCACACCGGATTGCTGCCGAAGTTCGACCCGAGCTTCTGAAGCTGGGTCGGAGACATGACCGTGCCGTCCTGGGAAGCGAGGTGCGCCGTGAGTGGGGTGAACCGTTCGCGCAGATGAATGACGACCGTATAGGGGCCTGATGCGGTGACGGAGTCGACGCTGTCGAAGCTGCTTGCCCGTAACGAGCCCGGGAGCGTGATCATCCGCTGGATCGAGGTAACCACCGCCGGAGCGTCGAGCGGCGTCCCGTCGTTGAAGAGGATCCCTTTCCGGATCGGGATCGTGTAGGTGAGTTTGTCCTTCGAGATCGCCGGCATCGCCGCCGCGAGCTGCGGCACGAGCCGCGCCTTAACGTCGTAGGTGTAGAGCGACTGGCAGATCGAAAGCAGCACTTCGCCTGAGGTGTTGCTCGTGGTGAGCGTCGGGTCGAGCACGCCGGGGTCGCCCCCCGAGAGCGCGACGAAGAGCGTCCCGCCGTATCTCGCCGGGTGGCCTGACGCAAGGCCCTGAACGCTCGCGGCCACGATCGCCCCGGCCAGCACTGCGGCGCCGAGCCGAAACCGGTTCATCTCTGGCGTTCCCGCATCGGCCCGGCGAGTCTACGTCGGACGGTCGTCGGCGCACAACGGGGGTTTGCTCAGCAACCGCCGCGCTTCCTCCGGCAGCCGCGACGTCACATCTTTGCCGGCATGCGCAGGCGGGCAGCGGCGGCGATGTTCCCTTTCGCCTCGTAAAGCCGCAGGGCTTCCGCGACCGCCGCGTCGGGCGACTCGCCGGCCGCGCGCTGAACCTCGGCGAGCGCGAGCCAGGTGCGTGCGGTGAAGTTGAGCTGGTCGCCGGGCTCCGCCGATGCGATGCCGCGTTGGGCGAGTGTCAGCGCGTCCGCCAGGCGGCCGCGGTGGGCTGCCAGCCGCGCTTCGCCTGCGAAACGGAAGGCCGCAGTCCATGGCGGCGCGGCAAGGGAGCGGCCGTAGGCGAGACACTCCTCTGCGTCGTCCCAGCGGCCGCGGTCGCAGTAGAAGAGTGCGAGCATGTACGCGGAGTTCATCGACCGCGTGTCGATCGTCTGCCCCCCGAGCTCCTCGAAGTTCCGCCATCTCGCCCTCAGGTCGCGCTCGGCGCCGACGTCGTCGCCGACGAGCTCCCTGGCCCACGCGGCCGTCCAGCGGTACGTCCACACCGGAATGTCGTGTGGAAGGTCATCGAGGACGGGGCTGCTCGTCCGGAGCGCTTCGCGGGCGTCGTCGAAGCGCCCGGCCATCGCGTAGTGGAACGCGAGGAAGCGCTCGAGGATCGCGGTGAGCACCTGGTCGCCCGCGCTCGAGCTGAGCAGCTCCTCGGCACGGTGGATCCCTTGCGCGACCGGCGTCGGACCGCGGCAGATGGAGTGCACGAGCGCACCGACCACGCGTCGTCTCCACAGCCGGTCGCTCGATTCGTCGGCTTCCACGAGGGCGCGCTCGAGCACGACCACGGCTTCCCCACAGCGGCCGAGGCTCTGGAGCGTGAGGGCGTGATTCCGGCGCGCGACGGCGAGATCGCGTGCCGACCCGAGTTGCTCCAGTGTCTCGACCGCGGCCTCGGCGACCTTCAGCATCTCTTCGAGATCGAGCGCCGGGTCACCGTGACGCAGCAGGAAGCGCTCGACGAGCGCGCGCGCTGCGACGGCGCGCTCCTCGAGGCCGGTGGCGGCGTCGAGGCTCCGGGCGAGCATCGCCTCGGCCTCGCTGACACGGCCCAGCTGGTGGAGCAGATGAGCAAGCTCGACCTGGGTCCGCGCTCGTTCGCGTGGGTCGGCGATCCCGAGCTCGAGCGCGGCCGCGAGCCTTGCAGCGCCCTCGTCGATCGCGGCCGCTGCGAGTCGCGGCGTCGGCCGCACGGAGGTTGTAGTCGACCCCGCGCTCGACCCCGCCGACGGGTGCGGCGAGCGTGAAGTGATGGGCGAGCTCCGCCGCGACGCGCTCGAGGTCGGTTCGGTGCACCCGTTCGAGCGCTTCGCCGACGCGGAGGTGAAGCTCGGCGCGGGCGATGCCGGGGATCCGGTCGTAGATCGCGCGGCGCACGAGCTCGTGGGTGAAGCGGCACGCGAGGACAGGCTCCGGGCAGTTGCTCGACGAGGCCGGCCGGGTCGCCTCGTCGACGGCGTTCGCAAGAGCGTGCCGGTCGAGCTCGGCGGCCCGGGCCAGCACTGCAAGGTCGAATCGCGGCCCTGCGACGGCCGCGAGCTCGAGAGTCGCACTCGTTTTGGGCGTGAGGCGCGAGAGGCGATGCCGGACGATGTGCCGAAGCCGCTCCGAGCCGCGCAGCTCGGCGACGGGCCGCGCGAGCTGCACGTCGCTGTCGGAGATCTCGACGCGCGCCGCTCTCGCGCAGATCTCGCCAGAGCTCGCAAACGAGCAGCGGCGTCCCGCCCGTGAGCTCGCCGATGGTCGAGACGAGCTCGCCGGACGCTTCCGCGCCGGTCGATGCGCGAATGAACGCTCTCACCTCCTCGTCACCGAGCCTCCCGAGCGGGAGCCGTGTCATCGCGTCGAAGCGTGCGAGCTCGGCGAGCGTGTCCGAGAGCGCGGTCCCGATCTCCTCGCCTCGGTCGCGGTACGTCGCGACCACCAGCATCCGCGCCTCCGGTGCCGTCCTGCGCAGGTGACGAAGCATCTGGAGCGTCTCGTCGTCAGCCCAGTGGATGTCGTCCGCGACGAGCAGCAGCGGCTGCAGCCGGCTGGCGCGGCGCAGCAGCTCGGCTGCCGCGCTCCGGAGCAGGTAGCGGTCGGACGCGGGTTCTCCGGAGGGGAGCGGAGGGCCGGTCAGCCGCTCGAGCTCCGGCATGAGCAGCGACAGCAGCCGGCTGCGATCGCCGATGCATTCGGCGAGCGCCTCGGAGTCGCAGACGCGAAGGAGGAACTCGAGCCACTCCCGCAGCGGCTGGTACGGGTCGCTGACCGCGGCATCGGAGGCGCCGTAGAGCACGAGCACGTCTCGCGCCGCCGCTTCGTGCGCCAGCTCGCGCACGAGCCGTGTCTTGCCGCCTCCCGCCTCCGCCGCGAGCAGCACGAAGCCGCCCTCGCCGCTCTCGGCCTGCTCGAGCAGGGCGCGCAGCATCGCGCAGCTCCTCCTCGCGGCCGACGAACGGAAACGGCGGCACAGGCACGAGCGCGCCGGGCAGAGCGACCCGCTCGGCCGCGAGCAGTCGGGTACGCGCGGAGCGTCGAGCGCCGCGTCCTGAGTCAGGATCCGCCGTTCGAGCAGCCGCAGCTCGGCGCCCGGCTCGAGCCCGAGCTCGTCGAGCGCGGCGCGCGCGGCGCGGTAGGCCTCGAGCGCCTCCGCCTGCCGGCCCGACCGGTAGAGCGCCAGCATCAGCTGCCCGCGCAGCCGCTCGCGCTGCGGCTCCTCCGCGATCAGGACCTCGAGCTCGCCGACGAGCTCGGCGTGACGGCCGAGCGCGAGGTCGGCCTCGATCCGCTCCTCGAGCGCCGCCAGCCGCAGATCCTCCAGCCGCCCGGCCTCGACCCGCGCGAACGGCTCCTCGCCGAACTCCGCCAGCGGCGGCCCGCGCCACAGGCCGAGCGCCTCGCGCAGCAGGCTCGACGCGCGCGCCGGGCTCGGCGTCGCGCGCCTCGGCGACGAGCCGCTCGAACCGCAGCAGGTCGACCGCGTCCGGCTCGACCTCGAGCAGGTAGCCCGGCGGCCGCGTCACGCAGCATCCCGTCCGGCAGCAGCTTCCGCAGCCGCGAGACGTACCCCTGGAGCGCCTTGACCGCGGTCTCGGGCGGTCTCCTCGCCCCAGAGCTCGTCGATCAGCCGCTCGCGCGCGAGCACCCGGTTCGCGTGCAGCAGCAGGAGCGCGAGCAGCGCGCGCTGCTTCGGCGCGTCCGAGCGGAACCGGCCCGTCGCCGGCCCGAACCTCCAGCGTCCCGAGCAGCCGGAACTCCATCGCGCCTCACGACCGTCGCCCGCCTCCTCTTTATCGCACGGGCCCGGTCGAGCCAACGCTCGGCGCCGGTCGCTGCGTTTACCGGCTGCGATACCGCGTCAGTTACCGAATCGCAGTCTCTTTCCGGCGACGGATCGCGACGGGCGATCCGACGACCAAGGAGGGACGGACATGAACGTACGCGACGACGCGGACAGCGAGCGACCGGCACGGCGGAGCCGAGCGCCGCGGTCTGCGCCGGCCGCGCTTCTGCTCGCGGTCGCGCTCCTCTGCTTCGCGATTGCGGCGTCGTCGCCGGCCGCCGCGCCGACCTACACGGACTGGTCGGCGCCGGTGAACCTCGGGCCGACGGTCAACTCGGCGGCGCGCGAGGCCGGCGCCGCGCTCGCCGCCGGACGGGCTGAGCCTCTATTTCGACTCCGACCGAGCCGGGCGGCTCGGGCGGCCGCGACATCTGGGTCTCGCATCGGCCGACGCCGAGCGCCGCCTGGGGAGCGCCGGTGAACCTGGGGCCGACGGTCAACTCGTCGGCCGGACGACCATATCCCGCGTTCTCGACGGACGGCCACTGGATGTTCTTCACCAGCATGCGCGCCGGGCGGGTTCGGCGACTCGACATCTACGCAGTCGTACCGCGCCGACGTCCACGACGACTTCGGCTGGCAGGCGCCCACGAACCTCGGCCCGAGCGTGAACAGCCCGCCGAACGACAACGGGCCGACCTACTTCGAGAACCCGGCGGGGCTCCGCAGCTGTTCTTCGGCAGCGGCCGCGCCGGGCGGGCTCGGCGGCGCGACATCTACGTGAGCGAGCTGCAGGCCGACGGATCCTGGGGCCCGCCGGCCTGGCTGCCGGAGCTCAGCAGCGTCTTCAACGAGACTCGCCCGACGTGCGCCGGACGGGCTCGAGATCTTCTTCCACCGCGGCCGCGCCCGGCGGCACAGGCGCCACCGACTTGTGGGTCGCGACGCGCGCTCGCGTCGACGACCCCTGGTCGGCGCCGGTCAACCTCGGCCCGCCCGTGAACGGCGCCGGTCCGTCGAGTCAGGAGTTCCCCTACCTGACCGCGGACGGGAGGACGCTCTTCTTCGACTCGAACCGTCCCGGCGGGCCCGGGATCGTCGACCTCTACATGACGACGCGCGACGCGAAGCTGACCGTGACCGCGAACGACCAGACCCGGCTGTTCGGGCAGGCGAATCCGCCGCTGACCTACGACGTTCACCGGGTTCGTCGGCGGCGAGACGGCATCGGTGGTGTCGGGGACGGCGTCGTGCTCGACGACGGCGACGCCGTCGAGCCCGGCCGGGGAGCTACCCGATCACGTGCACGGTCGGGCTCGCTGAGCGCGCCGGGCTACGTGTTCGACTCGTTCGTCGCGGGGACGCTCACGGTGGCGCTACTCGCGGCCGTGCCTGACCGGGCCGAGCGCCGGGCCGCTGCACGTCGCCGCGGGCGAGGCCGTCTGCATCGGCGCCGGCGGGAGCCAGACCGGGCCGGTCACGGTCGCACCGGGCGGCTCGCTCGACGTCGAGGGCGGCCGGATCACCGGGCCGGTCGTCGCGAACGGCGCCGCGGTGGTGCGCATCTGCGGCGCGACGATCACCGGTCCGCTCACGATCAGCGGCAGCACCGGGCCGGTGCTGGTCGGCGGCACGGGCTGCGCGCCGAACACGGTCATCGGCCCGGTGCGCGTGACCGACAACGCGGGCGGGGTCGAGGTAGCGGCAACACGGTCGTCGGCCCGCTCAGGGTCACCGGCAACGCGGCGCCGGTGCACGCGACCGGCAACGTTGTCACCGGGCCGTCACGATCCAGCCCTGACCCTGCGGGCCGTGGGAGGGAGCGCACCAATCGCTCCCTCCCCGGCCCCGCCGCCGCTATGTCGGCCCAGAGCGCATGGCGCGCGGCATCGTCCCGCCAGACCGGGTCATCTCTGTGCGGTGATCTTGGCCGCGAGCGTCGGCGTGCTCGAGTTCGCGATCGTCGAGAAGGACGTGCGTGTAGGTGTCCGCCGTGACCGACAGTGACCGCTGTCCGACGCGGGCGCCGATCAGGGCCCAGGTTTCTCCTTGTCGGTGCCAGAGGCTGATGCGGCGGTGGCGTAGGTCATGCGGGGACCACGTTGGTGTGCCAGAGGCTTTGCAGGCGCGAGCTATGGCGGTCCGCAGTCGCTCCTGTGTCAGCCCGGGGAAAACGGGCCTGTCCGGCACGCGGTCCTCTCGCGGCGGAAGTGTTTCCAGCACGGCCGCGAACAGGTCGGGCGGGAGGGAGACCCAGCGGCCGCGGCGGCTCTTCTCGACCGCGCGGCGGATGCGCCAGCGAGTGTTCGGCTCGTCGAGGTCGCCGCAGCGGAGGCCTTTCTCCTCGAGCTCGCCGACGCGCATGCCGGTTGCGTCGAGGACGAGTACGGCTAGTGCGTAGAGGCGCGGCATCAGCGGCAGGACGGCCTCGATCTGGTCGGCGGTTGGAGGTTTGGCTCTTCGCGTTCCTGGCGGGGGAGCCGCACGTGGATGCGGTCGCGGGCTGGGTTGTCCTTGATGCCGGCGAAGTCGAGCACCTGGGCGAGCACGGTGAGGCTCTTGCGGATCGTTTCGCGTTTGCGGCCGGCTTCGTGTAGCGCCGTCACGAGTCCAGCGACGTCGGCCGGCGTGATCTCGTCGACGGGCCGTGTTCCGAGGAGCCGCAGGACGCGGGCGAGTTGGACGCGATGGCCGACGGCGGTCCCCTCCGTGACGTCGACCCGTGAGGCGCGCCACCTCTCGGCAACCTCGGCGAGTGTCGGTGCCGAAGCGGAGCCGTCGCGATGCCCGACTCGCGGCACGCGCATTGCGGCGAGCTCTCCGGAGACCCAGCGTTGGCGAGCGAGCGCCTCCCGCCTGGTCGCGAAGGAGCCCGCGTAGCGGTGTGCGCTTTCGCGGCCGCCGAGGCGGAACTTGACGAGATAGCGTGCGCCGCCGTCCGTCGACTCGCGTCGTTCGATCCAGACGCTAGGCACGACAGGGGCGGACGCGGTCGTCGCGGTAGGTGTGCTCGCTCGACGAGCTCGAGGTATTCGCTCGGCGCGTATCAGCGGTCGCGAGTAGCCGGGGAGCGCGACCACCGGGAGGGCGCGGAAGACGGCGTCGATTGCACGCCGCTCGAGTCCGAGCCCGCGCAGGTGGGAGCGATTCAGCAGTGCGCCCGGTGTCTGGAGCAGCTCGGCGGCGGCGCGGCGATCGTCGGATGTCCTTCGCTGCCGTTTCGGCTCGTGGAGCCGGCGGTCTGGCTCCGGCTCCTCGAGCCGGAGCTGCTGCTGCATGGCGGCTGGTCGCGCCATCGGATGAGTGTAGCAGATCAGTCACGTAGGTTCTGTGTGTACCAGCGGCTAGAATCCGCGTGTGACGAGTGGGACGTTGATCCGGCAGGCGCGGATGCGGGCGGGGCTGTCGCAGGTGGCGCTGTCGGAGCGAAGCGGCAAGGACCGGGCGCAGTTCGCCCGCTGGGAGCGCGACGTCGTCCAGCCGAGCCTGGAGACGCTGCGGGAACTGTTGCAGGCCTGCGGCTTCGACCTCGAGCCCTCCCTGGTCCCCTTCCTCCCGATCCCCGCAGGACGCCCGGTTGCATAAGTCGTTGGAGCGGACGCCGCAGGAGCGGCTGCAGGCGATGCTGCGAGCCCGCCGACGCTGATGGCCGACCAAGTTCGACCCCTACGCCGTCCTGCAGGCCCTGGAGCCGCAGCGGTGTGATCTACGTGGTCGTGGGCGGGTTGGCCGGTGCTGCAGGGTCGGGGACGAACTGACCGAGGGATCGACATTGTCCCCTTGATGCGGGATGAGAACCTGCGCCTGCTCGGGCTCTGCGCTCGCCGACCTCGACGCGCGGCGCTCGAACGGCGAGCCGGCCTCTGCTCGACCACGACCTCGCCCGAGACGGCGTGCTCG
>CAWBVD010000001.1:0-229278 GCA_963792135.1 uncultured Actinomycetes bacterium | reverse complement strand
ACTCAGGCCGCGTCGGCGCCCGAGCCGGAGGAGTGCTCGACCCACTCGCGCAGGTCCATCCAGTGCGAGGCGCGGAGCGCCTCGGCGACCTCCGGGTCGGTGTGCTCGGCGAAGAACACGTGCCGGTCGAGGTCGCAGCAGATGAAGACGCCGTCCAGATCCGGCGTCCGCAGGTTCACGAGGGCGTCCGCGGGCAACTGGACCTCGTGCAGCGTGTAGTGCTTGAACTGGAGCTCCGTCGTGATCTCCATCAGGCGAGGCCACTCGGGACAGGTGCGCGAGCTCATAGGACAACCTTCGGTTGCCCTATTGATATCTGTCCCCTTGTGAGCTCCGTCGAGCCTACGCTCATTGGCTAGGAGATTGGCGCGGACGTCGTGATCTCCTGCACTGTCCAGCGGCCCTCGAGCAGCACGGCTCCGGTCTCGGTGCCGGCAGGGAAGACGAAGAAGCGGAGCGCGTCGTCCAGCAGATGCAGCAGGTCGCCGCCGCGCGCGTCGACCAGCGCGCACCGGAGGTGGAACTGCCCCTCGGCGAGCGGGAGCCGTGCCATCTCGAAGCGCAGGATCCGCTCGCCCGGGCCCTCGCCCCAGCCGATCTCGTCGGTCGCCTGCATGACGCCGCCGAGGACGGCCCCGTCGTTGTCGCGCAGCTCGAGCGAGACGCGCGGCGGAGCAACGCCCGGGTCTGCCGTCACGGCCAGCTCGACCGTCACCGCCTCGCCGGAGGCGAACTGCGAGCCGGTGCGCGGCTCGCCGTCGCGGTCGACGAGACGTGCCGAGACGATCCGCGCCTCGCCGCTCCCCCACTCGCGCAGGCCGGCCGCGAGCTCCTCGGGGCTCCGCTCGCCCGCGAGCAGCTGGCGGTACTTCGAGATCGCGTCGCGGGTCGAGCCGTCGAAGAAGAGCTCGCCCTGCCGGAGCAGCACGGCCCGGTCGCAGAGCCGCTCCACCGCCTGCGCGTCGTGCGAGACGAAGATGATCGTGCCGCCGCGGCTCTTGAACTCGTGGATCTTCCCGAAGCACTTGCGCTGGAACTCCTCGTCGCCGACGGCGAACACCTCGTCGAGGAGCAGCACGTCGGCCTGGATGTGGGCGGCGACCGAAAAGCCGAGCCGCATGTACATCCCGGACGAATACGTGCGGACGGGCAGGTCGATGAAGCGCTCCAGCTCGGCGAAGGCGACGATCTCGTCCATCAGCTCGGTCACGCGCGCGCGGCGAAGGCCGTGGATCGAGCCGTTGAGGTAGACGTTCTCGCGTCCGGTGAAGTCGGGGTGGAATCCGGCCCCGAGCTCGAGCAGCGAGGCGATGCGGCCGCCGACCGCGATCCGCCCCGAGGTCGGCTTGAAGATCCCGGAGACGAGCCGGAGGAGCGTCGTCTTGCCCGAGCCGTTGCGTCCCACGAGGCCGAGCGCCTCGCCGGGCTCGACCTCGAGCGAGAGGTCGCGCAGCGCCCAGACCTCCTTCGCCGCCGGGCGCCGGCGGGCGACGACCATGTCCTTGATCGTGCGGTAGGGGCGCTCGGAAGCGCGAAAGCGCTGCGACACGCGGTCGACGACGATCCGACCGGCGCTCGTGCTCATGGAGAAACGCTAGCCGACGACCCCGTCGAGACCGGCGGCGAGGAGCGCGTTACGGTCCGGGCGAGACGGTGCGGAGCTCGGCGAGCCGCTCGCGCAGCCCGGGCGACATCGGCTCGTCGGTCGCCACGCGCACGAAGTGCCGCAGCCGCTCCTCGAACCGGTAGCGCTTCTCGCACGGCGGGCACGCCTCGAGATGCTCGCGGGCCTCGGCGACCTCGTCGTCGGTGAGCATCCCGTCCAGGTAGGGCTGCATCATCGCCTCGCAGTCGCCACATCCACATCCCATCAGACCGTCACCGCCTTCTCTGCGAGCCGCTGCTTGAGGATCCGCCGCCCACGATGGAGCCTGGACATCACGGTTCCGACCGGGATGTCGAGGATCTGGGCGGCGTCGGCGTACGAGAACTCGCCGATGTCGACGAGCACGATCACGTCGCGAAAGTCGTGCGGCACCTCGGCGAGCGCCTCGACCACGGCGTTCTGCGAGAGCCGCTCGATCACGCGCTCCTCGTCCGGGTTCTCGTCCGGAAGCGTCGACTCGAGCTTGTTGTAGAGGAAGTAGTCGCCCTCTTCGAGCGGCTGGAGGTCGGGGCTCCGCTGCACCTTCCGGCCGCGGTCGATGTTCAGGTTCGTGAGGATCCGGAGCAGCCAGGCCCGCAGGTTCGTGCCCGGCTGGTACTGCTGCCAGGCGCGGAACGCACGCGCGTAGGTGTCCTGCACCAGGTCCTCCGCCTCCTCCCGGGAGCCGGACATCCTGCGGGCGACCCGGTACACCTGGTCGCTCAACTCGAGTGCCTCTTCCTCGAAGCGGGCGCGATCACGCTCAACCTCCGCAATGCGGCGAGTGTCGGCAGCTGTGGGCGAACCTTCGCTCACTCCACGGGCCACCCTAGCAATGGGTAGAACGACACCGGGAGGGCGCGGATTCCCGGTAGGAGCTGTTCAGACGGGCGGCAGCTCGCGGAAGCCGCCGCGGGCCATGGCGCCGACGAGCGCTTCCCGCGATGTCTGCTCGTCGTCCCAGACGAGGGTCACCTCGCCCATCAGCGTCGCGTTCGCCGACTCGAGGCCGTCGTGGTTCTTGAGCACGTGGCCGAGGCGGGCGACGCAGCGCTCGCAGCGGATCCCTTTCACCTGGAAGGTCTCGCGAACCGTCGCCATCGCCGCTACTGCGCCCGGACACCATGCACGGGCCGCCCGGCGGCGATCCATGCGTAGTACGAGGCTGACGGTCCGTAGTCGGCGCGGTACCCGACGATGCGCGGGTTGCGGCCCACGTCGCGTGCGCGGGCCGCGTGGCGCAGCAGGTTCGGGTCGTCCTGCTCCTGCCATACGAGGATCAGATGCGCCGCAGTCATGAAGTCGGCGACGTAGGTGCAGCCGGACGCCGGGCACGGGAACGGATTGGTGCGGACGCAGAACCAGCCGTCGCGGCCGTCTGCGTCATCGTCGAGCCAGAGCTCGTGCTCCTCCGTCTGCGAAAGCTGTTGGCCGAAGACGATCGAACCCCGCTCCACGCGAACAGGGTAGCGCCCACGCGCTTCAACAAGTACGGACGTCTTTACTCATCGGTTTGACCCGAATTGTTCGGCCTCCGTAAAAAGTGTGCGCCACGGCCGATATAGCGCTAGGAGAAGACGATCACGCTGCGGATGCCGTCCTGCGCTTCCATCAGCTCGAAGCCGCGGTTCACCTCGTCGAGCGTGAGTCGGTGCGAAAGGAGCGACTCGACGTCGATGTCGCCCCCGAGCCACCGGTCGACCAGCTGCGGTACCTGCGTCCGCCCCTTGACGCCGCCGAACGACGTGCCGGTGACGCGCCGGCCGGTGATCAGGAAGCGCGGGATCACCTCCAGCAGCTCGCCCTTGCCGGCGACACCGCACATCGTCGCGACGCCCCACGCCTCGCGCGCGGCCTCGACGGCCTGCCGCATCACGGCCACGTTCCCGGTCGCCTCGAACGTGTAGTCGGCCCCGAACCCGCCGGTCTGCTCGCGCACCCAGTCGACGGCGTCCCCGCCCGGCTGCCGCGTGTCGGTGGCCCCGTGCCGGCGGGCCTGCGCGAGCCGGTCCTCGGAGAAGTCGAACGCGATCACCCGCTCCGCCCCGGCGAGCCGTGCGCCGATCACGCAGCCGAGGCCGACGAGGCCGCAGCCGAAGACCGCGACGGTCGAGCCGGGCTCGACGCGCGCCGTGTAGAGCGCCGCGCCGATGCCGGTCGAGAGGCCGCAGGCGAAAGGCGCGCAACCCTCGAGCGGCGCCTCGGGGCTCACCCGCGCGAGCGCGATCTCCGGCATCACCGTGTACTCGGCGAACGTCGAGGTGCCCATGAAGTGCCGGAGCGGCTCGCCGTTCCGTTCGAGACGTGTCGTCCCGTCGGGCAGGTAGCCGGCGTTCTGCTGGTCGCGGATCGCGACGCACCGGTTCGTCTTCGGGCTGCGGCAGTGGACGCACTCGCCGCACTCCGGCGCGAAGAGCGTGATCACGTGGTCGCCCGGCCGAACCGAGGACACACCGTCGCCGACCCGCTCGACGACGCCTGCGCCCTCATGCCCGAGCACACACGGCGAGTACCCGGTGGGGTCGACCCCCGAGGCGGTGTACATGTCGGTGTGGCACACGCCGCAGGCCGCCAGCCGGACGAGCACCTCGCCCGCCCTGGGCTCCGCGAGCTCGACCTCCTGCACGACCAGCGGCCGCCCGAACTCCTCGAGAACCGCCGCCCGGATCTTCACGGACGGCACCCTAGTCGCTTCCCATGTTTTCGCGAGCGGAACTCGCGGCGGGCCTTCGTTAAAAATGGCCGCGACCCGGGCAGGCATGCGGGTCGCGGCCATCTCGTCCGGCGTGCCGCGCTGGCTAGACGGCTCCGCCGGGTCCGGGTCCCCAGGTACGGGGGCCCAAGCTTTCGGGCATCAGCCGGGTGGTCGGCCCAGCCTCACGTGCACGGTTCGCTTCTCCTTCCCTCGCCAGACCTCGAGCACCAGTGGGTCGCCGGGCTTCTTGGTCTGGAGGACATTACGCAGCTGCGAGACGCTCGTGACGGGCTTCCCGTCGACGGCGACGATGATGTCGCCTCCGATCCGGTAGGAGTCGCCGGCCATGACCACGGACGTCGACCCGGCCCGAAGCCCGGCCTGCTCGCCCGCGGTACCGCTCTCGACACCTTCCACTAGAAGCCCATACGGAGTGGGGAGCGCAAAGGATTTCGCGAGGCTCGCGCTCACGGGCACCGCGTCGATCCCGAGATAGGCGTGCTGCACGCTGCCGTGCGCAAGAATCTGGGCGACGACGGACTTCACCGTGTCGATCGGGATCGCGGAGCCGCCGACCCCGGACATTCCCTGCGAGCTGACCCCGATCACGAGCCCGTGGGCGTTGATGAGCGGGCCGCCGGCGTTCGCCTCGTCGATCGCGGCATCGGTGCGGATCGCGTGCTCCTCGGCGACGACGTTCGCGGCATCGACACCGTGCTGGACGGCGCTGACGATGCCGAGGGTCGCGGTCCGGTCGAGGCTGCGCGTGTTCCCGATCGCGACCACCGAGTCGCCGACCTGCACCGCATCCGAGTCGCCCAGCGGGAGTGGACTGAGCGAGCGGGAGTGGGCGTCGATCTGAAGAAGCGCGACATCGGTAGTGGGGTCGCTCCCGACAAGGGTCGCGCTGAGGTCGTCGCTCCCGGTGAACCGCACGTGCAGGCTCGGCGAGCCGGAGACGACTCGGCTACTCGTGACGATGTGCCCTGCCTTGTCGATCACGAAGCCCGAGCCGAGGGAATCGCTGCGCGGAGCAACGGGCGCGCCGGCGGCCGGTGATCTGCACCACGCCGGGCGCGTCGAGGCGGTAGATCTCCTCGACCGACATATCCCGGCCGACCGTGCGAGCGGGGGCGCTCGTCGTGTCGGTGCCGCCGGGTGAGATCTGCTGGATCGTGGTCGTACCTCCGAGTTGTCCGGTGACTGCTGCACCTGCAAGAGCAAGACCGGCACCAACGACTGCCGCTCCGACCCAAGCGGTGACACGGACGACGTCTCCGTGCTGCATCCGTCTTCGTTATATCGCTGTCCGGCGTGCCGCACCACGCCGTCTCGATTAAGCGACGGTTAAGCACCTCGCGCCGCCCGCGGTGGCATCTTTGCTTGACTGCGGACGTGGCCACGCTCTCCGTCGACGGGACCGCGTACACGATCCATCGCGTCTCGGAGCTCGAGGACGGCTCCGACCCGCAGCGGCTCCCGTACACGCTCCGCGTGCTGCTCGAGAACGTGCTGCGCGCGGGCGACGAGGTGGGCGCTCGCGCCGTGGCGGGATGGGACCCGCGGGCCGAGCCCTCCGACGAGATCTCGTTCTTCCCGTCGCGCGTGCTGCTCCAGGACTTCACCGGGGTGCCGGCTGTCGTCGATCTCGCGGCGATGCGGAACGCGATTGCCGACCTCGGCGGTGACGCGACCCTGATCAACCCGCTGATCCCCGCCGAGCTCGTGATCGACCACTCGGTGCAGGTCGATCTGTTTGCGTCGCGGCTGGCGTTCACGCGCAACGTCGAGCTCGAGGTCGAGCGGAACCGCGAGCGCTACGCGTTCCTGCGCTGGGGCCAGTCGTCGTTGCGCGACTTCAAGGTCGTGCCGCCGGGCACGGGCATCTGCCACCAGGTGAACCTCGAGTACCTGGCGCGCGTCGTCGAGAGCCGCGACGGCGTTGCCTTCCCCGACACGCTCGTCGGGCTCGACTCGCACACGACGATGGTCAACGGGCTCGGCGTGCTCGGCTGGGGCGTCGGCGGGATCGAGGCCGAGGCGGCGCTGCTCGGCGAGCCGCTCTCGATGCTCGTGCCGCAGGTCGTCGGCTTCCGGCTCGGCGGTCGCCTGCGGGAGGGCACCACCGCCACCGACCTCGTTCTCACCGTGACCGAGCTGCTCCGCAAGACCGGCGTCGTCGGCAAGTTCGTCGAGTACTTCGGCGAGGGCGTGTCGGCCCTCACTGTCGCCGATCGCGCGACGCTCGGGAACATGTCGCCCGAGTACGGCGCCACGTGCGGCTTCTTCCCGGTGGACGAGCTGACGCTCGACTACCTCCGCCTCACGGGCCGGAGCGCCGACCGCGTGGCCCTGGTCGAGGCCTACTGCCGCGCGAACCTGCTCTGGCACGAGCCGGACGCACACCCCGAGTACTCGCAGGTCGTCGAGCTCGATCTCGGCGACGTGGAGCCTTCGATCGCCGGGCCGCGCCGGCCGCAGGATCGGGTGCCGCTCGCGCGCGCCAAGCAGTCGTTCCTCGAGGCGCTGCCGACCTTCGGCATCGAGATCGACGACGATCCCGGTGCGGAGACGTTCCCGGCGAGCGACCCGACGACCGAGCAGGCGCCGGCGGGCCACGAGGTCGAGCATGCAGCGGTCGCGGTTGCGACACGGCCGCGGACGCGCTCGGTCCGGTGCGTGCTCGACGGCGAGGGGCACGAGCTCGGCGACGGGACGGTCGTGATCGCCGCGATCACCTCCTGCACGAACACCTCGAACCCGCAGGTGATGGTCGCCGCGGGCCTGCTCGCGAAGCGGGCGGTCGAGCTCGGGCTGCGCCGCGCCCCCTGGGTGAAGACCTCCCTCGCCCCCGGCTCCCGTGTCGTCACCGACTACTACGAGCGCGCCGGGCTGCAGACCTACCTCGACGAGCTCGGCTTCAACACGGTCGGCTACGGGTGCACGACCTGCATCGGCAACTCGGGGCCGCTGCCGCCGGAGGTTTCGAAGGCGATCGCAGACGGCGACCTGGTCGCGGTCGCGGTGCTCTCCGGCAACCGCAACTTCGAGGCTCGCATCCACCCCGAGGTGAAGGCGAACTATCTCGCATCGCCGCCGCTCGTCGTCGCGTACGCCCTCGCGGGCCGCATCGACCTCGACGTCGCGAACGAGCCGCTTGCGACCACGCCGGACGGCCGCGAGGTGTTCCTGCGCGAGCTCTGGCCGAGCTCGGAGGAGATCGGCACCACGATCGCCGCGTCGGTCGGCCGGGACCTCTTCGAGCGCAGCTATGCCGACGTGTTCAGCGGCGACGAGGCCTGGCGCAGCCTCGAGTCACCCGCCGGCGACCTCTATTCCTGGGATGCCGAGTCGACCTACGTACGTCAGCCGCCGTACTTCGAGGGGCTCCGCCACGAGCCGGTGCCGGTGCCGGACATCCGCGGCGCGCTCTGCCTCGTCTCGCTCGGCGACTCCGTGACCACCGACCACATCTCGCCCGCCGGCGCGATCAAGGCCGAGTCGCCGGCCGGCCGCTACCTCACCGAGCACGGCGTCGCGCCTGCGGAGTTCAACTCGTACGGCTCGCGCCGCGGCAACCACGAGGTGATGGTGCGCGGCACGTTCGCGAACGTCCGGCTCCGCAACCTCCTCGTCCCCGGCGCGGAGGGCACCTGGACGCGCCACTTCCCGTCGGGCGAGGAGATGACGATCTACGACGCGTCACAGCGCTACCTCGCCGACGGCACCCCGCTCGTCGTGCTCGCCGGCAAGGAGTACGGCACCGGCTCCTCGCGCGACTGGGCGGCGAAGGGCCCGGCGCTGCTCGGGGTGAAGGCGGTCATCGCCGAGAGCTACGAGCGGATCCACCGCTCGAACCTGCTGATGATGGGCATCGTCCCGCTGCAGTACCGGCCCGGCGAGAGCCGCGAGTCACTCGGCCTCACCGGCGCGGAGGAGTTCGCGGTCGAGGGGCTCGAGGGCGGCGACGCCCGCACCGTCACCGTGCACGCCGACGGGAAGAGCTTCGAGGCGGTCGTGCGGCTCGACACCCCGCGCGAGCGCGAGTACGTCAAGCACGGCGGGATCCTCCCGTACGTGCTCCGGAAGATCGCCAGCCGCGACTAGCCGTCGGAGATACGGGCGAGGTACGGGTTGTTCTTCGTCGCGGTGGCGACGAAGGCGGAGACCTGGTTGAGCTGCGTCCAGGTCATGCGCTTGACCACTAGCTCGTGGCCGCCGAACTGCTCGGTGACGGCGACGATCGAGAGGTTGTACGGCACCTTGAGGTTGTTGAAGCTCGGGCCGCCGTCCTGGCCGAGGCCCTTGTCGCTCCCGAACCCGGCGGCCAGGGCGGCCTGCAGGGCGTGGCACTGACCGCAGTACTTGCGGTAGAGCTGCTTGCCGAGCTCGCGGTTGGTGGGAACCGCCGCCTGCCCGCCCGACCCGGCGCCGCCGGCGGCGAGCGCGCAGCCAACGGTCACCGCCGTGAGCACGGCAGCAATCGGAAGCAGAACGGCCAGGCGAAGGCGAGCGGTCAACCCGGAAGACACGATAGCGAGTCGATCCTCGATGTCGATAGGGGAACGTACGAGATCGCCGGGTAACCTGAGGCCACCGGGGTGCCGCAAGGGCGGCTGAGAATACACCCGTCGAACCTGATCCGGGTCATGCCGGCGAAGGGAGGGAAATGGACGAGACACAGAGTTGGGGGATCGAGCCCGTGCCCGAACGGCTCCGGGTGCTCGGTACGTTCGACGGCTTTCTGCTCTGGGCGAACCTGTCGGTATCGCTCCTCGTAATCGTGGCGGGCGCGTTCCTGGTGCTCCCGCTGAGCGAAGGAGGGCTCGCACTCTCGCTTCCGGTCGCGCTCGCGTCGATCGTCGCGGCGGCCGTCGTCGGCAACCTCATGCTCGGCCTGGGCGGGCTGATCGGCGCCGACGCGCGCGTGCCCGGGATGGTGCTGCTGCGCGCGCCGCTCGGGCAGCGCGGCTCGTACGCCCCGACCGCGCTCAACATCCTCCAGTGCCTCGGCTGGTCGGTCTTCGAGCTGATCGTGATCGCGACCGGCGCCAGTGCGCTCTCGGAGCACGTCTTCGGGTTCGGCGGCACCGCGTTCTGGAAGATCCTCTTCGGCGTGGTCGCGACCGCGCTCGCGCTGCTCGGGCCGGTCGGCTTCGTCCGCCGCTACGTCCGCAAGTTCGCCGTCTGGGTTGTGATCGCGTCGCTCATCTACCTCTCGTGGTGGTCGCTGCACGACCAGCACGTGGAGGCGCTCTGGCACCGGCCGGGCTCGCATGCCTTCTGGCTCGGGTTCGACTTCACGCTGGCGAGCGTCATCTCCTGGACGCCGCTCGTGGCCGACTACACCCGCTTCTCGCGCACCCGCTCGGCGGGCTTCTGGGGCGCAGGCCTCGGCTACTTCGTCCCGACGATCCCCCTCTTCGCGCTCGGTGCCGTGATCGCGCTGTCGCGCCACATCGACGACGCCTCCGGCCTGCTCACCGCGATCGCCGCCGGTGGCCTCGCCAGCCTGCTGGCGCTGCTCGCGCTGACGGTGGACGAGAGCGACGAAGCGTTCGCGAACGTCTACTCGGGCGCGGTCTCGCTCCAGAACCTCCTGCCGGGCGTCCCGCAGCGGCTGCTCGTCGCCGGCACGGCCGGGCTCGCGACCGGCGGCGCGCTGCTGATCGACCTGCGCAACTACCAGCAGTTCCTGTTCCTGCTCGGGTCGTTCTTCGTGCCGCTCTTCGGTGTGCTGCTCGCCGACTGGCTGCTCGCGGGCTGCCACTACGGGCGGGCGGACGTCTTCTCCTCGCCGGCGGTGCGGGTGCTGCCGCTGGCCGCCTGGCTCGTAGGCTTCTGCCTCTACCAGTGGCTGGCGCCGGTCGGCCCGCGCTGGTGGACGCGCCTCGTCGCGCACACGCACCCGCATGCGCTGCCGTGGGGCGGCGCGTCGATGCCGAGCTTCCTCGCAGCCTTCGCGCTCACCTCGGTTGCCGGACTCCTGGCCCGGAGGCCGGCGCTCGCGCAGGCGTGATCGCGCTTCTCGGCAACCTCTCGCGCGACTTCCTGCCGGGCCTTCCACCCCGGGCGGGCGGGGCTCCCTTCCATGCCGCCCGGGCGCTCCAGCATCTGCCGGAGCCCGCCCTGCTCTACGCGCGCTGCGCCGAGGAGGACCGCGCCGAGCTCCTGCCGCCGGTCGCACGGCTCGGCACACCCGTCCACTACGTCCCCGGCACGAGCACCGCCACGTTCGAGATCGCCTACCACGAGGACGGCGAGCGCGAGATGACGATTCGAGCGCTCGGGGACGTGTGGCGCCCGGAGGACGTCCCGGCGCTGCCGGACCGCCTGCAGTGGGTACACGTCGCACCGCTCGCCCGGAGCGACTTCCCGCTCGAGACCCTCGCCGCGGCCGCCCGCGGCCGCCGGCTCTCGCTCGACGGCCAGGGCCTCGTGCGCCGCCCGGCCACGGGACCGCTCGAGCTCGACGCCGACTTCGACCCGGAGCTGCTCCGGCACGTCTGGGTGCTGAAGCTGAGCGACGAGGAGGCGGCGATCGTCGGCGACCCGCTCGCGCTCGGGGTGCGCGAGCTCGTGCTCACCCACGGCGCGCGGGGCGCCACCGTGATCGCCGCCGGGCGAGAGGAGCACGTGCCGGCGTTCGCGATTCACTGCGAGAACCCCACGGGCGCCGGCGACGGCTTCTGCGTCGCCTACGTCGCGTCGCGGGCCGCCGGCTTCGCGCCTCGCGCCGCCGCCCGGCGGGCGACGACGGTGGTCGCCTCGATGCTCGCGGAGGTCGCGTGATCGCACTCGTCGCGACCGCCGGCGGCGTGTACGCCGTCGACCTCGAGACCGGCGAGCTCGAGCCGGGGGAGCCGTTCGCGCCCGAGGCGGCGCCCAGCCTCAACCTGCCGCGCGTGGTCGCCGCGGCCGAGGCGGGCTCCACGGTCGTGGCGGTCGTCGACGCGCGCCCGCCGATGCTCGTCTCCCACGACGCCGGCACCACCTGGCGCGAGTCGGGCCGCGGCCTGCCCGCCGGGACGGCCGTGGCCGTCTCGGACGAGAACCCGGACATCCTCGTCTACGCGACCTGCGACCGGCTCTATGTCTCGCGCGACGGCGGCATGTTCTGGAACGCGCTCATCGGCGAGCTCCCGGACATCCAGGCAGTCGCGATCACGGAATACTGAACTCGCCGCGCGCGACGACGACCGCCGACCCGCCGACGCGCACCCGCTCGATCCGGTCGGGCGTCCCGTCGGCGCTCGCGTACAGCGTCGAGGGCCGGCCGACCTCGCGACCCTGAGAGATCTCGATCTCCTCGCCGAAGCCGATGCGGCCGTGCCGCGCCAGGTGGATCGCGAGCGGGCCGGCCGCCGAGCCGGTCGCCGGATCCTCGGGCACGCCGAAGGCCGGGCAGAACACCCGCGTCTTCCAGCCCTCGCCGTTCCGCGCGAAGGTGTTCACGCACGGCGTGCAAACGCTTGCGAGCGCGGTCGAATCCGGCGCGAGTACGGCCACCTGCTCGGCCGAGTCGAGCTCGACGTAGACGTGACCCGGGCCGAGGTCGTAAACCTCGACCGGCAACCCCGACCGCTCGACCCCGAGCACGGCGAGCAGCTCGTCCGCCGCGGCGAACGGCTCCCACGAGGGGATCGGCTGCTCCATCCAGCCGAAACGGATCTCGGCGCCCTCGCGCTCGAGCTCGACCGGCACGACGCCGACGCCCGTCTCCAGGCGAAGCACGATCTTCTGCAGAGGCCCGCCGAGCACGAACGCGGCCCCGAGCACCGGGTGGCCCGCGAACGGCAGCTCGCTTACGGGCGTGAAGATCCGGATCCGGACGTCGGCGTCCTCCGCCTGCGGCGGCAAAACGAACACCGTCTCGGAGAAGTTCATCTCCTTCGCGAGCGCCTGCATGGTGAGCGGATCGAGATCGCGCGCGTCGGTGAAGACCGCGAGCTGGTTGCCCGCGAGCGGCGTCTCCGTGAAGACGTCCGTGACGACGTAGCGGAGTCGACGCACCGGGCGAGCGTACCCGGAAAGGTCCACTAGGCTTCCGTCGGTGCGCGTGATCCTCGTCCGCCACGCGAAAGCCGACCCGGGCCATCCGGACGAGCTGCGACCTCTCACCCCGGCCGGCCACGAGGCGGCCCGCACGCTGGGGTTGCTGCTCGCAGAGCGCGGACCCGATGCCGTGGTGACGAGCCCGCTACTGCGTGCGCGGGAGACGGCCGAAGCGCTCGCCGAGGTCGCCGGGCTCGAGGCCGTCGTCGACGAGCGGCTCGCCCCGGGCGCCGGCGTGGATGCGCTGCGGGCCGCGGTCGCAGGCCGCGGCGAGACGGTGATCGCAGTCGGCCATCAGCCCGACTGCGGCGAGATCGCACTCGCGCTCACGGGGCGGGAGCTCTCCTTCCCCACCGCCGGCTTCGCCGAGCTCGAGCTCTGATGGGCGCCGAGAGAACGGCAATCCGCGTCGCGGGGCTCGCGAAGCGCTACGGCTCGCACGAGGCGCTCCGTGGGATCGACTTCGAGATCGCGGCCGGCGAGGTGTTCGGGCTCCTCGGGCCGAACGGCGCGGGCAAGACGACGACGATCGAGATCCTCGAGGGCTACCGCGAGCGCGACGCGGGCGAGGTCGAGGTGCTCGGCGAGGACCCGCAGCGCGCCGACAGGACCTGGCGCGAGCGGCTGGGCGTCGTGCTCCAGTCGTCGTCGCTCTACCCGTCGCTGACCGTGCGCGAGAGCCTCCGAGTCTTCGGCGGCTACTACGCGAACCCCCGCGACCCGGACGAGGTGATCGAGATCGTCGGGCTCACCGACAAGGCGGACGCGCGCTGCCGCACCCTCTCGGGCGGCCAGAAGCGCCGGCTCGACCTCGGGCTCGCGCTGATCGGCAACCCCGAGCTCGTCTTCCTCGACGAGCCGACCACGGGCTTCGACCCCGGCGCTCGCCGGGCGGCCTGGGAGACGATCCGCAACCTGCGCTCGCTCGGCACGACGATCCTGCTTACGACCCACTATCTCGACGAGGCGGAGCAGCTCTCCGACCGCGTGGCGGTGCTGCGCGAAGGGCGGATCGTGCGGGTCGGGACACCGGCCGAGCTCACGGGCGACGCCTCGCAGACGGAGATCCGCTACCGGCTGAACGGCGAGCTGATCGTCGAGGAGACCGAGGAGCCGACCCGTCGCCTCTACGAGCTGACGGCCGAGGCGGTCTCGCGCGGCGAGGAGCTGCGCGACCTCGAGGTGCGGCGGCCTACGCTGGAAGACGTCTACCTCGAGCTGACCGGAGACTGAGCGCATGAGGCTTTTCCTCCACGAGCTGCGAACCGAGCAGCTGCTCTTCTGGCGCAGCCGCGAGGCCGCGATCTTCACCTTCGTGCTGCCGGTCGTCTTCTTCCTGATCTTCGCGTCGGTCTACGGCGACACCAGGATCAAGAATGAGCACAACATCCGCGGGGCAGCGTTTCTCGAGGCGGGGATGATCGGCTACGGGGTGGCGGCGACGTGCTTCGCCGGCCTCGGGATCATGCTCGTGATCCGGCGGGAGTCCGGCGTCCTGAAGCGGATCCGGGCCACGCCGCTGCCCGCGCCGACCTACCTGCTCGCCGTGCTCGGCTCGACGTTCCTGGTTTTCCTGGTCGAGGCGCTGCTGATCATCGCCTCCGGGCGGCTGTTCTTCTCGGTGCCCGTGCCGGGGCGGCTGCTGTCGCTGATCGCGGTGCTCGCCATCGGGGCGCTGTGCTTCGCCGCGATGGGCGTCGGGGTGACCGTGATCGTCCGCTCGGCGGAGGGCTCCTCCGCGGTCATCAACGCGATCTACCTGCCGATGGCGATCATCGCCGGGACTTTCTTCAGCCCGCAGAGCTACCCGCACTTCCTTCGCGTCATCGCCGAGGTGCTCCCGCTGACGCACTACACGCAGCTCACGCGCGACGTGATGGTGCGCGGCCAGCACCTCTGGGCGGATGCGGGCGCGATCGCGGTCGTCGGCGTCTGGGGCCTGATCGGCCTCGCGGCCGCGATCCGCGCGTTCCGCTGGCAGCCCGTCGACTCCTAGCCCGGATCCACCGAGATCCGTGACCGCGGGGCGCGGCCGGGGAGCGGCCTGACGAGCCCAGACGGACGACCCGCCCGCGCAGATCGGTGGATCCGGGCTTGGCCTAATCCGTCTCGGCGTCGAGCGCCTCCACCCACTTGGGATGCCGCCTCCGTGCCCAGTCGCGGCGCACCCACCCGCGCGTCATCCCGTTGAGCGAGTGGCGCGTCGAGGGCAGGATCAGCGCGAACCAGAGGTGCCCGAGGAAGAGCACGAGCGAGACGTACATCAGGTAGTCGTGCACGAGCAGAGCGTTCGCGAGCCGGAAGCGATGGTCGCGCTCGCCGAGCCAGAGGAAGAAGCCGCTGACGGCGAAGAGCAGTGCGAACGCCGCGGTCGCGACGGTGTTCAGCTTCTGGCCCACGTTCAGCCGCCCCTGGTCGAGGTACTCGACCTCACGCACGGTCCGCCGCAGCGACCGGCGGTCGCCGACCGCGAACACGGCCACGAGCGCGACGGCCCACGCGAGCGCGGTCCACAGATGGATCGACTTGACGAGCGGGCGCCGGCCGACCGCCTCGGCGAGGCTCGGCAGGTAGAGGCACAACCCCGACCCGAGGAGGACGCAGAACGCGGCCGCGTGGATCCAGTGCACGGCGCGCTCGGTGCGCGACCAGCGGTTTACCCGATCAGACGGACGTGCGGCCATTCGAGTGGCCGACCCACGCGTTCTGGTCGTAGCCGAGCCCTTCCCAGTACCCGGTCGGCTGTCTCGCGACGAGCTCGATGCTCCGTAGCCACTTGACGCCCTTGTAGCCGTACATCTCGGGGATCACCATGCGCGCGGGCGCCCCGTGCGGCCGGGAGAGCGGCTTCGCGTCCATCTCGAGGGCGAGCATGACGTCGTGCAGGCGCGCCTGCTCCAGCGTGAGCGAGTCGTTGTACGGCACCTCGAGCGAGTCGAAGCGGATCGCCTTCGCAGCGGGGAGCGGCTCGACCAGGTCGAGCACGTGGCTGAAGCGCACCCCCGACCAGTGCACGTTCCGCACCGTCCAACCCGTTACGCAGTGGAAGGTCGACACCTGGTGTGCACGGGGAAGTGCGAGCAGCTCCTCGTAGGTGAAGGTGCGCGGCTTGCGGACGAGGCCGTGGACCTCGAGCGTGTAGCTGCTCGGATCGAAGATCGGCATCGAGCCGGAAATGGTGTAGATCCGCCAGCCGCCGACCGGGAGGAGGTTCCCGAGCAGCTGCGAGAACGCCGAGGTGACGGGCGAGAGGACGTTGCTCGCCGAGCCCGCCCACAGGAAGGACGTCGCGCCGCCCGCGAGCAGCGCGAGGAACGCCCGCCTGCCGTACGGCTTGGCGCCCGGCTCGGCCATCGCCTTCACCGTACTCCTCGCGGCCGGGCCAGGATCTCGATCGCCCCCAGCAAGAGCAGCATCCCGAGCGCGAGCTCGAGCAGGAAGCGGCCGGACGGATGGCGCGCGGCGACCAGCAGGAGCAGCCCGGAGATGACCACCACCGTGCGCAGCGTCGACTTGTGCTCGGCGACCCAGCCGACGGTGACGCTCTTCCCGGCGGCCTGGTCTGCGACCCCGCCCGCCGTGCGCAGGGTCAGCGAGCGGATCCGCACGGCGGCGCGCGAGGGGCCGGCGAGCACGGCGACGGCGAAGGCGCCGAGGCCGACCACGCACTCGATCTTGAGCCAGAAGCGGAGGCCCGAGAGCACGGTGTCGTAGAAGGCGTTGGCGGCGGCCGTCGGGACGTCGGGCCCGACGACGTCGTGGAGGTAGTACGTCCGCCCGGCCACGACGCCGACGAGGCCGGCCGCCCCCGCGAGCGCAAGCCAGATCCCGGCCAGCCGGAGCGTGCGCCGGCGGTCGTGCGAGAGCGCGAAGGCGAGCCCGAAGAGGACGATGGCGGCGACCGGAAGCGCGACCGAGAGCGTCTTCAGCGTCTGCGTCGCGTCGCGGAGCCGATTGATGGAAGAGCCGCGCGCGATCTGGAACTTCGGCCTGAGGAGGGCCGGCTGCACGTTGTCGAACGCATGGATCCCGGCGGAGGCCAGCGCCTGCCGGGCGGCGACAACCGCACTGGAGAGGTCGATGTCGACGCTGCCGTCCGGCGAGATGAGCGGGCTCGACTTGCGGTCGAGCTCGGCGACGAGCGCCTTGTGCGCCTGCGTGTTCGCGAGCACCCAGAGCTGCCGGAACTGGTCCGTGCGCAGCGAGCGCTCGACGAGCTTCTGCGTGTAGGCGTGCACGCTCCGCTCGAGAGTCGGCGCGATGCCGCCGAGAGCGCCCGGCAGGACATCCTTCGCGATGTCGGACACGTTCACTTGCGCGAGCAGCGCCGTCGTGATCTCGTCGGCGACTGCCGAGACGACGGCGTCGTTCTGCGCGAGCGGCGTCACCGTCCTCACGTAGCGGTGCGTGTTCAGCGCCACGCCGCGCAGCCAGAGCGCCGTGATCGCGAGCGGCGTGAGGAGCGACGCCGCGATCACGAGCACCGCCGCCGTTCGCCTCATAGGAGAAACTATGACGTCAGGCGAAGAACCGTGATCGACCGCGGCATCAGGGCCACCTGGTTGCGCGGGGCATACGTCGCCGGCCCGGCCTCGGGATCCGCGGTCGTCAGCTCGAGCTCCCAGCGCGTACCGAAGCGCTTGGGCGGGATCGTGAAGGTCGTCTCCTCGTGGTGGGCGTTGAAGAGGATCAGGAACGAGTCGTCGACCACCGGCTCGCCTTGCGCGGTCCGGGTCCCGAGGGCCGTCCCGTTGAAGAACACGCCGAGCCGCGGGCCGTTGGCTCCGTCCCAGTCGCGCTTGGTCATCTTGCGGCCGTCCGGCCGGAACCACCAGGCATCGGGCAGCCCGGTGGTGGCGCCGTCGCCGACGAGGAAGCTCGTCCGCCTGAAGACCGGGTGGTCCTTTCGCAGGCCGATCAGCCGCCGGGTGAACTCCCGCAGCCGCTCCTGCCGCTCGCCGAGGTTCCAGTCGATCCAGGAGATCTCGTTGTCCTGGCAGTACGCGTTGTTGTTGCCGCCCTGGGTGCGGGCGATCTCGTCGCCGGCGACCAGCATCGGCACGCCCTGGGAGAGGAACAGCGTCGCCAGGAAGTTGCGCATCTGGCGATCCCTGAGCGTCACGGTCTCGGGGTCGTCCGTCGGCCCCTCGACGCCGCAGTTCCACGAGCGGTTGTCGTCGGTGCCGTCGGTGTTGTCCTCGAGGTTCGCCTCGTTGTGCTTCTCGTTGTAGGAGACGAGGTCCGCGAGGGTGAAGCCGTCGTGGGCGGTGACGAAGTTGATCGACGCCGTCGGCTTGCGGCCGTCCTTCTCGTACAGGTCGGCCGAGCCGGCGAAGCGATAGGCGAAGTCGCCCGGGCGCGCCTCGCCGCGCCAGAAGTCGCGGACGACGTCGCGGAAGATCCCGTTCCACTCCGCCCAGAGCACGGGAAAGTTGCCGACCTGGTAGCCGCCCTCGCCGACGTCCCAGGGCTCGGCGATCAGCTTCACCTGCGAGACGATCGGGTCCTGGTGGATCACGTCGAAGAACGCGGACAGCCGGTCGACCTCGTGGAACTCGCGGGCAAGAGCCGCGGCGAGGTCGAAGCGGAAGCCGTCGACGTGGCACTCGGTGACGAAATAGCGGAGCGAGTCCATGATCAGGCGCAGGACGCTCGGGTGCACCGGGTTGAGGCTGTTGCCGGTGCCCGTGTAGTCCATGTAGAAGCGCGGAGTCTCCCCGACGAGCCGGTAGTACGACTGGTTGTCTATGCCGCGAAACGCGAGCATCGGGCCCAGGTGGTTGCCCTCGGCGGTGTGGTTGTAGACGACGTCGAGGATCACCTCGATTCCGGCGCGGTGGAGCGCCTTGACCATCCCTTTGAACTCGCGCAACTGCTCACCCTTCACGCCCGTAGCGGCGTAACGCGACGCGGGCGCCAGGAAGCCGATCGAGCTGTAGCCCCAGTAGTTGGAGAGCTCCCTGTTGGCGAGGTAGCCCTCGTCGGCGATCTGGTGGATCGGGAGCAGCTCGACGGCAGTCACGCCGAGCGAGGTCAGGTACTCGATCGCCTCCTCGGAGGCGAGCCCGGCGTACGTGCCGCGCAGGTCCTCCCTGACGTGCTCCATCAGCTTCGTGAAGCCCTTGGTGTGCGCCTCGTAGATGACGGTCTCGCTCCACGGACGGCGAGGGAATCGGTCGCCCTCCCAGTCGAAGCCCATGTCGACGACGACGCACTTCGGAATTGCGTCGGCGTCGTCCTCGTCGTCGGCGTAGAGGTCGGCGTCGTCGCTCGGCTGGGGCACGTACGGGATGACGTTCGCGGCCTCGTAGTCGACGTCGCCGTCGATCGCGTTCGCGTACGGGTCGATCAGGAGCTTGGCCGGGTTGAAGCGCAGCCCGGCCTCCGGCTCGTACGGCCCGTAGACGCGGTAGCCGTAGCACTGCCCGGGCCCGACGCCCGGCAGGTAGCAGTGCCAGTTGAACGAGTCGCGCTCGGTCAGCTCGATTCGCGTCTCTGTCCCGTCTTCGAAGAGACACAGTTCGACTCGTTCGGCATTCTCGGAGAAGAGCGAGAAGTTGGTGCCCCCGCCGTCCCATGTCGCACCCAATGGGAACGGCGCCCCGGGCCACATCTCTGTTGTCACGGAGCCGACCTTCGGTTGGACGTCATACGACGGGCCGGACCTCAACCGTCACGTTGGCAAAATCGGCGATGAGCTCGAGATCGCCGCGCCGCACCCGCAGCACCCTAGCCGCCTCCTCGACCTCGGTGTGCACCTCGCGGGGCAGCCATGCCCTCGCGTCGATCAGCGAGCGGTAGAACGCGCGCAGCTCGTCGTCGCCGCTCTCGGGGTGGAGCTTCGAGCGCTCGAAGGTCTCGCGCGCCTGCGGGTCCGGCACCTCCTCGCGCCCGAACGCGGCGAAGCGCTCGAACTCGCGGCGGCGTCCCTCGCGTGTCGCCTCGGCGATCGCGGGGTCGTCGTGGTCGGTGAAAAACTGGAACGGCGCCTGCTCGCCGTACTCCTCGCCCTGGAAGAGCAGCGGCACCTGCGGAGCGAAGAGGACGCAGGCGGCCGCCACGCGCCGCGCCGCCGGCGGCAGGCGGTCGCCGAAGGCGCGATTGCCGACCTGGTCGTGGTTCGAGGAACAGATCACGAGCCGCTCGGCCGGCGTCTCCTCGTACGCCGTTGCCAGGTCGGCCACCCTCCCATACGGCTCGTAGTACCCGTCCCGCTCGCCGGTCAGCAGAACGTGCAGCGCGTGGTGGAACTCGTCGGCCCACTGCGCGTCGTGGCCCCATTGCTCGATCGGCCGGCGGTCGCCGATCGCCATCTCCGAGATCACGAGCGCGCGCGGGTGCGCGGCACGGACGCGGTCGGCGAGCTCGCGCAGGATGTGCGGCTCGCTCTCGTCGAAGATCGCGTGCGTTGCGTCCAGGCGCAGCCCGTCGATGCCGTAGTCGCGCACCCAGAGCTCGGCGTTCTGGAGCGCCCACTCGCGGACGCCGCGGCCGGTCATAGTCGATCGCGTCGCCCCAGAAGGTGCGGTGGCGGCCCGTGAAGAACGGGCCGAACGCCGCGAGCAGCTCGCTCCCGGGACCGACGTGGTTGTAGACGACGTCGAGGAGCACCGCGAGCCCGGCGCGGTGGGCGGCGTCGACGAAGCGCGCGAGCCCCTGCGGGCCGCCGTAGGCGCGGTGCGGCGCGTACACGAAGACGCCGTCGTAGCCCCAGCCGCGCTCGCCGGGAAAGGTGGCGACCGGCATCAGCTCGACCGCGGTGACGCCGAGGTCGGCGAGCTCGCGCAGCCGCCCGGCGGCCGCGTCGAACGTCCCCTCTCGGCGTGAAGGTGCCGACGTGCAGCTCGTAGATCACGAGCCTGTCGAGCGGCACCGCGACGGGGTCGGCCGTCCACTCGAAGGCGGCCGTGTCGAGCACGCGCGAGCGGCCGCGCAGGCCGTAGGGCTGCCAGCGCGAGCAGGGGTCGGCGAGCTCGGCGCCCGCCGTCGAGCGAGAAGCCGTAGTCGTCACCCGCGCTGCCCTCGAGGCGGGCCGCGAACACCCCGCCGCCCTCGGGGGCCAGCGGCCGCCCGCCGACCGTGACCTCGCGCGCGTTCGGCGCCCATACGCGGTACTCGACGACGCCCGGCTCGACGGGGATCGCGCCCAGAGGCGGAATGCTCACCCCTCGGGGACGAACCAGACGACCGCGAGCGGCGGCAGCGTGATCTCCGCCGACGCGGGCTGTCCCTGCCAGGCGGACGTCCTCGGCCTCGACGCCGCCGTAGTTGCCCATGTTGGAGCCGCCGTAGACGGCAGCGTCCGTGTTGAGGAGCTCTTGCCAGCGCCCGCCGTGCGGGAGCCCGACGCGGTAGTGCTCGCGCGGCACCGGCGAGAGGTTCGCGACGCAGACGAGCGGGCGCGAGCCGCTCTCGCCGACGCGCATGAACGCGAACACGTTCCGCGCCACGTCGTTGGCGTCGAGCCAACGGAAGCCGTGCGGGTCGTGGTCGAGCTCGTAGAGCGCGGGCTCGCTGCGGTAGATCCGGTTCAGGTCGCGCACGAGCGCGTGCACGCCCGCGTGCTCCGGGCGGTCGAGCAGGTGCCAGGCGATCGACTGGTCGTGGTTCCACTCGTGCTCCTGCGCGAGCTCGCCGCCCATGAAGAGGAGCTTCTTGCCCGGGTGCGCCCACTGGTAGGCGTAGAGCGCGCGGAGGTTCGCGAGCTGCTGCCAGCGGTCGCCCGGCATCTTCCCGAGCAGCGACCCCTTGCCGTGCACGACCTCGTCGTGCGAGAGCGGGAGCACGAAGTTCTCGGTGTAGGCGTAGATCATCGAGAACGTCAGCTCGTGGTGGTGGTACTGGCGGTAGACCGGGTCGTTCGCGAAGTAGCCGAGGGTGTCGTGCATCCAGCCCAGGTTCCACTTGAAGCCGAAGCCGAGCCCGCCCAGGTAGGTCGGCTGCGAGACGCCGGGCCACGCGGTCGACTCCTCGGCCACCGACATGGTCCCGGGCTGGCGGCCGTACACGACCTCGTTCAGCTCGCGCAGGAACGAGATCGCCTCGAGGTTCTCGCGGCCGCCGTACGCGTTCGGGATCCACTCGCCCTCTCTGCGCGAGTAGTCGAGGTAGAGCATCGAGGCGACCGCGTCGACCCGCAGGCCGTCCGCGTGATACTCCTGCAGCCACTCGAGGCCGCTCGCGAGCAGGAAGTTCCGCACCTCGGTACGGCCGAGGTTGAAGACGAGCGTGCCCCAGTCGGGGTGAGCGCCCTGCCGTGGATCCTCGTGCTCGTACAGCGCGGTGCCGTCGAAGCGGGCGAGCGCCCAGGAGTCGCGCGGGAAGTGCGCCGGCACCCAGTCGAGGAGCACGCCGACCCCCTGCTGGTGGAGCGAGTCGACGAAGGCCCGGAAGTCGTCGGGATTCCCGAAGCGCGCGGTCGGTGCGAAGAAGCCGGTCACCTGGTAGCCCCACGAACCGGCGAACGGGTGCTCCATCACCGGCAGCAGCTCGACGTGGGTGAAGCCGAGGTCGCGGACGTAGCCGCCGAGCTGCTCGGCCGCCTCGCGGTAGGAGAGCCCCTGCCGCCACGACCCGAGGTGCACCTCGTAGATGGAGACCGGGCGGCGCAGCGGCTGCGAGAGCTCACGCTCCGCGAGCCAGCCGTCGTCGCCCCACTCGTGGCGCGAGCGGAACACGACCGAGTCGGTCTTCGGCGGCTGCTCGGTTGCCTGGGCGTAGGGGTCGGCGTGCAGGTGGATGCCGCCGTCCGCCCCGCGGAGCTCGAACTTGTAGCAGGCGCCCTCGGCGACCCCCGGGAGAAAGAGCTCCCAGATGCCGGCGCCGCCGAGCGAGCGCATCGGGTGGATCCGGCCGTCCCAGAAGTTGAAGTCGCCGACGACGCTCACCGACCGCGCCGACGGCGCCCAGACGGCGAACGAGGTGCCGGCGATGCCGTCGACCTCACGGACGTGCGCGCCGAGCTTCTCGTGGAGCTGCTCATGGCGACCCTGCGATGCCAGGTGGAGGTCGAGCTCGCCGAGCGTCGGCAGGAACGAGTACGGGTCGTCGAGCTCGACCGTCGTCCCGTCCGGATAGGTCACCTCGAGCCGGTAGCGGACGGGGAGCTTCGTCTCGTCCAGCCGCCCCTCGAAGAACCCCTCCGCGTGGACGCGCTCGAGCTCGACCGCCTCACCGCCCTCGGGCAGGACACGGACGGCCTCGGCCTGCGGCCGGAACGCGCGGACGACGACGCGGCCGCCGTCGAGGTGGGCGCCGAGAACGTCGTGCGGGGTCGGGTGGTCACGCGCGACGATGCGGTCGATGTCCGCGCTCGCGACCTTCACGGCATTCCTTCCTCGAGCAGCCGCCGGATGCCGGCGACCGGGATCCACACCCAGTCGGGCCGGTGGGCGAGCTCGTAGCCGAGCTCGTACACGGCCTTCTCGAGCTCGAAGATCGCGATCAGGCGCAGGGCGGTCTCGCGCGGCGGCAGCACGCCGCTCGTCCGCGCCCCCTCGAAGTACGCGTCGAGGAAGCGTGCGCGGGCCCGCTCCTCGACCACGGGGTCGGCGCCGGTGACGCTCGCGCCGTAGGTGAAGGAGCGCAGCATCCCGGCGGCGTCGCGGAGCGGCGAGGCCTTGCGCCGCCGCTCGGGTAGCGGGCGTGCCGGCTCGCCCTCGAAGTCGATGAGCAGCCAGTCGCCGTCCGCCCAGAGCGCCTGTCCCAGATGCAGGTCGCCGTGATGGCGGATCCGCTTGCCGACCGAGCCGACGGTCGAGAGCCCGCGCAGGAGCTCGCGCACCGTCTCGCCCTGTCCGCGGATCGGCTCGAGCGCCTCCATGTCGTCCGGCAGGTTCGCGAAGACGTCCTCGATCCGCTCGTCGACCGTCGCGAGCAGGAGGCCGAGCGACTCCTGGCTCGCCTCCTCGGGAGCGAAGGTCGAGTCGGAGGCGTCGGACGCCAGCACCGTGTGCATCTCGCCGAGCACGGTTCCGAGCCGGTCCATCCGCGCGACGAACGCTTCGGGCCGGGAGGCGATCTCCTCGAGCGCGAGTGTCCAGCCGTCGACGGCGCCCGACGACGAAGTGCTGGACGATCCCGAGCGAGGCGCTCACGAGCGGGCCTGTGTACGACCACCAGCCGGCGAGGCGCGGGACCCGCTCGAACCCGTGCGCGGCGAAGAAGCGGAGCAGCTCGAGCTCCGGGTTCGGGCCGGCCTCGATGCGGCGGTAGGCCTTGACGATCAGCTCGTCGTTGACGACCACGGACGAGTTCGTCTGCTCGAGCCCGAGCGGCCGCACCGCCTCGAAGGCGTCGGCCGGCAGGTCGCGCAGCGCCGCGTACTCGAACGTCCCCTCGGCCGAGCTCAGCGGAGGCCCCGCCGCGCAGCAGGTGGAAGAGCTCACGGATGAAGGATGGGTCGGCGACGGCCTCGTAGACGGTCCCGTCCCGGGTTCTCGCGATGGGGTTGTCCGGACGGCCGTCGTCGCTGATGCCGAGGATCAGCTGGTAGAGGTCGTGGTTCCCGTCGCCGTAGCGCACGTCGGCGAGGGCCTCGAGCAGCCGCGGCGAGGTCTCGCGAAGTGCCGCGGTGTCGGCGATGCTCGCGCCGGTCACGTCGGCCGACTTGTTGCCGAACCAGCGCTGGCGACGGACGAACTCGACGAGCGGCTGCTCGGGGACCAACTCGGCGGTGGCGGTGCTCATGAGGCGGCCTCCTCCCGCATCAGCCGGAACCAGTAGAAGCCGCGACCGGTGAGGGTGAGCAGGTAGGGCAGCCTTCCGATCGTCGGGAATCTCGTCGAGCCGAGCATCTCCTCCGGCACGTAGCCCTCGAACTCGGACAGGTCGAGCTCGACCGGCTGCGCCGAGCGCGCCAGGTTGTGGACGCACAGGAGGATCTCGTCCTCGTAGCGCCGGATGTGGGCCAGGATCCGGTGGTTCTCGGAGCGGAGCCCCTCGTAGGAGCCGAGGGCGAAGACAGGATGCTGCTTGCGCAGGGCGATGAACCGGTGCACCCAGCGGAGCAGCGAGGTGGGCGAGCGCAGCTGCGCCTCGACGTTGACGGCCTGGTAGCCGTAGACCGGGTCCATCAGCGGCGGCAGGTAGAGCTGGGCGAAGTCGGCGCGGGAGAAGCCGGCGTTGCGGTCCCCGGTCCAGTGCATCGGCGTCCGGACGCCGTCGCGGTCGCCGAGGTAGATGTTGTCGCCCATCCCGATCTCGTCGCCGTAGTAGAGGACTGGGCTGCCGGGAAGCGAGAACAGGACCGCCGTGAGCAGCTCGATCACCGAGCGGTCGTCGTCGAGCAGCGGCGCGAGCCGGCGGCGGATGCCGAGGTTGAGCTTCATGCGCGGGTCCTTGGCGTACTCGGCCCACATGAAGTCGCGCTCCTCGTCGGTGACCATCTCCAGCGTCAGCTCGTCGTGGTTGCGCAGGAAGAGGCCCCACTGGCAGTTGTCCGGGATCGGCGGGGTCTGCTCGACGATGTCCGCCACGGGGGTCGCATCCTCGCGCCGGATCGACAGGAAGAGCCGCGGCATGACCGGGAACTGGAAGGCCATGTGGCACTCGTCCCCGGCGCCGAGATACTCGACGACGTCCTGCGGCCACTGGTTTGCCTCTGCGAGCAGCACGCGGTCGGCGTACTTCGCGTCCACCTCGGCGCGGACGCGCTTCAGGTACGCGTGCGTCTCGGGCAGGTTCTCGCCGTTCGTGCCCGGCCGCTCGTAGAGGTACGGCACGGCGTCGAGCCGGAAGCCGTCGAGGCCCATGTCGAGCCAGAAGCGCAGGACGTCGAGCATGGCCTCCCGCACCTCGGGGTTGTCGTAGTTCAGGTCGGGCTGGTGGGCGAAGAAGCGGTGCCAGTAGTACTGTCCGGCCAGTGGGTCCCAGGTCCAGTTCGACGGCTCACTGTCCAGGAAGATGATCCGCGCCTCTTTGTAGAGGTCGTCGGTGTCCGACCAGACGTACCAGTCGCGCTTCGGCGAGCTCGGGTCGGAGCGCGCCTCCTGGAACCACGGGTGGTCGCTCGAGGTGTGGTTCATGACCAGGTCGGCGATCACGCGGATGCCGCGCTCGTGCGCCGCGTCGATGAAGGTCCGGAAATCTTCGAGCGTGCCGTAGTCGGGGTGGATCGAGTAGAAGTCGGCGATGTCGTAGCCGCCGTCGCGGAGCGGCGAGGGGTACATCGGGAGCAGCCAGAGGCAGTCGACCCCGAGCCACTGCAGGTAGTCGAGCTTCTCGGTCAGGCCGATGAAGTCGCCGCTGCCGTCGTTGTTGCCGTCGGCGAAGCCGCGGAGGTGGATCTCGTAGAAGACGGCGCGCTTGAACCACAACGGGTCCGCGCCGAACCACTGGGTGGTGGCCGGCGCAGTCGTCTGCGCTTGCTGTTGGTCGGTCTGGTCGAGCATCTCGCCTGAGTCGTGACTGCTGTCGGTGAGCAAGTCTTGCATCACCGCCGAGCCGCGGAGCCCGCGTGCACCCGTGACCGACAACGGTCCCACGCCGGGCGTCCAGCGCGCCCTCAGGAGGCCTGGGTCGCGGGGGTGCGGGCGCGGATCTGCTCGTCCGCGATTTCGGTCGCGTCTGCCCCTGCCATGATGCGCTCCTTTCCCAGACCCGGCGGCGTTGGGCACGCCGAGCCGCGTTGCGTCTTGTGCAGCTCTTGCCTACCCCTGCCCGCCAGGGCGAAACGCCCGCTATGGCACCGCGACCCCCTCGATGAGTGAGCGCGGGTTGAGCTGCTTCGCCCGCGCGAGGCTCCGTGCTCCGCTCGCGTACAGACCGAGGTCGTCCTCGATCCGCGCCTTCACGAGCCAGAGCCGCCAGTCGCGGTCGTCGCGCGAAACGGCCCGGTCGATCGCCCGGCTCGCCGCGGCGAACTCGCCCCGGCTCTCCTCGACGAGGGCGAGCTGGAGGTAGGGCGAGGCGGCCCACGGCTCGAGCTTCGTCGCGGCGAGGGCGGCCCCGCGGGCGGCGCCGTAGCGGCCGGCGGCCGCGTCGGTCTGGCTCCGGCCGACCTCGACGTCGGCGAGGAGGACGACGAGCTCGGCGGCGGCGAACAGCGCTGCCGCGAGGGCGAGACCCGCACGGGCGAGCGCGGGCGGCGGGAGCTGCCGCCTCTTCGGCGGGCGCCCCGGACGGGCCTGCGAGCAGCGCCAGCAGGACGAGCCCGACCGCGGTCACCACCGTCAGCTCCCACATCCAGTCGACGGCCGCGCCGAGCAGATAGACGGTGAACGCGCCGAGCAGCGCTGCGAGCGCGGCCCGCTGCGGCGCCTCGGCCGGCAGGAGCCGACGCATCCCGATCGTGAGCGCCAGGGCGAGAAACGCGACGAGCAGCAGGAAGCCCACGATCCCGAGCTCGGCGAGCGTCTGCGCGAAGATCGAGTGGGCGTCCTTGACGAAGTAGCGGAACGACCCGTGCTGGGCCCACCAGGCCTCGAACGACCCGGGGCCGCCGCCGTGGAGCGGCGAGCTCCGGAACTCGTCGAGCGCGGCCGTCCAGAACTGCCAGCGGCCGCTGCCGCTGCCGCTCAGGAGGTGCTCGCCGACGGTGCCGGGCGAGCCGGTCGTCGGCGGGAGGCGCGTGAAGCTCCCGAAGGAGCGGGCCTCGTACGCGGCGCCCGCAGCCGCGAGCACGACGACGACCGCGACGGCGAGGCGGCGGACGCCGCGGCTCGGTGCCGGCAGACGCGGCGCCGCCCGGCGCAGCCATTCGAAGCCGACGGCGGTCATGACGCAGATCACGACGACCGCCACCGCGGCCTCGCGGCCCTCGCTCCGCGCCGCAGCCGAGCCGAGCGGGCCGTCGATGACAGCATGGCGGCTCGCGACAGCCGCGACCGCAACCGCCGCGCCCACCGCTCCGGCCGCCGCGGTGCCGAGGGCCGCCGACCGCCGCGGGTACGCGACGACGAGCACGAGCGTCCCGAGCGCGGTCGCGGCGAGGGCGCCGCGCGACGACGTGAGATAGAGCACGGCTCCGAGCGCGGGGACGACCGCGATCGAGAGCATCCGGCGCGCCCGGCCGCCGGCGAGAGCCGAGTGAACGAGCAGCGGCACCGCGATGCCGGTGAGGATCCCGAGCCCATTCCAGTAGTCGACCGGGAAGCTCAGGCGCGTGCTCGCCGACGGCAGCAGGGTGGGCAGCGCTCGGGCCGGAAACGAGCCCGGGAAGAGGCGGCTGACGAGCGCGACGCCCGCGGTCGCGACGATCGCGAGCGCGAGCCCGTCGATCCACGCGCCCAGCCTTCCGGGGCGCGCGGCGAACACGACGAGCACGTAGATCCCCAGATAGAGCGAGGTCCGGTCGAATTCGACGACTGCGTCCTCGGCACTCGCCGACCACGCCGCCGAGAGCGCACTCCAGCCCGCGAGCGCCGCGAGCAGCAGCCCCGGCAGCGCGGCCGCGCGCATCGACCGCACCGGTCGCCAGACCCCGAGCAGCAGTCCGACCAGGATCGTCCACCAGACGAGCAGCCCGAGCGTGCTTCGACTTGCCAGCGAGTAGCCGCCGTCGTCATAGGCGACGGCGAACGTCACGCCCGCGACGACCGCCGCCGTCGCCACGACGGGAGCCGAAGCCCGCGCGGTCAACGGCGCGGCTGAACGAGCCTCGGCTGTCGTCGCCTGAACGCGGCAGCGGCGAGCACGAGCAGGATCGCGGCCAGCGCCGCCACGAGCAGCAGCATCTGCGTCCGGGCGCCAAGTGCCGTCCCCGCAGCCGCCCCGCCGCCCGCGCTCGGCTCAGTCTCGACGTACTGGCTCACGGCCGCGCTCGAGCGCACGCCGCCGGAGGCCCTGGGCACGGGCGCACCGAACGGCTGGTAGGGGTGGTCGGGCGGGCTCACGAGCGAGAACGGGAGCGACGTCGCCGTCGCAGCCGGGAACAGCGCCCGCAACGGGCCTTTCCCCTTCGGGGGAACCAGGGCCGAGAAGATCCCGGCCGGGCCGGCGTGCAGCCGTGCGACCACGTCCCAGGACGACGCGTTTCGCTGCTCGACGACCACCGCGCCCGCGCGACTCGTCGGCGTCCGGCCCCAGACCGAGATCCTCTTCCCGGCCGGATAGGCGACGAACGGGAACCGGAACGCCGTCAGCGCGGGCTTCGGGCGGTCGTGGGCGAACGTCGAGCTCAGGAAGTAGAGCCCCGACTGGTACGGGCTCGTCGCGAGCGACTGGTCGCGGAGCGTGAACCACGTCACGAGGCTCACCCCCGCCGACCACATGCGATAGAGCGACTCGGCCACCCACCGGCCCTCGAGAGCGACCGGCACGCCGCCCGGATCCGGCGGGTTGCTGTCCCATGCGAACTCGCTGACCCAGAAGCGCACCGGCTGCGTAGAGACGATGTTGCCGGCCTTCACGGCCGCGTCCAGCACGCTCTTCATTTCGGGGAGGCGCGCGACCGAGACGTCGTTCGGGTGCGGCGGCTCGTGGGAAGGGCCGCCCGCGGTGTACGGGTCGATCGACCAGATGTCGAAATGCACCTTCTTCGAGAGCAGGTCGCGCATGAACGTGAACGGCGCGATCGCGGTCGAGATCCCGAACGGCGCCAGCGCCCCGGCGATCACGACGTTGCCCGGCACGGTGTGCGCACTTGCCGCGAACGCGTTGACAAGCGTGCGGTACCAGTCCTCCGTCCCCTTCTTCGCCGCGCGGTCCGGCACCTTGTTCGGCTCGTTCCAGGCCTGCCAGAAGCGGACGCGCGGCAGCCCGGCGGTCGTGCCCGAGTAGCGCCGCACCGCCGCGAGCGCGAAGGCCCGGTACTGCGCCGGGTCGGGGCGCGTGGCGCCGTCGATCGTCTTCAGCGCCCAGGCCGGCGCGCCCGCGACGTAGACGATCGGCTCCAGCCCGTGGGCGCGGATCAGGCGAAGCTGCGTGTCGAGTGCCGTCCAGTTGTAGGCGGGGTCGGACGGGTCGGTGGGCCGGAAGCCACGCGGGCGGGTGACGGGGGCGACCCCGTTCCAGAAGAGCGGCACCTTGATCGCGGTCACGCCGGCGGCCGCGGCCCGAGCGAGCCCGGCTCCCGCATCCGGGCCCGTGAACACGTACGGGTCGACGATCGCCGTCCGGAGCGGGTGAGCCGGCGTAGCCCCGGCGCCTGCAGCGGCGGCCAGCGCCGCGACGGCGAGGATCAGCACCACTGCTGCGGCCCGCGCCCGCGTTGGAGGCGCGTGTTCGGGATCGAGAATCGCCATCGGAGCCACACACACGCTAGCCCGGTACGCATTCCGCAACGGCACCGCCTCAGCTTTCTTACGTTCGACTAAGGGTGCCGCCACTAACGTTGCGTGCCGAGAGACGACGTTAGCTGAACTGACGTTACGGGAACGCGTTCGTGGGTAAGGTCGGCACCACGGACCCGAGGCCAAGGGGAACGTTGGGGATATCAGCAAACGAGCCGAGCGCGGCGGGCAACGGCAAGGCGGTCGCCCCTGCGCTCGTGCGGGGCGCGTCCCGTGGGGCACGCCTCGAGACATCCGACCACCGGATCGAGGAGCGGCCTCGCGGCTGGGTTGCACGCGACCCGCTCCGGCGGCGCATCCTGGCGCTCGCCGACGTGTGCACCGTCGGCGCGGTCAGCGCGACGCTCGCGCTCCTCGGCCCCGGCCTCTCGGCCGCCCTCGGCGCGTTGCTCTTCCTGCCCGGCTTCATCCTGGCCGCCAAGCTCTGTGGGCTCTACGACCGCGACCACCGTACGCTCCGCCACCTCACCGCCGACGAGCTGCCCTACCTGCTGATCTGGGCGATCGTCTCGGTCGGCGGCCTGGCGCTCTTCCTGCAGCTGACCTCGCTCGGTTCGCTCGACGCCGCGACCGCGATCCGCGCGCTCGTGGTCGCGCTCGCCGCGGCGCTCGTCCTCCGCGCCGTCGCGCGCTTCGCGTGGCGCCGCGTGACGCCGCCCGAGCGGGTCGTGATCGTCGGCCGCGACGAGCTCACACGCTCGATCCGGCGCAAGCTGGAGCTCTTCTCCGACATCCACGCGACCGTCGTTGCTGCCTATCCGACGCTGACGCCCGCGCTGCAGTCCAACGGACGCTGGCCGCTCGGGGTCGACCGCCTCATCCTCGCGGCGCAGTCGATCGACGAGCGCGTGATCGCCGAGGTCGTGGCGGTTTGCCGCCGGAGCCATGTGAAGCTGAGCGTCGTCCCGCCCGCGCGCGGCATCTTCGGCACGGCGGTGCAGCTCCACCACGTCGCGGACGTGCCGGTGGTCGAGTACAACACCTGGGACGTCTCGCGCTCGACGCTGCTGCTCAAGCGCGTGTTCGACGTCGCCACCGCCTCGGTGCTGCTGCTCGCGACGACGCCCATCCTGCTCGCGATCGTCGTCGCGGAGCGGCTCGGCGGCGAGGGCTCTGTCTTCTACGTCCAGCGCCGCGCCGGGCTCGGCGGGCGCGAGTTCCGGATGTACAAGTTCCGCACGATGCGGCCGGACGCCGAGGCGCTGCTCCCGGCGCTCGTCCGCTTCGACCAGCTCGACGAGCCGATGTTCAAGCTGACGCGCGACCCGCGGGTGACGCGCCTCGGCCGCGTCCTGCGGCGCACGAGCCTCGACGAGCTGCCACAGCTCGTCAACGTGCTCAAGGGCGAGATGAGCCTCGTCGGGCCGCGGCCGGAGCAGGTCGAGCTCGTTCGGCGCTACCGGCCCGAGCACGTGTTCCGGCTGGCGGTGAAGCCGGGGCTCACGGGGCCGATGCAGGTCTTCGGCCGCGGCGAGCTCCGCTTCGAGGAGCGGCTCGCCGTCGAGCGCGACTACATCGAGAACCTCTCGATCAGCCGCGACCTGCGGATCCTCGCGCTCACGGTTCCCTCCGTCATCTGCGGGCGCGGCGCCTACTAGTGAGCGAAGCGAGGTACATCACCGCGCGGCTCACGACGCGTGAGCAGATGGCGTACGACGTGCGCATCATCGGGGTGCTCGCGCGCTCCGAGTTCAAGCTCAAGTACGCGGGCTCGCTGCTCGGCTACATCTGGTCGCTGGCGAAACCGCTTGCCTACTTCACGGTGCTCTGGGTCGTCTTCGGCAGCATCTTCAAGTCCAGCATCGACCGATTTCCGCTCTACCTGCTGATCGGGATCGTGCTCAACACGTTCCTGATCGACGCCGTCAGCGCGACGCTTCCTTCGTTCGTGTCCAAGGGCCCGACGATCAGGCGCATCTCGTTCCCGCCGCTCGTCATCCCGGTCGCGACGTCGCTCGCGGCCGCGATGACGTTCCTCGCCAACTGCATCGTCGTCGCGGTCTTCCTCGCGGTCGGCGGCGTCGAGCCCGGATGGAGCTGGCTGCTGCTCGTGCCGCTCCTGCTCGAGCTGTACGTCTTCGTCACCGCGATCGCCCTGATCGCCTCGACGCTCTACGTGCGCTTCCGCGACGTGGCGCAGCTCTGGGAGGTCACCGCGGCGATCCTCTTCTTCATCGCGCCGATCATGTACCCGATCACGATCCTGCCCGTCTGGGCGCAGCGGCTCGTCGAGCTGAACCCGTTCGTGCAGGTGCTGCAGGACGTGCGCACCATCCTGCTCGGCTCGTCGACAGCCGCCGCGGACGGCATGACGCCGATCGACAACCGCGCTGCTCCCGCTCGCGATCGCCGCCGCGCTCGTCGCGGCGGCGCTGCTTCTCTACCGGCGCGAGGCGCCGCGCTTCGCGGAGCGGGCATGAGCCGTCGGACCGGCGATCGAGGCGGTCGGCGTCTCCAAGGCGTTCTGGATCCCGCACGAACAGCGGGCACGGCTCAAGGAGTACTTCGCGCACCCGCTCAAGCGCGTCGAGTACGAGCGCAACGACGCGCTCCGCGACGTGACCTTCTCGGTCGCCGAGGGCGAGTTCTTCGGCATCGTCGGCCCGAACGGCAGCGGCAAGAGCACGCTCCTCAAGGTGCTCGCCGGCATCTACCGCGCCGACACGGGCACGGTGCGGATCCGCGGGCGGCTGTCGCCGTTCATCGAGCTCGGCGTCGGCTTCAACCCCGAGTTCACCGCCCGCACGAACATCGAGATCAACGGGATGCTGATCGGGATGACGCGGCGCGAGGTCGCGCGCCGCTTCGACGCGATCCTCGAGTTTGCCGGGCTCGAGCGGTTCGTCGACCAGCAGCTCAAGAACTACTCGTCGGGGATGCTGCTCCGCCTGGCCTACTCGGTCGCGATCCAGGTGCCGTTCGACATCCTCCTGCTCGACGAGGCGCTCGCCGTCGGCGACGCCGACTTCCAGGAGAAGTGCTTCCAGACGTTCGAGGAGATCCGGGCCGCCGGAAAGACGGTCGTCTTCGTCAGCCACGACCTTTCGGCAGTGAGCCGCTGGTGCGACCGCGCGCTGTTCCTCGAGCACGGGCGGATCGTCGCGATCGGCGAGACCGACGACGTCATCGACACGTACCGCCCGTTCGAGGTGGAGGCGGTCTAGATGGCGGTGCGCCTCTCGGCCATCGTCGTCGCGTTCGGCAAGCCGGCCCTGCTCGGACAGTGCCTGGCTGCAATCGAGGACGCGCTCGCCCGCGTCGGCGGTGAGAGCGAGCTGATCGTGGTGGCGAACGACGGCAGCGACTCTGAGCTTTCGGGGCTGGGCTCCCCGGTGCGGTCGTCGTCCGCGGCGCGCCGGAGCTCGGGTTCGCGGGCGGCGTCAGCGAAGGGCTCGCGGTTGCCCGGGGCGAGTGGATCGCGCTCGTGAACGACGACTGCTTCGTCGCGCCGAACGCTCTCGCCGAGCTGCTCGCTGCCGGAGAGACGGACGAGCGCGTCGGATCGGTCGCCGCGCAGGTGCTCTTCGCGGGGACGGCGACGGTCAACTCGGCCGGCCTCGAGGTCGACGAGCTCGGCGTCGCACGCGAGCGCGGGCTCGGGCAGCCGGCTCTTGCCGCCCCCGACGCACTGGCTAACGGCGTGCCGGTCGAGGTGTTCGGCGCCAGCGCGGCCTGCGCGCTCTACCGGCGGGCGATGCTCGACGATCTCGGCGGCTTCGACCGCTCGTTCTTCGCCTATCTCGAGGACGCGGATCTCGCGTGGCGTGCGCGCATGGCCGGCTGGCGCTGCCTGCTCGCTCCCGCGGCAGTCGCCCGCCACCACCATTCCGCCACGCTCGGCCACGGCTCGGCGCTCAAGCACCGGCTCGTGGGGCGCAATCGGGTGCGCATGCTCGCGAAGAACGCCTCGGCGGCGCAGCTCCGGCGCGGTCTGCTCCGCATCGTCGCCTACGACCTCGCCTACGTCGGTTACGTGGCTGCGACGGCGCGTACGCTCGCGCCGCTGACCGGCCGCCTCCGCGGGCTCACCGAGTGGCGTGCCTACCGCGAGGCCGGCCGCCCGGCCCGGCGCGACCTCGCCCTCTCGCGCGCGCCCGGGCTGCACGCGGCGCTCGTGCGCAACCGCGTCTACGCGATGCGGGCCCTCTCGCCCGGAGCGGGCCGGTGAGCTTCGAGCCGCTCCGCTTCCCGATCGTCTTCGACCAGCCGCGCCGCCTGACCGACGTCGAGAGCTGGCACGGGCACATCCCGTTCGCCTTCTTCGCCGTCGCCGCGCTCCGGCCCCGCGTCCTGGTCGAGCTCGGCACCTGGAAGGGCGACTCGTACTGCGCTTTCTGCCAGGCCGTCCAGGCCCTCGAGCTGCCGGCGCGGTGCCATGCCGTCGACACCTGGCAGGGCGACGAGCACACGGGCGCCTACGGCCCCGAGGTGCTCGACGAGCTCCGCGCGCATCACGACCCGCTCTACGGCTCGTTCTCGACGCTGCACCAGCAGCGGTTCGACGAGGCGGTCCCGGTGTTCGCCGACGGCTCGGTCGACGTGCTGCACGTCGACGGCGCCCACAGCTACGAGGCGGTGAGCCACGACGTCGAGACCTGGCTGCCGAAGCTCAGCGAGCGGGGCGTGCTCCTGCTGCACGACACGGCCGTCCGCGACCCGGGCTTCGGCGTGTGGCGGCTCTGGGAGGAGCTCGAGCCGCACTATCCCGGCTTCGCGTTCACGCACGCGCACGGGCTCGGCGTGCTCGCGGTCGGCGCGGAGGTCGACGCCGCGTTCACGGAGTTCCTCGCCGCGGCCCGGGCGGACCCGCTCGCGGAGCGCTTCTTCTCGGCCCTCGGCAGCCGGATCGCCGACCCGGCCCGGGAGCGCCGCGCCGGCATGTCTGCGGCGTGGGCCGCCGACCAGCGGGCCCTCGCCGCCGAGCGAGAGGCGCTGGCCGCCGAGCGGGAGGCGCTCGCGGCCCAGGCGGGGCGTGCGGCCGCCGGGCGGGAGCTCGACGACGCGCAGGCCGCCCTCGCCCGCACCCGCGCGGAGCGCGACGTGCTCCGGCTCGAGCGCGACCGCCTCGAGGCCGACCTGCGCGACCGCGAGGCCGACCTGCGCGACCGCGAGGCCGATCTCGCCGGAGTCATCGAGTCGGTCTCGTGGCGCATCACCGCGCCGCTCCGCTCGGCCAAGCGCGACGTCGGCGGCCTTCGTCGCCTCGCCTGGCGTGCGCGCATGGCGCGCCGCCGCCGGCTCCCGCGCGGGACGGCGCCGCGGCCGGCTCCCGCGCCGCCCGACCTCGCCCAACTGCGCGCGCGTCCGCTCGTCTCGGTCGTGACGCCCGTGTTCGACACCGACCCCGAATGGCTCCGCCGCGCCGTCGAGTCCGTGCGCGCGCCAGACGTACCCCCACTGGCAGCTCTGCCTCGCGGACGACGGCTCGACCAGCGAGCGCGACCCTGGCCTACCTGCGCTCGCTCGAAGACGAGCCGGCGATCGACGTGTCGTTCGGCGAGAACGGCGGCATCGCGGCGGCCACGAACCGCGCGCTCGCGCTCGCCCGGGGCGAGTTCGTCGCGTTCCTCGACCACGACGACGAGCTCGAGCCCGACGCGCTGCTCGAGTGCGTGCGGCTGCTCGACGAGCGGCCCGAGCTCGACGTGATCTACACCGACGAGGACAAGGTCGACCGCCGCGGCCGCCGCAGCGAGCCGTTCTTCAAGCCCGACTGGTCGCCCGAGTTCTTCCGCGGAGTCATGTACGTCGGCCATCTGCTCGTCGTCCGCCGCTCGCTCGTCGAGCGCGTCGGGCGGCCTCGACTCCGCGTTCGACGGCGTCCAGGACTACGAGCTGATGCTGCGCCTCTCCGAGCTCACCGACCGGATCGCGCACCTGCCGCGGATCCTCTACCACTGGCGCAAGCTTCCCGGCAGCATCGCAAGCTCGCCCGGCGCCAAGAACGGCATCGCCGAGCTGCAGGCCGCCGCGGTCGCCCGTCATCTCGAACGGCTCGGAGTCGCGGCGTCCGCGCGGCCCAACCCTGCGTTCCCGCACCGCGCGATCGTCCAGCCGGCGCCGCGCGCGCTCGTGGCCGCGCGTCACGGTCGATCATCCCGACGAAGGACGCGCCCGAGCATCTCGGCCGCTGCCTCGACTCGATCTTCGCCCGCACGACCTATCCGAGCTTCGGCGTCACTCTTGTCGACAACGGGACGACCGACCCTGTCGCACTGCGGACTGTTCGAGCGCCACCCCGTCGAGGTGCTGCCGCTCGAGGGACGGTTCAACTTCTCGCGCGCCAACAACCTCGGCGCTCGAGCGGGCCGACGGCGAGTACGTCGTCTTCCTCAACAACGACACCGAGGTGCAGACGCCCGAATGGCTGGAGGTGCTGGTCGGCCTCGGCGGGCTCGACGGCGTCGGCGCGGTCGGGCCGCTGCTCGTCTACCCGAACGGGAAGGTGCAGCACGCCGGCGTCGTGCTCGGCCTCCGCGGCACCGCCGACCACATCATGCGCGGCTTCCCGAGCGACGTCGACGGCTACGCCGGCTCGCTCTCGTGCACGCGCGAGGTCTCGGCGGTGACCGGGGCATGCATGGCGGTCCGGCGCGGCCTGCTCGAGAGCTCGGCGGCTTCGACGAGCACTACGGGACGCACTACCAGGACGTCGACCTCTGCCTCCGGCTGCGAGAGGCAGGCCTGCGCAACCTCTTCACCCCGCACGCGGTCGTGCGTCACGACGAGGGCGTCACGCGCGGCTCGCGCTACGACCACCTCGACCGCGCGCTCTTCCTCGACCGCTGGGGCGAGACGATCGAGCGCGGCGACCCGTATTACAACCCCGCGCTCTCGCTCGCCGGGGACGACTACCGCCGTCCGCACCGCGTGAACGTCGTCTTCGTCAACTACCACGACTTCACCAGCAACAGCGCGGTCCACATCGCCCGCCTCGCGAACGAGCTCACCGCGGCCGGCGACGAGTGCGCGGTGCTCGTCCCCGGGAACCCGGAGACGATCACGCTGCTCGGCGAGCACCGCTTCCAGGCGCTCGACTTTCGGCGCGCACGCGACCGGCGGGCTGCGACTTTCCGGACGGCGGGCCGCCTGCGCTCGTGCACGCCTGGACGCCGCGCGAGGCCGTCCGCGAGCTGACCGAGGAGCTCAGCGCCCGCTACGGCTGCCCCTACTTCGTCCACCTCGAGGACAACGAGGAGGTGCTCACTGCCGACCGGCTGGGCGTGAGCCTCGAGCGGCTCCGCGCCGCGAACGGCGACTACGACGGCGTCGTCTCCGGCACGCTCTCGCATCCGCGGCGGATGCGGCGCTTCCTCGCCGGCGCCGCCGGGATCACCGTGATCATCGACCGCCTGCTCGAGTTCCAGCCCGACGGCGTGCCTGCCGAGGTGATCTGGCCCGCGTTCGAGCCGGACCTCTTCGGCGACGGCCCGGCCGACCCGGACCTGCGCGCGAGCCTCGGCATCGGCGAGGACGAGGCGGTGATCGTCTACGCCGGGAACGTGCACAGCTCGAACGCGGCCGAGGTGCGGAGCCTCTACCTCGCCGTCGCCACGGTGAACCGCGCCGGCCGGCCGCTCAGGCTCATCCGGCTGGGGCGCGACTTCGTCCGCTTCCTCGAGCCCGAGCTGAAGGCGGCCCACGACCACGTGATCGACGTGCCACTCGTGCCGCGCGTCGAGGTGGGGCGCTACCTGCGCCTGGCGGATGTGCTCGTCCAGCCGGGGCGGGCCGACGCGTTCAACGACTATCGCTTCCCGTCGAAGCTGACCGAGTTCCTCGCGAGCGGCCGTCCGGTCGTCCTGCCGCCGGCGAACATCGGCCGCTTTCTCGAGGACGGCGAGGAGTGCGTCCTGCTCCATCGAGGCGACGCGCTCGAGATCGCTGACGTGATCGAGCGACTGCTCGACGACGACGCGCTCCGCGCGCGGCTCGGCCGCGGGGCGCGGGCGTTCGCCGAGCGCAGCTTCAGCTGGCCGGCGAGCGCCGAGAGGCTCCGCCGCTTCTACGAGCGCGCGCTCGGCGCGAGTCGCCGTGCGCTCCCGCAACGTCTCGAGGAGACGGAACGGATCGTCGAACGCTACGGGGCCCGCGTCCCGCCGCGGCTGAGTTACGCCACGGTGCGCGACTACTGCGACTCCGCCGATCGCCTGCCCCGGCTCGCGTTCGCGAACCGCGACATGAAGGACGTCCAGCGGCCGTGGACGCTGAAGGCGGTGGTCGGGACGCTCCGGCCGGGCGCACGGCTGCTCGAGATCGGCGCGGGCGAGCCGGTCGTGGCGGAGCTCCTGGCCCGGCTCGGTTACGACGTGACCGTGATCGACCCCTACGACGGCCGCGACCGCGGCCCGGACGACGTCGAGACGATGAAGGCTGCCTTCCCGCGGCTCCGGTTCGTGCAGGGCCTGTTCCCGGGCGACGTCCCCGCCGGCGAGCGCTACGACGGGATCTACTCGATCTCGGTGCTCGAGCACGTGCCCGCCGGCGCGATCGACGAGCTCTGCGGCGGGATCGGCCGGCTGGTCGAGCCCGGCGGTTACACGATCCACGCCGTCGATCACGTGCAGCTCGGACCCGGCGACTCCGATCACTACGTGCGGCTGGCACGGATCGCCGAGGGCCTCGGCATCCCCACGGCCGAGCTCGACGACCTGCTCGTGAAGCTCGGCGGCGACCCCGAGACCTACTTCCTCTCCGCCGAGAGCCACAACCGCTGGCGGGGCGCCGTGCCCTACGACGAGTTCCCGATGCGCCGCTGCGTCTCGATCCAGCTTTGCGTGCCGGTGTAGCGATGGAGGAGCAGGACGGCCTCGACGTCGGGATCGTCAGCTACCGGAGCGCGCGGCTGCTCGGGCAGTGCCTGCGCTCGCTCCGGGACCATCCACCGGCCCGGCCGCTCTCGGTGATCGTGGTCGACAACGGCCCCCCCGACGGCACGGCCGCGGCGGTGCTGGCGTTCCCCGGCGTCGAGCTGATCGAGCCGGGCCGGAACCTCGGGTTCGCAGCGGCGACGAACCTCGCGCTCGCGCGCAGCCGCTCGCGCTACTTCCTCGCCCTGAACCCGGACACCCGGGTTCACGCAGGCACGCTCGACACGCTGCTCGAGCTGATGGACGCCCACCCTTCGATCGCGATCTGCGGCTGCCGGCTCGAGCTCGAGGACGGCACCTTCGACCATGCGGGGAAGCGTTCGTTCCCGACGCCGCTCGGCGCGCTCGCGCACTTCACCCGCATCGGCCGTAGCGAGCACGCCCCCGCCGCGCTCGCGCAGTACCGTGCCCCCGAGGTCGAGCGCGGCCGGGTCGACGCGGTCAACGGCGCATTCATGCTGCTGCGCCGAAGCGCGCTCGACGAGCTCGGGCCGTTCGACGAGGGCTACTGGATGTACATGGAGGACCTGGACCTCTGCTACCGGGCGGCCGAGGCCGGCTGGGTGACCTGGTATGAGCCGTCCGTCGCCGCCACGCACCTCAAGGCGGGCACGAGCGGCCGCTACCGCAGCCTCCGGCTGAACTACGCGTTCCACTACGGGATGGCCCGCTTCTACCGGCGGCACTACGCGCGCGGGCACGGCCGGGCGTTCAACGCCGCGATCTACTCCGGGATCGGCGCCAAGCTCGCGGTCGCCGTGACGCGGAGCGCGTTCAACAGACGGGTGCTCGGCCGAGCCGCAGGGGCGTGAGCGCGGAAGCTCTCGACCGCTGCTCTCTACACTGGCTCGACCGGCCCCCGTAGCTCAGTGGATAGAGCAGCGGTTTCCTAAACCGCGTGCGCAAGTTCGATTCTTGCCGGGGGCATCCCCTGCAAGCAAGCCGAAACCCGCTCTAATAGGCGGGTTTCGGCGTTTCCGGAGACGTCCCCCGTTCCGCTCAAAACCGCCCAAGACCGCCTGCGACCGGCGCGCACTGGCGCGGCCGTTGCCACCCGGGTCGCGCGGGTAGCTACCGCGCCTCCAACGACTTCATCCTCCGGGCTCATCCCCGCCCCCCAGGCGAGCAGCTCGGGCCCTGTGAGAGTTCGACGGGACGCTTGACTTTCACGGCTGGCGATGGAACCATCGAAGGACTGCGACGAAAGACCCGGAAGGGTGGGAGTACATGGTGGAACCCGGCATGCGGCTGTCGGTGGGTGATCTGCGGATGCGTTTTCCTCGGTCTGCTCGCGGTTGATCGCGCTCGCACCCCGCGCGATCGACGACCTCTCTGCGGAGCTTTCTCTTCTGGCGGTCATGACGATTTACGCGGGTCGCGGCGTGGTTCAGGTCTGCTCGTGGTGGTGGTGCCGGGTTTCGTCCTGATATCGAGGGCCTCCGGGCGATCGCGGTTGCGCTGGTAGCGCTTTGCCACGCTCGTGTTCCGGGACTCGAAGGTGGGTTCATCGGGGTCGACGTCTTCTTTGTGATTTCGGGTTTCTTGATCACGTTGCTGCTGCTGCGCAGCTGGGAGCGACGTTCTGTCGGTGTCCTGCTCCGGGATTTTTACGCTCGACGGGTGCGGCGCTTGCTACCGGCGGCGACGGTCACCGTGATGCTGACCGTCGTTGCGAGTTAATGACGATCGCCATCGCCGCTGCACGTGCGGTCCCGACGGGGCTCGAGGTTGGCACAGCTCCGGAGGATCGGAGATTCAGGCCGGACGTGGAGGGGCTTCGCGCGATCGCAGTCTTGCTCGTGGTGCTGTATCACGCGGGTATTCCGCCGTTCAGCGGCGGTTACATCGGCGTCGATGTCTTCTACGTCATCTCGGGCTTCGTCATCACGGTCTGCTGCTCCGCGAGCGCGCGACGTCCGGCCGGACGAGCCTCATGTCGTTCTATGCCCGCCGGTGCCGCCGGATCCTTCCGGCCGCATCACTCGTCGTCGTGGCGACTCTGCTGGCCACGTACCACTGGCTCGGCTTCATCCGCGGCGACGAGGTCGTTCCGGACGCCCGTTCTGCGGCGTTGTTCTTTGCCAACTTCCATTTCATCTCCCTCCGCACGAACTACCTGACGGCGCAGCGACCTCCGTCGCCCTTGCAAAACCTCTGGTCGCTCTCGGTCGAGGAGCAGTTCTACGCCGTGTATCCGGCGTTCTTCATCCTGCTCGCGGCGTCCTGGGGCCGTTTCGCGCCTCGCGCCAAGCTTGCGGCCGGCTTGACGGTCGTGATCGCAACGTCGCTCGTCTGGTCGATCTACCAGACGTCGACGAACGCGAATGCGGCGTACTTTTCGCCCTTCACCCACGCCTGGGAACTGGCGCTTGGTGCGCTCGTCGCTGTCGGAACGAGGCCTCTCGCGTCGCTCCGGCCGCACGTTGCAGCGGCGCTGACCTGGCTTGGACTGGCGGCGATCGTCGTGTCCGCGTGCATCTACACCGACACGACCCGTATCCGGGCTACGCCGTGGCGATCCCGGTCGTCGGCACAGCCGCCGTCATCGCCGGCGGGGCGGCCATCCCACGTCTCGGTGCCGAGTTCCTCCTCGGAATCGGTGTCATGCAGTTGCTTGGCAGGCTCTCGTTCTCGCTCTACCTCTGGCACTGGCCGTTGATTGCGATCGCGACCGAGCGCGCCGGCCACAGCCTTTCGCATCTGACCGCGCTGATGTGGGTCGCCGTTGCTGTGGTGCTCTCATTCGTGACGTATACTCTCGTGGAGAATCCGATCCGCCGGGCGAGGTGGCTGTCCAGTCGTCTGGCCGTCAGTATCGCGGTCGGCGCGCTTTTGACGGTGGCGGTTTTCGGAGCAACCGTGCTAGAGTTGCATGCGCACCCGTAAGGGGGCGTTTGAGATGTCTGCGGCCCGTTTGTCACTGCTCAGTGTTGCGCTTGCCTGCCTGCTCGCTGGCCTCGGCGGCGCGTCGACTGCGTCCGCGTCGAGAGCGGGGTCGCGGGCGCGGGTCCAGATTGCGTCCACGGCGCGGGTGCTGCACGCGGTGGCCGCAGCGAGGCTGATCAAGTCGGTGCCGAGCAACGTCAACCCCGCCTTGAAGGACGCAGTCAACGACAACGGGTACCCGCAGGCGTATGCGGAGGGATGCGAGGCGCCGGCCGAGAAGGTGCAGATGCCCGCCTGTGTCTACGGCGACCCCCATGGCAAGAAAACGATGTTGCTGTTCGGCGACTCGCACGCGGAGATGTGGCTCCCCGGCTTCGACGCGCTGGCAAAGAGGATCCATTGGAAGCTGGTCTACCTCGCGAAATCGGGTTGCCCGCCGGCGTATATCGCCGCTTGGGATCCGTACCGGAACCGCTTCCCCTTCACGGAATGCGATCAGTGGCACAAGTACGCGACCGCGCGGATCAGGAAGACGAAGCCGAACCTGCTCGTACTGACCGACGAGTACCTGACGCCTGAAGGCAAGGACAAGGCTCAAATCCAACCGCCGCAGTGGACTGCCGGCCTCGTCAAGACGCTCAAGCTGATCGAGACGCCCGGGTCACGGACGGTGATCCTCGGTGATATCCCCTACTTGAAGCAGTCGGCGCCGGAATGCCTGGCTGCGCACCAGAACGATGTCCAGGCGTGCTCGGCGAGCGTCACCGACGCCGTGCTGCCCGATCACATCGCGGCCGAGCAGACCGCCGCGAAGCTCGCGCATGCGCAGTACATCGACACCCTGCCATGGTTTTGCAGCACGAAGACGTGCACTCCGGTAATCGCGGACACGATCGTCTACTCCGACCAGTACCACATCACCGGGGCGTACGGGATCTACCTGAGCGGCGCGCTCCAGGCCGCCCTGCGACTGCACTGATAACGACGGCCGAAGTCGCACAAGTTCGGGGAGCGCCGGTTCTCGATCGATGTCGGCTTCGCCGGACAAAAAGTCCAGTTCATCAACGACCTCTTCTCATCCCTCCCCACCAAATACCCCGACGTCCACGCCTTCTGCTGGTTCAACTGGCGCATCGACGAAGGCCAAGGCTACTGGGACTGGCCCATCGAATCATCCCCCGCCGGCCAAGCCGCCTTCAAAACAGCCGTCGCCTCCAGCTACATCATCGGCCGCCCCTAACACCCACCTCGGCCTGCGTCCACACCGCGACACAGAAGCCAGCCCGCGCCGAGAACAGCCCTCCACTGCCGCCCCTCCCGCATCAGCTTACAGTCCGCACCCCGCGGCAGACATGCAGGCCCATCGGCCGCAAAGACTGTAGAGGATCCAGGAGCGGTAACCGTGGATTCGTCCGCTCGCGTGGGGCAGTAGCCCGCCCTTTCGAGCCCAGCCACGGCTCGGGCATTCGACGAATCTGGCCGTTCGGATAGGCGGCCCTAGGCGGATGTTCGGATTCCCCGGCGACGATCCGAGCTTCCATTCAGGGAATGACGATCGCCATCGCCGCTGCACGTGCGGTCCCGACGGGGCTCGAGGTTGGCACAGCTCCGGAGGATCGGAGATTCAGGCCGGACGTGGAGGGGCTTCGCGCGATCGCAGTCTTGCTCGTGGTGCTGTATCACGCGGGTATTCCGCCGTTCAGCGGCGGTTACATCGGCGTCGATGTCTTCTACGTCATCTCGGGCTTCGTCATCACGGGTCTGCTGCTCCGCGAGCGCGCGACGTCCGGCCGGACGAGCCTCATGTCGTTCTATGCCCGCCGGTGCCGCCGGATCCTTCCGGCCGCATCACTCGTCGTCGTGGCGACTCTGCTGGCCACGTACCACTGGCTCGGCTTCATCCGCGGCGACGAGGTCGTTCCGGACGCCCGTTCAGCGGCGTTGTTCTTTGCCAACTTCCATTTCATCTCCCTCCGCACGAACTACCTGACGGCGCAGCGACCTCCGTCGCCCTTGCAAAACCTCTGGTCGCTCTCGGTCGAGGAGCAGTTCTACGCCGTGTATCCGGCGTTCTTCATCCTGCTCGCGGCGTCCTGGGCCGTTTCGCGCCTCGCGCCAAGCTTGCGGCCGGCTTGACGGTCGTGATCGCAACGTCGCTCGTCTGGTCGATCTACCAGACGTCGACGAACGCGAATGCGGCGTACTTTTCGCCCTTCACCCACGCCTGGGAACTGGCGCTTGGTGCGCTCGTCGCTGTCGGAACGAGGCCTCTCGCGTCGCTCCGGCCGCACGTTGCAGCGGCGCTGACCTGGCTTGGACTGGCGGCGATCGTCGTGTCCGCGTGCATCTACACCGACACGACCCGGTATCCGGGCTACGCCGTGGCGATCCCGGTCGTCGGCACAGCCGCCGTCATCGCCGGCGGGGCGGCCATCCCACGTCTCGGTGCCGAGTTCCTCCTCGGAATCGGTGTCATGCAGTTGCTTGGCAGGCTCTCGTTCTCGCTCTACCTCTGGCACTGGCCGTTGATTGCGATCGCGACCGAGCGCGCCGGCCACAGCCTTTCGCATCTGACCGCGCTGATGTGGGTCGCCGTTGCTGTGGTGCTCTCATTCGTGACGTATACTCTCGTGGAGAATCCGATCCGCCGGGCGAGGTGGCTGTCCAGTCGTCTGGCCGTCAGTATCGCGGTCGGCGCGCTTTTGACGGTGGCGGTTTTAGGAGCAACCGTGCTAGAGTTGCATGCGCACCCGTAAGGGGGCGTTTGAGATGTCTGCGGCCCGTTTGTCACTGCTCAGTGTTGCGCTTGCCTGCCTGCTCGCTGGCCTCGGCGGCGCGTCGACTGCGTCCGCGTCGAGAGCGGGGTCGCGGGCGCGGGTCCAGATTGCGTCCACGACGCGGGTGCTGCACGCGGTGGCCGCAGCGAGGCTGATCAAGTCGGTGCCGAGCAACGTCAACCCCGCCTTGAAGGACGCAGTCAACGACAACGGGTACCCGCAGGCGTATGCGGAGGGATGCGAGGCGCCGGCCGAGAAGGTGCAGATGCCCGCCTGTGTCTACGGCGACCCCCATGGCAAGAAAACGATGTTGCTGTTCGGCGACTCGCACGCGGAGATGTGGCTCCCCGGCTTCGACGCGCTGGCAAAGAGGATCCATTGGAAGCTGGTCTACCTCGCGAAATCGGGTTGCCCGCCGGCGTATATCGCCGCTTGGGATCCGTACCGGAACCGCTTCCCCTTCACGGAATGCGATCAGTGGCACAAGTACGCGACCGCGCGGATCAGGAAGACGAAGCCGAACCTGCTCGTACTGACCGACGAGTACCTGACGCCTGAAGGCAAGGACAAGGCTCAAATCCAACCGCCGCAGTGGACTGCCGGCCTCGTCAAGACGCTCAAGCTGATCGAGACGCCCGGGTCACGGACGGTGATCCTCGGTGATATCCCCTACTTGAAGCAGTCGGCGCCGGAATGCCTGGCTGCGCACCAGCACGATGTCCAGGCGTGCTCGGCGAGCGTCACCGACGCCGTGCTGCCCGATCACATCGCGGCCGAGCAGACCGCCGCGAAGCTCGCGCATGCGCAGTACATCGACACCCTGCCATGGTTTTGCAGCACGAAGACGTGCACTCCGGTAATCGCGGACACGATCGTCTACTCCGACCAGTACCACATCACCGGGTCGTACGGGATCTACCTGAGCGGCGCGCTCCAGGCCGCCCTGCGACTGCACTGATAACGACGGCCGAAGTCGCACAAGTTCGTCGCGCGTAGCGAGCTTTGAGGCTCGTCAGGGTGGTAGCCGACCGCTTCAGCTGGAGCGGCACCCGACGCGTTCGGCGCTCACCAACGCGCTCATCAGCAGCCGGCGTTGAGCGGCCGTGGGGCAGCTAAGCCCGGCATGGTCGCGATCAACTCCTCGTCGAAGTTGCGCTCGATCTTCCAAGCAATCCGGAAATACCGGTGTGGGAGGCGTTCTTCATCGACACAATGCCGCCGACGATCACCTTGTCGACTCTGACAACCTCACCTACACCGTCGATCAAGAACTGTAGGCACTGTCCGACCACCGAGCCGTCGAGGATGCTGAGCGCGGCGAAGAGGGTGGTGGTGGGCCGTTGCGTTTGTAGTCGTGGGTCATCGTGCCGGCGCGGCCCCTCTTCATCGGCAGGCTCGCCTGGGTTCTGTCCAACGCCTGGATCTGGCTTTTCTCGTCGACGCAGAGCACGATCGCCCTCTCGGGCGGGTTGAGGTAGAGCCCGACCACGTCGGTCAGCTTCTCGTGAAGCGCGGGTCGTTCGAGAGCTTGAACGTCCGTACACGGTGCGGCCTGAGGCCGTGCGCGTCCCAGATCCGCTGCACCGTCGCCGGGCTGACGCCGTGGGCCTTGGCCATCGTGCGGCAGCTCCAATGCGTTTGCCCGGGCGGCGAACATCTCAAGAACCAGGACTGCGCCGAGGGGATGAAGGAAGACGACGCCACGTTCGGCGAATGCGTCTACGGCGCGGCCAACGCGAAGAAGACCTTCATCCTCTTCGGAGACTCGCACGCTGCCATGTGGTTCGACGGGCTGAAGGAAGCGGCGATTCTCGGCGGCTGGAAGATGCGGATCTTCACCAAGAGCGCCTGCCCAGTCGTGCAGCTCACCTTCTACGCCCCCGAGGCCGGCGCTGCCTGCAACGCGTTTCGGGCGAAGGCGATCACCGCAATTCGCAAATTGAAGCCGACGATGATCGTCGTCACCAGCGCTAGCCTGAGCCAGGCCATCGCGAAGAACACAGTCGCCACTTCGGCACAATGGGAAGCCGGGATGAAGGCGACGCTGACCAAGCTCGATATCCCGCACACGAAGCTTGTAATTCTCGGCGATATCCCCGTGCTCAAGCAGAGCGCCCCCGAATGCCTCGCCGCGCACGAGTCAGACGTCCAGGCCTGCTCGTCCCCCCGGACAGACGCCCTCCAGGGCGTGCTCGGCGACGCGGAGATCGCCGCCGCAAAAGCAACCGGCGCGACTCGGATCGATGTCACAAACTGGCTCTGCGCCACCATCTGCCCGCCGATTGTCAACAACATCCTCGTTTACCGAAACCAGTTCCACATCTCCCGCACCTACTCCGTCTACCTCGCCGGCGTTTCCGAGACGCTCTCCTGCGCTAGATCCCGATTCCGGCGGCACGAGCGGCCAGCTTCCGGACGCTGTCGAGACCCTTCAGCAGTGCATGCGGGACACCCTCGTACCAATTGTGCGCTTCGGTGCCCAACACCTCCGGCGCGCAGGCTCGCGAGCGAAGGGCTTCGATCACCGACTGTCTGGTCGGGGGTGCAGGGATGTCGAGACCAAGGGACAGCGGAAAGAAGTCGAGCCGGCGGTGGAAGTCGAGTCCGACGATCTCCAGGAGCCCGGAGCGACCTCTCAGAACCTCGTTTGCGTTCGCCCGCGGAGCCCAGCCGTCATACCGGCGATTCCAGGTCTCGATTCCATCGAGAAGCTCCCGCTCGGGATCACTCAAGCCCTCCAGCGCGCGCTTTCGCCAGGGGTGGGCGAGCACAGCGACACCGTCATTCGCACGGACGTCTCGAAGGATCTCCCCTGCGCTCGAATGTTGCCCGAGAAACGACTCGACGCCCCAGACAAGAACGTGAACCGTGTTCGAGTCGTCCTGGTACTCGATGCCCGGGACCAGAAGGATGCCGCGGCTTTCGCGCTCACATTCTGCCCCGTAGGCTTCCCATAGCTCCGGATCGAACGTGCGATCGTGCTCAGACATGAGGATGCCGTCGTAGCCGAGGCGCCGGAACAGGGTAGCGATCTCCGGCACTGCAAGGGTGCCGTCGTACGACCAGTCCGAATGGACGTGAACCGCGAACCGCACGCTCACCGCCCGCGATCGGGAAGCCAGCTGCGGGTCTCCGCACCAAGGGAGCGAGCGCCGTCTGGAACGTGTCGTCGACGAAGACCCACCTGCAGCCTGGCCGGAGGTTGTACCACCGCTCGTCGTGGCGAACCCGCGCGAAGTCGCAAAGGGCCTGCCGACGAGAAGGAAACGTTACCGCCCGCGATCTCGGCCCCTTCATGACGGCGAGCAGGTGAGCGATCTCGAACCCGAGGTGGCGGCACGTGATCGAGGGATAGTCGATCGGAATGCTCGAGCTCGTGTCGCCGAACAGCCGCTCGCGCGCAGCCCAAGCGGGGTATTCGAACCCGAGCCGGCGTGCGAGAGCGGTGCTTCCCCAGGTTCGACCGTTGAACTCCATGAACCAGCTCGTCTCGCTGGTGCGAAGCAGCTCGACCATGAAGAGACCACGCCAGCCGACGCCTGCAAGCATCCGCTCAGTGATCTCCAGGAGCCGGGGGTCCGGCAAGATCGAGACGCAGGCGCTCGACCCGGAGCCATGCGGGTCGACCATCCGGATTCGCCGGTGGGCTGAGGCCGCGATGAGACGGGAGCCCTCAGCCATCAGCCCGAAGATGCCTTCTCCCACGCCGTGGAGCCACGGTTGGACGAGGATCGGTTGGGCAACTTCGTGGGAAGCGAGCAGTTGCCGCAGCTCGGAAGTGTCTGCGCAGATCGTGGTGGGGAATCCGGCGCCCTTCCGCGCTCCGGTGCTCACGGCCAACGCACGTTTGACCACGACCGGGAACGGCAGGACCTCGCTACGGCTCAGGATCTCGTCGGCGGTTTCGAAGACGAGGCTCTCGGGAACGGCGAAACCGGCCTCGCGAGCATGCTCGAGCTGCAGCATCTTGTCGATCGCGAACCGGGCCTGGTCGCCGGTCGGTCCCACGACGATCGCTCCGGTGCTCTCTGCCTCCTCCGAGCAGAGGCAGACTGCCTCGTCGTCGAACGGCATCAGAGCTGCGACCCCGAGAGACGATGCAAGTTCGGAGATCTGCGCGAGGCAGGCCTGCCAATCGCGCGCCGGCGGCTCGACCTCGACCACGTCGATGTATGGGCACCGACGGATCGCAGGGCGGGCTCCACGCCGCGTGAAGGCTGTAACGCGAAAGCCGGCGTCCAGGAGGCTCCAGATGCTCTCGGGGGCTGCGAGAGATTCCGCAAAGCCCACGAGAAGGTGCGGAGTGCTTGCGAGCGACCGCGGCGCGCTCATCGCCGGGGACGGAACCGGCGCACGTCAATCGCTTCCAAATCTCCCCAGCACGCATACGTATGCAAGTCGGAGCCCCCGCCGCGGACGAGATCGGCCGTAAGCCGGCCGATCTCGTGCTCTTCGTAATCGTTCGTCGAAAGGCGATCAATGCAGCGGAACGACACGGCGTGCCCGTAACCTCGAAGACAGTCCTGGGCCGGCCTGATCAGGCTGCCGCCGCGAGTGAAGATCGCCCCGGCGGGCCGAGCGCAGCGGACGTCGGCCACCACCGGGTTGCGCGGATGCGGCGTCCAGGGCCGGTGAGGCCGGTCGGCGAAGAAGAGAAAGAGCTCCTCGTCCTTTCCCATTTGAGCGTTATCCGCCATGCCAACGAACAACCACAGGCGACCGTCGTGCGATATCACCGTCGGGTCGACAGCGTAGACGCCTTCCATGAGGACAGATCTCCAGAACCCATTCATCCGGAAACCTCACCGCTCGATAGAGCTCGAGCGTACCGTTCGCACTCGACTCCGGCACCAGGTAGTTCTCTCCACCGAACCCGAAGACGCACGGGTACGAGAGGTGGTAGGGACGCTCCAGCACCGGCCGGATGGGAGTGAGCCCACCGTCGGCATCCCGCTCGGTCACCACGATCGATCCCCTCCAGTTGTCATAGTCGAACGACTCGGCGAAGAGGTAGGTCCGATCTTCGGCGCCGACAATCCAGGATCGGCGAGATAGACGCTGCGCGACGCCCCCAGCCGTTCGAAGGGAGGATCAGCAGGGATCCGGAGCGCCCCGTCGCTGTCGACGGCACCGCCTCTCGATCTCGTCGCGACGAACCACTCTTCCTTCATCAGCAGGTGTCGCACGAGACGACCGGCGAACTGCGCAAAGGCGAAGCAGGTAAACAGGAACGTGTCGGCCCCCGATGGGATGGCATGAAGCGAGACCGGCCGGGCGTCTCGAGGGGACTGCCGCATCAGTATGGCGCCACCAGCGACCGAAGCGCCCGCTCGAGCAGAACCTCGGAGCGGCGGCAAGCCGCGTCGAGTGTGTGGCGGAGTGAGAGCGGGTGGCATGCGCCGATCGTCTCGGCGACAACGCGAGCGCCGGAGGCGTCGATCAGTTCGACCTGGCTCGCGACCGGTGACCGCCGCCGGATCGCGTCCAGCGAGCTATGGTCTCCGCTCCCGACGAGCGCGTTTCGCGGCCGCAGGACGCCGTTGCGTGACACGGGCAGGTACGACCGGCTGTCCGCATCGAAGCGCAGGTCGACGAACCAATCGGCCTGCGGCAAAGACCGCTCGTCGATAATCAGGCGGCGGAGGTCGTCCCGAGTGCCACCGGATCGAGCGAGTTCGTTCTCAGCGGGTATGCGCGAGCGTCGGCCTGCTCGTAGACGCCAAGGAGGAAGCGCGTGACCGCGGAGGGGGCCCGGCCAGGGCCCGGGTCGTTGTCGACGACGAGGAACCGGAGCTGCAAGCCGTCGAGCTGCTCCATGCGACTCAGGGCGCGGTGCACCCATCGCGCAGGGCGCTCCGAATCCACGACGGCACCGATGATGCCGAGCGCCGCTCTCGGAGCTTCGCTCACGGCAAGGGCTGGATCTTGCTCAGGCGTGGCAGGCTTCCGAAGGTGCCGCCCGCTGCGTAGTAGGGTGAGCTGATCGCTGAAGCGAATGCCTGCTGTGAGGCTGTCGACGACTCGATCTCCCACGGCTGCCAGGCGCCCTTCTCGTCGATGCGCCAGTTGAACCAGAGGAAGGCCTTGACCCGGGGGAACCGCTGTGGAAGCTGGACGCTGAGCGCGTTCGTGACCCAGTTCGCCTTCGAGCCGCCGCTTTCGGCGGAGGCAGTCTCGCCGATCATGATCGGCTTGTCGGCGCAATCTGGAGGAGTTGGTCGTAGCTCGGCCCGAAGACCGTCTGGAAGCTCTGCCAGTCGCTCCCGCCCCAGTTGTAGCCGTTCAGTCCGGTCCAGTCGACGTAGGCATCGCCGGGATAGAGATCGCGGAGAGCTGTGGGTGTCGCTCGTGCCGTCGGGCGCGGTGACGTTGGGGCACCAGACCCAGGTGACGTTCGTGGCGCCGACCGAGGCGAAGATGTCGTGCACGTGCTGCCACATGGCGACGAAATCGGCCGCGTGTTGCCGTTTACGCCCGGCGAATACGGGTACCAGCTGCCGTTCATCTCCTCGTCGAAGAGCAGGAAGATGGGATGACCGAATGTCCTTGATCGCCTGCGCCTGGGTGGTGAACCAGCCGTCATACGCTCCCGTCGGCGACTTCGGCATCCGTCGCGCCGGCGGTGCTCCAGTCGACCGCAGGGATGTCGCCGCGGTTCACCACTTTCGTAGCGGCGTCGCGATCGAACTTGCAGGTCCAGCACATCCCCCAGTGCTCGATCGAGGACCTGCTTCCCGGCGTTCTGCTCGAAGGTCGGCAGCGGGCACCGGGTCCCGGATCGCACCACGGAGCGTTGCTCCACGTTCCTCCGTAGAGGTAGTTGTAGGTCTGGGATCCGTCGATGTAGGCCCCCCAGTAGATCGACGGCGCGGTGCTCTTCGCGGCAAAGAGGGCACTTGGCGAACGGATGAACGACGAAGAGGGCCACTGTCCCTACCAGGACTGCCGAGGCTGAGATTGCCTTGATCGCTAATGGAGACACTGAATCACCGGATTCGGGACCGTCCAGTCTCCGTAAGCGCCGCTCTCGCTTACTGGCCGGGACTACGAAACCCGAACTCCTTGCATTCAGGATACCCGGTTCGGCCCCTGATCGGCATCCCGCCGGCCGTTAGCTACTTCGCCGCCCCCGGCTCCGGCCGGTGTCGCCTCAGTCGACCGACCCCACGGCGCACGGGGCGCCACGCAGGCCAGCGAGCGCGCGAGCGGCCCCTCAGCCTGCCCGACCGTCGACGAGGGCCGCGAACCTCTCGAGGTCGCATCCGGCGGCGACCGGTAGCGAGAGATGCCGAAGAGTCTTCCCCCACGGGACTCCGCATATAGCCGACACGGCAGGCAGAGGCGTAGCCGGCCCGTGCGACCAGCGCACGCACCGCGGCGCTTTCATAGCCGAACGGATAGGCGAACGTTCGAACCTCGCACTCGACGGTCTCCTCCAGCACGCGCTTGCTCAGCTCGATCTCGACGCGTGCGACTCGAGGTCGAGCTCGTCGAGCGCCGGATGGGTGTGGCTGTGGGCGCCGCATTCGATTCTCAAGCCCGGAAGCTCACGAAGCTCGCTCTGCGCCGAGCACCGGCCGGTTCGCTTCGCCGCTTCGTCCAGCCAGCGGCTCGTCCCGCCGATGTAGGCGGTCGGAACGTAGACCGTGGCGCCGAACCCGAAGCGCTCGAGGACGGGCACGGCGTGGGTCAGGAGCTCCCGGAAAGCGTCGTCGAATGTGAGCCCGATGTCCGTTCTCTCGATCGCCTGACCTCGTGCGGTCATCGACGAGCTCGGACACCCCGCACACGCGGAAGCCCTCGCGGCCGAGGTAGGACATTTGCTCCCGGAACCGCTCGGGCGCCGTCACGAACTCGCGGAACCGTGGCGAGATTGCGGCGACACGCCGTGGTACATCAGAATCGGATCGCGGCGCGAAACGGCTTGGGGTCGACCCTCGCTCATGTTGTGGCGGTCGCCCGCCGCGGATGATGGGCCGAAGATCGGTCAGCGAGCAAGAAGGCGGCTGCGATCACTGGCTGAGGAGAAACCGATTCCGGCGCCGTGATCCCGTATCTCGGGAGCAGGGCGTAGCTCACGCCGAGCAGGGTGACGCAGATCAACGGCCTGAAGGGCCGCGAGCCTGACGACGAGTCCCTGTATCCGGAGCACGCCGAGGCCCATGGCGACGACGGCGCCGGGGAAGATCCCGAGGGCGAGCAAACGGAGGGTGGTCGAGCTCCTGCTCCGCGTAGCCGCTGCCGAATAGGCGGAGCAGTTCGGGTGCGGCGAGGCAGAGAATCGCGATTGGGCCACGAGCAGCGCGAAGGTTTGGACGAGCGTGCGCCGACAGTAGTGTGAAGCGGTCCATGTCGCGCACGGTCTCCACGGTGAGCGACGTCGCCGTGCTCGCCGGGACGGCGCCCAGCGCCGACGTGATCGTCCAAGGCAGGAAGAAATAGGCGGCCTGGGTCGCTCCGACCCGGTTGAGCACCACCAGGGGACAAGATTCGAGGAGGCTGCGTAGAACACGAAGCCGACGTAGTTGCCGCCTGCGAAGCGCACGATCTCGCGCGAGCCCGTGGGCCCCGACTCCCCTGGTGCGCTTAGCGTCGGGATGACGATTCGGTAGACCAACCCATTGACGATGAGACCGCGATCCAGCCGGGATCACCCACGACGCGAACAGCCCGGCATGGGGTAGCTGGGACTGCGAAGAGCAGGAGGAGGACGATCTTCGCGCAGCTGACGCAGATGTTCTCGATCGGAACCCATGTCGCTCGCCGAAGACCGGCGAGGACGCTGTCCTGGAGGGCGAACACGCACCAGACCGAGGTGCCGAGCACGAACGCGACGGACCAGGCTGTGTCGTGCGTAGGAAGGTCAAACTTGGCGACCAGAACGGCGTTCCGATCACGAAGACGGTGGCGATAGCTATCGCTGCGGCGGCGCTGACGGCATATGCCCCCGGCGATGATCGTCCCGTACCGGCCCCCGGCGACCGGGACGAACCGGATCAGGACGCTGTTCAGGGAGAGTTGTGCGAGCCCGGCGAGGAAGAGCAGCGTCGAGATGACCACTGACTGCACTCCGACCTCGTGGGCGGTTGTAATTGCGCGGCGGCCACCGTCCAGTAGAGCAGCCCCAGGACCGCCGTCCCGCCGGCGCTGACGACGAGCGCGTAGCTGTTCCTGTAGAGCGGTGTGCGGAGGTGGGTGACGAGTCGCGCCGTGATGTCGCGGCCGGCCACGCCGGCAGGCTCGCTCATCGTGCTCGAGTGGGATCGGTTGGCGAAGGTTGCCCTTGATTCGAGCTCACGAACCTGACGAGATAGCGGGAAGTGATCTCTGTTCGCTATTGGGGTCAAGACCGGTCACGGTCACCACCTCGTCCTCGAGTCTGGGCCACAGGCTGTACATCGTGAAGACGTCGAGCTCTCAGTATCCATCGACCACGCCTGCCGATTTGGCGGGTCCGGTCACTACCCCGGCTAGGTGGCCTGAGCCGTATGCCGGGGCGAGACCTACCTTAGGCTAAGTCGGTTTGACTACACCGCTATCGTAACGTTGTACGTTCGCGTCGATCTTTCCGGTCCCGGGAAGCGGGCCTTCGCCAACCGCCGCATCATGGCCTTGAGAGTCCTGATCGTCACCCCGCGCTTTGCCCCGTACATGGGCGGGGTCGAACAACACGTCGCCGAGGTCGGTCGACGGCTCGCGGCGAGCGGCTGCCGGGTCTGCGTCCTCACCACCGACCGGGAGGGAGCTGCCGCGAGTCGAGAACATCGACGGGGTCACGCTTCGCCGCGTACGCGCCTGGCCGAGGGGCCGCGACTACTATTCGCCCCCGGTATCTTCCGCGCGGTCGCTTCCAGCCGAGGCGAAGTGGGACATCGTGCATGTTCAGTCGTATCACACGTTCGTCGCCCCGCTGACGATGCTCGGGGCTCGGCGAGCTGGCCATTCCGTACGTCTTGACCTTTCACGGCGGAGGGCACTCGTCTCCGTCGCGGCGGATGTGAGGCGGTTCCAGTGGAAGGTGTTGGCGCCGCTCGTTCGCCGCGCGGCGTGCCCTGGTCGCGATCGCCCGGTTCGAGATCGCCCTCTACGGCTCAGCATTCGGTGTCCCTCCCGACCGCTTCGTGGTGATCTCCAACGGCGTTGACCTTCCTCTCCAGGTGAACGAGTGCCGCCCTCCGCCGGAGGGTGGGTCGTCGCATCATCGGCCGGCTCGAGCGCTACAAGGGCCACCAAAGAGTCCTCGCCGCGTTTCCATCGGTCCTGGCCAGGTACCCGGAGGCGCGGTTGTGGATCGCCGGGACAGGTCCGTTCGAGCAAGACCTTCGTCAGCAGGCGCAGGCTCTCGGCATCGCAGGCCGGGTGGAGATCCGCGCCGTGCCTCCCGACGAGCGCGAGAGGATGGCTCAGGAGGTCGCGCGAGCGGCGCTGGTCGTGCTGATGAGCGAGTACGAGACGCAACCGCTCGCCGTTCTGGAAGCAGCGGCCCTAGGGCGACCGGTCCTCGTTGCCGATACATCCGGCATGACCGAGCTGGCGAACGCGGCCCTTGCCGTCGCAATACCCCTCGAGAGCTCACCCGCGGTCGCCTCGGCAGCGATCGTCGAACAGCTCGAGTCCCCGCATCATCCGCCTCCGACGCGCCTCCCCACCTGGGACGACTGTGCGGCGAGATCCTGCACCTCTACCGGCGTGTGCTCTCCGAGAAGACGTCAACGCGAATCGATCGAATCGGAAGGCCAAGCGACAGACCGGCGCCGATGCGCTCGCCGCGGTCGGCCACTACACGCGAGGGCCGCCGCCGAGGAACCGACTGCAGGCGGTCGCCGCCCCGTCGCCCGCGCCCGCGCGCTTCCGTCGTCGCCCCGACGAGCCCCACGTGGGGCTGCTTGCGCCGTTGACGGTCCTGGCCTCGCTCGGCCTCGCCGCCGTGGCGGTCGCGGACGGAGCCTCCCGGAGCGGCAGACCCTGGGGCGGCTGCGTCGTCTTCTGGTCGGCGATCTTCGTCTGCGCGGTGGCCTTCGCGGTGCGACTCGCAGGTTCCCGGGCTTCGCGCGTCGAGCGCATCCTGATCGTGCTCGCCTTCGGTCTCTTCCTCTACGTCGTGAAGATCCTTCGCGACCCAGTAGGGTTCACCTACGCCGACGAGCTGGTCCACGCCTACAACGTCAACAGCATCGTCTCCACGCATTCGCTCTTCGGGCCGAATCCGCTGCTGCCGGTGACGCCGCACTATCCGGGGCTCGAAACCGTCGCCGCGGCACTCCAGTTCGTCGGCGGGAGCTCGACGTTCACCGCCGGGGTGATCGTGGTGGCTCTCGCCCGAACGATGATGATGCTCACTCTCTTCTCCTGTTCGAGCGCGTCTCCGGCTCGGTCGCGTCGCAGGCCTCGGCGCGCTCGCTTACACGGCCTGCCCGGACTTCGTCTTCCTCGATCGCCGCGTTCTCCTACGAGCCCCTCGCGCTGCCTCTCGCCGTGGTCGGGGCCTATGCAGTTACCCGGTGGATGGCTCTCAAGGAGGTCGACCTGTCGATGGGCGCCGACCCGAGCCGAAGACGCCGAAGACAGGCGTGGGGTGCGGCTGCCCTGATGATCACCGCCTCTGTCGTGGTGACGCATCACATCACCTCGTACTTGCTCATCGTCTTCATCCTTGGCCTCGGGCGGGCCCAACGAGAGATCCGGCGGCTGTCGAGGACGTATGTGTCGCCCTTCCCCTTCGCCCTCTTCGCCATGGTCGCGGTGCTCTTCTGGTTCCTCTTGTCGCCCGATCGACATGGAACTATCTGACGCCGGTTCTCTCCGATGCTGTGAAGTCGTCCATCGACATCATTTCCGGCCACCAGGGGGGTCGATCGCTTTTCTCGAACAAGAAGATGCGACACCGATTCTGGACCGGGTCTTGGCCCTGGCAGCCGCGGGCCTGGTCGCGGTAGGGCTCCCGTTCGGTCTCGGCCGTGTCTGGAAGGACTTCCGTGCGAACCCCGTCTGCGTCGTCCTGGCTGTCGCGGCGTCCGGGTATCTGGCTTCGCTCGGGCTCCGGCTCGTGCCGGCCGCATGGGAGACCGCGAACCGCGCTCGGAGTTCCTCTTCATCGGGGTCGGGCTCGTCCTCGCGCTGGCCGGCCTGGAGCGCTGGAGGCCGAGGTGGATGCCATGGGCGGGCCGCTCGCCGTAGCGGTCGCCTTCGCCGTCCTGCTCGAGGGCGGCATGGTCACCGGGTGGTCCTCCACATCATGCTCGCTCAGACGACCGCCGTCGCCGCCGGGGGCGTCGAGATCCACCCGCAGGGTACGCCGCCTCGGCCTGGGCAAAGAGCAACTCGGGCCGGGCGGCGCTTCGCTGCCGACGCCTCCAACGCGAGGTTGCTCGCGGCCTACGCAGACGAGTTCGCGATCGCCGGAACCAATCCGGATGTCCAGTCGGTGATCCGCGACCCGAAGCTCGACGACTGGCACGTCCGCCTGCTTCGCCGGTTGGGAATCCGGTACATCCTCGTCGACCGGCGGGAGTGTAAGCGAGGACGCACTTGCAGGCTACTTCTTCACGACCGACATCTCTCCGCCTTCGTGGAGTCGGATGTTCGGCCCGAGATCCGTCCACAAGTTCGATCTGCCGGCCGTGAGTCGGCTCTTCGACAGCGGCAACATCGTCGTCTACGCCGTAAGGGCTACCGCATGCTTCGTAGGTCGTCGCTCGTCATCCTCGCGGCGACCTGTCTGTGCCTTGCCGTGGCCCTTCCGGGCCGGCGCCGATCCATGCTCCTTTGCAGTCGTGCTCCTGACGGTCCTTCCCGGGCCGCGATCACGGACCTGTTCTTCGGACGGTCCTCCGTGATTGGGCGGAGTCGATCGCGACGACGTCGGCCTCGGGATCGGGGCAATCATCCTCGGCGGGTTGCTCCTGAACGTGACCGCGGGCTAACACGTATCTCGTCGCTACTTCGCGGCGGTCTGACGGTCGCGGCGCGTCGCGGCGCCTTCGTTCGGCTCATGCGGGAGAGCCGGCGGAGGCCGGGCCGCGCACCGTGCATGTCTCGGTCCTGAGGCGTGCTGTTCGCGGGCGCGGCGGCATCGTCTTCTCGCCGTGGATTATGCCCGCAGCCCCTGGCGGCCCGTGGAGCGACGGGATACACGGCGCTGTGGATCGATCCCGCGGGGAACGTCGAGCTCGGCGTCAAGTCCCAGGAGCTCCGGGCCACCGCTACCGGTTGGTCGCGACCGCGGGCGGCACCTGTCGGCCGGTGGCAGATCGCGCTCTCGCCGGGAAGGAGCAGGGGAACGTCCCTCGGCCCCGTCAAAAGGGCACGGCCATGAACGCGGTGCTCTATGTCCGTCGCGCCAAGGCCTGGGTCGCCTACCGCCGTGTTCGCGACGTCCAGTGACCGAGGGTGACGTTCGTCAGCGCTTGACGGCCTGGATGACCGCGCTGGACGTATGGAGGTCATCGTCTGACAAGGGCTGAAAGCGGGGCACGACCTCGCTGGGCGCGATGTTCGACTCCCTCGTCGTCCGCAGCACGTTGACCACCTCGAGCCCCGAGGCCTCGATCGGCCCGGAGGTGCGTGGCGAGAGGCTGTGGGTTGATCGCGTAGCGCCGACGTCCACGGACAAGCGCCCACTCCCGATCGCTGAACGTCCAGTGCCCGTTCCAGTCCCTCGCGAACGAGTGTGATTTGAAGTCGATAGCACTGCGAGGCGAAACCACCCGGGGCGAGAGCCGAGGCGATCGAGGCGTAGATCTGCTCGACAGCGTCGACATGCTCCAGCACCGCCTGCCAGAAACACCATTTCGACGGTTCCTCTACCAGCTCGAGAGTCCTTCCGCTCCCCGCCGAATAGGTGAGCAGAACGCCGTCTTGCGCGGTTCCCGGGGTGGACGCCGCAGCTCGGACAGTGCTCCGGCGATCGCGGGATGACGCGGCCTCGATCCGTTCCCGGCCGATGATGTCCTCCGGATGCACGTTGTCCTCCCCGAGATAGCCGGCGCACGAGACGGGTCACCCGCGGCCAAGAGGTCGCCGATCGCGTCGACCATGGCGGCGCTCTCACGCCATTTTGCGTACTCGACGAGGTCGACAGCCACGTAGGTCGTCGCTCCCGTGAGGAGCGCCGTGATCCCGGTGCCTAGCGAGTCCCCCGGGCCTACCTCAGCGACGGAGCGCGGGTCGGTCGGCAGGCCGACCGACCCAGCGAGAATCAGGTGCCGCAGCCAAATCTGGTAGCAGTAAGCCGCCGAATTGGTTCCACCGGTCACCCGCTCGGAAAGCCGCTCGACGCCGGGGACGTACGTGGCGATGCCCGTCAGGAGTCGCCGAGTGTGCTGTCGGGCCATCACGGGCTCTTCCCGTTCCGCACGTCGATCGGGATTGGGAGCGGCCGAGCGAGAGTCATACTCACTGAAGACTCAGCCGCCACGGCGAACGAAAACCTGGGTCCCACGGCCTCGGGAGCCTGGCCCCGCCGCCAGGTCACGACCGAGCCGCCGTCGCGACGGGCGATCCGCAGCAGCCGGTTGCCCTCCTCGTTGCTGATCTCACGAAGCTCCACCCGCGTCGCCAACGTCCCCTCCCCGCCCGAATAACCGGTCGGAAACACGACTTCGACATGAACCGCAGAGGACCCTTCAACCAAACCGGCAATCGTTGCCGGTCACTCCACTAGGATGATAGCTCGCCTTTGCTCTCCGATGTCAGTTCCAGGAAGAGCGTTGCGGTGGACGGGCGCGAAGTGGCAGGCGGGTGGCGGTAGCCGACGTCCTCGGGGCGGGTGGGCGCGACGAGAGCGAGGGCCGGCCGCGGTCAGATGCCGTCTGGCTCTGGAGCGTGCTCAGAGCCGCCCTCGCGACGTCGTTGATCCTGCGCAGCGTTGCCTCATTGGCCGATCTGCGGCTCGCCCATTCGATCTCGAGCAACGCCCTGCTCAGTTCGCCGAGCACGCCGTCGATCTCCAGGACGAACGCATCGCCAACACGGACTGGTTCCTCTAGCATCGCCTCCGGGTGGGTTCCCGGAACGAACAGCCGCCAAACGTGGCGCCCACGGCTCCTTCGTCGCTGCCGGATCGCGAACCCGGCGAGGCCGCCACGGTCGCAATCGACATCGTGGTCAACAACTTCAACTACGGCCGGTTCGTCGAGGCTGCGGTCGAGAGCGCTCTCGACCAGACGCCACCCTGAAGTGTCTCGGTGATCGTCGGTCGACGACGGCTCCACCGACGACTCCCAGGATGATCCTGCGCAGGCTACGAGCGGTCAGCGTCGACCTCGTCTTGAAGCCGAATGGCGGTCAGGCGTCTGCGAGTCAATGCAGGCTTCCGACGATGCTCCGGCGACGTCGTGATCTTCCTCGACGCCGACGACGTGCTCCTCCCCGAATGCAGCCGTCGCTCGCTGCATCGGACGTCTTCGCCGCCGATCCCCTCGGTCGTCGACAGTCGCAGTGCCGGATGGAGCTGATCGATGCCGGGACGGCCGGACGAACCGGGCGTCATCAAGCCGCCGTCGCCACTCTGTCGCCGTCCCAGCGGCGATCGTCTGCCGCGCCGAGCTGACTCTACCCCTTCGACCTCGTCTGGCTCCCCATGTCGGCGACATCGCTTTTCGCGCCGACGTGCCCTGCGCCGCATCCTCCCGGTCCCCGAGGCGGAATGGCCGGTATGCGGCGCCGACTGGTACCTCGGTGCATCTCGCCCGCGCTCCTCGGCACCGTCGTACTCGCTCGAGGAGGTGGGTGCCTGCTACCGGGTACACGGGGAGCAATCGCTACGAGCCCCGCGACACCCAGTCGCTCGATCTGGAGCACGTACGACACGGCCTGCGTCCACGCGGAGGCAACGACACGTGCCCTTACTCGACTCTCCGACGAGCTCAAGCATCCGAACAGTCCCTACCCCCGGATACTCTCGGTCGCCGACCTTTCCAACCGTCTCGTCTCTCTGAAGCTCGAGCCGCGCCGCCATCCCATCGCGTCCGACCGGCGCTCTCGCCCGCCTCGCGCTCGACGGCAACCGAGGGCTGCCAGACCGCCGCACGGACGTCGCCGTGGCCGATGAGAGCTCTCTGTACGGCGGCTGGTTCTGGACGATGGCGATCGCGCCGAGGCCGTTTGCACAACGGCTCGCGCCCGTCTTCCTGTTTCCGGAGCGGCGCCGAGCTCTCAACCGGGTGCTCGCAAGGCTCCAGAAGCCGAACCGAAGCTCCATCCGGCAGGCGTCGCCCGATGGCAACCCTGCGACGCCCGCCTCTGCCGGCGATCGACCTGACGCCGTCCGGGAGGCCTCAAGCGACTGACTTGCGACCCGAACCCGCCCGGGCCGGCACCTCTCGCCGGAGCAACTGATGGCGACACCGACGCCGCTCTCGCACTGCTTCCCCGGTACGTCGCCCGCCGCACCGTGCCGATCGAGGTTCGGGACGCCCTCGGCGTCTGGTTTCAACCACCGAACACGCCAATGCCGCTCCCGCCGGGCAAGGTCGAGGTCATCGTCAGAATGGCATCGTGTCGACGACGGTCGCACCGGATGAGGTCGAAGTCCGTGAGCCGGCCCACGACGAGGAGCGCGAACACGAACGGCCGTGGATCGTGATCGTCTGGAACGACCCGATCAACCTGATGTCCTACGTCACGCTCGTCTTCCGGAAGCTCTTCGGCTACAGCCAGGACTACGCAACGAAGCTCATGCTCCAGGTGCACCACGAGGGCAAGGCGGTGGTCTCGAGCGGCACGCGCGAGAAGATGGAGTACGACGTCTCCCGCCTGCACGCGCACGGCCTCTGGGCGACCATGCGCCAGGACTGAGTGCCGTTTCTCCCTCGTAGCCGGATCGAGCGGGCGCGCGACGGGTCGATCGCGCTCGGGCTCCCGCGCGCGGAGCGCGAGCTCCTCGCCTCTCTTCCCCGCGAGCTGCGAGCGCTTCTCGACGCCCAGCCGGACGACCCCTCTCTGCGGCGCCTCTTCCCGCCGGCGTACGAAGACGCGGGCAGCGAGCGGGAGTATCGAGAGCTGATGGCGGACGAGCTCCTTTCGGGCCGGCGGCGCGCCCTCGAGACACTGGAGAAGACCGCCGCCGCCAAGCGGCTCGACGACGAGGAGGCGCAGGCGTGGCTGACGGCGCTGAACGACCTGCGGCTCGTGCTCGGAACCCGGCTCGACGTGAGCGAGGAGCTCTCGCTCGCCGCGCTCTCGCCTCGGCACCCGCAGTTCCGCGAGTACGCGCTCTACGCCTACCTCTCGTGGCTGCAGGAGCAGCTGATCGAGGCACTGGCGGCGGGCCTGCCGGACCAACCGGCTGGCTAGTGCACCTCGACGGCGGCGGTTAGCAGGTCGAGCTGCGCGGCGGTCTAAGTCGCCGCAAAGAGCATGCAACCGGGCGGCTCCTAGCCCGCGGCGCCCAGCAGCCGGCTGCAACGCCAGAGGAGGTATCACGCAGTCGAAGCGTCAAACTCGACCCGGCGATGGCGTTGTCCGGTCGTCACGGCGCCCTCGCGGAGACACCGGACTTGACGCGCCTGCGCTTCGCCGCAGGGCCCAGCTCGCGCTCGATCATCGTCGCCAAGGCGATCGCCGTGGGGAAGATCCAAGCGACGACGATCCAGGCTCAGACGGGGACGACGATCCTCGAGTCGTACCGGGTCGCGCCTGGCGGGAGCTTCGGCTGGCACGTCCATGGCGCGCCGGTCGCGGTCGTCGTCGCCTCGGGGACGCTGACGGTCTTCGACCCGGCGGTCGGGAACTGCAAGCCGTTCAAGGTCTCGAAGGGCATGTCGTTCGTCGAGCCGGCGAACCACATCCACCTCGCACGCAACGACGGCAAGACGCCCGCGCTCGTCTACGCGCTCTATCTCGGCCTCGCGAAGCCCGGCGACGTCGTGCAGGCGAAGTCCGCGCCGGCCGGCTGCAATGCCTGAGGGTCGAGGACCGTGCGAGGAGGGGCCCGCTCGCGGGCCCGACTCCTCAGGCTGGCTGGATCCAGTCACTCGACTCGCGCCGTGAGCAGCGCGGCGCGCCCAAGAAGACGCCGATCGCGCAGCTGTCCGTTGAGCTGCTCACACCGCGCGTGAGCCCGATCTGGGAGCCGCAGCCGATCAGCGCTTATCCGGCCGGTAGTCGTCGAGGGCAGCGAGCAGCTCGGGGGGCGGCGTCACCACCGAGACCGCCGGCATTCCCGAGCGGCCGCCCCCGAGCCGGGCGAAGAGCTTCTTCAGCGTCAGCCGCGGGTCGGTGACGATCCGGTCGAACTCCGCCATCAGCGTCGCCTTCGGGAGCGTCGGCAGCTCTGTGAGGCCCGCATCGGCTGCCCCCTTGCCGAGCGCTCTCACGGTAGTACGGCGACGCGTCGACCGCGTAGCCGGAGGAGGGCGGCGACCTGCTCGCGCTGGAACGCGAGCATCCGCTCGCGCGACCAGCTTTCGCGGGCGGCCAGCTCGGCCGCCGAAGGCCAGGACGTCGCCGCTGCGCCCGGCCGCAGGCGAGGTCCGAAGCGACGTCATTCCCGCCGCCGCTCCTCCTTCGACGGATCGACGACGAGGGCCATCGTCAAGGCGACGAAGAGCTCCTCCATCATCGCCGCGTCGCCCGCCTCGGGGTCGACGAGCCGCTCGAGCGTCATCCCGCGTCCGAGCGCCCGGCCCGCCCGCGCCACCTCGCGGGCCCCGGACTCGCGTCTCGACACCGAAGCGGGTCGCGACCCGGACGACGACCCGCGACAGGCGAGTCGAGCATCCGGTCCTGCTGCTCGAGCAGGGCCGCACGCAACACCGGGCGCCGCGCGGCCTCGAAGAACGCCTTGTCGCGCCGGCCCCAGTGCCGAGCCTCACCGAGGTAGCCGGCCCAGATCCCTCGTAGAATGCCGGGTGCTCCCGGCCGAGCACCGCGCCCGCACCGATCGTGCCGTCCCCGCCGTGCCCCCGGATCAGGCTGATCGCAAGCTCGTCGGTGCCGAACCCGAAGATGCGGATCCGGTCCTCGGCCCCGGGACGCGCCCGCAACCTGCTCCCTGGCCACTGCGAAGAGCTCCTTCCGCTCCTGTGAATCGAGCTCACCGGATCCAGTCTGCCCCAGCCCCGACGTCGATCGTGAGCGTGCCGTCGAGCAGGACCGTGAGCGTGTCGCCTTCCTCGAGCAGCGTGGTCGCGTCCTCGTCCTCCACCACGGCGGGCCCGGCCAGAGTGGCGCCGGGACAGGGTGCCGCGGCGGACGACGACGGCGTCGTGCAGGCCCGAGTCGAAGCGGACCGGGCGCCGCCGCTCCGGCTCGCGTCGTCTCGGCAGGACGCGGCGCTGACGGCCACCGGCGCGGCCGTCGCCGTGACCGACACCTCGACGAGCTCGATCGTCTCACCGCCGAGGTGGTAGCCGTAGAACGCCTCGTGCAACGCCTCGAACCGCGCGAACGCGGCCGCGAGCGCCTCGTCCGTCACCACCAGCCCGTCGAGGGCGACCGCGTGCTCGTAGTTCTGCCCGGCGTAACGCGCGCCGAGCGACGCGCTCACCTCCGGGTTGCCCTCGAAGCCCTCCGCCCGGAGCTCGGCGACCGCCGCGTCGGCGGGCGACGACACGACCGCCGCGACCTCTGTCGCGCGCACCGAGCCCGACCGGAAGTTCACCGTCACCACGCGGTCGCTGCGCAAGGGCGCCGTGGCGGCGCCGTAGGCCGAGCAGAGCCCGGGGTGGGGCGGCACGAGCACCTGTCCGATGCCGAGGCGGCGGGCGATCGCGCTGGCGTGGAGCGGCCCGGCGCCTCCGAAGGCGGACAGCATGTAGCGGCGCGGGTCGATCCCGACCTCGACCGTGCGTGTCCGGATCGCGTTGACCATGTTCTCGTTGGCGATCCGGACCACGGCGAGCGCCGCGTCATCGGCGCTGGTGCCGAGCTCCGCCGCGAGGCCGGCGAGCGACGCGGCGGCGGCGGTCGGGTCGAGCGGCAGAGCGCCGCCGAGGAAGAAGCCGGGATCGATGCGCCCGAGCACGAGGTTCGCGTCGGTCACGGTCGGGCGGTCGCCGCCGCGACCGTAGGCGGCAGGCCCGGGGACGGCGCCGGCGCTCTGCGGGCCGACGCGGAGGAAGCCGCCGCCGTCGACCCAGGCGATCGACCCGCCGCCGGCGCCGATCGTCGACACCTCGATCGCCGGGATCGCGAGCGGCAGGCCGAACTCGACCTCGTAGCTCGCCGCGAGCCGGCGCTCGCCGCCGCTCACGACTGCGATGTCGCAGCTCGTGCCGCCCATGTCCAGGGTGATCAGGTCGGCACCGTCGGGCGCGAATGCGCAGCCGCCCATCACGCCGCCCGCCAGCCCCGACAGCGAGAGCTCGACCGGCCGGGACGCGGCGTCGCGCGCGATCCGCGTGCCGCCGTTCGACCTGAGCAGGCTGCACCTCCCGCGAAAGCCCCGCTCGGCGAGCCCCTCCTCGAGGGACGAGACGAAGCTGCCGAGGAGCGGCTTCAGGTAGGCGTCGGCGATCGTGGTCACGGAGCGCTCGAACTCGCGCCAGATCGGCGCCACCTCGTGCGACAGGGAGACCGTGACGCCCGGAAGCCGCTTGCGCACGAGCTCGCCGGCCCGCGCCTCGTGGTCCGGCCGCAGGTACGAGAAGAGGAACGTGATCGCAACCGCGTCGACCTCGAGCCGGCCGAGCTCGTCGATCACGGCGCCGAGCTGCTCCTCGTCGAGCGGCACGACCACCTGCCCGGTGTGATCGACGCGCTCGCGGACGCCGAGGCACCGGTCGCGCTCGAGGAACGGCTGCGGCTTCCGCCAGTGCAGGTCGTAGTGCGAGCGGCGGTTGCCGCGGCCGATGAACGGCACGTCCTCGAAGCCCTCCGTGGCGAGGTACGCGACCCGCGCTCCCCGCGCGCTGGATCAGGGCGTTCGTCCCGACCGTCGTCCCGAGCACGACCAGATCGACGTCGGCGAGGTCGAGCCCGGCAGCGTCGAACGCCCCCAGCACGGCGCGCAGCGGGTCGCTCCGGGGTCGACGGCACCTTGCCGCGCCGCGAAGGCTCCGCAGGCGACTGCGCAACGAGATCCGTGAACGTCCCGCCGGTGTCGATCCCGACGCGGTAGGTCACGCGCTGCCGTGGCGGGGCAGCCAGTAGCGCTCGTAGATGCGCTCGCACTCCTGCTCGCAGAACACGCGGCCGTCGACGACCCAGGCGAGGCGCACGATCATCCGGCCGCAGCACTCGCAGTGGACGCTCCGCTTCTCGAGGTAGCTCGCCGCCAGGCCCCGCTCCTCCCAGGCCCCCGTCATGGCTCCTGCCCGTAGAGGTCGGCGGCAGCCTCCGGCGAGACGTACCGGTTGCGCACGTCCCGGAGCACGTCCTCCCGCGGGCGCTCGCGCGGGTCGCCCCAGCCGCCTCCGCCGCTCGAGACGAGGCGGATCACGTCACCCTCATGGACGACCACGTTGGAGAACTTCGAGGGCGAGACGGTGCCGAAGACCTCGGTGAAGAGCCGGAAGCGGTCGTCGCCCGCGCGCTTGATCTCGATGCAGGTGGTGCCGCCGGCGAGCCCGCCGGCGAAGCCCCAGGGCGCCACCAGCATCCGGTCGAAGAGGGCGCTGATCGTCAGCTCCGGCGCCCGTACCTCCAGGACACGCTCGGTGCCGAGCCCGCCGCGGTGCCGGCCTGCGCCGCCGCTGTCGCGCACGAGCCGGAACGAGCGCGTCAGCCACGGGTAGCGCGTCTCGAACACCTCCACCGGCACGTTGCGGCTGATCGCGAGCGGAGCGCACTGCGCATCGTTGCCGTCGTGCGCCGCGGCGCCGCCCCAGCCGACGTTCTCGAAGTGGTAGTTCGCGTAGTACTCGCCGCTCGCCGGGTGGACGCCGCCGAAGAGGAAGTTGCAGCCGGTGGCGCCGTCGGCGGCCGACGCGCGCTCCGGCACCGCCTCGGCGAGCGCGCCCATCACGATCCCGATGATCCGGCAGTGCGTCTCGGAGTTGCCGCCGATCTCGGCGCCGGGGTGGCGGACGTTGACGAGCGAGCCCGGCGGCGCGATCACCCGGATCGGCCGGTAGCAGCCGGCGTTCCGCGGCACCTCGGGGTCGGTGAGATGGAAGACGGCGTTGTAGGTCGCCGCGGCGGTGACGGCATAGGTCGCATTGATCGGCCCGCTCGTCTGAGGATCGGTACCGGTGAAGTCGGCGATCAGCTCGCCGTCCGCGACGTGGACGTTCACGACGAGCCGTCGCGGCTCGTTCGTGATCCCGTCGTTCTCCATCGTGTCCTCGAACGCGTAGTCGCCGTCCGGGATCCCCGCCAGCTCGCGCCGCATCCACGCCTCCGAGCGGTCGATCAGCTCGTCGGTCGCCGCGAGCGTCGTCTCGAGCCCGCGCGCCGCGAGCAGGTCCTCGAGCCGCCGCCGCCCGAGCGTCAGCGAGCCGAGCATCGCGTGCAGGTCGCCCCAGGTCAGCTTCGGCGTGCGGTGGTTCGTGAGCATGATCTTCCAGACGTCCATCACGTGCTCGCCCGCCCTGCATCAGCCGCACCGGCGGCAGGCGCAGGCCCTCCTGGTAGATCTCGCGGGCGTCGCCGGCGAGCGCCCCTGGCGCAAGCCCGCCGATCTCGGCGACGTGCCCGATCGTCGCGGCGAACCCGAACAGCTCCCCCTCGTGGAAGACGCCCTCGAGCAGCATGTGCTCGGGGAGGTGGCACCCGCCGCGGTAGGGGTCGTTGTGGATCCAGACGTCGCCCGGGCGGAACGCCTCGGCGCCGAGCTCCTCGAGCACCCAGCCGACGCGAAGTTCGCGGCGCCGAGCATCGACGGGTTGTACTCCGCCTGCGCGATCATCCGGCCCGAGCGGTCGAAGAGCGCGCAGACGAAGTCGAAGCCCTCGTTGAAGACCGGGGAGTACGCGGTCTTCATCATCGCGACGCCCATCTCGCGGCAGATGCTCCGCAGCCGGTTGTGGAGCAGCGTCAGCTCGACGGCGTCGGTCAACGGCGAAGCATGAGGTCACCCAGCTCGCGGAGGGCGTCCAGCAGCGCATCCACGTCCTCGGGCGTGTTGTAGTAGTGCCAGGCGGTTCGAATGTTGCCGTCGCGGCTCGAGACCACGATGTTGCGGCGGGCCAGCTCGTCGACCGCCGCCTCCATGTCTTTCGCTCTCACCGCGACGACTGGGCCGCGGCGCGCTGCGTCTCGGGGGGTTGCGGGCACGAAGCCCGCCTCGTCGAGCCTGGACATGACGAGCGCGGTGAGCGAGTCGACGTACTGCTCGATGACCTCTGCTCCCACCGATTTCAGGAGCTCGAGCCCGGCATAGCTGTCGTAGACCGACGGAATGGCCGCGGTGCCGTTCTGGAAGCGTGTCGCGTCGGGCGCCTCGTCGTGGCGGTCGATATGAAGCGCGCCTGGAGGCCGCTGGCCGAACCATCCGGTCACGCCGGGATGAAGCCGATCGAGCAGATCCTCGCGGACGTACATGAAGGCGACGCCCGGCGACCCGAGCATGAACTTGAGGTCCCGGTGACCAGGACGTCGATGCCGGACGCGTGCACGTCGAGAACCCGGGTTCCGCACACCTGGTAGTCGTCGACCACGAAGAGCGCATCGACCGCCCGCGCCTTCTCCCCCACGGCCGCGAGGTCGAGCCGGTGCCCGTTCTTGTAACAGCCGTGCGCCACCGAGACGATCTGGACGCTCTCGTCGATCACGTCGTCGAACGCGGCGGGCTCGATCGATCCTGGTCGGACGCAGGTACGTGCCGGACGTCCGCTCCCCGGTGCGCCTGCGCGTGCCACAGCTGTGCGACGGAGGGGAAGCTGAAGTCGTCGAAGACGACGCCGGGCCGACGCCCGAAGTCGAGGCAGGAGGCAAGGACGCCGAGCGCCTGACTCGCGGCGAAGCAGAGGGCGACCTCACCCGGGCGCGCGTTGATGAGCTCGGCGAACGAGGCGCGCAGCTGCTCGTGCCGGCTGAGCCACGCATCCCACGGTGAACCGTGGCCTCGCCAGCTCGCGAGGTACTCCTCGTGGCCGCCAGTGCACCTTGGGTGGCTCAGCGCTCCCTTCGGTTGGGGGTCGCGAGATCGACCTGTTCTCGAAGATAGGGAAGTACAGGCCGGGAACTCGACGGCGCTCAGGCCGGAATCGCCACGAACAGCTTGCAGTTGGAGCGCCGTCTCACTTCCCATCGCCGGGGTCGATGATATGTCCATCGTGGGAGCCGGCGAGACGCCGCCGTCTGGTCGGGGCAATCCGAGCGCATGCGCCGCCCAGAGCCGCTCGGTTTGCGTAGACGTGATGCTCCCTGCGGAGCCACCCTGCTGCTGTCAGCTCGTCGACCGCTGCCTTGGCGAAGACCGTCCGCTCGTCGGCGAGCCGAACATGCCACTTCGAGTTGTGCGTGAACCCGCCCGTCGGCGCCCGTGCCTCCGATACGCGGCAACCCGTGGCTCGCTCGACCGAGGCAATCAGCTCTGGCTGGATCGCCCGACTCTATCGGCGACTACACCGTCATTCGGCAACAGGGCCGCACCTCGTCGGCCCCCGCTCGTCGCCGCAGACGAGCTCGATCGCACTGGCTCTGCCTCCCGGACGTCGACTCGCCGTCCGTGTTCGGGCCGCTGCTCGACGCGAGGCGGGGCGGCCGGTTCGAGCTCGCGCCGACGGCGCCGTTCACCGTCGAGCGAGCGTACGAGCCGGGGACGCGACCGGCGCGTTCGAGGCCGAGCAGAGCCTGCTCGAGAAGATGGGCGCCACGGTCGACGCGCCGGGCGCCTGGGGCTTACGAGCGCGCGCACTTCGACATCTCGAAGGCATGCGCGGAGCGCGTGCTTCTGCCCGCCGTAGCGGGCCGCCGCTCCGGACACCGCGATCGTGGCGAGCGGGTTCTCGCGCCGGAGCCAGATCAGCCCAGCTCGGCCCCGGCCGCACGGCGCTGCACATCGCCGAGCTCATGGATCGGTATTTTTCCGGTCGTTCTGCCTAGGCTCAGAACCCGCCGCGCCAGGCGACGACGAGCAACGCAATCGCGATCGCTCCGGCTGCGACGAGTACGACGAGATTGATCGTCAAGGCGACGGCGAGGCGGTGCTGCGTCTTCGCGTCCTCGGAACTGCGCCTCGGTTCCATCGATGCGAGTGGGACAGGAGGCCGACGATCAGCTGGTTGAGGCTGATGCCCCGCTCCTCGGCGGCGGCGGCGAGCTCGCCATGCAGCGTTCGCGGCATGCGAAGGAGCAGACGACCGCTGTGCGTCTTGTCGTCCTCGTTGCGCTTCGCCGGCTCCCCAGTCAGGCTCACGCCACCGAGAGCCTACCTTCGCGCGGCGGCGTTCAGTCGAGGCGTGTCGCGCATCTTGTCGATCGCCCCGCGCAGGAGCCGCGATACCTGCACCTGTGAGAGACCCACGGCGCAGCCGATCTCCGCCTGGCTCAGATCGCCGTAGTAGCGGAGCGCGACGAGGCGGCGCTCGCGCAGGTCGAGCGATTGCGCCGCCGAAGCGACCATGGCGCGCGCCAGCGTCGCGTCGTCGAGCGACTCGCAGAGCCCCTCGAGGAGCTCGTCCACGATGGGCAGCGGCCGACGGAGCGCCGCCGCCAGCGCCGCGTCCCGCTGAACCTGCCTCGGGATCCGTATGACCGCACACCGATCGCGGAGGTGGCGGCGGATCTCGCCCTCGACGCAGGTCGCAACGTAGCCCGGCAGCTTGTCCACTCGTCCGGGGTCGCAGCGGTCGACGGCGCCGATCAGCGCGAGCGAACCGACCTGTACGAGATCCTCGAGCAGCTCACCGCGGCCAGCGAAGCGGCGCGCGATCTTGTGGACCAGCGGCAGGTAGCTCTCGATCACCCGGTCACGGTCCTTGATCCGCATCCCCTTCCGAGTCCCCCATTCGCATTCCCATCCCCGGGCGCCAGCATATGGATAAGCGAACTAAAAATCAATCGCGTTCATTCCGAACCTCTGTATAGCGAGAGAGAAGTGGATGGGTATCTCAACGGTGTGATGCGGTTGTGGTCGGTTCACCCTGCTCGATCGTCCACTGCATGTGTGCGTTCCGCCACCGTCGCCGCTGTGTGTGCTGCTGCCCTCACCTGCTGCTCGACGGCACTGGCCGATGGGCTTCCCCGCCGGCCGTCCCCGATCCTCAGGCGCTGTCCGCTCTCGCCACAGCCGTCCCGCCCACCCCTGGACCCGATGGCCGCCGTTTCCGTCCCCGATCCCGTCCCGGTCCAGCCGGACGGCGGGCCAGCGGACGCTCAGCCGCAGCTGCCGGCTACTCCTCCTCCACCCGCAATGCCTCCACCCGCAACGCCTCCACCCGCAACGCCTCCACCCGCAACGCCTCCACCCGCAACGCCTCCACCCGCAACGCCTCCACCCGCAACGCCTCCACCCGCAACGCCAGTATCCAACGCGATATCGACCCCGATATCACCGGTATCACCGCCTTCTCCGGTCCCGCCGGCGCCGGCACCCACGCCTCGCTCCAGCCCCGCGCCGACGCCGGCGACCCACGAGCAGCCCGCCGCCGGCCGTCCCCACGGGCACGGGAGCCGAGACTCCGTCGACTCCGGCTCCACAACCCCCGGCCGCGACACCTCAACCCCCGGCCGCGACACCTCACGCCGGCCGCATCCCGACCGCCGCCGGGAGCCTCGACCGCTCCGCCCGCTGCGCCGTCACCGCCGGCGGCCGCACGACACCCGGCCACGCGCCGCGCCTGCAGTATCAAGGTGGCGATAACGGCAGTATCAATTCTCCATCGGTTAATCCGGTACAGAATACTTCTGATCCGAGTCCGAATACTTCTGATCCGAGTCCGACTCCTCCGCCGAACTGGATCTGGAACTGGAGTTGGAACTGCTCGGATGACTCCTTGGGAGTGAGCTCGGTCAACGCCGGGGCGGCGTCCTCGTCCGACTGGGTCTGGAATTGGGACTGGAGCTGCGGCTCAGGGTCGGCGGCGCCGCCCGACCTCGGGGCCAGCTGCTCCGGGTGCAACTACTCGATCACGGTGCGCGTACTGAGCCCGGGCGACGACGGGTCGCTGACGCAGAGAGTCACGTCGACTGCGCTGTCCATCCCCGCCCCGCCGTGCCTCGCCCGGCGACCATCGACCTCGACTTTGCAGGGGGCGCTGGCAGACGGTCTCGCCGGCAAGCGTCCCGCCGACCGATCCTTGTTCCGCCGGCGTTGCCGCGCCTCCCGCTGGTTCCGGAGGCTCCCCACGCGCCTCTCGTCCGGAGTTGCCTCGGCCGACGCCGCTCGACCCGCCCCCTGAATTTGCCGTTTTGTCGGCGGGATAGAGCTGGACGACGCGCCGGCTCCGGCCGCCGGCACAGGTTCTCCGGAGACGGACCCGCCACAGGGGCATCCCGACACCGACGGCGAGCGCCCCGACTCTCCCGCCGGCCCGCCTGGCCCGCCCGCCGGCGGCGCCCCGCGCCTCGCTCTCCCGGAGACGCCGGCCTCAGTCAGGAGCGCCGGCAAATCCACGCCGTGCTGCAGGCTCGGGTCGCCGGTGCGGCGGGGACCAATCGCGTTCCCCGGTGGATCCGCCTCGAAAGCCGCCCAGCAGGGCGAATGAGCCCCCTGAGTTCTTCGACCGCCGTTGCCGGGCGAAAAGGTTGCGACGGAGGCGTTGGCGCTGTCGCCGTCGCCGCCGGCGCTTTCGTTGCCGCTGACGGGCGTCGGGATCGGAGGATCGCATGCCCGCTCGGGACGGGCTCGCGTCCGCGGGGATCGTCCGAGCGAATTGACGCCTCGCGGTCTATTTGTCGCATTTCACGTCCGAGGGGCCTGTATGAGGGAGGACCGCCACAACATTTAGCCGCAGCTTCCGGACCAGAGCTCGAATCTGAGCCGCTCAGGCGCGGCCGGTCACGGCTCCGGCTCGACCGGAGGCGGCGGGCTGCTCGCCTTGCCTGCCTCGGTGCTTCATCTTTACGTCGCCCGGTCTGACCCAATGGCTCCGGGTCGGGGCCGGAGCGGCGCCCGCGCCTGCTGCGCGCGGGCCGACGCGAGCGCCCCGGGATAAGGCGGGGGGCCGTCCTCCAGTGCCCTTCGCGCCGGTCCCGCGGCCGGCGCGACCGAAAGATCATCAAAGGAGACGTGATGAAACCAAGCACTTCGCGTCCGATCCTCGGGGCGTTGGCGCTGCTCCTCGCGGCCGGCGCAGCGACGGCGGCCGCAGCATCCCCGGGGTGCAGACGGTCGGCCAGAGCGCCGGCAGCGCGCAGCAAGCGACCGCAGCCTCGGGGGCGACGCAGATAGCGCCGAGCAACACGAACATCTCCGTTCGTGTGCTCAGCCCGGGCAACGACGGAACGGTCTCAGCAGACCAACTCCGCGTCGTCCGCCGCCACCGCGGCGAACTCGAACTCAACAAACCAGAACGCGAGCCAGAGCCAGTCGGAGCGGGCGGCATCCAGACGGCGACCCAGGCCGCCGCGAACGCGCAGGCCGCAGCCGCGCTCTCGTAGCCAACCAGACCGGGGCGAGCAACACGAACCTCCCGGTTCGCGTGCTCAGCCCCGGCACAACGGCGCGGTCACCCAGTCGAACACACGGGCTCGACCGCGGGCTCGACGAACACCAACACGACGGACCTCTCCGACCAGGATCAGCCCGGGGCTCCTGCGGCTGCGCCGCGGCGCTGTCGTCGGCCCCTGCGCCGGCCTCCGACGGGTCCTGCCGCTGCGCCGCGGCGCCCCCGTCGTCCCCTGGCGGCCAGTCCTCCGACCCTCGGATGGATCGGCCCCGACGTGCAGAGCACCGACCAGTCGGCCGAGAACGAGCAGCTCGCGGGAGCTGCATCCTCTGCCTCGCAGGTGACCCGAGCAACACGGACATCTCGGTCCGCGCCCTGAGCCCCGGAAGACGGGACAGTCGACCAGTCGAACACGGTGAACTCGAAGGCCGACCCGACGAACATGATCGGGGCCACGCAGACGTCCGAGCAGGACCAGTCGGCCGGCAGCTGCGGATGCAAGCCCGATGCGATCCAGGTCGCCAAGCAGTCCAGCGGGAGCCTCCAGGGTGCGCTTGCACTCTGGCCGCGGACCAGCAGGGCGCCAAGAACGATGCCTCGCCCGTCCGGGCCGGCAGCAGCGGCTCGAACGACAAAGTCAAGCAGTCGAGAGTCGGACGCGAGCTCGACTCCGCCGTCGGCGGACAACAAGAACAGCACGACGCAGTCCGCCGACCAAGACTCCGGCGCCCCTGTCCGGTAAATGCGGGTGCGGAGGCGGCCTGGGCATCCAGGTCGTGGGTCAGAAGGCCGAGAACTGGGCAGGCCGGAGGTGCTTCCAAGACGATCCAGGACTTCGGGAAGAAGTCGGAGTGCGGCTGCAGCTCGAGCGGCAACTCCGACAACCCGGTCCGCGTCTGGAGCCCGGGCAGTGACGGCTCCGTCGACCAGTCGAACTCGGCCAACTCGAAGGCCTATGCGTCCAACAAGAACAAGATGCTGCAGCACGCCGACCAGGACTCCGGCGGCCCGTCCGGTGGGATGCGGGTGCGGAGGCGGCCTGGGCATCCAGGTCGTGGGTCAGAAGGCCGAGAACGGGCAGGCCGCGGTGGCCGGCTCCAAGACGATCCAGGACTTCGGGAAGAAGTCGGAGTGCGGCTGCAGCTCGAGCGGCAACTCCGACAACCCGGTCCCGCGTCTGGAGCCCGGGCAGTGACGGCTCCGTCGACCAGTCGAACTCGGCCAACTCGAAGGCCGACGGCGCTCCAACGAGAACACCACCTCGCAGGACGGCGAGCAGCTCTCGGCCCGGGCCTCAACATCCAGGTCCTCGGCCAAGGCGACGAACGGGCAGCTCGGGCGGCGCTCTCGGAGGCCGTCGACACCCACCCGTCGAACTCCGCCTGGCGACACCCGCGGAAGAGCGCGGGCGGCGGTGGGAAGGTCAACAGGCCAACCGCGTGTCCTCGACGGCGACCACCAAGAACGACAACCACACCATGCAGAAGGGGACCCGGAGCCAGAAGGGCTCGAGCCCGTGCGGGTGCGGGTCCGGCCCGTCGATCCAGGCGCCGGGCCATCGTCCCAGAGCTGGCAGCTCGGTTTCGGGCTGTCGCCGCGGCCAGTAGTCGCCGAAGAAACCGCCGGCGGCACCGCGGTCTGGAGTCCGGGGAGCTGGAGTCGGGGGAACGAGTGCCCGACCGGCAGACGAACGACGCAAGCTCAAAGGGCGTCGTGCACAACTCCGACCAGGGCTCGCAGCTGGCCCATCAGCTGCAGTAGGCAAGTACGTGCCCGCGGCTCCCACCGGAGCCGGCGGGCACGTTGACATCCGACGGCGGACGATTAGGGTTTACAGTGCAAACCCGAAACGGGCTGGGGGCCGGGTGAGCCAGGGTCAGCAACTGTCGATGCAGCGGGGAGGGTCGTCGTGGCGTGCTCGCGCTTGCCCTCGTGGGCCTGGCGGGAACGGTCGCGGCCGCGCACGCGCTCAACCCGGATCCCGGTCCCCGCCACGGCCGTGTCCCACGCGCTCCGGCCCGACTCGCCGCACGCCGGCGCCTGCGATCACCACGCCCGCGCCCCCGCCCCCGCTCGTCAATCGACGCCACGCCCGCGCCCCCGCCCCCGCCTGCGATCACCACGCCCGCGCCCCCGCCTGAGATCACCACGCCCGCGCCTCCACCCCCGCGTGCGATCACCACGCCCCGGCCCCCGCCCCCGCCCGCCGTGACGGTGACCGTGCCCAGCAGCACGTCAACGGCGCCGCGCAGCCTTCCGGTCACCCCCCCTTTTTTTTTTTTTTTTTTTTTTTTTAGCGTTCCTTCAGCAGCCTTCGCCGCCCCCCGCGTCCGAGCCGACGGTCTCGGTCGTTCGAGCGCCGGCCACGAGCCAGGCGGCGGCCCCTCGAGACCCCGTCCGAGGGTGCACGTCACGAAGGTGCACACCCCGAGGGTGCACGCCCCAACACCGGTCCGGCTCAGGCTGCCGTTGGCACACGGCAGCTCGCCTACGTGGCGGCGCCGGAGCACGCAGGGCGGCTCGAGTCCGAGCTGCCCCGCCTCGGAGACAGGACGGCCGGGCTGGACCGACGGCTCGTCACCCTGGCGGCCCTGGCGTTGCTCACGCTCGTCGCCGCGAGCGCGACGTTCCCCGGCTGGCATTCAGGGTCGCGCGGCCGTGAACAGGCTCGCCCTCATGCTCGCTGCCTCGCCGCCGTCGCGGCGGTCGCCGTCCGGCCGGCGCGCGCCGCCGGCCCGTCGATCGGCTACACGCTCAGCGCGGGCACCCCCGGCAACAGCGGCTGGTACCTCAGCGACGTGACCGCGCAGATCCAGGTCTCGGGCGCCACCGACACGAGCTGCCCGGTGGTCAAGACCTTCCATCGAGCTCGGACTCGCTCGACTGCTCCGCAACGGACGGCACCTCGACCGTGACCTTCCACCTCCAGTTCAAGATCGACAAGGACGCCCCCGCGGTCACCGCCAGCTCGCCCGACCGGGCCCCGAACGGCAACGGCTGGTACAACGGCCCGGTCACCGTAACCTTCGCGGGGAGCGACGCCACCTCCGGCATCGCCTCGTGCACGTCCGCGGCCTACAGCGGCCCCGACAGCGGCAGCGCCTCGGTCAGCGGCACCTGCACCGACGTCGCCGGGAACATCAGCGCGCCGTCGAGCTCCGCCTCAAGTACGACGCCACACCGCCGACCGTGACCGCCGAGCCCCGCCCGCCGCCGGACGCGAACGGCTGGTACAACCACGCGGTCACGGTCGCCTTCTCCGGCTCCGACTCGACCTCGGGCATCGACTCCTGCACGCGGCGACTACAGCGGCCCCGACGCGGCGGCGGCGACCGTCAGGGCACCTGCACCGACAAGGCCGGGGAACTCGGCCAGCAGCTCGTCCTCGCTTCAGTACGACTCGACGCCGCCCGGCGTGACCACGGCGCCCGCGCGGCCCCCCGACGCGAACGGCTGGTACAACCAGCCCGTCACGGTGACCGCGACGGGCACGGACACCGGCGCGGGGATCGATTCCTGCCCAGCGTCACGTACTCCGCCCGGACGCCCGACGGCCTCCCTCACGGCGAGCTGCGTCGACAAAGCAGGCAACCAGAGCACCGCCCCCGGTGACCTTCAAGTACGACGACCCCACCAAAGCTCAGCGACGTCAGGTCGCGAACGGCAACGGCACCGCAACGCTGCACTGGGCCGCGTCGCCCGGCGTCGCCAGCATCACGATCACGCGCTCGGCCGGCTCGCGCGGCCACACCGCCACCGTCTACAAGGGCAACAAGGCCTCCTTCACCGACGTGAAGCTGAAGAACGGCATCCGCTACCGCTACCAGCTGTCGGCCATCGACGAGGCCGGGAACGTCGGCAACGCCAGCGCGACCGCGTTCCCCGGGCGCTCGAAGCCCCGCGCAGGGCCAGAAGCTGAAGATCCCCCGCTCTCCGCTGGGCCACGGTCAGAGGCGCCGACTACTACAACGTTCAGCTCTTCTTCCACGGCCACAAGGTACTGAGCGGCTGGCCGGTCGGACACCAAGCTCGCGCTTCGGCGTCATGGAAGTACTCGGCGAATCCACACCGGCTGACCAAGGGCACCTACCGCTGGTACGTCTGGCCCGGCTACGGAACCGTGAAGGCGGCGAACTACGGCAAGCTCCTCGGCTCCGGGATCTTCGTCGTGGCCTGAAACGATGAAACGTGTCGGACCGGAGCCCGACGAGGGAGGGGCCGGTCGTTACTTTGTCTCGGTCGACGAGCTGGACCCCGTCGACCGGCCAGATGGTCTGGGACTACGAGCCGAGCACTACGGGCCATCAGCCGGTGAGGACTGGCCGGCGGGCGAGGGCACGGCGCCGCCGGATTCCGCGGTCGCGGCGGGGTGCGGTCTCTCGCCGCCGCCGCTCCCGCCTGCCCGATCGGAATGCACGACGGCGAGGTCCCGGGCATCGACGGAGCACGGGTTCCACACGTCCCGCGACGACCTCGTCCACTTCCGCGTCGACGGCGAGCTACGCGGTCGTCGACGAAGGCTCGGTGCCGCTCGAGAAGGGGAAAGACTTTGTGATCCAAGCAGGCCACCCGCCACGCCTGGCGGGACTGGTTGATCCACCGGCCGTCCTACTGGCCGTTATCCACCGCCCCGACGGGGTCTGACGAACGCTGAAGCCGATTGCACTCCGCGAGCCAGGACGACCGCTCGTAGGCGCGGTGCCGGCCATCTACCCGATCCACATGGCGGAACTGATGGACCGGCCGCCTACTGCGCCCCCTGTCTATCCACCGCCCCGACGGGGTCTGACGCGCTGAAGCGACACTGCCCAGGACGACCGCTCGTGAGGAGACCGCCAGCCGCATAGGGGCTTTCGCCCGTAAATCGAATGGAGGGAGTGTGATGGAAGCCACCGTAGAGATCGGCGAACCGCAGGCCGGCGAGCTGGGCTCCTGTTCAGCCTCGCCCGGACGACCTTCGCCGACGCGCCGGGTGGAGCGACGACCGCGTGCTCGAGGTGCTCGAGGAGGATCTGGTCTTCGTCGCGCGGAGCAGTCCCAGGCGGCGGGCTACGTGGCGTTGCGCCATGATCGAGGCGACCGGGCGGTCATCGTCGACCAGCTGTTCGTGGCGCCGGGACACGAGCAGCGCGGCGTCGGGCACCGGCTCCTCGCGCACGCCGAGGGCTGGGCGATCAGCGAGCGCGCCCGGACGCTTCGCATCGTGGCCGAGGAACGCAACTGGCGCGCGCGCAGCTTCTACCAGCGGGAGGGCTTCGTGCCCATCGACCACGAGCTGCTCGAGCTCATCCTGCCGCAGCTCCCCGACTGACCAAAGCTCGCGCCTATCCTGTCTGTGTGAGGGCGGCGTTGGTTGGCTTTTCGTAGCCTTGTCCGCCACCGGCGCCGGCGGCGCGCCGCCACGTTGCCGTCGATCTACGTCGACTACGGGGGGGGGGGCGGGACGACCTCGGCATCCGCGCGCGGCTATGTCGTCTTCAGCACCTCGGCGACGGGGTCGAGCAGCTCGCTCGTGACCCAGACGCCGGGCACGGCCGGCGGCACGGGGCAGACAGTCCCGGGTGTCGTAGGCTCCGCGGCTCTGCCCTTCCGGGGCACGCTCCACGTGACCGTTCCGCGCTCGGGCGGGCTTCGCGTCACGGCGGACGGCAGACCCGCGGTACGGCTCCGGCCAGGCCGCTATACGGCGGTCGTCGCCGACGACAGCCCACGTCGCGGCCTCGCAGTCCGTACGTCGAAAGGGCACGAGACGGCGATCACGAGCCTCGCGTTCACGGGCAGGAAGACGGTCACCGTCTCCCTGGCCGCGGGCGCCTCGTTCGCCGCTACGCGTCGTGAGGACGACGGCGCCGCCGTCCCTCAGGTGGCCACGACCGCCGGTTCACGTACAGTCGGGCAGCGGTGGTGAAGGTTCTCCCCGTGGCCATGTGATGCGCTGATGCTCGCTGTTGCGCTGCTGGCCCCGGGCCGCGCGGTCGCGGGCAACCCGCCCAACCCGAACGACCGGTGCTCGCCGGCGGGCCGGAACACGTGCGGCACCACCGGCATCGGCTTCTACGACACCTACCGGTACGGGATCCGCTGGTTCGGCGACTACAAGAACGTCGTCAGCGGGCTCGGCCGCGCCTTCTGCATCGACCTCGGCTACTGGTACCCGTCGCCGAGCTACCGGTACCAGCCCGAGGAGGGGCCCGGGCTCCAGAACAGCGCCGGCCGCTCGGTGCTGCTCGTGAACCGCCAGAAGATCGCCTACGCCGTCTGGGCATACGGACGGAGCACGACCCCCAACCGGCAGGCGGCGGTGATGCTGTACGTGCACTCGCTGATGGGCGACGCCCGTCCGGGCGAGGCCGACCCGCACGCCATCAACCCGACCGTGGCGACGATCTACGGCACGGTCGCCCCGAGTCGGCGCGCTTCCACGGCCCGTACCGGATCGACGGGCGGGTGGCCGGGAAGCTCAAGATCGGAGCGCCGGCCGACGCCACCGTCCGGCTCCTCTCCGCCGCAGGTGCCGCGCTGCCGGACGTGACGCTGACCCTGGCCCCGACCGGCGCCACCGGCGTGCCGACGTCGGCCACGACCGACGCTGACGGCCTCGCGACATCGCCTTCCGCCCCTCGACGGCACGACGTCGCGATCGCCGTCAAGGCCGCCGGGCGTGCCTCGACGCTGCCCGCGTCTACCGCCCGACCGCGCAGGCGGCCGCCGGGAACGCGCAGCGGGTGATCGCGCCCACCTCGCAGGAGGTGGCCGGCACCGTCCCCACGCGTGGCCAGGGGCCACATCGCGGTCTCGACGGCCGCCGTGCCGACCCGGCTGATCGTCGGCCACGTCGTCCGCGATCGCGTGACGATCACCGGCGCGACCGCCGGCTGGCACGCCGACGTCACGGTCACGATCCACGGGCCGTTCGCCGAGGCCGAGACGGCATGTCGGCGCAAGGCCTGGGAGGGCACGTTCACGGCGACGGGGCCCGGCACCTACACCACCCCGGTCGCCTCGGTGAACCCCGGGCTGGTACGTCTTCCAGCTCGGCGTCCCGGGCGACTGCGCCAACGTCGGCGTCAGGACGCGCTGCGACGACAGCGCCGAGCGCTTCTTCGTCCAGGCGCCGCCGACCCTGACGACGCTCGTCAGCTCCGACCGCGTCGCACCGGGCACACCGGTCTTCGACCAGATGAGGTGGGCAGTCTCGCCGGCACGAACGTGACGGCGATCGTCAACCTCTTCGGGCCGTTCTCGAGCCGCACGACGATCTCCTGCGGCGGCACCCCGGTGTGGAGCGGATCGGTCACCGCCGACGCGAACGCCTCCTACAAGACGGACACGTTCACGCCGACGGTCCCGGGCTACTACGTCTACCAGGCGCAGATCCCGAGCACCGACCTCGTGGTCGGCACGCAGAACGCGTGCGGCGAGGACACGGAGACGACGTTCGTGAAGCCGAGCCGAAGGTCACGACTCAGGTGAGCGCGGACGTGACGCGCCCGGGGTCGCAGATCATCGACACGGTCATCGTGAGCGGAGCAGGCGAGCTCGACCTCACGATCCAGCTCGAGCTGTTCGGGCCGTTCCAGACGCGCTCGGCGATCGGCTGCAGCGGCAAGCCGCTCTGGACGGGGACCGTGGCGGCGAAGGGCGACGGTACCTACCAATCGCAGCGGGTCACGGTGAGCGCGCCGGTTACTACACCTTCCGTGAGTCGATTCCGGCGACGCCGGAGAGCGCCGGCTTCCCGGGCAAGTGCGCCGAGACCTCGGAGACGACGCTCGCCTCGAGCAGGCCGGCCGTGACGACGCAGTCGCCGACCAGGTCGTGCGCCCCGGCGCTGCTCTCTCCGACCGCATCGCGGTCTCCGGGCTCGGCCAGTCCGAGGCGGCGATCGAGGTTCAGCTCTTCGGCCCGTTCGCGACGCGCGCTGCGATCAGCTGCACCGGCAAGCCGTACGGCCAGACGTCGTGACCGCCCATGGTGACGGCGAGCTGCGCTCACCGCCCGTGAAGCTCGACAAGGCGGGCTTCTACACGTTCCACGAGACGCTGGTCGGGCGCGACAACGTCGCGCAGGTCGAGACCGCGTGCGGCGACACGGCCGAAACCGCGCTCGGCGCGCCGGCGATCATCACCGGCCGCGGCGACGGGACGCATCTCGTGTCGGCGCGGGTCGACCGCCCGAACGCCCCGTCCGCGTGGTCATCAGCTCGCTCGGAATCGACGCACCGGTCAAGGCGACGGCGATCGACGTCCAGCAGGGCGTCCTCGGCGTGTCGTCCGACATCCACAAGACGGGCTGGTGGCTCGACGGCGCGGCTCCGGGCGATCCGACGGGCTCGATCGTGATCGCCGGCCATGTCGACAGCGCATCCGCGGGGGCCGGCGCCTTCTTCCCGCTCAAGGACGCGAAGAAGGGGACGACCGTGCAGGTCACGACGGCCGACGGCCCGACGGTGACCTACCGCGTCGTGTCGGTGCAGACGATGCCCAAGCCGCAGCTGCCGACCGCCATCTGGTCGCAGACCGGCCAGAACCACCTCGTGCTCGTCACCTGCGGCGGGCCCTTCGACCCCGCGAACGGCCACTACCGCGACAACGTCGTCGTCACGGCGGTACCCGCCTGATTCCTGCGCGACAGCTCGGTGGCGGCCCGGTGCGGGCGGGCGGCGTATAGCTGGCTGACCGCCGGAGCATCGCGATCGTCGACGCGTAGGCCGGGTCTGAAGCAACGTTGCGGAGCTCCCGCGGGTATGGTGGAGATCGTAGAGTTCCTGCCAACCGTGGTACCGGTACCTGACGTAGAGGTACCGCGAGGTCCTGGATCGCGACGTCGGGTGGTAGGCACCGTTCGCGGAGCTTGTTCGCGCCGAGATACTCGATCAGGTACTCCCTGCGCCACGGGATCTTCTTCCCGTGGAGCATCGGCGCGAAGCTGTCGCCGTCCTGGGGAGCCCGGGCTTGATCCCGGCGAGCCGCGCGATCGTCGAGGCGAAGTCGATGTTCAGAATCGGCTGGTTATTGGTGGTCTTGTTGGCAGCCGTCCAGGGCGTGCGAACGACGAGCGGCACATGCGTCGACTCGCGATATGGCCAGAGTTTCCCCCGAGGCGGTGCTCACCCCACAGAAAGCCGTTGTCGCTCATGTAGAAGATCACCGTTCGTTCGAGCTCGTGCCGCTGAGCGAGCAACGAGCGATCTGCTTCACCGAGCGGTCGAGCGACAGCAGCGATTGGAGCTGGCCTGGCGGACCAAGGCCGTGTAGTCGACGCCGGCGCGCGTGAGCGAGCGCGAATGCCACGAAGCCCACGGCTCCGACGAGATGTCTGTCTGGTTGACCGACGGCGAGGTGTACGGCGGGCCGACGAACGCGCCGCTGTCCTTGGGGCGCGGGGATTGCCAGGCAGGTGTGGCGCCGCCGGCGCGAAGTAAAGGAAGAACGGCCGACGCGCAGAGCGCAGGAACGTCGAGCGCACGTGACGTGAGGACAGTCGTCGAGTAGTCGTGCGGCCGTGATCCGAAGTGCGCGGACAGGCCGTTCTCGTTCAGCGTGTAGTCGTAATACTTCTCGAGCGGCACGCTGTCCATCGCCTGCCAGTCGTCCTATCCCGGGGGGATCGCATTGTGCCCGTCGAGGCTGTAGTCGTTCAGGTACTTCCCGACGAGAGCAGTCCGGTACCCGGCGTCGTGCAGCCACACGGCCAGATCCGAGGCCGGGTCGAACGCCGGATAGCCGTGCAGGCCGAAGTTCCCCGTGACCCCGGTGTGATGCGAGTACTGACCTAGTCAAGATCGAGGCACGCGACGGCCCGCACTCCGACGTCGTCACGTCGAAGTTCGTGAACGTCACGCCGTGACGGGCCAGAAGCTTCTTGCACGTTCTTCATCACCGTGTTGCCCTCGATGCGCTCGTCGTCGCTGACGATGAACACGACATTCGACGCTCGCGGCCCCGGTGCCGTGCGGCGAGCTGGACGAGGCAGGCGCAACGCCCGACACAAGAGCGCTCACAAGCGCCGCCCCGAGGACCGCGAGGACACGACAACCCGCGAACGCCGCCCGGACCACGCACCAGCTCAGCTTCGTTCCGACCCGAAGAACCCACCTGAGCGCACGCTGCCGATCCAGATCGTGCCGAGGGATAAAAACAGTGAACATCCCGTTAACGCGAATGGGCGGTGAGCGAGCCGGTGAGCGAGCAACTCATGATCGTTCTCGGGTCGGTGGTCCCGATTAGGAAGCGATCCGACCGAGCACATCCGAGCTGCATAACGCAGGCGCCCACCGGCGGCTCAGCCCGCGGCAGTGAGAAGCCGTTCGAGCGCGCCGGCGAGAACGCGCACGCCGAGCTCGAGCTCGTCCGACGCGGTGTGCTCGGCGGGCGAGTGGCTGATCCCGCCGGCGCTCGGGACGAAGATCATGGCGGCGGGGACGTGACGGCCGATCACCATCGCGTCGTGCCCGGCGCCGCTCGGCAGACGCCGCGACGCGGCGCCCTCGGCGGCGGCCGCGAGCTCGACTGCGCCGACGAGCTCCGGATCGAGCTCGAGCGGCTCGAGCGAGAACGTCGGCTCCAGCTCCAGCTCCAGCCCCTCCTCGCGGGCGACGCGCGCCGTCACCCCGGCCACCTGCCGCTCGAGCTCGGCGACCCCCTGGCGTGTCGGTGCTCGCGCGTCGATCGTGAACTCGGCGGCCCCGGGAACGACGTTGACGCCGCCGGGGGTGATGCTCACCGTGCCGACAGTCACCGTGACGTCGCGGCGCGCGCGGGCGAAGTCGCGGAGCTCGAGTGCGATCCTGGCCGCGCCGGCGAAGGCATCGCGCCTGAACGCCATCGGCGTCGTCCCGGCGTGGTTCGCCTGGCCCTGGAGCCGGATGCGGTAGCGGCGCTGGCCGACGATCGAGGTGACGATGCCGATCTGCTTTCCCTCGGCCTCCAGGACGGGACCCTGCTCGATGTGGAGCTCGAGGTAGGCGTGCACGTCGCGGATGCGCGCAGCCTCGCCGGCCCGCGTGATGTCGAAGCCGCGCTCCCGCATCGCCTCGGCAAGGGTGATGCCGGCGGCATCGACGCGTGAGGCGAGCGGCGTCACGTCCTCGCCCGCAAAGGCGCGGCTGCCGAAGAGCGCGGCGCCGAATCGCGTCCCCTCCTCGTCCATGAAGGCCACGACCCAGAGCGGCCGCGCGGGCGTGAAGCCCTGGCGCTGAAGCTGGGCGACTGCATGCACGCCGCCGACGACCCCGAGCGCGCCGTCCAGTCGGCCGCCCGAGGGGACGGTGTCGAGATGCGAGCCGACGACGATCGGCGCTCCCCGGCCGACCTCCCAGCGGCCGATCAGGTTGCCGGCGGCGTCCACCTCGACCTCGAGCCCGAGCGACCGCATCCGGTCGCCGACCCAGTCATAGGCGGCGAAGAGCTCGGGCGTCCAGGCGGGTCGCGTGACTCCGCCGTCCGAGCAAGCGCCGATCCGGGCCAGCTCGTCGAGGCTCTGGGCGAGCGTCACGAGCAGTCCGTGAGGTCGCGCGGGAAGTGCCGCGCGCACGGAGGGAAATTGGAGCCGGTGTAGATCACAGCGAGCAGCAGGCCGCTCCGCACGGCGCGCAGCCACGTCCGCGCAGCGCGCCGCTAGCACCACGAGCGCACGACCCTCTCCTCGCTCGATCCCGGCGGACCCATCGCAGTACTCGCTGTGCCGTTGACGGTGCTGTACCTCCACGGACGGTTGTTTGAGTTACGGTCCGTCCATGCCGAATCGTCCGCGCCGCAACCGCAACCGGGTGACACGCCTCAGCCTCGGCGCGGGGCGGCTCGTGCTGCGGCCGACACGCGCCGTCGCCGGCGACATGCTCGAGCCCGTCGCCGAGGCCGCGGTCGACCACGCGCTCGCCGGGCCGCTCCCGGAAGCGATCGCGCACTCACTCGTCGAGCATCGCGTGATCGAGCGCATCGTCCGCGAGATGCTCGCCACCGGGGACATCTCGCGGCTCGAGCAGGCGCTCGACGACGAGGCGCTCGAGCGCACCGTGGAGCGTGTGCTCGCGAGCCCGCGCACCGAGCGGCTGATCGGCGACGCGATCGAGCGGGCGCTCGCCTCCGACGCGATCCATCGCGTTCTCATGAGCCCGGAGTTCGAGCACCTGCTCACCGACACGATGTCGAGCCCGGCCGTGCGCAATGCGATCGCCGACCAGACCGTGACCCTCGGCGACGAGATGGTGCAGTCCACCCGCGCGTCCGTGATGCAGATCGACGAGCGCGTCGACCTGCGGCACACGAAGCCGGCGGCTCCCTACGCGGGCGTCGCGACACGCGGCGCGGCGCTCCTGCTCGACGCGCTCCTCGCGAGCATCGTGTTCCTGATCTGCGCGGCGGGCGTCGCGCTGATCGGGTCGCTCGCCGGCGGCTTCCACCACGGGTGGGTGCTCGACACGATTGCCGCAGCCGGCTGGGCGCTCGTGCAGATCGTCTACTTCGTCGGCTACTGGTCGACGGTCGGCCGGACACCGGGCATGCATCTGATGGGCGTGCGGGTCTGCGACCGTCGCGGCCGGCCGCCCGGCTTCCTGCGGTCGTTCGTGCGGCTCGTCGGGCTCTGGCTCGCGATCGCGATCGCGTTCCTCGGCTTCGTGCCGGCGCTCTTCGACCGGCGACGCCGCGCCCTGCAGGACTTCCTCGCCGGGACCGAGGTCGTGTACGACGACCGGGCGCTCGCGCACTACCTACGGCAGAAGGAGAAGCCGCGGACGAAGCCTCCCGCCATCGAGCTCCAGGCAAAGCATCGCCCGTGAGGGCGAGCGCCGGCGCTCGGTCGGCGACCCCGGGTTGAGGATCCAGGTGCCGTCGACGCGCTCCACCTGCGGCACATGCGTGTGCCCGTAGACGACGGCATCGGCCGACGGAAAGCGCCGCCGCAGCCGCGCTTCGCGCCCGTTGCGCGGTCCCGGGGTGTGGACGAGGGCGACACGGAGGCCTGAGAGCTCGACCGTCAGCTCCGCCGGGAGCTGCTCGCGTACGGCCTGCTCGTCGGCGTTGCCGTGAATCGCGTGGACGGGCGGTCCGAGCGCGCGAAGCTCCTCGAGGAACGAGACGCCGGTGAGATCGCCGGCGTGCAGGATGGCGTCCGCACGCCGAAGCTCGGCGGCACACGCGTCGGGCAGCCGACGGCTGCCGCGCGGCAGGTGAGTGTCCGCGATGACGGCGACCCGCACCGCCCGACGTTAGCTCCGGCTGCGACCAGGGAATCTCTGGCGCCGGCCGTTGCCCGGCCGCAGGCGGCATCGGGTGACACGTGCACTGTGAGCGGGAACGGAACCCAGGTCACGCTTCACAGCTGCGCGTGACTTCGAGCGGCGCATCCCCGGGCCCGCCTGACTACTCGGCGAGCGCGACGGCGGTTGCTGCGACGAGAAGTGCCGCCAATGAGACGTTGACGATCCGCGAGCGGCGAGGGTCGCGGAGGAGCGGCGTGAGCGACGCGCCGGCGACCAGCCAGGTGGCGTTGATGAGCACGATCATCACGCTCAGCACGGCGATTTTCGACGCAGCGTCGGCGGCCGCGCCGCCCGCCAGGCGGGCGCTCGCGAAGACGGCCGCGATCGCCACCCACGCCTTGGGATTGGCGACGCCGAGCAGCGCGCCGCCGGCGAGCGACGGCGGCGGCGCGCCGTCGCCTCCGCCGTGGAGCGGTGGCGCCGTGGCGACGTGCCAGGCGAGCCAGAGGATGTACACGGCCGAGACGGCAAGTAGCGCGGGCCGCAGCCCCGGCACGGCCAGGAGCGCCGCCGTGATGCCGCCCGCGACCGCCACCAGCACGATCGCGGTGCCGGCCACGATGCCGGCGAGGTAGGGCAGCGAACGGCGGACGCCGTGGGCGGAGCCGGCGGCGACGAGGCTGATCGTCGCCGGGCCCGGGGTGCCCATGATCGCGAGCGAGGTCGCGATCAGCCGGAGCGCCTGCCCGATCATCGGTACCGTCGAGGCATGCCGGAGACGCTACGAGGCGTCGATCCCGACCGTCTTGAACGATCCTGCATCAGGTTCGGGCCCTCGGCCCTGGGAATCGAGCGGGCCGAGGTGTTTCTCGCAGGCGTGCGCTTCGAACCGCATCGCCACGACACCTACGGAGTTGGCATCACGACCTCGGGCGTCCAGAGCTTTCACTACCGCGGCGAGCGCCGGATCAGCCTGCCGGGCCAGCTCCACGTCCTCCATCCTGACGAGACGCACGACGGCGCGGCCGGGACGGACGCCGGACTCGGATACCGGATCCTCTACATCGCGCCCGAGCTGGTCTCCGCCGCGCTCGACGGACGCGCGCTCCCCTTCGTCGCCGATCCCGTGCAGCGACCGGCGCCCGAGCTTGCGTCGCTGCTTGCCGACGTCGACGAGCCGATCGACGAGCTCGGCGCGGCCGGAATCGCCACGACGGTCGCCGACCTCCTCGTCGAGCGCGCCGAGGGGCTTCCCCGGGAGCGGTCCCTCGACATCCGCTCGGTGGAGCTTGCGCGCGAGTACCTCGCCGCGCACGCAGCCGAGCAAACGCACGCCGGCAGACTCGAGGAGATCACCGGCACCGACCGCTTCACGCTCACGCGCCACTTTCGGCGGGCGCTCGGCACGACGCCCGACCGCTACCGGATGCTCCGCCGCCTCGCGCTCGCGCGGACGGCCGTCGAGAGCGGCCGCCCGCTCGCGCGCGCCGCGGCCGAAGCGGGATTCGCCGACCAAAGCCACTTGACGCGTCAGTTCAAGCGCAGCTACGGGCTCACCCCTGCGCTCTGGGCGCGGCTGACCGCGCCGCGCTGACCGCCGACCGGCGGGCTACGTTCGGCGCATGGTGAGGCCGCTGGAGCTGGTCGTGGCGGGCGAGCGCGTCCGTGCAGAGCTGCGCGTGTCGCGACACAGCAGGCGGCTGCGGCTCGTCCACCGCCCCGGCCGCCCGCTGCAGGTCACGGTGCCGCGCGGTACCGGCGAGCGGGCGCTGCGGCGGTTCCTCGACCAGAGCGCCGGCTGGATCGCGCGGCGGCTCGACGAGGAGCGCGAGCGCGCGGCCCCGCACTCGCTCGGGCTGGCGCAGCCCGGGACGGTGTGGCTCGCGGGAGAGCGGCTCGCGATCAGGCGTGAGCAGGGTCGGTCGGCGGCGGTCCGGCGAGGAGGCGTCCTGGTGGTCAGCGGCTCCGACCCCACCGGGGCGATCGACCGCTGGTACCGGCGCGAGGCACGGCGCCTCGTCGAGGCGGCGGCCGCCCGCGAGGCGGACGCCTCGGCGTCGAGTGCGAGCGCATCGCCGTTCGCGACCAGCGCACCCGCTGGGGCTCCTGCTCGACGCGGGGGACGCTCTCCTTCAGCTGGCGCCTGGCACTCGCGCCGCCCGAGGTGCTCGAGTACGTCGTCGTCCACGAGCTGCTCCACCTGCGCGAGCACAACCACAGCCGCGCCTTCTGGGCGCTTCTCGACGAGCACCGCCCCGGCTGGCGCGGGCAGGCCGCCTGGCTCCGTGAGCACGGCGAGGAGCTCCAGGCGTACGTACACTCGCCCTGAATTGACGAGCCACGCTTCTGCGTCGAGCTCGAGCCGGAGCTTCGCAAGAGCCTCGACGCTCTGGTTGGCCGGCGGGCTCGCAATCGTCTTCGGGCTCGGCGTCGCGTTCCGCGTCTACGCCTACCGCTCCGTGCTCGGCATCCCGAACTCGGACGAGGCGGTGATGGGGCTGATGGCGCGGCACGTCCTGCACGGCCAGATCACGACGTTCATCTGGGGCGAGGCCTACGGCGGGCCGCAGGAGATCCTGTTCGCTGTGCCGGGCTTCGCGATCGCCGGCAGCAGCTACTTCGCGCTTCGCCTGGCGCCGCTGATGCTCTTCGTCCTCAGCATGTTCCTGGTCTGGCGAATCGGCCTACGCCTGCTCGGGCGGAGCCGGGCGCTCGCGGCCGTGGTGCTGATGTGGATCTGGCCGGGGTTCGTGCTCTTCGAGCTCGAGCACGAGACGAGCTTCTACGCGATGGACCTCGTCTACTGCGCGCTGCTGATCCTGCTCGCGCTCCGGATCGTCGAACGGCCCGATGCGCTCCGCGTCGGCCTCTTCGGGCTCGTCGCCGGGCTCGCGTTCTGGGAGACGTCGCAGATCGTCCCGATCGCCGTGCCGGTCATCGCCTGGACGATCTGGAAGCAGCCCCGCTGCCTGCGCTGGCTGCCGCTGGCGATCGGGCTCTTCGTCCTCGGCGCGCTCCCGTGGCTCGTCTGGAACGTCGGGCACGACTGGGGGTCGCTGCACCTGAAGTCGGGTGCGCACGTCTCGTACGGGCAGCGCCTGCGCCTGTTCGTCTCGCCCGTCCTGCCGATGCTGCTCGGGCTCCGCATCTCCGGCTCGCAGGCGGCCGCGCTGCCCGTGCCGCTTCTCGACCTGGTCTACGCCACCCTGATCGGCCTCTTCGCAGTCGGCGCGTGGAGGACGCGCCGCCGGCTCGTCTCGATCCTCTACGTGACCGCCGCGATCTTCCCGTTCATCTATGCGGTGGCGGACAAGACGTTCGACGCGAGCGCGCCGCGCTACGTCTTCGTGCTCGCCCCCGTACTCGTGCTCCTCGTCGCGCAGCTCGCGACGAGCCACCTGCGGACCGCGGCGATCGTCGCCGTCGGCTGCGTCTCGACCGTCGTGACGCTGCACAAGATGTCGCTCGTCCACGACCCGCAGCCGCACGCGCCGAGGAACATCGCGCCGCTTCTGGCGACCCTCGACCGGCTGAAGCTCGACCGCGTCTACGCCGACCTCTGGGCCGCGTACGTGATCGACTTCGACTCCAGGGAACGGATCCTGGCGGTCGAGAACAAGTTCGACGACGTGACCTTCCCGAACGGGCGCGCCGTCCTGCCGGACGACCCTGTCGTGCGCGCGCCCGAGTACGAGGCGAAGGTGCGGGACGATCCCGACCATGGCTTCGTCTTCTTCCGCAAGACGGTGAACTCGGTGCCGATCGTCCAGGCCCTCGACAGGCACGGCTACCGCCGGGTGACGGTCGGGCCGTTCGTGGTCTTTGTCCCGCCGTCCTAGCGGGTGAAGAGCAGCGAGCGCTTCACGTGGAGCCGGTGGAGCACCAGCCGGCCCGAGATTCCGAGCGTCTTCAGCCCGTAGACGACCGACGGCCAGAACGTGATCGACGACGCGTCGTCGAAGTAGATCGAGCGCGCGGGCACCTCGGCGATCCGGAAGCCGAAGTAGGCCGCCTGCATCAGCATCTCCGAGTCGAACGCGAAGTCGAGCGAGTTGCGCAAGAAGGGGACGGTGAGCAGGAGCTCGCGCGAGTACGCGCGGTAGCCCGTGTGCAGCTCGCTCAGGTGCGTCCCCATGACCGCGTTCTCGACGATCGTCAGGCAACGGTTTGCGACGTACTTGTAGAGCGGCATCCCGCCCGCGCGCGCCATGCCGGGCTCTGCGAGGCGCGAGCCGAGGACGAGGTCGGCCTCGCCGCGCAGGATCGGGTCGACGAGGGCCGGGATGAGCGTCGGCTCGTACTGACCGTCCGGGTGGAGCATGACGACGATGTCCGCGTCGTTCTGGAGCGCGTCCAGGTAGCAGGTCTTCTGATTGCCGCCGTAGCCGACGTTGTGCGGGTGCCACACGACGCGAATCGGCAGGCGCCGGGCGACGTCGACGGTGTCGTCGGTGGACGAGTCGTCCACCAGCAGCAGGTCGTCGGCCCACTCCGGCGGGACCGCCGAGACCGTCCGCTCGAGCGTCCGCCCGGCGTTGTAGCCGGGCATGACCACCGCGATCTTGACGTCCTCGCGCCGGCGGGGTGCATGAGCGGAAGCCGCGTGCGACGAGGCCGCCATGGGCCTCGCCACGCTACCAAGCTATTCCGGATGGAACAGCGCGATGGTGGTCACTCGCCGAGGGGTAAGCTTCGCCGCCATGGGGCAGCTCGTCTGCAGTGGCGCCTCTCTGATGTGCTCGTTCGGCACGGGGCCGTCGACGTTCAACGCGACGAACCCGTTGGTGAAGGGCCCCTCGCCCGCAGGCGTCGTCACCGACATCACCCCGGCGAACGTGCCCCCGTTCCTGATGTGCGTCACGCCGACGAACCCGCAGGTCGCGGCGGCGACCTCCGCCGCACTCGGTGTGCTGACGCCGCAGCCCTGCATACCGGTGATCGCGAGTCCGTGGGCGCCCGGGTCGCCGAAGGTCAAGATCGGCGGCGTGCCGGCGCTCGACAACACCTCGACGTGTCAGTGCGCGTGGGGCGGCGTGATCACCGTCACCCAGCCCGGCCAGGCGACGGTCACTGTCTAGAACGACCTGGATCTTCATCGGCGCGACGGCCGTCGCGACCGCTGCGGCTGCGCTCGCCCATTACGGCCATGCCGCCTCGCTGCTGACGTTCGTCCTTTCGACGATCGCGCTTGCGGGCCTCGCGTGGGTCGTCTCCTTCGCGACCGAGCAGGTCGGCGAGCGCTTCGGTCCGGGCGTCACGGGCGTGCTCCAGTCGACGCTCGGGAACCTGCCGGAGTTCTTCGTCGTGGTGTTCGCGCTCTCGGCCGGCGAGCTCGTCGTGGCGCAGGCATCGATCGTCGGGTCGATCTTCGCGAACGCGCTTCTCGTGCTCGGCCTCGTGATCGCGGCAGGCTGGCGTGCCTCCGCCGACGGCGTGATGCGCTTCTCCGCACGCCTGCCCAAGGACAACGCGATCCTGATGATGCTCGCGAGCTTCCTGATCGTCCTCCTCGGGATCTCGGCGGCGAGCAACGATCCCGCGTCGCACCACGTCGAGGTGATCTCGATCGCGGGCGCGATCGCGCTGCTCGTGACCTACGGCGTGTGGATCGTCGACTACCTCCGCAACGACGTCCCGAAGGAGCCGGCGCGCGAGCACCGGTCAGCGGCGCTCTCGATGACTTCCGCCCTCGTGCTGCTCGGGATCGCCGGTGTCGGGGCGGCGTTCGTCTCCGACTGGTTCATCACGGCGCTGACGCCGTCGATGGACAAGCTCGGGATACCGAAGGCCTTCGCCGGGCTGGTGATCGTGGCAATCGCCGGCAACGCGGTCGAGAACACCACGGGCATCGTGCTCGCGCTCAAGGGTCAGTCCGACCTCGCGATCTCGGTCGTCAAGAACTCGGTCGCGCAGATCGCCGCGTTCCTCTTCCCCGCGCTCGTCCTCACGTCGCTCTTCTTCGACACCCGTCTCACCTTCAAGCTCGACCCGGTGTTCATCGGCGCACTGCTCTTGACCGCCCTGGCGCTGTGGTTCATCACGAGCGACGGCGAGGCGACGCTCTTCGAGGGCGTGGCGCTGGTCGCGCTCTACGTGATGCTCGCGGTCGTCACCTGGTACGAGTGAGGCGGGACCGCCGCCGTACACGTAGGAGTTGCGCGAGAATCCGCGGCGGTGCGGCCGGCGCTCCTCGTTGCCCTCTGCGTCTTCGTGCTCGTCGGCTGGCAGGGAATCACCACGGTCGGCCGGCAGGGAGGCGACGACGCGGGCGAGCACGTCGCCTACGCGCAGTACCTGGCGGACCACCACGCGATCCCCGGCAAGAGTCAGAACTACGAGTACGCGACCCCGCCGCTCTTCCACGTGGTCGCGATCGGATCCGAGCACTTCGTGCGCTGGGCGCCGTCGGCCCGGGTCGAGCTCCCGTGGAACGCGGCGACGCGGGCGCTCTGGCTCGCGCTGGCGGTCGCGGGGGCGGTGCTGCTCGGCACCAGGCGGCGCCGCCTGGGCATCGCGGCGCTCGTGCTCGCGGCCCTCTGGGCGCTCGACGAGGGGCTCTCGCTCGGGCGGTCGGAGCAGTGGAGCGCGGGGCAGCTGATCTCCCTCGCCTGCGGCGCCGGGCTGATCGCCACGACGGCGCTGATCGCGCGCGAGGTCTGGCCGGAGAACCGACGCCGCTGGCTCGCGGCCGGCGCGTTCGCGGCCGCTTACCCCGTCGTCTACCGGATGAGCATCCTCTTCCACCCGGAGATGCCGTTCGCGCTCCTGTGCGCGCTGGCGACGCTCGTCGTGCTGCGCGCGCAGCGCCGCGGCTTCCCGGCCCGGCTCGGGTGGTGGCTCGGCGCGGCGCTGGGCGCGGCGGCGCTGACACGGCAGCCCGCGGTGCTGGTGATGGGCTGCCTGGCCGCGGCGTCGCTCTGGCTCGGCCGCCGGCGCGCCGCCGGCTTCCTCCTGCGCGCGCTGGTCGTCGTGGTCCTTCTGGCCGGGCCCTGGTGGGGCTACGCGGCAAACCGCTGGGGCAACCCGCTCCAGTCGAACCTCGAGCCGCGCTCCTCGCTGATGCTGCCGCGGCAGCCGGCCTCGTTCTACGTCTCCGTTCCCGCTGCGGACGGTGATCGTGCACCCCTACCGCCCCGACTTCGCCGACGACCTGCTGCCGAAGCTGCACGCGGAGCTCTGGAGCGACTGGTTCGGCTACCTGCACGGCGGCTGGGGCTCCCCGACCCGGCTCGAGCGGGTCACGGGCTCCACCCAGAGCGTCCTCGGGCTCGTCGGCGACCTGCTCGCGCTGACGGGCCTCTTCGCGCTCGCGCTGCCGGCCGCGGTCAGGGTCGTCCGGCGCCGGGACGCGAACGCCGGCCTCGCGATCCTCGCGCTGCTCGCGGTCGTCTCGTTCGCCGGCTTCGTGGTGATGCTGATCCGCTTCCCGCAGCGCTACGGCGACCCGATCAAGTCGAGCTACCTGCTCTTCACGACCCCCTGCTGGGCGGTGTTCTCGGTCGCGGCCTGGAGCTGGCTCCGGTCACGCAGCCGACGGCTGCACCTCGTCCTGGCCGCGGCGGCCGGGCTCTACGTCGTCAGCTACGCGACCGACCTCGGCGGCGCGCTGTCGGAGGCGCCTGCGGCGCCGTCGCTCGGCGGCGCGGCCGGCTACGTCGACCTCGTGACCGCGTTCCAGCAGAACTCGCCCAACCCGGGCGTCGGCGGGACGATCGACTTCCTCGCCGGCGTGACGAACACCGGCGACCAGACCGCGAGCTCGCTCGTGCTCACCGTGCACCTCCCGGACGGGATGCGCCTTGTCGGGCCGCCGTTCTACGAGCGCGGCTCGGGCTGCACCGGCACCTCGACGATCACCTGCGACCTCGACTTCCTCGCCGGCGGCTCCTCGACCCTGATCCGTTACTCGGTGCAGGTGACGAAGCCGGGGCCGCTGACGATGACCGCGGTCGCGAGCTCGGCGGCGCCCGACGCGCGGCCGGGCGACAACACGGCGAGCTACACGGTCGATTTAGCCGGATCCTAAGCGGCGTCTTACCGGCGCTTTGGCGCCCGGGGCTGAACTCCCCCTCGACACGACCGCACCCGGCGGTCGGCCGAGAAGGAGGAGACCATGACCCGCTTCGCCACCACCGTCACGCTTGTGCTCGCACTGACCGGCTCGACCGTGGGAGCCGCACTCGCCGCCCGGACGGACGCGCCCGCGCTCCAGCGCGCAGCGGACCGGATCGCGGCCGCGAGCCACCCGAGCCGCTCGATCGAGCACGCGACACCGCAGTCCGCGAAGGCCCGCCATGCCGCCGCGCAGTTCGTGATGATCGACGAGCCGAGAGACACGCCGCCGTTCTACGTCTCGCGGTTCGTGATGCTCGACGAGCCGAGGGACGTCGCGCCGTTCAACCTCCCGCGGTGAAGCCGCTGTCGGCGAGGGCGCGGACACGGGCCGCGCCCTCGCTGTTTCCCTTCAGCTCGTGGAGCCGGACGGCTTCCTCGACCGCCTCGCGGGCCTCCTGCTCGCGTCCCGCGACGGAGAGCACCTCCGCCAGGTCGGCCGTCGCCTCGGCCAGCGGGAAGAGAAAGTCGCTGCCCGAGGTTTGCGCCACCGCCTCGCGCGCGAGCTCCACCGCAAGCCCGGACTCTCCCAGGCGCGCGAGCGCCTTGGCCCGCACGGAGCGCCAGAGCGTCTGCGAGAAGACGTCGTTCCGCCGCGTCGCCGCCTCGCACTCGTGCGTCAGCCGCTCCGCCTCCTCGTAGCGCCGCTGCGGCCTGAAGCACGTCGGCGAGCACACCTGCAATCGTGCTGAAGTGCGCTCCGCCGCCGGTACCCACGAGCGCCTCGTACGAGTCGCGGAGAATCTCCTCCGCAGCCGGCAGGTCGCCGCGCCAGACGTCGACATAGGCGCGGGTGAGCGAGAGGAACCAGATCTTCTCGCCGGACTGCTCCATCGCCACTCGGCCGCGCGCGAGGAACGCGTCGGCGTCGCCGTACCTCCCCTGCATCGCGGCCATGGCGCCAAGGACGCCGAGCGCACACGTCCGGACGGAAAGATGCGACGTCTCGGCGGCCATCCGGTCGAGCCGCGGTATCGCGTCGGCAGCGGGGATCGGCCCGCCGAACAGACCGACCGTCAGCCACTCGCCGACCTCGAGCAGCTCGAACCGGTCGTCGACACGGCGTGCGTGGTCGAAGGCCCGCTCCGATGCCTCGACCGAGCGCGCGGCACGGCGCGCCAGGTAGTGGGCCTGCGCGACGAGCCGCCACGCCCGCGACAGGCCGAGCTCGTCGCCGGCGGACTCGAGTACCGGGATCGCCCGCTCCGCAGTGGCGATCAGGTCGTCCGGCGCCACGTCTGACTCCGTGAAGAGGCGGAGCAGGCCGCGCTGGACGAGCGCGTGAGCCGCGAGCCGGCGGTCGCCGGTGGTCGCGGCCGCCTCGACCGCCTCGGTGAGCACCCGGTCTGCCCAACCGAGCCCCGTGCGCGCACCCTGGACGACGCGGACGTTCGGGACGAGCTCGAGCAGCAGCGGGTCGGTCGACGGAAGGAGGTCGGCGGCCCGCGAGACGAGATTGAGCCCGGCGTGGGCGTCGCCGCTCGCGAATGCGCGGCGGCCGGCGACGCCGAGACGCTCCGCCGCCTCCCGGCCGAGCGCTTCGGCGCGGCTGTCGAGCGGCCCGAGCAGCGAGAGGTAGCGGTAGGCCTGCTCGAGGTGATAGCCGACGACCTCCTCGACCTCGATCGCCCGGCCCGCAGCGCTCGCCTCGAGCCAGCGCGCGAAGCGCTCGTGGAGGCCGGCACGCGTCTCCTTGGGGATTCCGTCGTAGGCGGAGTCGCGGATCAGCAGGTGGCGGAAGCGGTAGGTGTGCTGGGCGGCCCCCGACCGCTCGGGCCGGATCAGGTCCTTGCGCACGAGCGACTCGAGCGCCGGCCCCACGTTGGCGCCGAGCTCCTCGACGGCCGCGATCTGGAAGACCTTCCCCGCCACTGACGCACGCTCGAGCAGCGACCGCTCGTCCTCGCTCAGCCGCTCGAGCCGCGCTGCGAGCAGCGCCTGGATCGACGGCGGCACCGGCACCTCCGACAGGTCGCCGACCGCGGTCCAGCTGCGGTCGTCCTCCACGAGCACCCCCTCGTCGACCAGCATCGACAGCATCTCCTCGACGAACAGGGGGTTGCCCTCGGCCGCCTCGGCGATCCGCGCCGTGACCTCCGCCGCGAGCCCCGATGCACCGACGAGGTTCTCGATCAGCCGGCCGCACTCGCCCGGCGTGAGCGGCTCGAGCAGCGCCGAGACGGCGTTCAGCTTGCCACCGCCCCACCCCGGCCGCACCTCGAGGAGCTCGGGCCTGGCGACGCAGACGACGAGCAGCGGGACGTCGCGCGCAAGCCCCGCCAGATGGTCGACGAGGTCGAGGAACGTCGGCTCGCCCCAGTGGATGTCGTCGAAGACCAGGACGAGCGGCTGCCGGCGCGCAACGGCCTCGACGAACGCGAGGACGGCGGCGAAGAGCTCGCCGCTCCCGGCCGGGGGCGCTCCGAGCCCGACCGCCCCGGCGACGGCCCGCGCGACGAGGTCACCGTCCGGCTCACCCTCGAGCAGCCGAGCGATCCGCGCCCGTCCGGCCTCGGCCGGCTCGCTGTCGTCCAGCCCGGCCACGTCCTTGACCGCCTCGAAGAGCGGCCAGAACGTGATGCCCTCTCCGTAGGGCAGGCAGCGCCCCGACGCGACGAGCGCCCGGCCCTCGAGTCCGTCCACGAACTCCTGTACGAGCCGCGACTTGCCGACGCCGGCGGCGCCGAGGATCGTGACCAGCTCGCACGAGCGGTCGGCCAGCGCACGCTGGAACGCCTCGAGCAGCCGGGCCCGTTCACGCTCGCGGCCGACCATGGGCGAGACGAACCGGCGCGCCCGGCGGCCTCGCGTGCGTCTCCGCGTCGCTTCGTCGACGACGATCTCGCCCGCCTCAGCTCCCGCTTGCAGCCGGGCTGCGCGCGCCAGCGGCTCACCCGCGGCCCGGGCCTCACCGGTCACGACCTCTCCCGTCCCGATGCCGATCCGGAACGTGAGCCCGACGGCCTGCGCCGAGAGCTCGGCGGCGAGGCGCTCAAGGGCTTCCCGCACGTCGGCGGCCGCGCGCAGCGCACGGAGCGCGTCGTCCTCGTGCAGTTTCGGCAGCCCGAACACGGCCGTGAGAGCCTCCGGCGCGACGAGCTCGACCCTCCCGCCGTGACGCTCGACCGCCGACTGCACCTCGCCGCACCAGCGGTCTCCGAGCCGCAGCACGGTCTCGGGATCGAGTGCGGCCCCTGACGCCGACGAGAGGTCGACTCCCGCCACGACGACGGTCACCGTCTTCCGCCCCGCACGGACGGGGTGCTCGGCCGCAGGCTCCGGCTCCGGTGTCCTCCGGTTCCGCGACGGGAGCGTCGAGCGCCGGATCCTGGGTCAGGATGGCCTGCTGGAGGTCGCGGAGCCTCCTTCCCGGCTCGATCCCGAGCTCGTCGACGAGCAGCTCGCGCGCGGCGCGGTACTCCTCCAGCGCCTCGGCCTGACGGCCGCAGCGGTAGAGCGCGAGGATCAGCTGCACGCGCAGCGGCTCGTGGAGCGGGTGCTCGCGAACGAGCAGCTCGAGCTCACCGACCAGCTCGGCATGGCGGCCGAGCGCGAGATCCTCGTCGATCCGGGCCTCGAGGCACGCGAGCCGCAGCTCGGACAGCCGCCCGATCTCGCCGGCCGCGAAGCGCTGGTAGGTGAAGTCCGCCAGCGGCGCCCCCCGCCAGAGCGCGAGCGCCTCCGACGGCTTTCCCGCCTCCGCGAGCCGGACGAACCGGGCGAGGTCGAGCTCACCGTCGCCGACGCGGAGGCGGTAACCGGGCGGTGCCGTCTCGAGACGGCTCCTGCCGATCACCTTCCGGAGCTGCGAGACGTACACCTGCAGCGCCTTGAGCGCGGTGTCGGGCGGCTCCTCGTCCCAGAGCGCCTCGACGAGGCTGTCCGAGGACACGACGTGGTTGGCGTCGAGCAGGAGCGCAGCCAGGAGCGTCCGCTGCTTCTGCCCGCCGAGGTCGAGCGTCCGGCCGTCCTCGACAACCTCGAGAGGTCCCAGGATCCGGAACTCCACGCTTGCCACTCGGCGAACTTTAAGCTTCCCGTAAGCACGTTGCAACAACACTGCAAGGAGAGGGCGTGAACCTCCGGAGGGAGTCCCGACGAAGGAGGTAACGAAGATGCAGATCCTGAGATTCGGTTTGGCAGGCGTCGTGGCGGCGGGGGTGCTCGGCGCCGGGGTCGCCGGTGCGGCCACGATGCACCCGGTTCTGGCCGCCAAGCTCGCGGGGATGGGCGAGCACGGCGTCGTCAACTTCCAGTCGAACGCCTCGAAGGGGCAGCTCTGCTGGACGTTCGACGTGATGACGGACGGCGTCACCAGCGCGTCGATCCGCGACAGCGCCGGGATGCTCGTCGCGAAGCTGGGCTCGAGCTACAAGGCCGAAGAGCTGCGCCGCCGTTGCGATGAAGGCGCTCGAGATGATCGAGGCGAAGCCCGGCTCCTACCGCGTCTGGGTCGACACGAAGGCGCACATGGGCGAGTTGCGCGGGACGATGTTCGCGGGCATGGCCCACATGTCGGGGATGTAGGGATGACGGAGCGCAGAGTCGGCCGCGCGGTCTTCCTGGGCACGGTGCTCGGCGGCGTCTCTGCGCTCTACTGGGGGAAAGCCGGGTGGAGCAAGCTGTCGGCGGCGCTCTCGCCGGTCGAGAGCGCCATCCCGCTCATTCCCTCGGGAGGCTGGCGGATCTACACCGTGTCGGGGTCGATGCCGCACTTCGATCCGCAGACCTGGCGGCTCGAGCTGGGCGGGCAGGTCGCGCAGGCAGACGGCGATCACCTACCAGGAGCTGAAGGCGCTGCCGAAGGTCGAGCAGGTCTCGACCTTCCACTGCGTCACCGGCTGGACGGTGAAGAACGTCCACTGGGGCGGGGTGCGGCTCAACGACGTGCTGCGGCTCGCGGGGCCGAAGCCCGAGGCGCACGCGCTCGAGTTCGTCTCGGCCGAGGAGCCGTACACCGACTACCTCACCCTTCAGCAGGCGGGCCTGCACGACGTGATGCTCGCCTACGAGATGAACGGAAAGCCGCTGCCGCGCGTGCACGGTGCGCCCGTGCGGCTCGTGATCCCGGAGATGTACGGCTACAAGAACGTCAAGTGGCTGAAGGGGATCAACCTCGTCGGGCAGCCGGAGGCAGGCTACTGGGAGCTGCTCGGGTACGACCGCGACGCCTGGGTCGGCCGCTCGAACGGGTACGGCGCATCGTGAGTGCTCGTTACCGGAGGCGTTTCACGCGCACCGAGCGCACGCTGCACTGGGCGAACGCGGTCTTCTTCCTCTTCCTGCTCGCGACCGGGCTGATCCTCTACCTGCCGAGCCTGGCGGTCGCGGTCGGCCGGCGGCCGCTCGTGCAGAGCGTCCACTTCTGGTCGGGGATCGCGTGGGTCTCGGTCCTCGTGCTGATCGTCCTGCTCGGCGACCCGCGCGGCGTCCTGCGCACCGCGCGTGAGATCGACCGCTTCGACCGCGACGACCTCCGCTGGTTGACCGGTCGCAAGCCGGCGCCGCAGGGTCGCTTCAACGCGGGACAGAAGCTGAACACCGCACTCACGGCGGCGTTCACGGTCCTGTTCCTGGTCACGGGGCTGCTGCTCTGGTTCGGTGAGCGCGACACGCGGTTCCGCTTCGCGAGCACCGTGATCCTCCACGACGGCCTGATGTACATCTCGCTGGTGCTCCTGATCGGCCACCTCTACCTCGCCGTGATCCACCCGGCGACGCGCCATGCGCTGCGCGGCATCACGGTCGGTACGGTGAGCGAGGAATGGGCGGCCAGGCACCACTCGAAGTGGACCGAGTGAGATGACGACCGTCCTCGTCGTCGACGACGAGCCGATCGTCCGGGACGTGATCGTCCGCTACCTGCGCCGCGACGGGTTCGCGACGCTCGAGGCCGGCGACGGCGACCGCGCGCGCGAGCTGATCGAGACCGCCGACCCGACGCTCGTCGTGCTCGACGTGATGCTGCCCGGCACCGACGGGCTCGAGCTCTGCCGCTGGATCCGGAGCCGCTCCGACCTGCCGGTGATCATGCTCACCGCGCGGGGCGAGGAGGCCGACCGGATCGTCGGGCTCGAGCTGGGGGCCGACGACTACGTGACCAAGCCGTTCTCGCCCCGCGAGCTGGCCGCTCGTGTGCGGACGGTGCTGCGCCGCGCGACCGGGGGTGTGACGAGGCCGGAGCGGCTCGAGTTCGGCGACGTCGTCCTCGACGGCGCCTCGCGCGAGGTCACGCGGGCCGGGGAGCCGGTGACGCTCACCGCGCGCGAGTTCGACCTGCTCTGGTTCCTCGCCTCGAACCCGCGCCGCGTCTTCTCGCGGAGCCACATCATGGACAGGGTCTGGGGCCACGCCCCCGCGCTCGACACCGGGACGGTGACCGTCCACGTCCGCCGCCTGCGCGAGAAGCTCGAGGCCGACCCGGCGCGGCCGGCCCACCTGCAGACGGTCTGGGGCGTCGGCTACCGGCTCGACCCGTGAGCCTCGGCGTTCTCGCGTTCGCCGTCGCCGGCGCCAGCCTCGTCGGCTGGGGTCGCGGTCGCGTACCTGCTGCGGGCCGCGCCGACCGTGCGGCTCCAGCTCGCCGGGCTCGCGCTCGTCTCCGTCTGCGTGCCGCTCGCGGCCGTGCTCGCGTCGGGCTGGGTGATGTTCCACATGGGCGCCGACCGGAAGGTGCTCGCGGTGGCGGCCGGCTCGGCCACGGCCGCCGTGGTCGCCGGGCTGCTGCTCGCACGCTGGATCTCGCAGTCGATCAGCCGCGTCGGCGACGCGTCGGCCCACCTCGCCGCGGGCGACCTCTCGGCACGGGCGCCGACCGGCGGCGCGCGCGAGCTCGCGGCGCTCGCCGAGCTCGTTCAACGCGATGGCGGCGAGCATCGAGCAGCTCTTCGACGCGCGGCGCGAGCTCGTCGCCTGGGCGAGCCACGACCTGCGCACCCCGCTCGCCTCGATGCAGGCGATGATCGAGGCGATCGAGGACGGTCTCGCGACGGCCGACGACTACCTGCCGACCCTGCGCGACCAGGTGCGGACGCTCTCGGTGCTCGTCGACGACCTGTTCGAGCTGGCGCGGATCGACGCCGGCGCGCTCACGCTCGAGCTCCAGCAGCTGCCGGTCTCGGGCCTCGTCGACTCGGCGCTTCGCCTCCTGCGGCCCGAGGCGGCGGCACGGAACGTCGAGCTCGTTTCGCGCTGCGAGGGCGAGACCACGGCGCCGGTCGCGCCCGAGAAGATCGAGCGCGTGCTCTACAACCTGGTGACGAACGCGCTGCGGCACACGCCCTCCGACGGCTCGGTCGCGGTCAATGTGGCGCGCCGCGACGGCGAGGTGCTCGTGTCCGTGGAGGACACGGGCAGCGGCCTCGAGCCGGAGGCGGTCACGAGGATGTTCGAGCGCTTCTGGCGCGCCGACCGCGCCCGCTCGCAGGCGGGCATGGGGCTCGGGCTCGCGATCGCACGCGGGCTCGTCGAGGCGCACGGCGGCCGGATCTGGGCCGAGAACCGGGAGGAGGGCGGCGCCCGCATCACCTTCACGCTCCCGGCCGTACAGCTCAGCTGAGCGACTCTGCCCCGGGTCGCTGTACCTTTCGTCCTATGAAGCACGCCCTCGCCGGCGCCGTACTTGCTCTTGCGCTCGTCGCCTCCGCGACGGCCGCCGCCGGCGGGAAGACGGTGCAGTCGACGCTGACCGGCAAGTGCAGCGCGACCAACAAGCTCGACCACAACGGCGCGCTCCTCTCCACCACGATCGTCTGCAACGCCACCGCGAACTGCAAGTGCGCCGGGGCGACGAAGCTCGTGTACAAGACGACCGCTGCCGAGCCGGGCAACGGAGCCAGCGGGCGCGAGTCCGGCACCTTCGTCGCCTCCGGCCCTCAGGGCACCGTGACGCTGAACTTCAAGGGCACGCGGACGGCGCTCGGCGACGGGCAGGGGAGCTGGACGCTCGGCCCCGTGAAGGGGCTCACGGGCGTCCAACTGGCGAAGCGCGGCACGTACGCGGTCACGACCAAGACGGTGTCGCAGATCGTCGGCACCCAGGACACCATCGTCCGCATCTCCGCCACGCTCGGCTGCTGGGTCTGCTAACTCCTCTCCGTGGAGGAGATCCTTCCCGCCGCGCCCGTTGCCGTGCCGCGCCGCGGGTGGCCGAGCCGCGACGCCGTCCTGCGCTGGGCCGTCGGCGCTGCCGTGTGGGCGTTCGTGCTCGGCAACGTGGCCGCGATCGTCTGGCTCTGGGTCGCGAACCACAACCTCGACTTCACGTTCGCGCACAACTACTGGGCGGCCATGTGGAACCGGCTCGGGGGGCTCACGGGCCTCCTGGGCGCATTCCTGGCGCTCGTCCAGGTGCTGCTGCTCGCGCGCCTGCCGCTGCTCGGGCGCACGATCGGCTTCGACCGGCTGACCGTCTGGCACCGCTGGAACGGCTACCTGGTGCTGGTCCTCGTCGTCGCGCACACCGTCCTCGCGGTGCTCGGGTTCGCGATGGACGCGCACAACCCGTTCTTCGACGAGTTCTGGTACCTGCTCGCGAACAACATCCAGGTCGGCATGGTCACCGCGACGATCGGCCTGGGGCTGTTCGTGCTCGTGTCCGTCTCGTCGATCACGCTCGCCCGGCGTCACATGCGCTACGAGCACTGGTACTGGGTGCACCTGACCGCGTATGCAGCGATTGCGCTCGCGTGGTTCCACCAGATCCCGACCGGCGGCGACATCAATCCCGCCTTCCACCCCGACGCGACGACTTACTGGCGCGTGCTCTTCTTCGGCACGCTCGGGCTGCTCGTCTTCCGCGTGCTGACGCCGGTGTGGTCCGGGTTCCGCTACCGGCTGCGCGTGGTGGAGGTGATCGCCGAGGGGCCGGACGTCACCTCGATCCGCATGACCGGCCGGAAGCTCGAGCGGCTGCGGGCGCGGCCGGGGCAGTTCTTCCTCTGGCGCTTCCTCACCGGCGGGTTCTGGTGGACCGCGCACCCGTTCTCGCTCTCGGCCGCGCCGGACGGGCGCTCGCTCAGGATCAGCGTCAAGGCGGCAGGCGACCACACGCGGCGTGTGCGATCGATCCCCGTCGGCACGCGCGTCGTCGCCGAGGGCCCCTACGGCGCGTTCACCGAGGCCGTGCGGCGGCGGCGCAAGACACTGCTGATCGCCGGCGGGATCGGGATCACGCCCGTCCGCGCGCTGGCGGAGACGATGGACGGCGACGTCGAGGTGATCTACCGCGTGCTGCGCGAGGAAGACATCGTGTTCGCGCGAGAGCTCGACGGACTCGCAGAGCGCCGCGGCGTCGGCGTCCGCTACGTCGTCGGCGACCACCGCTCCGACGAGGGGCGCGACCTGCTCGCCGCCGCGCACCTGCGCGAGCTCGTCCCCGACCTGCGCGAGCGCGACGTGTATCTCTGCGGGCCGCCGGCGATGGTCGCGGCGATCGAACGTGACGTCCGGAGGGCCGGCGTGCCGCGCAGGGCGCTCCACGTCGAGCGGTTTGCCTTGTAGCGACATGACGGGAAACCACGAATCTATTGGACGTTCCCCCGCGAAAGGGCTAAATTCAGCGTCAGGGATGCGAACGAAGGTCTTCTGGGGCCTGGCGGCTCTGCTCTGCGTGGCGGCGATCGGCGTCGTCCCTGCCCTTGCGGCCGGCGGCAAGAGCGGCACCCCGGGCAACGTCGCGAACGGCAAGGTCGTGTACGTCAAGTTCTGCGGCAAGTGCCACACGCTCGAGGCCGCGGGCGCCCGCGGGACGCTCGGCAACAACCTCGACCATGTCGAGATCACCTTCAGCTGCACGGTGAGCGCGATCGAGAACGGCGTCGGCGGGATCCAGGCCGAGTACGTCCTGCGCAACGTCAGCTTCCAGCAGGTCTACGACGTCGCCGCGTTCGTTGCCGCCTCGAGCAAGAGGATCGGCAACACGCCCTGCACCTCTATCGGCTAGGACGATCGGCTAGCCTCGGCGCCGTGAGCCGTAGGCTTGACGGAGGCTCCAAGGATGCAGCGGTTTGCGAAGCCGCTCGCGCGCGGACGGAGGCGCCGGCTCGTCGGGCGCCGGAGCGGGCCGGCAGAGCATGAGCGCCTTCGCCGATGCGGATGCTATCCCGCCGCAGGAGATCTGGTCCGGCGTCGTTGCCCGGTCGGTGCACAGCGAGCTGATCACGCTCGGGCTGATCGAGCTGGCGCCGAACGCGACGGTGCCCGAGCACAGCCACGAGAACGAGCAGCTCGGCTTCCTGATCCAGGGATCCGCGACCTTCACGGTCGGCGGCGAGGTGGGCGAGATCGGGCCCGGCGGCTCCTGGCGGATCCTCGCCCACGTGCCGCACTCGGTGGCAGTCGGCCCCGAGGGCGCGGTGGTCGTCGAGGTCTTCTCGCCGCCACGCCGCGACGACTGGAGCGAGATCCCGTGCGGCGAGCCCGGCCCCGGCCGGTGGCCGTAGCCACTGGCGCGAGCTCCTCGAGCGCGCCAAGGCCCGGCTCGACCGGCTCGACCTCTACCCGCGGCCCGTGCGGATCGAGCACGTGCACGTCTTCGTCACCCCACGTCTCTTCCGGCTGCCCTGGTTCCGCCGCTTCGACGGCTACGCCGCGTGGGACACGATCTTCCTCCGCGAGCGGCCCGGAGGACGAGGACCTCCTCTGCCACGAGCTCTGCCACGTCTGGCAGATGCAGCACCACCCGGTCGCGATGCCGCTCTCGTACCTCCGCTCCGGCTACGCCGCGAACCGGTACGAGGAGGAGGCGCGGCGGGCGGTCGAGGACACGCGGTGAAGCTCGCGTCGGGCGCGGAGGGGCGGTCCGACGAACCCGGGCGCCGCGCAGATGGTCGTCTGCGTGAACGGCGGGCAGGGCAACGAGGTGCCCGGGACCTGGAGCGCGACCCTGGAGTGGCTGGTTGGGCGCGTCGCGGCCACAGCGCCCGCAGCTCGGGTTCCTCGAGGTGCGCTACCGGATCAAGTCCTGGCGCGTGCTCGACCTCTGCATCGAGGACTGCCGCGGCCGCGATCGAGGCCTCGGGGGCCGAGCGATGACGCTGCTCGGGTTCTCGATGGGCGGCGCCGTCGCGATCGCAGCGGCCGGCGATCCGCGCGTCGAGCGGGCGTGCTCGGGCTGGCGCCGTGGATCCCCGACCGGCTCGACGTCTCGCCGCTGCGCGGGAAGCGCCTCGACGTGCTGCACGGGTCGCTCGACCGCTGGCTACCGGGCGTGCCCGGCGTCTCGCCGGCGCTCTCGCGGCGCGGGTTCGAGCGAGCGCAGGCGCTCGGCGTGCCGGGGGCAGCTACACGCTGATCCGCGGCGGCGTGCACGGCGTGGCCCTGCGCGCGCCGGGCGGGAGGCTCGTGCCGCTGCCGCGCGCCGCGGAGTGGGCGCGGCTGCGCGGAGCTGACTGCTGCTGAACCGGCGGCGGCGGATCTGCGCCTCGCTCGGCAGCCGCACGTCCCAGATCAGCCGCAGCTTCTCGAGGCCGCGGATCAGCCACCAGGACAGGTCGAGCTGGAAGCGGTGCAGGCCGTGGCGGGCGGAGGCCGGGAAGGCGTGGTGGTTGTTGTGCCAGCCCTCGCCGAACACGAGCACCGCCACGAGCCAGTTGTTCCGCGACTCGTCGCGCGAGCGGTAGTCGCGGCGGCCGAACATGTGGCAGATCGAGTTCACGCTGAAGGTCGCGTGCTGGTAGAGGAAGATCCGGACGAGGCCGCCCCAGATCAGGCCCTCGACGCCGCCCTCCCAGCCGGCGATCGCGTAGCCGATGGCGAACGGGATCCCGAGCGTCGCGACGACCCAGAGCAGGTAGAGGCGGTCGATCGTGCGGACGAGCCGGTCCTCGTAGAGGTCGCGCCCGTAGATGCGTCCCTGCTCCATCCCGAGGTTCGTGAACATCCAGCCGACGTGGGCGTGGACGAAGCCCTTCGCGGTCGCGAGCACGCCGTCGCCGTGGCCGGCGTGGGGCGAGTGCGGGTCGCCCTGCTGGTCGGAGAGCGCGTGGTGCTTGCGGTGATCGGTCACCCACTGCGTGAGCGGGCCCTGCATCGTCATGCAGCCGAGGATCGCGAGCGTCGCCTTGACGGGCGCAACCGTCTCGAAGGAGCGGTGCGTGAAGTAGCGGTGGAAGCCGACCGTGATGCCGAACGCGCAAACGACGTACATTCCCGCCATGATCGCCAGGTCGACGGGGTGGAAGGCCACGTTCCAGAGCAGGCCCGCGGCGACGCAGCGATCCCGAGCGGCGGGACGACGACTGCGATCAGCGTGACGACCTGGCTGATGCGGCTCGTCCGCGGAGCGGACGGTGCCCAGCGGCGCGCCTGGGAGCTGGTGTCCGACGGCGGAACAGGTGCGTCGATCACGGGCAACCAATATTCGCACGCCGGCGAATGTCGGTTGTGCGGGTAGCGATCGTCGGCGGCGGAATCGCCGGCCTCGGTGCGGCGTACGTGCTCTCGCGCGCGCACGAGGTCGAGCTGTTCGAGCGGGAGCCGCGCGCGGGCGGGCCACGCGAACACGGTCGTCTTCGACGGGATCGCGCTCGACACCGGGTTCCTCGTTCACAACACGCCGAACTACCCGCTGCTCTGCCGGCTCTTCGACGAGCTCGGGGTGCAGACGCACGCGTCGGAGATGTCGTTCTCGGTCAGCTGCGAGGAGCTGCGGGCTCGAGTACTCGGGCCGGCGGCCGTTCGCGCAGCGCGCGGAACGCGGCGAGCCCCCGCTTCCACTCGCTCCTGTGGGAGATCGGGCGCTGGCTGCGGACGGCGCGGCGAGTCGCTCGACGAGGCCGACTACGAGGCGGCCTCGCTCGGCGACTACCTCGACGCGCGCGGCTACTCGCGGCCGCTTCCGCTCGCACTTCCTGGTGCCGCTGACGGCGGCGCTGTGGTCGACGGCGCCCGGGCGGGCGCTCGAGTTCCCGGCCGCGTACGCGATCCGGTTCTTCGACAATCACGGGATGCTCGGGTTCGGGCGCTTCCGCTGGCGGACGGTGACGGGCGGCAGCCGGGTCTACGTGTCGGCGATCGCCGACCGGCTCGGGCGGCCGGCTGCGGCTCGGCAGCGCCGGTGCGCAGCGATCCGGCGCTCGCCGGACGGCGTCGAGCTGCGCGCGGCGGACGGCGCGGTCGCAGTCGTTCGACAAGGTGGTGCTCGCGACGCATGCCGACGAGGCGCTGGCGCTGCTCGAGGATCCGAGCGAGGAGGAGCGCCGCGCGCTCGGCGGCTTCGCCTACACGGTGAACGAGACCGTGCTGCACACGGACTCGTCGTTCCTGCCGCGGGCGCGGGCGGCGCGGGCCTCCTGGAACTACCGGACGGGAGACGACGGGCGGCCGACGCTGACCTACTACCTGAACCGGCTGCAGCGGCTCGAGGCCGAGCGCGACTACTGCGTGACGCTCAACCAGGACGTCGCCGAGGAGCACGTGCTCGCGCGGCTCTCGTACACGCACCCGCTCTACACGGTCGGGACGCTGCGGGCCCAGCAGGAGCTGCGGCGGCTGTCGGGCGCGCGCCACACGCTGTACGCAGGCGCGCATCTCGGGAACGGCTTCCACGAGGACGGCCTCGCGTCGGGAGTCGCCGCGGCCGCGGCGCTCGGGGTGAGCTGGTGAGGTCGGCGCTCTACGTCGGGACGCTCGTGCACTCGCGGCGAACGCCGGCGCGGAACGTGTTCCGCTACCCGGTCTCGTACTGGCTGCTCGACCTCGACGAGCTGCCCGAGCTCGAGCGCCGGCTCGCGCCTGGTCGGGGTCAACCGGCCGCGCGCTCGTCTCCTTCCGCGACGCCGACCACTTCGACGGCAGCGCCGGTGAAGGAGGCGGTCGATCGCGTTCACCGGCGACCCGACGATCGAGCGGGTGCTGATGCTCACGCAGCTCCGCGTGCTCGGCTACGTCTTCAACCCGGTGACGCTTCTACTGGTGCTACCGCGCGGCGACGGGGAGCTCGCCTGCATGGTCGCGGAGGTCGGGCAACACCTTCGGCGAGCGCGTGCCCGAGCTGCTGCGCGGCCCGGCGCTCCGCTACTCCCACGACAAGCACCTGCACGTCTCGCCGTTCTTCGGCCTCGACCAGTCGCTACGAGTACGCCTTCTCGCAGCCGGGCGACGAGGTCTGGGCGCGCATCCACGTCCACGACAAGGCCGGCGGCACCCCGATGACCGCCGTCCTCCACGGCCGCCGCCGCGAGCTGACGAACGCCAGCCTCGCCCGGACCCTCCTCCGCTACCCGCTCCAGCCGCTCCAGGTCACCGCGCTGATCCACTGGCAGGCCCTCCGCCTCTGGCTGAAGCGCGTCCCGTTCCACCACAAGCCGCCCGTTCGTCCCGGGCAAGGGCTCCGTGCGGCCATGAGCGAGGGAGCGCTTCGGGCCGAGCCGCCGCGGCCGGGCTGCCGCTGCTCGAGCGGGTGGCGGCGGCGGTGCTCGAGCGCGGGCTCGCACGGCTCGAGGGCGGGACGCTCGAGGTGCACGCTGCCGGACGGGAAGGTGCGCCGGTTCGGGGCGGGGCCTGCGGTCGTGATCGAGGTGCACGACCTGCGGCTGTTCCGGCGGATCGCGACGCGCGGGGTCGATCGGGCTCGGCGAGTCGTACATGGCGGGGGAGTGGGACGCGCCCGATCTCGTCGCGCTGTTCGAGCTGCTGCTCCGGAACGCGAGCGCCGCGGCACGACGCGGCACCGCGACGCTCCGGCGGCTCTTCGAGGCACCGCCGCGGCCGAACCGGCGCAACGGCCTGCTCCGCGCACGCCGCAACATCGCCTACCACTACGACCTCGGCAACGAGCTCTTCGAGCTGATGCTCGACGAGACGATGACCTACTCGTGCGCCGTCTTCGAGGACGAGGCTGGAGCCGCTCGAGGACGCCCAGCGCCGCAAGCTCCGCCGCGTCTGCGACAAGCTCGAGCTCGGGCCGGACGACCGCGTGCTCGAGATCGGCTGCGGCTGGGGCAGCTTCGCGATCCTCGCCGCGCAGGAGCGCGGCTGCCGCGTCACCGGCCTCACGATCTCGCCGGCCCAGGCAGCCCTCGCCCGCGAGCGCGTTCGCGAGCGCCGGCGTCGAGGACCTGGTCGAGATCCGCGAGGAGGACTACCGCTCTCACCGCGGCAGCCTACAGCAAGGTCGCGCTCGATCGAGATGCTCGAGGCGATCGGCGAGAAGCAGTTCGGCACCTACTTCGCCGCCATCGACCGCCTGCTCGAACCCCGGCGGCGCGGCCTGCGTCCAGACGATCCTCGTGCCCGACGACCGCTGGGAGCGCTACCGGCGAAAGCCCGACTGGATCGAGCGCTACGTCTTCCCCGGCTGCCTGATCCCGTCGCTCTCGGCGCTCGGCGGCGGCCTCCGGCCGCCACTCACGGCTGATGATCCACGAGGTCGAGGAGATCGGCCCGAGCTACGCCGAGACGCTCAGGCGCTGGCGCGAGAGCTTCGAGAGCCGCCTCGCCGGAGGTGCGCGCGCTCGGCTACGACCGCCGCTTCGAGCGCACCTGGCGCTTCTACCTCGCCTACTGCGAGGCGGCGTTCCGGACCCGCTCGCTCCGCGACGTGCAGCTCACGCTCCGCCGCTCGTACGCCGCGTGAAGCGCCCTCCGCTCTACGCCGCCTTCGAGCTGGATCCGGCTTCCGCTGCTGGTTCTGGCGGCTCTACCGGATCGAGCTGCGCAACCCGGAGCGCGTCCCGGCCGTCGGGCCCGGCGATCCTCGTCGCCAACCACGAGTCGATGCTCGACCCCTGGCTTCTCGGCCTCATCGACCCCGCGCCCGATCCGCTACATGGCGAAGGCCGAGCTCTGGAGCTATCGCCGCTCTCCGCCGCGATCATCGACGCGCTCGGCACCTTCCCGGTCGAGCGCGGGACCGGCGACACGCGCCGCGGTCGGCCGGGCCGCCGAGCTCCTGGCGGCGGGGGAGGTGCTCGGGATGTTCCCGCAGGGAACGAGCCTGCCCCTATCGCAACCGGCCCTGGCTGCGGGGCGCGGCGCGCCTCGCGCTCGCGACGGGCGCGCCCGTCGTCCCGGTCTGCATCGTCGGCAGCGAGAAGGCGCTCCGCCCACGCAAGTTCAAGCTCGGGCTGCCGCGGATCCGGGTGATCGTCTGCGATCCGATCGTGGCCCAACAGGGCGCGCCCGACGGTCGCCGCAGCGCAAGCGAGCTCACGCGCGCAGATCGAGCCGGCGATCGAGGAGGCGCGGGAGCCCTACGGCCCACCCGCCCACGTCTGGTACGACGGCACTGCCGCCTGATCCCCGGACGACACGTCCAAGCCGGTCCGTATGCTGTTTCTCGTGGCGAACAAGAAGACGCGGACGCCGATGCCGCCGCGGAAGGTGCAGGCGCCCCAACGCCGCGATACGAAGAAGTCGGCTCCCACCGGTGGTCGGACATTCCGCGCTGGGTGTGGCTCGTGGCCGTCGGCGCCGTCGCCGCAGCCGCGATCGTGATCGCCGTGATCGCCTCGAGCGGCAGCGGAGGCGGAAGCAGCGCGAGCGTGAAGGCGCAGATGCTTGCCGCCGGCTGCACGTACCGCGACGTCCCGCCGATCCCGCCGCGGAAGGACAAGAGCAACTACCACGCCGACTTCCCGACCCTCTCGAGCCCGATCGACCACCTGTGGAGCACCTCGCCGCCCGTCCGGCGGCTCGCACTACGGCCAGTGGGCCGTCTGGGGCTTCTACCGGACGCCGGTCAACCCGCGTCAGGTCGTCCACAACGAGGAGCACGGCGCGGTCGTGATCTGGTGGGGCCCGAAGGTGCCCGCCTCCACGGTCAACCAGCTCGCGAAGTTCTACGACCAGCAGTCCGACGGCGTCTTCGGCACGCCCTACGCGGGCCTTGGCAACAAGATCGCCCTCACCGCGTGGACGGGCGACCCGACGAGGTACTACCAGAACGGCTACTACGGCATCGGCCACATCGCCGTCTGCCCGGCCTTCAACCAGAAGGCCTTCGCCGCCTTCCGCGATGCCTACCGCGGCAAGGGCCCCGAAGGGCATCCCGCTGAGCAGCGACCAGCAGGGCATGGGTCCGCAGTAGGCGATTCTTAGAAAGTCTTGGGAGTCAGCGGGTACCACGTAACCCATGACTCGATTCAGGATTCCATTCATAGTTCTCGTCGTCTCGGCCCTCGTGGCCGTCGGAGCGGGCTTTGCAGCCAACAAAGCGACGACGACGTCGGCCTCGTCGATTCCGGCCGCCGCCGCTCTCCAGAACGCCTATCAGAGCGTCTACAAGAAGGTCTCACCGTCGGTCGTGCAGATCGAGACCAGCGAGGGGCTCGGCTCCGGCATCGTCTTCGACACCAAGGGCGACATCGTCACGAACGCGCACGTCGTCGGGAACGCCACCACGTTCAAGGTCACCACGTCGACCGGCAAGCTGCTCAGCGGCAAGCTCGTCGGGACGTTCGTCGAGGACGACCTCGCCGTGATCAAGGTGGACGGCACCGGCCTCAAGCCGGCGACGTTCGCGAACTCCGACAACCTCGAGATCGGCGACATCTCGATGGCGCTCGGCAACCCGCTCGGGCTCAGCTCGAGCTTCACCGAGGGCATCGTCAGCGCGCTCAACCGGCAGGAGCCGGAGGGCAACGGCGTCGTGCTCCCGAGCGCGATCCAGACCAGCGCAGCGATCAACCCGGGCAACTCGGGCGGCGCCCTCGTGGACATCCAGGGCCGCGTGATCGGCATCCCGACGCTCGCGGCCGCCGACCCGCAGATGGGCGGCGCGGCCGCCGGCATCGGCTTCGCGATCCCGAGCAACGTCGTCACCCACATCGCCGGCCAGCTCGCGAAGAGCGGCAAGGTCACCAACTCGAACCGCGCCTACCTCGGCGTCAAGATCGCCGACACCGGCGAGGAGTCGGGCGTCTACATCACGCAGGTCCTCGCGAACACGCCGGCCGCCAAGGCGGGCCTCAAGACGGGTGATTCGATCACCTCGGTCAACGGCACCAAGACTCCGACCTCGTCGGTTCTCGGCACCGTCCTCGCGGGCCTCAAGCCCGGCCAGACCGTGAAGCTCACGGTCATGCACCAGAACGGCACCACGGCCACGGTCAGCCTGACGCTGGGAGAGTTCTCGAGCTAGACCGGGTCCGAGACCGCAAACGGCTTCGACGTCGGCTGTGCTGACCCACCCGCCGGCTCGACCGTCACCGCGATCTGGGAGCCCCTCGGGACCTTGCCGTTGATCGGCACGAAGGTCGCCGGAGCACCACCTTTGAAGAGCCCCGCCGGTGCGGGGCTCTTCCCTTTCGGGATCACCCACGCCTCGTAGGTCTTCCCCGCCGGAGCAGCCGGCAGGTGGAACGCCACGAGCGCCGCCGAGCCGCCCGAGCCGACGACCACCGAGCCCTGCAGACCCGCGACCGGCACCCGCTGCAACGAGACCGAGCGCGCATCCGACAGCTGGTTGTGCAGCGAGACGTTCCAGATCGCGAGACCGATCGCAACACAGGCGGCCACCGCGGCGACCGCCCACACGCGTGATCCCCGGCGCGGCCGCAGCGGCACCACGTTCGGCCGCTCGGCGCGCGCGGCCTCGAGGATCCGCTCGCGGAGCTCCGGGGACGGCGCCGCGGGCTCGGCCGCCCAGGCGAGCTCGGACGCGGCGAGCGAGAGGTCGGCGACGTCCTCCTGGCAGCTCGCGCAGGACGCGAGATGCTCTTCGAACGCCTCGCGCTCCTCGGGCTCGAGCGCGTCGAGGACGTAGGCGGCGCTCAGCTCGTGGACCGTCTCGGCGTCCACGTGTCTCCGTCCACCGCAGCGAGCAGCTCGCGCAACCGGGCGAGACCCGCGAACATACGGCTCTTGATCGTCCCGAGCGGCTCTCCCAGCCGCTCCGCGAGCTCCGACTGCGTGAACCCGCCGTAGTACGCGAGCTCGATCGCCTCGCGCTGCTGATCCGGGAGCTGGTTGAGCGCCGCCTGCACGCGCTCGCGCTCGAGGCGCAGCCACGCTGAGTCGGCGGCCGACGGCCCGCCCGTGTCCGGCTCGACCTCGGGCAGCGGCTCGGCCCGGCGCCGCTCCTCGCGGCGCACGAGGTCGACCGCGCGCCGGTGGACGAGCGTCATGATCCACGTGGTCGCCTTGGCGCGCTCCGGCAGGTACTTTTCGGCGCCGCGCCAGATCGCGAGGAACGCCTCCTGCACCGCGTCCTCCGCCAGCGCCTCGTCGCGCAGCACCCGTAGCGCCAGGCCGTATGCCGGCCGTCCGTAGCGGTCGTAGAGCTCCGCCAGCGCGACGTCGTCCGACCTCGCGATGAGCGCGACGACTGCTTCGTCAGAAAGGTGTGCCAGGTCGCGACGCGGCATGGGCCTGCTCCGTACAGAGCTCCGCTCGGACCCTACCATCAGGAGGGTCGCATTCATGTCGATCTGGATTCGCCCGCCGCCGCGGGGCGGTTCGACAGAATCAGCTCTATGAGCCACGCTCACCCGCGCGCAGCTCCTCGCCACGGCGCGCAGCCTCGTCCTCTCGGCCGACTCCGACCTCGCGAAGGTCGCGGCCACGGCGGAGCTGCTCGCAATCGACTTCTACAAGCGAGCGCTCGCCTCGAGGCGCTTCAAGGGCGACGAGCTCGAGTACCTCGCCGCGGCCCGCGACAACGAGATCACGCACTACGACCTGCTCAAGGAGGCGCTCGGCAAGGCGACGCCGTCCGGGCTGAGGTTCAAGTACCCGAACGGCGCCTTCACCTCCCGCACCAGCGTCGCGACCCTCGGCCAGGCGCTCGAGACCGCTTTCCTCGGCACCTACCTCGGCGCCGTCGGGTCGTTCAAGAGCAACGCACTGAAGAGCCTCGCGGGCCAGATCGCCGCGACCGAGTCGCGCCATCTGGGGGTCATGACGAACATCGCCGCCGGAGCGATCGTCCCGGCGCCGGACTTCCCGCGCGTCTACAACGGAGTGCAGGCGCTCGCCGCGCTCAAGCCGTTCCTGGCTTGACGACCAAGGTTGCCACCATCCCGAGCTGCCGGTGGTTCGCGATGCTGCACCAGAGCAGGTAGCGGCCCGGGAGGAGCTCGATGCTCAGGTCGTAGTGGTCCCCCGGCTGCACAGTCGGGACGCTGTAGACCTTCGCCGTGCCGATCTTCTGCACGCGCATGTCGTGCGGGTCCTGTCCGAAGTTCACGAACTCGATCACCGCCTGTCCCGGCTTCACGCTACGGCTCGAGAGCGCGTACCAGAACTCCTTCGCCGTCACCTGCACGCGGGTCGGGAAGGACTTCGACGTCCTCGCCCCCGCCGGCGCCGGCGCGAGCACCACGAGAGCCGCGAACGCCGCGGCAGCCGCGATCCTCACTTGAGCAGCTGCGGACGCTGGTAGCCGGACGCGCTCGGAAGGATGACGTTCGCGTCCGCGCCGAGCCACTGCTCGAGCACCGCGGCGTAGACCGCCCGGAAGTCGGCCGTGGGCTGCAGGTTGCCGAGGCTGTTGAGGCCGCCGGTGATGCCGGGGAAGGAGCCGATCAGCTGGCCGCTCGCCCTGGTGCCGATCAGGAACCCGATGCCGCCCGAGCCGTGGTCGGTCCCCGCCGAGGCGTTCTCCGTAGCGCGGCGGCCGAACTCCGACCAGATGTAGATCAGCACACGATCCGCAACATTGCGGGCCTCGAGATCGCGCTGGAAGGCGAGCAGCGAGTCCGACGTCAGCTGCAGCCCGCTGTTCAGCGAGGCGGCCTGCGTGGCGTGCGTGTCGAAGTGCCCGGGCGAGGTGATCGTCACGACCCGGAGCGGCAGGCCGGCGGCGATCATCGCCGCAACGCCGGCGAGCCGGTGCGGGAACGGGTCGGTCGTGGCCGGGTACTGGACGCTCGAGTTGAAGCCGTACTTGAACGTGCCGAGCTCGCTGTAGAGATGGTGCGACTCGAGCGCGATCGACCCCGCGGTCGCGAGGCCGGCATCGCTCGACGTGGAATGGACGGCACCGATGTTCGCGGCCTCCTGGAGCATCGACGCCTCGAGCGGGTGCGCGGGCAGGCCCGGGGGCGCGAACGTGTACTGGTCGGCTGCCTGAAGGGTCGCGACGGGCATCTTCGCGGTCGCAAGCGCCGGCTGGAGCGCAACGTCGAGCGAGAGCCCCTGCAGCGGGTTGTCGGCCGCGCCCACGTGGTCGAGGTAGCGGCCGAGCCAGCCTGTCCGCAGCGTCGCGTCGGTCGCGCCGACCTCCCAGTAGTGGCGCGACGTGAAGTGCGACTCGTCGTTGTTCACGTACCCGATCGACGGGATCACCGAGATCTTCCCCTCGCCGTGCAGGGTCGAGAGGCCGCCGGCGGTCGGGTGCCAGCGCAGCCGGTTGTCCTGGGTGAACGGGGTGCCGGCCGTCTGCCCGATCGCGATGTTCGGGCGCAGCTGGTAGTACATCGGGTCGCCGGCCGGGAAGAGCACCGAGAGGCCGTCGATCCCGCCCGAGAGGTAGACGACGACGAGGACGTTCTGCGACGGGGTCGTCGCCGCGGAGGCGATGCCGTCCTCGAACGCGCGCGCCGACAGCGCCGCGCCGCCGTAGATCCCGAGCGCAAGGCCCGCGGTGCGCGAGACGAAGTCGCGGCGGGTGAGGCCCGTGCCGGCCGGGATCGGCATTCCGGGCTCGATTCCCGGCAGCCCGCGCCCGGCTTCGGCGACCGCGCGCCGGAGGATCTCGGTGCGGTTGCAGTCGAGACAGCCCGGGATGCTCATTGGCCAACCTTTGGTTGGACGGTCATGCGGTCTGGAGGTCGGGCGAGGTGGCGACGAGCCGGCGGAGCGCGGTCTCGATGTCGCCCGGGGCTACGTTCCGCTTCAGCTGGGCCTTCGCAAAGCCGACGAGCAGCGACTGGGTCTGGGACGAGACCGTCGGCGTGCCCCAGTACGAGATCGCGCTGTCGACGAGCTGTGCCGGATCGCTCGTCGTGCCGGTCGCGCCAGTCGTGCCCTGCACGAGCGCGGCGATGAACCAGCGGGCGCGCCAGGTGGCCGTGTCGAGCCAGCGCGTGTAGTCCCAGCCGCCGACGTCCGGCGGGTAGAAGAGCTGCTGGCCCGCAGACGCGGAGAGCGAGGTCCACACCGCGGTGTCGATGGGGCGGCCGATCATCCGCAGCAGCCCCGCGTTGAGCACGACCGGCGGCTTGACCATGCGCGGGCTCGAGTAGAAGAGCGGGTGCTGCAGGATCGCCTCGACGACCGGGTGCACCTTGTAGCCGGTGCTCTTGTAGAGGGCCGCGAGCGCGTTCGCGGTCGTGCTGTCGGGCGGCACCGGGACGAAGTAGCCCCAGAGCTTGTTGACGAAGTAGGACGGGTGCAGCGGGTGGTTGAGGCAGAGGTTGACCGAGTCCTGCCAGGCGTAGTTCCCCGTCTGCCCGAAGATCGTCTTGTTCGTGCTGTCGTGCAGGTTCGGGTTGAAGACGAAGTTCCCGATGAATCCCTTGTTGACCCCGCCGGTCCAGCCGGTGAGCGCACGGGCCTGCTCGCGCACGTCGGTCTCCGTGTAGGCGCCGCGGTCGGCGCCGAGCGAGAACAGCTCCATCATCTCGCGCCCGTAGTTCTCGTTCGGGTGACTCTTCACGTTCTGGTTGCCGTTGAGCCAGATGAGCATCGCCGGGTCCTGTGTGACGCCCATCAGGAGGTTCGAGAACGACCCGAGCGCGTTGCCGCGGAACATGTCGACCTGGTTGAGCATCAGCTGCTGCGAGGCAACACCCTGGTTGGACGTCGCGAACCACGAGTGCCAGATCAGCGTCATGCGCTCGATCAGCGGCGCTGTCGTCCGGATCATCCGGTCGAGCCACGAGAGGTGGTCGTCTCCTAGCACCGCGGCGGGCGCGAGCGGCCTGCCCTTGTCGGCCGTCGGCGCCGGCCCGACGAGCGCGTACGGCGCGGGGCGCGTCAGCACATGGACCGCGTGCTTGAAGCCCAGCTTCGCGAGGGCCTCGGCCTCACCCGGCTTGGCGCCGAACCCGGCTCGCCACAGGAGACGCTCGGCCTGCTCCTTGCCGAATGGCCCCCGATACTCCGCAATCGTCGCCATACACCCTCCGTCCTCCTAACGGTCGAGTGTGGCACAAGCTCGAGCCACCACCGTAAAATTCGCAAAGGAGGGATTTGCCTCCGTACGATGGAGAGGATGCGTGCCGTCGCCGTCGCCGCCGTCCTCGCCCTCGCCGCCACCGGCGCGGCGAGCGCCGCGTACCCCAAGGCCGAGGTTCAGTACGCGAACAAGACGATGAAGGGCTCGTTCACGGCCTGGGCGAAGAAGAACCTGCCCGGCACCACGGTCCGCAAGGTGAGCTGCGTCCTGCCCTCGAACGGGAACGTCATCCACTGCACGGTCCACGTCAGCGCCCCGAAGAACCGGGAGAACATCGTCTTCAAGGTGAAAGGGACGCTCCACGACTCGGGGCAGCTCACCTGGGTGTCGACCTCCCACTCCTGCACCGACTCGAAGACCGGCAAGCCGTTCGCTTGCTAGAGGTCGATGGGCGCCAGAGGGCCCGACCCGGCTCTTCCGCCACTACGGTGCGACGCCGGAGCCGGGCTTCGCCCGGCGGGAGGCTCACTCCGGCTCTTGGATGGCCACCGAGAAGGAGGGGGCCCGTGGGGGAACCATGGGTTCCCCCACGTCATCGAACGAGTCGAAATCGCGAGCGGCAAGCGCCGTGAAGCGCCCGCCGAGCGCGAGTAGCTCGTCGTAGGTGCCGAGCTCGGCCACGCGCCCGTGGTCGAGGACGACGATCTGGTCCGCATCCCGGATCGTCGAGAGCCGGTGGGCGATCGCGATCGTCGTGCGCCCTTCGACCAGTCGGTGCAGCGCCTCCTGCACGGCGCGCTCGGTCTGCGTGTCGAGCGCGGAGGTCGCCTCGTCGAGCACGAGGATCGGCGGGTTCCGCAGGACCGCCCGCGCGATTGCCATCCGCTGCTTCTCGCCGCCCGAGAAGCGGTAGCCGCGCTCGCCGACGACGGTCTCGTAGCCCTCCGCCAGGGACGCGATCAGATTGTGCACCTGGGCGGCGCGGGCCGCCTGCTCGATCTCCTCGTCGGTCGCATCCGGCTTCGCGAAGCGGAGATTCTCGCGCACGGTGGCGTGGAAGAGGTACGTCTCCTGCGACACGACGCCGACGTTCGCGGCCAGGGACTCGAAGGTGAGCTCGCGGATGTCGACGCCGTCGATCGTGATCCGCCCCGTGCTCGGGTCGTAGAGGCGCGAGACGAGGTAGCCGAGCGTGGTCTTGCCGGCACCGGTCTCGCCGACGATCGCCGTGGTGGTTCCGGCCGGGATCACGACGTCGATCCCCTCGAGCGCGTACGGGCCTTCGCCGTAGCGGAACCAGACGTCGTCGATGTGCACGTCGCCGCGAACATGCTCGAGCGTCCGCGTGCCCGGGGCGATGTCGACGCGCACGTCCAGGTACTCGAAGATCCGGTCGAAGAGCGCGAGCGAGCTCTGGACGTCGACCGAGATCGAGAGCAGGCTGCCGACCGGTGCGAACAGGCGTGTCTGCAGGGTCGTGAAGGCGACCAGCGTGCCGACCACGGCGTAGGAGGCCTTCGGGCCCTCGTTGTGCACGGCGAGACCGCCGAACCAGTAGATCGCGGCCGGCATGATCGCAAAGGTCATCTGGATCGACTGCATGAGCCAGCGCCCGGTCATCCGGCTCTTGACCTCGAGGTCGGCCAGGTGGCTCGACTCGCCCTCGAACCGCCCGGCGAGCTCACCCGAGCGGCCCATCGTCTTGCCGAGCAGGATCCCCGAGACCGAGAGGGACTCCTGCACGAGCGAGGAGATGTCCGCCATCGACTCCTGCCGGCGCATCACGATCTGGCGGCGGGCGGAGCCGACCCTGCGCGTGATCAGGACGAAGATCGGCATCAGCGCGAGCGCGACCAGGGCCAGCTGCCAGGAGAGGAGGAACATCGCGATGACGGTGGCGATGACGGTCGTGATCGTCGACATCACCGACGTCGCGGTCGAGGTGAGCACGTTGTCGACGCCGCCGATGTCGTTCGCGATGCGGCTCTGCACCTCGCCCGTCCGCGTCTTCGTGAAGAACGCGAGCGACAGCCGCTGCAGGTGCCGGTAGACGGACGTCCGCATGTCGTGCATCACGCTCTGGCCCACCTGCGTCGACAGGTAGGACTGGACGACGCCGATGATCCCGCTCACGATCGAGATCGCGATCATCCCCAGGACGAGCTCGGTGAGCAGTCTCATGTCCACCGTCACGTGGCCGCCGGGCAAGGGCTTGAACGCCTTCGAGATCACGTCGCGGAGCAGGAAGGCCGGGATCACCCCGAGCAGCGACGCGAAGACGATCAGGACGGTGACGACCGAGAGCTTGCCCCAGTAACCGCGGAAGAGCCGAACGATCCGGCGCAGGTTGGCGCGCCGCACCGCCTTGTCGGCGGGGCGCTCGACCTTCTCACCGGGAGTGAAGCTCCCGTGTCCACGGAACCCGGGCATCTATCTCAAGGTACCCCGCGCCCGGCGGAGCTCGTGCAGCAGCACCGAATCCGGCTGCTCGCCGGTCCCGGCCCAGGCGATCCGGCCCTGGGGATCGATCACGTAGAACGTCGGGAAGAGCCGCACCTTGTAGGCCTTCGAGACCGACCCCGGCGAGCCCTCGTGGTGGAAGCTGCCCGGGTCGGTCGGGTTCGGGTCGACGAGCGCCGGGAACGGGAGGCCGAAGTAGATGTGGTAGGCGAGGATGCTGGCGGGATCCTCGCCGTCGGCGTTCACCGCGACGAGCGCGTAGCGCGACCTCGGCAGCTTCTGCGCCATCGCCTTCAGGTGCGGAGCCTCCGCGGCGCAGTGCGGGCACCACGTCGCGAAGAGCTCGAGCAGCACGGCCTTCCCTTTCAGGGAGGCAAGGCTGACGCGCTGCCCGGCCGGCGTCTGCAGCGAGAAGGGCGGTGCCGGCGTCCCCGGGGCGAGCTGGCCCTTCGCCGAGGCGGGCGGCGGCGACGGCAGTGGGTCGTCCTCGAGCTTCCCGATGCCCGACGCCTTGCCCGGCTGGAAATGAACGGCGGCCGCGGCCTCGAGCAGCTGCTGGGAGGCGGCACGATCGGCGACCGGGATCGTCACCAGCTTCCCCTTCGGCGCGCTCGAGGTCGACGCGAGCAGGGCGCCGACGACGAGAGCCGTGACGAACGCGACACCGAGGGCGAGCATGAGCCCGAGCCGCGTGCGCTTGCTCAAGGCCGGACGGCTCGGCCCGAGCTGGATCTTCGGCTTCGGCGCCTCGGCCTGCTCTTCAGTCACGCGTGCCTCCTGCGCCAGAACCAGCGGCCGCCGAGCGCGAGCAGCCCGATCAGGACGACCGCGCCCGCGATCTCACCCCGCTCGACCCACACGGACGTCCCGCCGCTCGACGCGCTGCTCGCCGAGAGCGTGATCCCGCGCCGAGCCGCCAGCTTCTGGCACCGCCTGCTGAGCCGCCTGAAGGAGCGCCGTGCCGTTGGTCGTGTCCAGCTTCGGGAGAGCTGCGACGAGCGACTTGTCGGCGGTCGGCAGGCCGCGGGCCTTGTAGATCCCGTAGCCGTTCGGCATCACGACCAGCAGCTCGTCCTTGGTGACGAAGTAGATCTCCTGGCCGAGGAACTTCGCGTAGGTCTGCGGCCGCTTGTAGAGCACGGGGACGGCGCCGAGGTCGTAGGGCGAGACGATCACGGCAACCTTGAGCGGGAAGCCCTTGGCCTTGGCGTCGGTCAGCATCGCGACGAGCTTCGCGGCCTCCGCCTTCGACACGCTCTTGTCGTACGAGGTGAACGCGGGCTGCGTGAGCAGCCAGTCGCTCGCCGGGTCGCCGTCGGCGCGGGCAAGGGGCGCGAGAAGCAGCGCGACAATGACCACCGCCGCGATCCCGGCCGCCAGCGCCGCGAAGGAGGCGAGCAGCCGGAGCCTCATCCGTTGGCCCGGTCGACGACGAGCGCGGTAAACGGCGGCCCGCCCTTCGGCGTGACGTCGAACGTCAGCCCCCAGTGGCCGACCATCACGAGAGCCGGTGCCGGGCGGGCGTACGTGCCGGGCGAGGTCTCGCTGAGCTGGTACTCCTGGTTGCCCATCTCCATGTCGAGCATCGCGAAGGTCACGGTGACGTTCGCACCGGTGACCGGCCGCCCGTTCTTCGTGATCTGGAGCGCGAACTTGTTCGGCGCGGCCGCCTTGTTCGGCTGCACGAGCACTTTCAGCGTATACGGGCCCCGGTGCACGACGGATGCGACCGGCCCCGGCCCGACCTTCGCGAGCGCCTTGCCCTCCTCGCCGAGGAACTTCGAGGGCGGCGCGAGGCTCGACAGCAGCGCCGCGGCGAGCACCGCGCCCGCGACGATCACCGCCTCGGCCGATACCGAGGCGCGCAGCTCGGACACGGCACCCGAAGCTCCGGCGACCAGCCGCGGCTTCGTGCGCAGGAGGTTGATCGCCCCGAACACCATCGCGAGCAGCAGCAGCCCCGCCTTGATCAGGATCACCTTCCCGTAGTTCGTGGTCCAGAGCGCCGAGAGGATCGGCAGGTGGAGCACGGAGGCCCAGATCCCGGAGCCGAGGAGCACGAGGACGGACGACGAGCGCCACGGCCGAGAAGCGCGGAACGGTGAAGGCGAGCACGGACGGCCGGAGCGCGGAGTCGGTGCTCCACCAGAGGACGAGCAGCCCGATCAGGCCGCCGAGCCAGAGCGACCCGGCGCCGACGTGGAGCCAGTCGAGCGCCACGGCGAGGCCGCGCGGCGCGGTCTGCGCGGCGTGCCCCGCGACGCCTGGGATCAGGCAGACGGCCGCCGCGGCCGCGGCGACGCCGACCCCGGCCAGCAGCTCCGCGATCGACCGCTGCTTCCGGTCCGGGCCGGTCGACCCAGATCGCGATCCAGCCGGCGACGACGAAGAGCGCGAAGCAGAGCAGCAGGTCGACGTAGCCGCGGCCGAAGGCGGTCGTCCGCCAGAGCGGCACGAGCCTGGCGACGTCGAAGAACGACCGCAGCGAGTCGACGGCCGTCGACTCCTCGACGTACACGACGATCGCGACCAGCCCGAGTGTCGAGGCGACCCCGAAGGCGACCGTGAGGTCGCGGAGGCTCGAGCCCGGGACCCTGCGGATGACCCGCCGCGCGATCGCGAGCCGGAGCGCGAGCAGACCGATCGAGACCATGACGGTCAGGAGCGCGAGCCAGCGGGCGACCACGAGCGGGGTGGTCGTCGCCGACTGCCCGATGTGCGGGATGACGAACTGCGGCGCCGGCCCCGGATTCGGGCCGACCGCGAACGTGAACGCGCCCTGGACCGGGTGCCCGTCGACCGAGATCGCGCGCCAGTAGACGAGGTACCAGCCCTCTGGCAGGTGCGGCTTGAGCGGGACGACCAGCGTGTCCGGATTCGTCGGCGAGCGCGTGATCGGCCCGGTCGTCTGGGAGGCCGCGTCCTTGTCGGTGACCGAGATGATCGCGAAGCGCGGCTCGACCGCCTCGTCGAACGTGAGCTGCACGCTCTTCGGAGGCGTGTCGAGCGTCGCGCTCGCGCTGGGGACGGTCTTCGTCAGGTAGGCGTGCGCCGATGCGGCGGCCGGCAGAGCGAGCGCCGCCAGCGCCGCCAACCCGACGAAGACCGTCCGCGCGTCGCGTCATGCGAGCTGGCGCTTCCCTCCGCCGGCGAAGAGGGCGACCGCGCCGAGGACGATCCCAACGGCACCGAGCGCGAGCGCAATGATGGCGATTGTCGAGCTACCGCCGCCGAACGAGCTCTTCACCTCGATCGTCGGTGCCGGGTCCTCGGACGAGTCCGATCCGTCCCAGTTCACGATCGACCCGTCCGAGTAGGTCTGCTCGACGCCGAATGTGTAGCTCCCGCTCTTCGCCGGCTGGCCGAGGAACCAGAAGGTCGAGTCCTCACCGGTCGGCGTGCGGCCGCCCGTCCACGTGACCTTCTGGATCACCGCGTCCTCGCCGGAGCCGGTCTGCTGGACCTGTCGCTGCCAGCCCGGGCTCGGCGTGAACGAGTCGATCGAGAAGCCGCTCGGGCAGCGTGAGCACGATCTTCGTCGTCGTCGCGCCCTCCTTCTCGGTCGGAACGGCGAGGCTGTACTGCTGGAGCTCGCCCTTGAGCGAGACGGCCGGGCTGACCCGGGCGTGGGCGAAGGCCGAGGACGCGGCGACAAGGGCGCCGGCGAGAACGGCCGCGAGCGTGAGTGTGCGACGAAACGGATGCAAAGGTGCCTCCCTCTTAGTGGACGTGGAGCGTGAAGGGGACGGTGAGGACCTTCCCGTCGATCTGGGTCTGCAGGAACAGCCGCCACGTGCCCGGCGCCGGGACGAGCACCCCGACGTTGAGCTTCCCCGGAGTGGCCGAGGTGCCGGTGACCTTCGTCGTGCCGAGGACGCTGGTGCAGCCGCTCACCCCGGGCGCGCAGACGTGGGTGTGGAAGTAGTCGAGGCTGCCCTTGCGGAAGAAGATCGCGTGCGCGAGGGCGCCGAACCACGGCGTGAACGTCGGCTTCTTGCCGCCGGGCCCGGTGACGTCGACGGTCACGAGCTGCGCCTGGACCGCCTTCAGGTCGTCGGCGCCGTGGAGCGTGAAGCGGTAGCCGTTCTGCTCCTGGGTCGTCGAGGTCGGCGGGAGCGGCTGCGGCTTGTAGTCGCCCTTGACGTCGACCTTCCCGAAGAGCTGGAAGTTCGAGTTGACCTGCTGGTCGGCCGACGCCGGGTAGACGTCGATGACGAGCCGGTACGGCCCGGGCGCGGGGAAGGTGACGGTCTCCGCGATTCTCGAGGAGCCGCCGACCGGCGGATGCTTGTGGACGATGTAGGCGAGGTCGTCCCGGACGAAGATCAGGTGCACGCCGGTGTGCGGCCCGGCGCCGGTCTTGAACTTGGTGAGCGGCGTGCCGTCCGGCTGCTGGATCGTGAACGAGACCTTGACGGGCTTCCCGGCCACGATCGGCCCGGCGGGCTGGAAGTTCGTGAGCTTGTAGACCGCGGCGGGCTGGACGGTCGGGGCGTTCACCCCGGAGCCGCCGCCGCCGCAGCCGGCGAGGGCGAGCAGGAGCCCACGCCCCGGCTACGCATGCGAGCACTTTCATGAATGACCTCCGGGGAAGAGGAAGAACGGGTGCGGCGGGACGTAGCCGCCGAGCTCGAGGACGATCTGGGCGTGCGGCGTGAGCCGGATCGCCGCGACGGGCCCCTTGACGAGCCGGCCGCCGACGTAGGCCCGGAGCGGGGTGCGGGACGTGAAGCCGGCGAGGCTGTGCGCCCCGAGCGGCTGGCCCCAGACCCGGAACAGGTCGCCGAGCGTCAGCGCGCGGCCGCGCGCGACGCTGACGACGCCGTCCGGCCCGGCGGTGCTCAAGGGATAGACGCAGCCCGACTGCGCCACTGCCCCGATCCCGGCCGGGACGATGATCACCTTCCGGCCGGCGAAGAGCTCGAGGTGCACCCGGAACGACGGCGCCCGCGGGCCGCAGGCGAGCCCGGGGGCGGGCTTCGCAGCCGCGGGCGGCTGGTAGCGCGGCCCGGGCCCGACCGGCCACGGGTGCACCGACAGTGCGAGCAGAAGAGCGGAGAAGACACCGATCACCGGCGCGCCGTCCTCACACGCACGGGCTCGTCGAACTCGGGCAGGAAGCTGAGAACCGCGGCGGCGATGCCCAGGGCGATCGCGAGCCCGCAGGCAGCACGCGCGGCGGTCGCGGGCAGCGCCGAGATGACGACGCCGTGCCAGAACACCGGCAGCGAGCTGAGGCTCACCGCGGCCGCGACGGCGCCGACGACACCGGCGGCATGGATGCGCGCCCTCCCGTGGAGCCGCAGCAGCAGCACGCCGAGCACCGCCGCGACGAGCAGCGCCGTGATCACCTGGAGCCAGGCGACACCGCCGGTGGGCGCGTCACGGACTGCGAACGTCGTGACCTCGACCAGCGCGCAGGCGCCGGCGGCGAGGCCGAGGCCGATCGTCAGCGACGCCCGGGTCGAACGGCGCCGGGTCGCGACGGCGATCCCCGTGGCGAGTAACGCAGCGGCCAGCGCCCAGGGCCAGAGGGCCGGCCGCGCGACGCGGACGAACTCACCCGTGATCGCCGTTTGCTTCCCGCCGATCGTGACCGGCACCGAGAACGCACCGACCGGCCCGGGAGTGCTCAGCGGCGGCGGCGACAGCCGGTGGTCGTGCCACGCATACGAGGAGTCGCCGCTGACCTTGATCCAGCCGGTCTTGCCCGCGGGTGCAAGCCGGTCCGCCTCGGCGGTCGGCGAGCCTGCGTTGACAAAGACCCCGGCACCGGAGATACGGAGCATCGGCTCCTTCAGCGTCCCGCGAATCAGCACCGGCTCGCTCTTCGTCGTCCGCACGCGCAGCGAGCGGTCGCCGTCGAGCACCTGGACGGTCACACGGGAGCCCGCCACCGGGAGGGCGTGGAGCTCGATGCGGTAGTCGAGGGCGACGGTCGGGGACCGTCCGTGGGCGGCTGCCGTTGCGGGCAGCGCCAGCGCAGCGATGACGAGCGCGAGCCACGCTCGAAGTTTCAGGAGTACTCCTTTCGGGACGGGAACCGGGCTCTAGGCCAGCCGTCAGACGGCCGGCGGAGCCCGACCCGCCACGCGTCCCGCGAGCGGCGAGAGCCGAACCGGCACGACGAGGAGAGGCCGCTGGAACAGGAGCCCGACGGGCGCAGGACGGGCCGTGGCCGGCCGCGCGACGACCTCGACGACCGCTGCGCCGACGAGGAGCAGCAGCGCGACGACGGCCGCAGCCGCCGCGGACAGCGGTACCGCCCACCAGCCGCCGTGGCCGACGATGCCGGCGAAGCCGGCCGGGTGGCCGACCGCGAACACGCCCTCGAGCCACTCCTGCAGGCAGTAGACCGCCAGCAGGAGCGCCCAGGCGAAGCCGAAGAGGGTGGCGAACGAGCGCCGGCGGGTCTCGGCGCGGCCCGTCGCGGCACGCGCGACGCGGGCCAGGAACGTCCCGAGGGCGACCGCGAGCAGCAGCACGACCCAGGGCGCGAGCGAGTTCTGGTACCCGTGCCCCTGCGCCGCGAGGGCCGCGCCGGAGCGGGAGCCGTAGCCGAGCTCGTACCGCAGCTGGTGCACCGCAAACGCAGAGGCGGGCAGGAGCATGAAGCCCCGCCCCGCGAGCACGCTGCGCACGCGCGATGGCATACCGGGAGGTTACTGCCCGTGCCTAAGAATCGGATTCAGGTTCGGCCGCGCGGCGGGCGGAGGCTCGCGACCTGCCGGCGGCCGTTGACGTTGTAGACGACGTCGATCGTGTCGTTCTTCTTGTACGACCCGGCGATGCCGAGCGCCATCCGGGCCCAGCGCCAGAACCCGAGGGGCGGCTCGCGGACGAGCGTCCGCGCGAAGACGAGGCTCGAGCCGACGAGCTCGAAATCATCCCCTTCCCTCTGCGCGATGCCGTTCACGTAGACCTCGAAGGGCCTCGTGACCTGACGCGGCAGCTCAATCTGCGTACGACCTTCCACCGGCTATACGATGCCGAAGGCGTGCGGACGAGGGTCCTCGCAATCGGATTCGCGTGTGCGGGGGCACTGATCCTCGTCACCGCGGCCCTTGCGGGGAACGGAGGCGTGGCGCCCGAGCCGTCTGCCTCGCCGAGCGGCACGAGCATCCGCGAGAGCTACTGGTTCATCATGGTCTTCGCCGGCGTCGTCTTCTTCGGCGTCGAGGGCGCGCTGATCGCGTTCATCGTCAAGTACCGCCGCGGGAAGCGGCCGCGCAACCAGGACGGCCTCCAGATCCACGGCTCGACCCGGCTCGAGATCCTCTGGACGGTCGTCCCCGTCCTGATCCTGGCGACGATCGGCACCTTCATCTTCGTCAAGCTGCCGTCGATCGCGAACGCGCCCGCTGCGAGCGCCGCCGACGAGACGACGATCAGGGTCGAGGGGCGCCAGTTCTACTGGATGTTCCACTACCCGAACGGCGCGGTGTCGGTGGGCGTGATGACCGCGCCGGCGGGACAACGTGGTGCACGAGGAGGTCTTCGCCCCCGACACCGACGTGCTCCACAGCTGGTGGGTGCCGCAGCTCGGCGGGAAGATCGACGCGATCCCCGGGCGGGTCAACGACACGTGGTTCAAGGCCAACGCGGGCATCTACCCCGCGCGTCTGCGGCGACCTGTGCGGGATCCAGCACACGATGATGCAGGCGACCGTGACGGTCGTCCCGCGGGCCGACTACGAGAAGTTCATCGCCGACCGCGCCGCGAACCCCGACAGCATCGAGCTCGGCCAGGAGGAGTGGGAGCACGTCTGCTCGGTGTGCCACAAGCTCGACGAGCCGTACGTCGGGCCGGCGCTCGGGAACAACCCGCTGCTCACGCACGCGAAGGACCTGACGACGATCCTCCGGCAGGGCGTGGGCAAGATGCCGGCCGTCGGCAGCGACTGGACGGACGACCAGATCAACGCGCTCGTCAAATACACGACCCAGCTCGTGAAGGGACAGAGCAGTGGCGGCTAACGTCGAGACGCCCGTAGCGGCATACCGCTCCGACTGGAGGTCCGGCCGCGTCACCTCGTGGCTCACGACGGTCGACCACAAGCGGATCGGGATCCTCTACATCTGCACGGCGCTCGTCTTCTTCGCCCTCGGCGGAGGCCTCGCCCTCGCGATGCGCTACCAGCTCGCGACGCCGGACGAGACGTTCCTCACCCGCTCCGGCTACAACCAGGCGGTCACGATCCACGGGACGACGATGATCTTCCTGGTCATCGTCCCGATCCTCGCCGGGCTTCGGGAACTTCCTCCTGCCGCTGATGATCGGCGCGCGGGACATGGCCTTCCCGCGCCTGAACGCGCTCTCCTACTGGCTCTACGTGCTCGGCGGGGTCATCCTCTACCTCAGCTTCGAGGCGAAGGGCGGAGCGGCGCAGGCGGGCTGGACGTCCTACGCGACGCTCTCCACGCTGCACGAGCCGGGCCGCGGCCAGGACCTCTGGATCCTCTCGCTCCACGTGCTCACGCTCTCGTCGTTCGCGGGCGCCGTGAACTTCATCGTGACGACGAACAACATGCGCGCCCGCGGCATGACGTGGACGCGGATGCCGCTCTTCGTCTGGGCGCTCCTCACCTACTCGTGGCTGCTCGTCCTCGCCCTGCCGACGCTCTCGGCCGGGCTGACGATGATGCTCACCGACCGCAACTTCGGCACCCACTTCTTCGATCCGGCGCACGGCGGCAGCCCGATCCTCTACCAGCACGCGTTCTGGTTCTTCGGGCACCCCGAGGTCTACATCATGGTGCTGCCGGCGATGGGGATCATCTCGGAGATCATCCCGGTCTTCGCGCGCAAGCCGATCTTCGGCTACAAGGCGGTCGCGATGTCGACGGTCGCGATCGCGTTCCTCGGCTTCCTCGTCTGGGGCCACCACATGTTCGCGGTCGGCCTTCCGACGGCCGTCGACTCGTGGTTCATGGTCATGTCGATGGTCATCGCCGTCCCGACCGGCGTGAAGATCTTCAACTGGCTCGCGACGCTCTGGCGCGGGAACATCTCGTTCGACACGCCGATGCTGTTCGCGCTCGGCTTCATCGGCCTGTTCACGATCGGCGGCCTCTCGGGCATCTTCCTGGCCGCGTTCCCGGTGGACTGGCAGCTGACGCAGACCTACTACGTCGTCGCGCACATCCACTACGTGCTGTTCGGCGGCTCGATCTTCGCGATCTTCGGGGGCCTCTACTACTGGTGGCCGAAGATCTTCGGGCGCATGCTCGACGAGAAGCTGGGGAAGCTCCACTTCTGGCTGATGTTCATCGGCTTCAACCTCGCCTTCTTCCCCCAGCACCTCCTCGGCCTGCTCGGCATGCGGCGGCGCATCTACACGTATTCTCACGGGGGCGCCTGGGAGATCTACAACACGATCTCGACGGTCGGCGCCTTCACGATGGGGGTGGCGATGCTGGTCTTCGCCGTCAACGTCATCAAGACGACGCGCACGGGCCGCCGCGCGGTGAACGACCCGTGGCTCGCCGACACGCTCGAGTGGTACACGACCTCACCGCCGCCGCCATGGAACTTCGACCGGATCCCGTACATCATGAGCGCCCGCCCGCTGCGCGACCTGCGGCGGCGGCTGACGCAGGAGGGGCGGCTGTGAGCGTCTGGGACCCTGGACCGCGTTCCTGCTCGCGGCTGCGGCGCGGTCGCGGGAACGGCCCTGGCCGTCGTGTCGGGTGCAGCGGGCTGGCACACCGAGCACCGGATCCTCGCGGCGGTCGCGATGCCGCCGCTCGTCGGGCTGCTCCTGGTCGCCTGGTTCTCGGTGCGGCGGCTGCTGCCGGCGGCCGCTCGTCTCGCTCTTCCTCTTCGGCGCGGCGGCGCTGCTGACCGGCCAGGGACGTCCACCTTGCGGCGGCGGCACTCGCGTTTGCCTCGACCTGCGTGCTCGCGGTGCTGGCGTACCGCGGCGAGCCGGCCCGGGCGGGCGAGCTGCGGGACTACGTGACGCTGACGAAGCCGCGCGTCATGTCGCTGCTCCTGCTCACGGGCGGCGCGGCGGTGTTCGTGGGCGCGTCCGGTCTTCCGACCTGGAACGTCTTCGTGGCGACGATGATCGGCCTCGCGCTCGCCTGCGGCGGTGCGGCGACGCTGAACCACTACCTCGACCGGGACATCGACAAGCTGATGGGCTCGCGCACAGCGGGCCGGCCCGTCGCGTCCGGCCGCGTTGCCCCCGAGCTGGCGCTCGAGTACGGGATCGCGCTCTCGGCGCTCTCGTTCGTGCTCCTCGATTCGCTCGTCAACCTGCCGACCGCGCTGCTCGCGCTGGCGGGGAACCTCTTCTACGTGCTCGTCTACACGCGCTGGCTGAAGCGCTCGACGCCGCAGAACATCGTCATCGGCGGTGCGGCCGGCGCGGTGCCGCCCCTCGTCGGGGCTGCGGCGGCCACGGGCCACCTGGGCTGGGCGGCGCTCGCGATGTTCTCGATCGTGTTCCTCTGGACGCCGCCGCATTTCTGGGCGCTGGCGCTGATGATCCGCGAGCACTACGCGAACGCCGAGGTGCCGATGCTGCCCGTCGTCCGCGGTGAGCGCGAGACGGCGAGGCAGATCGCGTGGTACTCCATCGCGCTCGTCGCAGCCACCCTGGTGCCCGTGGGGTTCGGCGTCTTCGGGCTCGTCTACGGCGGGTCGGCGATCGTCCTCGGAGCCCTCTTCGCGTGGATGGCGTTCGCGCTCTGGCGGCAGACGACCAGGCCGCACGCGGTGAAGCTCTTCCACTTCTCCATGATCTACCTCGCCCTGCTCTTCGTCGCGATGGCGATCGACGTGACCGTCTGATGTCCGAGCCCGTCGCCGATACGCCTGAGGAGCACCGGCACGCGCCCGGCTTCCATGCGCCGGACGTCATGTCCGAGGCGATCGAGCCGACACCCGAGATCGCGCGCAGGAACATCCGGCAGGCGCTCTTCCTGGTGGTGCTCTTCCTCGCCCTCTTCGGCGGGACCTTCCTGATCGGCCTGCTCTACAACTCCGTCACGTACCTAGGAACCACGGGCACATAGACGGCATCTTCATCACCGAGATCGCCGGAGCCCGCGGCCGGGATCCGGCTCGCGGTCAAGGATCTCTTCGACACGGCCGGCGTCCGCACGACCTACGGCTCGGCCGTCTTCTCGGATCACGTGCCGGCCGAGACGGCGGACGCGGTGCGGCTGCTCGAGGCGGCCGGCTATGCGAACGTCGGCAAGACGAACCTGCACGAGTTCGCCTACGGCGTCACCTCCCAGAACGTCCACTACGGCACGGTCCCCAACCCGGCCGCGCCCGGGCGTGTTGCCGGCGGCTCGAGCGGCGGCTCGGCGGCCGCGCTGGCGGCGGGTCTCGCGGACGCTGCGCTCGGCACCGACTCCGGCGGCTCGATCCGGATTCCGGCCGCGTGCTGCGGGATCACCGGCTTCAAGCCGAGCTACGGGCTCGTCCCGATCGGCGGTGTCTTCCCGCTCGCGCCGAGCTTCGACCATGCAGGGCCGATGGCGTGTGACGTTCAGGGGTGCGTCGAGATGATGGAGGTGCTCGTGCCGGGGTTCGCGGCCTCCGAGCCGGCCCTCGCCGAGCTGCGGGTCGCCGCGGCGTGGCTCGACCGCGCCGACCCGCTCGTCCGGTCGAGGCTCGATGAGGCGGTCGCGGCGTTCGGCGGCGCGGCGCCCGTCTCGAGCCCCCGGGGCAGACGGCATTGCGCCGCTCTTCATGCGCGAGGTCGCGGACGTCCACCGCGAGCTCTGGGCGGAGCACGCCGAGCTCTACGGCGACAACATCGCGCCCAAGATCGAGCGCTGCCTGGCCGTGGGTGACGGCGAAGCGGCCGTGGCCGCCGAGCGGCGCGAGGCCTACCGCACCGTGATGCTCGAGCTGCTCGACCCGCACGACCTGCTGCTGACGCCGACGCTCCCCTTCGTCGCCCCGCCGGCGGACGTGGTGGAGATCGAGGTGCGCGAGTCGTTCATCCAGTTCACGCTGCCGTTCAACGCGCTCGGCTGGCCGGCGCTCGCGCTGCCGTGCGGGGCCGCCGAGGACGGGTTCCCGGCGTCGGTGCAGCTCGTCGGGCGGCCCGGCGACGATGCGCTCGTGCTGGGCGCCGGGCTCGCGCTCGAGGCGGCCTCTGCGGAGCCGAAGCGCGTGAACGCGGATCTCGCGTTCGCCCAGGAGCTGGCCGACGCGGCGGACGCGATCACGCTGCCGCGCTTCCGCGCACTCGACCTGCGCGTCGAGACGAAGCCCGACCTGACGCCCGTCAGCGAGGCCGACCGCGCGGCCGAGGAGGCGATCCGCGCGCTCGTGGCAACCCGCCCGGGCGAGGGCGTGCTCGGCGAGGAGTTCGGCGACGACGGAACCGCCGTCCGCTGGATCGTCGACCCGATCGACGGGACGCGCAACTACGTCCGCGGCGTCCCCGTGTGGGCGACGCTGCTGGCACTCGAACGCGAGGGCAGGGTCGACGTGGCCGTCGTTTCGGCGCCGGCGCTCAAGCGCCGCTGGTGGGCGGTGCGCGGCGAGGGCGCGTGGGCCGGCCCAGCTACAGACAGCGCTCCCGAGCGACTGCAGGTCTCGGCCATTGCCCGGGTCGAGGACGCCGTCATCTCGACGACCACCGAGAGCGCAATGCCGCCCGGCTGGCGCGGCCTCACCGAGCGGGCGTGGACACCGCGCGGCTTCGGGGACTTCTGGCAGCACTGCCTCGTCGCCGAGGGCTCCGTCGACCTCGCCACCGACCCGGTGCTGTCGCTCTGGGACTACGCCGCGGTTCAGCTGATCGTCGAGGAGGCCGGCGGCCGCTGCACCACGTTCGCCGGCGACCCTCCCGCGCCCGGCGCCTCGTACCTCTCCGCCAATGCCGCCCTCCACGCCGAGGCGGTCGCCGCGCTCGCCCCCTGACCGTTCATGTCGCCGCGGCCGCGGCTTGCTCGTAGATGTGGTCGCGTGCGAGGCGGTCGAGCTCGGCGCTGAGCAGGTCGCTGGGGGTGCGCGGCTCCTCGTACGGGGCCGCCAACTCTTCGCCGTCGAGCAGCACCTCGAGCTCGCCCGCGGGCTCCGGGATCGGCACCTCGCGCTCGAGCCGGGACGCGAGCCAGCCGCGCAGGAGCGCCGCCTCGGCGCGCGGGCCGCGGATCGCGATGTCCTGCGTTGCGATCGCCGGCCACCGGCCCGCCAGCGCTATCCGCCAGTCGGCCGTTCGCGCCCAGGCGATGTCGGACACGGCCGTGCGCTCGAACGACGCCGCCAGGTACCGGTAGCCGAGCTCGGTCCACTCCGAGGAGTCGACGATCACGCGGTCGGCGACGTCGACGAGTTGCTCCCACTGCGTCGCTCCGAAGGGCGGCTGCCCGCGCCAGCGGACGAACACCGGCAGGTCAGAGATCGCGAGCGGGAGCACGATCGACGCCGGCACGAGCGCACGGTTCCCGCGCAGGGTCAGCTGTATCACCTCGCCCATGACGTCGCGCTCGCCGACCGGGAAGCGGCGGACGGCGACGTCCGCGTCGATCCCGCCCTTCTCGTCGGGCTTCGGCACCAGGATGACCGTGCGCGAGGGATGGCGCTCCGCCATGCCCTCGAGTGTCCGCTCCGCCGCGTCGAGCCACTCGGGCGGCACCCACGCAATGTGGGTCATGACGCTCGTGCGCTGGCTCGAGAAGCCGGCCTCGATCTCCATCGCACGGAGCTCCGCGAGCCGCGACTCGATCTGCCCGATGCTCGCATCGACGCCCGACCACTCCTCGACGGCGGGCTTCGGCATCAGTGGCGGCGCCAGGAGCGCCCGTCGCGGTGGACGAGCTCGTCCGACGACGGCGGGCCCCACGTCCCGGCCGCGTAATTCGGGAACGCGGCGCGGTCGCGCGCCCACCCGGCCACGATCGCGTCGACGAGCGCCCACTGCTCCTCGATCTCGTCCGAGCGGGTGAACAGCGTCGCGTCGCCGAGCATCGCATCGAGGATCAGCCGCTCGTACGCCTCCGGCAGCCCCTCCCGGAACTGGCTGCCGTAGAGGAAGTCCATGTGGACGGTCCGGATCGTCATCCCCTGCCCCGGCATCTTCGCCCCGATCGCGAGCGAGAGCCCCTCGTCCGGCTGCACGTGGATGAGCAGCACGTTCGGCCGCAGCCCTTCCACCGAGACCTCCTCGAACGGCGGGTGCGGCGCGCGCTTGAACTGGATCGCGATCGTCGTCTCGCGCCGCGGCAGCCGCTTGCCCATTCGCACGTAGAACGGCGTGTCCGCCCAGCGCCAGTTGTCGACGTAGAGCTTCGCGGCGACGAACGTCTCGGTCTGCGAGTCCGGGGCGACGCCCTCCTCCTCGCGGTAGCCCGGCACCTCGACGCCCTCCACGAACCCGCGCCCGTACTGCCCGCGCACGACCGACTTCGGCCCCGGCGTGTGCAGCGAGCGCAGCACCTTCACCTTCTCGTTGCGCACCGAGTCGGCGGTGAAGTCGCTCGGCGGCTCCATCGCCGTGATCGCGAGCAGCTGCAGGAGGTGGTTCTGGAAGATGTCGCGGATCGCGCCCGCCGTCTCGTAGAAGGCCGCCCGGCCTTCGATTCCAATGGATTCGGCGACCGTGATCTGCACGTGGTCGATGAACTGGCGGTTCCAGATCGGCTCGAAGATCCCGTTCGCGAACCGCAGCGCCAGCATGTTCTGCACGGTCTCCTTGCCGAGGTAGTGGTCGATCCGGAAGATCTCCCGCTCGGTGAAGTGCTCCGTGACGAGCCCGTTCAGCTCGCGGGCGGAGGCGAGGTCGTGCCCGAACGGCTTCTCGACGATCAGCCGGTTCCAGCCGCCGCCCGACGGCATTCCGGCGACCATGCCGACCAGCGGCTCGAAGGCCCCCGGCGGGACGGCGAAGTAGTAGAGGCGGTTGCCCTGCGTCCCACGCTCCTCGTCGAGCCCCGTGAGCATCTCGGCCAGCTTCTTGCCGGACTTGCCGTCCATCGCGCTGAGCTGGAGGTAGTGCATCCCGGCCGCGAGCTCGTCCCAGACCTCCCGGCGGAACGGGTCGCGCGCGAAGCGCTCGACGGCCGTCCGCATCTCCTCGCGGAAGCCGTCGTCGTTCTCCTCCGACCGGGCGACCCCGACAACGGCGAAGTGCTCCGGCAGCAGGCGCCGGAAGGCGAGCGAGTAGAGCGCGGGCATCAGCTTGCGCTCGGTCAGGTCGCCCGAGGCGCCGAAGATGACGATCGTGCAGGGCTCCGGCCGCCGGCGGAGAGGCAGGCCGGCAAGAAGCGGGTTCTGCTCGAGCGTTGTCGTCGACGTCACTCGGCCGCCTCCCCGGCCGCCTTGACGGCATGCCCGCCGAACTGGTTCTCGAGCCGGTCGATCATCCCCATTGCATCAGGGCACCTACACCTCCTCGAGGCGGACGCGCGCAATGCGGCGTCCGCGCTCGCGCAGTGACTCGAAGTCGCCCGCCGCCTGGGCGCGGATCAGCCTGCCGAACCCGAACTGCTTGCCCGGGATCGGGAGCTCGTCGCCGTAGTCCTCCACGACCTGGACGAAGATGCCGGTGTTCGGCCCGCCCTTGTGGAGCTGGCCGGTCGAGTGGAGGTAGCGCGGCCCGAAGCCGTGCGTGTACACGCATCCCGTCCGCTCGCCGAGCGAGCGCGCGTACGCCGCGATCCGCGCCGCATTGGGCTCGCTCGGATCGACGAATGCCTGGACGCAGATGTAGTCGGGCGGCGCGGCCGCCGCCAGCAGCGCGTCGACCGAGCCCTCGGGCTCGAGCCCGACGTCGCCGGACGCGAGCACCTCGTTCGTCCTGTCCTTCGCCGCCTGCACGTCCGGCTGGTCGAACGGATTGATGCCGAGCAACGAGCCCGCGACCGCGGTCGCGAACTCCCAGCGGAAGAACTCCTGCCCGAGCTCGAGCGGGGCCGGAAGCCGCACCCCGTGCTCCTGCCGGTCGGGTCCGTCTCCCGGCACGCCCGGCGCCGGCACGAGGCCCTTGCCGTCCTTGCCGGTCGACTCCGCAATCAGCTGCTCGACCCAGAGCCCGAAGACGCCCGCGTCCGGAAGGCAGACCTTGTCGCGGCCGTCACGCCAGCCCCGGCCGAGCGCGAGCCCGAGCTCGAGCCCAGGGTTGCCCTCGTCGAGGCGGCAGGCCTCCGCCATCTCGACCGCGCGGTCGAGCAGGCCCTCGAGATCCACGCCCGCGAGCGCCGCGGGGAAGAGCCCGAACGGCGAGAGCGCCGAGTAGCGGCCGCCGATCGTCGGCTCGCCCGGGATGACAGCGGCGAAGGAGCGCTCGTTAGCGAGCTGCGCCAGCGACGAGCCGGGGTCGGTGATCGCCGCCCAGCGCTCGCCCTTCGGGACGAGCTTCCAGAAGTAGTCGGCGTGCGATCGGGTCTCGAGCGTGGAGCCCGACTTCGAGGCGGCGACGAAGAGCGTGCGCTGGAGCGGGAGCTCCGACGTCAGCCGCCGGATCGCGCCGGGGTGCGTCGTGTCGAGGACGTGCAGCGCTGCGGACCCGAACAGCGCTCGGATGACCTCCGGCGCGAGCGACGAGCCGCCCATGCCGAGCAGCACGACCGCCTCGGCGTCCGCGAGCACCTCCTCCCCGAGCCGGAGCAACGTCTGCACGTCGTCGCGCATCCGCGAGGGCTCGTCGAGCCACCCGAGCCAGCGCGCCTCGTCCTTCCCGGTCCAGACGGTCGGGTCGCGCGACCAGATGCGTGCAACGAGCTCGCGCCGCTCTGTGGTCACGTTCGAGCCAGCTCGCCCCGCCGGGCCGTGATCCCCGCGATCAGCTCCTCGAACGCGTCGGCGAACTTCTGCACGCCCTCGGCCTCGAGCTTCGCGACGACGTCGTCGTAGTCGACGCCGGCCGCGGCCAGATCCCGCACGAGCTGCTCCGCCTCCTCGACGTCGTCCTTCACCGTGTCGCCGCGAACCTCGCCGTGGTCGGCGAAGGCCTCGAGGGTCTCGAGCGGCATCGTGTTGACGGTGTCTTGCCCGATCAGCTCCTCGACGTACATCACGTCGCGGTACGCCGGGCTCTTGGTCGACGTCGAGGCCCAGAGCGGCCGCTGCACGTGCGCGCCGGCCTCGGCCAGCCGGTCCCAGACCGCCCCCGCGAACGCCTCCTCGAAGTGCTTGTACGCGAGCTTCGCATTCGCGATTCCGAGCTTGCCCTGCAGCTCCGTGTTGCCGAGTTTCTCGAGGCGTGCGTCCGCCTCCGTGTCCAGACGGGAGACGAAGAACGACGCAACCGACGTGACCTTGGACACGTCCCCGCCGTCGAGGTGCAGTCGGCCGAGGCCGCGCTGGTAGGCGGCGACCACGTCGTCGTAGCGATCGAGCGAGAAGATCAGGGTGATGTTGATCGGGATGCCGCCCGGCGATGCAGTTCTCGATCGCCGGCAGGCCCGGCGCGTCGCAGGGATCTTGATGTAGAGGTTCTCCCGGTCGACGCGGTCGTGGAGATCGACCGCCTGCTCGAACGTGCCCTCGCGTGTCGAAAGCGAGATTGGGGTCGACCTCGAGCGACACGAAGCCGTCCAGGCCGCTCGTCCCCTCCCACACCGGGCGCAGCACGTCGCAGGCGGCGCGGACGTCCTCGATCGCGAGCGCGATGAAGATCTCGCGCGGGTCGTCGGTCTCGTTCAGGAGCTCGCGGATCTGGTCGTCGTAGTCGCCGCCGCCGGCGATCGCCTTCTGGAAGATCGACGGGTTCGACGTCAGGCCCGTGACGGAAAGCTCGTCGACCATCTTCCGCAGCTCGCCGGAGTGGACGAGCTCGCGCGAGAGCAGGTCGATCCAGATCGACTGCCCTCTCGCTGCAAGCTGTTGCAGGCGTGCATTCGCCATCTCACATCCCCCTTTCCAGGAGCTCGACCTTCCTCAGGCGCGCGACGTAGCGCTCGCCGCCGTCGAACTCGGCGGCGAGGAAGACCTCGACCAGCTCGCGCGCGACCGACGGCCCGATGATCTCGGAGCCGAGGCAGAGGACGTTCATGTCGTCGTGCTCCACCGCCTGATGCGCGCTGTAGAGGTCATGGCAGATCGCAGCGCGGATGCCGTCGATCTTGCAGGCGGCGATCGAGGCGCCGGCACCCGAGCCGCACACGAGCACGCCGCGCTCCACCTGCCCGTCGAGGATCGCGTCCGCGATCTGCTTGGCCTTGTCCGGGTAGTCAACACGGACAGTGGGGTCGTCGGTGCCGAGGTCCACCACGTCGTGGTCCTCGAGCGCCTCCAGAATCGCCTCGCGAAGAGCAACACCGCGATGGTCGAACGCGACCGCCACCCTCATGTGGACCATGCTAGTTACGGTGGCAATCCTGATCGCATCCGGGCTCCGGAAGGAGCTCGCAGGCAGCACGCTCTTCGACGGCGTCGCCTTCAAGGTCGAACGCGGCGACCGGGTCGCGCTTGCCGGCCCGAACGGCGCGGGCAAGACCACGCTGCTGCGCGCGCTGATGGGGGAGGTGTCGCTCGAAGGCGGTGACCTCGCGTGGGAGCGCGGCGCGCGGGTCGCCCTGCACGACCAGCGCCCGCCGGCGACCAGCGAGCGGCCGCTCCGCGAGTACGTGCTCGCCGGCACGGCCGACCTGGTCGGCTTCGAGCGCGAGCTCCGCGAGCTCGAGGCTCGCATGGCGGCCGGCGACCACGAACGAAGGACGATGTCCCAGTACGCGTCGGTGCAGGCGCGGCTCGAGCACGCGGGCGGCTACGACTGGCGCGACCGGGCCGCGTCCGTCGTGCGCGGGCTCGGCTTCTCCGACGCGGACCTCGACCGGCCGCTCTCGACCTTCTCGGGCGGCGAGCTGACGCGGGCCTCGCTGGCGCGCGCGCTCGCCTCCCAGCCCGACCTGCTGCTGCTCGACGAGCCCACGAACCACCTCGACATCGAGACGCTCGAGTGGCTCGAGGGGATGCTCGCGACGATCGACGCGGGCGTCATCCTCGTCGCGCACGACCGCTGGTTCCTGGAGGCCGTCACGACCGCCGTGCTCGAGCTCGACCGCGGGCGCTCCGTCTTCTTCCCGGGCAAGTGGCATCTCTGGCGGCGCGAGCAGGCAGCGCGCGCGCACCATGCCGCGCGTTCGGCCGAGCGCGACGCTGCGAAGATCGCCCAGCTCGAGCGCTTCGTCGAGCGCTTCGGCGCCAAGAACACGAAGGCGAAGCAGGCGAAGTCGAAGGAGAAGCAGATCGAGCGCATCAAGGCGGGGATGGCGGAGACCGCGTCTGGCCCCAGGCGCTCGCTGGGCTTCGAGTTCCTGAAGCCGGTGCGGTCGGGGCGCGTCGTCGTCGAGGCGGAGGAGCTCGACCTGCGGGCCGGCGACAAGGAGCTGCTGCATGAGGTCGCGTTCGCGCTCGAGCGCGGCGAGCACATCGCCCTGATCGGGCCAAACGGCTCCGGCAAGACCACGCTGCTCGAGACGATCCTCGGGCGACGCGAGCCGGCCGCCGGTCGTGTCCGCCTGGGGCACAGCGTCGAGCCCGCGTACTTCTCCCAGCACGAGGCGGAGCTCGACGAGCGCGGGTCGGTGCTGGACGCGACGGTCGGCGCGACCGGCCTGCGGCGGCCGGAGGCGCAGAAGCTCCTGGGGCAGTTCCTCTTCTCGGGCTGGGAGGCGCATGAGAAGCCCGTGAGTGCGCTCTCGGGCGGCGAGCGGCGGCGCCTCGCTCTCGCGCTGGTCGTCGCGAGCGGCGCCAACTTCCTCGTCCTCGACGAGCCGACGAACCACCTCGACCTCGAGAGCCGAGAGTCGCTCGAGGACGCGCTCGCCGCCTTCCCCGGCACGGTGCTGCTCGTCACGCACGACCGCGCGCTGCTCGATGCGGTGTCGGCGCGAGTGATCGCGATCGAGGATCACGAAATCGTGTCCTACCCGGGCGGCTGGGCGGAAGCACTCGAGCGACGCCTGCTCGAGAGGCAAGCGCCCGTGCCCGCGCCGAAGGAGCCGAAGCCGAAGCGCGAGAAGCCGTCCCCGCCACCGCGACGCAAAGGCCCGACGCCGCTCGAGCTCGTCGAGCGTGAGATTGCGCGGACCGAGGAGCGGATCGCCGAGCTCGAGCGGCAGCTCGCCGAGGACTGGACGAACGTCGACCTGGTCGGCGCGCATCGAGCGGCACGGCAGGACCTCACGGCATTGTTCGAGCGCTGGGAGTCGCTGCTCGAGAGCGCTTAGCCCTCAGCACTCGAGCGGCGCCATCGTCAGGCCGTAGCCGTAAAGCTGCGAGTGGTAGAGCTCGGCAGCCTCCCGATGGCCCGACCACACCGTCGCCTGGCCCGCATTGTGAATCTTGTTCGCAAGTGCCATCCCGCGGTCGTAGTCGATGCCGGGGAGCGTCTGGGCGAGTGCGAAGGCGACGCCCTCGAAGGTGTTGTGGTTGTCGTTCAGGACGATGACGCGCCAGGCGTCACCGACGCCCGACCCGCCGCCCCGCGAAAGCCGTTCCCGGGGCGGAGTCATGACTGTACTCACCTATTTGCCAACCTTCGGTTGGACGCTCATGACGGTTCAAAGGTGTCGATCACCGCCTCTGCGATCACCCGCAGCGGCCGTCCCGAAACCTGGCTCGCGCGCCGCAGCCGGGCGAACGCGTCGGCCTCGGAGAGCTTCTCCTTCTCCATCAGCAGACCCTTGGCGCGCTCGATCGCCTTGCGGGCGGCGAGCGCCTCCGAGAGAGAGTCCGCCTCGGCGCGGACGGCCTGGAGCTCCTCGTGACGGGCCTTCGCCGTCTCGATCGCGGGAATCACGTCCTGCTCCCTGAACGGCTTGACGAGGTAGCCGTAGACGCCCGCCTCCGCAGCGCGATCGACGAGCTCGCGCTGTCCGAACGCGGTCAGCATCACGATCGGTATCGGACGTTCCTCGAGCATCTTCCGCGCAGCGTCGATCCCGTCGAGCCGGGGCATCTTCACGTCGAGGACCGCGAGATCGGGCTCGAGCTCCCGTGCGAGGGAGACCGCCTCCTCGCCGTCCTTCGCCTGCGCCACGACCTCGTAGCCTGCCCGCTCGAGCAGGTCACAGAGGTCGAGGCGGATGATCGTCTCGTCCTCGGCGACCAGGATGCGCATCGCACGCGAGTCTAGGCCTTGTCGACCACGCACGGCAGGGACGGCAGAACCGGGATGCGCGCTACGCGGGGAAGCGCACCTGGGCGCGCGTGCCCGCGTCGCGGCGGAGGTCGAGCGTGCCGCCCAGCTCGTCGCGGACGAGCGCCCGGACGATCGAGAGGCCGGTACCCTGCCGCGGCTCGGACGGGATCCCCGGCCCGTCGTCCGCGATCTCGAGCAGCGCCTCGCCGTCCTCGGCGTGCAGCGACACGTGCACGTGCTGCCCGCCGTGCTCGAGCGCATTGCCGAGCAACTCGGAGAAGACGAGCGCCAGCGCCGTCGCGCGATGGCCGGCGAGCAGCACCTGCTCGAGCTCCACCTTCACGTCGCGACCCGCGCCGACGCCCTGCACCAGCATGCGGCGGAGCCGGTCGAGGAGCTCGGCGAGGTCGACGTCCTCGTCGCGCTGCTCGGTCAGCACCTCGTGCACCGCGGCGATCGCGAGAATCCGGTTGACCGAGTCCTCGAGCGCCTTCCGCGGATCGACGTTCTCGGTGTCGCGCGCCTGCAGCCGGAGCAGGGACGCGACGGTCTGCAGGTTGTTCTTGACGCGGTGGTGGATCTCCTGGGCGAGCACGCCGCGCATGACCGCGCGGCCGTGCTCGAGCGCGACCGCGGCCTGCTGCGCGATCGAGGCGAGCAGCTCCCGGTCATTGTCCGTGAACGGCGTGGCCCGGTCGGCGACGAGCTCGCCGATCTGCCGCCCGCGCCAGAGCAGCGGCTGGCGGATCGCGTGCCTGTCGGCTTGCCCCTCCGGCCAGGCGATCCGGCCGTCCTCGAGCACCAGTGCCGCGCCGGTCGCGTGGAACGCGTCCATCGTCGTCTTGACGATCGCCTCGAGCGACTCCTCGAGGTAGAGCGACTCCGAGACCGCCTCGGAGATACGCGAGAGCGCCTCGAGCTCGTGCACGCGGCGCTGCGCCTCCTCGTAGAGCTTTGCGTGCTCGATCGACTGCGCCACCTGCGCGGCGATTGCGAGCAGGAGCTCGATCTCGTCCTCGGTGAAGTGGCGCGGCTCGCGCGTGCGAAGGTTGAGCGCGCCCTCGAGCCGCTCGCCGCGTGCGAGGATCGGCACGGCGAGGATCGACTCGTACTCGTCCTCGGGCAGGTTCGGGAAGTTCTTGAACCGCGGGTCCATGTTCGCCCCGGTGGCGATCATCACCGGCGCCCGGTTCTCGGCCGCCGAGCCCGTGATGCCCTCGCCCGGCCGCATCCGGGGCCGCTGCGTCATCTCCTCGACCCGCGTCCCGTGCGTGGCGCGCAGGATGAGCTCCCCGGTGCGGTCGTCGTAGAGGTAGACGAAGCAGGCGTCGGCGTGCAGCGCGTCGGCGACCTTGCTCGCGACCTGGGAGAGCACCTCCTCGAGGTCGAGCGTCGAGTTGACCGCCTCGATCGTGTCGGTGAGCAGCTTCAGGTGCCGTTCGCGCGCGTCCATGTGGGCGAGAGCGTACGCTTCGGCCCGGCTTCAGCCGGCTCGGGAGATTTTACAAAGTCGTTACCTCGCGAGGCGGATTTCCCCGACAGAACGCGAATAGCGTGCGCACGTGGCCACGATTGCGCTAGATCTGCGGAACACCACCGGGTACCTCGTGGCAGACGCGCGTGGACGCGTCGTCGGCAAGGTGGAGTGCCCGATGTACGGGACGTCGCCCGAGACGCCCGACGCCCTTTCGGTGCGCTCGGGCTTCCTCTCGCGCCGCCGCCGCCTCGTCCCCGCCGAGACGATCGAGCTGATCGACGGCGGCTCGCGTGTGATCGGGCTCCGGATCGACCGGGACGCGATCCGGACCTTCCTCTAGAGGACGGACAGGTACCGCTCCCGCTCCCACTCGGTGAGCTGGACGCGGTAGTCGTCCCACTCCGCCCGCTTCAGCTTCACGTAGGCGTTGAAGATGTGGTCGCCGAAGGCGCGGCGCATCAGATCCGACTTCGAGAACTCGTCGATCGCCTCGCCGAGCGTCTCGGGCAGCGAGACGATTCCGCGCTCGGTCCGCTCCTCGGCGGAGAGGTGGTACAGGTTCGTCTCCATCGGCGGTGCAAGCTCGTAGCCGCGCGCGATCCCTTCGAGGCCGGCGTGCAGCAGCGCCGCGAAGGTCAGGTAGGGGTTGCAGGCGGGATCCGGACAGCGGATCTCGGCGCGGGTCCCCTGCTCGGAGCCCGGCTTGTAGAGCGGGATCCGGACCAGCGCTGAGCGATTGCGCTGCGACCACGCGACGTACACCGGCGCCTCGTAGCCCGGCACGAGCCGCTTGTACGAGTTCACCCACTGCGCGAAGACCGCGGAGATCTCGCGGGCGTGCTTGAGCAGTCCGGCGATGAACTGCTTGCCTGCGGGCGAGAGGTGGTACGACTCGTCCGGCGAGAAGAACTGGTTGCGGCCGCCCGTGAAGAGCGACATGTGCGTGTGCATGCCCGACCCGTTCTCGCCGAACAGCGGCTTCGGCATGAAGGTCGCGTAGACGCCGTGCTTGGCGGCGGTCTCCTTGACGATCAGCCGGTACGTGAGCGTCGAGTCGGCCATCTCGAGCGCAGGCGCGAAGCGCATGTCGATCTCGTGCTGCGACGGCGCCACCTCGTGGTGGTGGTACTCGATCGGGATCTCCATCGCCTCGAGCGCCTTGATCGTCTCGTAGCGCAGGTCGTTGGCCGCGTCGAGCGCGGTCATGGCGAAGTAGCCGCCCTCGTCGAGCGTCTCGGTGCCGCTCGAGTCCCTGAAGAGGAAGTACTCGAGCTCGGGGCCGACGTTGAACGTGTCGAAGCCCATCTGCTTCATCCGCTCGAGCGCGCGCCGCAGGACGTGGCGCGGATCGCCCTCGTACGGCTCCCCGTCGGGCTTGACGACGTCGCAGATCATCCGGCCGATCCGCGGCTCGCCGTCGGACTGCGGGAGGATCCGAAACGTCGCCGGATCGGGGATCGCGACCATGTCCGACTCCTCGATCGCGTTGAAGCCGGTGATCGACGAGCCGTCGAAACCCATGCCGTCGTCGAGCGCGCCCTGCAGCTCGCTCAGGGTGATCGCGAAGCTCTTCAGATGCCCCTCCAGGTCGGTGAACCAGAGAAGGACGTACTCGACCTTCTCCTCCGCGACCCGCTTCAGCACCGCCTGCCGCGCCTCAGGATCCGACGTCGCACGCGCCCTGCTCTCGATCATCGCCATCGTTAGGCCTCCCGCTCGTTCGCTGACGCGCCGACTCTACCCTTGCCGTTTGCCGCCTGCCGCAACGCCAGCTACCGTGTGGTCACACGCGGCCGGCCGATCGGCCGCGGAGGCGACGAGGCCTCGCAAGTCGGGAGCTGGAGCTCCGGCGATGCGGGCCTTTTTTCGTGGTCCAAGGATCGAGCAAACAACCGCGGGAGGCGGCATGGCTGACGAGAGGATGTACGTATCGAACGGGGCTGATACAGACACTGCCCCGAAGGAAGCGCTCGAGTGGAGCCGGAAGGCCCAGGCCAAGCTCGTGGACCTCAAGTTCACGGACCTGCTCGGGTCGTGGCAGCACATGACCCTGCCCCTGTCGGCATTCGAGGAGGAGCACTTCGACGAGGGTCTCGGCTTCGACGGCTCGTCGATCCGGGGCTGGCAGGGCATCCAGGAGAGCGACATGCTGCTCATGCCGCAGGCAGACACGGCGATCGTCGACCCGTTCACCGAGGTGCCGACGATCTCGATCCTCTGCGAGATCGTCGACCCGATCACGCGCGAGCCCTACGCGAAGGATCCGCGCCGGCTCGCCCGCCGCGCCGAGGAGTACCTGCGCTCGACCGGCGTCGCCGACACGTGCTACTTCGGCCCCGAGAGCGAGTTCTTCGTCTTCGACTCGGTCGCCTACGACATGCAGGTGAACCGCGCCTACTACGAGGTCGACTCCGCCGAGGGCCACTGGAACTCGGGCGAGCCCGGCCTCGGCTACACGGTGCGGCCCAAGGAGGGCTACTTCCCGCCCTCGCCGAGCGACTCGCTGCACGACATGCGCAGCGAGATGGTGCTCATCCTCGAGAGCCTCGGCATCCCCTGCGAGTTCCACCACCACGAGGTGGCGACCGGCGGCCAGTGCGAGATCGACATGAAGTTCGGGACGCTGACCCGCATGGCTGATCAGGTCATGACCTACAAGTACGTGGTCAAGAACGTCGCGCGGCGGTACGGCAAGACCGCGACGTTCATGCCGAAGCCGCTTTTCGCGGACAACGGCTCCGGCATGCACTGCCACCAGTCGATCTGGAAGGAAGGCGCCACGCTGATGGCTGACCCGGCCGGCTATGCGGGCCTCTCCACGGTCGCACGCAACTACGTCGGCGGCCTCCTCGCCCACGCGCCGGCGCTGCTCGCCTTCTGCGCCCCGACGACGAACTCGTACCGCCGGCTCGTGCCTGGCTACGAGGCGCCGGTCAACCTCGTCTACTCGCAGCGGAACCGCTCCGCCTGCATCCGGATCCCGATGTACTCGCAGTCGCCGAAGGCCAAGCGGATCGAGTTCCGCTGCCCCGACCCGACCGCGAACCCGTACCTCGCGTTCTCGGCGATGCTGATGGCGGGCCTGGACGGGATCGAGAAGGGCCTCGACCCGGGCGCCCCCTCCGACTTCGACCTGTTCGAGGAGTCGCACGGCGACATCCCGCAGGTCCCGGGGTCGCTCGACGAGGCGCTGGCCGCACTCGAGCAGGATCACGCCTTCCTGACCAAGGGCGGCGTGTTCAGTGAGGAGCTGATCTCGACCTGGATCGACTGGAAGCGGCAGAACGAGGCCGACGTGGTCCGGATGCGGCCGCACCCGGCCGAGTTCTTCCTCTACTACGACGCGTAGCCAGGGGCGCAGCGGCGCCCCCGCTGAGCCGCTCGGCTGGTCGCCGATAGCGCTCGGCGTGCGCTACGTCTTCGCCGACTGCCGCTGAGCCTCGACGACCCAGCTGGGGCGCGCGCAGTACCTCAACGGCCACATCCCCGGTGCTGTCTACCTCGACCTCGACCGGGACCTCTCGGCGCGGCCGGGCCCCGGCGGGCGTCATCCGCTCCCGACCGCCGACGACTTCGCCCGCGTCGCGGGTGCCGCCGGGGTCGCCCCGGACACGTTCGTCGTCGCCTACGGCGAGCTCGCCGGCGCCGAGCGCCTCTGGTGGCTCCTGCGCCACTTCGGCCACGACGCCTGCGCCGTGATCGACCTGGCGGCGTGGCGGGGCCCGCTCACCGCGGGAGAAGAGCAGGCCGAGCACGCCGTCTTCGAGCCGAGGCCCCGCACCGACGACGCGATCGAGCTCGACGAGCTCAGCAGCCGGCTCGGGCAGCTCGTCGTGGTCGATGCCCGCTCCGCGACCCGATTCCGCGGCGAGCCGAACCCGATCGACCGCGTGCGCGGCCGGATCCCCGGCGCGCTCAGCGCCCCGTGGCACGAGCCGCTGCCGGAGCTTCCCGACGGCGAGCTCGTCGCCTACTGCGGCTCGGGTGTCAGCGCGTGCATCGTCCTTCACCGGCTGCACCTGGCCGGGCGCGAGGGAAGGCTCTACCCCGGCTCATGGTCGGAGTGGGAGCAGCATCCGGACCTGCCCCGGGAGACGGGCTAGGCCGGCAGGCAGCGCGCCGTAGGCGGCGAGGTACTGCTCCCAGCGCGCCGGCACCTTGGGCGCCGCGAGGCGGATGAACAGCACCGGCGCAGGCGGCCTCGGCGGCTTCGCGAGCTCCATGTGCGCCTCGTGGAGCAGCCTGTTGCCCTTGCGCAGGTTGCAGGGCGCACAGGAGGTGACCACGTTCTCCCACACGGACTCGCCGCCGCGCGAGCGCGGGATCACGTGGTCGAGTGTCAGGCGGCCGCTCGCGGTGCCGCAGTAGACGCAGCGCCAGCCGTCACGCGCGAAGAGCGCGCGGCGCGAGATCTTCCGTTGGACGATGCGCGGAACACGCACGTAGGACAGCAGTCGAATCACGTGCGGCCACGGAAAGCGAGCCGTGGCCGAGCACAGTGGTCGGTCGAGCTTCTTCGACCACCTCCGCCTTTCCCTTGTGCACGAGTACGTGCGCGCGACGCAGCGAGCACACGTTGAGTGGCTCGAAGCTGGCGTTCAAGACCAGAACCTGCTGCACGGTGCTCACAACTTAGCCGAGTTATCTGCCCATGGCGCGCTCGACGGCCTGCTGCTCCTCCGGCGACAGGGCGATCGCAGGCCGCCCGCGGTCGATCTCCTTCATGTAGATCCGGGCGTAGTCGCGCCCCTGGATCGCCGTGATCACGATCCCCGTCCTGGCCGCGTCGAGCAGGGCGAGCGAAGCCGACTGGTGGCCGCCCGTGTCCTCGTAGGCGTCGTAGCGGACGATTGCGGTGTTCGCGACGGCGTCGTCGGCGCGGCGGTCGACCCGCGCGAGGCCCGCCGCCACCTCGTCGACGGCGCGGTGGAGGTCGTCGATCCGCGCCTGCAGCGACACCGCGAACTCGACCAGGTCCTTCCGGCCGCCCCCGACGAGCGTCCGCTGCGCGTCACGGAGGCGCCGGACGCGCGTCGTCGCCATCCAGGCGAGCACGAGGGCCGCCGCGCCGAGCGCGACGCCGACGACGGCAACGGCTGCGGCGGCGTTCCCCGAGAGATGCACAAATGCCTACGACGGAAGCGAGAAGATGACCTGGTAGGAGGCCGAGTTGTTGGAGGTGTTGGTCTCGCCCGGCACCTTCGCCACGTCGACCGACACGGTGGTCTGCGACGCGAACGGCACCTGCCCGAGGTCGCTGAACGTGACGGACTGGTCGGTTCCGGGGTCGATCAGCTGCACCTTCTCGGTCTTCGTGATCGGGCCGCCCTGCGCTGGGGCCGGGCGATCGTGAGCGTCACCGGGATCTGCACCTCCTGCGAGTCGCCGCCGTTGTGGATCGTGACCTGGAAGACGAGGCTCGAGCTGGTCGTGACGGTGTTCAGCGTCCCCTCGGTCAGCACCTCGGAGGTGCCGCCGGCGCCGTTCGGGAGCGCCGCCGTGGAGACGATGTTGGTGCCGTGCAGGCCGACCGGCGTCCCGCCTCCGCCGCCCGCCCGATGCCGATTCGCTCGAGGATCTGCGCCATCGCGTGCTGCGGTGACGATCAGGTCGGGCGCGGCAGGAAGTGCGAGGACGGCACCTTGACGCCGTGGACGCCCTCGTCCTCGAGCACCTGCTCCGACGGCGCCTGGAACAGGTCGTCCCAGATGACGTCGCTCGCGAGCAGCCGGTAGGCCTGCTGGCTCAGCTCGACGCGCCTCGCGTCTCGGTCTTCGACTTCGAGCCGATCGTCTTCGCGAACGCCTTCGCCAGGCCGTTGACGCCGCTCACGCGCAGCTGGAGGGACTGGATCAGGTTGCCGTGCTCGAGCCGGAGCTTGCCGGGCGGCGAGAGGTCCTGCGCCGCGACGACGTTCTGCTGCTCGGCGGCCGCGATGTTGTTGAGGCGCTTCACGATCGCGGCCGCGTCCAGGCCGGGCGACGTGAGCACGGTGACGGTCTGCCGCCCGTCGGTCGCCGACTGGGTCGCGATCGTCGCGACCTTGTCCATGTAGTTCCCGTACAGGTCGTGCTTCGACTGGCCGGCGCAGGACGCGATCAGGAGCGAGAAGACGAGCACGATGAAGATCCCGATGAAGACGAGCGCACCGAGGCGGATCACCGGCGTCAGCGTGTGCGGCGGCGCCCTCACCGGGGTCGCGAGGCTCACGTGAGCGGCGCCGCGGAAGGCGGACGCGGGACTGCGACTCCGGCGCCTCGGCGGTGACCGGCTCCTCGTCGAAGAAGTCGAACTCGATGTCGTCGTCCGGCGGCCATGGGCCTAGACGGTCGAATGTACCGCTTGACCCGGCGATCACATGACTACCGGAAGCTCGAAGGACTTCTACCCGGCATGAAGTAGAACCGCACGTGGGCTCCGCCGCTCCTGCAGAAGAGTTGATCCTCGGCCGCTATCGCCCGTTGCGGCCCCTCGGATCGGGCGGCATGGGTCATGTGTGGCTCGCCCGCGACGAGCGAAACGGGCTCGACGTCGCGCTGAAGATGGTCGGCCGAGAGGGCCGCGTCGCCGAGCGCGCCGACCGCGAGGCCAGAGCCGCAGCGGCGCTTCGGCACCCGCGCTGCCAGCGGATCTACGCGCTCGCGCGCGACTCGAACCACGTCTACATCGCCTACGAGTACATCCCGGGCCGCACCTTGCGCCAGGCGATGGCGGCGCGCGAGCTCGACGACGCCTCGGCGGTCGAGGCGGCGGCGCAAATGCTCGAGGCGCTCGCGCACGCCCACCGCAAGGGGATCGTCCACCGCGACGTCAAGCCGTCGAACGTCCTCCTCGCCGAGTCGGACAAGGTCGACGTCCGCCTGCTCGACTTCGGGCTCGCCCAGATGGAGGAGTTCGACACGCTGACCCAGGTCGGCGACGTCCCCGGCACGCTCACCTACGTCTCGCCCGAGCGCCTCGACGGCAGGCAGGCGACCGAGGCCGCCGACGTCTGGGCGGTCGGCGTCGTGCTCTGGGAGGCGCTCGCGGGCAAGCACCCCTTCCGCTCCAGCAACGCCGCGGGTACCGCCAGGCGCATCCGCGCCGGCGCGCCGCCGCTCGAGACCGTCCGGCCCGACCTGCCTCGTCCGCTCCTGAACGCGGTCGACAGGGCACTCGACCCGGATCCCGAGCGGCGCCCGCCCGCCTCCCAGCTCGCGGCCGAGCTTCGCGGGGAGCACCGCAAGCGCACGGCGAAGGTGAAGCCGATTCACGCTGCCCCGTCGCGGGAGCTCGTGATCGCAACCGCCAAGAGCCGCGTGCTGCCCGCCCTGGCCGCGGCGGCCTGGACGGGCTGGGTCACCTCGACGCTGTCCTTCTACCCGGCGGGGTGGCCGGTCGGGCTCACCGCGGTCGCCGCGGCGGTCGGGCTCGCTTTCCCGCGCGCGGGCTTCCCGTTCGCACTCGCCGTGACCTTCTTCCCGCTCGCGAACATCTCGCTCGGGCTCGCGCTCGTCTTCGCGCTGCTCGCGGCCGGCTGGACGGCGCTGACCTGGAACGACCCGCGCGGCAACCTCGCGCTCGTAGCCGGGCCCGTGCTGGGCCCGCTCGCGGCGCTTGCGCTCCTTCCCCTCGTAGCGCAGCTCGCACGCGGGCCGGTGCGGCGTGCCTGCCAGGCGGCGGCCGGGGCGCTGCTCGCGGTGCTCATTGCAGGGCTGCGAGGGGAGCACCTGCCCTTCGACGGCGCACCGCCCCCGCTCGGCCTCGGGATCACCGGGAGCGAGCAGCCGGCGGCGGTCGTGGCCGCCCTCTGGCGCCCGCTCGACGCGCATCCGGTCGTGGTCGGCCAGGCGCTCGTGCTCGCAGCGGTCGCGGTGGCGCTGCCCTACGTCCGCGGACGCGGGCCGTGGTTCGCCGTGGCGGGCGGCGTGGTGCTGCTCGCAGCGACCGGGCTCGGTGCGCCGAGTGCAGCCTTCCTGCCGCTTGCAGCGGCCTCCTGGGCAACCGCGGGGTTCCTCCTGGTCGCGGGCATGGTCGGGCCGGCACCCGTCGCCGAGGAGACGAGCGAGCGGTCGGGCCCGACGAGCAAGAGAGACTCACGGTTGCGCAGGCGCGAGATCGTCCCCACCTTCTCCCCGGAGGGGCTGTAGATCCCGATCTGCGCCCCGACGTAGCGCTTCGCGTCGACGTCGACCCGCCCCACGTAGCCAAGCTCCCCGAGCTGCCGCTCGAGCTCGGAAGCGTCATGGAAACCCTCGTCGGACAGCGAAACAAGCACCCATGGCGAGCGGAGCGCCGCGATCAGCTCGGCCAGCGCGCCCGGCGCCGCGCGCTTCGAGTTGTAGGCGCTCCGATGCTCGGGGCAGTCCACCCGCTTGTTCGCGACGCCGTACGTCTCCGGCGCATCCCAGCGCACGAGGGTTTCCCACACGTGGTAGTTGGAGAAGAACGAGTGCTGGTTGTACGGCGGGTCGACGTAGACGAGGTCGACGTCGAGCTGTGGCGCGAGCGCGTTCGCATCGAGGCGCGACACCGTGCCCACCGGCCCCGGCACCGGCTCGGGAAGCCGCAGCTCGAGCGGCGTTGTACGAGCGCGGCGCCCACGCCTTCAGGTACGCCATCTGCAGACCCGTCGTGCTGTCGACGCGGTCGGCGGCCTCGAGCAGCGCAGTGAGGAGCACGCCGCGCTCGACCGGCGAGAGGTCGTAGCCGTCGATCGCGTCGCGAATCGCGTCGACGCGAGCCCCGTTCTCGGGCTGGAGGTAGCGCGCCCGGCGGCAGAACGTCTCCGTGAAGTACCCGTCGCGCCCTGCGAGCGCCGAGAGCTCCTCGAGGATCCGTTCGAGCCGCGTCCGGTCGAGCGACTCCTCCGGCGACGATGTAGGCCTGCCCGAGCGCCTCGGAGTACGTCGCGAGATCGTTCGAGTGCACCGTGAGACCGAGCCGTCGCAGCCCCTGCCCGACGCGTGTCGTCCCGGCGAAGAGATCGCACGCGGTGCCGACGGGAAGCTGCTCGACGAGTCTCTGAATCAGCGGCACGAGCGTCCGCTTCGAGCCGATGTACTTGATCACGCAGTACGACGCTAATGCGGCGGCCAGACGGGTTCGAGCTCACGATGGCTCGTATGTGGTCGCCGCCGGAGCCGGGCTTCGCCCGGCGGGAGGCGCGCTGCGGCCCGACTGTCGAGCGCCTGGAGGAGGGGGCTCGTGGGGGAACCTCGTTGGTTCCCCCACGTGTCCTAACCGGGTGCTCAGACGGCGTCTCTACACTGGTCGGGACCCCCTGTGAGTGTTCTGCGCACCATCGAATCGAAGCTGGAATCCCTCTTCGAGGGCGTGTTCGGGCGCGCCTTTCGGTCGAACGTCCAGCCGGTCGAGCTGGCCCGGAAGCTCGTCAAGGAGATGGACGATCACCGGAGCGTCTCGGTCTCGCGCGTGTACGTCCCGAACGAGTACACGGTCTACCTGTCGCCCTCCGACCGCGACCAGTTCGCGGGCTACGAGGACCAGCTCCGCGAGGAGCTCTCCGATTACCTCACCGAGCATGCGCGCCGCGAGCGCTACGTGCTGCTGACGACGCCGCTCGTCAAGCTCGAGACCGACGAGGACCTCGACGTCGGCGAGTTCGGCATCGCGACGCAGGCTCGTGCGTGGCGCCGCGAACCCGGCCGCGGACGCTCCCTCGACCCAGGCGGCGCCCGGGGGCGACGATGATCTACAAGGCCCCCGAGCAGCCCGTCGAGACCGTCGCCGCGCCCCCGACGACTGCGGCGAAGCTCACCATCGACGGTGCGAGTGCACGAGCTGCGGGGCCACGCGGTCGTGCTCGGCCGCTCCAAGGACTGCGACATCCGCCTCGCCGACCCGAACGTCTCCCGCCGCCATGCGGAGGTGCGGCCGGACGGCCCGAACTGGATCGTCGTCGACCTCGACTCGACGAACGGCATCGAGATCGACGGCAAGCGGGTGAAGGAGCTCGCCCTCACCGACGGGACGCACTTCACGCTCGGGACGACCGAGGTGACGTTCTCCCAGGACGACCTCTGAGCCCGTGCCGCCCGCATCGGTTGGAGTCGAGACCACCCTCCTTGTCCTCAAGATCGCGTTCCTCGTCCTGCTGTACCTCTTCATCTGGCGGATCGTCCGCTCCGCCGCCCGGGATCTGCGGCTGCCCCAGGAATCGATGATCTCTCAGCCCCCAGCAGGCCTCGGTCCTGCTCGCCCAGCCGGTCGCGCGCGAGCTCGGACGCCTCGTCGTCGTCGAGTCGAGCGCACTCGAGGAGGGCGACGCGTACGCGATCGACTCGACCGCCCTGACGGTCGGCCGAAGCTCCGACAACGACCTCCCGCTGCAGGGCGACACCTTCGCGTCCCAGCACCACGCGCGCTTCGAGCCGCGCCGCGACGGGGTCTGGGTGGAGGATGTCGGCTCGACCAACGGCACCTACGTCAACGGCATCCGCGTGAACGGCGAGGGCCGCAAGCTGATCCCGGGCGACGTCGTCCGGATCGGCGAGACCGACCTGAGGTTCGAGCGATGAGGATCGCCGGATGCCGCGGCGGAGTCGAATGTGGGCCGGAAGCGGCGCCACAACGAGGACAACTACGTCGCCGCGCCGCCGGTCTTCGCCGTCGCGGACGGCATGGGCGGCGCGCAGGCCGGCGAGGTCGCATCGGCGCTCGCGGCGAGCGCGGTGACGGAGACGCAGCTCGATCCCGCCGCCTCCGGCGAGGAGCGCGTCATCGCGCTGATCAAGGCGGCGAACCTGCGCGTCCACCAGCGTGCGAACGCCGACGCCACGGCCTCGGGCATGGGCACGACGATGACCGTCGCGATGCTGCAGGCCGACGGCTCGGTGGCGATCGGCCACGTCGGCGACTCGCGCGCCTACCGGCTGCGCGACGGGCAGCTCGAGCAGCTGACCGACGACCACTCGCTCGTCGCCGAGCTCGTCCGCCGCGGCGAGCTCTCTCCGGAGGAGGCCGCCGTCCACCCGCAGCGCTCGGTGATCACCCGCGCGCTCGGCACCGAGCCGGACGTCGATGTCGACGCCTTCACCGTCGAGGCCCGCGACGGCGACGTGTTCCTGCTCTGCTCCGACGGTCTGACGACGATGGTCGACGCTCGGACGATCTCCGAGATCGTCCAGCGCAACCGGAGCCAACTCGACGCCGCCACGCACGCGCTGATCAAGGCCGCGAACGACCGCGGCGGCGACGACAACATCACGGCCGTCCTGTTCGAGGTCGCCGACGGCGACCCGGACGCGCACGCAGGCGCTTCCCGTTCACGGCGCGGCGCACGACCCCGACGACGAGGACACGCTCCACCCCGAGGACAACGTGCGCCTGCCGGACGCCGTGATCGCGCCGCCGTCGGACGATCACGATGATCGTCTCCGCGGCCGACCTCGCCAGGGCGATCGGCCAGGGCGCGCCCGCGGGCGCGGCGCTCGTCCCGCCGGCGCCGCACGTCGACGGAACCGGCGTGGAGGAGCCGGCAACCGAGGCCTGGCCGGCGATCAGCGCCGCGGACGCGGCATCCGTCGGCCTCGACGAGGAGCCGCCGCCGGACGAGCGCACGGAGGCGGAGCCCGAGGAGCCACCGGCCTCGTTCCTGCGGATCGTGGTCGCGCTGCTCGTGATCGTCGCGCTCGCGCTCGGGATCGTGGTGCTCGTGCTCGACGCCCTCCCCCGATGACCGCCAGAAATAGAGAGCTCGGATATCTGGTCGCCGTCGGCGCCCTGACGGCGCTGGGGTTCGCGAGCGTCTACATCGCGCGCCAGGCGGTGATCGGCTGGGGCTCGCTCACCTACGCGGCGTTCTTCGTCGGCCTCTACCTGGCCGCGCACATCGTGGCGCGGATCACGGTGCCGTACGCCGACCCGTACCTGCTGCCGATGACGGGCTTCCTGACCGCGGTCGGCCTGACCGAGATCTACCGCCTCGGCCCGAGCGACGCGTTCAAGCAGGGCCTCTGGGTGGTGATCGGCGTCGCGGCCTTCGCGCTCGCGCTGATCGGCCTGCGGCACGACTACCGCGTGCTCGAGTCGTACAAGTACCTCTTCGGCCTCGGCGCGATCGCGCTGCTCTTCCTGCCGCGCCTGCCCGGGATCGGCGAGACCGTCAACGGCGCACGCCTCTGGGTGCACGTCGGGGCCGCTCCAGCTCCAGCCGGGCGAGCTCTCGAAGATCTTCATGGTCGTGTTCCTCGCCGGCTACCTGCGCGAGAAGCGCGAGGTGCTCGCGCAGGGGCGGCTGAAGGACCTCGGGCCGCTGCTCCTGATCTGGGCGGCGACGATGCTCGTGCTCGTCGCCACCAACGACCTCGGCTCGGCGCTGCTCTACTTCGGGATCTTCCTCGCGATGCTGTACATCGCGACGGCCCGGCTCTCGTTCGTCATCGTCGGACTGGGCCTCTTTCTCGCAGGCGGCTACGCCGCCTACGAGAAGATCCCACACGTCCAGGAGCGGATCACCAACTGGCTCCATCCGTGGGGGAGCCACCCGATCTACTGCCCGCTGAACGGCAAGCTGATGCTGCGCCAGTACTGCCAGAGCCTGCAAGAGGTCAAGTCGCTCTACTCGATCGCGAACGGCGGCTTCGGCGGCACCGGGCTCGGCAAGGGAACGTTCACGACCACCGGCGGGACGCAGCTGATCCCGGACGTGAAGACCGACTTCATCTACTCGGCCCTCGCGCAGGAGCTGGGGCTGATCGGCGTCTCGGCGCTGCTGCTCGTGTTCATGGTCTTCGTCGCACGCGGGATGAAGGTGGCGCTCCGGGTCGACGACGGCTTCTCGAAGCTGCTCGCCGCGGGGCTCACGTTCGGCTTCGCCCTCCAGACCTTCACGATCGTCGGCGGGATCCTGCGGATCATCCCGCTGACCGGGATCACGCTCCCCTTCGTCTCCTACGGCGGCTCCTCGATCGTCGCCAACTTCCTGTTGCTCGCGGGCCTTCTCCTCGTCTCCAACCGCGCAAACGCCCAATGACGTCTCGCAGCTGATGAACAAGCGCATCTCCCAGGTCGCGATCGTCTCGCTCATTCTGCTCGCCGCGCTGATCGTCGGGACGACGTACTGGCAGACCTGGGCCGCAGGCGGGCTCGCCGCCCGGCAGGACAACGAGATCCAGCGCGTGGCGCAGTTCACGATCGACCGCGGGAAGATCTATGCGGCCAACGGGAAGACCGTGCTCGCCGGGAACGTCAAGCGCAAGTCGAAGGACGGGCGGACGCTCTACTTCCGCACCTACCCGACCCACGGCCTCGCCTCGCAGGTCGTCGGCTACTCCACGCAGAGCCGCTCGCGGACCGGCATCGAGCGCACCGAGAACAGCTACCTCACCGGCTCGAACGCCGACCTGGGCACGATCCTGGACACGGTCGGCGACCGGCTGAAGGGCACGACCATCAAGGGCAACGACCTCGTGCTGACGATCCGCCCGGGAGCCCAGTGGCTCGCGCAAAGCCTGCTCCGCGGCAAGTGCGGCGCGGCCGTCGTGCTCGACCCGCGCACCGGCGCCGTCGAGGTGATGGCATCGACGCCGGGCTACGACCCGAACCTGATCGAGCAGACGAACGGCTACGCGCAGGTGCAGGCGACGAAGAGCCCGTGCCGGCCCGAGCCGGCGGCGCCGCTCCTCAACCGCGCCACCCAGGGCCTCTTCCCGCCGGGCTCGACGTTCAAGACGATCACGGCGGCTGCGGCCCTCGACGACGGCGTCTACAACCCGAGCTCCACGTTCGACGACCCCGGCTACTGCGTCGAGTACGGCAAGCAGGTGCACAACGCGCTCGACCAGAACGGGCCCGAGGCATTCGGGACGGTCAACCTCGTCGAGGCCTACCAGCACTCGATCAACGCCGTCTTCTGCGACATCGGCAAGAAGCTCGGCGCCAAGCGGATCCTCGACGAGGCGAAGAAGTTCGGCTTCTACTCGGTGCCGCCGCTCGAGACGCCCGGCGACGCGCGGTCGGCCTCGGGCCTCTACGCGAACGGGAAGCTCTTCGACCCGAAGTCCGCCGCCGACTACTCGCGCGTCGATCCCGGCCGGCTCGCCTTCGGGCAGGACAAGATGCTGACGACACCGCTCCAGATGGCCATGGTCGCGGCGGCCGTCGCGAACGGGGGCAAGATGATGCAGCCGACGCTGATCAAGCAGGTGCGCTCGCCGGGCGGCTCGGTCGTCCACCGGCTGCACCCGAAGGTGCTGCGGACGGCGATGAAGCCGGCGACCGCCGGCGAGCTCAAGAACATGATGGTCGAGGTCGTCCAGGCGGGCACGGGGACGCAGGCGCAGATCCCCGGTGTCGTCGTCGCAGGCAAGACCGGCACCGCGGAGACCTGCTCGTGCAATAGCGTGTACGACGCCTGGTTCATCTTCTTCGCACCCGCCGACCATCCCGTCGTGGCCGGTGCCGTCGTAGTCGAAGATCAAGATCACGGCTTCGGCGGCGCGATCGCAGCGCCCATCGCGAAGCAGCTGATGCAGGCGATCCTTCCCACGGCGTCGAAAGCGAGCTCATAACCCCGATGGCCACCAACCTCGAAGACCGCCTGATCGGCACCCGATTCGACGGTCGCTACCGGATCGTGAGCAAGCTCGGCTCCGGCGGGATGGCCGAGGTGTATCTGGCCGAGGACGAGGAGCTCGGGCGCAAGGTCGCGCTGAAGATGCTCAACGAGCGGCACGCGCGCGACGACCAGTTCGTCGAGCGCTTCAAGCGCGAGGCGCGGAACGCCGCCGGCCTCAGCCATCCGCACATCGTCCGCATCTACGACCGCGGGCAGGCGGAGGGCACCTACTACATCGCGATGGAGTATCTCGACGGGCAGACGCTCAAGGAGCTCCTCGTGCGCAAGGGGCCGTGCCCGCCGCTGACGGCGATCAAGTTCGCGCGCGAGATCCTCAGCGCGCTCGCCGAGGCGCACCGGCACGAGATCGTGCACCGCGACATCAAGCCGCACAACGTGATCGTGAGCCCGGACTGGAACGTCAAGGTCACGGACTTCGGCATCGCCCGCTCCGGCGCGTCGCAGATGACCGAGGCGGGCTCGATCGTCGGCACCGCTCAGTACCTCTCGCCCGAGCAGGCGCGGGGGAAGCCGGTCGACCAGCGCTCCGACCTCTACTCGCTCGGAATCGTGCTCTACGAGATGCTGACCGGTCGCGTGCCGTTCACGGGCGACGCCGCGGTCGAGATCGCGATGAAGCACCTCGACACGATCCCCGACCCGCCGTCGAAGCTCCGGCCCGAGGTCTCCCACGACCTGGACGCGGTCGTGATGCGCGCGCTCGCGAAGGATCCCGCCGACCGCTACGCCTCCGCGGAGGAGATGGACGCCGACCTGGCGCGCGTGGCGCGCGGGGCGTCGGTGTCCCGCCGCACGGAGGAGGCGATGACGCAGGCGCTCGCCTCGGGCGGCACCACGTCGGTCATGACCGCGGTCGTGCCGCGCGAGGTGGTCATGCCGCCGCCGGCGCCGCCCGCGTACCGCCCGCCCTCGTACTACGAGGAGGGCAGGCGCAGGCGCTCGCCCTGGCCGATGATCCTCGGGCTGATCGCGCTCGCCGTCGCCGCCGTCGGCGGCTACCTCGTCTACCACAAGGTGAGCGCGGCGATCGACAAGAACAGCCCGGTCGCCGTGAGCAACGTCGAGCTGTCGCAGCGGACGAACGCCGAGCTCATCCTCCACCAGGAGGGCCTGCAGACCAAGGTGGTCCTGACGCCGAGCTCGACCATCGCGCGGAACCTCGTGATCAGCCAGAACCCGGGCCCGGGCGACCGCGTCGCCAAGGACACCGTGGTTACGCTCACCGTCTCGAGCGGGAAGCCGAAGACGACCGTTCCGACGGTGGTCGGGCTGCCGGCGCAGGAGGCGGAGGCGCAGCTCACGAACCGTGATCTCCACTACGTGGTGCACAACGTCCCGTCCAGCAAGGTCGCCTCGGGCAGCGTGACGGCCTCGAGCCCGGCCGCGGGTGAGACGATCTTCGTCGGCGACACGGTCACCATCAACGTCTCGACGGGCCCGAAGACGATCGGCGTCCCGGACGTGACCGACGAGCCGTATGCGAACGCGGTGGGCGCGCTCAAGGGCGCGAGCTTCAAGGTGGCCCGGACGGACGTCAGCAGCGCCGCCCCGGAGGGCACCGTCGTCGCGCAGAGCCCGTCTGCCGGCACGTCGATCCCGGTCGGGTCGACGGTGACGCTGAGCGTGTCCAAGGGGCCGCAGCTGGTGACGATCCAGTCCGTGACGGGCGACGACCAGCAGACGGCGACCCAGCTGCTGCAGCAGGCAGGTCTGTCGGTGTCGGTGATCCAGCAGGACGTGACCGACCCGCAGCAGGACGGCCTCGTCCTCGCGCAGGACCCGACGCACGGGAAGGTGCAGCAGGGCTCGACGGTCACGATCACGGTCGGGCATCTGGTGACGGCGCCGGCGACCACCACCACGCAGACGACCACCGCGCAGACGACCACCGCACACGACGACCACCACGCAGACGACCACGGGCTCGACGACGCCGACCACCACGCCGACCACGCCACGACCACGACGCCGACGACGACGCCCGACGACGACGCCCGACGACGACGCCCACGACGCCCACCACCCCGACCACGTCGACCACCGCGACGTCTCCGGACGGCACACCACTGCCCCCGGATGGGACGGCGACGACTACCGGAACGCCTCCGCCGTCGACTCCTTGAGACGCCGGATCGCGGTTCTGTCGGGCGGCCGCTCGAGCGAGCACGAGGTCTCGGTCGCCTCCGCGCGCAGCGTCGCGGCCGCGCTCGAGGCGGGCGGCGCCGAGGTGCTGTCGATCGAGATCGGCCGGACCGGCGCCTGGGAGCTCGGGACGGGCGGCTCGGCGGGAACCGACCTCGTGAAGCGGCTCCCCGGGGAGGCGGTCGTGCGGCGGCTCATGGAGGTCGACGTCGTCTTCCCGGTGCTGCACGGGCCGTTCGGGGAAGACGGAACGGTGCAGGGCCTGCTCGAGCTGGCCGGGAAACCGTATGTCGGCTCCGGCGTCGCGGCCTCGTCGCTTGCGATGGACAAGGACCAGTTCAAGTCGGTGATGCGCGACAAGGGCATCCCGGTGGCGCGCAACATCACGCTCCGCACGGGCGACGCGCCGCAGAGCCCGTTCGCCTACCCGGTGTTCGTGAAGCCGGCCCGGCTCGGCTCGTCGGTCGGGATCACGAAGGCGCACGACGACGGCGAGCTCGCGGCCGCCGCCGAGCTCGCGTTCCGGCACGACGAGAAGGTGCTGGTGGAGGAGTTCGTCGACGGGATCGAGGTCGAGGTGGGCGTGCTCGGCAACCGCCGGCCGATTGCGTCGATCCCGGGCGAGATCGCGGTCAAGAACAACGAGTGGTACGACTACGAGGCCAAGTACGTCGACGGCGAGATGGACCTGATCGTGCCGGCGCGGATCTCGGAAGAGCAGCTCGCGCGGGTGCAGGAGCTGGCTGTGCGGGCGTTCATCGTCTCCGACTGCGAGGGTATGGCCCGGGTGGACATGTTCGTCCGAAGCGACGGCGAGGTGCTCGTGAACGAGCTGAACACGATTCCCGGCTTCACTGCGACGAGCGTCTACGCGAAGCTCTTCGAGCACTCCGGGATCTCCTACGGCGAGCTGCTCGAGCGGCTGGTCGACCTGGCGCTCGAGCGCCACGAGCGGCGGAGCAAGCTCGAGTTCTGATGGCTGCGCGCGCGAACGAGTCGGAGCGTGAGCGCTGGAACGACGAGCGCCGCTACTCGGCGTGGCCGAGGCGCGAGCGCTTGACCGACGCGGTGACGCCGCTGCTGCTCGCTGCGGTCGACCCCAGGCCGGGCGAGCGGATCGCCGACATCGGCAGCGGTGGGGGCAGATCCGCCTTCGCGGCGGGTGAGGCGGTGGGCCCGGGCGGAACCGTGGTCGGGATCGACATCTCGGAGGGACTCCTGCGCCTGGCCGGCGAGCGCAGGGCCGCGCTCGGGGCGGACAACGTGACGTTCGTCCTCGCGGATGCACAGACGGATCCGTTCCCCGGGGCGCCGTTCGACGCTGCGATGAGCCAGTTCGGCGTGATGTTCTTCGACGACCCCGCTGCGGCGTTCGGGAACATCGGGGCGCAGCTGCGACCCGGCGGGCGGCTCGCGTTTGCGTGCTGGCAGCCGCTGGAGGCGAACCGCTGGTACTTCCTCGACGCGGTCGCGGAGTTCATTCCCCCGGCTCCGCCGCCCGAGCCGGCGCGAGTGTCGACGGGCCCGTTCTCGCTCGCCGACGCCGAGGCGACGGCCCGGATGCTCGAGCGCGCAGGCTTCGCCGGCGTTCGCTGCACGCAACACGAGCTGGACGCCGACGCGCCCGAGGACTCGGTGCTCGACGACCTTCAGCTCTCGACGATGGGAGTGCCGCCGGAGCGGCTACCGCACGCGATGGCGGCGGCCCAGACCTATCTGAGCCGGTTCCGGATCGACGACGAGCTCCTGAGGCTCCCGATCGCGTTCCTGATCTTCACGGCGTCGCGACGGTCGTAGACACCTCGCTCTGGACGAGGTGCGCGTTCCAGCGCTCCTCGATCCTTCCGAGCTTCCAGACGGCGAGCGCGAGGGCCCAGGTGAGGATGAACATCGCGACGATCACGAACCCGACCACGTTCAGGTCGATGTTCTCGAGCCAGCTCCAGAACGCGCCCGAGAGGCTGAGCTTCGACGCGACCAGCCCGCCCAGCTCGATCGTGCCGATCACGAGCGCGACCGCGACCGAGAGAGCCGTGACGGTGATGTTGTAGTAGATCTTGCGCACCGGCTTCGAGAACGCCCAGCCGTAGGCGAAGTTCATGAACGACCCGTCGATCGAGTCGAGGAGCGACATCCCGGCGGCAAACAGGATCGGGAGGCAGAGGATCGCGTACCACGGCAGCCCCGCGCCCGCGGCGCCGCCGGCGAGCACCAGGAGCGTCACCTCGGTCGCCGTGTCGAAGCCCAAGCCGAAGAGGACGCCGATCGGATACATCTGCTGCGGCTTGCTCACCGTCCGGGTCAGCTTGCCGAGGTAGCGGTTCATCAGCCCGCGGTTGTTCAGCTGCTCCTCGAGCGCGTCCTCGTCGAAGGTGCCGCGCTTCATCTTGCGGAACACCTTGAGGATCCCGACCAGGATCACCACGTTGAGCGCGGCGATCGCGTACAGAAAGGTGCCGGAGACGAGCGTCCCGATCCAGCCGGTCACGTCGTGGAGGCTCGAGCCGTCGGTGCGAACCGGGCCGGCGAGCGAGCGAATCCCGATCGAGAGCAGGAGGGCGAGACCGAAGACGATCGACGAGTGGCCGAGCGAGAACCAGAAGCCGACGCTCATCGGCTTCTTCCCGTCGGCCATGAGCTTCCTGGTGGTGTTGTCGATCGCCGCGATGTGGTCGGCGTCGAAGGCGTGGCGCATGCCGAGCGTGTAGGCGGTGACGCCGATCCCGATGGTGAACGCCCCGCCGCTTCCGAGTGAGTAGTGGTGCGGCGCCACCACGAGGAACAGGATCCCGAACCCGATCAGGTGAAGGGCGGCGACGACGGCCGTCATCATCGCGAGCGAGCGGCGCTGGCCGCGATCGAGCGACGACCAGAACAGCCGAAGCTTCGATTGCGACGCCATCCGAACCGCCGATGCCTCCATCTCCAACCTCCCGTCCGTTGCCCGCTATTGCGACCCATTCGCTCGAGGGCGGCGACCGGTTCGGACCACGACGACCTCGTTCCCGACTCGATCCTATTGCAAACCGTTCGCGATAAGCGCGCCCTCCGGCGGCGTGCTGTCATGATCGTTCGGTGCCCGCAGGACCGCAGCATCACCACGATCCGCCCGCGCTACGTCGAAGCGGCCGGCGGCTGACGCGACAGAGACGGGTGATCTGGGAGGTGCTGCTCGCGGAGCCCGAGCAGCACCTGAGCGCGGAGGACATCGTGGAGCGCGTCCATGCCCGGCTACCGGGCATCAACACCTCTACCGTGTACCGGACGCTCGACGTCCTCGTCGACGACGGCCTTCTCCTGCGGACCGATCTGGGCGGCGTTCGCTCCTACTACGAGCCCGTCCGCGATCATCCCCACCACCACGTCATCTGTGAGCGGTGCGGAAGGGTCACGCACCTTCACGACCAGACGCTCGGCAACCTCCGCGCCCGGATCGAGAAGGACTCGGGGTACCTCCTCGGCAACCGCGAGATCAGCTTCTTCGGGCGCTGCCCTGACTGCCGCTAACCCGGGCGAGTGTCGCCCTGCCGCCCGACGACCGCCCAGATCGCCTCGGCAGGCCGGTCGCCGATCGCCCAGAGACGGTGCGGCGCCGAGGAGTCGAACGAGATCGAGTCGCCGGGGCCGAGGTCGAAGCGGTCGAAGCCGACCTGCACGCCGAGGCGGCCGCCGATCACGTAGCCGTACTCCTTGCCGCTGTGGCGCATCAGCGAGTCCTCGGGGCACGACTCCCCTCCCGGGGCGTAGATCAGGCGGAGGAACTCGACGCTCGGGTCGCTCGCCGACGTCAGCCGCTCCCAGGTCACCCCCGAGTCGAGGTTGATCACGGCCCGCGTTTCGGGCGTGACGACGGGACCCGAACCCGCCGGCGCCCAGCGGGCGGTCGAGACGGCGGCCGGCTCGCCGCTCGAGAAGAGGTCGCCCATCGTCAGGCCGAGCTCGCGGACGAGCGCATAGAGCGTGCCGACGCTGGGGTTGACCTTGTCTCGTTCGATCTGCGAGATCAGGCTCGCCGAGACGCCGAGCCGGCGGGCGATCTCGCGCAAGCTCAGGCCGAGCCGCTCGCGCTGGGCGCGAAGGCGCGGGCCGATGTACGACGGCTCGACCGGCTCGGACTGGTCGACGAACGCCGGTTCGCTCACCGCAATCGTCTCGCGACTTCAGAGGCGATTCGCTCCGGATCGGGCAGGTGGGCGTCCTCGAGCGGCGGGCTGTAGGGAATCGGCGAGTCGGCCGTGGCGATGCGCCACGCGTCGTCGAGGTCGCCGAGCGCGTCCTCCGTTGCGCGTGCGAGCACCTCGCCCGCCCAGCCGCCGGTGAGCGGCCCCTCCTCGACCACCACGAGCCGGTTCGTGCGGCCGACGCTCCCGAGGACGGTCTCCATGTCGAGCGGCCGCAGCGTCCGCAGGTCGATCACCTCGGCCTCGATCCCCGACTCGGCGAGCAGCTCGGCCGCCTCGAGGCTCTGATGGACGCCGCGCATCGCGGAGGCGATCGTGACGTCGCGACCCGGCCGGACGACCGCCGCCTCGCCCAGCCGCGCGACAGTCCCATTGACTTCCCCCTGAAGGGTGTACAGCCGCTTGTGCTCGAAGAAGAGCACGGGGTTGTCGTCCTCGATCGACGCGCGTAGCAGCGCCTTCGCGTCGGCCGGGGTCGACGGTGCGACGATCTTGATCCCCGGGATGCCGGTCAGCCAGGCCACCGGCATCTGCGAGTGGATGGCGCCGAAGCGCCCGCCGGCCCCGACGACGGAGCGGATCGTCACCGGGACGCTCACCTCTCCGCGCGTCAGGAACCAGTACTTCGACATCTGGTTGACGATGCTGTCCATGACGAGGGTCAGGAAGTCGCCGAACATGATCTCGACCACGGGCCGCAGCCCCGTGACCGCGGAGCCGAAGGCGGCGCCGGCCAGGGCGAGCTCCGAGATCGGCGTGTCGAAGACGCGCTCGGGCCCGTGCTTCTCGAGCAGGCCGCCCGTGACCGCGAACACGCCGCCCGCCGCGGCGACGTCCTCACCGAAGAAGACCACGCGCTCGTCGGCGGCGAGCGCCTCGTCGAGCCCGTCCCGGACGGCCGTTCTGAAGTCGATCACCGGCATCAGGCGAGCAGCGCGAGCGGATGCTCGAGCAGCCGCTTCAGGTGGTCGAGGAACTGGGCGACGTCGACCCCGTACACGAGCCGGTGGTCGGCGCTCAGGGTGGCGAAGAGGGTCTCCCGGAAGCCGACCCCGCCCGCGTCCGTCTCGTACGGCCGTCGCTCGACGCCGCCGACGGCGAGGATCGCGCCCTGCGGCGGGTCGACGATGGCGGTGAAGGAGTGGACGCCGAAGCGGCTCAGGTTCGAGATGGTGAAGGTGCCGTTCGAGAGCTCGTCCGGCCCCACCGTCCGCGCGCGCGTGCGCTCGATCAGCGGCCGGGTCTCGCGCGCGATCTCCGTCAGCGACTTCCCGTCGGCGTCGGACAGCACCGGCACCAGCAGTGCGCCCTCGACGGCGACGGCGATGCCGATGTTCACGCGTGAGTAGCGCTCGATCCGTCCGTCCACGAACGAGGCGTTGAACCCGGGGAAGCGGCGCAGCGCGACCGCGCAGGCGCGGAGGAGGAAGTCGGTCAGCGTCGGCACGGGGTCGACCAGCTCGCCGACGCCGTCGCGGAGCTTCAGCAGCGTCGAGACGTCGATCTCGACCGTGACGGTGAAGGCCGGGATGGTCGCCGCCGAGAGCGCCATCCGCTTCGCGATCGTCGCCTGTGTCGGCGTCAGCTCGACCGTCTCGACGTTGCCCTTGCCCCCGACCGGGACAAGCCGGGAGGTTCCGCCGGCGTGCCGGCGACTCGCTCGACGTCGGACGCGGTGATCCGCCCGCCCGGGCCCGTGCCCTCGAGCCCGTGCAACGAGACGCCGAGCTCGACCGCCCGGCGACGCGCCACCGGTGTGGCCCGGGCTCGCCCCGGCTCGGGGACGGCCGCCGGACCGCCGCCGAGGTCCGCGATCGCGTCGCCCACGCGCGCGGTGCCTCCCTCCGGCACGACGAAGCGCCGGATGACGCCGTCGCCCTCGGCCTCGTAGACGATCGTCGCCTTGTCGGTCTCGATCTCCGCGAGCGGCTCGCCGCGCGTGAACGGCTCGCCCTCGGACTTGAGCCAGCGGACGATCGTCGCCTCCTCCATCGAGTCGGAGAGCTTCGGCATCGTGAGCGGCGCCATCGTCAGGCCTTGAACTCTGCAATCTTGAGCTCAGGTGCGGGCCGCGGCTCGGGGAACGGTGCCGCGAGGCCACGGCGCTCCATCTCCGCCAGCTCGTCGCTCACCGCAGCCTCGATCGCGTCGAGCTCGCCCGGATGAGTGCCCTCCGACTCGAGCCGCTGCCGCAGCACGACGAGCGGGTCGCGCTCACGCCAGCGGTCGAGCTCGCCCGGCGGCCGGTAGACGCCCGGGTCGCTCCGCGAGTGGCCGACGAAGCGGTACGTGATCGCCTCGACGAAGGACGGCCCGTTGCCGTGGCGCGCGTGCTCGACCGCTCGCGCCGCCGCCTCACGAGTCGCCCAGACACTCATGCCGTCGACCGTCTCCGCCTTGACCTCCATCACCTCCGCGCGGGCCCGGACGGTACCGGCCGTCACCGCCTCGAACGGCGTGTACTCCCCGTAGCCGTTGTTCTCGCAGACGAGCACGACCGGCAGCCCGAGCACCTTGCAGAAGTTCAGACACTCGAAGAAGTAGCCCTGGTTCATCGCGCCGTCACCGAAGTACGCGACCGCGACGCCGCCCGTGCGCTTCAGCGCGAGCCCCGCCCCGGTCGCCGCCGCGATGCTGCCTCCGACGATGCCGAAGCAGCCGATCAGACGGTCCTTCGGCGAGGTGACGTTCATCGAGCCGGCCAGGCCGCCGTTGATGCCCGTGGCGCGGCCGAGCATCTCGTCGAGGAGGGCCTGCGGGTCGACGCCGAGCGCGAGCGCGTGCCCGTGACCGCGGTAGGTCGCGGCGACGCGGTCCCCGTCGCCGAGCACGCTCGCAAAGCCGACCGCGACCGCCTCCTGGCCGGAGTAGAGATGCGTCGTCCCGTAGATCTCGCCGCGCAGGAAGAGCGACTGGATCAGGTCCTCGAAGCCGCGGATCAGGCGCATCCTCCGGAAGAGCGGCAGGTAGACGGCCGGATCGAGACGCACGTCCGAGGGCGCCGAGCTCGTCACGCCGTCAGCCTCTCGGCGAGGTACTCCCAGTCCCGCTCGAAGCGGTACGAGTGACGGTCGGGCGGGCCGGGCGCCGAGGTCTCGAGCCACTTCACGGTGCTCCCGGCGACCTCGTAGAAGGCGTGGATGCAGCCGACCCCGGTCCAGAAGACGTCGCCGGGTCGCAGCGTGTAGCGGTCGCCGTCGGCGACGACGTCGACCTCGCCCTCGAGCATGACGTACGACTCCTCGAAGGGGTGGTCGTGCGGGTGCGCGAGGGCGCCCGGCTGGTAGCCGACCATGAACATCGTGTGCAGCTGCGCGTCGAGCCGCTTGTCGACCAGCATCTTCACCGTGATCCCGCTGTAGAGGAGCGCCGCCGTCGCCATGCTCGCCGAGACGGTCGGCGCCTCCGTGCGTGAGCCGCGACCGAGCGCCTGTGCGTCCATGTCGGACGCCGAGAGGTGGAAGAGGTTGCGGTTCCGGGGATCGCGCAGATCGAGCTGCTCCGGCTCGTCGTTCGGCGGCGGCCCGAGGAAGAACGTGTCCGGCGGCTGGTCCGCGGGCCGCGGCCGCGGCGAGGCCATCTCGACCCAGCGCGCGTGCCCCTCGCTCCGCCACGCATGCGGCACGCCGACCGGGATCGCCCCGCATGCCTCCGGTCGCAGCCGGACGCTGTGCCCGTCGAGCGTCAGCACGGGCTCGCCCGAGAGGACGAAGAAGCTCGACTCGTACGAGTGGAGATGCGTGTCGACGTGCCCGTCCTCGAGCTCGACGGTGACGAGCCCGGTGTGGGTGGCGCCGGTGTCGCCGCCGACCAGCACGCACCGCCTGAGGCCGCTGCTCCGGCCGGCCAGTGCCGGGACGAGCTCGATCTCCTCCCTCCGGACCAGGCGATATCGCGTCATGCGAGCGACGGGTTGCGCTCGAGCAGGTCGGCGCCGCGCACGTAGCTCTTGCCGGCCACGAGGAGCTCCTCCGCCGGAAAGCGCGTGAGCACGCGGTTGCCGTCCTTCGTGACCACGAGCTCCTCCTCGATCCGCGCCGCGGAGTGGCCGTCGATGGCCGCGCAGTATGTCTCGAGGGCGAAGACCATGCCCTCCTCGAGCTCCATCGGGCAGTCGAGCGAGTGCACGCGCGAGATCATCGGCGGCTCGTACAGGCCGACGCCGACCCCGTGCCCGAACTGGAGCCCGAAGCAGCTCTCCTCGTCGGGGAAGCCGAGCTCCTGCGCCGTCGGCCAGACCTGCGCGATCTCGTCCGTCGTCGCGCCCGGGCGCACGAGCTCCATCGAGGCGTCGAGCCATTCGCGGCACTGCTTGTACGCGTCGAGCTGCGCCTGAGAGATCCCGCCCACGTTGAAGGTGCGGTAGTAGCAGGTGCGGTAGCCCATGAACGAGTGGATCACGTCGAAGAACGCCTGGTCGCCCGGCCGCAGCAGCCGGTCGGAGAAGACGTGCGGGTGCGGGTTGCAGCGGTCACCGGAGACTGCGTTGATCGCCTCGACCTGCTCCGAGCCGAGCTCGAAGAGGATCTCCTGGGCGCGCGCCACGATCTTGTGCTCGTGCACGCCCGGGCGGAGCAGCGTGTAGATCTCCTCGTAGACCGCGTCGACCATCCCACAGGCGTGGTCCAGGAGGGCGACCTCCTCGGCGCTCTTGATCTTCCGCGCCTCGAGCATCGGCCGCGAGCCGTCGGTGACGTGCAGGCCCGCACGCGTGAGCGCCTCGATCGTGACCAGGTCGGCCATGTCGATGCCGACCGGATCGTCCTGCAGGCCGCGCTCGCGCAGTTCGTGCACGATCTTCCCCGCCAGGCGGTCGGGGATCCCCGTCTCCACCGGCATCGCCCCGCGCATCGGCGCAACGCCGCCGCGGAAGTTCTCCGGCGGCAGCCACGGCGCGTACAGCTGGTGGTGCCGCGCCGCGGAGCCGAAGTCCCACAGGATCGGGTCATCGCCGCGGACGAGAAGCACCCAGCGGGCGTTCTTGTCGCGCGCCCACTCGCCGATGTGCGTGCTCGTGACGTAGCGGATGTTGTTCGGGTCGAAGAGGAGCAGGGCGCCGAGGTCGGAGCGCTCGAGCTGGGCCTTCGCCCGATTCAGCCGATACGCACGCAGCCGGCCGAAGTCGATCCTTTGCTCCCAGTCGACGGCCATGGTCGCGCCGAGCGACGCGATGTTCACGTCAGGTGTCATCTCATTTTGGGTCATGTCCTGCCTCCGTTGCGGCGGTGGGCGTAGAGCGCCATGAAGTCGGCGTCGGCGTATCCGCCGTCGGCCGTCTCCTCGAGCAGCATCCGCAGCTCCTGGGTGAACGGAAGCGTGACCCCGGTCTCTCGTGCCCGCTCGAGCACGAGGTCGATGTCCTTGACCATCATCGACGTGGTGAACGTCGCGGAGTAGTCGTCGCGCAGCACCGGCTCGAGCTTGTACGCGATGAACGTCGAGCCGAGCACCGACGCGTTGATCACGTCGACCAGCCGCTCCCGCTCGATGCCGCCCGCCTCGCCGAAGACGAGCGCCTCGCCGAGCAGCTCCGCGGTGCCGCCGACGAGGATCTGCAGCACGAGCTTCGCCATCCGCGCCCGCTCGCCCTCGCCCACGTACAACAGCTTCGATCCGAGCGCGTCGAGGAGCGGCCGCACCTCCGCGACCACGTCCTCGGGCCCGGAGACGATGAGCGTCAGGTTCCCCGACACGACGACGCCGGGGTTGCCGCTCACGGGTGAGCGTACGTAGTGGACGCCCGCGTCCTCGGCCTTCGCGGCGACCCGCTCGGACGCGGAGACCGAGACCGTGCTCATGTCGATCAGCGTCGTCCCCACCCGCGCACCTTCGAGGATCTCCCCGGCAACCTGCTCGAGGGCCGCGTCGTCGGCGAGCATCGTGATGCAGACGTCCGCGCGCTGCAGGACCTCGTCGGGGCTGTCGAGGACATCCGCGCCGCGCGCCGCCAGCGGCTCGGTGCGCTCGCGCGTCCGGTTGTACACCGCGAGCGGGAAGCCGGCGTCGAGGATCCGGTCGGCTAAAGGCCCACCCATCTTGCCGAGGCCGACGAGCGCAGCCTTCACGTCTTCCACCCCCCGTCCGCCTCGAGCTCGACCCCGTTCACGGCGCCGTTCTCGAGCAGGAAGATCGACGCGTCGACGATCTCGTCCATCGTGACCAGCCGCCCGATGAGCGTGTTCGAGCGGTGGTACTCCCGCACCGCCTCCGGCTTGGACGCCCACTCGGGGCTGTCGCCGACGACACCGGGATGGATCGCATTGACGCGGATCGGCGCGAGCTGCTGGATGAGCGTGCGCATCAGCCCGGTGACGCCGCCGTTGACGGTGGTGATCGTCGTCGAGCCCGGGGTAGGGGCGGCGCAGCGCCTGGCCGCCGAAGAGGAGGATCGACGAGTCGGGCGCGAGGGTGGGGGCGAGCGCATGGATGACCTCGGTATAGCCGACGAGCTTGAGCGTGACGAGCCGCAGCGCCCGGCCGATGTCGTACTCGGCGAGGTTGTTCTGGTCGCGCTCGATCGCGGCCAGGACGAGATACGCGACCGTGTCGATGCCCTGGAGCCGCGAGGCGAGGCTCTCGGGCTCCGCCAGGTCGAGCGCCCGGAAGTCGACCTTCCCCGGCCCCTCGATGGCCGCAGCGATCCCGGCGCAGCGCTCCGCGTCGCGGCCGGTGATCACGACGTCGCGTCCGCGCGCCGCGTACGTCTCGGCCAGGCGCAGGCCGAGGCCCGACGTGCCGCCGACGATCACCACTGCTCCCCGTGCCACGGCGCAACGATAGTCCCGCCGTGCAGTGACAGTCAACTGAATGACGCAACAGTAGTTCAGCAGGCCTGAACGAAGGAACGTCGAAGTTGATGGTCGTGGGTGAGGAGGTGTCGGCTTTGCCGCCACCAGAGCAGAACCTCGTGCTGTGCACCCACACTTGACTCGTTCGTGCAGCAGTCATACACTCGCGCGGTCCTGACCGAGGGCCCGACTATGAAGGAGGGCAACGCAACGTGAACATCTCCCGAGTGTCCGGGCGCCGCTCCGCGGCCGCCTTCGTGCTCGTCGCCGCGCTGGCGGCCGTCGCCATCGCGGGCGCGGCGGGCGCCCGCTCGAGCACCTCGAACCCGAAGATCGCGTACCTCTCGTTCGCGGTCGCGAACAGCTACGACGCCCCGATGCTCTCTGCCGCAAAGGCAGTGGCGAAGGCGCAGGGCGCGTCGGTGACCGTCTTCGACGCGGCGAACGACCCGAAGAAGCAGCTGTCGGAGCTCCAGACGGTCATCGCCTCGAAGCAGTACGACGGCATCATCGTGCAGCCGATCTTCGGCCCGCAGCTGATCCCGACGATCCAGCAGGCGATCAAGGCGGGCATCAAGGTCGTCAACATCGACCAGATCCTCGGCACCAACCCGAGCACGGCGGCGTCGCCGGTCCCGGGCCTCTCGGGGAACGTCGTCTTCGTCCAGACACAGATCGGCACGAAGCAGGGGCAGCTGGTCGACGAGGCCTGCGCGAAGCTCAAGGCAAATCCCTGCAAGGTCGGCTACCTGTACTCGGTGAAGGTGTCCTCCCTCGACACCGCGATCCGCAAGGGGTTCAACCAGGCGACCGCGGGCCACGGCGTGAGGGTCGTCACCGAGGGTGAGACCTTCTACAACCCGGCGAACGCGCTCAAGGCCGCGCAGACGATGCTGCAGGCGCAACCCGACCTGAACGTGATCGTCGGCGCCGACCAGGGCGCGACCGGCGCACAGCAGGCGCTGAACGGCAAGCCGGTGACGCTGATCGGCTACGGCGGCGGCGGCGTGGGCCTCAAGCAGGTCTCCTCGGGTGCGTGGTTCGGCACCGTGATGCAGCGTCCGGCCACCGAGGGCAAGCTGGGCATGACGTGCGTGATCAATGCGGTCAAGGCCGGGAAGGGCTGCGGCGGCATCGACGTGCTGGCGAACCTGCCGGACGGCGGGGTGGTGACGAAGGCCAACGCGTCGAAGTTCACCGCCGAGTGGCCGGGGTAGGGACGGAGGAAGCTCCGACCGTCGAGCTCCTGGACGTCGCCAAGCACTTCGGCGGCGTCCAGGCGCTCGCGGGCGTCAGCCTTGCCGTCCGCCGCGGCTCGGTGCACGCACTGGTCGGCGAGAACGGCGCCGGCAAGTCGACGCTCGGCAAGATCGTCGCCGGCGTCCACGGCGCGGACGGCGGCCGCGTCCTGCTCGACGGCGCCGAGGTGTCGTTCCGCTCGCCGCGCGAGGCGCTCGAGCACGGCGTGGCGATGATCGCCCAGGAGCCGTCGGTCGTGCCGCGGCTGACGGTCGCCGAGAACGTCTTCCTCGGCGCCGAGCCGGTCGGCGGCGGCTTCATCCGCCGGCGCGCGCTGCGGCGCGAGTACCGCGAACTTGCCCGCTCTGCGGGGTTCGGGCTGCCTGGCGGGATGTCGGCCGGCCGGCTGCGGACGTCGGAGCAGCAGGAGGTCGAGATCATGCGCGCGCTCTCGCGCGACGCGCAGCTGATCGTGATGGACGAGCCGACCGCGGCGCTCGGCTCGCACGAGGCACAGCAGCTCTACGCGATCATCCGGCGGCTCGCCGCGTCCGGGAAGACGATCATCCTCATCTCCCACTTCCTGCGCGAGGTGCTCGAGCTGGCGGACACGGTGACGGTGCTCCGCGACGGCCGCGTCGTCCGCACGGCACCGACCGCGGCCGAGACCGAGGCGACGCTCGTCGAGGCCATGCTCGGGCGCCCGCTGACCGCCACGTTCCCGCCGCGGCGGCCGCCGGCGCCGGCCGCGCGCGCCGTGCTGCGCGTGCGGGAGCTGGTCGCGCCCGGGGTCGACGGCGTCAGCTTCGACCTGCGTGCGGGCGAGATCCTCGGCCTCGCCGGGCTCGTCGGCGCCGGCCGGACCGAGCTCGCGCGCGCGGTCTACGGCGCCGCGCGCCGCTCGAGTGGTGAGGTGACGCTGGAGGGCGGCGCGCTGCCGCGCCGCGCGGGCCCGCGGAGGAGCATCCTCTCGGGCGATCACGATGATCCCGGAGTCGCGGAAGGACGACGGCCTGATCTTCGGCCGCTCGACGATCGAGAACGCGACCATCTCGCGCCTCGACGAGCTGACCACGCTCGGCTTCGTGCACCGGCGCCGGGAGCGCCAGGCGGCAACGGCCGTGCTCGAGCGTTGCGGCGTGCGGGGCGCGCGCTACACGGCGCCCGTCGGCGCGCTCTCGGGCGGCAACCAGCAGAAGGTGCTGCTCGCGCGGACGCTGCTCTGCGGCCCGCGGATCGTCATCGCCGACGAGCCGACCCGCGGCGTCGACGTGGGCGCCAAGCGCGCGATCTACGACTTCCTGACCGCGCTCGCCGAGGACGGTCTCGGCGTGCTGCTGATCTCGTCCGAGCTCGAGGAGGTGATCGGGCTCTCGCACCGCGTGCTCGTGATGCGCCGCGGGCGCATCGTCGACGAGCTCCAGGGAGACGGGATCTCGGAGTCGGCGATCCTTGGTGCCGCTTTCGGAGAACGAGATGAACACGGAGGCTGAGGTCGAAGGCTCACCCGCGCGCGGCTTCGACATCCGCGCGCACGCAGGTCGCCTGCGCGGCGCGGCGATCCTGATGCCGTTCCTCATCCTCTTCATCGTCCTGTCGCTGACGAGCAGCTCGTTTCCGACCAGGGCCAACCTGCTCAACATCCTCGACCAGCAGTCGGCGACGCTCATCATCGCGGCCGCGGGCACGCTCGTCCTGATCGCCGGCGGGATCGACCTTTCCGTCGGCGCCGTCTACGGGTTCGCGGCCGTCGTCTCCGCCCACTTCGCGCTGCACTCGAGCGCCGGCCTCGCGATCTTCCTCGGCATCGGCGCCGGCCTGCTGATCGGAATCGCGAACGGGCTGATCGTCACCGTCTTCCGGATCAACTCGCTGATCGCGACGCTCGGGATGGCGTTCATCGTGAACGGCTGCTCGAACCTGGTCACCCACGGGAACCTGCTCGTCCTGTTCGACAAGACGGCGTTCGGGGAGCTCGCGCGCACGGAGTTCCTGACCGTGAAGACCTCGATCTGGCTGATGATCGCCGCGGTGATCGCGTTCGGGATCCTGCTCTCGACGACCGCGGCCGGCCGCTACATGTACGCCGCGGGCGGCAACGCCGAGGCCGCGCGGCTGGCCGGCGTGCGGGTGAGCCGGATCCGTGTGCTCACCTTCGCACTCAGCGGCGCCGCGGCCGGGCTCGCGGGGGTGATCGACACCTCGCGCGTCCTGAGCGCGCAGGCCTCGCCCGACGACACGACGCTCGCGTTCACGGTGCTGGCGGGGATCGTCGTCGGCGGCACGAGCATCCTCGGCGGCGAGGGAGCGGTCTGGCGCACGGTCGTCGGCGTCCTCTTCATCGCCCTGATCGGGAACGGCTACCTGCTGCTCAGCTTCGACCCGCTCTACGAGCAGATCACGATGGGCGTCCTCCTGCTGCTGGCCGTCGGGCTCGACGCGCTGTCGCGGCGGAAGTAGCTACGGGATGTAGGCGGCGCCCTCGAGGTTGAGGTTGCCGCTCGGGAAGCTCGGGGCGAGCTGCTGCACGTCGAAGCTCGTGGCCGTGGCCTTGATCAGCCAGAAGTCGCCCTCCAGCTCGCTGCCCACGAGGACCTGGCCGGCGAACGGCGCGAGCTGCGCCGCGGGCGCGAAGAAGACCGACATGCTGTTCGTGTCGGGGACGTAGAGGCCCGGCGCAGGGCCGCCGGGCTTGCGCGTCGCCGGCGCCGGCGGGATGGCCACGATCGGGTTGTCGCCGTTCCCGAGACCGCTCGCGACGACCTGCACGTTGCCGGCGCGGTCGATCGCGAGCACGCGCCCCGACACGGAGTCCTGGTCGATCGAGAGCAGGAGCAGCCCCGAGGCGCGGCCGAAGCTCTTCGGCGCGAGCGCGATCTCGTCGGCCCCGCCGGGGCCGGGGTAGGAGCCGAGGTGCTGGACGCGCCCGTCGCGGCGCACGGCGTAGACGTCGCCGCCGCTCGACGCCGAGCCGCCTGTGGCTGCGAGCAGCGCGTAGCCGAATCGGCCGGTGGAGTCGAAGGCGAGCGCGCCGTCGGAGGGACCGCCGGGGAGCTGGGCGAGCTGCGTGATCGAGGAGCCGTCGCGGGCGAGGCGCAGGATGCGGTTGTCCGGCGTGTGGCAGTAGACGGCGTCCGGCCAGTATGCGATCACGGGCACCACGCAACGCGCCTCCTCGCCCCCGAGCCCGTTCGGGAAGGTCGCGAACGAGCGGAGGTTCTTGCCCGCGGCGTCGGACTGCTCGATGGTCGGCACGTTCTCGGCCAGGTAGAGGAAGCGGTCGCCTGTCCAGACGACCTGGCCGAGCCCGAGGTCGGTCTGCACGAACGGGGTGAAGGTGAGCGCGGGAGGGCCGCCTGCCGCGGTGGCCGCGACGGCCAGCGCGAGCGTTGCGGCGACGAGCGCGGCTCTCACGACGAGGCGGCGGTGACCTCGTTGATGCGCACCTGGTCCGAGGGCCCGAGGTTCGTGAGCCAGATCAGGTAGTAGCGCGCCCGGTTGCCGGTGAGCGAGAACGTGGTCGTCGAGCTCCCACCCTGGACGGCCGAATCCGTCGTGAAGGGCCCGCCGGGACTGTCTCCCGACCTGATCACGGCGCGATAGCCCGGGGTCGTCGAGTGCACCGTGAGCGACGTCAGCGTCACCGGCGCGCCGGCGTCGAGCACGAGCCCGACTCCGGACTTGAGGTTGCCGAAGTTCGAGTTCGCGTAGTGCTCGGTCTGCCAGTAGGTCGCGACGTTGCCGTCTGTTGCCTTCCCGACGTCCTGGGGGTCCTCGACCTGGTCGTTGCCGAACGGGTCGTAGGAGGCGACGCCCTGGACCGCGACCGGCGTCGTGCCGCCGCCTCGGCCGCCGTCGGCCGAGGGCGCGGAGTCGTCGCGGGTCAGCGCGTAGACGGCGCCGGCGGCCGCGAGCCCCAGCGCGATCAGGAGCAGGACGAGCCAGCGGGCGCGGTGGCTCCGGTGCACCTGAGCCTCGCGGGGCGGCGCGACCACCGGGAGGATGCCGGTCGCGGAGGTGTCCGACTGCGACCGCAGCTCGATCAGGCAGGCCTCGAGCTCGGCCCGGAACGCCGTCATCGAGTCGAACCGCGACGCGGGGTCCTTGGCGAGCGCCTTCTCGATCGCGGCCTCGAGACGCGGCGGCACCTCCGGCCGCTCGAGCGTCACGGGCGGCGGCGGCGCGTTGATGTGCTGCATGGCGACGGCGACGAAGTTCTCGCCGCTGAACGGCACCTTCCCGGTGAGCAGCTCGTAGAGCACGATTCCGAGCGAGTAGATGTCCGTGTGCGCGTCGACGTGGCGGCCCTGCGCCTGCTCGGGGGAGATGTAGTCGCAGGTGCCGAGGACGGTGCCGGTCTGGGTATGACCCTCGGCCTCGACCGGGCGGGCGATCCCGAAGTCGGTGACCTTGGCCTCGCCGTTGCCGTTCAGGAGCACGTTCTGCGGCTTCACGTCGCGGTGTACGAGCCCCTTCTCGTGCGCGAACTCGAGCCCGCGCGCAATCTCGATCCCGAGCTCGAGCACGCGTTCGACGTCGAGCGGCCCGGTGCGCCCGACGAGCTGCTTCAGGTTCTCGCCCGGGATGTACTCGAACACGATGAACGGGCTGCCGGCATGGTCGCCGCGGTCGATGACCGCGACGATGTTGTGGTGCGAGAGGCCGGCGACCATCCGCGCCTCGCGGCTGAAGCGGTCGACGACGTCCTGCTGGGCGAGCAGGCGCTCGTGGAGGATCTTCAGCGCGACCGTTCGCTCCAGCACGCGGTCGTGGGCACGGTAGACGCTCGACATGCCTCCGGCGCCGACGAGCTGTTCGAGCTCGTACCGGTCCGCGACCACGTCGCCGGCCATCAATTCCGTCTGGACCTCCTACGCGAGCACGGATTCGAGCGCCTCTTCCCAGACGCCGAGCGCCTCCTCGAGCTCCGCGTCGGAGATCACGAGGGGAACGAGTACACGGATGCAGTTGCCGTAAACGCCGCAGGTGATGAGGAGCAGGCCGCGCCGAAACGCCTCCTCGGTCACGCGGTTGGCGAGCTCCTTCGACGGCTTCCGGGTCGCCGGGTCGGACACGAGCTCGATCGCGAGCATGGAGCCGAGGCCCCGAACATCGCCGATTGCCGCCCAGCGCTCCTGCCAGGCGAGCATCCGGGTGCGGATCGTCTCGCCCATGGCCGCCGAGCGCTCGACGAGGCCCTCGTCGTCGATCACGTCCAGCACGGCCAGCGCCGCCGCCTGCGCGACCGGGTTGCCGACGTAGGTGCCGCCGACGCCGCCGAGCGCGGGCGCGTCCATGATCTCGGCGCGGCCGATCACGCCCGAGAGCGGCAGGCCGCCCGCGATCGACTTGGCGACGCAGATCAGGTCGGGCTCGACGCCGCTGTGCTCGACGCCGAAGAACCTTCCGGTGCGGGCGAAGCCGGTCTGGACCTCGTCGGCGACGAGGACGATGCCGTGGGTGTCGCAGAGACGGCGCAGGCCGTGCACGAAGTCGGCGGGTGCGACGATGAACCCGCCCTCGCCCTGCACAGGCTCGAAGATGATCGCCGCGACGGTCTCGGGGGCGACAACGGTCGCGAAGGCACGCTCGAGCGCGCCGAGGGCCTCATCGGTGGTGATGCCCCGGTAGTCGCTCGGGAAGGGCACGCGGTAGATCTCGGGCGCGAACGGCCCCAGGCCCGCCTTGTAGGGGTGCACCTTCGAGGTGAGCGAGAGCGAGAGCATCGTTCGGCCGTGAAACGCGCCGTCGAAGGCGATCACGGCCGGGCGGCCGGTGTAGGCGCGCGCGAACTTGATCGCGTTCTCGACCGCCTCGGTGCCCGCGTTGAAGAACGCCGCCTTCAGCGGCCCCGAGATCGGGGCGCGCTGCGTGAGACGCTCGGCGAGCGCAACGTACGGCTCGTACGCGACGATCGTGAAGTCGGTGTGGGTGAAGAGGTCGAGCTGCTCGTGCGCCGCCGCCAGGACGTCCGGATGGGCGTGACCGACGTTGAGGCAGCCGACGCCGCCGGCGAAGTCGATGAAGGTGTTGCCGTCGACGTCGGTGAGCGTCGCGCCGCTCGCCGAGGCAGCGATGATCGGGAACGTCACCGCCAGCGGCGCTCGCGACGACGTGCGCGAGGCGCTCTCCGATCTCCCGTGAGCGGGGTCCCGGGAACCTCGGTCCGCAGGTCGATTGCCCTGGTGGCCACCATGCAGTCAGGTTAGCGAACGCGGATTAAAGGGCTGCTTGTCTCCCGCGCTAAAAGAGCGAGGCCGCCCTTGTGAGGCGGCCTCGTCCGGTTACTAGCTTTGAATTCGTAGGGGCGCCTTCCGGCCGACCGGGATTGGTCGGCGGCGCGATGCGCGATATCCCCCACGCTGGCTAGGCGGTTCCCCGTCAGGTCTCGGGGACAACGCCCCTACGAGCTAGTACCTCCACTGCCCGTACTGGAAATCTCCATCTACCGGACCACCTCCTTTCCGCGGTTAATCCGATAGTAGCCCGTCGGTCAAGATCGTGGTCACTTCTAGGCCATTGTCGAGTGGAACGGTCACGCTCACGAGGCCGGGGTCGGCCTGCCGCGCGGCGGCGTAGGCGCCCAGGTCCGGGTGCGAGACGATGTTGTCGGCAACCACGATCGCACCCGGCTCGAGGCGCCCGCGGACGAGTTGAAAGAGCGGCTCGTAGGCGTCCTTCCAGGCGTCGATGAAGACCACGTCCCACGGGCCGTCGAGCCGTTCGAGGCTTTCGAAGGCGTCGCCGGGGATCACCTCGATCCACTCCTCGAGGCCGGCGTCGGCGACGTTCCGCGCGGACGCCTGGAGCTTTCGCGGGTTCGCCTCGAGCGAGGTGACATGGCCGCCGTGCGTCCGCACGGCGGCGCCCAGCCAGATCGTGGAGTAGCCGCGCGAGCCGCCGAGCTCGAGCACCTCGCAGCCCGGCCGGCCGGAGCAGAGCGCGAAGAGGAAGGCGCCGCTCGAAGGCGGGACCTGGAGCGAGCGCTCATCGTGCGGGAGGACGGCGTCGTGGTCGTCGCGATCGGTCTCCTCCTCGAGCCGGCGGAGAACCACACGGACGCGGTCGTCGAGCATCAGGCCGTCCGCTCCCGCTCGACGTCCGCCCGCACCCAGCAGTCCGCGAGATGGTCGTTGACGACGCCGCAGGCCTGCATGGCGGCATAGACGGTAGTCGGACCGACGAACCTGAAGCCTGCGGTTCGCAGGCGCTTCGCCAGCGCGGCCGACTCGGGCGTCGTCGCCGGCCAGTCGGCGGTCGAGGCCGGGGCCGCATGGGAGCCGGGGGCATGGGTCCAGAAGAGCTCGTGCAGAGGCTCGCCGGTGTCGCGCAGCGCGACCGTGGCGCGGGCGTTTGCGATCGCCGCCTCGATCTTCCCGCGGTGCCGAACGATGCCGGCGTCGGCCAGAAGCCGCTCGACGTCGCGCTCGCCGAGCGCGGCGACTCGCTCGGGGTCGAAGCCGGCGAACGCCTCGCGGAAGGCGGGGCGCTTGCGCAGGATCGTCAGCCACGAGAGGCCGGACTGGAAGCCCTCGAGGCAGAGCCGCTCGTAGATTCCGCGCTCGTCGCGGACGGGCCGGCCCCACTCCTCGTCGTGGTAGCGGATGTAGCCGTCGTCCGTCGTCGGCCAGCAGCGGACCGGGTCCACCGCTCAGTCCTCGAGCTCGACCACGACGATCCCGTCCTCGACCTTCACCGGGAACGTGCGCACCGGCAGGTAGGCCGGAAGCGACAGCGCGCGGCCGCTCTCGAGGTCGAAGCTCGCGCCGTGGCGCGGGCAGACGACGGTGCAGGCCTCGGCGTCCCAGTTGCCGAGACAGAGCGGCCCGTCGTCGTGCGAGCAGCGGTCCTCGATCGCGAGCAGCTCGCCGCCGCAGTTGAAGACCCCGACGCGGTAGGGCTCGTGCTCGACCAGCTTCATCGTCCCCGGCAGCAGCTCCTCGAGCGGAGCCACGGGCACGTCGCTCAAGTCGCACCGTCCCGCTCGCCTCCGTCGAGCCTACGGCTCAAAGTCCAGGCCCTGCCATTCCTCGGGCAGCGGCGTCCCCTTCGAGCGGTTGAGCGCGACCTTGACGACCCCGAGGCCGAGAATCGCGCACTTCATCCGCACCGGCGTGAGCGGGATGCCGACCTCGCCCAGGATCTCCTCCTTGGGAAGCGCAGCGACGTCGGCGGCCTTCTTCCCCTTGATCAGGTCGGTGAGCATCGACGTCGCCGCCTGGGAGATCGCACAGCCGCGGCCCTCGAAGCCGATCTCCTCGATCGTCTCGCCGTCATCCGCGAACCGGATCGAGACGGAGACCTCGTCGCCGCAGAGCGGGTTCTGACCCTCGGCGTGCGCGTCGTGCGGCTCGAGCAGGCCGTAGTTGTGCGGGTTCTTGTAGTGGTCGAGGATGACCTCGCGGTAGAGGTCGTCGAATCTCGGCCTACGGTCATGTCATCAGCTCCCGCGCCTTGCGAACGCCGGCCGCGAGACGGTCGATCTCGTCCTCGATCGTGTAGAGGTAGAAGCTCGCGCGGTTCGTCGCCGGCACGCCGAGCTTGCGCATCAGCGGCTGGCAGCAGTGGTGGCCGGCGCGGATCGCGATCCCCTCGAGATCGAGGATCTGCGCCATGTCGTGCGGGTGAACGCCCTCGACGTTGAACATCACGATTCCGGCGCGCCGGTCGGGCGCAGGCCCGTAGAGCGTGATTCCCGGGATACCACCGAGCGCCTCGAGGGCATAGGCGGCGAGCTTGTGCTCGCGGGCCTCGACCGCCTCCAGGCCGACCGCCTCGAGGTAGTCGATCGCCGCGCCAAGACCCACGGCCTCGGCGACGGGCGAGGTGCCGGCCTCGAACTTCGCCGGGAGCTCGCCCCACGTCGTCTTCTCGTCGCCGACGTTCCGGATCATGTGGCCACCGAGCAGGAACGGCTCCATCTCGAGCAGGATCTCGCTGCGTCCCCAGAGAAAGCCGATTCCACTCGGCCCCAGCATCTTGTGCCCGGAGACGGCGATGAAGTCGGCTCCGAGCGACTGCACGTCGAGACGGACGTGCGGGGCGGCCTGGGCGGCGTCGCAGGTGAGAATGGCGCCGCGCTCGTGCGCCCAGTCGGCGAGCCGGCGGGTGTCGCCGATCGTGCCGAGCGAGTTGGAGACGATGTTCGCGGCGACCACCTTCACGTTCTCGAGCTCGGCGACGGCGTCGAGTTGCGGGTCGCCGTTGTCGTCGATCGGGATGATCCGGAACGTCGCGCCCGTGCGGTTCGCGACGTACTGCCAGGGGACGAAGTTCGAGTGGTGCTCGAGTTGGGTGGCGAGCACGACGTCGCCCGGCTTCAGCCGCGCGAGCCCGTAGGCGTAGGCGACGAGGTTCAGCCCCTCGGTCGCGTTGCGGACGAAGATGATCTCGCGCTCGGTCGGGGCGTTCACGAACGCGCGCACCTTCTCCCGTGCCCCCTCGAGACCGGCCGTCGCGCGCTCGCCGAGCGTGTAGACGCCGCGATGGACGTTCGAGTACGAGGTCTCGTAGAACTCGGTCATCGTGTCGAGCACCTGCCGCGGCTTCTGCGACGTCGCGGCCGAGTTCAGGTATGCGAGCGGCTTCCCGTGGAAGATCTGCTCGAAGATCGGAAAGTCCGCCCGAAGCCGCGCCGCATCGAGCGTCGGCTGCACCCTGACCGCCATGGAACCACTGTATCGGCCGGGCACTTTTCCACCGGCTGTGGATTCTTTGACACCATTTCGTTCCCGTAACCTGGCCCCCGGACATGTCCGAGTTCGTCTACTCCATGTACCGGGCCAACAAGTTCTACGGGCCCGATCGCCAGGTGCTGGCGGACATCTCGCTGTCGTTCTTCCACGGGGCGAAGATCGGGGTGCTGGGGCCGAACGGGGCGGGGAAGTCGACGCTGCTCCGGATCATGGCGGCCCGGGAGGAGACCTCGAGCGGGACGGCCCAACTTGCGCCCGGGGCATCGGTCGGGCTGCTCGAGCAGGAGCCGGAGCTCGATGCGGCCAAGGACGTCCGCGGCAACGTCGAGGATGGGGTGCGGGAGCTGCGCGACCTGCTCGACCGCTTCAACGAGATCTCGGCCGGGTTCGCCGAGCCGGACGCCGACTACGACGCACTCCTCGCGGAGCAGGCGAAGGTGCAGGACGAGATCGACCGCCGCGACGCCTGGTCGCTCGACGCCACGCTCGACCGCGCGATGGACGCGCTCCGCCTCCCCGACGGCGACCGCGACGTCACCACGCTCTCCGGCGGCGAGCGCCGCCGCGTCGCGCTCTGCCGCCTGCTCCTCTCCGCACCCGACCTGCTGCTCCTCGACGAGCCCACGAACCACCTCGACGCCGAGTCCGTCTACTGGCTCGAGCGCTTCCTTGCCGAGTACAAGGGGGCCGTGATCGCGGTCACCCACGACCGCTACTTCCTCGACAACGTCGCCGGCTGGATCCTCGAGCTCGACCGCGGCCGCGGCATCCCGTTCCAGGGCAACTACTCGTCCTGGCTCGAGCAGAAGGAGGCGCGGCTCGCGTCCGAGGAGAAGCAGGAGTCGGCCCGCCGCCGCACGCTCGCCCGCGAGCTCGAGTGGGTGCGCCTGAGCCCGAGAGCCCGCCACGCCAAGTCGAAGGCACGGCTCGCCGCGTACGAGAAGCTGTTTGCCGAGGAGGCGCAGGTGAAGCTCGACCGCGTCGAGATCCACATCCCGCCCGGCCCTCGCCTCGGCGACGTCGTGATCGAGGCCGACGGCCTCGGCAAGGGCTTCGGAGACCGCCTCCTCTTCGAGGACCTCACCTTCTCGCTGCCGCCCGCCGGCATCGTCGGCGTGGTCGGCCCGAACGGCGCCGGCAAGACGACGCTCTTCCGGCTGATCGCCGGCGAGGAGCAGCCGGACTCGGGGAGCCTCCGCCTCGGCGAAACCGTCGAGCTCGCCTACGTCGACCAGTCGCGCGGCGAGCTCGATCCCGAAGAACACCGTGTGGAAGGAGATCAGTGGGGGGCATGACCTGATCGAGCTCGGGAAGAAGGAGGTGAACTCGCGCCAGTACACGAGCTGGTTCAACTTCCGCGGCAGCGACCAGCAGAAGCCGGTCGGCCGGCTCTCCGGCGGCGAGCGCAACCGCGTCCACCTCGCCAAGCTCCTCAAGAGCGGCGGCAACGTCCTCCTGCTCGACGAGCCCACGAACGACCTCGACGTCGACACGCTCCGCGCGCTCGAGGAGGCGCTGCTCGACTTCGCCGGCTGCGCCGTCGTGATCACCCACGACCGCTGGTTCCTCGACCGCGTCGCCACCCACATCCTGGCCTTCGAGGGCGACTCGCAGGTGACGTGGTTCGAGGGCACGTGGGGCGAGTACGCCGAGTGGGTCACCGAGACGCGCGGCCCCGAGGCCCTCGAGCCTCACCGCATCAAGTACAAGCCTCTCGTCCGAGCAGGCTAGATGAAGACCCGCGCGGCGACGGGGGCCCTGGTGCTGCTCGGCTACGCGCTCGTCTCCTTCCTCTACTTCGGCCGGGCGATCGCCGCCCACCCGGGCCGCTACCTGATCGGCTACGGCCGCGACCCGCAGATCTTCGTCTGGTCGTTCGCCTGGTTCCTGCACGCCGTCGAGACCTGGCAGAACCCGTTCGTCAGCCATGCGATCTACGCGCCGGACGGCGTGAACCTGGTCTGGGTCACGAGCGTCCCCGGGCTCGGGTTCCTCTTCACGCCGATCACTGCGCTCTTCGGCCCGGGCGTCGCCTACAACGTCGCCTCGGTCCTCGCGCCCGCGCTCACCGCGTTCACCGCCTACATCCTCTGCCGCCATCTCACCGGCTCCCTGTGGGCAGGGCTCGTGGGCGGCTACCTCTTCGGCTTCTCGAGCTACATGCTCGGCCAGCTGCAGGGCCACCTCCACATGACGGCGGCGTTTCTCCTGCCCCTGATGGCGCTCGCGGTGGTGCGGTACGTCCGCGGCGAGCTCGGCGGCCGCGGCTTCGCCTGGCGCCTCGGCGTCCTCTTCGGCCTCCAGTTCTGGCTGTCGACCGAGCTGCTCGCGACCGCGGCACTCGCCCTCGCCGCCGGGCTCGTCCTCGCCTACGCCCTGATCCCCACGACACGGCCGCAGCTACGGCGGGCGTGGCGGCCGCTCGCGGAGGCGGTGGGAGTCGCGCTCGTCGTCGCCGCTCCGCTCGTCTTCTATGCACTCAAGGGCTTCCAGGGAGAGTCGATCAACGACCCGCATCTCTTCGACGCCGACCTCGTCAACTTCGTCCTGCCGACGAAGTTCGTCTGGGCGGGCGGCTCGACCTTCGAGCACATCTCGAACAACTTCCGCGGCGGCGTCGCCGAGTCGGGCGCCTACCTCGGCATCCCGACGCTCGTGATCCTCGTCTGGTACGGATTCTCGGCTCGCCGCTCGCGGGTCGCCCGCTTCCTCGTCGCGGCGATCCTCCTCGCCGCCTTCGTCGCTCTCGGCACCGGCCTCGTGATCAACGGACGGATCGAGGCCTGGCTGCCCTGGCGCCTCCTTGCGAGCCATGCCCTCTTCGACAACATCCTGCCGACGCGCTTCTCCGCCTACACGGCGCTCGGTGCGGCGGTGGCGGTGGCGCTGTGGACGTCGGCGCGGCACGGCTGGCTGCGCTGGGTGCTCCCGGCGCTCGCTGTCGCAGCGCTCGTCCCGGACCTCTCGCACGACTGGTACAAGGTCGTCCCGCAGCGCTGGGCCTTCTTCACCGCCGGCACGTACAAGCTCTGCATCCCGAAGAACGAGAACGTCGCCATCTTCCCCTTCGGCTTCCGGGCCGACTCGACCCTCTGGCAGGCGGAGACCGGGTTCTGGTTCCGGATGCCGGAGGGCTACCTGGCTCCCCGGCCGCCGAAGAAGAACATCGACAGCGATCCGGTGATCCGCCTGCTCACCGACACGTACGCGGTTCCGACGCTGCCGGAGCTGGTCGCGTTCGTCAAGGACAAGAAGGTCGACCGGATCGTGTCGGTCGAGACCGCCGCCCAGCCGACCGCCACCGAGATGCACCGCTTCGGCCCCGTACAGGGATCCGGCGGGGTGCTGATCAGCCCCGCCTGCGGCTACCCGTCCATGCAGAAGGGGATCCACCCGACCCCGCCGCACCCGAGGCATTGAGTCCATGGCGCGATTCGACGTCGCGGGCGACGAGCTGATCCTCCACGTCTCGTTCGTCGAGAGGCTCGGTGGATTCGTCCGCGGCGATGCGCGGATCCCGCTCACCGCGGTCCGGCGGGCACGGGCCGTCGAGGACCCCTGGGCGGAGCTGCGCGGCATCCGCTCACCGGGCACGGGCTGGCCGAAACGGATCGCGCTCGGCACGTGGCGCTTCAGCGGCGGCAAGGACTTCGTCGCGGTCTACAAGCGCCGACCCGCCGTCGTGGTCGACCTGGTCGGCGTCGACTTCGCGCGCCTCATCGTCACCACGCCGGCAGCCGAGGCCGTCGCGGAGGAGATCAACGGGGCGGCGCGGTCGCCGCTCCGCGCTCAGGCCTGAGGGATTCGGGCCTCGAGGGCGGCGCCGAGCGCATCCCGCACCGGCTCGAGATCGATCCGGTCGAGGATGTCCTGGAAGAACCCACGCACGATCAGCCTCTCGGCCTCGGCGCGGGAGAGCCCGCGGGCCATCAGGTAGAACAGCTCGTCGCGGTTCACGCGGCCGATCGTGGCCCCGTGCGTGCAGCGCACGTCGTTGGCCATGATCTCGAGCCCCGGGATCGAGTCCGCGTGAGCCTTCTCGGAGAGGAGCAGGTTGCGGTTCTCCTGGTAGGCGTTCGTCTTCTGCGCATCCTCCTCGACGCGGATCATCCCGCGCCAGACCGCGTGGGCCCGCTCGCGCAGCGCGCCCTTGAACTTGAAGTCGGACTCGGTCGAGGGTGCGATGTGCTCCTGGAACGTGTCGTAGTCGAGGTGCTGATCGCCGTCGGCGAAGTACGCGCCCGTAACGCGGGAGGTGGCGCCGGGCCCGTTGAGGTCGTTCTGGATCCGGATCTTGCCTTTCTTGGAGCCGAAGCCGCCGGCGACCCAGTCGAGCTCCGCGTCGCGCTCGACCCGCGCGTGGTGCGTGGCGAAGTGCCACGTCTCCTGCGAGAGGTTCTGGATCGAGACGTACTCGAGCTTCGCGTTCTGGCCGACGTGGAGCTCGGCGACGGCGTTCGTGTACGCCGGCAGGTCGGGCCGCGAGGACGAGTACTCCTCGATCAGCGAGAAGCGCGCACCCTCCTCGGCCACCACGAGGAGCCGCCAGAAGAGCGCCGCTCCCTCGACGGAGCTCGCGATGCGCACGTAGAGCGGCTTCGCGAGCTCGACCCCCTTCGGGACGTGGACGAGCAGGCCGTGCTTCCAGACGGCGGCGTTGTGGGCCGCGAACTTCTCGTTCCAGCCGACGAGCTCGTGGAGCCGCGGATCGTCCTCCGACAGAGGCTCGAAGCGGATGCCCTCGGGCGCGCGCTCGATCTCGATCCCGCCCTCCGTGACCGTCGCCAGCCCGGCGACGTCGAGCTCGACGAGCTGTTTCACGGCGCCGGCCTCGGGTTCGGCGTCGAGCTCGAACGCGTCGGGGTCGAACCCGCGGAGATCGGTGAACCGCCACGCCTCCTGGGTTGTGTCGGGCAGCGGCAGCTCGGCGTAGCGGGCCGCCGCCTCGGCTCTAGCCAACCGAGCCTTCCATCTGGAGCTCGATCAGGCGGTTCATCTCGATCGCGTACTCGAGCGGCAGCTCCTTCGTGATCGGCTCGACGAAGCCGGACACGACCATCGCGCTCGCCTCGGCCTCGGAGAGGCCGCGGGACATCAGGTAGAAGAGCTGCTCCTCGCCGATCTTCGAGACGGTCGCCTCGTGGCCGACGTCGACCTCGTCCTCGTCGATCCGGATGTACGGGTAGGTGTCGGAGCGCGAGTCCTCGTCGAGGATCAGCGCGTCGCACACGACCTTCGAGCGCGCGTTCTTGGCGCCCTTCGCGACCTCGAGCAGGCCGCGGTAGCCGGCGCGACCGCCGTTCTTGGAGATCGACTTCGAGGTGATCACCGAGCTCGTGTCCGGCGCGACGTGAACGCACTTGCCGCCCGCATCCTGGTGCTGGCCGGCGCCGGCGAACGCGATCGAGAGCACCTCGCCGTGGGCGCGCGGGCCCATCAGCCAGATCGCGGGGTACTTCATCGTCAGCTTCGAGCCGAGGTTCCCGTCGACCCACTCCATCGTCGCGTCCTCGTAGGCGACGGCGCGCTTGGTGACGAGGTTGTAGACATTGGCGGACCAGTTCTGGATCGTCGTGTAGCGGCAGCGGCCGCCCTTGTTCACGACGATCTCGACAACCGCGCTGTGCAGCGAGTCGGAGGAATAGATCGGCGCGGTGCAGCCCTCGACGTAGTGCACGTAGGCGCCCTCGTCGACGATGATCAGCGTGCGCTCGAACTGGCCCATGTTCTCCGCGTTGATGCGGAAGTAGGCCTGGAGCGGCAGCTCGATCTTGACGCCCTTCGGCACGTAGATGAAGGAGCCGCCCGACCAGACCGCGCTGTTCAGCGCAGCAAACTTGTTGTCGTTGTTCGGGATGATCGTCCCGAAGTAGCGCTTGACGAGCTCCTCGTGCTCCCGCAGCCCCGAGTCCATGTCGAGGAAGATCACGCCCTGCTTCGCGAGGTCCTCCTGCACCTTGTGGTAGACGACCTCGGACTCGTACTGCGCGCCGACGCCCGCGAGGTACTTCTTCTCCGCCTCGGGGATGCCGAGCTTGTCCCACGTGTCCTTGATGTCGGCGGGCAGGTCCTCCCAGGACTCGGCCTGCTTCTCGGTGGGCTTGATGTAGTAGTAGATGTTCTCGAAGTCGATCGCCGTCAGGTCGCCGCCCCAGGTCGGGAGCGGGCGCGCCCGGAAGTAGTCGAGCGACTGGAGGCGGAACTTCCGCATCCACTCCGGCTCCTTCTTGTGCTCCGAGATCGCCTCGACGAGCTCCCGCGTGAGGCCGCGCCCTGACTTGAAGAAGTAGTTCTCAGCCTCGTCGGAGGTGTGGAACCCGTACTTGGCCGCGTAGTCCGACCCGATCTCGCTGACGATCTCGTGCTCGGTCTGTGCCATCTCACTCTCCTCCGCCGTTCGCGCCGTTCGTGACGGACCCGTCGCCGCCCCACTGCTCGTAGCCGAACTCCTCCAGCTTATCCGCGAGCTCAGGGCCTCCGGACTCGACGATCCGGCCGTCGACGAAGACATGGACGTGGTCGGGCTCGATGTGGTCGAGGATCCGCTTGTAGTGCGTGATCACGAGCGCGCCCATCTCCGGGCTCACGAGCTCCCTCACGCCGCCGGCGACGACCTTGAGCGCGTCGATGTCGAGGCCCGAGTCCGTCTCGTCGAGCACCGCCATGCGCGGCTTCAGCATCGCCATCTGGAGGATCTCGACCCGCTTCTTCTCGCCGCCCGAGAACCCGTCGTTCAGGTAGCGCGAGGCGAGCTCGCGCGAGACCTTGAGGCGGTCCATCTGCTTGAACAGCTCGTCCCGGAACTCTCTCACCGGGATCGGGTCGTCGCCCCCCCCTGACTGTGCTTTTCGCTGGGCATTGATTGCCGTTCTGAGAAACTCCGTCACGCGCACCCCCGGGATGGCCTGCGGGTACTGGAACGCCAGGAAGAGCCCGCGCTGTGCGCGCTCGTCGGGGGCCGCCTCGGTGATGTCCTCGCCGTCGAGGAGGATCTGGCCCTCGGTCACCTCGTAGGCGGGATGGCCCGCGATCGCGTAGGAGAGCGTCGACTTCCCCGACCCGTTCGGGCCCATGATCGCGTGCACCTCACCCGTGTCGAGCGTAAGGTCGACGCCCTTGACGATCTCGGTGCCGTCCTCGAGCGCGACGTGCAGGTTCTTCAGCTCCAGCAGTGGCAAGCAAGCTCCTTGATAGGTGGTCCCGCGCTGCCCTCCGCAGCGGGGCGCTTCGACTTTCATCGTAGCCCGGCCTGGACCCCCGCGTACGCAGGCGGACCTGACAATTCCCAGGAGAAAAGCGCGCACATCCGCGTTGCGGGTGGCCGGAGGGGGTGTGGTACCATCGATCGCATGGGATCTGGACTTCTTCAACCGACTCACCTGATCTTTCTTCTCATTCTTGCCCTGCTGCTCTTCGGGGCGAAGCGGCTGCCTGAGATCGGCCGCTCACTCGGCGTCGGCATGAGGGAGTTCAAGGACTCCGTCACCGGGGTGCAAGAGGCGACGAAGGTCGACACCCATTCGGAGCTCCCGCCGCCGCAGCCGCCCGCGCCGGCAGCCGCTCCCGCTGCTGCGCCCGTCGAGGCGGTAGCACCTGCTCCGGCCGCCGAGCCGCAGCAGGAGACCGAGCCCGTCTCCTAGACTGCCTAGCGGGAGGTTTTGAGGGTGCCGCGGATCAGGCTTCCGCGTCGCCTCGATCATGGCGAGGAGGCGTCGCTCGTCGAGCATCTCGACGAGCTGAGGCAGCGCCTCTTCATCATCATCGCGGCGGTCACGATCGGGACCGTTATCGGCTTCGTCATTCATACGAGGCTGATCCACTGGCTGATCATCCTGCTGCCCGAGGACAAGCAGGGGAAGCTCACGACGCTCAGCCCGCTCGAGAACTTCACCACGGTTCTCTGGGTCTCGATCTACTTCGGCATCGCAGTGGCGCTGCCGATCGTCCTGTGGCAGATCTGGGCGTACTTCGTTCCGGCCGTCAACAAGGGCAGGACGAAGCTCCTGAAGTGGCTCGCGGCCCTGGCTGCCGTCCTTGCGGTCGGCGGCGTCGCCTTCGGCTACTTCGTCGTGCTCCCGCACGCCCTCAGGTTCCTGACCGACTTCGACTCGAACCAGTTCAACAACATCCTGCAGGCCAAGCCGTACCTCGGCTTCTGCGTGCATGTCCTCCTCGCCATGCTCATCGTCTTCGAGCTGCCGGTGTTCCTCGTCGCCCTGACCAGGCTCGGGATCATGACGACGGACAAGCTGCGCAAGAACCGCCGCATGGGCTACTTCCTCTGCGGCGTCGTCGGCATGGCCGTGGCGCCCAGCGTCGATCCGGTCACGACCACGCTCCAGGCCGTCCCGCTCTTCGTCCTGTTCGAGGGCTCGATCATCCTCTGCGCGTTCCTCGACCGGCGCGCCCACCGGCTCAAGCCTGCCCTCGAGACGTGACCGAGGCCGTCTCCGCCGGCTGGGTGATCCCGGTCGACGGCCCGCCGATCGAAAACGGCTACGTGGCCTGGGAGGCCGGACGGATCGTCGAGGTCGGGCAGGGACGGGTCGACCGCCACTATGGCGAGGACGCACTCATCCTTCCGGGGATCGTCAACGCGCACTCGCATCTGGAGTATTCGGTGTATGCCGGCTTCGGCGACGGTCAGCCCTTCGGCTCCTGGCTTGCTACGCACATCCTCCGCAAGCGGGTGCTCACCCGCGACGACATGGTCGCGATCGCCAGCCACGGCGCCGCCCAGTCGCTCGCCGCAGGCATCACGACGACCGCCGACTACAGCTTCTCGGGCGCCGCTGCCGACGCCGCAGCCGCACTGGGGCTGCGGGCGATCGTCTATCTCGAGGTCTTCGGGAGCGACCCGGACGCAGCCGCGGCACGCTTCGCGGATCTGCGGGCGCGGATCGCTGAGACGGAGCTCATGACCGTCGGCATCTCACCGCACGCGCCCTACACGTGCTCGCTCGAGGTCTACCGCTACTGCCTCTCGCTCGGGATCCCCGTCGGGACGCACCTGGCGGAGAGCGACGGCGAGAACGAGTGGCTCGAGCACGGTACCGGGCCGCTTTCGGCGGCCGAGGACGTCCTCGTTGCGCCCACGGGCAAGCGGGCGGTGGGAACGCTCGACGAGGTGCTCGGTCCCGACCTGCTCTGCGCCCACTGCGTCGCGCTCGACGAGGGCGAGATCGCTGCGCTGGCGGCGGCCGACGTGCCGGTCGCGCACTGCCCGCGCTCGAACGCGCTGCTCGGGTGCGGCATCGCGCCCGTCACCGGACTTCGCGACGCGGGGGTGCGGGTCGGCCTCGGCACGGACTCGCCGGCGTCCACCCCCTCGTTCGACCCGTGGGACGAGATGCGGGCGGCGATCGCGGGGGCCCGCGCGCGTGAGCGGAGACCGGACGCGCTCTCGGCGGCGGACGCGCTCCGGCTCGCGACGCTCGACGCCGCGGCCGCGCTCGACCTCGACGAAGAGGTCGGCAGCCTCACCCCGGGGAAGCGCGCGGACCTGACCGTGCTCTCCGTTGCTGGAAGCCCCTACGTGCCCATTGAAGATCCTTCCGTCGCCGTCGTTTACAGTGGTACCCCGGCAGGCGTCCTCGCCACGCTTGTCGAGGGAGAAATGCGCTACCGTCAAGAGGAGACCGCGTGGCCAGAGGTACGCAGCACCGCAAGCGCCGCCCGCCGCAGAATGCTCGCCTAGCACCGGCTCCGGCGGGCCCGAAGCGGCCCAAGCGCCCCGCCTACGAAGAGCAGCTCTTCTTCGGCCGGCTGCGCGTGCACGCGAAGTGGCTGTTCGTCTTCCTCGCGCTCGTCTTCTCGCTCGGCTTCATCTTCCTCGGCATCGGCTCCGGCTCGACCGGGATCAGTCAGATCGTCGAGAACTTCTTCAGCGGCACGTCGTCGAGCGGCAGCTCGCTCTCGTCGCTGCAGAAGAAGACGCAGGAGCACCCGAAGGACGCCGCCGCGTGGCTCGCGTACGCGAACAAGCTCCAGCAGAAGAACCAGCCGGACAACGCGGCGCAGGCGCTCACGACCTACACGCAGCTCAAGCCGAAGGACACCGGCGCCCTGCTGCAGCTCGCGGGCCTCTACCTGCAGCGCGCCTCCGACTGGCAGACGCTCCTCAACGCCTCGAACGCCCGGACGAACGCGATCGCGCCGACGTACGTGCTCAGCCCGCCGCCGAGCAGCAAGCTCGCGCAGGGGCTCCAGGCTGTCGCGACTCCGCTCTCGCAAGCGGTGACGGCGGAGACCTCGGCGATCGCGCAGAACGAGCAGGGCAAGGTGACGGCGTACCTGACGCAGCGCGTCGACGTCTACAAGAAGCTCGCTGCGATCAACCCGCAGGATGCGACGACGCAGCTCTCGCTCGCGACCGCCGCCATCGACGCGTCCGACACCGCGTCGGCGATCGCCGCCTACAAGGCGTTCCTCAAGCTCGCGCCGAACGACTCGCAGGCGCCGACGGCCCGCAAGACCCTGAAGCAGCTCGAGTCGCAGCAGAGCGCGAACGTCGGCGGCGGCGGCGTGCAGAAGATCAATGAGCCGTAAGGCACGAAGCAAGCACGACCTGCCGTAGACTCTTCCGCAGAAGATGCGGAACCCGTTCAGGACGGAAGCTGCTGCGTTTCGGTTCCTGTGGCTGACGATCGGCTACTTCGGGCTGATCGCGATCGCGTCCCTCATCAACACGTGGTTCGGCCTCGCGGTCTTCCTGCTCGAGACCGGGGCCCTGATCACCTGGTGGGTGATGACGCGCGACAAGAACGAGGCGCCGGAGAAGCAGGTGCCGGCGACTCACGCGCCCGGAGGGAAGCGGGTGCTCGTGATCGCCAACGAGACCGTGGGCGGCGCCGAGCTCCTGGCCGAGCTGAAGCACCATGCGCGCGGCCGCACGACCGAGGTGCTCGTGGTGACGCCGGCGCTGAACTCGCCGCTCAGGCACTGGGTGTCGGACGAGGACGGCGCCCGCGCCGCCGCAGCCGACCGGCTCGACGCGTCGCTCGAGACGATGCGCGCCGCCGGAATGAAGGCGCGGGGCGAGATCGGCGACAGCGACCCGGTGCAGGCGATCGAGGACGCCATGCGCACCTTCGCACCCGACGACGATCGTGATCTCGACGCATCCCGAGGGCCGTTCAAACTGGCTCGAGAGCGGCGTGGTCGATACGGCGCGCGAGCGCTTCGACGTCCCGATCACCCACGTGGTCGTTGATCTGGCCGCCGCACCGGCCGACGCTGCCCCGGCCGAGAGCTAGCTGCTCGCGCCGCGGCTCGGGACCTTCACGGTGCCCGGCGGAATCTTGCAGTCGGGCTGCGCCGAGCACAGACCGACATAGACGGCGATGTCCTTCGCGTCCTGGCCATGGGCCAGGTTGGCAGTCATACCGGGAACGCCGGTGCTCGGCTTCGTGTCCGGATAGGCGATCTGCCCGCGAACGAGGTCCGTGATGGTCGACTGGTTGAAGCCCTGCTCCTTGTCGGAGGCGAAGGCGTCGTCGAGGTTCGGCCCGATGGCGCCCTGGGTCTTGGCGTTGGCGAGAGTGTGGCAGGCGCCGCACTTCTGCACGAAGAGCGTCTTGCCGTGCGACGGGTCGCCCGAGGTGACCCGCTTGACGGCGCCGCAGCCGGCCGCGACGAGGGCGGTGGCCGCGAGCGCAGAGAGGATGGTCCAGCGCGCGCGACGGCTCACAGGATGTACACCGTCACGTAGACGACGATCCACATCACGTCGACGAAGTGCCAGTAGATCCCGCCCACCTCGATGCCGTGGTGGGCCTCCGGGCTGAAGTGCCCCCGGAAGGATCTGACCGTCATCGCGAGCAGGATCGTGAGGCCGATGAAGACGTGGCAGGCGTGGAGGCCCGTGAGGCCGAAGAACGAGGCCGCGAACGCACCGTCGCTCGTGTTGAAGCCGATGCGGTGGTACTCGATCACCTGCGTGAGCAGGAAGGTCGTGCCGAGCAGGAGCGTGAGCACCATGCCGGCGCAGAGGCCTGCGCGATGGCCGCGCTTGATCGACTGGGTCGCCCAGTGCATGGTGAAGCTGGACGTGACCAGGATGAACGTGTTGATCAGGGCGAGGAACCAGGGCCGCTCGTACTGGATGTGCGTGCCGGGGATGTAGGGCGGCCACGGCGACGCGTTGTTGACGACGCGGACGAAGAAATACACCGTGAAGAACGAGCCGAACAGCATGATCTCCGACCCGATGAAGAGGAAGATCCCGACGATCGGCGGGTAGATCCGCGAGCTGAAGTGGATCGGCGGCGGATGCTCGTTCGCGTTCCCCTGGTGGGCGGGGCCGTGACCGGCCGGCGCGGCGTGTGCGCTCATTCACCACCTCCCTCGGAAACGACGTGCTCGATCGGAAGGCCGGTCTCGGCGCGGAGGCGCTCGATCAGGTCACGGCGCAGCCAGCCGGAGCGGGCAGACGGGAACGTCGACACGATCACCTCGTCGACGCGCTCGTCGTGGAGCGCCTCCATCGTCGCCGTGAAAGGGTCGGGGTGCACGACCTGCCCGTGGGCGTCGATCCCGTCCATGCGCAGCTCGGTGAGAGCGCGCTTCAGGCGCCTGGTCGCCTCGGGGCCCGCGTACTCGCTCGACTGCGGGGCCACGATCAGGAAGCTCACCGGCCCCTGCTTCGACCGCTCGCGCACGCGGTCGAGGAGCTCCTTCGAGATCACGGTCTCGTTGGCGACGACGAGGACGTTCTTCTCGAGCTCGACGGCGTCGTCCGCGCCCGCGACCACGTGGCGGACCGGAATGTCGCCGGCCGCCTTCGTGATGTCCTGGATCACGTCGCGCCGCATCCAGCCCGACCGCTGCTCGGGATGCGTCGACACGATGATCTCGTCCGGCGTCGGCTCGAGCTGCGTGAGTGCGTCCTTGGCCGCCTGCGCCGGCGAGGTCTCGACCACGAACCCGTGCGCGCGGATCCCCGAGGAGTGCAGGAGCCCGAGCGTCTTCTCGAGCCGGCGACCGGCCGAGGCGCGCCGCGTGTCGTCGAAGACGACGTAGCCGTGCCGCGGCTCGCTGACCGGCGCGATCACCGTCACGTCGATCTCGCCGCCCGCAGCCCGCTCGCGCAGGGCGTCGAGCAGGGCAGAGGAAGCGGCGGTCTCGTTCGCGATCACGAGGAGGTTCTTCACCTGAAGATCAGTGACCGCCTGACGGGACGGGCTCGGTCACGGTCGCGCCGTGCAGGATCGCGTGCCGGGCGCCCGGGACGCCGTACTCGTACGGCCCGCCGACCACTTGCGGGATCTCGTCGAAGTTGAAGATCGGCGGTGGCGAGGACACCTGCCACTCGAGCGTCATGGCGTGCCACGGGTTCGCCTCCGCGACCTCGCCGTACTTCCACGAGTGGATCATGTTGTAGAGGAAGATCACCGTCGAGGCGCCCAGGCCGAATGAGCAGATCGAGATGAAGAGGTTGAAGTCGGCGAAGCGGCCCGCGTAGTCGGCGACGCGCCGCGGCATCCCCTGCAGCCCGATGTAGTGCATCGGGAAGAAGGTCGCGTTGAACGCGATGAACGTGATCCAGAAGTGGAGCTTGCCGAGCCGCTCGTTGTACATCCGGCCCGTCATCTTTGGATACCAGTAGTAGATCCCGGCGAACACGGTGAACATCGAGCCGCCGAAGAGGACGTAGTGGATGTGCGCGACGATGAAGTACGTATCGCTCGCATGGATGTCGATCGGCACCGAGCCGAGGTAGATGCCCGAGAGGCCGCCGATCGTGAAGACGGCGATGAAGCCGACCGCCCACAACATGGGCGTCGTGAAGTGGATCTTCCCGTTCCAGATGGTCGCCACCCAGGAGAAGATCTTGATCCCGGTCGGGACCGCGATCAGCAGCGTGGTGATCATCATCGGCACGCGCAGCCACGAGGCCATGCCGGCGACGTACATGTGGTGCGCCCACACCGAGAAGCCGAGCACCAGGATCGCGAGCAGGCTGAGCGCCATCAGGCGATAGCCGAAGATCGGTTTTCTCGACATCACCGAGACGACCTCGCTGATGATCCCGAACCCGGGCAGCATCATGATGTATACGGCCGGATGTGAGTAGAACCAGAAGATGTGCTGGTAGCCGATGACGTAGCCGCCGAGCGCCGTCTCGAAGAAGTTCGTGTGCATCACGCGGTCGAACATGACGAAGAACTGCGAGCCGGCGATGAACGGCGTCGCGAGCACGACCAGCGTCGAGGTGGCGAAGTTCGCCCACACGAGCAGCGGCATGCGCCAGAAGGTCATGCCGGGCGCACGCATCGTGATGATGGTCACCAGGAAGTTGAGCGCCGTGACGATCGAGCTCGCGCCCGCCCACTGCACGCCCATGTTGAAGAACACCTGCCCTAACGGCTGGTGCGAGCAGAGCGGCGCGTAGCACGTCCACCCGGCGGACGGACCGCCGCCGGGCGTGATCATGCCGAGGAGCATGATGACGCCGCCGATCGGGAGCAGCCAGTAGGAGAGCGCGTTCAGGCGCGGGAACGCCATGTCCGCGGCGCCGATCATGAGCGGGATGACGAAGTTGCCGAGGCCCGCGAAGACCGGGACCACGACCGTGAAGATCATGATCGCCGCGTGGTTCGAGATCAGGACGTTGAACGTCTGCGGGTTGAAGTACTGGTCGCCCGGCCGAGCGAGCTCGGCGCGGAAGAGCATCGCCAGGAAGCCGCCGATGACGAAGAACACCATCGTCGTGACCAGGTACTGCACGCCGATGACCTTGTGGTCGGTGTTCGGGCGGAAGTAGTCCTGCCAGCGTCGCGCGCCGTGACCCGAGTGATCCTCCGGCCGTGTCGGGCGTCCGGACGCGTAGTACGCCCAGTAGTCGAAGGCGCCGATCCCGATCAGGAAGCCGATCGGGAACGTCACGGTCGCCACGGTGACCAGCGGGACGCTGTACCAGATCGGATCCCAGTGGGCCGCCCAGCGGATCAGGCAGGTGAGCCCGAGCCCGGCGAATCCGACGAGCGGCGTCGTCCAGAGCGCACGCCACCAGCCGGGCGCGGTGAAGCGGTGGATGCCGGTCGGATGGGCCGGCGGGGCGTGGTGGGCGTGAAGTCCTGCGGGTGCTGCGATGTCCGTCATCTCGTGCCTCGGTCCTAGCTCTGGTGGGATGCGATGAACGCGGTCAGCGCGTTGATCTGCGTGGCCGTCATTGTGGTTCCGAAGTTACCCGGCATGACCCCCGGCTGATACCCGGGAGTGACGTAGGCGTTCGGGTCGACGATCGACGTCTTGATGTAGGCGAGCAGATCCTGACCGGCCTTGGTCGCGCTCTCCTTGATGTTGTCGAGGTCGGGCCCGACCTTCCCAACGGCACTGGGAACCGCCCGGAACGTGTGGCAGGCGCTGCAGCCGTTCTGCGTGAAGATCACCGAGCCCACCGTCCTGCCGCCGCCGCCCGGAAGCGGCGCGGTCTGCGGCGAGCCGCGGTACCAGGTCGACCATGCTGCCTGCGTCATCACGATCGCCTTGCTGCGCATGAGCGAGTGCCCGAGCCCGCAGAGCTCGGTGCAGATCACCGGGTAGAACGGATGCTTCGCGTCGTTGACCTTGTCCGGTGTGATGACGAGGGTCTGAACCGTGCCCGGAACCGCGTCCTGCTTCTGGAAGAACTCGGGCACCCAGAACGAGTGGATGACGTCGGTCGCGGTGAGCTCGAGCTTCACCGACCGGTTCACGGGCAGCCGCAGGATCGGGTAGGTCTTCTTGTTCGGGTACTGGAACTGCCAGGAGAACTGCTGCGCGATCACCTTGACCATGAGCGGATTCGTGCCGGCGCTGCCGTTCTTGGTCAGGACGATCGCGCTGACGATCGAGATCGAGGTGACGAGCACGGCCGGGATCACCGTCCACACGATCTCGAGCGTCGTGTGGCCGTGCACCGGCGGGCCGTCCGACCAGTCCCCGGGCTCGGCCCGGAAGTTGATCATCGCGTAGATCAGGATCGCCATGACGACGGCGAAGATGAACAGGCAGATGACCGTCGCGAACCAGTAGACGAAGGTGATGCGCCCCGCCTGGCGGCTCGCCGCGGTGGGCAGCCAGGGGATCAAGATCGCGCTCAGCGTGGCGATTCCGCCCGCCAGCAACCCTATGACGACGAGCTCGAATCCACTTCGTCCGGCGCACTTTTCGGAACCCTACTCGATCGTTACAAACCGCCAGGGGCGAACCGTGAAATTGGGCTTTTCCTTGTCTCAAACGATACGAGACAGGGCTGACGTCCGCTCCGCAGGCCATCATCGAGGCCGGTGGAGCGCAGCATCTCGATGCCGCCCGGCCAAAGCGAGCAGATTGCCGAGGAGGCGCTCGCGGAGGCGATCCGTCGCCGCTGCAGGGGGGCGAGCTGGCAAGGGCTCGCACGCGAGCTCGCCTGGCGCGCGGTCACCGGCGGCCACCGCGACGCCCGCCTCGTCGAGCCGCTCGCGGAGTCGGCCGAGGCGATGATGGCGTCGCTCGTCGACCAGGCGCTCTGGACGGTCGAGCAGTGCGCGCTCGAGAGCTGGAACGAGTTCGTCCGGGAGCAGGGCCGCGACGCGGAGGCGGCGCTCGCGGCGGCACGGCTCGATGCGGGCGAGGAGGCGACGCGCCTCGTCGACGCCGCGTACGACCGCGTGCTCGACACGCTCCTCGCGACGAGCCGCCGCGCGGCGTAGCGGCTCCCTATCGTTGGCGCGGATGGCGCTCCCGTGGCGTAAGCCCCGCCGCGAAGGGCTGGTCCTCGTCCTCGTGGCCGCCGCCGCGCTTCTGCCGGTCTACGCCGTCGGCGCGCAGGACAACTCACGCCTCTGCCTCAGCCAGGCGCTCGCGCACGGCCGCGCCTCGAACGACGGCTGCTTCGGGCTCGACCGCGCCGAGCACCGCGGGCACGTCTACAGCGACAAGGCGCCCGGGCTCTCACTGGTCGAGCTGCCGCTCGCCGAGGCGCTGCGGCTCCCGGCCGCCCAGCAGCTCCACGGACATCCGTGGCGCCTGTGGCTCGTCCGCGTCCTCGCGGTCGGGCTGCCCTTCGTGCTGCTGGCCTTTCTCGTGGGGCGGGTAAGCGAGGGGCTCGCACCCGGGTACGGCGCGCCCGCGCTGGTCGCCTTTGCGCTCGGGACGCTCGTCGCACCCTTTGCGGTCGCGAACTTCGACGCCGTTCCCGCCGCGGCGCTTGGCTTCGGCGCGTTCCTGCTCGCCTGGCGGGGGCGACCGCTGCCGGCCGGGCTGGCGGCGGGCGCAGCGGTGCTCGTCCAGTACCAGGCGGCGATCGTGCTCGTGCTGCTCGCCGGCTACCTGCTCGCCGGACGGGACCGCCGGCGCACGCTCTCGTCTTACGCCGCCGGGCTCGTGCCGGGCCTGCTCGTGCTCGCCGCGTACGACTGGTGGGCGTTCGGTGCGCCGTGGCGCCTCTCGTACCGCTATGTCGCGAACGCCTACGCCTCCGAGCAGGCGCGCGGGCTGTTCGGGATCGGGCTGCCGCACCGCTACGGCAGCTACGAGGTGTTCGCGGGCACGGGCGGCCTGCTCGTCATCTCGCCGGTGCTCCTCGCCGCCGCCTGGGGGCTCGTCCTCCTCGCGCGCGCCCACCGGGCCGAGGCCGTCCTCTGCGGCGCCGTGACGGTCGTCTTTCTCTTCGCGAACTGCGGCTACTTCCTACCCTACGGCGGCTCGCCGGGGCCGCGCTTCGTGATCCCGGCGCTGCCGTTCCTCGCGCTCGGCCTCGGGCCGGCTTTCGAGCGGCGGCCGCGTCTCACGGCGGTGCTCGCGCTCGCTTCCGTCGTGGCCACCACCGCGCTGCTCCTCGTCTGGGCCAACGCCGACACGCTTCACGGCGGGATCTGGAGGGCGCTCGCGCAGGTGGCCGGCGCACGGCAGCTCGGCGCGCTACGCACAGGCGCTCGAGGCGACGGTGCCGGGCTGGGCGGGCGTGGGCCGGATCGGCGGCGCCGTCGTCGTGCTGCTGCTCGCGCTGGCTGCGTTCGGCGCGGCCTTCGCCGGCCTGCCGCGCGCGGCGCCGCGGCACCGCCCGATCGCGGCCTTCGCCACCGTTGCCGGCGTCGCCGTGCTGGCCGTGGCACAGGTGAGCACCGTCCTCGGCTACCCGTACGGCACGCGCTCCGACCTCTCACTGTCGATCGCCGCCTCGCGCGTGACCGCGCTGCCGCCGCAGGAGGTCGACTTCACCGTCGTGTCCGGCAACACCTCACGCGATCTCAGCTACGGCAACGTCGTGCTCCGGATTCAGCTCGCGCCCGGGATGAGGCTGCTCGGCCGGCCGGCGGTCGACCGAGGGCCGGGCTGCCGCGGCACGGGCGACCTCACCTGCGTGCTCGAGAGCCTGCCGCCCCAGACCAGGTCGGCCGTCCGCCTCGGCGTCGGAATCACCCAGTTCGGCGACCAGACCCTGACCGCCGTGCTGAGTGCCGAGGGGGCGCCGTCACGGCGCGCGTCCTTCACCGTCGGCACGAGCTGAGCACAGCTCCCAGAGCCTCCCGGCCTCGGCCGCCTCCCTTGCGGCGACACGGTAGGGTCCGCTCGTGGCGGTACTGCCAGGGAGCCTGCGCCGGCCGGCGCCGGGGTCGGTCGAGCTAGGGCCGTTGACCGGCGAGGAGGTCTTCCCGGTCACGGTGATCGTGAGGCCGCGACGATCGGCGCCGCCGCAGCCGACCGACGAGGACCTCTACGAGCTCGGCCGCCGGCCGCTGGCCGAGCGGCAGCACCTCAGCCTGCGCGAGTACCGCGAGCGCTACGGCGCCGCCGCGCGTGACGTCGAGGCGGTGAAGCGGTACGCCCGCAAGAACGAGCTCCGGTTCGTGAGCGTGAGCGAGCCGCTCCGGAGCGTGCTGCTCGAGGGCAAGGCCACCGACCTCGCGGCGGCCTTCGGCGCGAAGCTCGCGTACTACCGGGAGGGCGACGGCGACAAGTACCGCGGCCGCCGCGGGTACCTGCAGGTCCCGGACGCACTCGCGGAGATCGTCGAGAGCGTGCACGGCTTCGACTCCCGCCCCGTACCGCGCCTCAGAAAACCGCCGAAGGCCGAGAGCGATCCGCCTCCGGACTCCTTCTCGCCGTGGACCGTCGCACGCCTCTACGACTTCCCGACCCGGTACGACGGGAGCGGCCAGCGGATCGCGGTCATCGCCGCCGGCGGCTACCGGCCGGACGAGCTCGAGGCGTACTTCAGGGGCATCAGGCGGCCGATGCCGAAGATCACGCCGGTCTCGGTGCAGGGAACGCGGAACCAGCCGGGGCGCTACAAGGACTTCGACACCGAGCTGATGCTCGACCTCGAGGTCCTCGGCGCGATCGTGCCGGGGGCCGAGCTGCTCGTCTACCTGGCCCCGCGCCCCTTGAACGGCATGAGCGGGTGGATCGAGGCCGTGCGCGCCGCCGTGTTCGACAAGCAGGAGCTCTCGCTGATCTCGATGAGCTGGGGGCTGCCGGAGGACTTCTGGACGGCGGACGAGCGGGCCCAGATGGAGCAGGCGTTCCGGGCGGCGGCGATCCTCGGCATCACCGTCTGCTGTGCCAGCGGCGACTGGGGCTCGAAGGTCGGGTTCGAGGGGCGGGAGCCGTACGTGAACTACCCCGCCTCGAGCCCGTACGTCCTCGCCTGCGGCGGGACCACGATGGAGACGTACGACGGCAAGCGCACCTACGAGGAGGTCTGGAACGAGCACGACGGCTGGGCCTCGGGCGGCGGATTGAGCCGCCAGTTCCCCGTTCCGCACTGGCAGCGGAAGGCGCTGGCCGGAGTGACCTCGATCAACGCCAGGCGGAAGAAGGGCCGCGGCGTGCCGGACGTCGCAGGTCTCGCCGAGGCGTCCTACCGGATCCGGGTTCCGGGCGGCTATGTCGAGGCGCACGGCGGGACGAGCGCAGTTGCGCCGCTCTGGGCCGGCCTGATCGCCCAGCTCAACCAGCGCCTGGGCAGGGACAGCGCCGGGTACCTCAACCCGCTGCTGTACGAGAGCGTCGCACCCACCGGCTTCAACTCGATCGTGGACGGCACGAACGGCGGCTACCGCGCCCGCAGCGGCTGGGACGCCTGCACCGGCCTCGGCACCCCGATCGGCAACGAGCTGCTTCGCGCGCTCACCCCGTAACCTTCGGCCATGCAGGTCTGTTCAGCCTGCAGCGGCGAGAACCCCGACGGGTTCCGTCATTGCGGCTACTGCGGTGCCTCGCTCGCGGCTCCCGAGCCCGAGCGGCGCAAGCTCGCGACGATGGTCTTCTGCGACATCTCCGGGTCGACGGCGCTCGGCGAGCGGGTCGACGCGGAGGCGGTGCAGGAGCTGCTGCGCTCGTATTTCCACGAGATGCGGGCAGCGCTCCAGCGCCACGGCGGCAAGGTCGAGAAGTTCATCGGCGACGCGGTGGTCGCCGCGTTCGGCGTGCCCGAGGCGCACGAGGACGACGCGCTGCGCGCCTGCCGGGCCGCGCTCGAGATGCGGGCGCGAATGAACGCGATCCAGGAGCGGCTGGAGCGGCGGCTCGGGACGCGCGTCACCGTCCGGATCGGCGTCAACACGGGCGAGGTCGTCACGGGTGGCCTGCAGAGCGACGAGACCTTCGTCACGGGCGACGCGGTGAACACCGCCGCTCGCCTCGAGCAGGGGGCCGCGCCGGGCGAGGTGCTCCTCGGGGAGACGACGTACCGCCTCGTCCGGGACGCGGTCCGCGCGGAGCCGGTCGAGCCGCTCACCGCCAAGGGAAAGTCGGAGCCGCTTCGGGCCTACCGGCTGCTCGAGGTACGCGAGGCCGGGCCGCTGCCGAGCCGCACCGGGACGCCGTTCACCGGCCGTGCCGACGAGCTCGGCTCGCTCGAGCGCGAGCTCGACGCCGTTGCGGCCGAACGGCGGTGCCGCATGGTCACGGTGCTCGGTGAGCCGGGCGTCGGCAAGTCCCGCCTCACCGCCGAGTTCGTCGCGCACATGGAGGGCAAGGCGCGGGTCGTACGCGGACGCTGCCTCTCGTACGGCGAGGGGATCACCTACTGGGCGATCGCGGAGATCATGCGGGAGCTGATCGGGATCGAGGAGGACCACTCGATCGCCGAGGCGCGTGCGCTGATCGACGCGCACACCGAGCGCATGCCGAGCGGGCCCGCGGTCGCGGCGACGCTCGCACAGATGCTCGGGCTCGCCGACGGCGCGGCGACGCTCGCCGAGACGGCCTGGGCGATCCGCCACGTCCTGGTCGCGCACACGGCCGACCTGCCGCTCGTCGTGGTCGTCGACGACGTCCACTGGGCGGAGCCGACGCTGCACGACCTGCTCGAGGGCCTGCCGGCGGCCATCGTCGATGCTCCGATCCTCGTCCTGTGCCTCGCCCGCCTCGAGCTGCTCGAGCACCGCCCCGACTGGCCCGTCGGCCTGCGGCTCGAAGCGCTCGGGGCCCAGGACGTGGACGCCCTCGTCGACGGCCTGCTGGGCGGCGCGCCCGCGAGCGTACGCGAGCGCCTCGGCCGCGCCTCGGCCGGCAACCCGCTGTTCGCCGAGGAGCTCGTGGCGATGCTGCTCGACGAGGGCGTCCTGCTTCTCGAGGACGGGCGCTGCACGATCGCCGGCGACCTCGACGCCCTCCACCTCCCGCCGAGCGTGCACGCGCTGCTCGGCGCCCGGCTCGACCGGCTCGATCCCGAGTCGCGGGCCACGCTCGAGCGCGGCGCAATCGACGGCGAGGTCTTCCATCGCGGCGCCGTCGTCGAGCTCTCGGAGCCGAGCCGGCGGCCGTCCGTGCCGGCCGTCCTCGAGGCCCTCGCCGCGAAGGAGCTCGTGCGACCGGCCGAGCCGAGCTTCGCGGGCGAGGTCGCCTATCGCTTCAAGCACATCCTCCTGCGCGACACCGCCTACCAGGCAACCGCCAAACGGGTTCGCGCCTCGCTGCACGAGCAGTTCTCGCAATGGCTCGAGCACATCTCGGGCGAGCGCGTGGTGGAGGTCGAGGAGATCGTCGGCTACCACCTCGAGCAGAGCTACCGCCTGCTGGCCGAGCTCGGCGCCGACGCCGACGAGCTGGGGCTGCTCGGCGATCGCTCTGCCCGCCACCTCTCCGCCGCCGCACACCGTGCCCGCGCGCGCGGCGATGTCCGGGCGGCGCTGCGCCTCTTCACGACCGCCGCCGAGCTCTCCTCGTCTCCCGCGGATCGCGCCCGGTACACGCTGCTCCAGGGCACCGTGGCACGGGAGGCGATGCAGTACCGGGCAGCCACGGAGGCGCTCACGAGCGTCCGCGCCGACGCCGCCAAGGCCGGCTGGCCGGCGCTCGAGGCAGCCGCCGAGATCGAGCTCGGCTGGGTGAGCCTGCACACTGGCGCGGAGGGAACGACGTCACGGCTGCGGGACGCCGGCGAGCGCGCCCTGCGGACGTTCGAGGGGCTCGGCGACGATCGCGGCACGGCGGCCGCGCTCGTGTTGCTCGCGCGGGAGCGCTGGCTGCTCATGCACTGCGCCGACGCGGAGCGCCGGCTCGAGGAGGCGCTCGAGCCGGCCGAGCGATCGGGTGACCTGCAGCTCGTGGGGGCCGTCCTCGTCGATCTCGCGCGGGCCGACGTCTTCGGCCCGCGGCCCGCGGCGGAGGGGGTCGCGCGCATCGAGCAGCTGCGTGAGCGAGCCCGGTCGATCGGGCCGATGGCCACGGCGAGCATCTCGATCATGCAGGCCGTGCTGGCGGCCTCGCTCGGCAACGCAGCCCGGGCCCGCGCCCTGGGAGACGAGGGCAAGGCGATCATGGCGGACCTGGCACCGGATGCGATCCTCGGCTTCGGGCACTACATCGGGTTCGCCTCGCTCATCGCCCGGGATCCGGAGCATGCGGAGCACGAGCTGAAGTCGCTGGGCGCACGGCTCGAGGAGCTGGGCGAGCGGGCGATCGCGTCGACTGTGGTGTCCCTCCGCGCGCGGGCGCTCGTCGAGCTTTCGCGGTGCGAGGAGGCGGAATACTGGGCGAGGCTCGGCCTCGCCTGGGCGGATGCCGACGACGTGACCTCACAGGCCTACGGACGTGCCGCGCTCGCCCGCTCGCTCGCCGCGCGTGATGCGATCGACGAGGCGATCGAGAACGCGCGCGACGCCGTGGGGCTCTGGGGAGACAGCGACTTCCTCAACGGGCGCGCCGACGCGCTCCACGACCTCGCGCTCGTTTTGCGAAGCGCGGGCGACCGCTCCGCCTCCCGGGCGGCTGCCGCCGAGGCTCTCGCGCTGTACCAGGCGAAGGAAAACGTTGTCTCCGCCGGACACACCGCCCAGCTGCTCGATTCAAATTTTGACGACGACCCTGAACCTGTTACGGTCGAAAACTGACGCAAACTGCGGGGCGTAAGGAGGATCATGGATGCCTGATAAGACAACGGGAGTACTGCTGAAAAGCGAGGACGGCCACAACTACTTCATTCCCCTGACCGACCTCGAAGGGTTCGCCGTCGACGACGCCGAAGTCGACGACCAGCACATTCTCGAGCACGCGCCGCCCCTGAAGGCATGGGCAGCCGAGCAGACCGACGGTCCACACTCGCCGGTCATGGCGATGATGGCGCACTGACCCGGCAGGCCGAGAAGCAGTACGTCGGCGGGACGCATCGGACGGTCGAGCCCAGCGAGACGCTCGACCGTCTCGTCCCTCTCCTGAGGCGGATCGGGGTCACGCGGGTGGCGGTGATCACCGGTCTCGACCTGGTCGGGATCCCGGTGGTGATGGTGTGCCGCCCGAACAGCAGGTCGCTCTCCGTCTCCCAGGGCAAGGGCGTCGACCTCCTCGCCGCCAAGGTGTCGGGGATCATGGAGGCGATCGAGGGCTGGCACGCCGAGAACGTGCTACTTCCACTCCGTCTCGCGACCTACCGCGAGCTGCGAACCGTGGCGCGCGTGGTCGAGATCGAGCAGCTCCCACGGCCGCCGTCGTCACGCTTCGATCCCGACCTGACGATCCTCTGGATCGAAGGGACGGACGTCATCAACGCGGAGCGTCTCTGGGTGCCGTTCGAGAGCGTCCACCTCGATTTCCGTGTTCCCGCGCCGCAGGGAGGCGGCTGCTTCCTGGGCACGAGCACCGGCCTCGCCGCCGGCAATCATCTGCTCGAGGCGATCAGCCATGCGCTCTGCGAGGTGGTCGAGCGCGACGCCATTGCGCTCTGGGCAGAGCGCGACGAGTCCGACCGGGGCGCTCGCCGGCTCGACCTCGGCACGGTAGAGGACCCCGGGTGCCGCTGGCTCCTCGACCAGTTCGAGGCCGCCTGCGTCGGGGTCAGGGCGGCGGATCTCACGACCGACATCGGCCTGCCGGTGCTCTCCGCGACCGTGGTCGATCGCTCGCCGGACCTCGTGCGGCGCCTTCCCGCCGCGATGGGCTTTGGCTGCCATCCCGACAGCACGATCGCCCTGTCGCGTGCTCTGACGGAGGCGGCGCAGGCCCGGCTCACCCTGATCAGCGGCACCCGGGACGACCTGCCACCCGAGCTCTACCGCCGTGCACGCGATGCCGAGGGGCTCGCGTACCACGTCTCGCGCCTCGAGGAGCGGCCGCCGCGGGCGTTTGCGGACGTGGCGCACGTACCGGCGGCAACGATCGACCAGGACGTCGTCCACGAGCTCGACCGGCTGCGCGCGGTCGGCATCTCGCGGGCGATCCTCTTCGACCTCACGCGGCCGGAGTGCGACGTGCCCGTGGTCCGGATGGTCGTGCCGGGCCTCGACGGCTGGGCCGACCGGGCCGAGGGCGTGCTGCCGGGCGCGCGCCGGCTGGCCCTGCGCGCCGCGCGATGACCGAAGTCGCCGTCTTCCTCGGGCCCACACTCGGCTGGGACGAGGCCCGCAAGATGCTCGACGCCGAGTACCTCCCGCCGGCCGCTCACGGTGACGTGCTCCACGCCGTGCGCCGCGGCGTCCGGGTGATCGGGCTCGTGGACGGGGTCTTCGAGCGGGTGCCGGCCGTCTGGCACAAGGAGATCCTGTTCGCGCTCTCCGAAGGAGTCCACGTCTACGGCGCCGCCAGCATGGGCGCGCTGCGGGCGGCCGAGCTCGACACGTTCGGCATGCGCGGGGTCGGTGCGATCTACCGCGCCTATGCCGACGGGGAGCTGGAGGACGACGACGAGGTGGCCGTGGCCCACTGCGGTGCCGACGACGGCTTCCGGCCTCTCTCGGACGCGATGGTCGATATCCGCGCAACGCTCGAGGCTGCCGCGATCGCCGGCATCGTGACGGCCGAGGCCGCGGCCGCGATGACGGCCCGCGCGAAGGCCACGTTCTACCCGCGGCGGCTGCTCCTCGGCGTCCTCGAGCCCGGCGGTGAGCGGCTGCGCGAGTGGGTCGCGGCGGGCGCCGTCCACCTGAAGCGCGGCGACGCAGTCGCGCTCCTGGCGACGATCCGGGACGACCTTGCGGCCGGGCTGGAGCCGGCACGTCCGGCCTGGAGGCTGCAGCACACCCGCTTCTGGAACTCCGTGGTCTCTACTTCGTGACGGTGCTCGCGGTCGTGGCGCTTGCAGTCGCGACAGCGACGTATCACCAGGCGGCCTAGACCCCTCTTCCTTGCATCGGTCGCACAGGGCGGCCAGAGCCGAGACAAGGAGAGTCCCATGAGCATTCGTCAGTGCGGCGCCACCTTCGCAGTCGGAACAGTGCTCGCCATCGCGGCGGCCCGGTCGCGCAGGCCCACCTGGCCGACGGCACGATCCTCTCGTCCGCGCAGTCCGCGAAGTCCACACAGTCGGCAACGAAGTCGAGCCACACCCTGTCGTCGACGGCGCTGAAGGCGCTCGAGCAGCGCTGGCAGGCGATCGCCGCCGCCTACATGCAGCAGCAGCAGGACCGGTTCCTGAGCCTGCGCCCCTAGCGTGGCCGCAACCGTCTCGAGAGGAATCGCGGCGCCCGGGCGAGCATTGTCGTCGCCCGGGCGCTGCCGTGCTACTGCCGCGCGAGTTGCGCCAGCTGCCCGCGCGAGGAGACGCCGAGCTTGCGATAGATCCGGGTCAGGTTCGACTCCACGGTTCGCACGGTGATGTGGAGCTCGGCCGCGATCTGCTTGTTCGACCGGCCCGCGGTCGCGAGCTCGGCCACCCGGCGCTCGGTCTCGGTGAGGGCGCTCGAGCCGGGCGACGCGCCGCTGATGCGCTTGAGCTCCCGGCGCGTTCGGTCCGCCCAGATGGCCGCTCCGAGCGCTTCGAAGACCAGCTCTGCGTCGACAAGCGCTTGCCGCGCCGCCCGCTTGCGCTTTGCCCGCCTGAGCGCCACGCCGTAGAGAAGCTGCGTCCGCGCCCGCTCGAACCGCTCTCCCAGGAGCTCGTGGCGCTCGAGGGCGGTGTCGAACTGCGCGAAGGCCTCCTCGTGGTCACCCGCCTCGGCGGCGAGGAGCCCGCGGCACCGCGCGGCTGCGGGAACCGCCCAGGAGCGCGGGAACCGCCCGGCGATGGCCTCGAGCTCGGCCATCAGCTCTCTGGCCTCCCCCAGCCGTCCGCAGGCCGCGAGCGTCTCGATCAGATCGGGGTGGAACCGGAAGATTCCCGGCTCCGCGTAGCCGTGGCGTTCGAGTGCCGCGGGAACCGGAGCGAGGAAGCGATAAGCGGCCTCCACGTCGCCGAGCGCAAGCTCGAGCGCGCCGCGGATGATCTGGTGCCCGAACCAGGCCGAGACCATGCCGGTGGACTCCGCAAGCCGCAGCCCTTCCTCGGTCGCCTCCCGAGCGGCATCGACGTCTCCGGCCAGCGCGGCGACCGTCGCTCGAGGCGCGAGGGCGAACACGAGCTCACCGGGCGCCGAGACCGATGCCTCGTACGCAGCCTCCGCGTACTCCTTTCCCTTCGGCCACTCGTCCTTCCAGAGCGCGATCCGGCTCAGCCACGTCATGACGTACGGGGCCGCCTGCTCGTCACCCCGGTCCGCCGCGTCGGAGTAGATCGCCTCCAGCACCTCGCGAGATGCGTCCAGGTCGCCGGCCCAGGCGAGGGTCATGGCGTTCTGCCAGTCCGTCATCCACCAGGACGCGAACGTGTCCTCGTCCTCGGTCCGCCGGCGCCGCCGCTCCTCGTGCTCGAGCGCGAGCGCCCGGTCCAGCGTCCCGCGGTAGCTCTCCCGGCGGCGGAGCATCTGGACGAATCCCAGATCGCCCAGGGTCTCGACGAGCACCCGGTTCTCGCCGAGCGACTCGGCGAACTCGACTGCACGTTCTGCATGCCGCTCCGACGCCTCGAGGTCGCCGAGCACGTGGCGGACCCAGGCGAGCTCCTTCTCGAGCGCGACGCGAACGCGTACGTCTGCACACGGCTCGTCGAGCGCCCGCTCGAAGAACGCCGCCGCGGCCCGGCAGTCGCCGCCGTGGACGGTCGTGCGGCCGAGCCCGATCAGCGCGTTCGCACGCTCGCAACCGGCAGACGCGACCGCCACGGCCTGCTCCAGAAGCGCAACCGACCGGGCCGTGTCGCCTGCCGCTCCCCAGCGACGCCCGGCCTCGAGGTAACGCCTGCCCAGGGTCGGGCGGTCATCCGGCGGCGTGAGCTCGATCGACAGCTCGAGCAGCTCACCGGCGCTGCTCGGCGCACCCCGCCCTCCGGCGACCCGCGCGGCGGCCTCGAGCCGCGCTGCGACCTCCGTGCTCGGGCCGTCGACCGCGAGCGCGAGGTGACGCGCTGATTCCTCGGGATCCGCGACGAGCTCCGCCAGCCGCCGGTGGAGGTCCTGCCTCACGGGTAGCGGCGTGTCCGCGTACAGAACCGATCTCAGCAGCGGGTGCGTGAAGCGGACCTGGCCGTCGACGATCTCGACGATGTTCGACTCGAGCGCGTCGATGAGCGGGGGCCAGCCGTTGTCGAGCGCCCCGACGAGCGAGACCAGCAGCTCGCGGGTCGGTGAGGCCAGGGCGGCGACAGCCAGCAGAACCTCCCGCTCGGCGCCGGAGACTCGAGCGAGCCGGTCCTGCACCAGCGACCGCAGGGTAGGCGGCACCGGGAGCCCGGCGCCCGTGCCAAGGTGCAATCCGGCGGCACGCAGGGCGCGAGCCTGCTCGAGCGCGAAGAACGGGTTTCCGCCGGATACCTCGTGGATCCGCCGCAGGAGCGGCCGCGGCACGGCGTTCCCGAGATCCGCCTCGATCAGGTGGTGAAGCGCCGTCGTGTCGAGCGGCCCCAGCACGATTCGCGTCAGGTGCTCGGACGTCAGCACCCGCTCGAGCTCCGGGGCGGGCGAGCCGCGCTCGTCCATCCGGCGGGTGAACAGGAAGCCGACCGGCTCCGGGCCGAGACGGCGCGCGGCGAAGCCGATGACCTGCAGGGACGAGGAGTCGAGCCACTGGAGATCGTCGATCGCGACGAGCACCTGCCTGTCGTGCGCGAGCGTGCGAAGTGCGCTGAGGAACGCCGCGGCGACCCCGCGCGGGTCCGGCTGCTCCCGGGCAGGGGCGATGAGGAGGGCCACCTCGAATGCCCGCCGCTGCGGGCCCGGCAGCTCCGGAAGCACATCCTCCACCACCGGCTCCAGCAGATCGTTCAACCCGGCAAACGAGAGCTTCGTCTCGATCTCGACCGGGCGGGCAGTCAGGACCAGCGTGGAGCGGCGACGCGCGGCACCTACCCCCTCGAGCCAGAGGGCCGTCTTGCCCATTCCCGCAGGGCCCTCGATCTGCAGTGCGTGCGAGCCGTCTGCGCAGCGCTGCAAGAACCGATCGAGCTCCGCGAGCTCCGCTTCCCGGCCGACGAGCTCCTGGTCCACCATCCCATCCGGCCCTTGTGGCTGTCCCCGCCTACTCTATCGCGGCGGTTGCCGACCCGGAAACCGCGCGGCAGGCGGGGACAGCCCGGCATCTCGTTACGACTCACCGCAGGCCGAAGTACAGAGCCTCGGCGTTCCAGCGCGCGTCGAGCGCCTTCAGCGCGAGCGCGGCCGACAACCGCACCTTGTAAGCCTTGACCTCGGCGTTCCAGCGCGCGTCGAGCGCGCCGATCGCCCTTGCCTCGGCGAGCTGCGCGAGCGAAGCCTTGTACGCGGCCGCCTCGGCGTTCATGCGGGCGTTGAGCGCATTCAGCGCCTGTGCGGCGTGCGCGCTCGCGGCGTTGCTGTGAAACGACGGCGCGGTCGCCTGGGCGACGGGAATTCCTGCTCCGAGCGCCATCCCGGCGCCGGCGACGATCGATGCGAGTGTGGTCCTGGTGCTCATCGTGTCCTCCTCCTTGGCCTTCCAGACGGCCGGTTCGTGTGTGGTTCGACCGTACGGGGCAGGCCCCCGTGTCGAAATCCCGGAAACCCACACGTCATGAAGCACCCGAACGGCCGAATCCGCATGTGCGCAGGGCCACGAGCGTTATGCGCCGATTCGTGCGGGTATAGCGGAGGGAACGAGACAGGAGGACACCATGACAGGCCGCGTCGCCACTGCAGAAACCGAGATCGACGCCCCGCGCAGCAAGGTTTGGCGGGCGCTGACAGATCCGGCCCAGATTCAGAAGTACATGTTCGGCTCGCGCGTGGAGACCGATTGGAAGCCCGGAAGCCGAATAACCTGGAAGGGCGAGTACGAGGGCAAGAAGTACGAGGACAAGGGCAAGATCCTCGAGGTCGTGCAGGATCGCCGACTCAAGGTCACCCACTTCAGCCCTTTGAGCGGCGAGGAGGATGCGCCCGAGAACTACCACACGCTCGTGTACGAGCTGACGGAGGACGACGGCAAGACCCATGTCTCGTTGACGCCAGGACAACAACTCAACCGAGGAGGCCGCCGAGCAGTCGCGGGCCAACTGGGAGAAGATGCTCTCCGCGCTGAAGAAGGTCGTCGAGGGGCAGTCGTAGCGTGGTCTGCTGTTAGATCGCCTCCTGCTCGGCGTGCTGGAACCGGTCGCGAAGCTCACGGATCGTCGGAATGAGCATCAGGGCCGGAACGATCGGGAGCCAGAAGTTGAACAGGCGGTAGATCAGCACCGCGACGAGCGCAGGAGCAAACGGGGCGCCCATTCCCACAAGCGCGAGCGTCAGCCCGATCTCGACGACCCCGGCGCCTCCGGCCGGTAACGAACGCCGGCTGAGCACATAGCCACCGGAGTAGGCGAGGATCAGAGCGGAGATCGTGATCTGCCTGCCGCCGACGAGCTGCAGGGCGGCCCAGAGACAAGCGATGTCGCCGGCCCAGTACAGCGTCATGCCGAAGACGCCCAGGCCGTGTTCGCGCGGGCTCGTGAGCACGGTTCGGGCGGTGCTGGCGCCGGCCACGGAGTCGGCGAGTACACGGCGGATCCACCTCCCGTTCGGCTGATGGCGGCTGAGGCGCCTCGAGCGTTTCTGGGATGTTGCCCAGAGCGCGAGGGCGATGCACGGGATGACGATCAGCGCCGGGAGCGTTGCCGTTTCGCCTGCATGGCCGTCGAGGCCCGCATACAGCGCGGCGGCGGCAGCCAGCGCGACGACGCTCAGCACCGAGGCCGCCAGGAGGTACGAGACGACGATCGTCGCGCCCGTGGCGGCTGCGACCACCGCTACAGGCTTTTCCTCGACGTGAAGCAGCTGATCGCGGATGGCGCGACCAGCCCGTCGGGGGAGCGATCTGATCTCGATGGCGCGCATCGGCGGCTTCCTGGCGGGTACCCGGAAGCCGTTCGGCCGAACCTCCGCGCCGGCGACAGCGTTCGTCGCGCCGCACTGCAGATCCTCCAAGAGCGTGGTCGAGACCCCTCAGGCGCCCGGCTCGAGCCGCCGGACGATCGGCACGCGATCGATGTCGCGGTCGAAAGAGGCGACGACGCGGACGCCCGACAGCTCCGCGCAGGCCGCCAGATACGACTCGGCGAAATGCGTCCGGTACTGCTCGTAGATCTCGAGCGTGCGCAGAAGCAGGTCCTCATCCGCTACGACGACTGACGGGAAGCCAACGATCGCGTGGACGAGCTCGGCGACGCGCCCGCGGTCGACCTCGTAGACGGACTCGAGGACGTACACGACCTCCGCCACGACGAGGTCGACGAGGATCAGCTCCTCGCCGCCACCGAGGAACTCGGTCGCCCGCTTCGCCTGATCGGGCGGGTCGCCGGTAAGGTGGCGGACGAGGACGTTCGAATCGACGAAAGCGGTCAACCGCGGATCTGACTCGACCACGCACGCCGGCGGATCTCCGCCCACCGAAGCCCGCGCACCTCTGGCGGCACGGGGACGGTTCCGGCAAGCTCGAGGAGGTCCGGCGTCCGGGCGATAATCGCGCGGCCGCCCTCGATCACGCGGAAGACGACCTGATCACCCGCGCCGAGGTTGAGGGCCTCTCGCACCGCTTTCGGGATGGTGATCTGACCTTTGGACGTGATCCGCGCCGCGATGTCCATTGTTCTCCTTACTCTCTGACCGAGGTAAGGATAGCGACCTCTTGCCTTGCAAAGTAAGGCTCAACGGTTGCCGTGACAAGCTGCTCAGCACGAGGGATGTCCCTCGACCGGTGTCACTGCGAGTGGAGTTCCGTGAGTGGGATACTCTTCGCCAACCCCAGCAAGGAGTCCACTACATGCCGGCGCTTGCCGAGGTGATGGGAGCCGCGGGGGTTCATCGCTCAGAACGACAAGGTGGTAGCTCTCCGGATCGGGCCGGCCAGGAGGAATCGTTCGCGGCCTGGCGACGCTTCTGCGGGCCTGGATGGCGTTGCGTCCGAACCCGTTCGTAGGGTAAGGACGCAATGGGCAGGCGGGATACGCTCATCGTCGAGACCGAGGCGGCGTTCACCATCCTGGGGCTGTTGCTGGTGTTCTTACCGATGTTCCTGAGCGTGCTAACGCGTAGTGAGGGGAGAGCCCCGCTCCGAGGTCCGCGTCTCTTGGCAGTGGCCCTCGCTTGGTCTGTGCCGATGCTGCTCGTGATCGCGGGCACGGACGCAACGCTCGGATTGCTCGCAATCTGGGGACACGTTTCAGATGCGAAGCCAACAGCGCTGCTGCTGCTCGTCCTGACATGGCTGATTGCACTGCTCGCGGTCGTCGCGGTCAAGCTTCGCGCAGCGTGACTGCGCCTCCCCTGGCTTCGCCAAGCACTGCAGCAATCGCGAGCGAAGGTCAGAGACCGACATGCTCCCGGAGCCAGCTTCGGTTTCGAGCTTGCGCTCTGGCCGGACCGCCGAGGTCGTCGTGCGGACCTGGAACCCAGTCCTGTTCGACGACGAGCCAGCCCGCGTAGGCGCCGAGGTCAGCGAAGAACGCGTCGAGATCCACGTCGCCTGTCCCGAGCTCACAGAAGATCCCGCGACGCCAGCACTCCGGCATGTCGGCACCGTCCCGGATCGCCTCCTGCGCCGCGTCGAGACGGACGTCCTTGACATGGAGGTGGTTGACGCGTTCACGCCAGTCCCGGAGCGCCTGTAGCGGGTCGCCGCCGCCGAGGAGGAGGTGACCGGTGTCGAGCAGTAGCCCGACGTCTGTCAGCTCGAGGAGTCGCTCGATCTCCCACGGCGCTTCGACGAACGTGCCCGCATGGTGGTGGAAGGTCGGCTCGAAGCCGTGTGCACGCGCCAGCTCGACGGCACGTCCGACCCCGTCGGCGAGCCGCCGCCATCCCTGCTCGTCCAGCCCGAGAGAGTGGTCCGTAGCGGCTCGACCCGGGTTCGCGACCCGAACCGGGGAGCCGAAGTCCGAAAGGACGGGGCGGGCGTCTCGCCTGTCGCCGGCAGCGAGGAGGTCGAGCGTCTTGGTCATTGCGGCCAGATCCTCGTCCCAGTGCTCCGGTTGGCTGAACCTGGCCTGGATGAAGCCACCGGCGAGGCTGAGCCCGAAGCGCTCGAGCCGAGCGCGCAGCACCTCCTCGTCGCCGAGGTAGCCGGGCGGGCCGAGCTCGATGCCTTCGTACCCCGCATCGGCGACGGCGGCGAGCACCTCCTCGGGCCCGGCGACGTTCGGGAGCACGCCCACGGTGAGCTCGAACGCGCCGTAGCTGACGGGCGCGTTCGCGAGCCGGATCAGCGCCGGCCTTCGAGCGTGACGAGGGGCACCCGGGGATCGGACTCCAGATCGCTCCAGGAAGCCCGGATCCAGGCGAGCGCTGGATCGTCCGCGGCGGCCATCGAGCGGCGGTCGCCGGCGAGCCCGTTCAGGTAGTAGAGGTCGTAGCCGTGCGCCGCCGCGGTCGTGTGGTAGCCCCAGGGCACGAGCATGAGGTCGCCGTCGTGCACCGCGACACTGACGTCCACACCGCGGGCCGGGCTGTAGAGCCGTTGGAGCCCGAACGCCTCCGGCTTCGCCGTCCGGTAGTAGTAGATCTCCTCGAGAACCACCTCGCCCGGCGGCCGGTCCTCGTCGTGCTTGTGGGGCGGGTAGCTCGACCAGTTGCCGGCCGGGGTGAAGACCTCGACGACGAGCAGGCGCTCGGCGGGGAACTCCGGTTTCACGATGTGGTTGATCTGCCTCGTCGCGTTGCCCGCCCCGCGCACCTCGACCTCGACGTCCTCCGGGAGGACCAGCACCGGCTCACGCCGGCGCTCGCAGCGCGCTCCGCAGATCGCCAGCTCGAGCGGCCCCAGCGCCTCGACCCGGTAGCGCGTGTCGCGTGGAAGGTAGAGCGCCCACGGCATGCCGTCGAACACCGACGGGCGACCACCGAGCTCCCACTGCTCTCCCTCGGCTTCCACGCGGCAGCGGCCGCCGAGCGGGACGAGCGCGACCTCGCCGTCGCCCGTCTCCGACGCGAACGAGCCCTGCCGCACGCCGAAGTGCAGGTAGCGCCAGCCGGCAGATTCGGGAGTCACCTGCTCCCAGCCGCCGGCGCGCAGCAGAAGGTCGCTCACCCGGCCTTGACCGTTCCGCCGGCCCCGTAGTGCCGCCTACGCGACGTCCGGGTTCGGGAGCATGAAGTCGCGGACCGTAGCCACCAGGTCCTGGTAGGAGCCGATGAACGCCCGGAGCGTGCGCACCGTCGGCCCGAACGAGTCGAACTCCTCGACCGTCATCCCGTCGGGGTCGTAGGCACGCCGGAAGTCGGGGAACTTCCGGTACAGCTCCGAGACGATCTCCTCCGGCACCGGATCGTCCATCCTGGGAGCGACCTCGAGGTCCGACTCGTTGAACAGGCGTTGCCACGCATACGGGATCGTCAGCACGATGTCCCCGCCGATCAGCTCCGACCAGTGCAGATGGTGGCGGTAGGCAGCGGCCAGCAGCCTGGCGCGGTAACCCCGCTCCTGGAAGATCGGGTACGCCCTCTTGAGGCAGGCGACGCCGGCCCAGTGCACGTAGCCGGGGTTCGTCAGGATCCCGTCGCGCTTGACGAGCACCTGGATCCAGTCGTCCAGCCGACCGATCATCATCGTCACGACCGGCGACATCCGCGACACATCCTCGCCGGCTGCCTCCCGGCGCCGGAGCCCACGCTCGACCGCCTCCGCGAAGGCGATCGCCTGCGGAACCGTGAAGCAGACGGTCGCGTTGATCGACACACCCGCGGTGGTCACGTCCTCGGCCGCCTGAACGCCGGCCCGGGTCCCCGGGACCTTCACCTGCATGTTGGGCGCCAGCGCACCGAAATGCAGCGCCTGCTCGGTGATGCGCGAGGCATCGCGGTAGAGCTTCGGGTTCGTCTGGATCGAGAGCCGACCTTTCCTGCCGTCCTCGCGCTCGAAGACCGGAAGCAGGATCTCGGCACCGCGGACGGCCATCTCCTCGTTCAGCTTCCAGGTGACCTCGTCCTCGGTCCAGTGCGGATTCCCGGCGATGAGCTCGTGGATGCGATCCCGCCAGAGATGCATCTCCTTCTTCAGCACCTCGCCGACGATCGTGGGGTTGCTCGTCGCCCCGGTCGCCCCGCGCGCGACCGCATAGGTGAGCTCCTCGACCGAGCAGGAGTCGTTCCAGTAGTCGGTCGCGGTCGTCGCGGCCATCTGCTGCAACGGGCTCACCGCCACCTCCGTGGAGGCCGACATGACGCGATCTTACTCGCCGGGCGGCGACCGTTTACAGTAGCGCTTGCCGTGATCCGCGAGGTCGATCGCGAACTGCACGTCGGACTGGCCGGTGTCGGCCGGATCGGGAGCTTCCACGCCGAGACGCTGTCCTCGCTCGACGGTGTCTCCTCGGTCACGGTCGCCGACGCAGACCCGGCACGCGCGAGAGACATGGCCGACCGCCTAGGGTTCGGCACGGTCGAGACGGCCGAAGCGCTCGTCGACGCGGGCGTCGACGCGCTCGTCATCGCGACGCCCACGGACAGTCACGCAGCGCTCCTCGGGCTCGCAGCCCGTGCAGGTGTTCCCGCGTTTTGCGAGAAGCCGGTCGCGCTCGAGCTCGCCGCAATCGACGCGGTCATGGACGAGGTCGAGCGGTCGGGAATCCTCGTTCAGATCGGCTTCCAGCGGCGCTTCGACCCGGGTTACCGGGCGGCGCGCGACGCCGTGCAAGCAGGCGACCTGGGCAAGCTGCTCGTGCTCCGCGCGGCGACCCATGACCCTTCGCCGCCCCCGGAGGCCTACATTGCGACCTCCGGCGGCATCTTCCGCGACCTTCAGGTGCACGACGTGGACGCGATCCGTTTCGTCACGGGCGAGGACGTCATCGAGGTCTATGCCGACGGGGCCGTCCGCGAGACCGAGTGGTTCGAGCGGCATGACGACGTCGACACGGCCGTGGCCGTTCTCCGCCTGAGCAGTGGGCCGCTCGCAATCCTGTCCGGCACCCGCCGCGACCCGCTCGGCTACGACGTCAGGCTCGAGGTCTTCGGGACGGCCGACAGCATCGCCGTCGGCGTCGACGAGCGCACCCCTCTCCGCTCTGTCGAGCCCGGGAGGACACCGCCGGCCGCAACCGGCTACCGCGACTTCATCGACCGCTTCGCTCCGGCCTACCGGCACGAGCTGGCCGCCTTCATCGCCGCAGTGCACCGAAACGGTGTGAGCCCATGTTCCCTCGCGGACGCGCGCGCCGCGCTCGCGGTCGCGATCGCGGCCGACAAGTCGCGAGCCGAGCGGCGCCCGGTCAGGATCGCGGAGGTGGCTAGCGTCGAACCGGTCTCGCGTCCGAGAATGACGTCACGCTCGAGTCGATCCCGAAACGAAAGAGAGGCTATGTCATGACCGACGAACTGCTCGACCCCATCCAGGAGGCCAGGTTCTCGCGCCGCGGCCTCCTCGTGACGGGCGGCCTCGCCGCCGCCGGACTGACCGCCGTCGGTGCCGCTCCGACCGTTGCGTTCGGCGCGAATCGGCGCGCGACCGACACGATCAGGTTCGCGATGATCACCCACGGCGACACCGGCTCGTTCTGGTCGGTGTTCAAGAAGGGCGTCGACCAGGCCACGGGTGACCTGAAAGCCCGTGGGATGAGCACCACGCAGGTCTACGCCAACAACGACGTCGCGAAGCAGGTCGCCGGAATCAACGCAGCAATCGCCAACCACGCGCACGTGATCGCCACGTCCGTGCCCGACGCGAGCGCGCTCAAGGGCTCGCTCACGAGGGCGTCGAAGCAGGGCATCGAGATCATCACGGTCAACTCCGGGCTCGGCGCGTTCGACTCGCTCCCCCACTACATGGTCCACGTCGGACAGACCGAGGACGTCGCCGGTGAGGGAGCCGGCAAGCAATTCAAGTCGGCGGGCACGAAGAAGGTGCTGATCGTGATCCACGAAGCCAGCAACTCCGGCCTCCAGCAGCGCGCCGACGGCGTGAAGAAGATCCTCGGATCGGGCGGCGTTCAGACGCTGACGATCCCGAACGCGAAGTCCGACATCCCCGGGACGAAGGCGAAGGTGCAGGCGGCCTTCAACGCGAACAAGTCGCTCGACGGCTTCCTCGGCCTCGATCCCGACGTGACGATTCCGTGCCTCGACGTCCTGCCGAAGGGCACGAAGGCCGGAACCTTCGACGTCGGCGGGGCGATCAAGGAGATCCAGGCCGGGCGGCTGATGTTCGCGATCGACCAGCAGCAGTACCTCCAGGGGTATCTGCCGGTCGTCTTCGCGATGCTCTACGTCACGAACCTGAACACGGTCGGAAACGGCGCACCGGTTCTGACCGGGCCCGGGATCATCAACGCTTCGAACGCGGCTCAAGTGGCGAAGCTCGCGACCGAGGGCACGCGCTAGGACCACGACGACGCGGGGCGGGCGGCGCTCTGGCCGCCCGCCCCGCTCGGGCGAAGACCGGTGACCGAAGTCGCAGCAGCACCACCCGAGCCGTCGGCGACGACCGACGAGCGGCTGACCCGCGTCAGCCCGCTTTCGAGGCTGCTCGCGCGCCCGGACATCGGCGCGATGATCGGCGCCGTCGTCGTCTGGCTCGCGTTCGGCTACTTCGCGCGAGGCGTCAACTGGCTCGGCGACCCGGGAAACGCAGCCGGCTGGACCGACCAGGCCGCACAGTACGGGATCGTCGCCGTACCGGTGGCGCTGCTGATGATCGGCGGCGAGTTCGACCTCTCCGCCGGAGTCATGATCGGCAGCTCCGGGCTGCTGCTCGGATACCTCGCGACGCACGCGCACATGAACATCTGGCCGGCGATCGCGGTCGTGTTCGCGTTCGGCGCCGCCATCGGGTTCCTGAACGGCTACACGGTGGTGCGGACCAAGCTGCCCAGCTTCATCGTCACGCTCGCGACGTTCTTCGTCCTCCAGGGCATCAACGCCGCGCTCACGCTCCAGCTCACCGGCACGACCGCGATCGAGAACATCGACTCCGCGAGCGGCTTCAGCTCGGCGTACCGCATCTTCGCCTCCGATCTGACGAGCTACGCCTTCAAGACGAAGGTGCTGTGGTGGATCGGGCTCACGATCGTCGGCGCCTGGCTGCTCGCGAAGACCCGCTTCGGCAACTGGATCTACGGGGCCGGCGGCGAGCCGGGCTCGTCGCGGAACGTCGGCGTGCCGGTCGGGCGGACGAAGATCGCGCTGTTCATCATGTGCTCCTGCACCGCCTCCCTGATGGGGATTATCGAGGCGCTGGAGCTGCGCTCGATGCAGGCGAAGGAGGGCATCGGCCTCGAGTTCATCTTCATCATCTGCGCCGTCGTCGGCGGCTGTCTCCTCACGGGCGGTTACGGCTCGGTGATCGGCGCGTTCTTCGGCGCCTGCATACTCGGCATGGTGCAGCTCGGGATCGTCGATTCGCAGTGGGACAGCAACTGGACGTACGCGTTCGAGGGCGCGATCCTGTTCGCCGCGGTGCTTCTCAACACGGTGATCCGCAACCGCGCGCAGAGGGCCCGATGAGCTCGCCGTCCCACCTCCTCGAGGTCGAACGGGATCTGCAAGTACTACGGAAACGTCGTGGCGCTCAAGGACATCACGACGTACGTGAACGCCGGCGAGGTGACCTGCATCCTCGGCGACAACGGCGCCGGCAAGTCGACCTTCATCAAGATCCTCTCGGGAGCCCATGCCCCGGACGAGGGCCGCCTGCTCGTGGACGGCAGGTCGGTGCAGTTCCACTCGCCGCGCGACGCGCGCGCAGTCGGGATCGCGACGGTCTACCAGGATCTCGCGCTGGTGCCGCTCATGTCCATCTGGCGGAACTTCTTCCTCGGCGCGGAGCCGCTGAAGAAGGCGGGGCCGCTCCGCTGGATCGACGCCGGAAGCGCGAAGCGGATCGTCCGCGAGGAGCTGAACGAGATGGGAATCGACATCCGCGACGCGGATCAGCCCGTCGGCACGCTCTCGGGCGGGGAGCGGCAGTCGGTCGCGATCGCGCGGGCCGTTCACTTCGGCGCGCGGGTGCTGATCCTCGACGAGCCGACCTCGGCGCTCGGCGTCAAGCAGGCCGGCGTCGTCCTCCGCTACATCCTCCAGGCCCGGGAGCGCGGCATCGCCGTCATCTTCATCACCCACAACCCGCACCACGCCTACCCGGTCGGCGACCGTTTCGTGATCCTGAACCGGGGCCTGAGCCTCGGCAACTTCGCGAAGTCCGAGATCGACAGCGACGAGCTCGTCCGCCTGATGGCGGGCGGTCGTGAGCTGGCGGAGCTCCAGCACGAGCTCGAAGGCATCACGGCCGAGCTCTCCCAGCCATGACGGGCATCCGGCTGACGGCGGCGCAGGCCCTCCTGCGCTTTCTGGCGGTACAGCATGTCGAGCGGGACGGCGTCGAGCACCGCTTCTTCGGCGGCTGCTTCGGCATCTTCGGCCACGGCAACGTCGGCGGCATCGGCGAGGCGCTCTACGAGAGCCCCGAGCTCCTGACCTACCACCAGTGCCGGAACGAGCAGGCGATGGTGCACACGGCCTCCGGTTACGCGCGGATGCGCAACCGGCTCGGCGCGCTCGTGTGCACGACGTCGATCGGGCCCGGCGCGACGAACATGGTCACCGGGGCCGCGCTCGCGACGGTGAACCGGCTCCCGGTCCTGCTGCTGCCCGGCGACGTCTTCGCCTCGCACCGGCCGGACCCGGTGCTTCAGCAGCTGGAGGTGCCGTGGGCGGGCGACGTGTCGGTCAACGACTGCTTCCGCCCCGTCTCGCGCTACTTCGATCGGATCTGGCGACCCGAGCAGGTGGTCCCGGCCGGCCTGCAGGCGATGCGGGTGCTCGTGAACCAGGCCGAGACCGGGGCGGTCACCCTCGCCTTCCCGCAGGACGTGCAGGCCGAGGCGTACGACTTTCCGGAGGGGTTCTTCGCCAGGCGTGTGTGGCACGTCGGGCGGCCGCTGCCGGACGAGGCGGCGATGGCCGACGCAGCGGCGCTGATCCGCGCGAGCCGGCGGCCGCTGATCGTCGCCGGCGGCGGTGTCATCTACTCGGAGGCGACCGAAGCGCTGCGCCGCCTCAGCGAGCTGACTGGCGTCGCCGTCTGCGAGACGCAGGCAGGCAAGGGCTCGCTGCCCTACGACCATCCCGCTGCGCTCGGCGCGATCGGCGTGACGGGGACGTTTGCCGCGAACCGGATCGCCGCGTCAGCGGACCTCGTGATAGGGGTCGGCACTCGCTGGAGCGATTTCACCACGGCGTCGAAGACCGCGTTCAGGGACCCCGACGTGCGCTTCGTCAACGTCAACGTCGCCAGCTTCGACGCCGCGAAGCACGCAGGGCTCGCGCTCGTCGGCGATGCGCGGGCAACGCTCGAGCGACTCGCCGAGCTACTCCAGGGCTGGGAGGTCGACGACGCGTACCGAGACGAAGTGGCGGCGCTCGTCTCCGAGTGGGACACGGAGGTCGAGCGCCTCTACACGCTGGGCCACTCGCCGCTACCGGCACAGAGCGAGGTGCTCGGCGCGGTCAATACGTTCTCGCAGCCGACCGATGTCGTGGTCTGCGCGGCAGGTTCGATGCCGGGCGACCTCCACAAGCTCTGGCGCACTCGTGACCCGAAGGGCTACCACGTCGAGTACGGCTACTCCTGCATGGGCTACGAGATCGCCGGCGGCCTCGGCGTGAAGATGGCGGCACCCGAGCGGGAGGTCTACGTGCTCGTCGGCGACGGCTCCTACCTGATGCTTGCGAACGAGATCGTCACCTCGATTCAGGAGGGACTGAAGCTGACGATCGTCCTCGTCGACAACCGTGGCTTCAACTCGATCGGCGGACTCTCCCGTTCGCTCGGCACCGACGGCTTCGGCACGCAATACCGGTTCCGGCGTGCCGGCACCCTGGGGCTCGACAGCGAGCACTCGGAGGCGTTCTTGCCAGTCGATCTCGCGGCCAATGCGGAGTCGCTCGGTGCGCGGGTGTTTCGCGCCGCCTCAATTCGACCAGCTTCGCGCCGCACTCGCGGAAGCCAAGCAAGAGGAGCGGACGACGGTGATCGCAATCGAGGTCGACCGCTACACGGGAGTGCCTGCCTACGAGAGCTGGTGGGACGTTGCCGTCGCCGAGGTGTCCGCCATCGAGTCGGTGCGTACCGCGCGCGAGGCGTATGAGCAGGCGCGGAGCGAGGAGCGGAGCCACGTGTGATCATCGCGAGTGGAGCCCCGTCCACCAGTCTCCTCGATAGCGGGGCTCCACCGTTTTTCCGGCTACTGCTTCGGTGGGATCAGGACCTTGTTGATGACGTGGATGATCCCGTTTGAGGCCATGATGTTGGCCTTGATCACCTGCGCTCCGCCGACGTAGACCTTCGAGCCCGACACGCGGATGGGAAGCGAGGCACCTTCGAGTGTCTTCGCCGACGTGAGCATCGACGCTTGCGCGGCGGTGACGTTGCCCTTGACGACGTGGTAGAGCAGAACGGCCTTCAGTTCGGCCTTGTTCTTGGCGAGCGCGGCCAAGGTCGCCTTCGGCACCTTCGCGAAGGCCGCGTCGGTGGGAGCGAACACGGTTAGCGGGCCTGGTCCGGAGAGTGCTCCCACCAGCCCGGCCTGCTTGACGAGCGAGACGAGCGTCTTGAACTGGCCCGCGGTGACCGCGGTCTGGACGATGTTCTTCGGGCTCGCGGTAGTGGTCGTCGCCGGCGACGCGGTCGCGAGCGAGGTCGCGGCCACGAGTGATACGGCAAAGACGCCGAGTGCTGCTCCTGCTGTTTTCATGTCAGGTTCCTTTCGGTTCTCGCCCACGCGGAAGGGATGAGGACTCGGCCCTTTCCGGTAGACGCGTGTTGTAGAGACTTTGTATAGAGTATGTCTAAGCATACGTATGGCTGAGAGCTCCGTCAAGTATTTGTCTAATGTTTGTATGATCCGCGGATGGCTGCGGATCCCGGGTCGCTTCGCATCGGCGAGTTCTCGCGCCGGGTGGGCGTCAACCCCGAACTGCTCCGTGCCTGGGAGTCGCGCTACGGCCTGATGCGGCCGCTGCGCTCACCCGGAGGCTTCCGGCTCTACACCGCCGCCGACGCCGCTCGAGTGGAGCGCATGCGCCGTGGCCTCGACGAAGGTCTCTCGGCGGCGGAGGCTGCCCGTGCCGCAATCGAGGACGAGCGTCCGTCCGACGGTCTGCTCGAAGACGCCGCCGCTCGCCTACTCGCTGCGGTTCGCCGCTTCGACGAGGCCGCCGCCCACGCGGTGCTCGACGAGGCCCTGGTGGCGTTCGGTCTCGAGCCGGTGGTGCGGGGGGTGGTGTTGCCGACGCTGAAGCAAGTTGGCGACGGCTGGGAGCGAGGGGAGATCGACGTCAGCCACGAGCACTTCGCGAGCAACCTGATCCGCGGCCGGCTGCTCGCTCTCGCTCGGTTCTGGGGCCGCGGAACGGGCCCGCTCGCGCTCCTCGCCTGCGCGCCCGGCGAGACCCACGACATGACGCTGCTCGCCTTCGCGCTCGTTCTGCGCTCTCACTCGTGGCGCATCCTCTTTCTCGGCGCGGACACGCCGATCGCGACGCTCGCGCAGGCGGCCGAGACGACGCGGCCGGAGCTCGTCGTAATCTCGAGCTTCGACGCAGGCCTGCTCGAGGCCCAGGCCGCTGAGCTCGGCCGGCTCGGCCGGACCGTTCAGCTCGCGCTCGCCGGCCCGGGCGCAAGCGAGGAGCTCTGCAGGCGGCTCGGCGCCCGCTACCTGGATGGAGATCTCGTAGCGGCGGCCGACGAGGTTGCGCGGACATGACCGCGGCCGCTGCCCGGTCCGAGCATCCGCTGATCGCGCTCACCGGCGCCACCGGCTACATCGGGGGCCGTCTCCTGCATGTGCTCGAGGCGCGCGGCGAGCGAGTGCGCTGCCTCTCGCGCAGCCCGGCATATCTCTCGGCCCGCGTCGGGCCCGGGACCGAGGTCGTCCACGGCGACGTCTTGCGCCCCGAGACGCTCGCAGGCAGCGCTCGACGGCGTCGAGACGGCGTACTATCTCGTGCACTCGATGGGGTCGGGCGGCTCGTTCGCGGCGGCTGATCGGGAGGCGGCTTCGGCGTTCGGGCGCGCGGCGCGCGCCGCAAATGTTCGCAGGATCGTCTACCTCGGCGGGCTTGGGGAGGGTGAGCTCTCCGAGCACCTTGCCTCGCGGCAGGAAGTTGGCGGCATCCTGCGCGGGTCGGGCGTCCCGACGATCGAGTTCCGCTCCTCGATCGTGATCGGTTCGGGGAGCTCGTCGTTCGAGATGCTGCGTGCGCTCGTCGAGCGGCTGCCCTTGATGGTCACGCCGCGCTGGGTGAAGACGCGCACACAGCCGATCGCGATCGAGGACGTGGTCGCCTACCTGCTGGAGGCCCTCGACTACCAGCCGGACCGAGGCGAGGTCTTCGAGATCGGCGGCGCTGACGTGTGTTCTTACCTCGACCTGATGCACGAGTACGCCGATCAACGCGGCCTGCGGCGGCACATGGTGCCGGTCCCGGTGTTGACGCCACGGCTCTCGAGTCTGTGGCTTCACCTCGTCACGCCCGTGTACGCCCGGGTCGGGCGTGAGCTCGTCGACAGCCTGCGCACCGAGACGGTCGTCAACGACCCGCGAGCGCTCGAGGTGTTCCCCGTACGCCCGCGGAGCTCGGCCGAAGCGGTCGCACGGGCGCTTGCGAACGAGGACAAGGAGATCGCGGAGACCCGCTGGTCGGATGAGGCGCCCGCACCCAGCTCTGGATTCGGCGGCGCGCGCTACGGCTCCAGACTCGTCGACTCACGCAGCGTCACGGTGCCTTGCCCACCCGCGGCGGCGTTCGCGCCGATCCAGCGAATCGGAGGTCAGACGGGCTGGTACCTCGGCGACCAGCTCTGGGAGTTGCGGGGCGCACTCGACGTGCTCGTGGGCGGCCCGGGCTTGCGGCGCGGCCGCCGTGACCCCGTCGGCATACGGGTCGGCGACACGATCGACTTCTGGCGCGTCGAGCGCTTCGAACAGGATCGACTGCTCGGGCTCGTAGCCGAGATGAAAGTGCCCGGCCGTGCATGGCTCCAGTTCGAGGTCGAACCGGACGACAAGGGCGGCTCGATCATTCGGCAAACGGCGATCTTCGACCCGGCCGGTGTGCCCGGTCTCGCCTACTGGTACACGCTTTGGCCGATCCACAGCTACGTCTTCGGCGGAATGCTGCAACGGATCGCAGTTACCGCGGTCGGGTCAGGCGGCTGATCCCCCGGTACCGGCCGTAAACGGGGCCGTGCGCTCCGTGCAGAGCCGCCAGAGCCGCGCCGCCTCGCGGGCCTCGTCGGGGCGGCGTGTACGGCGCAGGCGGTGCTTCGCGCGTGCTCGCCGGTCGAGGAAGAACAGGCCGCTGAGGTCCGCGGCGTCCGGGGCGGCGGCCAGCCAGACGATCGTGTCGGCCCCTTGCTCTGGCGTTCGGAGGAGCGGCCCGACGATGCGGCTGAAGCCGGGAAGCGCGGTTCGGAGTCCGGGCGTGTCGGCCCAGCCGGGATGCATGGCGTTGACGGTGATGCCGGTGTCGAGCAGGTGACGCGTCCACTCCTCTGCCAGCACGACCTGTGCCCGCTTGCAGCGCGCGTATGTCTTCGTCCCGTCGTAGGTGGCGGGATCCGGGTCGAGGGCAGCGACCTCGAGCGGCTCGGTGTACATGCCGGCGGATGCCACCACGATCACGCGCGAGGGGGCCGACGCCTGCAGCAGAGGCCGGAGCGCTCGGGTCAGCAGGAACGGCGAGAGGACGTGTGTCGCGAGCGTCAGCTCGTTGCCCTCTTCCGTGACTTTGTACCGGTGGGTGAGCGCACCGGCGTTCAGGACGAGCACGTCGAGACGGTCGTGATTTTCGGCGAAGCGGGCGGCGAAGGCCGCGGTCTCCGCGAGGGACGAGAGATCTGCGAGGTCGGCCTCGACCGCCGAGCCTGCCGCAACGGAGATCTCGCTGCGGGCGCGCTCGGTGCGCTCCGGGTCCCGCCCGACGATGCAGACGTGGCCCCCGAGCGCCGCAATCGACTCGGCGGCCGCTCGTCCGAGGCCGGAGGTCGCCCCGGTCACGATTGCCACCTTGCCGTCGAGACCGAGCGACTGCAGCGGCGTCCAGTCGAACAGGCGCCGCCGGACGAGGTAACCGATCCGGGTGAAGCTGCCGACGACGCTCGCCTCCAGTGCCCAGTCGACGAGGTTCGCCGCGGGCGTCAAGAGTTCAGCGCAGTCTGCATCCCGAGCGTCGCGCGAGCCCCGATTCGGTCGAAGATGCGTTGCATCACCGGGTCGAGCAGACGACCCAGCCCAGCGAACGCAAGGGTCGCGTCGTAGTGCACGACCGACCGGTTCCCGGCGGGCTCGACCGTGATGGTGTCCCTCGAGACGAATCCCGGACGCCGCGCCTCCAGAACGACCCGTCGCGGTGAGTCGTACTCGACGATCTCGTAGCGAAGCGGCACGTCGCGCCCGCCGAAGCGCGCGACGAGGTCGAACGCGGAGCCGATCCCGATCGGCGCCTCGTCGAGGCGGCGGGCCTCGCTGACGCTCGTGTCCCAGAAGCGGGCATTGGCGAAGTCGGCCATGTAGGCGAACGCTTCGACTTGAGGAAGCGCCGATTCGATCGTCGTGACGTAGTGGGCCATCGAACCGAAGTCTAGCAAAAGGTCTGTATAGATATTGTATAGAGTCTGAAGTCGCAGAGCGCAGCCCGCTCGCCGCTGACGGCCTGCGACCTTCGGATTACGGATGTCCCGCGATATCTCGGAATCGCTCGCCGGACATACGGAAACCTTTCTGGGCCGTAACGACACTAATCCGTGCAAATCAAGGGTTCGTGACTCACTGGGTGACTCAGTGAGCGAGCAGAACGTCACGATTCGTGGGTGACGCAGCGCAGCCTGTGCGACGATCGGAGCGTGGCTGGGGAAGCCGTCGTGATTCGGCCCGCGAAGGATGGTGATCGCCATCCGCTTGCGCTTCTCTTCGCGGCAGTGGCAGAAGAACGCGACGGGATCGCGGCCGAGCCACCGATCGACGTCGAGAAGCGGGCAGCGACATGGGACGTGGATCGCATGTTGGTCGCGCTCGCAGGAGACGAAATCGTTGGACTCCTTCTCGTCATCGAGAGCGGTTTCGGCTTCGGTGAGATCGGGATGATGGTCGCCGCAGACCGTCGTGGATATGGCGTGGGAACCGCGTTGGTAGCTGCCGCCATCGAATGGGCGCAAGGACGGGGGCTGCACAAGTTGACGTTGGGCGTGTTCCCTCACAACGACGCCGCCATCGCGCTCTACCGAAAGTTCGGCTTCACGGAAGAGGGGAGGCACACCAAACACATGCGACGGGCGAACGGCGAACTCTGGGACTTGATCAATATGGGGCTGTTGCTCTGACTCAGCGAGCGACGGCAACGAGAGGGACGAGCGTAGCCACGCTTGCGCACGAGTTCGCCGCCGTCACGGTGTCCGAAGTGCAGCGCAATATCGCGGCGTCGAGTTGCGGGTCGACAAGCAGGTCGCGCGTTAGTGGATGCGACGGAGGCGGTACAACACGTGTCGCCGGAGCGGGTGGCCTGGCTCCAAAAGAGGGTGGTCGAAGTCGTCGGTCGGGTCGTGCGTCATCCCGATCCGCTTCATGACGTTCTGCGAGCGGTCATTGGCAATTGGCGCGAAGGAGACGTCTCGTCCAGGCCCAGGTTGTCGAAGCCGAACTCGAGGGCTGCGCGAGCCGCTTCGGTCGCGTAGCCCTCGGCCCAGTGGTCGCGCGCGAGTCGCCAGCCGACCTCCACCGCCGGGGTGAAGTGGGCTTGAAAGCGAGGTTCCGCCAACCCGACGAAGCCGATGAAGGGCGCGCGGTCAATGACCTCGACCGCCCACAACCCCCAGCCCCGCTCTGCAATCACTTTGCGCTCGCGCTCTGCGCGCGCGTCGCTCTGCTCGCGCGTGAGCGGGGTGGGAAAGTGGCGCATAACCTCAGGGTCGGCGTTGAGCGCCGCGAACGGCTCGAAATCGGTTCTACGCCACTGCCTGAGGATGAGGCGCGACGTCCGCAACTCGCCACCGTCACGCGCGCCGGTCATCCGAATCGCGTTCAACGTTAGCGAGCAGCTCGTCGGGCGGCTGCACCGGAGCGGGCTCGACAACGCGAGCCTCTACCTGTTGGCGTTCTGCTTGCGATGGTGGGTGGCGAATGGTTTGCGCTCGGCTACGTCGCCCATCGTGACTCATCGTCGGCTAGCGCTGTCGCCGTCGTGAGACACGGACGCGGCGTGACTCAACCGCGTTTCTCAGACCCTCGGGAACCGCTCTCCCGCGACTCCGCAGCGTTGCAGAGACTCCCCGCCTTTCCTCGCAGGAAGTCTCTGCTCAGGCCGGGTTTCTGTCGCGTCCTGCCGTCGTTAGTCTCGACGCGTCGCGGACGGGTGGTCTATGGGCCGTGAAGGATTCGAACAGCCCTGCAAATCGAGGATTTGTGCTCGCGATGGGGGCACCGGTGAGGGCACGCCGTGCGCACGAACGGTCGTCGACTGACACGTTCGAGCATGGTCGGCAGCGTTCGCTAGGTCGCTCGGTTCGAGCCGCTGGACGCTCGGAACGCGATCGATGTCGCGGTCGAACGACACGACCGTTCCGACGCCGGAGAGCTCCGCGCAGGCTGCGAGGTACGACTCGGCGAAGTGGATCCGGTACTGCTCGTAGAGCTCGAGCGTCCGGAGCACCAGGGCCTCGTCCGCGACGACGATCGCGGGGAAGCCGATGACCGCGCGGAGCAGCTCGGCAACGCGCTCGCGCTCGACCTCGTAGACCGACTCCAGCACGTAGACGACCTCGGCGACGACGAGGTCGACGAGCACGAGGTCCTGCGCCGGAGCTGAGAAAGTCGGTTGCGCGCCGCGCCTGGTCGGGCGGATCGCCGGTCAGGTGGCGGACGAGGATGTTCGAGTCGACGAAGGCGCTCAACCGCGCAGCTGGCCCGCCCAGGCGCGCCGGCGGACCTCGTCCCACTCGAGCCCGCGCACGCCGGCCGGGACGGGAACGCTGCCGGCGCCAGCTCGAGCAGATCCGGAGTGCGGGCGAGGATCGCCCGCTCGCCCTCGATCACGAAACACGACCTGGTCACCCTCGCCGAGGTTCAGCGCGTCGCGCACGGCCTTCGGGATCGTGATCTGGCCCTTCGAGGTGATCCTCGCTGCGACGTCCATCTCCTTACTCTACCGCTTCGTAAGGAGAGAGCGGACGTTCTCTGTCGCTGATCGCCTACTCGTCGCGAAGACGCGCGATCCGGTCCGCCCACGCCTGGCGAACTGCGGGCGGCAGAACGAGCTCGTCCCAGAGCTCGAGCAGATGCTCGGCTTCGATGTAGTAGCGGACGTCGCTCTCGGTTCCCTCTCGCAGAACCTGCTCGTAGACCCGGGCTCGATCCGCGCGGTCGTCGAGGTCGTAGGTGAGCGGCGGGCCGCTCCAGCGGATGTGGAGCGGGAGCTCGATCGGGCCGCTCGCCTTCGGCATCGAGGAGCCAAGGTCGTCGGGCACGGCGACCGGCCGCGCTGCGGGGCCGAGCTCGAGACTGCGTACGCGTGCCATCGCGAGCCAGTCTACGGAGGCTGCGAGGCCGGTCGGCACTCGCGCACGGGCTCAGCGGGCGAGGACGGAGCGCACGGTGGACGCCCACCAGCGCTCGCCTCCGTGGGCGGTCGGCGTCCCGTCGACGTTGAGGCGATCCGCGATCTGCCGGAGGCTCAGACCGGCGGCACGCGCTCTGCGGATCCGATCGACGACGTCGGGCGCCACCGACGGCGGTCGGCCGGTTCGTTCCGGCTTGCGTCGCGGCCGCGCCGGGCGTCGCCACTCGGCGAGCACACGCTCGAGCTCGTCGGCCGGGATCAGCTTCGTGCCCGACGGAGTCTCGACCGTCTCGACGTAGGGCAGCACGCTGTTCGTGAAGGTCGAGCGGCCGATGCCGAGCGCCTGCGCTGCCTGGGTGCGCGTGTACGCGAGCCGCTCGACGTGGGATGCCTCGCGAACGACGACGCTCGGCGAGTCCTCTGCCTGCGGACGGATCCACCCGCTCGCCGGAGCGAACGGATCCGGGAGCGCTGCTACCGGCTTCGCGTGGCGTT